>CAWANR010000009.1:0-298343 GCA_963783465.1 uncultured Actinomycetes bacterium | reverse complement strand
GCCTTGGAAGAGGAATACAACATGGAGATCACGGACGAGGATGCCGAGAAGATCCAGACCGTCGGCGATGCCATCGAATACATCAAGAGCCATACGTCTCAATAAGCGTCTCTCTCACTTGCTTTATGGAGGTGCGGTGTTTTGAGAAGAAGGGTGGTTGTGACAGGCGTGGGCTTAGTTATCCCCATGTCCACTCCCTCTCTGGAGACCACCAAGCGCGGCCAAACTCGCACTTCGATTGTCGCCTCACAAGCCTCCGCGGCGCATCACACGCGCCGCTGCACCATCAGCTTCTTGAGCTCCGCGATGGCCTTGGCCGGGTTCAGACCCTTCGGGCAGGCTTTAGCGCAATTCATGATCGTGTGACAGCGGTAGAGCCGGAAAGGGTCCTCGAGATTGTCGAGCCGATCGCCGGTGGCCTCGTCACGGCTGTCGATGACCCAGCGATAGGCCTGCAGCAGCGCCGCCGGCCCAAGATAGCGGTCGGAATTCCACCAGTAGCTGGGGCACGACGTCGAGCAGCAGGCGCACAGGATGCATTCATAGAGCCCGTCGAGCTTCTCGCGGTCGTCGCGCGACTGCTTCCATTCCTTGGGCGGAGCGGCCGTATCGGTCTTGAGCCAGGGCTCGATGGAGCGATGCTGGGCATAGAAATTGGTGAGATCAGGTACGAGATCCTTCACCACCGACATATGCGGCAGCGGATAGACCTTGACCGCTCCATTCACCTCCTCGAGCCCCTTGAGGCAGGCGAGGTCGTTGGTGCCGTCGATGTTCATGGCGCACGAGCCGCAGATGCCCTCACGGCAGGAGCGCCGGAACGTCAGCGTCGGATCGATCTCGTTTTTGATCTTGATGAGCGCATCAAGAACCATAGGTCCGCACTTCTCTTCGTCCACCCAGTAGGTGTCGATGCGCGGGTTGGCCTGATCGTCGGGATTCCAGCGGTAGACGCGGAATTCACGCCATTTGCCCTCGCCGGCGGGCTCGTTCCATGTCTTGCCCGGCTTGATCTTGGAGTTTTTCGGTAGCGTGAGCTCGACCATGGACCCTGATTTCCCCGCTTAGAACGTGTCCAGTGTGTAAACCAAGTCTTGAGACCCGCCACGGGGCCTGTCAACGCCTTGGCCCAGTGCGCTCGTGCGATGCTTTGACCGCGCGACCCAAAACGTCGCCCGCGGCGAAGGTCCGCCTCGGCGGTCCCGCGAATTAACTTGCAATTGCAACGTGTAGGACTGATCCGCGAACCCGGTGTCCAGCAGAGCGGCCAGCGCCGAAGACGCCTCATCGAATTCACCTCAAAGCACGCATCCTGATTAAATTGCAGCAAAGTCATATAGATGAGCTGTCATAAATCCATAGCCACAGCCCGCTAATACATGGCCTCCGGCGCGACGCGCCGGATGATCAGGTGCTGGCGGAGGGCCGCGCCTGTTGCATAGTCCACGAGACAATGGAGATTTAGCGTGAACACCAAGTTCATCGCCTTCTCGACGGCCGCTGCCGTCGGCTTGGCTGCGTTCGCCGGTGCGGCATCGGCACGCGACCAGGTCAAGGTCGCTGGTTCGTCGACCGTTCTGCCGTACGCCAACATCGTTGCCGAGCAGTTCGGCAAGGCCTTCCCGAACTTCAAGACGCCCGATCATCGAGTTCGGGCGGCTCGGGCGCCGGCATCAAGCAGTTCTGCGCCGGCGTCGGCGAGGACAAGATCGACGTCGCCAACTCTTCGCGCAAGATCAAGCCTGCCGAGCAGGAAGATTGCGCCAAGGCCGGCGTCACCGACATCGTCGAGGTCAAGTTCGGCTACGACGGCATCGTGTTCGCCGTTGACGCCGCTGCCGGCGACTGGAAGGTCGAGCCCAAGGATCTCTACCTCGCCCTCGCCGCTGAAGTGCCGAAGGACGGCGCACTCGTCGCCAACCCGAACAAGACCTGGAAAGAAGTGAACCCGAGCCTCCCCGACTTGGCCGATCGCCGCCTTCATCCCGGGCGAGAAGCACGGCACGCGCGAAGTGTTCGAAGAGAAGGTTCTGCGTCGCGGGCTGCAAGGCCACCGACGGTCTGAAGGCGCAGCTTGCCAAAGCTGAGGCTGCTGTCAAGGAAAAGCCCCCGGTCGATAAGGACGGCAAGCCCGTCGATCCGAAGAAGGCTGCCGAGACCGCTGCCGAGAAGGCCTGCAAAGCAGTCCGCAAGGACGGCGCTGCAGTCGACATCGACGGCGACTACACCGAGACGCTCGCCCGCATCCAGTCCAACAAGCAGGGCGTCGGCGTGTTCGGTCTCTCGTTCTACGAGAACAACAAGGACAAGCTCAAGGTCGCGAGCGTGAGCGGCGTCGAGCCCTCGCTTGAGACCGTCGCCTCCGGCAAGTACCCGGTTTCGCGCCCGCTGTTCTTCTACGTGAAGAAGGCTCACCTCGGCGTGATCCCCGGCCTCAAGGAGTACGCTGAGTTCTTCACCAGCGACAAGATCCTCGCTGCTGACGGCCCGCTCGCCGAGTACGGCCTCGTCCCGCTTCCCGACGCTGAGCGCAAGGAAGTCCAGGACCTCGTGAAGTCCGGCAAGACGCTGACCACGGCGGCGAAGTAAGCGCTTAACCGCTTCTTCACCTTGTGCTTCGACTGACGTCAACGTGGAGTAGGAGAAGGGGGAGCCGGCAGCGCGTTTTGCCGCTCTCCCTTCTCGCATATCTGATCTGCGCCGGCTATCCTGCCGCGAGATCTTACGGCGCCCTACCTGCTCGCGAACGAGGAAAAAGCGCGTGTCGACAACTTTGATTGTCTCGGTAGTCCTCGCCCTTGGCGTCCTCGGTTGGTTCCTCGGCAACTGGCGCGCACGAGCCTCCGTTGACGGCAAAACGTCGACACTCCACTCGCGGCCCGGCTACTACGGCGCCTATGTGCTGCTCTGGACCGACGCTGCCCGCACTGCTTCCTGACTCATCCTCTGGTCGGCTATCTCGCCCGCCATCGTCACGTCGATGGTTTCGTCGCGACTTCCCGAGAACATCGTCAACGGCCCCGAGCAGCTCCGCGCCCTGGCGATGTCGACCATCAACATGGTCGAGAACGGGCCTCGAAAAGCTCTCGCCGGAGGAGCTTGAGAAGACCTCCGACTCCCGGCACGGACGTGAAGGCCCTGTCTGATGAGCAAGGGCGTTCCTCTCGCCGTGACGCCTGAACCCTATGCCGTCGAAGCCGCCCGCTATCAGATGGCAGTGAAAACTTCGAGCCAGCTCATCATCACCGCTGTCGGCTCTCGGCCTGGCGCTTTTCTGCTTCGCCTTCGCACTGTTCCAGGTTGGCCCCAAGCTCCGCTCCCGCAACGCGGTCGAGACGGTGGCGCTCGCCGGTCTTCTGGGCTGCTCGATGGTCGCCATTCTGACGACGCTCGGCATCGTTCTGTCGATGCTGTTCGAGAGCATCCACTTCTTCTCGATCGTGCTCGATCCCGGACTTCCTGTTCGGCACCGTCTGGGACCCGCGCTTCTCCGCTGCCGGCAACTCGGGCGCCTCGGGCGGCCAGTTCGGCCTGCTTCCGCTGCTGTGGGGCACGCTCTATATCTCCATCGTCGCGCTGCCTGTCGCGGTGCCGGTCGGTCTGTTCAGCGCCATCTACATGTCGGAATACGCCTCGAGCGGCGTCCGCATGACGGCCAAGCCTCTGCTCGAGATTCTGGCCGGCATCCCGACCATCGTTTACGGCTTCTTCGCCCTCATCACGTTCGGCCCGCTGCTGCGCGATCTCGGCGCCACGTCGGCCTCTCGATCTCGGCCACGAGCGTGCTGACTGCCGGTCTCATCATGGGCGTCATGCTGATCCCGTTCGTCTCGTCGCTGTCGGACGACATCATCAACGCCGTGCCGCAATCGCTGCGGGAAGGCTCCTACGGCCTCGGCGCCACGCAGTCGGAAACGATCAAGCGCGTCATCCTGCCTGCCGCGCTTCCCGGCATCGTCGGCGCCATCCTGCTCGCTGCCTCGCGCGCCATCGGTGAAACGATGATCGTCGTTCTCGCCGCCGGCATCGCCCCGAACCTGACGCTCAATCCCGTTCGAGCCGGTGACGACCATCACCGTCAAGATCGTGAGCCAGCTCACGGGCGACCTCGAGTTCAACTCGCCGCAGACGCTCGTGGCCTTCGCGCTCGGCCTGACACTCTTCGTCTTTACCCTCGCACTCAACATTTACGCGCTCTATATCGTGCGCAAGTATAGGGAGCAGTACGAATAATGACTGTGGAAACGGCTCCTATGACACCGGGACACCGTGACGCCAACGCTCGACCGAAGCCACCCAGCGCCGCATCGCGAGACGCTACGCGGCCGAGCGGCGCTTCAGGATCTACGGCGTCTGCGCCATTCTTTTCGGCATCGCCTTCCTGATCGCCCTGTTCTCGACTATTCTCTTGCGCGGCTACTCCGCTTTCACGCAGTCGGTGTTCCGGCTCGAGGTCGTTCTCGACCAGGGCGCCTTTGGTTCGACGATCACCGCCGACGCACAACGACCTGCAGATGGCGGACTACTCGAAGCTCGCCAAGCGCGCCATCTACCAGGCCCTCGGCGTCGATCCGAACAACAAGGCCGACGCGCGCGCCGCTGCCGACCTCCTGTCTGCAGAACGCCGACACGCCAGATCCGCAAGGCCGTCCTCGCCGATCCGTCTCTCGATCGGCAAACCGTCCCGATCGACTGTCCTCGCCCACGGCAACGTCGACTAGCCTGATGAAGGGCCAGCTCGACCGCGGCGTCGAGGAATCACGCCGCAAGCTCTCCGACAAGCAGATCGCGCTGGCTCGACAAGGCCGCAGCTTCCGGCGTGCTCGTCAAGCACTTCAACACCGGTCTCTTCACCTACGGCGCATCGAGCAAGCCTGAGACTGCAGGCATCGGCGTGGCACTCATCGGCTCGATCTACATGATGCTGATCGTGCTGCTGCTCGCCGTCCCGCTCGGCGTCGCCGCCGCGGTCTACTCGAGGAGTTCGCGCCGAAGAACCTGCTGACCGACACCATCGAGGTCAACATCAACAACCTCGCGGCCGTTCCTTCCATCGTGTTCGGCCTCCTCGGTCTCGCGATCTTCATCAACTTCATGCGGCATTCCGCGCTCCGCCTCCGCTCGTCGGCGGTCTCGTGCTGGCGCTCATGACGCTGCCGACGATCATCATCGCCACGCGAGCCGCCGATCGCCGCCGTGCCGCCCTCGATCCGCGAGGCGGCCCTCGGCGTCGGCGCCTCCAAGATGCAGTCGATCACGCACCACGTGCTGCCGCTGGCGGTGCCCGGCATTCTCGACCGGCACGATCATCGGCCTCGCCAAGGCTCTGGGCGAAACCGCGCCGCTGCTGATGATCGGCATGGTCGCCTTCGTCGTCGAGTACCCAAGATCGCCTCTCGATTCCGCAACGGCTCTGCCGGTGCAGATCTACATGTGGGCGACGGCGGCCGAGCGCGGCTTCGTCGAACGCACGGCCGGCGCCACGCTCATCCTTCTCGCGTTCCTCATTTGCATGAACGTTACCGCTGTCATCCTACGTCGCCGCTACGAGCGCCGCTGGTAGGACCCGTCTTTACTGGAGTGTGAAATGATGAACGTGCAGACCCCGAACTTCAACGCACCGTCGAAGGCTGCCAGCACGAACCTGACCAAGGTCGTCGCCAAGGACGTCAACGTCTACTACGGCGAAAAGCACGCCTTGATAGACGTGTCGGTCGAACATTCCCGACCGCAGCGTCACGGCCTTCATCGGCCCCTCCGGCTGCGGCAAGTCGACGTTCCTGCGCTGCATCAACCGCATGAACGACACGATCCCGATCTGCCGCGTCACCGGCAAGATCACGCATCGACGGCGAGGACATCTACGATCCCATCGCTCGACGTCGTGCAGCTGCGCGCCCGCGTCGGCATGGTGTTCCAGAAGCCGAACCCGTTCCCGAAGTCGATCTACGAGAACGTCGCCTACGGCCCGCGCATCCACGGCCTTGCCGGCTCGAAGGCCGAGCTCGATCGAAATCGTCCAGTCACGAGCCTCGAGAAGGCTGGCCTTGTGGAAGGAGGTCAAGGATCGCCTCAACGATCCCGGCACCGGCCTCTCCGGCGGCCAGCAGCAGCGCCTCTGCATCGCGCGCGCCATCGCCGTCAGTCCCGAGGTCATCCTGATGGACGAGCCGTGCTCGGCGCTCGACCCGATCGCGACCGCCAAGATCGAGGAGCTGATCGACGAGCTGAAGCAGAACTTCTGCATCATCATCGTCACGCACTCGATGCAGCAGGCGGCGCGCGTCTCGCAGCGAACCGCATTCTTCCACCTCGGCATTCTCGTCGAGGAGGGCGAGACCAACACGCATCTTCACCAACCCGACGGACAAGCGCACGCAGGACTACATCACCGGACGCTTCGGCTGACGCCGTTCGGCATTGCAACACCGGCGATTGGACGCAGAACATGCCGACGCGACGCAGGAACTTGCTCGCGGCCTCTTTTGGGGCCGAGCCGCGGAAGACACATCGGCCGTTGCTGCAGCGCCTCCCGCTCAGCCACGGCGTGCAAGGAGATCCAATGAACGAGCATATCGTAAGATCCTACGAGGAAGAGCTGGCGCTCCTCGACAAGAAGATCGCTCAGATGGGCGGCCTTGCCGAGCACATCCTCGGCCAGTCGTTCGACGCGCTCGAGCGCCGCGACCCGCGCCTTGCCGAGCAAGTCGTCAGAAGCCGACAAGCAGATCGACACGCTCGAGCGCGAGATCGAGGATCAGGTCATCTCCATGATCGCCCGCCGACAGCCGATGGCGAACGACCTGCGCCACGTCATGGCCGCCCTGCGCATCACCGGCGACCTCGAGCGCATCGGCGACCTTGCCAAGAACATCGCCAAGCGCGCCCTCGCGATCGCCCAGTAAATCCACCCGAAGCCGCTCATGACCGGCCTTCGCCACATGGTGCGAGCTGGCCCTGGCGCAGCTCAAGGAAGTGCTCGACGCCTACGCCGAGCGCGATGCCGATCGCGCCCTGGCCGTCTGGCGCGACGACGAGAACATCGACGCGATGTACAATTCGCTGTTCCGCGAGCTGCTGACCTACATGATGGAAGACCCGCGCAACATCGGTCTCTCCACGCATCTGCTGTTCGGAGCCAAGAACATCGAACGCGTCGGCGATCACACGACCAACATCGCCGAGACGGTGCACTTCCTCGTCCGCGGCGTGAACATCACCGACGACCGCCCCAAGAGCGACGAGACCAGCTCGACGCTGTTTTCGAAGGGGTAAGGATTCGCCCGAAGGACGAAAAACACCGATGGCAGCTAAAATACTCATCGTCGAGGACGAGGCGCCTCTCGCAGAGATGCTGCGCTATAACCTCGAGTCCGAGGGTTTCCGTGTCTCCCACGCCGGCAACGGCGAGGAAGCGGAGATCCTCGTGGCCGAGGAGAAGCCTGATCTGGTCGTGCTCGACTGGATGCTTCCGGGCGTCTCCGGCATCGAGATCTCCTGCGCGACGCTTCCCATCCAGCGGTGCAGGCCGTCTGCCGGCGCGAAGGTTCCCTGCTGCTCGATCCCCCAGCCGCTGCCCTGGTCGGTCAACTGGTACCACCGAACCCCCGCACGGTTGCTGCCGGCATTGACGGTGTGATCGACGACCATCGACTGTGAGGCGCCGAAGTTGCGGTACGCGAGCCGATGCATGAGCCGGTCCGAGAGCGGCTCGAGGCCGACGGACGTTCCCGGCTGCGGGATGCAGTTCCAGGAGCCGCCGCAGAGATTCGAGCTGAATGGAGCCGTCGAGAGCTCGATGTCGTGCAGGACCGTAAGGGAGGGGGCGCTCCAGTCGATTGTGCCGCTCCACACGCTTAGCCTGTCGGGTGCCCCGTCTCTGACCATGACGAGCGGAATGGCCGCTCCCGCGGGCGGGCCGGGGGAGCCGTCCGGGTCTGCCGGCAGGAACGATCCGAGGTTCGGATCGACGTCGTACATGTCCTTGTAGACGAAGCGTGCGGGCTCGCAGGCCAGCATCCGGTCGCGCTCGAAGCCGTAGACGCCCACCCCACCCCAGCCGGTGTCGAACTGGTTCACCGTCATGAAGAACGCGTTCTGGCTCGGCCAGACGGCGAACTTCGGATAGTCGCCGAACTTCGTCGGATGGATCAAGAACTCGTAGCCGCACCAGGCACCGGTCGGATCGCTCGTGCTCGAGATGGAGATGCATTCGTAGTTGCCGTCGGGGCCTGTCGCGAACTGCGAAGCAAGCCAGCGCTCGGAGAACTGGTCGTAGAGGACGACCGGGTCGCCCTGGTTGTGCGTACCGCAGAGCGGCGTCCCCGTGAAGAGAACGTTGTTGTTGGCAGGGCCGTAGGCGACGGTGCCGTTGCGGTTGTAGACCGCGAACGAGACGTTGACGATCTGGAGGTAGTGGTTCGGGCCGATCTCGCCGTTCGTGTCGGGCGGGATGAGTCCGTTGCGGTTCGTGACGCCGTTGAAGCTGACGATGGGCGCCGGGATCGCGCCTCCGCCGAAGCTCTTCTGCAGCGCGCCGTCCTTCGATGGGGCGGGAACTGCTCCCGGGATCCTCTCGATGTCCCGGCCTCCACGGAGCTCGTCGACGGTCTTGTTCCCGTACCACCGGGGGCGGCCCGGAGGAAGCGTCCGGATCTCCGGCACGCGGTGCGGCTGCGCCAGACCGTGCGATCGAGCCTCGCCTGCCGATGAAGGACCGGCTCGCCCCGGGAGCGGCGACGCCGTTCGCGGGCCGGCGATCCTCTGCTCGGTGCCTCTCGAAGAAGCGACCGCAAGACTGCCAACGGCAAAACCGCCTACGGCCAAGACGAGCAGAAGCCGCGCGCGAAAACGCCTCACGGTGTCGATTCGGTCTGCCTAGCGCTGATCAGCGCCGACCGACGACCAGGTTGACCGGGAAGCCGCGGCGCCTGACCGAACCCGGCCTCGGGCTCTGTGCCGATCACGCGGTTGATGCGCCGCGAGCGAGCGCGGCGGACGCGACCGACGGAGCAGTGCGAATTGCGGATCCGTGTCCTCGCGCGGCTCAGCGTGAACCCGATCACCCGCGGCACGGTGCAGCGCACCGTTGGTGGGGGTGGCGGAGGTGGCGGAGGCGGAGGTGGCGGAGGTGGTGGAGGCGGAGGTGGAGGCGGAGGTGGCGGTGGTGGCGGAGGCGGCGGAGGCGGAGGTGGAGGTGGAGGTGGAGGTGGAGGTGGAGGTGGAGGCGGCGGTCCGCCGCACGTCGGGAACTTGAAGCTCCCGATCCGCGTCCGCCACGGGTCGCGCCGGTCGTCTGGATGTACTCGGTCGTGTACCAGAACGTGCAGTCGTCGACGGGATCCGTCGTCATCATCGAGTAGTCGCCCCAGCGGCTGGCCGTGCCGGTCTGCGAGCCGTCCCGGCGTGCAACATCGCCTCGCCCTGCGCCGAGGGTGTTCGGCGGATCGCCCGCGAGCCGCCCGGCGTACGCGATGCTCGGGTAGTTCGGCGCCGTCCCGTTGCCGATCGAGTAGCCGATCGGCGAGGTTCGCCGTCCCTGTCCATCGCGGCCGCGCCGATCCAGCGATAGAGGCCGTCAGCGCGGGCCGAAGCGTGCCCTGGTTCTGGATGCCCCAGTTGCCCGAGGTCTTCCGTAGCTCGTACCACCGGCATCCCGGCCCGGTTGCCGGACGGCGCGTCGGCGTCGACGGTGTGCGTCGCAGGCCAGCGCCTGGAAGCGTGCCGAAGTTGCGGTAGGCGGCGCGGTACATCGGGCCGGTTCGGCAGCGCGTCGACCTTGATGGTCGTGCCCGGGCTGCGGAATGCACTGCCGTGCGGCCGACGGGCACGCAGCCCACGTCCTGGTCGAACGGCGCTGTCGGGATGAAGCCCTCGTGCATGAGCGTGATCGACGGGGTCGTCGCCCCACGTCATCGTCGCGTTCCAGACACGATCCGGTCGGCGGGAAGCCCGCGCCGTCGTCCTCGTCGGTGACGATCGGCTGCGGCGTGCCGTCGGCCGGCGGCAGGTTCGGGCCGTCGGCGTCGGCCGGCAGGATCCGCGGCAGCGTCGGGTCGAGCGAGACCATGTCCTGGTACACGAAGCGGGCCGTCTGGCAGGCGATCATCTTGTCGCGCTCGAAGCCCCAGACGCCCTGGCCGCCTGCGCCCTCGTTCGTCGGAACTGCGGCGCCGTCATCGTGTACGAGTTCTGGGTCGGCCAGATTCCGAACTTCGGATAGTCGTTGAACTTCGTCTGGTGCACCGTGGAACTCGTACGCGCACCAGCTAGCGGTCGGATCGCTCGTGCTCGAGACCGCGATGCACTGGCAGAACGGCCCGGTCGCTCGTGCCGTTGAACGCGAACTGGCTCGCGATCCAGCGGCCTGCGTACTGGTCGTAGAGCACGATCGGATCGCCGTTGTTGTGCTGCCGCAGAAGGGCGTGCCCGTGAAGAGCGTGTTGCCGGGGGTCGGGGGCACGATCCTGAGTCCGGTCTTCGCTGTAGATCGCGAAGTGGAGGTTGACCCATTCCATGTAGTGGTTGGGCCCCACGTCGCCCTCGGTGTCCGGCGGGGAGCAGCCGCAGAGGTTCGTGATGCCGTCGAAGGTCAGCGATCGGGCTCGGCATCCGGTTCTTCGGCGCGTCTGCCCTGGACGACGCTGTCGCGCGTGCTGCTGCCGGGCTGCCGCGCCGGGCTAGCTCTCGAAGCGGTCTCCGAGACCGGGCCGTACTTGGGCGGCTGCGACTTCAGCGTGCGGAGCGGGGAATCCGGACCGGCGCGCGATCCCGACCATGTGGCTCGGCGACGCTTGCACGGTCGAGCGCCGAAGCGCCGCCGGCGCGCGTCCGGTGAGCCGTTCGACGCGGCACTCGCGCTGCTGTTCGTGCTCTTCGACGGCGGCGAACACGACCACAGCGACGACAGCGCCGAGGTCGCCAGCCGAAGCGCAAGCCGGACGTACCCTCCCCTCACCAGCCTGGATTGTTACACCCCTTCCTGCGAAAGACAATTGCCGGACCGCGGTCGTGCCGCTCAACGAAAAGCGGCCCGGCGAAGGAGATCGCCGGGCCGCTCGGTCATTCAGTTGGCTCTAGATTCGCCTAGCGCCGTCCGACGACCAGCTTGACCGGGAAGTTCGGGCGCTTGATCGTGCCGGGCCGCGGTGACTGGTTCACGACACGGCCGCGCAACGAGCGCCGGAGCGAACGCGGCGGACGTTGCCGACCGAGCAGTGCGCACGCCGGATCTTCGTCCTCGCGCGGCGAGGCGTAACCCGAGCACCCTCGGCACGCGGCAGCGGACGGCGGTGGTGGCGGAGGTGGCGGGGGGTGGCGGAGGTGGCGGTGGAGGCGGAGGCGGTGGCGGAGGCGGTGGAGGCGGCGGAGGTGGTGGAGGTGGAGGCGGTGGAGGCGGAGGTGGTGGTGGCGGAGGTGGGGAGGCGGCGGAGGTGGTGGCGGAGGCGGAGGGCGGAGGCGGTGGCGGAGGCGGAGGTGGAGGTGGCCCACCAGGGCAGGTCGGGAACTTGAAGGTCCCGATCCGCGTCTGCCATTCGCCGAGCTCGTCGTCGTGGTCAGGTACTCGCTCGTGAACCAGAACGTGCAGTCGTCGGTCGGGTCGATCGCCAACATCGAGTAGTCGCCCCAGCGGTTCGCGGCGTCGTCTGCGAGCCCGTCCCGGTGAAGAGCGTCGACTCGCCCTGTGCGAGCTGTCCGAGCGGATCGGTCGCGAGCCGCCCGGCGTAGCGGATGCTCGGGTAGTTCGGCGCGGTCCCGCTGCTCGTCGAGAAGCCGACGGCCATGTTGCCGTCGTGATCCATCGCGGCCGAGCCCATCCAGCGGTTGACGGTCGTGTCGGGCGCATACGTGCCCTGCTGGTAGATGCGACCAGTTCGCCGGTCGTCTTCCGCAGCTCGTACCAGCGGACACCCGCATGGTCGGCGCCGTCGGACGTCCACCGAGTGGTTGACGACCATCGCCTGGTGGTCGCCGAAGTTCCGATACGCCATGCGGTACATGAGCCGGTCGTCGAGCGTGTCGAGCTTCTGACGACGTGCCCGGCTGCGGGATGCACCGGCGAAGTCGCACAGAATCCCGTCGAAGGACGCCGTCGGGAGCGGGCCTTCGTGCGTCGACATTGATCGTGCCCCCGCCCGATCCAGTCGACAGTCGCGTTCCAGACGTCGAGGCGATCCGCGGGAAGTGCGCCGGATCCCAGGCGTCGTCGTCGACCTCGATCAGCGGCGCCGGGGCATTCGCAGGCGGCATCGTCGAGCCGTCGAGCGTCCGCCGGAAGCATGCCGCCCCAGAGGTTCGGTTCGACCGGGAACATGTCCCTGTAGAGCATCCGTGCGGGGCCGCAGCCGCTGATCATCGCGTCCCGCTCGAAGCGCGATGACGCCGACACCTGCCCAGCCGTCACCGGGCTCGCTGAACTGGTTGACCGTGATCATGTAGGCGTTCTGAGTCGGCCACACGCCGAACTTTGGATAGTCGTTGAGCTTGTTCGTCGGACACGCGACGTACTGGTAGCGCGCACCAGGTTCCGGTCGGATCGTTCGTGCGACGAGACCGCGACGCACTGGTAGAACGGCCCGTTCGGATAGTTCGGCATAGGCAAGCTGCGCTGCGAGCCAGCGGTCGGCGAACTGGTCGTAGAGGACGATCGGGTCGCCGTCGTTGTCGGCCGCGCTGACAGTGCGTACGGGTTGCCGGCCGAAGAGCGATTGCCCGGCGTGACGGTGCCGACCGGCGTCCCGTCTCGATGGTAGATCCGGAAGGCGAGGTTGACCCACTGCATGTAGTGGTTCGGGCCGATGTCGCCCTCGGTGTCCGGCGGCGAGGCGCCGCTGACGTTGTTCACGCCCGGCGAAGTTCGCGATCGGCGCTCGGCATCTGGTTCTTCGCGGCGCTGCGCTGGACGAGCGCGCTGCCCTCGTGCCGATTCTGAAGCTTCGGAACTCTCGCCCCGCGAGTGCTCGGCCGACCTCTCTGAACATCATGTTCCAGTGGCCCGGCGTGGGCTTCATGTCGCGGACGGCAGGTGTCAGGACGCCGTGCGCGACCTGGACGGTCGGCACAGGCGAACTCGAGTGCGAGGCGACTTGCGCCAGACGGGCACGCCGGCTGCCACAGCCCGCCGCGACGTGCAGCTGCGACGACTTGGTGTCTGTCAGTCGAGCCGACGTCACGGCGAGGCCGACGAAGATCCCCGCGATGAGGATCGCGCCAAGGCGGCGAGCCCAAAGTCGAGCGTTCTTACGCACTAAATAACCCCCCTGTCGGCCCCCCATCACCTGGATCACAGTTCTAGCACGTTAGATCGAGGATCGTCTATGGGCCGGACGGCCGATCTCGCCGCGGTTTAGCCCGACCGTGCACCTGAGTAGTGTCCCGCCGTGAGCCTCGTCGTCCAGGTGATCGTCACCGGCCTCGCGGCCGGGGGCGTGTACGGCATCGTCGCGGTCGGGTACTCGCTGATCTACCGGCTGACCGGGATCGTCTACTTCGCCTTCGGCGACCTCGTCGCGTTCGGCGTCTTCACGACCTTGCTCGTCGCCGCGGGCACCGCGCCGGTGAGCCAGACGAGCCTCTCGCTCGGCCGGTTCCTGTTCGCTCTCATGGTCGGGCTCGTGCGTCTGCATCGGGCGTCGGTGCTGCGACGTACGTCCTCTTCATCGAGCCGTACCTGCTGCGTGGCTCGACGCTCGGCTGGGTCGCAGCGACGCTGGCGATCGCGTTCGCCCTCCGCGGGATGATCGGCGCGACGTTCACGCGGCCGGCCTACGTCTTTCCGGACCCGATTCCGTTTCGACAGGCTCGGTCACGACGGCCTCGTGACGATCGCCGGCGCGAGCGTCCAGATGCGGTCGTTCTTCGTCATCGGCCTGGCCGCGCTCGCTGGCCGCCCTCGCAGCCTGGACGCTCGAGCGGACCCGATACGGCCGGGCGCTGCAGGCGATCTCCTCCGACGTCGAGGGCGCGCGGTTCGTCGGCCTCCCGGTCGAAGGGCTCGTTGCACTCGCGTTCGGGCTCGTCGGAGCGCTCGCGGCGCTCGCCGCGGTCGTGGCTGCGCCCTCCGCGCCGTTCTCGATCGACTCCGGGAGCTTGCTCGGGCTGAAGGGTCTCGTCGCGGCCCTGATCGTCCGGTTCGGGTCTCCATGGGCCGCGTTCGCGGCGGGCCTCGGCGTCGGTCTCGCCGAGGCGGCGATCGACAACCTGCGCATCGGCGACTTCGGGCTCGGGCCCGCAGTACGGCGAGATCATCCCGCTGGCGTTCGCGCTCGGCCTGATCGCGTATCGGTCGCTTCGGCTCCGACGCCGTGTTCGGTCGCGCATGAGCCAGACTCGTGAGGCGCTCGTCTGTTGCAGGTGGGCGAGATCCGCGCAGGCTGGAGCTGGCGACGACGCCGTGGTGGTCGGGATCCAGCCGCCCTTGTCGCGCCGACCGTCCTGCCGCTCTCAGGCCGGATGCCCGACCTCGCCGCATTCGTCTACCTCGCCGTGGCTGCCGTCGGGCTCGCGTATGCCGTCGGCCTCGCCGGGATCCCGTCGCTCGGACAGGGCGCCTTCCTCGGGATCGGCGCCTTCGCCGAGGCGATCGCGCGCGCCAAATGGCCGGCTGGCCGCTTCTGCCCTCGCTCGTCGCTCGCAGTCGCTTGCGGCTGCGGCGCCGGCCTCTTGACAGGGCTTCGCAACCGGACGGCTGCGCAGCGGCCTTCGTCGCCGTCAGCACCTGGATCCTGAGCTGGATCGTCGTCCTCGCCTTGACTTCGTTCCCGGGCATCTCCGGCGGCGCGCAGGGCCTCGTCCTTCCCGAGGCCGAGGTGCTTCGGCCGCACAGTGACTCCGACTGCCCACTACGAGATCGGGCTCACGCTCCTCGCCCTCACCGTCCGTCGCGTTCGCGGTTCTCGCGCGGCGAGCGCCGGGCCTCGCGCTCGCGGCCGCGCGCGAGCGCCCAGAGCCCGCCGCTCGCCCTCGGCGTCCCGGTGGCTCGGCTCCGACTCGGAGCGTTCGCCGCCTCGGCTGTGATCGCCGGACTCGCCGGAGCGCTCGGCGTCGAGCTCGCCAGGTCGCCGATCGCGTCGGCGTACGGGCCTGCCCTCTCGTTCAAGCTCTTCGTCGCCGTGATCATCGGCGGCGCTCGAACCCCGCTCGGCCCCGTGCGTCGGCCCTGCTCGTATCGCGCGTTCTCGAACGCGGCGGAGCAGATCGGCGGTGCTCCGGGGCCTCCCGCCGGGACGGCTCGAGGAGATGCTCACCGGCTACGGCATGCTGCTCGTCCTCGGGCTCGGTGGCGCGGGCTCCTGCCGTCCGCGGCGGCCAGCGCGGCTGGGTCGGCGGAGCCGCGTCCCGCCGAGGCCTCGTCCGCGAACGCGATCCCATCTGCCCGAGGCGCCTCGGGTCGAGGCGCCCGAGCCGTTCGGCCCGCAGGCCTACGAAGAGCTACGGCAGCCTCGTCGCCCTCGACGACGTCGATCTCGAGCTCGCCCCCGGCGCGTGCACGCGCTGATCGGACCGAACGGCGTCGGGCAAGACGACCGCGCTCAGGGCCTCGTCGGCGAGCTTCGACCCGACTCCGGCTCGATCGCGCTCGGGAACGAGGCTCTCGGACGCGCTGCCTCAGCGCGCGCGTGCTCGCAGGGAGTCGTCGGCACGCAGCAGACGACCGCGATCTTCCCCGACTGACCGTGCTCGAGAATGCGCTCGTCGGCGCAGGTCTCCGACCGCGCCGCCGGGCCCCTTCCGAACCCTCCTTCGGACGCCGAAGGCGAGAGCCGACGAAGGCTCAGGCCGAGCAGACAGCGCTCGGTGCGCTCGAGCTCGTCGGCCTCCTGGAAGACCCGGAACCGGCCCGCCGCCGAGCTGACCGGCCCACGAGCAGCGCCTGCTCATGCTGGCCTCGGCCCTCGCGACCGAGCCGCGCGTCCTGCTGCTCGACGAGCCGGCCGCAGGCGGCGTCGGCGGCCGAGCTCGACCGACTGGTCGGAGCTGCTTCACGAACTGCGGCGCAAGCGGCCTCGCGCTGCTCGTGATCGAGCACAACCTCCGCTTCGTCCGACGTGTCGCCGACGTGGTGACGGTGCTCGAGGCGGGTCGGCGGATCGCATCCGGGCACACTTGCCGAGGTCGCCTCCGACGACGCGGTGAGAGATGGCCTACCTGGGACGACAGAAGCTCTCGTGAGGCGCAGCCTCCTGCACGGCTTCGTCAGCCTGTCGCGCTGTGCCCCTCGCCGCCGCTGCGGCGGCGACTCGAACGCCGAGCCCGACAAGACCGCTGATGATCGCGGTCAACGCGCCGTTCTCGCGGACGCCGTACGTCGGCGCAGACGATCGCCGACGGCGCCGAGCTCGCCGCCTCGAAGGCCGGCGTCGAGGTCGACGGACGTCGGTACCGCTTCCGCATCAAGCGCTACGACACGGGCCTCTCCCCGAGCACCGCGGTCCGGCAACGTGCGCGAGGCGATCGCCGACGGCGCGGTCGCGATCGTCGACGAGGGCACCGGTGTCGACGCCTCCTGGCAGATCGCGCGCGACGCGGACCTCCCGATCGGGATCACCTATCAGGGCGGCGATGGGCCTCGTCGACCCGGTGAAGCGGCCGAACGTCTTCCGCATCGCGCCAACCGACCACGGCATGTCCTTCCGCTTCGCCGAGTACCTGATCCCGAAGAAGCTGAAGGTCGCCCTGATCACGGACGACTCGTCGTACGGGCAGGAGGGCGCGAAGGCGCTCGACGAGGCGTTCGCGGAGAACCCGGAGTCGGTGGCGGCCAAGCTGACCGTCCCGGCCTCGGCGCCGGATCTGCTCGCCGCAGGTGCTCCGCGCCCGGCGCGCAGGACGCGACCGCGCTTCTCGTCTGGGCTGAGCCGACGACGATCGCGGGCGTGATCTCGGCCGCGCGCTGCGTCGGGCTGGAACGTCCCGGTCTACACGCCGCCGACCGGCGAGGACCCGCTCGTGCGCCAGCAGCTCGCGAACCATCCGGACTGGGTCGACGGCCTCACGTTCGCGTCCGGCCGCCCGACGGCCGAGGTCGGCGCTGGCCCGTTCCTCAGCCTTCCAGCGCGACCTACGAGAACCGCTTCGGCGTGCAGCTCGTCGGGGTGAAGACGCCCGACGGCGCGCAGGTCGTGCAGCCGCCCGACTACGCGATGTACTCGTACGACTTCGTGAACGTGCTCGCGGCCGCGATCCAGCGCGCGGGCGGGGTCGACGGACAGAGAAGAAGATCCTGGCTGCGCTCAACCAGGTGACGGTCGCGGGCGCGAACGGCGACCAGCGCGGGTTCAACGAGCGCAACCACGAGGGCGTCGTCGACGACGACGTCTACTTCGCGAAGTTCGACGGCATGACGTACAGGCCCGTCAAGGACGATCCCCTATCGGCGACGCTCGTTCCGATCGAACAACGGCGCTGAGCCGGCGGGCGCTCCTTCTCGGGCTCTGCGCGACTGCGCTCGCGGTCCCGTGTGCGGCCGGGGCGCGCACGGTGTCGCTGCCATGGCCGCCGCAGGTGCTGCCGCAGACGCCGCCGCTCGCGCCGAAGGTGGCCGGCCCGCTGCCGATCTCACCCCGCTTCTTCCGGCGCGTGTCGAACCGCGAGCGCGTCGTCGTCGGGCTCGACGAGAACGGCACGCCGCAACGCGATCCGAGTCCAGCAGACCCTCGTCATGAAGAGGCTCGGCGACTACGTCTTCGCGATCGCTGCGCCCGTGAAGAACGTGCTGCCCGGGGCCGGGCACAGAGTCGCCTCCGGGCCAGCGAACGAACCAGATCCTCTGGCAGGGCTTCTCGCCGGGCATTCGCAGGCTGTCCGTGATTGCCGACCTGCGTCGTTGACGAGAGCGCGCCGCTGTTGCCGGTCAAGGTTCACGTCGAGAAGAGCGGAACCGGAAGCGTGGTCGTGATCGAGAACGTGACCGGCGTGACGGCGAAGTCGTACACGGCCGACGTGGAGCCGGTCGGACTGGCTCAGGTCCTCGGGCGAATTCGGAACGCGATCCGGCGCAACTACACGGCCGAGGGGCTGAACGTCGAGGCCAGCGGCCGTCCAGCGGCCGGTCGAGCGCTGCACGGTGGGCTCGCGCCGCTCCTCGTTGCCCGGCACGGCGCGCTTCGCGGATCCGTCGCGGACGTCGTCCGAGAGTATCACGGCCGTGCTCGACGGAATCCACCGCAACGCAGCTGCGCCTGGCTCGTGCCCGGCCGCTCGACCGCCGAAGATGCCTCCGATGCGGGTGCAGCACGGTCCCGGTGCCGGATCGCGTGCGGCCGTCGCAGAGCGTCCACGACCAGCTCGCGAGCACGATCGCACCTCGAGCTCACCTACGCGCGGAAGCGCCAGTACGACCAGTTCCTCTCGGCCGCCGACCCGACGGGCCACAGCTCGACGATCTACATCTACCGCACCACTCCGCGCCCGGCCTGACCGCGGCTCCGCTCGAGAGCAGCGGCTCGAGCGGCAACACGATGGGCTGGATCGCGCTCGCGGTCCGGCCTCGTGGCCGCGCTTCCAGTCGCGGCCGTCGTCTGGGCCCGCTCGTAGCTCCTCCCCGGCTTTTCGTCGACCGCCTTCGCGTAGGCGAGCTGCAGGTTCGCGGTCGCCTGCTCGAAGTCGCTGAACGACCTCCTCGGGCACCGAGCCGGCGAGGACGGCCGCGAGCGCGCGCAGCGAGTCGATCGCGAGCCTCGCCTGCTCGAGGTCGCGGCCGTCGGGCTCGAGCTTCGCGTAGCCGAGCTGGGCGACGGTCGGAAGGATCGAGAGCAGCAGGTCCGAGACCTTCAGCTGCCGGATGTGCTCGAGCAGCTCCTCCGGGGTGAGCTCGCCCTCCTCAGCCACCGACAACCTCCTTGGGGCGAACCTGCTCCGCGTAGATCTCCTCGAGCGTCGCACCTTCCTCGAAGCGCGCGATCTGGCGCTCGCACGCGTTCGCCGAGGGCACGGACAGGTACTCCGCGGCGCCGAGCTCCTCGGCGACCGGCCGCACCCACTCGATCAGCTCCTCGAGCGCGGCACGCGTAGGCCTCACCTCGTGCGTCGCGAGGTCGATCATCTCGCCCGACAGCCCCCAGCGGATCGCGCGCCAGAAGTTCTCCTCGATCTCACGGTGCGGCGGGTGGAGCAGCTCCTCGCCCTCGTCGAGCGCACGGGCGATCCGCGCCGTCGAGCGAGTACGCGAGCGCCGCCAGCGAGATCGCCTCATCCTCGAGCGGTTGCGCATCGCAGATCCGGATCTCGACCGTCGGGAAGGCGAGGTGCGGGCGCACCGACCACCACATCTCCGTGTGCTCCGTGGATCGAGCCCGTGTCGAACAGGAAGCGGCAGTAGTCCTCGAACGTGCGCCAGTCGCCGTAGACGTCGGGGATGCCGCAGCGCGGAAAGAACTTCGTGAAGATCTGCGTGCGCACCGAGTGCAGCCCCGTGTTCACGTGCTCGAGGAACGGCGAGCTCGCGGACAGCGCGAGCAGCTCCGGGAGGTACGTGCGAAGGGCGTCACAGACTCTGCACCGCGCGATCCGGCCCGTGGATCGCGACGTGGACGTGGAGGCCGAACGTGTTGTTGCGCCAGACGACGTAGCGGAGCAGCTCGTCGCGCACCCGGTAGTGCGGCGTGTCGATGATCCGCTGCTCCTGCCACGGGCTCCACGGGTGCGCGCCGGTCGCGCCGAGCGTGAAGCCGAGGCCGTCGGCGAGCTCGCGGAGCTGGGCACGGCGCTTGGGGACGAGCGCGACCGCGTCGGCGAAGGTCTCGCAGCGGCCCGTCCGGACCTCGACCTCGGACGCGATCAGCTCACCGACGAGATGCGGCTCGAGCTCGGTGCCCTGCGCGGCTGCCTTCAGCTGCTCGAAGCCGTCCGTCGAGCGAGAGGCGTCTCCGGGTCGAGGATCGCGAACTCCTCCTCGACCGCGACCGTGAAGTCGGTCGCCGACTCGAACTGCTCGCGGCCGAGCCGCAGCTGTTCGTCGCCGCTCAGGACGCGCTCCTCGGCCACGGCGAGAGGTTACGTGAAAGGCTTGAGCAGCCGCCGTGCGACGCCTGCCCAGCTCCAGCGCTCGACGACGGCGCGCCTGCGCCGCCTCCTGAGAGCTCGCGCCCGCTCCTCGGGGTCGAGCGCGAGCAGCCGACGCAGCTTCGCGGCCAGGTCAGCGGAGTCGCCGGTCGTGAAGCTCGTCAGGTCGCGGTACGCGCTCCGGATACTCGGCGGAGACGCCGCGCAGCGATCTCGGCGAGGCCGGAGTGGTTCGCGACGAGCGGCAGCGAGCCGGCGGCGGCGGCCTCGGCCGCGACCATGCCGAACGCCTCGGGGAAGATCGACGGCACGACCGTCACGTCGGTGAGCGGGATCAGCTTCGCGAGGTGCCGGTGCTCGAGCGGGCCCGTGAAGAGCGTGCCCGGTCGGCGCCGTGCGCTCGAGCTCCTCGCGGTAGTCGCCGAAGCCGACGACGACGGCGCGCGCGTCGACCTCGCGCGAGTGCCTCGAACAGCACGTGGACGCCCTTGTTGCGCAGGAGCTTGCCGAAGTAGAGGACGGTCGGCTCGTCCTCGGCGAGGAACGCCTCGAGCCGCTCCGCGTTGCCCTCGTCCGGCAGCCGCTCGTTCGCGTTGCCCGGGTTCGGCGGATCGGCACGGCTCTCCTCGAGCAGGTCGCGCGGAGCGCCTCGTCGCGGGGCAGCGGGACGAACTCGTCGACGTCGACGCCGGGCGGCACGACGTGCACGCGGTCGACGTGGCCGACGACCTCGTCGAGCACGTCGGCGGATGTGCTCGGAGCCGACGAAGACCGCCTCGGCGCCGGCGAGCGACTCTCTCCCCCACGCCGACAGCTCCGCGTTCCCGCGCATCGAGTACTCGAGCTCGGAGCCGTGGGCCTTGACCGCGTACCGCGCTCCGGTCGCTGCCGCGACGGGCCGCCGAGCACGACGTGGTTCGCGAAGACGAGATCGGCGGGCAGTGTGCTCGCGAAGCGCCGTCGCGTTCGCCGTCACGTAGCGCTCGCGCTCGGCCGCGGTCAGGTCCGGCAGCAGCCGCACCTCGCATGCCCTCGTAGTCGGTCGAGCACGAAGGTCGGCAGCAGTCCGCCGATGTCGGGCCGCACGACCTCGGCTCCGCCGAGGTCGTAGTGCTCGGGGCTGCGGCTCCTGCGCGAAGACGATCACGTCGTGGCCGGCGCGGCTCCACTCGCGTGCGAGCGAGCGCGTGTACACGTTGGAGCCCGTGCCTCCGAGCAGGTAGCCGTGCCAGAGCAGAATCCGCATCGGCGCATCTTCACCGCTTCGAGTGAACAGGGCTTCGCTGGGCGGTCGAGACCCTCCTCGGCCCGATCCACCGAGAGCCCCGCCAACGCGGTGACGGCGACGGTTAGGTCAGGTGGAAGTACAGCGCGTACAGGAGGTCGACGGCCGGGTTCGACGTGTGGACCGCGACGTCCGACGGGACGTCGAGCAGCGCCTCGGAGTAGTTGAAGATGATCTTCACGCCCGAGTCGACGAGATCCTCCGCGGCCTGCTGCGCGCTCGTCGCCGGCACCGCCAGCACGCCGACGATGATGTTCTTGTCCCGGACGAGCTCGTTCAGCTCGCCATAGTTGCTGACGCCGATGTCGCCGACCTGGCGGCCCACCTTCTCGGGGTCGGTGTCGACGATCGCCGCGATGTGGATCCCGTGCTCGGCGAAGATCGGCGAGCTGACGATCGCCTCGCCGAGCCGGCCCGCCCCGACGAGCATGATGTTGTGCTGGCCCTGCGTCCGCAGGATCTTGCGGATCTCGCCGAGCAGGCTGTCGATGTTGTAGCCGACCCCGCGCTTGCCGAACTTCCCGAACGCAGACAGGTCGCGGCGGATCTGGGTGGCGTTGATGTTCGTGTAGTCCGAGATCTCCTGCGAGGAGATCCGCGCCTTGCCCATCTTCTTCGCCTGGGTCAGAACCTGGAGATACCGGCTGAACCGGGCAGCGACGCCGACCGTCAGCCGATCTGCGGCGGCGGGCTCTGGCGGCGGAGTTTGTAACACCACACAAGGATTCTTGCAGTTCGGCACCGCTTCTTGCGTCGGGGTGTTACAAAGTCCCTTCTCAGGCGTCCGCTTGTGCGAGCCGTGCGCCGCAGTGCGTCCGGCTGGCACGAAGTAGACGAACGCCTGCTCGCCGTCGATCTCGACGACCGGGAGCAGCTCGCGATAGCGAGCCTCCAGCTCGGGGTCGCCGTCGATCAGGATCTCCTCCAGCTCGAAGCCGAGCTCGTCGCGGAGCGCCGACGACGGTCTCGCGCGCACGCTCGCAGAGGTGGCACCCCTCCGCGCCGTACAACGTGACGCGGGTTACGGGTACAGGCCGCGCGTCGTCGTCGCTTCGGCCACGCGGTTCACGGCCAGCCCGTACGCGGCCATCCGCATGCTCGTGCCGCGGCTCTCGCGGGTCGCCCAGGTCTCGTTGAACGCGCGCGTCGAGATGTCGTTCAGCCGCGCGTTCACCTCGTCCTCCTTCCAGAAGTACTCCTGGAGGCCCTGCACCCACTCGAAGTACGAGACGACGACGCCGCCTGCATTCGCGAGCACGTCCGGGCAGGACGAGCACGCCGCGGTCCTCGAGGATCTCGTCCGCGGCAGGCGTCGTCGGCCCGTTCGCGCCCTCGCAGACGATCTTCGCCTTGACCTTGTCCGCGTTGTCCGACGTGATCACCTGCTCGAGCGCGCACGGCGCGAGCACGTCGCACTCGAGGAGAAGCAGCTCCTCGTCGGTGAGCCCCTCCGTGTCCTTGAGCCCGGTGAGCGAGCCGGTCTCCTGCTTGTGCGCGATCGCGGTCTCGACGTCGATCCCCTTCGGGTTGTGGACGCCTCCGGACGAATCCGAGACGCCGATCACCGTGCGCGCCCTCCTGCGCGAGGAACCGCGCGAGGTACAGCCCGACGTTGCCGAAGCCCTCGACGACGACGCGCTGGCCCGCGATCGTCGCGTCCTGCTTGCGGACGGCCTCGCGGATGCAGTAGAGCGCGCCGCGGGCGGTCGCCTCGAGCCGCCCGAGCGAGCCGCCGATGTTCAGCGGCTTCCCGGTGACGACGCCGAGCACCGAGTGGCCCTTGTTCATCGAGTACGTGTCGAAGATCCAGGCCATCACGCGCCCGTCCGTGCCCACGTCCGGAGCCGGAATGTCCTTCTCCGGGCCGATCTCGTTGATGATCTCCGACGTGTAGCGGCGCGTCATCTTCTGGAGCTCGATCTCGCGAGAGCTTCTTCGGGTCGCACGCGATGCCGCCCTTCGCGCCGCCGAACGGGATGTTCATCAGCGCGCACTTCCACGTCATCCACATCGAGAGCGCCTTCACCTCGTCGAGCGTGACGTCAGGGTGGTACCGGATACCGCCCTTCGACGGCCCGCGCGCGATGTTGTGCGTCACGCGGTAGCCCTCGAAGGCCTGGACGGTGCCGTCGTCCATGACCACCGGCACCGAGACGACGACCGCCTTCTTGCACTCCTGCAGGACCTCGATCAGGTTCGGATCGATCTTGAACGTATCTCGCCGACCCGGTGGAGCTGCTGCTGCGCGATCTCGAACGGGTTCTCGCGGAGATGGGAGACGGGGGCCGCAACGGTGGTCACGAAGTCACTCCTTGTTTTCGGCTGCAAATGGGACGAAGAATCTTCCGCGGCGAGTATAAGCCGGTGCGCACGAGTTACCGAATGGTGAACGACGACGATCGCCTTGCTCGGCGGCCCCTGTCCGGTCGGATACGCGGTCAAGCCGGAGCGGTAGCGGCCCGGGCTCGAGCGTAGTCGCCGTCTTGCGTCGCGGCCGGTCAGGCCGAACGCGTAGCGCCCGGGCAGGAGGTCGCGGAGCTGGGCCAGGACGCCGAGCTTCGAGCCGTCGCTTCGCCGGAGATGGAGCATCGAGCGGCGCGACCGGCTCGATCTGCCCGCCCGCTCGCGATTCGCCCGGCCTGGAACGAGAGCACCGCCGGTGCGTGGTCCGACGGGACGGAACGAGCTTCGTCGACAGCTGGATCGACGAGAGCAGCGCGTCGCGGCGCGGCCGCCACCGTGACCAGCCACGGAATGTGGATCGACGTTGCTCCCGCGGGCCGCACGCGGAACAGGCCCTCGATCGGCGGCCCGCCCATCGGTGCAGCGAGCGGACGGCGACGTAGACCGGGCGATTCCGTCCGGCCGGGATCCGCGCATCCGAGCCGGCGCGAAGGCGAAGACGAGGCCGCGAGCGCCGCCCCGGTCGCGCCGGTCGGCACGCGAACCCGACGGTGACCGCGACGACAGGTTCCGCAGGACGAGCTTCCGCGTCGCATGCCAGTTCTCTCCCGTAGCGCGACCGAAGCTCATCGTCGTCGGCAGGGCGGCCGACCTCGCCGACCCGCGCGGCACCGAGGTCGAGCAGGCCCGCGCCCTGCGCCGCCACAGATTCGTTGCGAAGAGGCCTCGCGGATCCTGCGATCAGCCCCTTCAGCGCGGACGCATCGAGCTCAGGCCTCGCCTGCGCGAGCAGTGCCGCAGCCCCCGCGACGACGGCCGCCGCTCCGCTCGAGCCGCTCAGGCTGGCGTAGCGCGCCGTGCCGTCCTCGGCCTTACCGGGGTCCGCCGTGAGCAGGCTCGACTCCGGGGGCGACGAGGTCCGGCTTGACGAAGCCGTCGAACGCGAGCCCGCGAGACGAGAAGGGCGCCACCCGTCCCTCGACTTTGCTCACTTCGCCTCTGGGCATGCCGATCGAGACGAGCGGATGCCTGCCGGCTTGCAACGCGTCGAGCACGGACCGTCCGGCCCAGCCCGGAACGGTGACGACCGGAACTCCGACCTCCTCGTCCAGGCCGATGCCGCCACCGGGAAGAGCGTCGCCGTAGACGACGACGAGCTTCGCGCCCGCCTTCACCGCCTGTGACGCCGCATAGGCGGGGTCTTGCGCCGGCCGGGACGAGCGCCGCCCGGCCGGCCACGTGGCTGAAGCCCTTCTCGTCGAAGAAATCGCTCAGCTTCGGAGGAGTGCCGTCTGTGATCGCGGTTCGCTCCAGCCGAGGCGCGCCGAGCCGGAGGTAGAGCTTGCTCCGCGGAGCGACGGCCCCCACGAGAGGCACTCGGCGGTCGAAGAAGACGCCGAGGCCGGCCCGGATCACGACATGGACGGAGACGGAAGAATCGCGGAGGTCGGCAGCACCGACCGTCAGTGCCGCGCGTGAGCCGCCCGGCCCGGCGATGCTCCCGTAGCCCGGGCCTGCGATCCCGTCGTTCCCGCCGGGCGCGACGACGAGCGTGTCGAGCCGCAAGGCGCCTGCGACTGCCCGCGCTGACGCACTGTCCTCGAAGGAGGCGAAGGGCTCCGCCACTCCGACGAGAGCGACCCTCGCCGCATCGAGCGCGACGCCGTCGTCGTTGGGGTCGACCGCGCGCTCCAGGCCGGCGATGAGCTGATCGGTTCGTCCGAAGACGGCCCAGCGCCCACTCGCTTCACGCTGCCAGCCTGCGACGCGGATCGGGAGCATCGAGGCGCCGCGAGCGACGCCGTTCAGCCCGGCGGGCCCTTCTGATCCGACCATCAATCCGGCCAGCTGGGTCCCGTGCCGCTCGAGGCGGGTCGGATCCTCGGGGCTCGCGTTCGCGCTGGGATCGTCGTCCATGTCGACGACGTCGTATCCCTCTCCGACCTGGCCGAGCAAGTAGGGGTGCCTCGACTCGAGGCCCGTGTCCAGGAGTGCAATCGTCACGCCGCGCCCGTCGAAGCCGGGCAGGAAGACGTTGGGCCGTGATCCCGAGCCCGCGGCGAGCTTTCCTTGATCGATCATCGTCGAGGACACCGAGGCCGGGTAGGCGATCCGCACCGGATAGACGCCGGCGACCTCCGGCGTTCGCTCCAGGAGCGCAACGGCGCGGGGATCGAGCGGCGCGGAGAAGCCCGTCAGCACGCGGGAGTACTCGTGCTCCGGCTTGATCTTCACGCCTTCCTGGGCCAGACGGGCGATCAGCAGCCTGTCGGCGGCCAGAGCCGACGCCGTCCACTGGCGCTGTTGAGTCTCGCTCGCGGTCCCGCCCGCCGCGGCAACACGGTCCGACAGAGACGGGCTGTTCAGGACGACGATCACGCGCTGGCCGACCGCGACCTGCTGGCGCGGCGTCCCGACGAGACCCCGCCAGGCCGAGGCAGCAGCGCGCGGCCCATCCGCGTGACTCGCGCCTCCGGCGCCCGCGGCTACCGAGAGCAGCGTTGCTGCCAGCGCAAGAGCGCCGAGCACCCCGAGCTGCGGGGCTTCACGCCGCCGTAGACGCATACGCATCCAGTGCAAGATAACGAGCGAAGGGGATCTCCTCGACGTACCGGGCGGCCGACGCGATCATCGCGGCGTTGTCGGTGCAGAGGGTGAGAGGCGCGAGCGCTGCGCCTTGGAGTGAGCCGCGCAGCTCGGAGTTGGCGGCGACCCCGCCGACGACGGCAACACGATCGGCGCCGAGCTGCTCGGCGGCGGCAGTCGTCCTTTCCACGAGCGCCCTGACGATCGCGCGCTGGTACGAGGCCGCGAGGTCGGCTCGGCGGCGTTCGAGCTCGTCCGTGGCAAGCTCGCGCACCTTGTACAGAAGCGCCGTCTTCAGCCCGGAGAACGAGAAATCGAGGCCCGGCACACGTGCGACCGGGAACGCGAACGCTTCGGGATCGCCCTCACGCGCAAGCTGATCGATCGCGGCGCCACCCGGATAGCCAAGGCCGAGCAAGCGGGCGCCCTTGTCGAACGCCTCGCCGGCCGCGTCGTCGAGGGTAGTGCCCACGACGCGGTAGCCGCTGTGATCCTGGACGTCGAGCAGCAGCGTGTGGCCGCCGCTTGCGAGTAGGCAGACAAACGGCGGCTCGACCGGATCGGGCTGCAGGTAGAGCGAAGCGACGTGGCCGTGCAGGTGATCGACGGGCACGAGGGGAAGCTCGAGCGCCCACGCAAGGGTCTTCGCGGCCGACAGGCCGACGAGCAGCGCACCGATCAGCCCCGGCCCCCGGGTGACCGCGACGCGCTCGACGTCGCCGAGGCTCAGTCGCGCCTCCCCGAGCGCCTGACGAACGACCGGCGTCACGAGCTCGAGGTGCCGGCGCGAGGCAACCTCGGGGACGACCCCTCCGTACTTCGCGTGCAGCTCGGCCTGCGAGGAGATGACGTTCGCGAGGATCTCCCCATCCTCCGTGACGAGCGCGGCCGCAGTCTCGTCGCATGAGGTTTCGAGCCCGAGGATCAAGCGCTTGCCTCGAGCACGGGGGAACCCATGGTTCCCCCGTGAGCCCCCTCCTTCCAGTACGCGAGGGCCACCGCTCCGTTGGCTGCGCTCGGGCAAAGCCCGGCTCCGCCCGACAACTGGCCGTCGCGTCCGAACATCAAGCGCTGGCCTGTTCCCGTGCGGGGTCCTTCCACATGATCAGAGCGTCCTCGCGATTGTCCGTGTAGTAGCCACGGCGGATACCTCTCGCCTTGAAACCGAGCCGCTCGTAGAGGTGGATCGCGGCCTCGTTCGACACGCGAACCTCGAGCGTGTATCCGCGGCGGCCGTCGCGCGAGGTCTCCTCGAACAGATGCTGGATCAGGCCTGTCGCGACACCGCGCCGGCGATAGGGCTCCGCGACCGCGACGTTCATCACGTGCCACGCGTCGACGTAGCGGGAGATGATCAGGTAGCCGACGAGCTCGTTCCGCTCGGTGTCGATCGCCCCGAGGCAGATCGATGACGGCTTCGCGAGCTCGCCCGCGAACATCGAGCGCGACCAGGGTGTCGGGTACGAGGTGCGCTCGATCTCCTCGATCGCGTTCAGGTCGCGCAGCTTCAGCTTGCGGAACTCGATCATCGCTCGAGCACCTTGTCCGCATCAGGGGCTCGGACGTAGATCGGCTCGACGAGCTCCGCCGGGCCGAAGTCGCGCGCGAGCCTGGCGTGCAGCGCCGCGCGCGGAACGTGCAGCTCGCTGTCGTCGGCTGGGATCTCCGCGCCGGCCTCTTCGAGAACCTCCCGGTAGCGCACCGCCCCGTCGCCGACGCAAATCCTCCCTTGCAACAGACTGTTGCTAAGTCCGTCAGGTCTGATGGCGACAGGGTGGCCGTCGCTCAGCGTGAAGACCTCCCTTCGCCGCGCGTCGATCACCGGCAGCGCTCCCGGCGCTCCCGACGCAAGCGCATCCAGCGTGGAGACTCCGGCTACCTTCAGATCGAGGGCGAGGCCGAGCGCCCGCGCGGCCATGAGGCCGATGCGCAGACTCGTGAAGCTCCCCGGCCCCGTGCCGGCGACGATGCGCCCGAGCTCGGTCGGCAGCGCATCGGCCGCGGCGAGGAGGGCGTTCACGTCCTCGAGCAGGCGCCCGGGCAGGCCCACCCGCTCGCCGAGCACACGCTCCTCTTCGAGAAGCGCGCTCGTGGCGACGTTCGTGGCGGTGTCAAACGCCAGGATCAGCACTCTCTACCTCGATCATCCTGCGGTCTTCGCCCGCGTGCCGCAACATGACTCGAAAGCGCGGTTCGGGTAAGGCCCCACTCCCCGCCTCCGGCCACTCCACGAAGCAAACCGCGCCGTCGAAATAAGGCTCGAGGTCGCCCCACTCGGCCGGTGAGACGCTCTCGAACCGGTAGAGGTCGAGATGGGACACGTCCACATGCCCACGGTACCGGTGGCCGATCGTGTAGGTCGGGCTCGTCACGGGCCCTTGCACTCCGAGCGCCCGGCACGCGCCACGTACGAACGTCGTCTTGCCGGAGCCGAGCTCGCCCGAGACGGTGACCACATCACCCGGGCGTAACTCCGCTGCGAGGGCTTCGGCAACGGATTCGGTCTCCTCCGGCGAGGACGACACGTGCTCCATGTCGCTCAGACTAGAAGAGCCCGAGCTGGACGGCGGGCTCGGCGACGAGCAAGGGCTCGGGCTCCGGAACCGGCTCGGCAACGCGGCCGATGAGCTCGGGGATCCTCGCGAAGTCCTCTTGGAGCACCTTCAGCATTGCCGGCGTGTAGAGAGCAGCGGCAGGGTGGTAGAGCGGATAGAGGAGAACGGGCCGGCCGCCGAGCGTGACCTGCTGCTCCTGGCCGTGCACCCGCGTGATCCCGAGCTGCTTGCCGGAGAGGAGCTTCGTCGCAAAGTTGCCGAGCGTCCCCACGAGCCGCGGCTGGATCAGCTCCACCTGCCGAAACAGGTGGCTCTCGCAGGCCTCGATCTCGTCCGGCAGCGGGTCGCGATTGCCGGGCGGCCGGCACTTGATCACGTTGGCGATGTACACGTCCTCGCGCGTGAGGCCGATCCCGCCCAGAAGCTGGTCGAGGAGCTTGCCTGCCTGCCCCACGAACGGGAAGCCCTGCTGGTCCTCGTGGAACCCCGGTGCCTCGCCGACGAACATCAGATCCGCCTCAGGGCTCCCGGCGCCGAAGACGACCTGGGTCCGGCCCTCGGCCAGGCGACAGCGCGAGCAGTCCGCGATCTCGGCGGAATAGGCGGTTAATGCAGTACTCATGAGGAGCCGCCCCGCGTGCTCTGGGGCGTCGCTGGCGGTGCGGGGCCGGAGGGAACAGTGCTCAAACGCACGGGCCCGGAGAGCACCGTTCCGTCAGCGGCGCCAGCGCTCGGCAGAGCCGGGCTTGGCCCGGCGGGAGCCGAGTGCGGCCAGTGCGCGCGGAGCTCAGTGGCTGCAGCCACAACTTCCGCCACAGCAACCGCCGCCGGAGGGCATCGGCCCGCCGTAGCTCGGCTGCTCGGCGGCACCGTGAGTCGCGAACACGGAGAACTGCTTGCGGACGTTCGAGGCCTCGCAGTCGGGGCAGCTGACCGCCTCTCCGTTTCGAACGAGCTCCTCGAAGTGCGACTCGCACTCCATGCACACGTACTCGTAGATCGGCATCGCCGCGGCAGTCTAGGCAGAGACTCGGACGGGTGGCGGGAGAAACGACGAAGCCGGCCTCCCGGAGAAAGAGTGCCGGCTTCGTCCTTCGGAGGTCCGGAGCGCTAATGAGGGACTTCGACCGCCGCCGCGTCCGACTTCATGTACTCGAGCTGGAACCCGGCACCCGCCAGATGGCAGTGGATCTTCACGTGCGTGCCCAGCGGGAAGCTCGAGAGATCGAGCCCCGGCGGGTAGTTGCAACTGTGGGTGGACGAGTCCTCCGCGGTGACTGTCAGCACGGACCCCGTGTTGCCGGTGAGGACGCCGTACACGTAGAGCTCCGCCGAGCCGTCGGCGCCGACGCTGTACCGCTCGCCGTTCACCGAGAGCAGGGTCCGCGCAGCGCCGTCGAGCCTGCAGCGCAGCTTCACCTGCTCGTTGGCCCGGAAGTAGCTCAGGTTGAGCTCCGCCGGACCGTGGCAACCGAAGAACGACCCGTCGCCGCGACGGACGACGACCTCGTCGTTCGTGCGGGGCTGAAGGGCGCCGTAGACGTACTGCTCGATCACCCCGTCGCCGTCGATCGAGGCGCTCTCGCCCCACAGCGACCCGAACATCCACTTGCCCGCCTCGAGGTTGCAATGCAGCTTGACCTTCTCCCCGAGCCTGAAGAGCGATGTGTTGACCGGCGCTCGGAAGTAGCACCTCGTCAGCGTCGTGTCCTCGCGGCGGACGCTGATCGACTCGGCCGACATCCCTGTCAGCACGCCGTAGGTGCCGAGCTCGCCCGAGCCGTCGCCGCTCAGGTAGCCGTTCTCGGTCTTGAGCTTGATCATCACGAGATCGCCGTCGCGGGAGACGCAGATCAGCTTCGCCTTCTCGCCGATCCGGAAGAACGACAGGTCGAGCCCGGACGGGAGAGCGCAGGTCATCGTGCCCTTCTCGCCGCGAACGCTCACCGAGAGGGGTGACTTGCCCACGAGGACGCCTTCGGCTCGGTACTCGCCGCCGTCCTTGCCCTTCCCGTAGTCGCGCTCGTCGGAGCGGCCCTTCATGAACGTGAACGAGCCATCCTCGCCGACCTTGACGATGACCTCGATCTGGTCGCCGGCCTTGAAGGTCGGGACGATCGTGCCGTCCAGGACCGCGACGTGCACGAGCCCGCGATGGACGACCGCGAGATCGAACCCGCCCTTCGTGGTGTTGAGGAAGATGCCCTCGAGCTCGAGCACGGACGCGTGACCGATCTCATCGACGTCGCCGGTGTCGGCTTCGAGCTTCCCATCCTCGATGTCGGCGTCGACGTCGACCTTGTCGCCTGCGCCGAGCTTCCCGTCGTTACCGACCGAGGAGGTGCCGAGCCCTCGGAGCCGGAGCGCGAAGACGCTGCTGCCCGCCGAGACGATCAGGCGGGCTCGCTGACCCTTGACGACGACGGCCTTGAAATGCACGCGCTTGACGACGCCGGCGGGTCGCAGCGACCGCGCTCTGAACGTGCCGTCTGCGAGCGGACGTGCGTTGACTGCGATGCGCTGGCCGACCTTGAGGCGGGCATATGCTCTCTTCGCCCGGACCGTTCGAATCTTGCCGGCCGAGGCGGTGACGACAGCCTTGCGCTTCGCGTCCTTCGCCACGATGACGCCCTTGAAGCCTGCTGCGCTCGCCGTTCCGCTCAGGACTGCGGCCACGATTGCGAACGCGACAAACGCGAAAACTCTCCTCATTGGGTTTCGATCCCTTCGTTGCCCGGCTGGGCCGCTGACACGGGCCGTGCTCCCCTTACGCCACTGCTCGTATCGGCAGCGGCTCGCCGAGCCCATCTCCCCCGTTCACCGTCACTCGATCGAGCCAAGGAGGTTTGGCGAAATATGGCTGAGCCGCCGGGCCGCGCTGCTCGCCCCGAGGCCGCGTCCTCAGTCGCCCCAATGCTGACGAGCATTGGGACTCCCTGCGTCCTTGCCTCGGAACGACCATCGCACCCCGGCACCGAGCAACATTCCGCCAAACCTCCTAGCTAGACTTCAGCTTGCCCGGTATCCGCTAGGGAACTGGAGCTTCTTTGGTCACCAAGATCCGAATCGTCGGCTCCGGCCGAGTGGGTTCCGCTGTCGCAGGACGGCTGCGCGAGCGTGGGTTCGTGCTGAGGGACGACGAAGCCGAGCTCGTCCTCCTCTGCGTGCCGGACCGCACGATCTCCGAGGTTGCCCGGACGGTTCCACGCGGGCCCTGGGTCGCGCACACGAGCGGCGCCACGCCGCTTGCGGCGCTCGAGCCGCACGAGCGCCGCTTTGGGCTCCACCCGTTGCAGAGCTTCACGCGCGCGCGAGGACCGGAGCAGCTCGACGGGGCGTATGCGGCGGTAAGCGGCGAGAGCGACGATGCCCGCGAGATCGGTTTCTGGCTCGCCCGGGAGTTGGGGCTCGAGCCGTTCGCGCTCGCGGACGACGAGCGTGCCCTCTACCACGCAGGCGCGGCGGTCGCCTCGAACTTCCTCGTCACACTGCACCGGGCCGCCGCCGACCTCGTCGAGTCTGCGGGCGCGCCGCCGGAGGCCCTCGTCCCGCTGATGCGACGCGTGATCGAGAACGACTTCGAGCTGACGGGCCCGATCGAGCGCGGCGACTGGGAGACGGTCGAGGCGCATCTGGCCGCGATCCGCGAACGGCGGCCCGAGCTCGAGCCGCTCTATCGCGCGCTTGCCGACGCGACCGCGGAGCTGGCGCTGCGATGAGGGTCGTCCGAACGATCGCCGATGGAGCTGCCCACGCAGACCCGCTCAGTCGGCCTCGTCCCGACGATGGGCGCGTTCCACGACGGGCACCTCGCGCTCTTCGCGGCCGCCCGCGCGGAGAACGACGTCGTCGTCGCCAGTCTCTTTGTGAACCCAGCCCAGTTCGGGGCCGGCGAGGACCTCGACCGCTACCCGCGGAACGAAGAGCGGGATGTGCGGCTCGCCGAGGAGGCGGGTGTCGACATCCTCTTTGCCCCCTCGGCGGAGGAGATGTACCCGGAGGGCCACGCGACCTGGGTCGACGTCGGCGAGCTCGGGAGCCGGCTCGAGGGCGAGTTCCGCCCAGGCCACTTCCGCGGGGTCGCGACGGTGTGCTTGAAGCTCTTCAACATCGTCAAGCCGCGGCGCGCGTACTTCGGCCAGAAGGACGCCCAGCAGGCCGCCGTCGTCAAGCAGCTCGTAGCCGACCTGAACCTCGACTTGAAGATCCGGGTCGTCCCCACGGTCCGCGACGAAGACGGCCTTGCGACCTCCTCACGGAACGCGTACCTCTCGCCCGAGGAGCGCGAAGCGGCGCTCGCCTTACCGCGCGCGCTCGCGACAAAGGATCGCGAACAGGCCCATGAACTGCTGCGCGGCCTGGAAGTCGACTATCTCGAGGTCGCCGAGCTGGACGGACAGAAGGTGCTGGCCGCCGCCGTTCGCGTCGGCGGCACACGTCTGATCGACAACGTGATCCTGAAAGGAGAACGAACATGAGCACGCCGCCCAAGGGAAAGCTGGCGCTCCCGGAGCTCGCCGAGATGAAGCGGCGCGGCGCCAAGATCGTGATGGTGACCGCCTACGACGCGCCCGGAGCGCGCTTTGCAGAGGACGCGGGCGTCGACGTGATCCTCGTCGGGGACACCGCCGCAATGGTCGTGCTCGGGCACGAGGGGACGACGGTGCCCGTGACGATGGACGAGATGCTCTTCCTGACGCGGACGGTCTCCCGCGCCGCCAGGCATCCGATCGTGGTCGGCGACATGCCGTTCGGCTCGTTCCAGGTCTCCGACGAGAAGGCCGTCGAGAACGCGATCCGCTTCGTGAAGGAAGCGGGCGCCGACGCGGTGAAGCTCGAAGGCGCCGGGCCGATGCTCTCGCGCGTGAAGTCGATCGTCGAAGCCGGTATTCCGGTCATGGGCCACGTCGGCCTGACGCCGCAGTCGGCGACGATGCTGGGCGGGTTCAAGACCCAGGGCAAGACGGCCGAGGCCGCCAGGCAACTCGTCGAGGATGCGCTCGCGCTCGAGGAGGTCGGAGCGTTCTCGGTCGTGCTCGAGGCTGTCCCTTCGCCGGTTGCCGCCGAGATCACGCGACGCCTGACGGTGCCCACGATCGGCATCGGCGCCGGCCGGGAGACGGACGGCCAGGTGCTCGTCTACCACGATCTGCTCGGCCTGACCGAGGGCCATCTGCCGCGCTTCGTGAAGCGCTACGCGAACCTGTCGCGCGAGATCCGCGACGCGCTCGAGGCCTATGCCGCAGACGTCCGGGCGGGCACGTTCCCCGATGACGAGCACACCTACGAGATGTCCGACGACGAGCTCGAGAGCTTCAGCGGCGGCGGGACCAGGACAAGCCGCTGACGGTTGCGACGCCGACTATGACGAGCGCGAGCGTCCACGCGAACGACGCGATGACGAGCGCCTCGAAGATCTTGTCTCCGACGCCCGAGTCGGAGCCGCCTGTTCGGAATACGTCTCCTCCGTAGATCGCGAGGCGGACCGGCCAGACGATCAGCAGCGACAGCGCGAGAGGTGCGGCTGCGAAGCCGACGATGTGCCGCGCCTGGCGGTACGAGCTCGAGCCGCCGAGGCCGCGGGTGAGCGCGAAGACCATCAACCCGCCGAGCCAGTAGACGATCATCCCGTAGACCGCGCCTCCGATGAATCCCCAGGCGAGCACGGCGAGCGGGGAGTCGGAGAAAGCCGGATCGTCGAGGGCTCGGCCCGCGAGAGACGTCGAGAGCACGCCTGCGAATCCGGCCAGCAGGACGAGCGCCAGCACGGGCTCCTGACGAGCCTCCGCCGCATCGGGCGAATCGTCACGGAGTGCCCCGAGGACCGTGCTCGGGCTCTGGAAGATGGCGAGCGTCCGCAGCCACCACTCGCGCTGGGACGAGACCCTCGGTTCCGCCGCGGCGTTCACCGCGTGAGCGTAGCCTGCGCCGGGTGCCGCGCACCGCGCTGATCGTTGCCGTCCCGGAAGCCGAGCCGCTCGTCGCCGACTGGCGCGCCGAGCACGACTGGTCTGCGAAGCACGGTGTGCCGGCTCACATCACGCTCCTCTTCCCGTTCGTGCCGGCCGAGGCGCGCGACGAGCAACTCCTTGCCGACCTCCGCAGCATGTTCACCTCGCAGGCGGCCTTCATATACAGGCTCTCGCGCGTCGCTCGCTTTCCCGAGGTCGCCTGGCTCGCGCCCGAGCCGGCCGAGCCGTTCAAAGGCCTGATCGATCTCATCGTCTCGCGCTACCCCGACTACCCGCCTTACGAAGGAATCCACGACGAGGTGATTCCCCATCTGACCGTCGCCGAAGGCGGGCCAGATCTGCAGGAGGAGGTCGTCGCCGCTCTGACGCCTGCCCTTCCGATCGAGGCCCTGGCTCACGAAGTGACGCTGATCGTCGAGGACGACGCCGGCCGTTGGGACCCAGGCGCCCGTTTCTTGCTCGGCGCCTAGGCCGCCGCTGCGGCCTTCCTGCGCGCCGGCTTCTTCGGCAGCACTGCCCGGAGATACCGGCCCGTCGCCGACCCGTCGACCTCGGCCACCTGCTCCGGCGTTCCCGTCGCGATCACCTCTCCGCCCGGCTTCGCCGCCCTCGGGGCCGAGGTCGATGATCCAGTCCGCCTGCTTGATCACGTCGAGGTTGTGCTCGATCACGAGGACCGTGTTGCCCGAGTCGACGAGCCGCTGCAGGACCTCGAGCAGCTTCTCGATGTCCGCGAAATGGAGGCCGGTCGTCGGCTCGTCGAGGATGTACAGCGTCCGCCCGGTCGCGATCTTCGACAGCTCCGACGCGAGCTTCACGCGCTGCGCCTCGCCGCCGGAGAGCGTCGTCGCCGGCTGGCCGAGCTTGATGTAGTCGAGCCCGACGTCGTGCAGCGTCTGGAGCCGCCGTCGCAGCTTCGGGATCTTCGCGAAGAAGCGCAGCGCCTCCTCGACGGACATCTCGAGCACGTCCGCGATCGACTTGCCCTTGAACCGCACCTCGAGCGTCTCGCGGTTGTACCGGCGCCCGTGACAGGTCTCGCACGGCACGTACACGTCCGGCAGGAAGTGCATCTCGATCTTGATCGTCCCGTCGCCCTTGCACGTCTCGCACCGCCCGCCGCGCACGTTGAACGAGAACCGGCCCGGCTTGTAGCCGCGCACCTTCGCCTCGGGCGTGAGCGAGTAGAGCTCGCGGATGTGGTCGAACAGCTTCGTGTACGTCGCCGGGTTCGAGCGCGGAGTGCGGCCGATCGGCGACTGGTCGATGTCGATCACCTTGTCGAAGCGCTCGATGCCCTCGCAGCTCGCGTGCTCGCCCGGCTTGACGCGCATCCGGTGCAGCCGGTTCGCGAGCGCCTTGAAGACGATCTCGTTCACGAGCGTCGACTTCCCCGAGCCGGAGACGCCGGTCACGCGTGATGAACTTGCCGACCGGGAACTCGACGTCGATCGACTTCAGGTTGTGCTGCGTCGCGCCGCGCACCCAGAACGAGCCCTGATCCTCGGTGCGCCGCTCCGGAATCGCGATCACCCGCTTGCCCGAGAGGAACTGGCCCGTGACCGACTCCTGCGTTCCGCTCGACCTCCTCGGCCGTGCCCTCGGCCACGACGTACCCGCCGTGCTCGCCGGCGCCGGGCCCCATGTCCACGAGGTGGTCGGCCGCGCGCATCATCTGCTCGTCGTGCTCGACGACGACGACCGTGTTGCCGAGGTCGCGCAGCCGCTCGAGCGTCGCGATCAGCTTCCCGTTGTCGCGCTGGTGGAGCCCGATCGACGGCTCGTCGAGGATGTAGAGCACGCCGACGAGCTGCGAGCCGATCTGGGTCGCGAGCCGGAGCCGCTGCGCCTCGCCGCCCGAGAGCGTCGCCGCCGCGCGGTCGAGCTGCAGGTAGCCGACGCCGACGTTGTCGAGGAACGTCAGCCGCTCGCGGATCTCCTTGATGATCCGCGCGCCGATCAGCTCCTCGGTCTCGCGTCAGCTCCAGCGAGTCGAGGAACTCGATCGCCCGCGTGACCGACATCTTCGAGAACTCGTGGATGTTCCTCTCGCCGACCGTGACCGCGAGCACCTCGGGCTTGAGCCGCGCGCCGCCGCACTCCGGGCACGGGCCGGAAGCTCATGTACTCCTCGATCCGCTCCCGCTGCTGCGACGAGTCCGTCTCGCGGTAGCGCCGCTCGAGGTTCTTGACGATCCCCTCGAAGGCGAGCATGTACGAGCGCCGCCGGCCCATCCGGTTGCGGTAGCGGACGTAGATCGCGCTCGCCGTCCGTGCCGTACAGGAAGAGATCCTGCTCCTCCGGCGGTCAGCTCCTGCCACGGCTTGTCGAGGTCGATCTCCCACTTGTCGGCGATCCCCTGGATGACCGCCTCGTAGAAGCTCGAGCTGCCCGTCGACCAGGGGACGAGCGCGCCCTCGCCGATCGAGAGCGTCGGGTCGGGGACGAGCAGGTCGGGGTCGATCTCCTGCTGCGCACCGAGGCCCGTGCAGCGCGGGCAGGCGCCGTGTGGCGAGTTGAACGAGAAGATGCGCGGCTGGAGCTCAGGCAGCCCGACGCCGTGCTCGGGGCAGGCGAAGCTGCTCGGAGAACGTCAGCTCCTCGCCGTCCTGGCACGTCGATCACGACGAGCCCGTCCGCGAGGGAGATCGCGGTCTCGATCGACTGCGCCAGCCGCGTGCGCAGGTCGGGCTTCATGATCAGCCGGTCGACGACGACCTCGATCGTGTGCTTGAACTTCTTGTCGAGGACGATCTCGTCCTCGAGCATGCGGATCTCGCCGTCGACCTTCACGCGCGTGAAGCCGTCGGCGCGGAGCTCCTCGAGGACGTCCTTGTACTCGCCCTTGCGGTCGCGGACGACCGGCGCGTTGACCGTGAACTTCGTGCCCTCCGCGAACCGCAGCACCTGGTCGACGATCGCCTCGATCGACTGTCCCGCGATCGGCCGCCCGCAGATCGGGCAGTGCGGCCGCCCGACCCGCGCGTAGAGCAGGCGCAGGTAGTCGTAGATCTCGGTCACCGTGCCGACCGTCGAGCGCGGGTTGCGCGAGGTCGTCTTCTGGTCGATCGAGATCGCCGGCGAGAGGCCCTCGATCGAGTCCACGTCCGGCTTCTCCATCATCTGGAGGAACTGGCGCGCGTACGCGGACAGCGACTCCACGTAGCGGCGCTGCCCTTCCGCGTAGATCGTGTCGAAGGCGAGCGACGACTTCCCGGAGCCCGAGAGCCCGGTGATCGTGATCAGCTTGTTCCGCGGCAGGCGGACGTCGATGTCCTTCAGGTTGTGCTCGCGGGCACCGTGAATGACCAGCTCGTCGGAAGGCATAACCGACCCAGTCCTACCCGTCGGGTCGGATCGAACAAGTGTTCGCTTTGGGAGGGTTTGGCGAGATATTGCTCGTCGTCGGGGTGCGATGCTCGTTCCGAGACCGCGGACGCAGGGAGCGCCGATAGTCGTCCTATCGGCGCGACTGAGGACCCGGACTCGGGGCGAGCAGCGCGGCCCGGCGGCTCAGCCATATTTCGCCAACCCTCCTAGGTCGCGAGCTCTTCGACCAGCGCGCAGACGTCTTTCGGGTCGGCGACGTGGCGGACTGTGAGCGGGCCGACGACGACGGTCCCGTACCCGAGGAGCTGGCCGAGGAGCGACTGGTCGATCTCGACCGCGTCGACCGCGCGGAGCTGACCGCCTTCGTCCGGCGGTGGATCGTCCCGTTGAGAGGTAGAGCTTCTCGGTCGTGACGACGAGCCGCGTCCGCTCCCACTGCCACACGGCGCGCAGCGTGAACGCCGCGGCGATCGCGATCAGGACTGCCCCGATCCCGGCCGCGACCGGCGACGGCAGCGTCAGGCGACGACGCCGAGCGCGACAGCCGCCCGACCGGAAGATCGGCCGCGCGAGCACGGCGCCGTGTGACGGCGCATCTCGAGATAGACCTCCTCGTCCCGTCGATGGCCGCATGGCCGCGGCTTCGTCGGCCGGTTCGGGTTTCCTGCCGTTTCCGCCTCCCCTTCTCGGGCCACCACTGATATATGTCCGCGAGGAGGCGTGCCTGCCGTCTTGTTCTCAGCGCAGGATGCAGAGGGTAGGGTCGTCGTGAGTCGGTCCTGCGAGGACGCGAACCTCCTCGTTCGCTTCCTGCTCGAGCTGTCGGCGCTGGCCGCGACGGCGTACTGGGGCTTTGCGACGTCGTCCGGGGTGACGCAGTGGCTGCTCGCGATCGCCGCGCCCGCGGCCGTGACCGGTGTGGGCGCTCTTCGTCTCACCCAAGGCGAAGATCGAGCCTCCCGCGGCCGGCACAGTTCGCGATCGAGCTCGCGGTCTTCCTCGCCGCCGCTCTGGCGCTCGCGGCCGTGGATCAGCCGGGGATCGGGATCGCGCTCGCGGTCGTCGCCCTCGTCAGCGGGACGCTGAACTACGTCTGGCGCGGATACTAGGTCAGGCCTTGCGCCAGCGGCCGAACACGAGCCCGCCGAGCGTGAAGCCGATGGAGAACGTCCCGACCGCGAAGGCGCCGATCGTCGCCGCCTTGCGCGCCCGGAGAGCGACTGCCAGCGGCCGATGGCCTCTTCCTCTTCCATCGTCAGCGGCTCGCCACGTCGCTTCTTGCGCATCGCGCCGCCCGCTCGCAGACCGACGTAGAGGTCGTCGAAGATCTCGGTAGGCTCGTCCACCATCGCCATGAGTGTACCCCGTGATTCGGCTCCTTCCCAACCGCCTCCTTCACATCTCGGACCTCCACTTCGGGGCCCGGGAGGCGCCCGAGAGTCGAGCACGGCCTCGCGGCGCTGATCGAGCGCACGGCACCCGAACTCGTCGTCGCGACCGGCGACCTGACGCACCGCGGACGGCCCGAGCAGCACGCGGCGGCGGCGGCCTTCCTGCGCTCGCTCGGGCCGCCCGTGCTCGCGATCCCCGGGCAACCACGACATCCCGTACACCTTCCCGGCGCGGTTCACGCGCACGTTCACCGAGTTCGAGCGGCAGTGGGAGACGACCGAGCCGGTCTTCCGGTCGCCGACGCTGCACGTCGTCGGCCTGAACTCGGTTCGGGCCTGGCGACATCAGTCGGGCGGGATCCGCGAGTCGCAGCTCGGCGCGCCCGCGAGCTGCTCGCCGAGGCGCCTGAGGGAGCTCTCCGGGTCGTCGCGCTGCACCATCATCTGATCGGGGCGCCGTGGCGCTCGCGCAAGAAGCCGGTCTCCCGCCGCTCGCACGTGCTCGCCGCGCTCGTCGATTCCGGCGCCGAGCTGATCCTCGCCGGTCACATCCACCAGGGCGCCGTCAGCGAGCGTCACGAGTTCGAGGTGATCAGCGGCGACGTGCGCGGCGTCGTCGTGTCGATCGCACCGGGGCTCGGGCAGCCGCGGCCACAGCGGCGAGGAGAAGCGCGCGGCCTCCACGTCTACGAGTGCGACGACGGACTCGATCCGCGTCCAGACGTACGTCTGGCGTGACGACGACTGGGGGCTCACGGCGGTGCGAAGGTTCGCGCGCGGCCGCGAGCCGCTACAGTCGAAACCGGGACCTGAGCTTCGGGATGCGCCTAACAAGGGCGCGCGTCGTGATCAGGCATGCGTTCTGCAAGGTCGGCCGGGTTCGGAGGGCGCGATCACGACGTCCGAAGAACATCGTCATCGGGCAGGGCCAAACGCCGGCAAGACGTTCGGTTTCGGCTATCGCGCGCCGGTCAGGCTCACGATCAGCCGCGATCGTCGGTAGATCGCCGCGTCGGACTCGAGCGACGGCTAGGGAGCCGTCGCAGGCCCCGCGCGCGAGGCCATGAAGCGCCCGACGAGCCAGACGAGGATGATCGCGATCACGACGCCCACGATGAACTGCAGCCAGCCGTTCGAGAAGATCAGCCCGGCAACGATCAGCGAGGCGACGCCGATCAGGATCGTCACGATCCACCCCATCGGGTCGCGGCCGGGATGGAACAGCCGGCCGAGCGCTCCGACGAGTGCTCCCACGATGATGAGCCATACCCAGTGCATGCGCTGGAGATTACCGCGGTCGCCGGCAAGGGACGACTGCGGAGAGCTGACCGCTCGCCGCTCACGAGACTACGCAGGAGCCTCCGCGCCGGCCTGGAGCTCGCGCCGCAGATCCTTGATCTCGTCCCGCAGCTTCGCCGCGTACTCGAACCGGAGCTCCTCGGCGGCCGCGAACATCTCCTCCTCGAGCGTGACCGCGAGCTTCTCGATCTCCTCCATGCTCATCCCCTCGACCTGGCGCGAGCCCCGCCGGCGACGGCCGGGGACGTGCGGCGCCTCGAGCGAGAGGAACTCGGCGATGTCCGACACGCCCTTCTGGATCGACTGCCGGCGTGATCCCGTGCTCCTCGTTGTAGGCGAGCTGGACGGCACGCCGGCGGTTCGTCTCGTCGAGCGCGCCCTTGATCGCCTCGGTCATCTTGTCGGCGTACATCAGCACCTTGCCGTTCGTGTTCCTCGCCGCCCGGCCGATCGTCTGGATCAGCGCCGTCTTCCCGCGCAGGAAGCCCTCCTTGTCCGCATCGAGGACGGCGACGAGCGACACCTCGGGCAGGTCGAGCCCCTCGCGTAGCAGGTTGACGCCGACGAGCACGTCGTACTCGCCGAGCCGCAGCTCGCGGATGATCTGGATCCGGTCGAGCGTGTCGACCTCGGAGTGCAGGTAGCGCGCCTTGACGCCCGACTCGAGCAGGTAGTCGGTCAGGTCCTCGGACATCTTCTTCGTCAGCGTCGTGACGAGCGTTCGCTCGCCCAGCTCCTCGCGCCGGCGGATCTCGTTCAGCAGGTCGTCGATCTGGTTCTTCGTCGCGCGCAGCTCGACCTCGGGGTCGACGATGCCGGTCGGCCGGACGAGCTGCTCGGCGACGACCGTCGAGTGCCGGAGCTCGAACGGCCCCGGCGTCGCGGAGACGAAGACGACCTGCGGCACCTTGCCGAGGAACTCGTCGAAGCGAAGCGGCCGGTTGTCGAGCGCCGACGGCAGCCGGAAGCCGAAGTCGACGAGCGTCTGCTTGCGCGAGCGGTCGCCCTCGTACATGCCGCCGATCTGGGGCACGGTCTGGTGCGACTCGTCGACGAAGACGACGAAGTCGGCCGGGAAGTAGTCGAGCAGCGTGTACGGCGCCGAGCCCGGCGGGCGGCCCGTCGAGGATCCGCGAGTAGTTCTCGATCCCGTTGCAGAAGCCGAGCTCCTTCATCATCTCGAGGTCGTACTCGGTGCGCTGCCGGATCCGGTGCGCCTCGAGCATCCTGCCCTCCGACTCGAACTTCTTCACCTGCTCGCTCCAGCTCGAGCTGGATCTCGTCGACGGCGCGCTCGATCGTCGGCTTCGAGGTCACGTACTGCGTCGCCGGGAAGATGTTCAGGTACTCGAGCTTCCCGTAGACCTCGCCGGTCATCGGGTCGAAGTGCGTGATCTGCTCGATCTCGTCGCCGAACATCGAGACGCGGTAGCGCCGACTCTTCGTGCGCCGGCTGGATCTCGATCACGTCGCCCTTCACCCGGAACTTGCCCGCGCCCGAGCAGCGTGTCGTTGCGCGCGTAGTGGATGTCCACGAGCTTGCGGAGGATGAGGTCGCGGTCCTCCGACTCGCCGACGTGCAGCATGACGACCCGCTTCTCGTACTCCTCCGGTGAGCCGAGGCCGTAGATGGCCGAGACGGAGGCGACGATGACGGCGTCGCTCCGTGAGAGCAGGCTCGAGGTGGCGGAGTGGCGAAGCCGGTCGATGTCGTCGTTCCGGGACGAGTCCTTCTCGATGTAGAGGTCGGCCTGCGGGACGTACGCCTCGGGCTGGTAGTAGTCGTAGTAGGAGACGAAGTACTCGACCGCGTTGTCGGGGAAGAACTCGCGGAACTCGTTGCAGAGCTGCGCGGCGAGCGTCTTGTTGTGGGCGATGACGAGCGCCGGGCGTTGGAGCTCCTCGATGATCCAGGCCATCGTCGCGGTCTTCCCGGTGCCCGTCGCGCCGAGCAGGCTCTGGTACTGAGCACCGGAGCGCAGGCTCTCGGAGAGCTGCGCGATCGCCTGCGGCTGATCTCCGGTCGGCTCGTACGCGACGGATGTCTTGAAGTCGGCCATCGACGGACAGGGTAGCCGCCTAGTGCCGGTTGCCCACCTCGGCGAGCCGGGTTGATGCGAGCTTCTCGAGGCCCTTGACGCCGGCGCAAACGTCGCAGGAATAAGTCCGGATCGTCCCGTCGTCACCGGCGGTGACAATCGTGTGGGTACCGGGCACGAACGCCGCAGCGACGAGCCGCGGAGAGAGAGGTCCGCGCAGCAGGGAGATCAGTTTGTGCGAGCGGACTTGCCAGAGGCCAGCAGTTTTCGGACCGGCGGTCACGAGCCACCGCCCGTCGTCGCTGAACCTCGCGTCGCTCACAATCGCGAAATGCTTGCTCAGGACTGGCTTGACGACTCGGCCGGTTTGCACATCCCATAGCCGGACGTCGTTGTCTTTGCTCGCCGTCACGACGAGCCGCCCGTCTGGGCTGAAGCGAGCGGAGGTGAGCTCATTCGTATGGCCGCGTAGTTCTCGGACTCTCGGCGAGTCGAGGTCCCACAGCCGAGCCGTCCGGTCCTTGCTCCCGGTCAAGAGCAGGCTTCCGTCGGGACTAAACGTGAGGGCCACGATCCGCTTGCGGTGACCGCTGAGGGTCCGTTCGGGTTTCCCCGTCCGGGTGCCCCAGAGACGCACGGAGCCATCGCTTTCCGCAGCGGCGAGTCGCTTGCCATCGGGACTGAACGAGAGCGGCCCGAGTCCTGGCACGTTTCCAATCATGCGACCCGATTCCGTTTCCCAGATCCGCACTCGACCGTCCGCAGCGGCCGTCGCGACCACCCTCGCCTGCGGGCCGAAGACTGCGGTCTCGACGGCGGCAGGGTGAGGAAGCGTCTGTCGCAGCAATCCCGACGCGCTCCAGATCCGAGCCGTTCGGTCGGTCGAGGCCGTGATCACGAGTTGGCCGTTCGGGCTGAAGGCGGCATCCCTGACAGGGCCTCGATGCGAGAGCCGCGTGGAACCCGAGCCGTCGAGCTTCCAGATCCTCGCCGTGCCGTCACCGCTTGCTGTCACGGCGAGCTTCCTCGTCAGATCCAGCGTCTGCACGGGACCGCGATGGCGTCCGAGGACGCTCAGTTCCGGTGCCACTCCAGCGTCCCAGATGCGCGCGGTGCCGTCCTCGCCGTAGGTGAGCACCCTCGCCCCGTTCGGGCTGAAGCTGGCCGCCCGAACGGCCCCATCGTGGCCTGCGAGCACCGCTTGAAGGCTTCCGTGCACATCCCAAACGCGGGCGGTTCCGTCGCGGCTGGAGGTGATGACGTAGAGCCCGTTTGGGCTGAAGGCGACGTCGGTGACGAAATTCGTGTGGCCGAGGAGAGTCGCGACCAGATGGCCGCGCGGATTCCTGGCGAGGTCCCAGATGTCGGCGGTGCCGTCCAGGCTCGCGGTGGCGAGGTACTGGCCGCCTCGACTCACTGCCACGTCGACCACGTCTCCCTGGTGACCCTTGAGCAGGTGCGAGAGGCTGAAGCTGCGGAGGTTCCAGGTGCGAGCTTGGTCATCCCTGCTCCCGGTGACCAGTGTCTCAGCACTCGGCCCGAAGGCGGCACTCACCACCTCTCCGTCGTGCGGGACCGCCGTCAGAAGGGTTCCCGCCACTAGGTCGTACACACGCGCGTACGTGTCGCCACCGACCACGACCGCGCGCCGGCCGTCGCCGCTGATCGCGATCCGACTCGGCGCCCGAGGCTCGCGAAAGACGCGTTGGGCAAACACGTCGGCGAGGCTCCACTCGTGCACGGTGCCGTCCGCCGCGATGGTGACGAGGACCTTCGAGTCGGGCGTCAGTGCAAGGTCGAGCACGGCGCCATCGTGATGGAAGGTGCGCAGCAGCCGGCCTGACGCACTCCAGAGGCGCGCTGTACCGTCACGACTGGCTGTCACGAGTTGGCGCCCGTCGGCGCTGAACGCGGCCCTTGTTACAGGCCCCCGGTGACGGAGCGTCGCGAGCAGAGCGCCGTCTCGCACACGAAACACTCGCGCTGTGCCGTCGTCCGAAGCGGTGACGACACGCGTGCCGTTCGGACTGTAGGCCGCTGAATTGACATTCACCGAACCTCGTCCGGCATCGAGGATCTTCCGAACTTTCGACTCGATCAGTGTGTTTCGCAGGACATTTTCCGCTTCAGTCGTCGGCTCGAGCTTTGCGCCGCGGAACGCAAGACCGATGCTGCGCAGTGGGTCGATCGGAAGCTCGGATTGGGCGAGCGCGGCCAGCTCGCGCGCCTGGGCCGACCGCGCGCTCGCCCGCGCGTCACTGCGTAGCGCCAGTGCGTAGACAGCCACCGCTGCCATGGCCGCGAGTCCGATGAGCAGCGCGATTGCAACGAACAGCAGACGGCGATGACGCTTCGCCGCCACCCGACGCTCTCGCTCCAGCTCCTGCTCGCGGCGCCAGGCGAGCACTGCCTCGCCGAGGACGTCGTGAAAGATCTCGTAGCGCGCCCCGTTCGTCCCGGCTCCGTCGACCGTCCGGACGATCCGCTCGCGTCCGAGCGTGGAGAGAACAGGCAGGAGCCGCCGTTCGTCGATCGACGCGTATTCCGCGAGGTCGCCGGCTCCATGTGCGATCTTCGCCCCCGACGGAGTGACCAGGTACCGGAAGATGTCCGCTGCGACGTCTTTTTCCTCGGGAGAGAGATCTTCCACCGCCCTGCGGAGATGCGCGCGCACGATCGCCTCCGACCCACCGAGCCGCGCAAGAGCCTCGGCGCGAAGAACGGTCGAACCGGCCTCTCGTTCCACCACCCAGATGCGCTCGAGCACGAGCTGGAGGTAGGCCGCTTCGATCCGGCCTGCGCGGTCTCCACCGACGCCCAGCCCCCGCCCGGTCTCACCGAGGTCGACCTGGCCCGCCGCCGTCTCGTCCAGCACCGCCTCGATCAGGGCCGGCTCGATCTCGACCGACTCGCCGGTGAGCTCGTTGTAGCGCTCGACGGGCTTGACGATCGCGTCTCCCGCCGAGCGGCGGTCGAGGTGGTCTAGCCGAAGGTAGTTGCCGAAAAGGTTCGGGATCCGTCCCTTGAAGCGGTCGAGCTTGGACAAGGCGTCGTCACGAAGGGCAAGGAGCACTCGAACCTGGAGCCCAGGGGCAGTCACGAGGTCGGGCAGCTCGTCGGCGAGCCCGCCTTCTTCGGCCTGGTAGAGGAAGTACTCCTCAGCCTGATCGAGGATCAGCAGGAGATCGCACGCAAGAGCATTCGACCAGCGGCCGAGCGTCTCCGCGAGCGACTCCCCCTCTCGTTGGTCGAGCAACGCCGAGCCGAAGAGCTTGGTCAACTCCTCCCGAACGGCGGCCAGCAAGCCCGCCACCGGGTCGTCGCTCCACGAATCGAACACGACGACCGCGAACTCCGGGTGGCCCTGCTTCTTCATGTTCTCGCGTGCCACTCCACGCAGGTGGTGGGCGACGCCGGCACGAAGCACAGAGGTCTTCCCTACTCCGCTCGGCCCGTACAGCACCGTCAGGCGAGCGGCCAAGACGTTCGCAGCGATGATCTCGCTCTCGCGCTCCCGCCCGAAAAAGAGCAGAGCATCGAGGTCGCTGTCCTCGAACGGGACAAGGCCCTTGTAGGGACTCTGTGGGGTGTGCGTCACGCGGGCACCACGTCGTCCAGCCGGCGCTCCAAATCCTCGACGAAGTCCTCGAGAGGGACGTCGAGGAGATCGACCCCCCGTTGCCGCCAGAACTCGTGCTGCACGGCATGTACCCCGGGGAGCACGGCCCACGACCTGTAGCTGATCGGCTGATCGCCGAACACACGCTGCAGAAAGACCCGCAGGCTCCACTCGACCACCGGGTACGTGACGAAGAGCAGGTGGCTGCGGCGGAGCTTCGCCGCCAAGGTCACGGGCAGGACATTGGCCAGTTCCGTCTGGGCGAGATAGCCGATGTAGTCGTCCTCGCTGACGACGAAGCTCTCACGCATACGCTCTGGGCCCGGATCGACCTCCCCGTGGATCTTGAGGATCACGGGGCGTTCCGCGAGCGAAAGCTCCGCGTACGTGTTCGGTACCGCGACGACGATCTCCGAGCCGTCCGGTCGCCGGTGCACGAATTTGCCTCGGTCAGGCCCGCTCGCGACATAGGAAACGACGTCCACTTCCTCGCCTGCGTCTTCGAATGCGGACTCGACCGCGCGCCCGTAACCGGTGGTGACGATGAGCTGATGATCGATCTCGCGCGCGCGCGAAACTGCCGGTAGGCGTGCGAGGAAGCGCTCGATCGGGCCGGCCTCGGCTTGCTCGGCGAACAGGGAATGCAGCTCGTCGTACAGCGGACCGACTCCCAGCGTCACGGCGACGTACTGCGAGACGCGCGTGAGATCCCCTCGGTGCTCGTCTGGACAGCCGAACTTTTCGGCGAGCCGGAGGGAGACGTCGCCGTCGATCGTGCCGGCCGGGCCGAGGACGGCAACCAGCCGTCCGGCCAGCAGAGCCCTGGCGATCTCGGCCAGACGATCTTGGCCAGTGGCCTGCGTCGGGTCGAGCTGCAGCGCAGACTCCTGGCGGAGGATCGACGCATGGAGCTGCTGCAATGCAGGGGTTGGCTCGATTCCGAGCTCGTCGACGAGCGTGCGGCGGGTTTCCTGGTAGAGCTGAAGCGCTTCCGCCTGCCGCCCCGAACGGTAGAGAGCGAGCATCAGCTGTCCACGTGGCCGCTCCCGGAGCGGGTTCTCCCGGACGAGAGTTTCGAGCTCGCCGACGAGATCCGCTGCGCGCCCGAGCTCGAGCTCGGCCTCGATCCGCTCCTCGAGAGCGGTCAGCCGGAGCTCGTCGAGCCGTGCCGCTTCGTTCTGGGCGAAGGACTCGTATGTGAAGTCGGCGAGCGGTGGGCCACGCCAAAGCTGTAGCGCCTCACGCAGGAGCTCGGCGCGCCGATCCGGCTCCACTCCCCTCGCCTCCTTCAGGAGCCGTTCGAACCGACGGGCGTCGATCGCTTCCTCCTCGACCTTGAGCGCGTAGCCCGGAGCTCGAGTCTGGACCACGTCTGCCCCCAGGACCTTCCGAAGGTGCGAGACCGCGTTCTGCAATGCCGTTGCTGCAGTTCGAGGCGGACTTTCGCCCCAGAGCTCCGTGATCAGGCGGTCACTCGGGACGACCTCACCGGCGTGGAGCGTCAACAGCGCGAGAACTGCGCGCTGTCTCTGTCCGCCGAGCTGGAGAGCGGTGTCTCCATCCCATACCTCCAGCGGACCCAGGATCCGGAACTCGAGCATGTGCGGTTTGCAGGACTTTACTCCCACCTGAACAGGCGTGAGTGAGCGGTTAGCGGGCCGTGAGGGCGCGATTGGGGCCTCGCACGAGCCTCGAAACATGACCACTCACACACACATCTCAGGCATCACCCCACGGCGCCTCTCGTGGGCAGCAGTTGCAGTTACAACGATCGCGCTGGCGCTGACACTCGGCCCGGCACGCGCGCTCGGCACCGGCGACCGGGCGGCAAACGGCGGGTCATACCAGTGGCCCGTGAAGCCGTTCGCCCGCCAGCATCCAGTCCGCGGAAGCTTCGGCGACCCACGGACAGTCTTCAAGGCGTCTCCGACCCTGCACGGCGCCCTGACCGGCGGTGGCTCCTTCTCGCTCCACCGCGGCATCGACGTCGCAGCTCCCGATGGCACAGCGGTGTATCCCGTCGTCTCCGGGACCGTCACATACGTGAACGGCGAATGGTTGAAAGTCGAGTCTGGCGGCGGGCACACATTCGAGTACTGGCACATCCGCGCCGCAGTGGCCGTCGGCTCGCACGTCGACGCGTATCAGACGGTCATCGGACACATCCTCCGCGGATCCGGACACGTCCACCTGACCGAGCTCGAAAACGGCCAGGCAGTGAACCCGCTCGCGCCGGGGCATATCGGGCCCTACGCGGATCGTACGACGCCCCGCGTGACCTCGATCTCCTTCCGAGCCCGCGAAACGAGCCGCGACGGGTTGCCGAACCTCGTGCGTGGGCGAGTCCTGCTCGTTGCAGGAGCCCAGGATGATCCGACGATCAACGCCCCCGAGGCCTGGAGCGGTCTGCCCGTGACGCCCGCGCTCCTCACCTGGGAGATCCGGTCCTGGAACGGCAAGGTCGTCCTGGGCCGCCAGGTCGCAGCCGACTTCCGAGACGTCCTCCCGAACCGCAGCTTCTGGCAGGTCTACGCGCGCGGCACGTATCAGAACATGGCGGTATTCGGACACCACTACTCGTGGGGTCAGCCGGGCTCGTACCTCTTCAGGCTCAGCCCGACCGCGTTCGACACGCACCGCCTGCGGGACGGCGCATACGACCTGGTCGTCACGGCGACCGACATCCGCGGCAACAGCAGCTCGCTGACCCGCCGCTTCACGGTTGCGAATCACAGGCGATAGCCACGTCTGAGTAGGGCGGTCAGAGATAGGCAACAAAGGGGTGGAGCGAACGCCCTACAGGAGTTACGCGGCGATCATGGCCACCTTCACGGGTGGCTTCGCCGCGCTGAGCGCTAAGGCGAACCGGCTGGAAGAAGAGAGCTAGCCGGCACCGGCCTCGCGCGCAGCGAGGCGGTTGCGACCCCGAGCATGCAGACGCTCTGGACGGCCGCGAACCCGATCAGCACCGGGCGGGTCCCGAACACCGTGAGGACCGGCCCCGCCACGAGGAGGCCGACCGGCATTCCGAGCCCCCACACCGTGGTCGCGGCCGCCATCGCCTTCGGGCGTACGGCCGGAGGCATCCGGAGCGTGAAGATCGAGTGGATCGACGGGTTGCAGATGCCGTTGGCGATCCCGCTCGCGAGAACTGCGGCAAAGAGCACCGGAGCGCCGACGTCGAGCGGAAGCAGCCAGAGAGGCGCCGCCTGGAACGGGACCGAGAGCGCGATGAGCCGGAGCCCGTCGATCTTTTCGGCGAGGAAGCGGAACGAGAGGATGTTCCCGCTGAGCGCGCCGGCGCCGAAGGCCGCAAACAGGGCGCCCGCCACCTTGGCATCTGCTCCGAAGCGCTCGATCGTGAGGACCGGTACTGCGGCGAAGAACGCCTGCCAGGCGGCGTCGCCCGCGACGAACAGCGGAATCCAGACACGAAGGAGCGGCTCCCGGACGAGGAAGCGGAACCCGGCGAGGATCCCGCGCGAGTCGTCCGCCTCGGGAGTGGCGGCCCCGGCCGGCACGAAGAGGATGACGAGCAGGAACGAGACGACGTAGGTGGCCGCGTCGACAACGAGCACGTTCGCGGCGCCCATGAGGCCGATCAGCACACCTCCGATCGGCGGCCCGAGCAGCATCGTGATCCGGATCGCTCCCTGGAAGAGCGCGTTTGCGTGCGTGATCGTCTCCTCGTCCTCGCCCAGGAGCTCGGGGACGATGACCTTCTGCGCCGTGAAGTACGGCGCACCTAGAAGGCCGAGCGAAAGAGCGAGCAGGATCAACACCGGCAGCGAGAGGTGCCCCGTCCAGTGGAGAACGGGCACGAGCATCATCAGGGGCGCCCGGGCGGCATCCGTGATCAGCATCGAGCGCCGTGCGCCGAGCCTCTGCACGAACGTCCCCGCCGGAACCCCGGCGAGCGCAAAGCCCGCGAGCTCCGCCATCATCACGAGCGTCATGCGCGTCGGCGACCCGGTCGTCGTGAGCACGAACCAGGGCAGCGCCAACCAGGTCATCTGCGCCCCGGTCGTGGAGATCACCTCCGCGACGAGCAGCGCGCGCAGCGGCCTGTGCCGCAGGATCTCCCCTCGGTTCATCAGGAGGGTTTGGCGGAACGTTGCTCGTCGCCGGGGTGCGATGGTCGTTCCGAGGCAAGGACGCAGGGAGCACCCAGGCTAGTCAGCCTGGGTGCGACTGAGGACGCGGCCTCGGGGCGAGCAGCGCGGCCCGGCGGCTCAGCCATGTTTCGCCAAACCCTCCTGAGCCCGGTTGACGGTGATGTCGCCGCTCATGGCCGTGGCTTGGATCTCGACGAGCGGGCCTTCGCCGTCGGGAGCGGTATCGCCGACGTCGAATTCCGAGCTGGTATCCCCACTCATCGAGCGGGCATCGATCCAGAGCTTCGACCCCTTCTTGACACCGACTTCGATGTCGCCGGAGGCCGTCTGGAGGACAACGTCGCCCTCGCGGACGCTGCCGGCCTGCAGATCACCGGAAGCGGTCTGAATCTTCAGCGAAGAGTCGGCCTCATCGATCGAGACATCGCCAGAGGCCGAGCGAACCTTTCCGCTTCCTCCGATGTACCCGACCTCCAGGTCGCCGGAGGCCGTGTTGACCGTGAGCGCACCCTGAACCCGCGAGATCTTGACGTCACCGCTTGCGGAGTCGACCTGCGCGTCGCCGCCGACCTGGTCGAAGGCGACGTCGCCGGAGGCGGTGTTCACTTCCACGGCTCCGAAATCGCCTCGCCCCTCGACATCTGCCGAGGCCGTCGAGACCTCGACGTCGGCGCCTGGCGGTACGGACACACGTGCTCGAACATCACCGCGAAAGCGCCGGAACAACCCGCGGTCTTCGACGACGACCGTCACCTCGTGCCCGTCGCGCCTCGGTCTGAGCTCGATGCGGGCGTCCTCCTCGATCTCGGGGGAGCCCTCGAGCTCGACCACGGTCTCGGTTCCTTCCCCGGCCTCGATGTCGATTCGACCCGACGGAACGCGCACGTTGAGGAGCAGCGGCCCCGGAGTTTCGAAGCTTTCGCGTCTCATCGAGCCTTCCTCCGTCGCGGCGGCCGCGAAGGCCTGCGATCCACGCGAACCTCGATGTGGCCGAAGGGCAGTGGATAGAACGTCTTCATCTGAATCTCCTCCCTCTCAGCTCTGGGCAAAGCCCCGGAGCCGTTTGCCGGATCGCTGGACTGGGCCGGCGGCGCCCTTCGAGAGCGCACGCACGAGCCAGCTGTTGACGGAAACGCCCTCGCGGGCCGCCGCCGCCTCGATCGAGGCCTTGAGGGCCTCGGGCAGGCGGAGCGTGATGCGCGAGGTCAGCCCGTCGTCGGCCGGCGGCTCCGGAGGGGCCTCCTCCTCGCCGACGTACACGAGCGCCGGATCCTGACCCACAAGCCGTACCTCGACGTGCCCGGACGGCAGCTGGGCGTTGAGCTCCATTGCCGCCTCTCCGAGCGCGTCCAGAAGGCGGAGCCCTGCGGAGCCGCGAATCGCTTGCAGCACTCGCTCGGCCGCCGCCCTCGTCTGCTCGTCTCCGACCGCCGCCACCGCGGCCAGGTCGGACTCGAGCGATTCGATGAACCGTGCCATCTCCATGGCGTCATTATGACATCATTTCAGTGTCTGTCAAGTGTCTTTGTGACAGCAAGGGCGCCAACTTAGACTCACCCCTATGCCGACCTGCCAGCAGTGCGGCCAGGAGAACCCCGAGGGATTCAAGTTCTGCGGGGCCTGCGGAGCGCCCCTGGCAACCGAGGAACCGCGCGAGGTCCGGAAGACCGTGACGGTCGTCTTCTGCGACGTGACGGGCTCGACCGCGCTCGGCGAGCAGCTCGACCCCGAATCGCTTCGCCGCGTGATGGGCCGGTACTTCGACGAGATGCAGGCGGTCGTCGAGGTCCATGAAGGCACGGTCGAGAAGTTCATCGGCGACGCGGTGATGGCCGTGTTCGGTATCCCGGTCCTGCACGAGGACGACGCACTCCGCGCAGTGCGTGCCGCGTGGGAGATGCGCTCGAGGCTCGAGGAGCTGAACGCAGAGCTCGAGCGCGACTGGGGAGTTCGGATTCGGGTTCGAACCGGGGTCAACACCGGCGAGGTCGTCGCGGGCGACCCGAGCGGCGGCCAGCGCTTCGCGACCGGCGACGCGGTCAACGTCGCGAAGCGCTTCGAAGAGGCTGCGCCGGCGGGCGAGGTCCTCCTCGGTGAGCCCACGTACCACCTCGTCCGTGACGCCGTCGAGGTGGAGGCCGTCGAGCCCCTCGAGCTGAAAGGGAAGGGCGAGCCCGTCGGCGCCTACCGCCTGCTCGGCGTCGGAGGCGGGCGCTCCGGGGCGCGCTCGGCGCCTCGATTCGCCGATGGTCGGGCGGGAGCGGGAGAACGCCGCGCTGCACCAAGCGTACGACCGCGCCGCCGGCGAGCGGGCCTGCCACCTGTTCACCGTCCTCGGCGTGGCTGGGGTCGGCAAGTCACGCCTGGTCGCCGAGTTCCTCGAGGGCCTCGGCGAGCGCGCGACGGTCGTCGAGGGACGTTGTCTCCCGTACGGAGAAGGGATCACGTACTGGCCGCTGCTCGAGGTCGTCCGGAAGCTCTACGGAGAGGAGTTCCTCACGGCGATTCCGCAGAGCCTCGCCGGAGACGAGAACGCAGAGCTGATCGCAGAGCGCATCGGCGCGGCTCTCGGCTTCGTCGAGAGCACGGGGCCGACCGACGAAACGTTCTGGGCCGTCCGCAAGCTGTTCGAGGCTCAAGCCCGCGAGCAGCCGCTCGTCCTCGTCGTTCGACGACCTGCAATGGGCAGCTCCCACGCTCCTCGACCTCGTCGAGCACATCGCAGACTGGGCGCGCGATGCTCCGATCCTGCTCGTCTGCCTCGCCCGGCCCGATTTGCTCGACGGCCGGCCGGGCTGGAGCGGTGGGAAGTTCAACGCAACGTCCGTGCTGCTCGAGCCGCTGAACGAGACCGAATCCGGCGAGCTCGTGCGGAACCTCCTCGGTCGCGCACAGTTGGCCGCGGACGTGCGGGCCCGACTGACGGAGGCAGCCGAGGGCAACCCGCTCTTCGTCGAAGAGATGCTCGCGATGCTCATCGACGACGGTCTGCTCGAGCGGTCGAACGGCGACTGGGTGTCGACGGGCGATCTCGGGGCCGCGACGGTGCCCCCCACCATCCAGGCGCTCCTCTCAGCCCGCCTCGACCGACTCGGCCCCGTCGAGCGAGCGGTGATCGAGCGCGCCTCGGTCGAAGGCAAGGTCTTCCACCGCGGCGCGGTAATCGACCTCTCGACAAACGAGGTCCGCGACGAGGTGGGCGGTCACCTCCAGAGCCTCGTCCGCAAAGAGCTCGTCAGGCCGAACGTTGCCGACTTTCCCGGCGAGGATGCGTTCAAGTTCAGGCATCTCCTGATTCGGGACGCGGCCTACGACGCGATGCCGAAGGAGCTGCGCGCCGAGCTGCACGAGCGGTTCGCCGCCTGGCTCGAGGGAGTCGCAGGAGAGCGCGTGCTCGAGTACGAAGCGATCCTCGGCTTCCACCTCGAGCAGGCCTATCGGTACCGAGCGGAGCTGGCTCCCATCGACGAAGCGGCCCTCGAACTCGCCGTACGAGCCGCTAAGCGCCTTGCTTCGGCGGGCGAGCGCGCAAGCGGTCGCGGTGACATGGCGGCCTCGGCGAGCCTCCTCGACCGAGCGTACTCCCTCTTGCCCCTCGAAGATCCGCTCCGAAAGAAGATCCTGCCCGGGCTTCTGGACGCCACAATCGAAGGCGGGCAGCTCGCGCGGGCGAGCGACGTCGTTGCAGAGGCACTTGACCTCGCACGAGCCACTGACGATCGACATCTCGAAATGCGGGCGGCACTCGCACAGGTCACGCTTTCTCTGCTGACCGATCCACACCACACCTTCCAGAGCGCCATCGGCGTGATCCAGGAGGCACTCGACGTCCTCGCGGCCGCCGGCGACGAGTCCGGGCTGTCGGAGGCGTACGTTTTGCTCGGGAAGTTCGAGACCTGGCTCGGCCGTGCGTCCTCCGCAGAAGAGGCTTTCGCTCATGCAGCCGAGCATGGTCGCCTGGCGGGAGATCGGCGCGCCGTCTCGCGTTCGCTTGGGTGGTTGGGCGTGTCGTTCGCGAACGGCAACAGTCCGGCGAGCGTCGCAATCGACCGTCTGACCGAGATTCTCGACAACACCAAGGACGATCGCAACGCGCAGGCGACGTTGCTCACGTGCCGCGCCCTTCTCTTTGCGATCCAGGGCCGATTCGACGAGGCTCGCCGCGATCTGATCCTTGGTCGGGAGATCCACCAGGAGTTGGGAGCGATGCTCGACTGGGCCGGCACAGCCAGCAACGGCGCAAACGTCTACCTGGTTTCAGGAACTCCCGAGGCAGCCGAAGAGATGCTCGAGGGCGCCATCGAAGTCTTGCACGAGATAGGCGAGACTGGCTACACCTCGACGCTACAAGGTCAGCTTGCAGAGGCGCTCTACGCGCAGGGACGATACGAGGAGGCAGACGAGGCGACGCGAGTCACCGAACACGTAGCCGCGCCCGACGACCTCGACTCACAGGTTCGCTGGCGGAGCGTTCGGGCCAAGTTGCTGGCACGGCAGGGGGACACGAAGGAGGGCGAAGCGATGGCTCGCGAAGCGGTCGATCTCGTTGAGGACACGGACTTCCTCGACCTGTACGCCGAAGCGCTGCGGAATCTCGCAGAGGTCCTCGACGTCTCGGCGCGCGGCGAAGAGCGGACGGCGGTCTTGCAAGAGGCTTTGCGCGTGTGCGAAGCCCGAGAAAACCTGGTCGGAGCCGAACAGATGCGCGCGCTACTCGGGCAGACCTCCTAGAGGTCGTACGCGGTTCGGTAGATCTCCTTCAGCTCTCCCGACCCGGTCGACGTAGGCCCGGGTCTCGGCGAATTGGATCCCCTTTCCTTCGACCGCCAAGTGTCGACGTTGTGCTGGCCGGCGTTGTAGGCGGCGAGCGCGAGCTTCTCGTCCTGGTACTTGTCCAGCAGGTGGCGGAGGTACCACGATCCGTAGCGCACGTTGATCTCCGGGTCGTAGAGATCGGACGTCTGGAACCGGCTCCCGCCGGTGCGGATCGCGATGCCCTTGGCCGTGTCCGGTCGAAGCTGCATGAGCCCGATCGCACCGGAGCTCGACTTTGCGTCGGCGCGGAACTTGCTCTCCTGGTAGATGACCGCGGCGAGCAGGGCGGGGTCGAGCCGGTAGTTCCGGGCATGGCCGCGCACGATCTGCTCGTAACGGAGCGGGTAGCGAAGCCGCTGGAACCACGCCGGCTCGCCGACGCGCAGGTAGGTGAAGCTCGCCGCGACCGCGATGATCAGGAGCGTGCTGGCCATGAGCCGCCTCATGGGCCGGTCAGCGTACGCACGACACCAGCCACGAAGGCGTCGAGCTCGTCGAGCGAACCGTCGTTCACGTACGCGAAGTCGGCGCGCTCGAGCTTTTCCTCGTCCGGGATCAGCCGTTCTTCCCGTGCGTCAACCCGCTCTCCCGCTCGCTCGACTCGAAGCTCATGCGGCGCCGTGATCGCGACGACCGCATCGAACCGGCCCTCCGCCCCGGCTTCGTAGAGGAGCGGCACCTCGTTGACGGCCAGTGCCGGGGGATCCGGCAGGCGCGCGAGCTCCTCGAGCCAGGCTTGGGTTCGAGCCATCACGCGCGGGTGCAGCAGCGCTTCGAGCCAGAGCAGCGCATCACGATCCGCGACGACTGCGTCACGCACCGCTCGCCTGTCACTCGCCCCGAACCGCTCGCGAAGCGCAGCCTGCACCTCCGGGTCTTCGTAAAGCTCATGGACGACCTCGTCGCTCGAGATCGTGGCGGCGCCGTGCCGCTCGAAGGCGGCCAAAGCCTCGCTCTTCCCCGCTCCGATGCCGCCGGTGACGGCGACCGCGAGAGGTCTAGCTCTGTTGCTCAGTATCGTCGGGAGCTGCCGGCGGCTCGCCCTCGGAATCGCCGGGGCCCTGCTCCTCCGGAGCTACCGCGTCCGCCGCGATGCTGGAGTCGGTCACCTCCGGCTCCGCTTCGGGCTCCGCGGGAGAAACCTCGGCCTCCGCTTCAGCGACCGGAACCTCGGGCTCGGCCTCGGCAACAGGCGTCTCGGTCAGCGCCTCGTCCGTCGCCTCCTCGCCGCTTCGCTCCTCCACCGGCTCTCCGTCCTCGGGGAAGACCTCCGCGGAGAGGTCGAGACGAGGGGGCGCGGGAGTCTCGAGCGGCTCGCCGTCTGCTCTCGGCTGCACCTCGTCGGCTTCTTCGACTCGCTTGAGCGAGAGCGAGAGCCGGCGCCGGTCGGCGTCCACCTCGATGATCTTGACGTTGACGACGTCGCCTTGCGAGACGATCTCGCGCGGGTTCTCGACGTGATGCTGCGCGAGCTCGGAGATGTGCACGAGCCCTTCGACGCCGGGCATGATCTCGACGAACGCCCCGAACGTGACGACCTTGGTCACCTTGCCCTGGACGACGTCCTCTTCGTTGTAGGCCTCGACCACCTGCTGCCACGGGTCGGACTGGGTCTGCTTGAGGCCGAGCGAGATCCGCTGGCGATCGCGGTCGATGTCGAGCACCTTGACCTCCACGTCCTGGCCGATCTCGAGTACCTCCGACGGATGGTTGACGTGGCTCCAGGAGAGCTCGGAGATGTGGATGAGGCCGTCCATCCCGTCGAGGTCGACGAAGGCGCCGAAATCGACGATGTTCGAGATCTGGCCCTCGACGACGTCTCCTGGCGAGAGCCTGTCGAGGATCGCCGTGCGCATCTCCTTGCGCTCGTCCTCGAGCACGGCGCGGCGCGAGAGAACGACGTTGTTGCGCGAGCGGTTCAGCTCGATCACCTTGCAGCGGAGCTCCTGGCCGAGGAACTCGTCGAGATCCTGGACGCGCCGGATGTCGACGAGGGACGCGGGCAGGAAGCCGCGGACGCCGAGGTCGAGGATGAGGCCGCCCTTGACGACCTCGATCACCTTGCCGATCACGGGCTCGCCGCTCTCGGCGGCGCTCTCGATCGACTTCCACGCGAGCTCGAACCGGGCGCGCTTCTTGGAGAGGATCAGGCGGCCGTCCGCGTCCTCCTTCGTGAGCACGAGCGCGTCGATCTCGTCACCGAGCTTGACCTCGTCCTCGGGATTGACGGACCGGCGGATCGAGAGCTCGGCCACCGGGATGACGCCCTCGGATTTGTAGCCGATGTCGACGAGCACCTCGTCCTTGTCGACCCGGACGACCTGGCCGTGGACGACCTCTCCTTCGTTGATCGTCGGGAAGGTCGCCTCGTAGTTCGGGATCTGCTCCCCGTCGGGGCCGGTGGTCCAGACGTTGTCCTCGGTGAGCGTCGAGGTCGCGCTCGTGTCAACTGTGTCGTTGGTCATATGGCGCGCGGAGTATATCCGCGGGCCGCAAACTACCTTTCGACGCGTAAATCCGGGGGGTCAGCCGCAGTTGGCGCTTGCCGGCGGGCCTGCCTGGATCAGCGTGTCGTTGCCCGGAGGATCGCCGTCCATCGAGGCGACCTTCGCCGACCACAGGCGATAGCCCCCGCCGAGCGTGATCGGGCCCACGTCCAGGCTCACGCCGGAGGCCTTGAAGGTCTTCCGGTATGGCCCTTCGATCCCGGTGCCCGTCGCCATGAGCAGCACGGGTGCGCCGATGTACTGATCGGCGTGGTAGTCCGGCTTCCACGTGAAGCGGATGTACATGAGGCAGTCCTGGACGCGAACTCTCGGCTTGACCGCGCGCAGGTAGTAGAGGTTGGTCTCGTAGTCCGGCGTGTTCGCGGTCGACGAAGCCGCCTTCTCTCCGCCTCCTCCCCGGACGACGGCAAAGACGGCGCCGGCTGCGATGAGCACAGCCACACCCAGCACGACGGCGAGCACTCGCTTGAGCCCGATCCTCTCGAGGAACAGCCTCAGGCGGATCATCGCGACGGCCTTCCGCAAGAAGCCTCGGACGGCCGCGATGTACGTCTCCGGCGACTCGACGAAGCTCATGTGCCCCACGTCGGGCACAACCACGAGCTCGCGTCCGGGATGCCCTCGTGCAGAACCCGCGCGGCCCGCGTCGTCGTCGTTCGGTCGTGCTCGCCGACAATGACGAGAGTGGGCCTGGACACCCGGCCGAGCTCCGGCGTGTAGTCGAAGTCGCCGTAGCCCCCACTCGCGAAGTGGCGGAGGACCTCGGGGCTGCCAATCGCGTCCGCGCCCCAGCCTGACGGCACCTCCCCCGCGAAGTGGAAGGGGTCTGCACGTCCATCAATCGGCGGAGCTCGTCCTCGGTCTGGACGGTTTTCTCCTGCTCCCAGCTCTCCGCAATCGGCTTGCCTGCTTCGCCCATCGCCGTCAGCGAAGCCTCGACGTCGGCCATCAGCTTGTCGCTCGAGTCGCCGCCGCCGGAGATGACGTACGCAGCGGCCGTGCCGCGGTCGATCGCATGCTTCGTGGACACGATCGCCCCGAAGGAGTGGCCGAGGAGCGCGAACCGCTCGAGGCCGAGCGCATCGGCGAGCAGGTCGACGTCCTCAGCGAATCCCTCGAGCGACAGCGTTGACGGGTTCGACACGCTCACTTCGGCCCTGGCCGCGGCCGTCCACGTAGAGGAGGCGGAACTCGTCGCCGAGGGAGTCGAGCCAGGGCGACATGTGCGTGTGGTCGAGCCCAGGCCCACCGTGCAGCAGGATCACAGGGAAGCCCTCCCCCACCTCGTGGACGAAGAGCGACACGCCATCTGAGAGCGTCACGTTCACGACTTGGCTTCGTGCCAGTCGTCACCGGTGCCGATGTCGACGGCCAGCGGCGGATCGAGCTCGAACGCGCCGCACATCTCCTCGCGGACGAGGTCCTTGACCGAGGAGAGCTCTGCGTCGGGAACCTCGAGCAGCAGCTCGTCGTGCACCTGGAGGACGAGGCGCGCGCCTCTCCCCTCCTCCCGCAGCCGGTCGTGGATCCGCACCATCGCGACCTTGATGATGTCCGCGTTCGAGCCCTGCATGACGAAGTTGACGGCGAGCCGCTCCCCGAGCGATCGCGTCTGCCGGTTCGAGGCCTTGAGCTCGGGCACGGGGCGCCGCCGGCCGAGCAGGCTCGTCGCGTAGCCGTCGCGCGCCGAGGCCTCGATCGTCCGCGCGATGAAGTCCTGGACGTGCGGGAAGCGGGCGAGGTACGCATCGATGTACGTCTGTGCTTCTTCCCTCGGGATCTCCAGGTTCTCGGAGAGCCCGAAGGCCGAGATTCCGTAGACGATCCCGAAGTTGATCATCTTGGCGATCGAGCGCTGGCCGGTCGTCAGCTCGGCCGGGTCGACCCCGAGCACCTCCGCAGCCGTCGCGGTGTGGATGTCCTCGCCGCGGGCGAATGCCTCGCGCAGCTTCGGCTCGCCGGAGACGTGCGCCAGGATGCGCAGCTCGATCTGCGAGTAGTCCGCGGAGAGCAGCTTGTGCCCTGTCTCGGCGACGAAGGCGGAACGGATCTCTCGCCCGAGCTCGGTGCGGATCGGGATCGCCTGCAGGTTCGGATTCGTTGTCGAGAGCCGGCCCGTGGCGGCGACTGCCTGGTTGATCGTCGTGTGCAGGCGGCCGTCCTCGCCGAGCATGCCCGGGAGCGGGCCGAGATAGGTGTTGAGGAGCTTCGAGTACTCGCGCCATTCCTCGATCACGGCGACGATCTCGTGCTCGCCGCGGATCGACCGGAGGACGCGCGTGTCCGTCGAGTAGCCGGTCTTGCCCTTCCGGCCGGGCGTGAGCTCGAGCTTCTCGAAGAGGATGCGGCCGACCTGCTGGGTCGACCCGATCATGAACTCCTCGCCCGCGAGCTCGTACGCCCGGGCCTCCAGCTCCTCGACCCGCTCGCGCAGGCGGGCCGTGATCTCGCCCATCCGGTACTCGTCGATCTTCACGCCGGCGAGCTCCATCGCCGCCAGCACCGGCGAGAGCGGAAGCTCGATCTCTCTGTACAGCGTCTCCATATCGCGCTCGCGCACGCGCTGCAAGGAGCGGCTGGGCAAGCCGACCGGTTGCAGCGGCGCGCCGCACCAGCGCCTCGGTCTCCTCGTCGGCCGCCGGCTCGGGCCTGAGCTCGAGACCGTACTCCGCCGCCAGCTCGTCGACGGGGTACGCCGGGCGCGAAGGCTCGATCAGGTACGCGAGGAGCAGCGTGTCCTCCTCGGCCGCAACGCGTTGGGCCTTGGCGTCGTGGACGACGAAAGCCCGATCGGTCCGATCGAAGGGAGGAGACACGACGACCTCGTCCTCGCTCGCCAATGCGACGCGCTCGCCGTCACTCGCGTAGGCCAACGACCCAGAACTTTGCAACAGACTGTTGCTAAGTTCCTCGCGCCAGGGCACCGCTGTCTGCTCGAGCTCCATGGGAGCCGCCGGCACGGCGACGTCGAGCTCGTCGACGCGGCCCAGCAGGTTGCGGAACTCGAAGCGCCGGAACATCTCCTTCAGCTGCGAGCGGTCCGGCGGGGCGAGGACGAGCTGCGTCACGTCGCAGTCGAGCTCGAGGTCACGCCGCATCGTCGCCAGGTCCTTCGACTGCCGCGCCTGGTCGGCGTGCTCGGTGATGTTCTTGCGGCGCGCCGGTGACAATTCGTCGGCGTGCGCGATCACCTCTTCGACCGTGCCGTACTGGCCGATCAGCTGCCCGGCGGTCTTGTCGCCGATGCCCGGAACGCCGGGGATGTTGTCGGAGGTGTCGCCCTTGAGCCCGATGAAGTCCGGCACCTGCTCGGGCCGGATCCCGTAGCGCGCCTCGACGCGCTCGGGCGTGTAGACGTGCACGTCCGAGACCCCGCGTGGGGTCATCATCAGCGTCACGTTCCCGGAGACGAGCTGGAACGCGTCGCGATCGGTCGAGACGACGGTCGTCTTGATGCCCGCCTCGTCGGCCTGCGTCGCCAGCGTCGCGATGACGTCGTCCGCCTCCCAGCCCTCGAACTCGAGGTTCCGGTAGCCGAACGCCTCGACGATCGGCCGGAAGTACGGGAACTGCTCGCGCAGGAGATCCGGCATCGGGCGCCGCTCGGACTTGTAGTCCTCGGAGACTGCAGCCCGGTGCACCGGCCGGGTGTCCCAGGCGACGGCGACGCCCTTCGGCTTGTAGTCGGCGAGCAGCTTGAAGAGCATGTTCGTGAAGCCGAGCAGCGCGTTCGTCGAGAAGCCCTCGCTCGTGGCGAGCTCCTCGGGCAGCGCGAAGAAAGCGCGGTAGGCGAGGTTGTTCCCGTCGACGAGGAAGAGCTCGCTGTCGCGCGCCGGCGCGTCGTCGACCTGGAGCTCGGCACCGGTCAGGGTCTTCGGCATGGGTCAACGGTATCGTCCGACGACCCCATGCGCGGAGTGGATATTCAGCCGTTTTCGGACGACCACGTCGAGGCCGCCACTGCCCTTCTGAAGGAGCGGCACGAGCGCCACCTCGAAATCGGAGCCGCTGCTCCCGGGGAACATCGACTACCGGGCAGAAGTCGAGGCTGTCTGGAAGGGCGAAGCGGCTTCAGGCGCCGTCGCAACTCGCGGCGGCAAGGTCGTGGGCTATCTCGTCGGAGTTCGCCGCGACGACTCCTGGGGCCCGAACGTCTGGATCGAGCTCGCCGGGCATGCAGTCGAGGAGCCAGAGATCGTCCGCGATCTCTACGCCGCGGCTGCGGGGAACTGGGTCGACGAGGGACGGCACAGGCATTACGCGCTCGTTCCCGCCACGGACCAGCCGCTCGTCGAAGCGTGGTTCCGCCTCTCGTTCGGCGCCCAGCATGCACTGGGCATTCAGGAGACACCGGAAGCGCAGGATTCGCTCGCGGCGGAGATCGACGTGCGCCTCGCCGGAGTCTCGGACACGGAGACGGCGCTGGCTCACGGGCTGGTTCTGCCTGAGCATCAGGGGCGTTCGCCCGTCTTTGCGAGCCCTCCGACGCAGACCGACGAGGAGCAGCGGGCCGATCTTGCCGAGGAGCTCGCCGACCCCGAGGTCGCAACCTTCATCGCCGAGCGCGACGGGCAGCCGCTGGGGTCGCTGCTCATGGTCCCGGTCGAGAAATCCGGCATGCATAGCGGCCTCGCGCGGCCCGAAGGCGCCGCATTCCTCGCGTTCGCGGCGACGATCCCCGAGTCTCGCGGCTCCGGGGCGGGTCTGGCCCTGACGAATGCGGGGCTCGCATGGGCGCGCGAGAACGGATATCCGGTCGTCGTCGTCGACTGGCGGGAGACGAACTTGCTCGCATCCAGGTTCTGGCCACGGCGCGGCTTTCGCCGAACCTTCCTTCGGCTCTACCGCTCGATCCCGTAGTGGTCCGCCGGGCCGAGCCACAGGACGCCGAGGCCGTGCTGGCCCTGATGGCCGGACTCGGCCGGCCCCAGGTCGCGGCCGACTCCGCGGGCCAGGCCGACGTCTTCCGGGCTCACCTCGAGGTCGATGATGCCGAGGTCTTCGTGGCCGAGCTCGACGGCGTCGTCGCAGGCGCGGTCAGCCTCTGGTTTCGACCGCGCTTGAACTGGACGACGTCCGAAGCATGGGTGCCCGATCTGTACGTCGATCCGGCCTTCCGGCGCCGCGGAGCGGCCCAGGCCCTGCTCGACGCGTGTGTCGAGGCCGCCCGGGAACGCGCCTGCCATCGACTCATCCTCGAGTCCGGCCACGAGCGGGCCGAAGCGCACCGGCTCTACGAGAGCTACGGGTTCATCCATAGCGGTCGTGCTTACACCCTGGGGCTGAGATGACCCGGCTGCCGCTGCCGTACGGCTCGCGGCTGTCCGTGGTCGAGGCCGGCGAGGACGCCGTCGTGCTCGCTCCGCCGCCCCCCGTCGAGCCGATCGCCGACGTGGCCGCGGCCGTTCGCGACTCGCTTCGCTTCCCGCTCGCCGGGCAGCCGCTCGAGGCGCTCGTCCCCCGGGGAGGCCGCGCGACGGTGGTCGTGGAGTCCCCGGCTCTTCCAATCCCCGGATCGCCCGCCGACCCTCGCCGCACTGCGATCGCAGCGACGATGCTCGAGCTGGATCGCGCCGGCGCGCCGCTCGAGAAGCAGACGCTGCTCGTTGCGGCCGGACTTGCGCGGCGGCCGGGACATCAAGAGCTGGAGCTGCTCGTTCACCCGGAGTTCGCGCGACGCTTCCACGGCCGTGTTGAGGTGCACGATGCCGAAAGCCCCGACCTCGTCGACCTGGGCGTGGCCGGAGAGCGGCCGCTCCGTATTCATCCTGCGGTCGCCGAGGCCGACGTCGTCGTTCCCGTGAGCGCCGCCGAGACCGTCATCAACGGCGGCGCGGCGACGCTGCTCGCGGCGAGCGGTCCGGAGACCCTGCGTGCGGCGGACGCGTATTCCCTGCTCGAGACGTCCGCATCCGGCGGGTGGAAGCTCGCCGTCGAGCTCGAGCGCGCCCTGGCAGCTCGCGTGCCGCTGATCGGCGTCTCGCTGACCCTCAACACACCCGCACTCGGCGGCGTGCTGCACGGCTATCCCCATGACCGGGAGGCTGTCGACCGCATCGCCAACTTCCCGCTCCGCGGGCTGTTCGGCCTGCTGCCCGGCGCGGTTCGGCGAGGTGTCTTTCGACGGCTGCCGAGCGAGCTCTCGACGATCGGCGTCTTTGCGGGGCCGCCGTCGGTCGCCCACGCGGAGGCCCTGGTGCGGGGCGTCGACTCGAAATCGGCACGGCTCGACGAGCGCCTCGACGCGATCTGCATCGGAATTCCGCACGCGACGCCGCACCTGCCGCGGGAGGCGCCCAACCCCGCGCTCGCCGCATATCTCGGCCTTGGGCTCGCACTCAGGCTCTGGCGAGATGCGTTTCCGGTCGTCGAAGGCGGCACAGCGATCCTCCTCAGTCGCTTCCGCCGCCGCTTTCCACACCCGACCCAGCAGCCCTATCGAGCCCTCTTCCAGGCTCTTCGGTCGAGCGGCGCGCGCGAGCCGGGCGAGCTCATGGAGGCCGAGCGGGATGCAGCCGCAGACAGCCATGCGCTCGGCACGTACCGGGCGGGGCGCTCGTGCCACCCGCTGCTGCCGTTCGTCGAGTGGACGGCCTGCCAGCCTGCGATCGGGCGGCTCGGCGCCGTGCTGATCGCGGGCTGCCGGGACTCCGCCGCGGCAAGGCAACTCGGCTTCGTGCCTACGCACGGGATCGGCGCGGCGCTCGCCATGGCGCACGGCCGCACGGCTCGCCGCCCGGCGCGCATCGGCTTCCTCCTCTCGCCGCCCTACTTCCCGCTCAGGGCTCCGCCCGGGAACGGCGGGTCCTGAGCCGCTCCTGGCGTCCCGTAGCGAAGTGGAACGTGCAAGTAGCACGGGCCGCTGACTGGAGAGGCGCCAGGAGCGGCAGGCGGCGCGGAGCCGGGCTAGGCCCGGCGGGAGCGACGCCGGTCAGGGCGCGCCGCTAGTCGACGCCGAGGTAGGTCTTCTTGACCTGCTCGTTCTCGCTGAGGGCCTTCGCGTCGTCGGCGAGGACGATGTGGCCGGTCTCCATCACGTAGCCGCGATTCGCCGTCTGCAGCGCCATGAGCGCGTTCTGCTCGACGAGCAGGATCGGGGTGCCCTGCGCGTTGATCTCGCGGATGATCTCGAAGATCTTCTCGACGAAGATCGGCGCCAGCCCCATCGACGGCTCGTCGAGCATGAGCAGCTTCGGCTCCGCCATCAGGGCTCGCCCGATCGCGCACATCTGCTGCTCGCCGCCCGAGAGCGTGCCCGCCTTCTGGTTCTTGCGCTCTGCGAGCCTCGGGAAGAGCGAGAACACGCGGTCGAGCCCCTCGCTGATGCCCGAGCGATCCTTGCGCTGGAACGCCCCCATCTCGAGGTTCTCGATCACGCTCATCCGGGGAAAGAGACGGCGCCCTTCGGGGGACTGGCTGATGCCCATCTTGACGACGTTGTGCGGCGACTCGTCGGTGATGTCCTCGCCCTGGAAGTGGATCGTGCCCTCGCGTGGGTGGTTGAGGCCGTTGATCGAGCGCAGCGTCGTCGACTTGCCGGCGCCGTTCGCACCGATCAGGGTCACGATCTCGCCCGCGTGCACCTCGATCGAGATCCCCTTCAACGCCTCGATCGAGCCGTAGAACGTCTTGACGTCCTTGAGCTCGAGGATCGGCTTGTCGGGCGCGGGCGCGCTCATCCGGCCACAGCTCCCGACCCCAGGTAGGCCTCGATCACGCGCTCGTCGCCCTGCACCTCCAGCGGGGTCCCCTCCGCAATCTTCTCGCCGTAGTCGAGGACGGTCACGCGGTCAGAGACGCCCATCACGACGCGCATATCGTGCTCGATCATGAGCACGGTCAGTCCCCGCTCCTCACGGAGTTGCGCGACGAAGCCCGTGAAGGCCAGTGTCTCCTGCGGGTTCATACCGGCTGTCGGCTCGTCGAGCAACAGCAGCTTCGGCTCGGTCGCGAGCGCGCGGGCGACCTCGAGCCGCCGCTGATCTCCGTACGAGAGGTTGTTCGCAAACTCGTCGTTGCGACCTCGAAGGCCGCTGTAATCGAGCAGTTCGGCCGCGCGCCGACGTGCCTCCTTCTCCTCGCGCTTGAGGCCGGGCGTCCGAAGGATCGAGCGCACGATGCCGCCGGAGAGCCGCGCATGCATCCCGACGAGCGTGTTCTCGAGCGCGGTCATGTTGTGGAAGAGGCGGATGTTCTGGAAAGTCCGGCCGATTCCCTTCTCCGTGACCGCATGCGGGGGCTTCGCTGTGATGTCGAACCCGTCGAAGATGATCTGGCCCCCGGTCGGCTTGTAGACGCCCGTCAGCATGTTGAAGAAGGTGGTCTTCCCGGCGCCGTTGGGCCCGATCAGGCTGACGATCGACTTCTCCGGAATCGTGAAGTCGACGTCGTTGACCGCGACGAGCCCCCCGAACTCCTTGCGTACGCCCGTCGCCGTGAGCAGATCACTCATGCTGAATATCGTAGAGCGGCTGGTCGTGGACGCCTCCCCGGAACTCCGCTTTGCGACGCGAGCTCGGGATCAGCCCCTCCGGCTTGAAGAGCATCACGAGCACGAGAATGAGCCCGAAGATCCCCGAGCTGTAGAGCGGGATGTCGATGTCCTTGCTCCAGAAGGCGTGCCATGTGAGCGCAGATTCGCTCTGCCCGCTGAAGTGCTGGTTCAGCCAGCCGCCGATGTTCCCCAGCCCCTCCTGGTTCAGGTAGGCGAGGAACCCTCCGCCGAGGATCACCCCCCAGACGTTCCCCATCCCCCCGAGGATGACCATGCAGAGAATGAAGACGGAGATGTTGAAGAAGAAGTCGTCGGGGAAGGTTCCGCTCTTGAAGCTGGCGTAGAAGGCGCCGGCGACGCCGCCGAAGAACGCCCCGGCCGCGTACGCCCAGGTCTTCGTGCGCATCAGCGGGATGCCCATCGCCGCCGCCGCCGTCTCGTCCTCGCGGATCGCGACCCACGCGCGGCCGAGTCGTGAGTCGCGCAGGCGAACGCTGCAGAAAACCGTGAAGAGAACGAGCAGGAGCGCCGTCCAGTAGAAGAGCTCGACGCTCGAGACGGCGTGATTGAGAATCGTCACCTTGAACGTCAGATAGTCGGAGGGCAGGCCGGTCGCGTTGTTCAGCGTGTTGCCGAAACCCGGCGCATCGATTGGATTGATCCCCTGGGGGCCGTTCGTGATGTTCTGTCCGAAGAGGTTGTCGCCGTTCCTGGCGATCTGGGGCATGATCTCGCCGAAGCCGAGCGTGACGATCGCGAGGTAGTCGCCGCGCAGCCGCAGGGTCGGGAAACCGATGAGCACGCCGACGAAGGCCGTGAAGATTCCGGCGATGGCCAGCACGACCCAGATCGAAATGTGGATTCCCTTGGCGCCCGGGGTCACGCCGACGGAACCGAGATTGAGGGTGACCTGATGGAAGTGCTGCGACGCGAACCACGCCGCGGTGTAAGCGCCCATCGCGTAGAAGGCGACATAGCCGAGGTCGAGCAGGCCGGCGTACCCGACGACGATGTTCAGCCCGAGGGCCATCATGATGTAGATGAGCATCGTCACACCCGTGTCGACGCTCGGAAACGCGCCGAAGATCGGGACCTCGAACAGATTCGCTGCGTAGAAGGGATAGAGAGCGGCCAGGAGGACCACCCCGGCTGGAACGACCCAGTGCCCGTAACGGAAGTAGCTCCACGCCGGGACGTAGAGCGCGACCGCGGCCAGGGTCAGCAGGACGAGCGCGATCGAGGCCGCTCCGGTGATCGCGAGGATCAGGAACGCCGGAATCCCGTAGGCGAGGGCGCGCTTCCCGCGACTCCGGACTTCTCGCTCGTAGTCCGGATGGGCGCTCAGCCAGGTGCGGAGCCGCCCCACGTCAAGCGCCTTCGGGCGTCCGCTCCCCGAGGAGACCCTCTGGGCGGAAGACGAGAATGAGGATGAGGATGCTGAACGTGATCGACTGCGACCAGTCGCTCCCGGGTGTCGCCCAGCCGAAGCCGTTGTTGAACGACTCGATCAGCGCAAGGATCAGGGCGCCGAGGACCGCTCCGGGCAGGTTGCCGATACCGCCCAGAACGGCTGCCGTGAACGCGATCAGTCCGACGCGGAAGCCTTCGTTGAAGCGCACGTTCGTGAAGTAGAGGGCGTACAGGAGGCCGGCTGCGCCCGCGAGGGATCCGGCGAGGAAGAACGTGAAGGAGATCGTCCGGTTGACGTTGATGCCCATCATGGCGGCGGCTTCGCGGTCCTGCGCCGTCGCGCGCATCGCCTTCCCCTGCTTCGTCCGCTGCACGAGCCAGATGAGTGCGAGCAGGACCGGGATCGTGAAGAGCACGACGATGAACCTGTTCCACGTGTAGGGCACGCCGCCCAAGGTGAAGACCGTGCCGTGCGGGAGGATGTCCGGAACCGAGGTCGGCCGAACGCCCTTCCAGCGGAGGCCGATGTTCTGGAGGATGAAGGACATTCCGATCGCGGTGATCAGCGGTGCCAGACGCGGGGCATTCCGGAGCCGGCGGTAGGCGACAAGCTCGACCGTGGTGTTGATCGTCGCGCAAAAGGCCATCGTAATGAGGAGCATGAGCAGGATCCCCGCCCACAGTCCGAGACCCGACGCGCTCGCAAACCAGGCGGTAGTCATCGTCGCGACCAGCATCCCGCCGAGCATGAAGACGTCGCCGTGGGCGAAGTTGATCAGCTCGAGGATGCCGTAGACGAGCGAGTACCCGAGCGCGACGAGGCCGTAGACGGCCCCGTTCGTCACGCCGATCAGGAAGAGGCCGTAGAACTCCGACGGGGTCTTGATGAAGTTGACGACGAGCCACAGAACAAGGAGCCCAACCAAGACCGCGCCAAAGAGCGAGAGGAAATCCGGCCGATAGCCGGGTCGAATGCGGATCCTCGCCTCGTCGGTCGCCACAACGAACCTCCCTGAGACACGCGGCTGGGGGAGGACGGCGCCTCCCCCAGCCTAGACCTCATTTCGTACCGTCTAGCCCTTTACGAAGCTGAGCTCCGGCGTGATCAACTTCACGAACACTGGCTTCTGATTCTTGACCTGCCAGACGCTGACCGTGCCGAGCGTCGTGTCGCCGTTCTGGTCGATCTTGAAGTCGCCGAGCACGCCGCCCGTAACGGTGCGGTCGAAGAGCTCGCTCGCGACCTTGGCGCGATCGCCGCCCGCATCGTCGATCGACGCGAGCAGCACCTGCGCGGCCTCCGCCGCGTAGAGGGAATACGGATCCGGCGCATGGCCGATCTGCTTGGAGAAGGCGTCGACGAACGTCTTCCCCGAGCCCGTGAGCTGGTCGGGCGGGATGCCGGGCTGGGTGATGAACATCCCCTCCGAGGCGGAGCCCGCTCCGTCGATCGTGGCCGTGATCGGGGTCCAGCCGTCTGGCCCGAAGAGCTGAACATCGGGCCGAGACCTGCGCGCAGGTCCTTGACCAGCTTGCCGCCGTTGTTGCAGACGATCCCGCCGAGAAACACCGCAGTCGGCGCCGCTTGCCTTGATCTTCGACGCGATCGCATCGTAGCTCGACGCACTCTTGTCCCAGGCCTCCGGGGAACCTGGAATCACTGTGAGGCCCAGCTTCTTCGCATACTGGCCGAACAGCGTCGCGATCCCGTTCCCGTAGGTCTCCTTGTCCGTGAGGACGTAGATCTTCTTCATGCCCTGTGCCTTCGCGAATTCCGCGTCGGCGGCACCCTGGAACTGATCGTTCCAGACCACACGCGCGTAGTTGCGCTCGCCGGTCGGGTAGTAGTTGTCAGGCTCGCCCGGCTCGGTGCCGGGGCCGCTGATCGTGAGTCCTGGATACGTATTCGCGGGGCTGACGTAGGCCAGTGGCCCGTTCGGGGCACGGTTGGCCACCGGAATCTCGAGCTTCGCGCAGCCTGAGTTGAACGTCCCGACCACGCCGAGGACTTGCTCGTTGTTCGCATACGAGCGAGCGTTCGACGAGCACTTGGCCGAGTCCCAGCTTCCTGCCTGCGCCGTCGAGTCGTCACACGACTGGTAGCCGATCGTCTTGCCGCCGGCCTTGTAGTCGGCCTGCTGGAGCACGAACTCGACGGCCTGGGCCATCTCCGTCGTCAGAGACCGGTTCGCACCCTGCAGCGGGAGGTCCGAAGCGATCAGCGCCTCCGGCGTTCCGTCGCCGTCGATACCTGATCGCGCCGCACGAAGCAGCCGGGAGCGCAGTCGCTTCGCTGCCGCCTCCGCCGCCGCCCCCTCCGCAGCCCGCAGCTGCGAACGCGAGCACACCCGCGCCCGTCGCCACTAATAGAAGAAATCCAAATCTGTTCACCAGCGCCTCCTCCTCCGTCACCCGGTTGCACGTACGGCGGAGCGACCACCACGAGGCGTCGACCCGCAACGTTGGCAAGTATCGAGAGATTTGACGGCGCTTTCAACTCGGACCCGCATTGCGGTCGATGCCGAAGGTGGGAATCGAACCCGGCGCGGAGTGCCCGCGCGTCGTGCGGCGCAACCGCCGGACGGGTTAGAGGAGGGGTCTGGGGGAACCGGGAGGTTCCCCCAGCTCCGAGAGGCGGCCCTGTGCCGAAGGTGGGAATCGAACCCACACGGGGCGCAAGCCCCACTGGATTTTGAGTCCAGCGCGTCTGCCAATTCCGCCACTTCGGCGCGCCGTTTCATGATAGCCCTGTCGACCTGAGAGACTTTTCGTCGTGAGCAAACGGGTGGCAATGCTGACCGGCGGCGGAGACTGCCCCGGACTGAACGCGGTCATCCGCGCGGTCACACGCCGCAGCCACGCGCACGGGTACGAGGTCGTGGGCGTCCGTGCGGGCTGGCGCGGGCTCGTCGAGGGGCTCTTCATGCCACTCGGCCCCGGCGAGATCTCGGGTCTCCTGCCTCGTGGCGGCACGATCCTCGGCACCTCGCGCACGAACCCCTACCGCGTGGACGGCGGTGTCGACAGCGTCCTCGCCAACTTCAAGCGGGAGCGCCTCGACGCGCTCGTCGCGATCGGCGGTGAGGACACCCTCGGCGTCGCAGCTCGCCTCTTCGAGGAGCATCGCTTCCCCGTGGTCGGCGTCCCGAAGACGATCGACAACGACCTCGGCGCGACCGACTACACGTTCGGCTTCGACACCGCCGTCTCGGTCTGCACCGACGCGATCGACCGGCTCCACACGACGGCCGAGTCGCACAACCGAGTCATGGTCGTCGAGGTGATGGGCCGGCACACGGGGTGGATTGCCGTGATGAGCGGCATCGCGGGCGGGGCCGACGTGATCCTCATCCCCGAGCAGCCGATCACCGTCGAGCAGGCGTGCGAAGAGATCCAGCGCCGCCATCGCCGGGGAAAGGACTTCTCGATCGTCGTCGTCAGCGAGGGCTACGAGCTGACCTACGAGTCGGGCGAGCAGCGACAGGTGTCGCAGGAGGCCGCGACCGACGAGTTCGGGCACGTCCGGCTCGGCGGCGTCGGCCACGACCTCGCACGCGACATCGAGGAGCGCACCGGGTTCGAGACGCGCGTCACCGTGCTCGGCCACGTCCAACGAGGAGGGAGCCCGACCGCGCGCGACCGCGTCCTGGCCACGCGCTTCGGCCTGAAGGCCGCGGACCTCGTGCGCGACGAGCGTTTCGGCCTGATGGCCTCGCTCCAGGGCGACAGCATCGTCGAAGTGTCGCTCGCCGAGGCAACGGCCGAGCTGAAGACCGTCCCCGAGGACTGGTACAACGTCGCCAAGGCGTTCTTCGGCTAGTTGAGCAGCTCGACGAGCGGGAACGAGCGCCGGCTGCGGGGAGGCACGAGGAAGTTCTGCCGGTGAGTCGCTCGGAGGACGGAGTTGAGCCCCTGACCGCGCGACCCCGCCTCGAGCGGGAGCCGCGTCCCGTCCGGCAGGACCCCGTCCATGGCGAGCCGGTTGCGGTGGAAGTCGTCGCTCGTCGGGTTGAAGACGACGAAGTGCACGCCGGCCGCCGCTTCCCGCTGCTGGCCGTCACGGTCCGGGGTCGCGCTCCAGAAGAACGGATTGTCGAGCGTGTTGAAGTCGACGCGCTGCGGGATCGCCGTCCCCTTCTTGTAGACCGTGCCGTCCGCGGCGACGACGTCGCGCTGGAGCCGTGAGGACGTCTGGATCGCAGCGCTGTGCCCGATCGCTCCGTACCGCTCGAAGTCTTCGGCGACCCGGCTCGAGTCGGCGATGTCCTCGGGATCCTGCGGGACCGTCTGCGTCCCCGGCTTCGCCTTGCGCTCGGGACTGAACGTCGTCGTCACCCGCTCACCGAAGTCGAAGTTGAGATACCAGGCCTCGAGGTTCTCGTAGATGTGGGAGACGTGCATGCTCGTGCCGAAGCGGAAGTAGTCCCGCGGCCCAAGGTCGACGAGGCCGAGCGTCTCGTAGTTCGCGATCCCGAGCGGGCCGAGGCCCGCCTTCTGCGTCGAGGTGAAACCGAGAAAGAGCTCAGAGGTGTCGGGGATGAGATCGGCTCCGGGGATCCCGGCGGCGACCGCCATCCGCTTGGGCAGGCTCTGGCCGCCGTCGAACCCGCCACCCGCAAACCCCTTCCGGATGCTCGTCATCTCGAGGATCCCGTCCAGCTCGCCGAAGATCGCGCGTGCGCCCTCGGTCACGTGCTCCAGCTCGTCGCTGCGCAGGAGAACCGCAAGGTCGTTCTCCTCGAGCAAGAGATCGTCCGGATCGCTTGGGAACCGGATCGCGTCGATCACCGCGCGCACCGGACGGGCCGGCGAGGTCGTCGCGCGCCGGTCGACGGGCAGGTGCAGCTCCGCCTCCCTCGGGACGTAACGCCGGAAGTAGGGCAGCCCCCAGGCGACGGTGACCCCGAGGCCTCGCGCGCTCGACTCGAACCTTCGGTCGAGCCCGACCAGGGCGGCCTCGAGCTCGGCCTGCGCCGTTCGTAAGTCTGCGCGCTGGGGCTGGACACGCAGCCTGGCAGTGACCAGCTGGTGGTGGAGCGGGGGGACGACGACCTCGACTCCTTCGTCCTCGATCACACGCTGTCCGTGGAGGAGCGTCTGCTCGGGCGCCCGGTCGGCGGGCGGCAGGCGCCTCGTCGGCGTGCGGCCGAGCCGGTCGACGAGCTCGTAGATTCCAGCCGTCCCGAGGGCTACGGCCGCTGCGCCCCCGGCCAGAAGCTCGCGCCTTGTCACGCGCATGTCAGGCTTTCGGTTCGATCCGCACGAGCCCGGCCATCGCCCGGTCGAGGTTCCGGACGACCTGCCGGTAGGTGAGCGGCTTCGCAACGTGCTCGCTGAGCGTGTACAGCGTGCCCCGGCGGTGCCAGGCGTAGAGGACGTGCCACTGGTCGACGCCCTGGTTCACCGTGTAGGGAGTGACCGCGACCCCGGCGATCTTCCGCACCGGGTGCGGATCGCTGAAGCAGGGGACGGTGCGCTTGATCTTTCGGCCCGCGACGACCGTGTCCGCATTGCAGCGCGGGATGCGCGCGTGGCCCGGGTAGCCGCGGAGATTGACGTGCACGTCCTGCGCGGGCGGCTCGTGCCAGAGGAAGCTGACGAGGTAGCTGCGATCGGGGTGGACGGAGACGCCGTTGTCCCAGTCGCCGCCGATCTCCCCGTCGAGGGGGCTCGGCATCCACGACGGGCAGTAGACGATCGCGTCGACCCGGTTCGCGAGACGCTGCCAGCCCGCCTTCCAGGCAGCGGGACAGGTCGGAGGCTTCGGTGGCGCCGCCGCAGACGGGGGCGCGCCGTCGTCCGAGCAACCGGCGGCAAGCGCCGCGGGCAAAAGGAGCATGAGCAGGGCCTTTCGCATCGGATCAAGGTTACAGCCGGTAGATCTCGATCCAGGGGGCCTGCGAGCTCGCCGTCGGGGCGTAGCGCGTCGGGTTCGAGGGTCGCTCAGACTTCGGGAGGCGCGGCACGAACCAGGCCCGCGATGCTCTGCATCCCGACGATCACCGCGTCCACGCCGGCACGCTCGAGCTCCTCGATCTCCTCCGGGCTCGTGACCTCCACGTCGGCGATCGCGAGCTTCCCGGCCGGAATGTCGGGCAGCAGGTCGAGCACGTGCTCGAGCGCGTCTTCTCCGCCCCCCGCCTTCTGGGGGGAAAGGAGAAAGATCGCCGGGTCGAGTCTCTCGAGCGCTTGCTCTAGCTCGTCGGGATCGCGCACCTCGACGACGCAGTCGAGCCCGAGGTCGAGCGCCTCGGCGTAGCGACGCTCGACCCACTCGCCGTCCTCGTCGATCGACTCGGCGCCGACGAGACACGCATCCGCTCCCAGGGAGAGTGCCTCCGCGGGCGAACCTTCCGCGCGCCAGAGGATCGGCAGGCCGGTCGCCTCGCGCAGGCCGGCGAGCTCACGTTCGACGACGACTCCCTCAGCGCCCTGCGCCTCGGCCGCTCGCGCGGCCTCGGCATTGGCGGCCGGAACGATCAGCGAGATGCCGTCACCCTCGGAGATTGCCTGGCTCAAGCGGCGCTGGCCGGTCATCGACCGACCATGCTAACTCCAACCGTCGAAGGTACCGGACGCCGGAGGCCCGCCTCGCGGCGGGCCTCCGGGTCGGAGTGGCTCGAGATGAGCCTTCCAAGTTGATTCAGTTGATCGGTGCGGGACCGGGTACCGGTGTTGCCGGCTGCCAGTCCGGAGCGCCCTTCTGCAATTTGTCGAGCATGAGGGGCCACGTGGGCGGATCGCCCAGGTTCGCGCCGATGACATTCATCAGCCAGAGCTCGGTGTGGCCGGTGCGGTCGCTGAGGTACGCCAGTGCGTGACCGTCAGGCGACCAGGTCGGCTCCAGCTCGCTGGCCGTGGACGAGGTCAGCCTTGTCAAGCTGGACCCGTCTCGATTGATGACGTAGATGTCGTTGTTGCCGGCCCGATCGCTGTAGAAGGCGATCTGGCGGTTGTCGGGAGACCAGGCAGCTGCTCGGTCGCCGAGGCCTGTGATGGCCTTTGTCAGCTTCATTGCGGCTGCACCGGGAATCGCCTGCATGGTGAAGAGCGAAGCGGTGGCTGGTGTCGCCGACAGCGCGGAGCTCCTCGAGAAGACGAGCATCTTGCCGTCAATCGAGTAGTCCGGATACATGTTCTGGATCGGAGCGTCGGTCTTCGTCATCCTCACGATGCCGTCGGTTGCAGCAGCTCCAACCCGGTAGAGGTCGAAGTTTCCGTCACGGTTGCTCGCGAAGACGATGGAGCCGTCCCTTGCCCACGTCGGGTGGGTGTTCACGATCCGCTCGCTGACGCTTGGGCCCGAAACCTTCACGAGGCCCTTGCCGGTCGCGTTCAGCACGAAGATGTCGGCGCCGCCGACGAGGTTGTACCTCGCGAAGGCGATCTTCGTTCCGTTCGGGGACCAGTTGGGATCGACGTTTTGCACCGCGGTTCCGTCGTGGGTGATGTTGAGCTTGCTAGTTCCGTCGGTGTTGACGAGCATGACGTCGAAGCCCTTGTCGCGTGCGTCGTAGTTGAAGTAGGCGATCTTGTTGAACGACGGCCCGTTCTTGATCGGGCTCGCAGAGACCGTGGCCGCAAGCGTTACTGCGGCCACGGCGATGATCGCCGTGAACAGCGTTCTTCGTAGTTTCATCGAGTCCACCTCCGTTGCTTTCCTATAACGGAGAGCCTCGTTGCCGGAGGTCGGCGGTGAATCGGGGCGCGAACCGATATTGCTTACGCGATTTACCGCACGATATTAGTATTCACTACCTAGACTCCAATCGGGTGCCAGACCGTCTTCAAATCGAGAAAAGCGGCGATCTCCCATGGGCTCTGCTCGCCGGGAGAGCCGTGTACGACTCGCTTGACGTTGTCGGCGGCGAGCCGCTCGAGCTCCTCTCCCCGGCCGTCCGCGCCGGCAAGGTCGATCGCATTCACGTCCATGTGACCGGCGAGGATCGGCGCGAGCTCGTCGCGATGGCCGGTGATGAGGTTCACGACGCCGCCTGGGAGATCCGACGTCGCAAGCACTTCGGCGAGCTCGACGGCAGCGAGCGGTGACCCTTCGGAAGCGAGGACGACTGCGGAGTTCCCACCGACGATGGCCGGCGCGATCCGCGAGACGAGCCCCTCGAGCGGCGGCTCCTCGGGAGCGATGATGCCGACCACGCCCGTCGGCTCAGGCACCGTGAAGTTGAAGTAGGGCCCCGCAACGGGGTTCGAAGAGCCCAGCACCTGCGCGAGCTTGTCGGCCCAGCCGGCATACCAGACGATGCGATCGATCGAGCGGTCCACCTCCACGGGCCCGGTCGAGAGCTCGGCGAACTCGGACCGGCGCGCCTCGAGCATCTCGGCGATCCGATACACGACCTGCCCGCGGTTGTACGCCGTCAGCCCCGCCCACTTCGGAAACGCGGCACGTGCCGCTCGGACCGCGTCACGAACGTCCTTCCTGGAACCGCGGGCGACGTTCGCGCCCTGCGCCTCGTACGTGCGGCCCGACTCGGAGCGGGGGAACTCGCCGCCGATGTAGAGCTTGTACGTCTTGCGGACCGGCAGCCTGCTCATTCGAACTCCAGATAGGGCTCGAGACCGTGCCGTCCGCCCTCGCGGCCGAAGCCCGATTCCTTGTAGCCGCCGAACGGCGACGCGGGGTCGAAGCGGTTGTACGTGTTCGCCCAGATCACGCCTGCCCGGAGCTGCTGCGCCATCGCGAGGATCCGCGAGCCCTTCTCGGTCCACACGCCGGCGGAGAGGCCATACGGCGTGTTGTTTGCCTTCTCGACCGCCTCGTCCGGCGTACGGAACGTGAGCACGGACAGGACCGGACCGAAGATCTCCTCCTGGGCGATCCGGTAGCTCTGAGCGACGTTCGTGAAGACCGTCGGCGCGAACCAGTAGCCCTTCTCGGGCAGCTTGCAGGGCGGCTGGTAGATCTCCGCACCCTCCTCCTCGCCCGCTGCCACGAGCTCCTTGATCTTGTCCAGCTGCTGCCGTGAATTGATCGCTCCGACGTCGGTGTTCTTGTCAAGCGGGTCGCCGACGCGCAAGGTCGCGAGGCGGCGCTTGAGCTTTCCGATCAGCGGCTCGGCGATCGACTCCTGGACGAGGAGTCGCGAGCCCGCGCAGCACACGTGGCCCTGGTTGAAGTAGATGCCGTTGACGATCCCCTCGACCGCCTGGTCGAGCGCGGCGTCGTCGAAGATGATGTTCGCCGCCTTGCCGCCGAGCTCGAGCGTCAGACGCTTTCCCGTCCCGGCGAGCTCACGTTGGATCGACTTTCCGACCTCGGTCGAGCCGGTGAACGCGATCTTGTCGACGCCGGGGTGCTTCACGAGCGCCGCGCCGGTCCGCCCGTCGCCCGTGACGATGTTGACGACTCCGGGTGGGAGCTCGGCCTGCCGAAGCACGTCTGCGAAGAGCAGCGCTGAGAGCGGCGTCGTCTCGGCCGGTTTGAGGACGACCGTGTTGCCCGTCGCAAGCGCCGGCGCGATCTTCCAGGAGAGCATGAGCAGCGGGAAGTTCCAGGGCACGATCTGGCCGGCGACACCGACCGGCCGCGGCCTGCGGTTCGGGAACGCGTACTCGAGCTTGTCCGCCCAGCCCGCGTAGTAGAAGAAGTGCGCAGCCGAGAGGGGCAAGTCGACGTCGCGCGACTCCCGGATCGGCTTGCCGCCGTTCAGGGACTCGAGGACGGCGAACTCACGCGAGCGCTCCTGGAGGATGCGCGCGATGCGGAAGAGGTACTTGGCGCGCTCGGCCGGCGAGATCTCGGACCAGCCGTCCTCGAACGCCTCGCGCGCGGCGCGGACTGCCAGGTCGACCTCCTCGGCGCCTGCCTGGCCGATCTCGGCGAGAGCCTCCTCGCTCGAGGGGTCGATCGTCGTGTAGGTCTCGCGCGGCTCGAGCCACTCGCCGCCGACGAAGTGCCCGTAGCGGTCGCGAAGCTCAACGAGGTCACGCGCCTCCGGAGCCGGCGCGTAGTCCCAGGCGGACGGAACGGGCGCGCGATCCTGCTTGCGCTCGAGCTCGGTCACGACATGCTCCGGGGGCGGGCCCCACCACCCACCCCCCACCCTTTGAGGGTGGGGTTTGACGTTAGCTCCTCGAATCTCGCGGGTTTGTGGCGGTTGTGTGAAAGATCAGTCAACGGTGAAATAGTCGGGGCTCTGGTAACGGCCCGTCTTCTCCTTCCGGATCTGCATCAGCACGTCGTTGAGGAGCGTCGACGCGCCGAGTCGGTAGAGGTCGGGCGTCAGCCACTCTGGCCCGAGCGTCTCGTGTAGCTGAACGAGGTACTGCACCGCCTGCTTGGCCTGCCGGATGCCGCCGGCCGGCTTCATGCCGACCCGCCGGCCCGTCTCCTCGTGGACGTCGCGGATCGCCTCGAGCATGACGAGCGTGACCGGCAAGGTCGCCGCCGACGGAAGCTTGCCCGTCGACGTCTTGATGAAGTCGGCGCCTGCAGCCATCGCCAGCAGGCTCGCTCGGCGGACGTTGTCGTAGGTGCCGAGCTCGCCGGTCTCGAGGATCACCTTCAGGTGCGCCTCGCCGCACGCCTCCTTCACCTGGACGATCTCGTCGTAGACCTTCGCGTAGCGGCCGGAGAGGAAAGCCCCACGGTCGATCACCATGTCGACCTCGTCGGCGCCGAGCTCGACGACGTCCCTGACCTCCGCGACCTTCACATGCGTCGGCGTCTGCCCCGAAGGGAATGCAGTCGCGACCGAGGCAACCTTGACGCTCGTGCCGCGCGTCCGCTCGACTGCGGTCGCAACGAGATTCGGGTAGACGCAGATCGCTGCCACGGAGGGAACCGTCATGTCAGCCGGATCCGGGCGAATGCCCTTCGAGGAGAGGGCTGCGACCTTGCCCGGCGTGTCCGCGCCTTCGAGCGTCGTCAGATCCATCATCCGGACGGCCAGGTCGAGTGCGAACATCTTCGCCTCGCGCTTGATCGAGCGCTTGGCCAGCGTCGCGGCTCGCTCCTCGACCGCGACGGCGTCGACCGAGCCGATCCGCGGCAGCCGCGGCTCGAGAGGAAGCTCGAAGCCGGTTGGTAGCGCAGGCGCCTTGGCCATACGAGGAGTCTAGCCCTGGCGTAGTTTCCTCCCATCCGACCCCGGAGGTGACCGCAAATGCAGGACGTCGACATCAACTACGTCGCCGTCATCGTCACAGCGCTCGTCCCGATGGTGCTGGGTGCGGTCTGGTACTCGCCGGCACTCTTCGCCGGGCCGTGGATGCGCGCGGTCGGCAGGAGAGAAGACGAGCTCGGCGGCATGGGGCTCGGCTACGTCCTGTCCCCGTCGCGGCAGTGCTCGCTCAATGCCCTGGCCGGATCGACCGCTGGGCCGAGGTCGACGACCTCTGGAACGGCGCGTGCGTCGGCCTGCTCGTGTGGGTGGGGTTCGTCGCGGGCGTGCTCGCGGTGACGACCTACTTCGGCGGCCGTCCCCGCCTCCTCTGGGTGATCAACGCCGGCTATCAGCTCGTCTCACTCGTAATCATGGGCGCGATCCTCGGCGTCTGGACCTAGAGGCGGTAGCTCCAGCCCTCCTGCCACTCGAAGGGCGCAGCGACGAGATCCTCGAGTGGAACCCCATGGAGCAGGTGCTCGAGCGCCCAGCGCGGCGCTGCGTGCGAGATGAGCAGGACACGGGCTTCGTCGAAGTGCGGCGAAAGATCATCGAGGAAGCTCTTCACGCGCACGACGACCTGCCGGTAGCTCTCGCCCCCGGGAAACGGCTCGTCGATCCGATGCAGCTTCTCTGCGTCGATCTCGGCGACGGGTCGGCCGTTGAGATCGCCGTAGTTGCACTCCCGGAGCCGCTTGTCTTCCCGCACATCGAGGCCGGAGCCGCCGAATGCGATCTCAGCTGTCTCGACGGCGCGGGCGAGATCCGACGTGAAGATGGCAGCGAATCCGTCATCGCGCCGCCGGTCGCCGAGTTGGCGCGCAAAACCGCGTCCGGTCTCGGAGAGACGCCCCGGCAGCCAGCCGGTGGCGAATCCCTCTTCGTTGTCGGTCGTCCTCGAGTGCGTTTCGTAGACGAGGTCGATCACTAGATGCCCAGCCGCTCGAGCAGGCGATCGTCGCGGCGCCATTTCGGCTTCACCTTCACCTGTAGCTCCAGGAAGATGGGATGGCCGAGCAACTGCTCGATCTCCGGGCGCGCACGCGTCCCGATCTCCTTGATGACCGATCCGCCCTTGCCGACGACGATCTGCTTCTGCGACTCGGTCTCCACGTAGACGAGCGCCCGCACGACCTTGTCTCCGAGCTCCTCGACCTCGACAGAGACCGCGTGGGGAAGCTCCTCGCGGGTCAACTGGAGCGCCTTCTCGCGCACGAGCTCGGCGACCTGCGTCTCGGGCGAGAGGTCGCTTCGCTGATCGGGCGGAAAGTAGGCCGGCCCCTCGGGGAGCAGGCTGAAGAGCTCCTCTCGCAGCTCCTCGATTCCGTCGCCCGTCTTCGCGCTCACGGGATGGAGCGCGTGGAACTCGCCGAGCTTCGAAGCCGTGTCCATCTGGGTTGCGATGTGGCCGGGCTTCAGGTTGTCGACCTTGTTGAGCACGATCACGACGGGCACGTCGAGCGAGAAGACGCGCTTGGCGATGTAGCGGTCGCCGGCCCCGATCCGCTCGCGCGCCGAGAGGACCAGGAGCACCGCGTCGACGTCCTCGAAGGCATGGTCGACCGTGTGTTGCATGCGCTCGGTCATCGGGTCGAGCGGTCGCTGAAAGCCGGGCAAGTCGACGAGCACCAGCTGGTGCTCGTCGTCGTTGACGACGCCGGAAATCCGGCGCCTCGTCGTCTGCGGCTTGTCGGAGACGATTGCGACCTTCCCGCCGCAGAGCGCGTTCACCAGGGTCGACTTGCCGACGTTCGGGCGGCCTGCAACCGCGACGAAGCCGGACTTCACAGCTCGAAGGTCTCCGGCAGGAGCTCGGCCGGAGTCCGTGAAACGACCTCGCCGCTCGCACTCTTGAACGTCACGCGCTCGATCCGGAACTCGTAGAGCCATTGGCGGCAGCCGCCGCAGGGTGACGCGGTGACCGCGATCTCCTCGAGATCTCCGGGCCGACAGCCCTCTCCGACCGCACATGCGATGGCCGCTCTCTCGGCGCAGATCCCGAGCGGGTACGAAGCGTTCTCGACGTTCACGCCCTCGAAGATCCGGCCGTCGCGGGCACGCACCGCAGCGCCGACATGGAACTTCGAGTACGGGGCGTACGCCCGCTCGGAGACGGCGACCGCCCGCTCGTACAGCTCGCTGGTCACGAGAACACCTGGAACATGACGAGGACCGCGAGGGTGCCGAGCAACGCGCCATAGCTCACCTCGAGGAACGAGTGCACACCCGATTCGATCCGAGTCTGCGCGACGAGGACTGCCATCAGAAACGTCAGCGACGAGACGAGGAACCAGTGACGCGAGTCACCGATGACGTTCGTGATCGCCATCCAGCCGCCGAAGGCGATTGCCGCGTGACCCGACGGCAGGCCGCCGCGCAGCGGGGTGCCGCGTCCCGTGTATGCCTTCGTGGCGAGCACGAGGATGATCGTCAGCACGAGTGCGATCAGCGTCAGCTCCGCAGGGGCATCCCGGAGTCGCTCGATCAACCGGGAGCTGCGGTTGACGAGCTTGTCCGAGAAGACGAGATAGCCGACTGCGACGGCGTTGACGGTCGCGATCAAGACCGCCCCAGCGGCGATGTCCTTCGCGAGCTTCGCGAGCGGGTCGAACGAGGTCGTGGCGACGTCGATGCCCGCCTCGAGGGCCGAGTTGAGCATCTCCGCGATGAGGACGAAGGAGATCACGATCAGCAGGGCCACCAGCTCGATCCGCGCCACCCCGACCGCCACGGCTGCGATCAGGACCGCGGCGGCGATCGCGAAATGGATACGCAGGTTGCGCTGCGTCCGCAGCACGTGGATCACGCCCTCGAACGCGAAGTTGAAGCTCTCGAGCAGCGAAGGCGCTCGGCGCCGGGAGACGTTCACGAGACGAGCTCCGCTTCGCGGCCTTCCATCTCCGGCCCGTGGTCGTAGCCGAGGAGATGAAGGAGCCCATGAACGAGTGGCCGGCGCCAGGCGTCGCCCACGACCTGCGGGCAGAGGACGGCATCGCCGAGTTGGCGGGGCACCCCGCCGGGCAGCTCTTCGCGACCATCGATCGGGAACGAGAGCACGTCGGTCGCCTCGTCCTGCCCCAGGTGCTCGCGCTTCAAGCCGCGCATCTCCTCTGGGGCCACAAAGACGAGGCCGAGGTCGCCGTCCTCGATTCCCTCCGCAGCGAGCACTCGGCGGGCGAGCGCTGCGGCCCCCTGCTCGTCGACCATCGTTCCGCTGCGATTCGCGATCTCGACGGTGACCACCTAGTGCCCGATCCAGCAATACATACCGGCTGGCATCACTGGAAGGGGCACCGTCACTTCCGACGCTGCGTGCCGGTCTCCTCCGCGTGCCGGCGATAGGCCTCGACGATCCGCTGTACGAGCTTGTGGCGGACGACGTCCTCGTGACCAAAGCGGACGAACGCGACATCGTCCAGCGGGCCGAGGATGTCCTGCACCTGGATCAGGCCGGACGCCTGCTCCCGCGGCAGGTCGACCTGCGTGACGTCGCCGGTGACGACGACCTTCGACCCGAACCCGAGCCTCGTCAGGAACATCTGCATCTGCTCCGGGCTCGTGTTCTGCGCCTCGTCGAGGATGATGAACGAGTCGTTCAGGGTGCGGCCGCGCATGAACGCGAGCGGCGCGACCTCGACAATGCCCTTCTCCATGTACGAGGCGAGGCGGTCGGCGTCGAGCATGTCGTAGAGCGCGTCGAAGAGCGGCCGGAGGTACGGGTCGACCTTTTCGAGCATAGTCGCCCGGGAGGTAGCCGAGGCTGCTCGCCGGCCTCGACGGCCGGCCTCGTGAGGATGATCCGGCCGACCTGCCGGTCGGAAAGGGCCGCGACCGCGAGCGCCATCGCCAGATAGGTCTTCCCGGTGCCCGCGGGGCCAATGCCGAACGTGACCGTGCATTCGCGGATCGCGTCGACGTAGTGCTTCTGGTTGACCGTCTTCGGGGCGATCTTCTTCCCGCGGTGGCGCCAGACGACGTCCTCGAAGACCTCACGCACGTCCTCGACCTGGTCGAGCGCGCCGAGCACGGCCTCGACTGTCGACGGCCCGATCTCGTGCCCGCCTTCGACGAGCTCGACCAGCTCGTCGACGACCGCCCGCGCCTCGGTCACGCGCTCGTCGTCGCCCTCGATCGTCAGCCGGTTCCCGCGCAGGCGAATCGTGCAACGAAGGCGCTCGCGGAGCGCTTCGAGCACGCCGTCGCCGATCGAGGCGAGCTCAGCAGCGACGTCGTTCGAGACAGAAAGCACCTGCTGCACGGCACTCAGTGTAGGCGTGGGAGCCGACCCCACTCGCCGTGACGCTTCCGGCACAGAGCTGGCACCCATGGGTGCGCTTTTCGTCGCTACGATCGCATCGGGGAGGAGGTCGGCGGTACCGGTTTAGAGGGGGCCGAGCCGGCCGGGGTCAAGCGAGCTTCTCGCGCACGAGCTGGCTCACGGCCGACCCGTCCGCGCGACCCGCCACCTGCGGCATGACATCAGCCATCACGCGGCCGAGATCCCGCATGCTCGTCGCGCCGCACTCGGCGATCGCGTCGTCGATGATCGTCTCGATCTCCTCTTCCGAAAGCGGCTCGGGCATGAACTCCTGGAGCACGTCCAGCTCGCGCTCCTCGCTCTCGGCCTGCTCCTCCCGCCCCCCGGCGCGGAACGCCTCCGCAGCCTCCACCCGCCGCTTTCGCTCCCGCTGCAGAACCTGCAGTTCCTCCTCGTCGTGGAGCGGACGCTGAAGCTCCTTCTCGGCCGAGCGCAGGCTGGACAGAATCAGCCGGAGCGCGTCGCGCCGCTCGGCGTCGCGCTCGCGCATCGCCGTCGCGAGCTCCTCCTCGATCCGCGCGATCAGGCTCATCCGGGCAAGCCTCGCATCTCACCGCCCAGGACGTGCCAGTGAAGGTGAAAAACGGTCTGGCCGCCGCCGGGGCCGACGTTGACGACGACGCGGTAGTCCTCGAGGCCGACCTCTCGCGCCGTGTCGGCCACGAACTCGAGCATGCGCTGCGCCTCCTCGGCCGGAAACTCGCGGATTTCACGAAACGTCTCGACGTGCCGCTCAGGGATCACGAGGAGGTGCGTCTCCGCGCGCGGGTTGATGTCGGCGATCGCGACCAACCCGTCCGTGCTGCGGACGTGGTCGCCTTCCCGGTACAGCTGGCAGAAGAGACAGTCAGACGGCACCGAGGATCCCTTCTTCGGTGACGCGGGACGCACGGGCGCGCACGAGCGCGCCGACCGGCACCTTGCCCTCGAGGAGCCACGGCGAATAGTCGTCTCCGTAGCCGCGGCCGGGGCGGTCGACGAGCACCTCGTCCTCCGCTCCGAGCTTCGACGCCCACCGGCGCAGACATGCCTCGTGCGAGTCGGCCCGGAGCCTGGCGCTCCGGCGCTTCTTCTCGGCGGGCGGGACGGTGTCGGCCGCCGCAGTGACCGTGCCCGGGCGCGGCGAGTACGGGAAGACGTGCACCTTCGTGATCCCGGCCTCGGTAATGACCTGGCGGGTCCGCTCGAACGCCCGACCGTCTTCGGCCGGGAACCCGACGATGACGTCCGTCGTCAAGTTGAAGTCGGCGAGCGGCGCCAACCGGCGGAGGTAGGTCGCAGCCGTGTAGCGCCGTCCCATCGCGCTCAGCACGCGGTCGTCACCGGACTGCATGGGCACGTGTAGGTGCCGAGAGACAGTCGGCGTCTCACGAAGCGCTCGAACGAGCTCGGCGTCGACGTGGTTCACCTCGATCGACGAGAGGCGAAGGCGGCGCAGTCCTGACGTCTCGCCGACCTCCCGGACGAGCCGGGACAGTGTGTAGCCGCGGTCACGATCCCGAAAGCAGCCGAGGTTGATGCCGGTGAGCACGACCTCGCGGTGACCCTGATCGACGCGGCGGCGCACCTCGGCGAGGACCGCCTCGGCGCTCCGGCTGCGGGAGCGCCCTCGCACGAGTGGAATCACGCAGAAGTTGCACGAAAAGCTGCAGCCGTCCTGGACGCGCACGAACGCGCGCACGCGGTCGAGCCGTGCGTCCGCCTGAACGCACCCGATCGCGCCGACGTCGCCCGCCACGAACTCGGGCGTCTCCTCGCTCCGGCGCGAGACGATCGTGACGTTCTCCGGCAAACCGGAGAGCCCGTCGCCCGCGAGGTTTGCGGCGCACCCCGTCACATACACGCGCGCGTGCGTTCGGGCAGCGCGAGCCGCCGCATGACGCGACTTGCGCACCGCCTCGTGGGTCACGCAGCAGGTATTGACGACGGCGATCTCGGCGACGCCCTCCTGCTCGGCGTGCCCGTCGCGCAGCAGGGCCTCGCGGATCGCGTGCGCATCCGCGTGCGACACCTTGCAGCCGAGGAATCGAACCGAGAACGTGGCCAAAGCAGCGGGATGCTACCCCCGCATGAACAGATCGGCTGCCCATCTTTCCCGCGTTTCCTGGGCAATGTGGTCGAAGCCCTCGAACCCGGGCCGATCGTCCTCGTAGTAGCCCGAGGTCACGAGGATCTGGCAGGTGCCGGGCGGGACGAGCCCGGCGAGCGTCGCCAGGTCGATGTTCGCGACCACGATCTCCGACTCCGGCAGAGGCTCGGCGACGCCGTCGGCGTGGCGAACGTCGAGGTCGATCAGGTTCGCTGCGGCGTTTCGGCCCGTCGCCTCGATCGCGGTCTCATCCGAGTCGATCGCGATCACCGGCCCGAATCCGAGCCTGACTGCTGCAATTGCGAGCACGCCGGATCCGCACCCGACATCGAGCAGGCTCGCGGGCTCGAGCAGGTGCAGGATCTTGAGGCAGAGCTGCGTCGTCGGATGGGCACCGGTTCCGAACGCCTGGCCGGGATCGATCGCGACCTGCAGCAATCCAGGTTCCGACTGTTCCCAGGGCGGGCCGATCCAGAGGGAGCCGACCTGCACCGGCTCGTGGAAGCGCTTCCACTCGTCCTCCCAGCCGGGAGTGACGGGCACGCTCTCGACCGTACCGAACCTCTCCCGCAGCCGAGAGGCTCCTTCCTCGTCGGTGTAGGCAACGAGCTCGACCCCTTCCGCAACGGGCTCCTCGGCGAAGCCCTCCGGAAACAGCTCGAGCATCCGCGCGCTCGCCTCTTCGACCCGGTCGCGGGGCACGACGACCGACGCGCGAACGAGGCTCAGCGGAATGCGCTCTTCAGCTTCTCGAAGAACCCTTCATCGGCGTGGTAGGTCTTCTCGTTTGCCGTGCGCTCGAATTCGCCGAGCAGGTTGCGTTGCTCATCGGTGAGCTGGCGCGGCACGGCGACGTTCACGAGGACGCGGTGGTCGCCGCGGCCGAAGCCCTGGAGCACGGGCATCCCACGTCCGCGTAGGACTCGAAGCTCTCCCGGCTGAGTGCCGGCCTCGAACTCGAGCTCCAGCTGGCCGTCGAGCGTCTCCACCGTCACGCGGGTACCGAGAGCAGCCTGAGTCATCGTCAGGTCGACGGTCGAAAAGACGTCGTCGCCTTCGCGGACGAGCCGCTCGTGGGGCCGGATGCGGACGAGCACGTAGAGGTCTCCTGCCTGGCCGCCGACCGGGCCCGCGTGTCCCTCACCAGAGAGCCGGATGCGCTGCCCATCGTGGATGCCGGCCGGAATCTCGATCTCGACCGCGCGCTCCTCGAGAATTCGGCCCGCACCGTCACAGCCGGGACATGGGTGCTCGACGATCCGGCCGGAGCCGGCACAGCGCGGGCACGCCTGGGTGCGAACGAAGTCGCCGAGCCTCGTCCGTGAGACGTGCTCGATCCGTCCGGACCCTCCGCACTCGTCGCACGTCGTCGCCGTCTTGCCGGGCTCGACCCCGTCGCCACCGCACTCGTCGCAGGCTCGCGCAACCTGCACCGGAACTTCGCGCTTCACGCCCGTCGCGGCCTCCTCGAGCTCGATCGTGACCTCAGCAGCGACGTCTGCGCCGCGGCCCCGGCGCGGGTGCGTGGCGACACCGAACACGTCCTCTCCGAAGAACGCCGAGAAGATGTCGGCGAGGCTCCCGAAGTCGAACGCCGTCGGGCGGAACCCACCGCTTTGCAGACCGGCGTGGCCGAAGCGGTCGTAGAGGCTCCGGGTCTCGGTCTTGGAGAGCACTTCGTAGGCCGCCACCGCCTCCCTGAACCGCTCCTCCGCGTCCGGCTCTTGCGAGACGTCCGGGTGGAGCTCACGAGCGAGCCGGCGGAACGCTCGCTTGATCTCAGCTTCGGTCGCGGACCTGTCGACACCGAGGATCTCGTAGTAGTCGCGCCCGGTCGTCGCCATCACTCGAAGGGTAGCCGCGGGACTAGTTGTCTTCGTAGACGGACTCGACGAAGCGGGAGAGCTCGTGCGCGGCGGCCCGGACCGAGCGGATCGCCGTCTCGTAGTCCATCCGCAGCGGCCCGAGGAGGCTCACTGCGCCGAGCGTGCGGTTCGCCAGCCCGTACGAGGCGCCGACGAGAGACACCTCGCGGAGGGCCGGATTGTCGAGCTCGCCGCCGACGCGGACGTAGGGGCGCCGGGAGCCGAGCGTCTCGCCGAGCATCTCCAGGATCGCGGCTCGCTTCTCGAGCGTTTCGAGCAACCGCTGGCAAGCCTCGAGCTCGTCAGCCCGCACCTCGCCGAGCAGGCTTGCGGCGCCGCCGACGAAGAGCCTCTGCTCCAGACCGCCGTCAGCTCCGTGAACGCCGGCCGGAGCAGCTCGAGGATCTCGAGCTCCGAGCCGGCGAGGCTCGGGTCCTCGAATCGCCTGCGAAGAGTCGCACCCCCGAGCTCGAGCCCGACGAGCCGCTCGTTCAAGTACTCCCCCGCCCAGAGCGCGAGCCCGGTGTCGACGGGCTCGGAGAGCGCGAAGACCCGCTTCGTGACGCCGCCGGTCGAGGTGATGACGACGACCATCAGGACCTGCGGCTGGAGGACGAGGACCTCGACGTGCCGGACGGTCGCGGTCTGCAGTGCAGGAGCAGAAACGAGCGCGAGCAGCCGCGTCGCCTGGGACAGGGTCTCGGTCGTCTCCTGAAGCGCCGCCTCGAGCTCGCTGCGGGCCGCCGCCAGGTCGAGCGGGAATGGGCTCGGGCGCGGCTCGAGGCGCTCGAGCAGAGCATCGGCGTAGAACCGGTAACCGGTCTCGGTCGGGACCCGCCCGGCCGACGTGTGCGGGTGGGTGAGCAGCCCGAGCCGCTCGAGCTCGGCGAGATCGCCGCGCACGGTCGAAGGCGCCACGGTCATTCCGGCCCGTGCGACGAGGTTCTTCGAGCCCACGGGCTGTCCGTTCTCGACGTACTCCTCGACGACGCGCCGCAGGATCTCCCGCTGCCGTTCCGTCAGCTCGATGTTCGCTGCTTCAGCCATGCTCTATGCAGGAATTTTACGCGAAGCGCCCTGAAGCTCAGGCGAGCAGCTCGGCGGTGACGGCACCGCCGAGGCGGCGGCCGCGCGGCGTCAGGACCAGAGTCTCCGGCCCGTCTGCGCCGACACGGCGGGTCGCCAGGCCCAGCTGCTCGAGGCGGCCGAGGGCTGCAGGGTCGAGCGACTCCCCGGCATCGCGGAGAGGCAGCCCCGTGTCCAGGCGCAGGCCGAGCATCAGGCGCTCATCGGTGCGCACGCGCGCGTCCAGGAGCTCGACGTCTCTCTCCGGCGTCTCGCCCCTGCCCAGGGCGGCGAGGTAGGCATTGAGACGAGGCGTGTTCCGCCGCCGCTCGCTGCCGAGCGTCGAGACCGCGCCGACTCCCGATGCCGAGGTAGTCCCGCCCCAGCCAGTAGGCAAGGTTGTGAGCGGCGCGCAGATCGCGTCCGCCCGCCCGTTCTGGCTGCGACGCAGAAGTTCGCGGTCTCGTACCAGCGGTACCCGGCAGCTGTCAATCGCTCGATGACGAGCTCGAAGTACCCCTCCATCGCCTCCGCCTGTTGCGCGAGCTCGTCCCCGTGGGCGTGGGTGAACCGCGTGCCGGCCTTCGCCTCCAGCTCGTAGTACGAGACGTGCTCCGGCGCGAGCGTGAGCGCTTCTTCTATGTCCAGTTCGAGATCGGCGGTGCTCTGGCCGGGAATCCCGTGTAGGAGATCCAGGGAGATGTTGTCAAAATTGGCATCACGCAAATGGTAGAAGGCGCGCCGGACGTCCTCCGGGCCTGCCTGTCGCTCGAGCACGCGCAGGAGTTCAGGACGGAACGTCTGCGCACCGAGCGAGACCCGCGTCACCCCCGCCTTGCGTAGGAGCCGCGCGAGCTCCGGCGTCACCGTCTCGGGATTCGCCTCGACCGTCACCTCGCCTGCAGCTCGGCAGCGCCTCGAGCAGCCGACGCAGCTCGCCGACTTCCGTGAATGTGGGCGTCCCTCCACCGAGGAAGACCGTGTCCAACGGCCGCACGAGGACCCCTCGCTCGAGCTCGAGCTCCGCGAGCAGCGCGTCGACGTAGCGCCCGTGCAGCCCCTCACGGCCGACGACGGTCACGAAGTCGCAGTAGCCACAGCGATGCGCGCAGAACGGGACGTGCACGTAGAGATGTCGAACGCCGCCGGTCATTGCTTGCCGCCGTCGTCGAGGTTGAGCACGGCGAGGAACGCTTCCTGCGGCACCTCGACCGCGCCGACCTGCTTCATTCGCCGCTTGCCGGCCTTCTGGCGTTCGAGGAGCTTCCGCTTGCGCGTGATGTCGCCGCCGTAGCACTTCGCGAGCACGTCCTTGCGCTTGGCCTTGATCGTCTCGCGCGCGATCACGCGCGAGCCGATCGCCGCCTGCACCGGGACGTCGAACATCTGACGCGGGATCTCCTCGCGCAGCCGGTCGACGAGCGCGCGTCCGCGCGCGTAGGCCTCGTCCCGGTGGAGCACGAGCGAGAGCGCGTCGACCGGCTCGCCCCCGACGAGCACGTCGAGCCGGACGAGCTCGCCCTCGCGGAAGCCCGCGAAGTCGTAGTCGAAGCTCGCGTAGCCGCTCGTGCGCGACTTCAGCTGGTCGTAGAAGTCGAAGACGATCTCCGCCAGCGGCAGCTCGTAGATCAGCAGCACGCGCTCCGGCGACGGGTACTCCATGTGGTCGAACCGGCCGCGGCGCTCGTTGCAGAGCTCCATCACCTGGCCGACGCCGTCCTTCGGGACGACGATCGACGCACGAACGTACGGCTCGTCGACGCGTTCGCGCTCCGGCGGCATCTCGGCTGGGTTATGCACCTCCACGCGCTCGCCGGTGGGCGTCTCGACGAGGTACGCAACCGTCGGCGCGGTCACGAGCAGGTCGAGGTCGAACTCTCGCTCGAGCCGCTCGCGCACGATCTCCATGTGCAGCAGCCCGAGGAAGCCGCAGCGGAAGCCGAAGCCGAGCGCCTGAGAGGTCTCCGGCTCGTACGAGAGCGATGCGTCATTCAGCTTGAGCCGCTCGAGCGCGTCGCGAAGCTGCGGGTACTCGTCCGAGTCGGTCGGGAAGAGCGCCGCGAACACCATCGGCTTCACGTCCTTGTAGCCCGGCAGCGGCTCCGCGGCAGGGCGCGCCTGCGACGTGAGCGTGTCGCCGACGCGGAGCTTCGCCACGTCCTTCAGCCCGCTGACGATGTAGCCGACCTCGCCGGCGCCGAGCGAGTCGGTCGCCTTCATCGTCGGCGAGAAGAAGCCGACCTCCTCGGTCTCGAAGCGCGTGCCCTGCGCCATTGCGAGCACAGGTCTCGCGCGCACGGAACGTCGCCGTCGACGACGCTGACGAACGCGACGACGCCGCGGTACTGGTCGTACGACGAGTCGAAGACGAGCGCGCGCGGCGGAGCATCCCGGTTGCCGCTCGGCGGCGGGATCCGCTCGACGATCGCGTCGAGCACCGCCTCGACGCCGGCTCCGGTCTTCGCCGAGACGCGAAGAACGCGATCGGGATCGTCGCCGACGAGCTCCGGCCAACTCGGCCGCCGCGCCGTCCGGATCGGCCTGCGGGAGGTCGATCTTGTTCGCGACCGGCAGCAGCTCGAGATCGTTCTCGATCGCGAGGTAGGCATTCGCGACCGTCTGGGCCTCGACTCCCTGAGCAGCGTCGACGACGAGCACGGCGCCCTCACAGGCCTGCAGCGAGCGCGACACCTCGTACGTGAAGTCGACGTGCCCGGGCGTGTCGATCAGGTTGAGCATGTGGCCCTTCCACTCCACCCGCACGGCCTGAGCCTTGATCGTGATCCCCCGCTCGCGCTCGAGCTCCATCGAGTCGAGCACCTGCGCGCGCATGTCGCGTCCCGTGACCGTGTTCGTCACCTCGAGAATGCGATCGGCGAGCGTCGACTTGCCGTGGTCGATGTGCGCGATGATCGAGAAGTTGCGGATCTCGGTCTTGGTCCATGCGGTTATCAGCCGCGGCGGAAGCGGCTCCGCAACGATAGCAACGCGTTTAGCTCGCGAACTCCCAGCAAACGGCAGGAAATCAGGTAGACGGCGAAGCCGGTCGACGAAGGCGCTTCCGAGGGAGACGATCTGGGCGCCGAGCGAACGGCCGAGCGATTCGTCGAGCACGTGCCAGACGGGATAGGCGACGGCTGCCAACGCGAGTGAGGCAATCGAGATCGCGATGGCCGCACGGGCGGTCTCGCCGAACTCGATCCGTCCCAGGCGCCGACGGAAGACGATGAGCAGCGCGGATGAGCCGGCGATGTTCGCCAACGACGTTGCGAGCGGGATGCCCCACGTGCCGACGGGGTAGAGCGCGGCCGCGAGCGCCGTGTTCACGACGCAGGTTGCCGAACGCGATCGTGGTCGGTGTCCACGGCGTCTGGAGGCTGAAGAAGGCGCGGTTCAGCATCAGCATCGCGCCGTTGAACGTGAGCCCGAGCGAGAACGCCGCGAGCGCGCCGGCCGTGACGGTCGTGTCGTCGACGGTCCCAGGCGCCGCGCTCGTAGACGATGCGCGTGATCGGCGTCGCGAGCACAGCGCTGAAGACGCTCGCCGGGACGAGGGTGAACGCGATCTGGCGGAGCCCGAGCGCGACGGTGTGCTGGAAGCCGTCCAGATCCTCGGCGTGCCGGCAAGCCGTGACAGCCGTGGGAACAGCACGGTCGCGATCGCGACCGAGAACATCCCCTGCGGGAGCATGTAGATGCGAAACGCGGCGTCGATCGCCCGCGGCGCGAGGTCCGGGTCGATGAACCGCGACGCGAAGAGCGTGTTGACGACGAGGTTGAAGTTGATGAGCCCGAGCCCGATCGTCACCGGCAGCATCAGGACGAACACGCGCCGCACGGCCGGGTCGCGCCAGTCGATGACGAGGCCGCAGCCGGTCGTCGAGGCCCGTAGAGCCACGGCAGCGGCAACAGCACCTGGATCACGGTGCCGATCACGATCGAGACCGCGTAGACGTAGAGCTTCGCGTCGAGCGTGTCCGCGCGCGGGACGCCGAGCACGAGCCCGGCGATGATCGCCAGGTTCCAGAAGACGGGCGTCAGCGCGGGCACGGTGAAGTGCTCGTAGCTGTTGAGGATCCCGACGATGATCCCCGAGACGCCGAGCAGAACGACGATCGGGAAGAGAACGCGCGAGAGCGCCGATCGCGAGCTGCTGGTCGTCGCCGGGATTGTCGAACGGCGCAATCACGAGCGGCGCGAAGACGATCAGGAGCGCGGTCAGGCCGCCGAGGCCGAGCAGCATCAGCCAGAAGAGGGTGGAGGCCACGCGCCAGGCGCGCTTCCGCTCGCCCTTCTCGAGCAGCTCGCTGAAGACCGGGACGAACGCGGACGAGAGGGCGGCGTCGGCGACGAGCGAGCGGAGAGGTTCGGCACCTGGAAGGCGACCGTGAACGCGTTGATCTTGCCGGTGGCGCCGAAGTAGTAGGCGGCGACGATCTCGCGGACGAGGCCGAGGATGCGAGAAAGCCCGGTCGCGAGCGAGAAGATCGCGGTCGACCAGGCGAGTCGCCGGCCGCCCGAGGCCCGCTTCTCCACGTCCGGGCGAGTATAGGAACGCGGCGTCCGTCGGGCTCGCTCCGTGGGCGCTCTGTGCCGAGCGCCTCAGCACTTAGGGTACAGCCGACCTCCTCCCCGACTCGAGTGTATCCAGGAAAAGCGCACGGTGGGTGACGGGAGCGCGGCGATTGTGTGCCAAAGGGCTCTGGTACCATCGCCCGCGCCCGCTTCGTGGCGGGCCTTTCCTACGGATGCCGAACATCAAGCAGCAGAAGAAGCGCGTGCGCACCTCCGCCGTCGATCGCGGCGAGAACCTCCGCTACCGCTCGACCGTGAAGACGATCACCCGTCGGCTCGAGGCTGCGGTCGAGGCCGGCGACAAGGAGCAGATCGCGGCCGAGCACACGGCGCTTCAGCGCTGGATCGACCGGGCGGCTGCGCGAGGCGCGATCCACCGGAACACCGCGGCGCGAAAGAAGGCGCAGGCCGCGCGGCTCGTCGCGGAGTAGCTAGCCTCGCGCGTCGCGACGGCTGCTCGGCCGGTCGCGTGACGTCGATCAGCGCGCGAAGCAGCTCGAGCTCGGCCGACAGCCGTCGACCCGCCCTTGATCGCGGCGTCGAGCTCGGCGAGGCGCACGAGCGCGGAGTCGAGCTCGGCGCGCGAGTAGCGGTCCGCGTGCTGGAGCGCCTTGCGCGCCGGGATATTCCTTCATCTTCAGCCGGGCCGCGACGTCACGCGCGCCCAGCCCTTCCTCGGCCAAGCGCTTGGGCCGCGCGCACCCGTCCGACGTGCGACGCGAGGCCGACCGCAAGCAGGAACGGCTCCTCGTCGTTCTCGAATGCGAGCTCGCAGGCGTCGAGGAGAGTCGGGCAGATCGCGCGCGCCCCACGCATCGGTCAGCGCCCAGGCGGCAGACTTCGCGGCCCGGGGCGGCGAGCCTGCTCGACGTCGCGCGCGGCCGATCGGATCGCCGCCCGCCCACGTCAGCCGAGCTTCTCGATCTCGTTCGATAGCGCAATCGTGTCGTCGCCGACGAGCTCGACGAGCGCCCGGGCGGCATCGGCGTCGGCCTTGATGCCGAGCCGCTTGAACTCCGCCCGCGACCCAGCGGTGGAGGTTGCGCGGCTTCGGGACGTCGTAGCTCGAGCACGCTGCCCGTGCTTCCCGACGAGACCGACGAGTGTCGTGCCGCGCAGCGCGCCTTCCGCGTACAGCGCGAGCACCGCGCCCTCGACCGGATCGCGTGAGGTACGTCGGCGACCGCGTCGATGTCGGCCTTCCGCCAGGTCTCGACTCCGTCGACGATCACGAGCCGTCCGCCGCTCGTGCCCGCCGAAGAGCCCGAGCGCGTTGCATGCGGCGACCGCATCGGCGCCGGTCGTCGACTCCGCCGACAGCTGCTCGACGGCCTCCGGGACCGAAGCGCGCAGCGAAGACGGCGGAGCGCGCGCAGATGCTTCGGCCGGTCGCTGCCGGTGAGGAGATAGACCGACAGCAACGGCTCGGCGGACATCGCGGCCAAGCATAGTCAGCGGCTCGTCCGCACCGAGTCATGCGCCGTGCCGTCGGACTCGAGCACGACTCGGCCGTTCCGGTCGGTGCGATAGACCGCGAGGCCGGGGACCGCGGCGAGCGTCGCAGATGTGGACGGCGCTCGGATGCCCGTAGTCGTTGTGCGCGCCGACGGAGATGACCGCGATCCGCGGGCGGATCTCCTTCGAGCTGGTCGGCGCAGGCCCGTCGTCGGCGGATCCGTGATGCGCGACCTTCAGGATCTCGACCGGCGGGAGCTGCAGGCGACCCGTGACCTCCGACTCCGCGTCGGCGGTGAAGAGAGCGTCGACCTGTCCGTACGAGGCGACGAGCACGATCGCGTGGTTGTTCGGGTCATCGCCCGGCGTGCCCGGTCCGTCCGGCCAGAGAACGCGGAGCCTCAGCGCGCCGATCCTGAACGCCTTCGCCGGCCCGCGCGACGACATCCTGAACGCTGCGCCGCCGCGCGGCCGCGAGCGCCGCGCGCTCGTCCGGGCTCTCGCTGGGAATCGCCGGATCGAGGACGCAGCCCGACACGCAGACTTCTTCGAGCACCTTCGCGGCGCCCCCGACGTGATCCCGCTGCGGATGCGTGAGGACGAGCAGCGACAGGCTCGTCACACCGAGCGCGCCGCAGCTGGGACGCGCGACTTCGCCTCAGGTGGCACCCTCGTCGACCAGCACCGCGCCGCCCGGGACCTGGATCAGCGCTCCGTCGCCCTGGCCGACGTCGAGGAACGTGATGCGCAGGCCGTGCGGCGGCGGCAGCAGTCGGTGAGCCGTGGAGGCGCCAGCCTCCCGCGATCAGCGCGCCAGCAGGACGATCGCCGCGTAGCCGCGGCCTCGGCGCGGCCGAGCCGGTGACGAGATAGGCCGCGACAGAGGACGACCCGGCCGATCACCACGAGCAGCACGAGCGGAAACGGCCGCGTACGGCAGACCGCCGACCAGTCGCGCGCACGCGGCGAGGTACGCGGCCAGCCAGCCGTTGACCCAGGCGAGCGGCAGCGCAGCGGCGGTGCGACCGGAGCCACGATCGCCGTGACGAGCGCCATCCCGAGCAGCGGGGCGACGACCGGCGCCGCGAGCGCGTTCGCCGGGATCGAGTAGAGCGGAACGACGCCGAACTGCGTCAGCAGGATCGGCGCCGTCGCGATCCCGCACGCGCCGGAGACCGCGACGACCTCGGCGAGCGAGTGAGGCACCGGGTACCCGGCCAGGGTTCGCTGGAGGCGCGGGACGACGACGAAGATCGCAGCCAACGGCCGCGAACGAGAGCTGGAAGCCGGCGTCGAGCAGCGAGTACGGGCTCCAGGCCAGCAGGAGCGCCGCGCCGAGGAGCAGGAAGTACCAGCGATCACTCGGCCTCGAGGCAAGCCACGCCAGCGAGGCGAGCGCGCCCGCGACTCCGGCCCGGACGACGGACGGCTGCCAGCCGACCGCGAGCACGTAGCCGCCGATCGCAGCGAGCGCACCGATCTACCCACGAAGCGCGAGCAGCCCGATCAGCTAGACGAGCAGGATCGCGCCGCCCGCGATGAGCGCCACGTTCTGTCCCGAGACCGCGAGCAGGTGGTACAGCCCCGACGCGCGGAAGTTCGCGCGCGAAGCTCGTCCGACAGCCCCTCGTCCTCGCCGAGCACGATCCCGGCGATCACCGCGCGCCGCTCGCCGTGCAGTCCGGGGCCATCCCCGCGGAGCAGATGGCGCGCAGCCGGTCCGCGAAGCCCGCAGCCGCCGCGTCGACCGACGACGTCGCCACCGGTCCGCGCGCACGACGACGTGCACGCCGTGACGGCGGAGCCACGTGCGCTCGTCGAAGCCGTCCTTCGGGCCCGCGCGGCAGCCGGATCTCGCCGATCGAGCTCGAGGATCGCTCCCTGTGGAGGCGAGCGTCCCGGTGGAAGTCGCAGCAGCACCGGCTCGCGAATTTCGTCGCTGGCCGAAGCGCCGCAGCTGCGCCGGCACGCGGACGTCGAACTGCGAGCGCCGTGCCGGGCCTGTCACGGCGACGAGTGCGACGCTCGGCAGTTCCGACTCGCGGGAGAAGCGCGCTCCGGTCGAGCGCGTCGAGCCGGGCGCTCCCCCACCACCAGCCGACGAGCGGCGAGCGCGAGACCGAGCCGCGGACAGCGCATCCACGGCGCACCGCGACGAGCAGCAGAGCGCCGAACGACCAGGCCGAGCCCGGGCAGGACGAACCGTGAGTGAGGCGCCTCACGCCAGGTTGGCACGCGGCCAGTCCAAGACAGAGGCACGCCGACGAGCAGGTGCGGTCTCGCGCGCGCAGCAGCGCTTCACGGCGCCGCCACGTCCCGCAGCTGCTCGATCCGAGCCGGGCCGATCCCGGGAATCGCGTCGAGCTCCTCCACCGAGCTGAAGGCACCGTGCTTCTGGCGATAGTCGAGGATCTTCTGCGCAGTGACCGGCCCGACCCCGGGCAGCGAGTCGAGCTGCTCGAGCGTCGCGATGTTCAGGTGCACGGGCCCTGCCGGGGCGGTCGCGCCGCGGACGGCCTGCCGCGGGCCGGCCGGAGCCTTGACCGGGACGACGACCTGGATTCCGTCCGCGAGCGGAGCCGCCAGGTTGACCAGCGAGACAGGTCGGCGTGACGCGTCGGCCCTCCCGCCCGCGTCACCGCGTCGGCGACCCGTGACCCGTGCCGCGAGACGGTACAGGCCCGGTCGGTGAACCGCCCCGACGACGTGGACGACGAGCGCCGGCCCCGCTCGGCTCGGATCGGCGCGGCGGCCGCCGCAGGGGTCGCCTGCGCTCGCCGTCCCCGCGTGGAGCAGGTGACGTCGCCCCGAGCACGAGGACGACGGCCAGAAGGAGCGCGCCGGCGACGAGTCGCCGGCGCGTCGGGGGGAGGGTGTCCAGCACGTCCTCAACCCTGTGACAACGATGTCGACGCGTGGGTGACGGAATGCGTCGAAACTGTGATCGACGAGCGATGTGACGAATCGAGCGCCAGCGGCGTATAGGAGATGTGAGCGCGGTGCCAACCTCATGGCCAACCGGCAAGCGAGGCGCTCCGCGAGGAGCGGAGCTTCGTCGACGTGGCCGAGGAGCACCTCGACGACGTCTACCGCTACCTGCTGTACATGACCGGAAACCCACACCTCGCCGAAGACCTCGCCGCCGAGACGTTCGAGCGCGCGCTCCGCCGCTGGCGCCGCTTCGACCCGCGACGCGCCTCGGCCCGCACGTGGCTCTGCCAGCTCGCGCGCGCGACGGCGCTCGACCACTTCCGCGCCGAGCGGCGCCGGCGCAAGCGCGACGACGTCTACGCAGCGGACGTCCCCGAGACCGACGAGCCCGTCTTCGGCGAGGGCCTCTCGCCCGCGCTCGACGCCGCGGTGCGCAGCCTGTCCGCGGCCGAGCGCGAGGTCGTCGTGCTACGCGTCGTCCTGGAGCTGGACGGAGAGACGGCCGCCCGCGTGCTCGGGATCAGGCCGACCGCGGTGTCCACGCGACTGAGCAGGGCGCTGCAGAAGCTCGAGGAGAGGATGGTGAGCGATGTCCGAGGCTAGTTTCGAGAGCGCTCTGCGCGAGTTGCGCGAAGCCGCGCCGCCCGCGCCGGAGAGGCTGCGCGAGTCTCGTCCGCTCGTTGCCGACCGCTCAGCCGCGGCGTCGCTCTTCGACTTCGACCCGCGCTTTCGGCTGCGATCGCGATCGCGATCGCCGTCGGACTGGGAGCTGCTCTCGTTGGCGGCCTCAAGGGGTCGGGACCGCGCAAGAACTAGCGTCCGTTCCGGGTCTCGAGCCGGAGAGGGATCGCCGCGGGCAAGGCCTGGAACGGGACAACGACGTCTCCGCAATTCCTTCCTCCAATCCCGTCCAACGGAGGTACCTCCACGTCGCAGACCGAAGCCAAGCTGAGTGCGCTCACGCCCGGCTCGCGGCTCCAGCGGTACGACGTCGCGATGAGCCTTCGGGTCAAGGACCTCTCGCGCTCGACCCAGGCGCCGTTCGCCGACGCGGCGGCTCGGCGGCTTCGTCGCCGCCGCCGACTACTCGACCGGCGCGAAGGCAGGCGACTCGACCGCTCGACGCTGCGCGTCCCGGTCGCAGAACCTCCAGAAGGCGATCGCCAGCTTCACCGAACTGGGGACGATCCTCTCGCAGCACATCTCGGTCGACGACCTCCAGGCGGCCTCGATCGACCAATGCGCGAATCGCCGCACAGCAGAAGGCATCGCCGAACTCGCGACCAAGAGCGCCGCACCCCGGCCGAGCAGATCCGCCTCGACGCGGCAAGGCGCAGCCCTGCGACGTCTCACGCAGACGCAGCTCGACCTCGTCCGCGAAGGCACGTACGCAACGATCTCGCTCCGGCTGACGACGCGCAAGCCGGCCGCGAAGCACGTGGTACCGGGCCGGTTCGACCGCTTCCTGGGTGACGCCGGCGACATTCTGGGGAAAGAAGCAATCGCAGTGCTCTACGCTCTCGTCGTGATCGGTCCGTTCGTGATCCTCGCCCTGCTCCTGCTTCTCGGTGAGCGCGCGCGGCGGCGGCGAGCCGACCATCGGCTGCTCGAGGAGACCGGATGACGAAGGCCGTCGCCTTCGCGTGCACTCGCCACGCTCGCGCTCGGCTGCGGCTCGGCCGGCGGCGGGACCGCGAGCGGGCCTCCAGGGCAGCGTGATGCGCGGCCCGACGATGCCCGTCTGCCGTGTCGGCGTGCCGTGCACGGCGCCGGCGAAAGGCGTGAAGCTCTCGTTCTCCGCTCGGGCAAGGTCGTCGCCGCCGCGACGACGAACAAGAAGGGCTGGTACCGCGTCGCCCTCGCGCTGGCCGCTACTCGGTGCAGCACCGAACAGACGCGCCTTCGAGAAGATCCCGCGGCCGTCACCGTGACAGTGCCGAGCGACCGCATCAAACGCGTCGACTTCCACATCGACACCGGGATTCGCTAACCGACGACGAGGTTCACGAGCTTGCCCGGGACGACGATCTCCTTGCGGATCTCCTTGCCGTCCAGGAACTCCTGAACCCGCGCCGACGCGCGTCGCCTGCGCGACCAGCTCGTCCTCCGACGCATCGGAGGAGACCTCCACCCGGTCGCGCACGCGCCCGTTGACCTGGATCACGAGCTCGAACGTCTCGCGCTCGAGCAGCGCAGGATCCGCCTCGGGCCAGGGCTCCTCCCAGAGCCGCTCGTGGCCGAGCCGCGACCACAGCTCCTCGGCGATGTGCGGCGCGTACGGCTGGATCAGCGAGACGGCCGTCTCGGCGGCGAACCGGGCGCCAGGATCCTCGGGTGACCGGCCGAGCTCGTTCACGAGCTCCATCACGGCCGCGATCGGCGTGTTGAACTGGAAGCGCCGGTCGATGTCGTCGGTCACCCGGGCGATCGTGCGGTGCGCGGCGCGGGTCAGGTCGGTCGACCTCGCTCGCCGCCCGTGTCGCGTCTCGGCGACCTCGTTCACGATCCGCCACAGCCGCCGCAGGAAGCGCGAGATGCCCTCGACGCCCTCCTCGGTCCACTCCATGTCCTGGTCGGCGGGCCCCATGAACAGGATGTACAGCGCGCACCGCGTCGGCGCCGTAGCGCGTCGGCCAGCTCGTCGGGGCCGGTGACGTTCCCCTTCGACTTCGACATCTTCTTGCCGCCCTGGCGCACCCAGCCCTGGTGGAACAGCCGCTGGAACGGCTCGCGGACGCCGAGCAGGCCGAGTCGTTCAGCGCCTTCACGAAGAAGCGCGAGTACAGCAGGTGGCCCGTCGCGTGGTCGATGCCGCCGATGTACTGGTCGACCGGCATCCAGTAGTCGACGATCCGGCGGTCCCACGGCGCCTGGTCGTTGTGCGGGTCGCAGTAGCGCAGGAAGTACCAGGACGAGTCGACGAACGTGTCCATCGTGTCCGGCTCCCGCCGCGCGGGCTTGCCGCAGCTTCGGGCACGGGCACGTTCATCCACTCCTCGTTGGCGGCGAGCGGCGGCTTGCCCTTGCGGCCGGTAGTCCTCGAGCTCGGGCAGCACGACCGGCAGCTCGGCCTCGGGCACCGCGACCGGGCCGTCGTCCTCGCAGTAGACGATCGGGATCGGGCAGCCCCAGTAGCGCTGGCGCGACATCGACCAGTCGCGTAGCCGGTACGAGATCGCGGGCGCGCCGCGGCCCTTCTCCCGCAGCCACTCGACGATCTTCTCCGATCGCCTCGTCGACCGGCACGCCCGCTGAACTCGCCGGAGTCGATCAGGACGTCGGTCCTCCTCGTCGATCACCGGGCCGGATCGGCAGGTCGTAGGCTCGCGCGAACTCGAGGTCGCGCTCGTCATGCGCGGGCACGGCCATGATCGCGCCGGTCCCGTAGTCCATCAGGACGTAGTCGGCGACCCACACCGGGATCCGCTCGTCGTTGACCGGATTGATCACGTAGTGGCCGGTGAAGACGCCGTCCTTCGCCTTCGTCTGCCGCTCGTCGACCGACCGCGTCGCAGCCTTCTCGACGTATGCGCGCACCTCGTCGTTCGCCAGCTTGCTCGACGAGCGGGATGCTCGGGCGCGAGGACGAAGAAGGTCGCGCCGAACAGCGTGTCCGGCCGCGTCGTGAAGACGGGAATGTCGATGTCCAGGTCGTCGATCGCGGAAGAGCACCTCCGCGCCCTCGGAGCGGCCGATCCAGTTGCGCTGGATCGTCTTCGTCCGCTCGGGCCAGTCGATCAGAGCCAGGTCGTCCAGCAGCTGCGTCGGCGTACGCGGTGATCCTGAAGAACCACTGCTCCATGTTCCGCGCGACGACGGGCGTGCCGCAGCGCTCGCACCTGCCGTCGATGACGTACTCGTTCGCGACGACCGTCTGGTCCTTCGGGCACCAGTTGACCGGCGCCTCCTTGCGATAGGCCAGCCCGGCCTCGAAGAACTTCAGGAACAGCCACTGCGTCCAGCGGTAGTACTCGACCTCGTGCGCCGACGCCTCGCGGTCCCAGTCGATCGACCCAGCCCAGGCGCCGCATCTCGGTGCGGATGTGCGCGATGTTCCGCTCGATGATCTCGCGCGGATGCCCGCCCTCGCGGATCGCGGCGTTCTCGGCGGGCAGGCCGAACGAGTCGAAGCCCATCGGGCGCATCACGCTCCAGCCGGTGCGCCGCCGGTAAGTGCGTGATCACGTCGCCCAGCGTGTAGTTGAGGACGTGCCCCATGTGCAGCGTCCCGGAGGGGTACGGGAGCATCTCGAGCATGTAGAACTTCCGCTCCGGCTCGGTCCCGGGCTCGGGGTTCGGCGTGTAGAAGGCCCGCTCGGCCTCCCAGACCTGCTGCCACTTCGGCTCGATCGTCTGTCGGGTCGTACTTGTCCATGTCCGCCTCCGGGTACAAAAAAGCCTCTCATGTCGAGAGGCCAGGGGAAGCTCCGCGCGGCTGGCGCCGCGTTGGCTTCCTGCGCTACAGAAGGAGCTCCTGCATTGCCCACCTGACTCTACCAAGCTGGACAGAATCGGCGCCATGAGCGAATACACGATCGTCAACCTGAAAGAGGTCGAGGACCAGGCGCCGAACTTCGGCCTCTCTCCGGAGCTTCGAGGCGCGCTTCGCACGCGTCGCGCTCGAGGCCGAGCTGGTCGGGCTGACCTACCAGCGGCTGGCGCCGAACCTGCCGGATCCCGTTCGGGCACACGCACAAGACCCAGGAAGAGGTCTTCCTCGTCGTGAGCGGGAGCGTCCGCGTCAAGCTGGAGGACGGGATCAAGGAGCTCGGGCCGTGGGACGCGATCCGGGTCTCGAAGGACACGGTGCGCGGCTTCGAGGCTGGTCCCGAAGGTGTGGAGGTGATCGCGATCGGCGCACCGGGCGGGCCGGGCGACGCCGAGGTCAATATCGACGACTTCTGGACGGACTAGGCAGCCAGCGCCGACGCGCCGGCAGTAGTCCTCGTACGACGCGCCGAACCGGCGCCGTAGTCCGGGCTCCTCTTCGAGGACGAGCGACAACTGGAAGAGCAGCCACGCGACCACGGCCCACGCGAAGAGGATCTCGCTGGCCGAGCAACAGCGCCTGCCCGACGATCAGCAGCGATCACGCCGACGTACATCGGGCTCCGCATCAACCTGTACGAGCCGCGGGCGACGAAGCGCTCGGGCGGCGCCCAGGGCGCAGGCGTCCCTCGTCCCTGGAAGCGCGAAGCGGGCCGTCGTCTCGAGCACGAGCGCGGCGCCGACTGCCAGCACCGCGACGCCGACGATCCGGAGTGGAAGCGACTGGCGCGTCCGAATCCCAGCGCGTGAGCAACCACGGAACGAGCCCCGCGACGATCGTCGGCCCGCCGAAGAAGACGAAGCCGAAGCTTCCCGTGACCGCTCGGAGCCTGGAGCGCGCCGTGGCTAGCTCTTGGCCTTCAGCAAGCCGCCGAAGGAGATCCACTTCCCCTTCTGCCAGCGCTGAAGACGTGCCTGGTCGATCGGATAATGCTCGGTCGCGGTCGTCTTGATGATCATGCGCGGCAGCAGAAACGGGTTGTTCCGCTCGTTCAGGTGGATGGCCGCGTTCCTGAGCGAGGTCCGGGTCGGGTTCTTGCCCGCATGCTTCAGAGCGTCGACGAACGTGAACGCAGCCGACATGCCGTACAGGTTGTAGACGTCCTTGATGTTCCCGCCCGGTTGGTACTTGCGCATGATCTTTCGGTAGAGCAGAACGCCTGGGTCGCGTTTCCACTTGGGGTCGTTCGGATCCTTGAGGAAGACGATCGAGATCGCGCCCTCGACGCGCTTGTTCTGGCCGCGGCTCGAGGAGATGACCATCACGTTCGAGGCACTCGACACGGCGTTGACGAAGATCTTCGGCTTCCAGCCGAGGCCGTTCACGTACTGGAAGGCCTGGATCGTGAACTTCGGCGTCGTGAAGAGCATCAGGATCCCGGCGTTCGAGGCCCTGAGCCTCGCGACCTGCGACTGGACGTTGTCGTCGGTCGCCGCGTGACCGACGCGCGAGACGATGTTCCCCTTCCGCGGGCCGAGGCCCGCGTTCGAGGCCCCTGATCAGGTCGGCGCCGTAGCTGTCGTCCTGGTAGAGGATCGCGATCTTCGCCTTCGGCATCGTCCGCCGGATGTAGTTGCCGTACATCGCGCCCTCGGAGATGTAGGACGGTATGTAGCCGATCGTCCACGGGTACTGCCTGTAGTCGCGGCCGAAGGTCGTCGCGCCCGAGGCTGCGAAGAGGTGCGGCACGCCGAGCTCGTTCAGGTACGGACGGATCGCCTCGTTCGTCTCGGTGCCGAGCGTGTTGAAGATCGCGAAGACCTTCTTGTCCTGGACGAGGACGCGCGTCTGGCGGACCGTCTCCGACGGGAGGTACTGGTCGTCGAGGTACTCGTACTGGATCCGCCGCTTGTTGACCCCGCCGCGCGCGTTCACGTACTTGAAGTACGCGTCGGCGCCTTTGGCCGACCGACGCGAAAGGCCTGGGCCGAGCCCGAGTCAGCGGCGTCGTGCCGCCGATGTGGATCGTCGTCGGCGTGATTCCCGGATCGGCGGAGTCTGCCGCCGAAGGCGACCGGGATCCCGAGCGCGAAGAACGCTGCAGATCACGAAGAGGAGGCGTCGGCCCATGACGTCTACGACCGAGTGTATAGCCGACTTGTTAGTGGAGACAGCCTCGCGCGCAAGCCACCCGCAACCCCGGTCGGGAGCACGAGCACGATCACGATGAGGGCAGCGCCGTACACGCATCGGGAACGCCCTGCGCCTTCGAGATGTGGACTGACAGCCTCTGGCAGGAACTGGACGAAGGCCGCGCCGGCGAGCACGCCCCACAGCGATCCGAGCCCGCCGACGACCGCGCCGACGAGCAACGTCAGCGAGAGCTTGGCCGGGAACGACTGCGGGTCGGCGAAGGCGACGCCGATCACGAGGAGTGAGCCGGCGACTCCTGCGTAGGCGGCGCTGATCGTGAACGCGAACGTCTTGTAGGCCGCGATGTTCACGCCGGACGAGGCCGCGGCGACCTCGCTGTCACGCACGGCGCGGAACGCGCGGCCTGGCGCTCCTCGCAGCAAGAACCAGGCGACGATCAAGAGAACGAGGGCGATCGCCCAGGTCAGGTAGTAGACGGCGCGCGTGAACGTGACCGTCTGGCCGAGGATGCTCACGTCCTCGAAGCCCTTGCCGATGAGGTTGGAGCTGCCGAAGAGCTGGATCGCCTGGCCGCCCTTCGTCAAGGAATCGAGCTTGTCCCAGCTGAGCAGATCGGGCATCGCCACCGCGAGCCCGAAGGAGGCCAGGGCGAGGTAGAGCCCGGTCAGCCGAAGCGCAGGCAGGCCCGACGAGGAATCCCGCCAGGCCCGCGACGAGGCCTGCGATCGGGATCGTCCAGAGGTCGCGCACGCCATGCTCGGCGACGAGAATCGCCGTCGTGTAGCCGCCGATCGCCATGAAGGCGCCGTGGCCGAGCGAGATCTGACCCGTGTAGCCCGTGACGATGTTCAGTCCGAGGATCGGCGATGAAGTACGAGCCCAACTGCGCGCCCTTGATGTCGCCGACCTGGTCCCAGCGGGGTGCGCAGGAAGAACGCGACGATCGCGACGGAGAGCGCGAGCGCAGTCGCGACCGCCCGGGCGAGCGTCGAGCCTAGACACGGCGCATCACCTGGCGGCCGAAGAGCCCGGTCGGCCGGACGAGGAGGACGATCAGGATCAGAGCGAGGGCGATCGGCAGCCGCAGACGGTCGAGCTCGAGGTGCAGTGGGTGTCGTAGGTCGCGATCAGGTTCAGCAGCACGCCGATCAGAAGGCCGCCGACGATCGCGCCGACCGGGCTCTCGAGGCCGCCGAGCACCGCCGCGGCGAACGCGTAGATGAGGACCGGCCGCATCATGTTCGGCTCGAGCGGCGGAGCAGCCGCAGCGGTGAACATCCCGGCGACCGCGCCGATCGCCGCGGCGAGGCCCCACCCGAACGCGAGCATCCAGCCGACGCGAACTCCCGACGAGCCGGCTCGCTGTCGGGTTCAACGCCGCCGCCCGCAGTACCAGCCCGAGCTTCGTGTGCTGGAACAGCACGTAGAGGGCCAGGACGAGCACGAGCGTGACGACGAGGATGCCGGCGTCCTGCTTCGAGACCGCGACGCCGCCGATGTCCCAGGCGCTCGTCGGGAACGGCCGGCTGGGTGGGAAGGAGCGAACCTCGGCCTTCCAGATCCAGTTCGAGAGGCCCCCGAAGAGGATGAAGAGCCCGATCGTGAGGATCACGATCGTCAGCACCGGCCCGCCCTCCACCGGCCGCACGACGATCCGCTCCAGCGCGATTCCGCCCACGAAGGCGATCACGAGCGTCAGCGCGAACGCGACCCAGTAGCCGAGGCCGTGGTCGATGAGCGTCCACGCGATGAACGTCGTGAAGGTGGCCATCTCGCCCTGGGCGAAGTTCACGACGCCGGTCGAGCGGTAGATGATCACGATCGCGAGCGCGAGGAGCGCGTAGATCGAGCCGGACGCGAGCCCGGCAACGACTTGTTGGGCAAACTCGACCACTAATAGCCCAAGTACGCCCTTCGCACAGACTCGTTTTCGGCCAGCTCGGCGCTCGGGCCCTCGAGCGCGACACGGCCCACCTCGAGGACGTAGGCACGGTTAGAAGACCGGAGCGCGAGCTTCGCGTTCTGCTCGACGACGAGGACGGCGAGCCCCTCCTTCTCGTTCAGCTCGCCGACGATCCGGAAGATCTCGCGGACGACGAGAGGGGCGAGGCCGAGCGAGGGCTCGTCGAGAAGCAGCAGGCGTGGGCGAGACATGAGCGCTCGGGCCAGCGCGAGCATCTGCTGCTCGCCGCCCGAGAGCGTGCCGGCCTGCTGGTCGCGCCGTTCCTCGAGCCACGGGAAGTAGCCGCGGACCCGCTCGTAGTCGCCGACGAAGCCGTCTCGCCTGAGGTAGGCGCCGAGCCGGATGTTCTCGTAGACGGAGAGCTCGCTGAAGATGCCTCGGCCTTCGGGGACGTGCGCGATGCCGATGCGGGCGACCTTCTCGGGCGAGGCGCGCGTGATCCGAGCTCCGGCGAAGCTCACCGTCCCGGAGGTCGTGACGAGGCCGGAGATCGCGCGCAACGTCGTCGTCTTGCCGGCGCCGTTCCCGCCGAGCACGGAAACGACCTCGCCCTCCCCCACTCTGAGCGAAACGCCGTGCAGCGCCTCGACCTGGCCGTAGCGGGCCTTGACGTCGGCTAGCTCGAGTAGCGGGGCCACTAGTCGGCCGTCCCCAGGTAGGCCTCGATCACCGCGGGATCGCGCTGCACCTCCGCGGGCGTCCCCCCCGCGATCATCTTGCCGAAGTCGAGCACGGTGACCGAGTCGGAGATGCGCATGACGAGGTTCATGTGGTGCTCGACGAGGAGGACTGTGAGGTCGAAGCGCTCGCGCGTCGTCGTGATGAACGCGGCCAGCCGCTCGACCTCCTCGTGGCTCAGCCCGCCGGCCGGCTCGTCGAGCAGGAGCAGGCGCGGCTCGGCGATGAGCGCGCGGGCGAGCTCGATGCGCTTGAGCGTCCCGTACGGCAGACCCGACGCGGGCCGCTCGGCGAGGTCTCCGACCTCGACGTACTCCAGGATCTCGCGCGCGCGGGCGCGCGCGTGCCGACGCGTGTGCGCCCCGACGAGGACGTTCTCGAGGACGGTCATCGTCGGGAAGAGCTCGACGTTCTGGAACGTCCGGGCGATGCCGCGGCGCACGATGCGGTGCGCGGGAGTCCCGAGGAGGCTCCGGCCGTCGAAGGTGACCTCTCCCGAATCGGGCCGGTAGAGGCGCGTGATCACGTTGAACGCCGTCGTCTTCCCGGCCCCGTTCGGCCCGATCAGCCCCGCGATCTCGCCACGGGCGACGTCGAAGGAGACGTCGTCGAGCGCGACGAGGCCGCCGAAGCGGCGCGTGACGTTCCGGAGCTCGAGGAGCGCGGAGCCTCAGGCACGGCCCTGGACGAGGTCGAGGAGGCGGCCGAGCACGCGAGCTCCTTCCTGGCGCAGCCCGTCGTGCTCGAACTCGCTCGTGAGCCATGGTCGCAGCCCGCGGATCGATGCGGCAGTCTCCTCGGAGAACGTGCGCTCCACGTACATGTCCTCCGCATAGATGACCGCGGCGGCCGGGACCTCGTTCTCCTGCGAGCCGCTCGACGTCGTAGAGCTCCGGCCACTCGTGCTCGGCGAGGATCTCCGCGGCACCCCCGAGAGGGCGAAGCGCGCCGTAGTCCTCGAACATCCACGAGTAGACGTGCTCGCCCGTGAGGAGCGTCGGGTCGTCGCGGAACTCGTCCGGGTAGCACGCGATCCGCCGACCAGCGGGACGCGACGCCGGACGAGTAGCACGCCTCGTGGATGACGGCGTAGATCGGGTTCCGGGAGAACGGATCCGCCGCCTCGATGTCGTGCAGGAACGCGCGCGAGCCGAACGGCAGCTCGAGGATGTAGTGCAGCCGCTCGAAGCCGTCGGCCATGCCGAGCAGGTGGCCCAGCTGCCGGAAACGCGCCGGCGTGAGTCGATCCGCATCGGGCAGCCGGACGTCTTCCGCCTTCCAGTCGCTCCACGATCTGAGAGAACGCGGTCCCGATCCTCGGGGTAGCGCTCGTAGTAGGCGCCGTTCTTCGCGGCGGTGCGCTCGTAGGTCGCGCGGTAGACGTCGTCGGGATGGCGCTCGAGCGGCGGGAGCCCGCCGGTCAGGAACGCAGCAGCGAGGCCCTCGGGCGCGTACGAGAGGTAGTTGACGACGCAGAAGCCGCCGAAGCTCTGTCCGAGAACGCTCCAAGGCGCGGCTCCGAGTTGGTGGCGGATCAGTTCGGCGTCGCGGACGATCGAGTCGGCGCGGAAGTGCGTCAGGTACTCGGCCTGTTCCTCCGCGCTCATCCCGTTCAGGTCTCCGACCGGCGTCGAGCGGCCCGTGCCACGCTGGTCGAGGAGCAGCACGCGGTACTCCTCGAGCGCCCGGGCAAGCCAGGTCTTGTCGATGAGTTGAAGCGGGCGAGGCGACTCGCTCCCCGGGCCGCCCTGGAAGAAGACGAGCCACGGCAGCTCGTCGTGCTCGTGGTCGGGCGCGACGACTTCGCGGGCGAAGACGGTCAGCTTCCCGCGTTCCGGGCTCGCGTGGTCGAGCGGGACGTCGAACTCGTGCTCGCCGAAAACGAGGTGGGGCGCACGGTGGGTGGAGACGCGCACCGCACGATTCTTCTACGTCCAGGCGGGAAGCGAGCGCGGTAGGGGCAGTCCCTCGGGGGGACAGTCCCTAGCCGGGGCAGCCGGCGATCGAGCGCGGCAGCGTCTGGCGACGCGAGTCGCTCAGCGTGACGAGTGCCTCGAGGAGCGATCCGTCCGGGCGCACGAGCCGCTTGGGGACGGCGACCGCGAAGGGCTTGCGGCGGTCGCGCTTGAGCAGGTGGCCGTCGAGATAGAAGGCGGTGTGCGAGATGCGTCGTGCGGAAGGGCCGCCGACGGTGACGAGGACTCGGGAGCTGCGGCAGGCTCGTGGGCCACGGCCGCGCTGCGTGCGGCTCCGAAGCCCCAGCTGCGGCCCCTGGCGGCAAGTGGGACCGGAGCAGCCGCGGAGTCGGGCAAGGCGGCGGGCCAGGTCGGCCTCGACGCGGGCGTAGCGAAGGTCGTTGTGCAGGCTCGTCAGCTCGTTCCGGTCACGCGCGAGGTTGTACAGCTCCTTCTCGCCGGTCACGTGCTCCGCGTAGAGCCAGTTCGGGGTCCGAATGGCAGCGTAGGTCGGCGTCTCGAGCAGCAGGTCACGACCGGAGTGGAAGAGCGGATCCTTCGCAAATGGGAGCAACGAGCGTCCGTCCATGACACGACCCGGCTGCGCGCCCGTCACCGCGACGATCGTTCGCGCCAGGTCGATGTTCTCCACGAACTGGCTGCGGTGCTGACCGGCGGGGAGGCCCGGGCCACGCATGATCAGCGGGACGCGGATCGACGGTTCGTAGAGCAGCACCTTCCCCGACGGCACCCGATGCTCGCCGTGGAAGAACCCGTTGTCCGACGTGAAGAGGATGTAGGTCTTGTCGAGCTCCCCGATCGCGTTCAGCTGGTTGACGATCTGGCCGACCGCCTCGTCGACGGCGAGCAGCGACTCGAGCCGCTGCTGGTAGTTCTCGCGAATCGCGTTGATCTTCGCGGGCGTCAGCAGAGGCCTGTTCCGGATTCCGGCCGGCTTGTCGGAGACGTCGGCCTCGTTGAACGACGGCGGGATCGGGAGCGCCTGCGACGAGAAGTAGTTGCGATGCCGCGGCGCCGGCGACGGCGTCGCCTGCCCGCTCGGGTCGTCGGGGTCGCGCGGCCCGCCGCTGTGCGGAGCGAGAAAGGCGACCCAGAGGAAGAACGGCCTCGGGTCGACGGCCTGGCGGGCGATGATGTCGACCGCCTTTCGCGCCTCGAAGTCCGTCTTGTAGTTCGCGACGCCGTTGTAGGTCACGAGCTTCCCGTTCTCGTTCACCGTGTAGTTCGTGTAGCGGTAGGTCGAGGGGTCGGGAGTGCCGTACCACTCGCCCCAGCCGGGCGGAACCTCGGTCGGGCTGCGCGTGCCGTAGCCGTTCAGGTACTTGCCGAGGTGGATCGTCTGGTACCCCGCGCGCTGGAGCCAGACAGGAAGCGTGTTCGTGCTGTCGAGCTTGTAGTAGCCGCCGTTCGGCGGAGCGTTGCCCCAGACGCCGTGGTTGTGCGCGTACTGGCCGGTCAGGAAGGTCGCCCGCGAGGGGCAGCAGAGGGAGTACGAGACGAAGCTGTTGTCGAAGGTGACGCCCTGGTCGGCGATCAGGCTGCGGACGTTCGGCATCACGCGCAGCGACTCGACCGTCTGGTCGTCGGTCATCAGCACGACGACGTTCGGGCGAAGGGCGGGCGAGGCGCTCTGGGCGTCGCTCGAAGCGAGCCCGGCAGCGGCGGCGATCGCTGCGGCGAGGGCTGCTATGACGATCCATCGAGTCGAAGCTGCCATCGCGAAGAGTCTTTCCCGGTGGCGTGTGGTTTTTGTAAAGACGCCGTGAAGGTTTCGTTCGGCGTTCTAGGCGACGGCTTCCGAGCCCTGCAGGACGGCGTAGACGTTGCCGTCCGGTCCCCGGAAGTGGAACCACGCAAGGCCCTCGGCCAGCGAGGACGTCTGGATCTCGTCGAGCAGCTCGATGCCGGCCTCCTGCAGCTCAGTCCTCGCCTCCTCGACATCGTCCACGAGCAGCCCGACGACGGGCCCGGTCGTGTAGAACGACCCGGCCTCCACATCCATCCCGAAAACCTCGACGAAGTCGTTGTCCGCGCCCGGCAGCCGGAACATCGCGAAGCCCGGCTCCTCGTACTTCACCGACAGGCCGAGGATGTCCCGAACGAAAGCGGTCATCTCGTCGAACCGCTCTGTTCGCGTTCCGAGCCAGGCCAGGCGCTTCACCTGCACGGGACGCATCGTACGACTACAACGCGGCCGGATCTGTGACGGGCGCACGACAGGCGAAGCGCTCACAGACATAGACCGCGGGCTTGCCGTGAACGAGGCTCTTTCCCGCGAGGAGCGGAATCTCCTCCGAGGGCCCGACCGCCGCGACCGTGTCGGGCTCGAACGGGGCGAGCGCCGCGCGCGCAACCGGGGAATCGGGGGGGCCGATGATCGCGAGCTCCCTGGGAGTCGAGAAGTGGAGGGCGAGGGCCGTGAGGACATGACCGAAGGCGGCCGGGGCCCTGGGAATTGCATCGTAGACGAGTCGAAAGACGCCGACCGCGAGGCGCTCCGAATCGTCGTCGCCGTAGATCCGCGCCAGCTTTAGCAGGACGAACGCGAGCATCGCGTTGCCCGAGGGCGTCGGATGGTCCTCGAGGTCCTTCTTGCGCGCGACGAGCTCCTCACCGTCGGCCGGCGACAGGTAGAACCCGCCGCGCTCCTCGTCCGCGAACAGCTCCACCGCCAGCCGGGCGAGGCGGTTCGCCCTTTCGAGGTAGCGCAACTCACCGGTCGCAACGTGCAGCTCCAGCAGGCCGTTCGCGACATCCGCGTAGTCCTCGAGGTAGCCGATTCCCTTTGCCTCGCCTCCGCGGAACGTGCGATGGAGGCGGCCTTGGCCGGTCGATAGCGGTCCGAGCAGGAACTCGCCCAACTCCCGTGCGGCATCGAGGTAGTCGGCGCGCTGGAACCGCCGGCCGGCCTCGGCGAGTGCCGCAAGCGCGAGCCCGTTCCACGCCGCGATCGCCTTGTCGTCCCGGGCGGGCTTCGGCCGCTGCTCGCGGAGCTCGAAGAGCTGTCGCCGCTCCTCCTCGGCCAGCTCGCCGCGGATGATGAAACGCCCGTCCTCGAAGGGGTGCAGCAGCTCCTCGCGCACACCCTCCTCGGGCGTCCAGGTGAAGGTCAGCCCCTCGACGCCGTCGGTGTCCGCGTCCTGTGCGGAGGCGAATCCGCCCTCCGGCAGGCGCAGCTCGCGGAGCAGGTAGTCGAGGGTCTCCTCGACGACGCGGCGGTAGCGCTCTTCTCCCGTCACGACCCAGGCGTGGAGATAGGTCGCGGCCAGCTGGGCGTTGTCGTAGAGCATCTTCTCGAAGTGCGGCACCAGCCAGGCCTCGTCGACCGAGTAGCGGTGGAAGCCGCCTCCGACGAGGTCGTACATGCCGCCGGCAGCCATCGCATCGAGCGTCGAGGTCACCATCGGCAGCGCGTCCTCGTCGCCTCGCAGATGCATGCGGAGGAGGAGCTCGAGAATCGAGGCCTGCGGGAACTTCGGGGCATGTCCCCACCCTCCCCACTCGGGGTCGAACTGAGCGCGCAGGCCGCGGGCGGCTTCGCCGAGGACGCTCTCGGTCAGCGGGTCGCTGGACGGACCGAGCTCGCCCGAGCGGCGGATCGCGTCGACAACGGCGGCAGCCTGCTTCGCCACGTCTTCGCGCTTCTCGCGGTAGGCGTCGGAGACGGCGACGAGCACCTGCCCGAAGCTCGGCAGGCCGTGCCGCGGCTCGGGCGGGTAGTACGTGCCGCCCAGGAACGGCTCGCCGTCAGGCGTCATGAACACAGTCATCGGCCAGCCGCCCGTGCCCCGTGAGCGCGACGACCGCGTCCATGTAGAGCGAGTCGACGTCAGGGCGCTCCTCGCGGTCGACCTTGACGCTCACGAAGCGCTCGTTCATCAGCGCCGCCGTCTCCGCGTCCTCGAACGACTCGTGCGCCATGACGTGGCACCAGTGGCAGGCCGCGTAGCCGATCGAGAGGAGGACCGGCTTGTCCTCGTCGCGCGCCTTGGCGAACGCGCCCTCGCCCCAGGGGTACCAGTCGACCGGGTTGTCGGCGTGTTGGAGGAGGTACGGGACTCGTCTCGCTGGCTAGCCGGTTTGCCACAGTGCCACGATAATTGCGCCATGAAGCGCGCCGCCATGCTCGCGCTCGTCACGTTCATCACGACCGGCTGTTTCGGAGAATCGAGGGGCGAAACAGCGATCGCATGGACAGCGCAAAAACCGCCGACGGAGTTCGTCCGGCACCCTCCTGCCTCACCGTGCCGGATATCGCAAGTTCGGATCGGTCACTTCTTCCAAGGGGCGACCGGCGGACTCCTCGGTGGCCTCAAGGTTTGGCCGAGAGGGCCCGGAAGGTGCTCGCTCCTCGGAAGACCACGTGTTCGATTCTCCGGTGGTTCTGCAGCGCGCGTGCTGTGGAATGCGACCCCAGGCGTGACGTTCGCGAGCGAGGGAGGCCCTCCGCGAGAAGCCGTTCGATCACTCGGCCGCGGTGACGAGGCGATTGCGAACATCTTCTGGCGGAACTGGTGTGGGAGACAGACGAACGAGACGACCCCGCCTCCGGCAGCTCTTGTGGTCTCACTGCCAGGAAGTGGCGACAACATCCGCCTTGGCCTCAAGCCTGGGGTCGTTCCTAGCTGCGGCACGCCCGACAAGCCTTCTGAGCTCAGCGTTGGCCCCTTCGTCGCGGTCACCCCAGAGGTCGGTCAAGGCCCGCTCGTCCCGACGATCCTCGGAGGCACGCGCAAGGGGAGCTCGCCGGAGCCGTGGTTCGACGTGAAGGCAGGCGAGCGATTTCACTACCGCGTGTCGCTTCGAAACTCGTCCACGCGCCCATTTCGCTTTCGCCGCTGTCCTGTCTACACGGAGTCCTACGGCTCGACAGCAATGTCGACGGCGAACTGGCCGGCCGAGAAGTACGTGCTGAACTGCAAGCCGGTCGGACGCCTCGGCCCGGGCGAGCGGGCGATCTTCGACATCGCAATCGAGATTCCACCTCAAGCCGAGCCGGGCTGGGCGTCGATCACCTGGTCGTTTCCGGAGCAGGCCGGAGACCTGCAGGAGGCCGGGCTGACCGTGCGACGCTAGTTCGCTTGGCCCGGCCATGTCCAGAGCTCGACGACGTTGCCGTCCGGGTCTTCGACGTACGCGGCGCGGCCGCTCTCCCCGAAGTCCTCCTCGTGCGAGTCGTAACCGCGCTCGCGCAAGGTGGCGACGGCCGCGTCGTAGTCGGCCTCAGGCACGTGCATCGCGTAGTGAACGTGGGCTCCGCCGCGTCCGTCGGCGATGCCGACCTGCGGCGTCCAGAGCCCGATCCGGGAGCGCTCGCCGACCAGCACCCAGACGCGCTTCTCCGAGCGCGACTGGACCGGGAAGCCGAGCACCTCCGTGTAGAAGCGGGCGGCCGCGTCGAGATCGGCGACCTCGAGCACGAGCTCGTTGAGGCCCGTGACCGGGATCCCGCTCACGAGATCCCGGTTGCGGCTTCGAACGCTTCTTCGCTGACGGGAATCTCCTCGCGCCTGACGAAGACGAGCGCGCAGACGAGCGACGACGTCCAGATTCCGACCAGGACCCAGAACCCCCAGCGGAACCCGCTCGTGAACGCGTCGGGCGGGGGAGTACCCTCCTTGAGCAGCGTGTTCGCATGAGTGAAGGCGACGGTCGAGAGGACTGCGGTGCCAATCGCGCCGCCGACCTGTTGGGACGTGTTGATCAGGCCGGAGGCGAGCCCGGCCTCGTCGTCGCTGACTCCCGCGAGAGCGGCGATCGTGATCGGGATGAACGCGAACGGGATGCCGATCCCGACTGCGAGGAAGCCCGGCAGCAGGTCGGCCGGATAGGTGCCGTCGGCGTCGATCTGCGTGTACCACAAGGCGCCGAGGACGAGCAGCGAGAGGCCGGTGACGAGCACGGGCTTGGGGCCGAACCTCGTCGTCAGCGCCTGGGCGGGGGCGGCCATGACGACCGCCGTCCCCGCCGTTGCCAGGAACGCGACACCCGTCTGGAGCACGGAGAGCTGGAGCACCTGCTGCATGTACAGGGTCAACAGCAGGAACGACCCGAACATGCCACCGGCCATGAGAAACGCGACGAGGTTCGCCGCAGCGACGAGTCGGATGCGGAAGATGCCGAGGGGCATGAGCGGGGCCCGCTCGCGCGACTCCCAGAAGAGGAAGAACGCGAGGAGCAATCCCGAGACGACGATCAACCCGATCGTGCGGAAGGTGGCCCAGCCCACGTCCGGCGCCTCCGAGATCGCGTAGACGAGGATCATCAACCCTGCCGTCACCGTCAGCGCGCCGAGCGGGTCGTACTCGTGGACGACGTCCTCGCGGCGACTCTCGCGAACATAGATGGGCGTCAGGATGAGCACGAGCACCGCTACGGGGACGTTGACCCAGAAGATCCACTCCCAGCCGAGGTACTTGGTGAGGATGCCTCCGAAGAGCACACCCGCCGCAGCTCCGCTGCCCCCAACCGCGCCCCAGGCGCCGAGCGCCTTGTTCCGCTCACTCCCCTCGGTGAACGTCGTCGAGATGATCGAGAGTGCGGCAGGCGTCACGATCGCGGCGCCGAGACCCTGAACCGCGCGCGCGACGATCAGCATCGCTTCGGAGCCGGAAAGACCGCAGACGAGCGAGGCCGCGCCGAAGAGCGCGAGCCCCGACATGAAGACGATGCGCCGCCCGAGGAGGTCGGCCGCTCGGCCGCCGAGGAGGAGGAAGCCGCCGTAGGTCAGCGAGTAGGCGGTGATCACCCACTGGAGGTTCTTCTCCGCGAAATGCAGGTCGCGCCCGATCGAGGGCAGCGCCACGTTTACGATCGCGATGTCGAGCACCACGACGAAGATCGCAGCGCACACGAGGATGAGCGCCTTCCAGCGCCGCGGATCGGGTGCGACGGCGTTCACTGGGACCGCGACCCTAGCGGTTCGTAGACTCAGTCGTGATGGTCTCTCTTCCCGGCGGAACGGTCACCTTCCTCTTCACCGACGTGGAGGGCTCGACCCGGCTCCTCCAGCAGCTTGGCGACGAGTACGAGGACGTCGTCCGCGACCATCGCCGGCTGCTCCGGGAGCATCTCGGCGACAAGGGCGGAACCGAGGTCGACACGCAGGGCGATGCGTTCTTCTACTCGTTCCCGCGCGCGCGAGACGCGGTTTCCGGCGCGGTCGCGGCTCAGCGGGCGCTCGGTGGCCACACGTGGCCTCGAGGGGCCGAAGTGCGTGTCCGAATGGGCCTACACACAGGGGAGCCGTCGGTCGGCGAGGAGGGCTACCTCGGCCTGGACGTCGTGCGCGCGGCGCGTATCTGCTCGGCGGGGCACGGCGGACAGATCCTGCTCTCGGAGACGACCCGCGCCCTGCTCGGAAACGATCTGCCGGAAGGGGTCTCGATCGTCGACCTCGGACAGCAGAATCTGAAGGACGTCCAACACGAGCGGATCTACCAGCTCGCGCTCGACGGCGGGCCAGAGAGCTTCCCGCCGCTAAAAACCGAGACGCCGAAGAGCTCCTCCGACGCGCTGGCCGAGCGGATCGAGAAGCAGGTCGAGGAGATGATCACACAGTCGTTGGACAGCTCGTTCAGCGGCAAGGGAAAGGGCAAAGGGAAGGACGCGACGATGGCGATCAGGTGGACGGTCATCGGACTGCTCGAGGTCGTCCTGGTGGTGCTCGCGATCCTCGTCATCATCTGGCTCATCCGGCACATCCTGTGAGGCTCGAGACCGAGCGGCTCGTACTCCGCCCGCTGTCGATGGACGACCTCGACGCGCTCGCTGGGTTCTACGCGGATCCGGAGGTGATGCGCTACATCGGCGCCGGCGGACCGGTCAACCGCGAGCGGAGCCGGCAGAGCCTCGAGCGCATGATCGGCTTCTTCGAGGCGGACGGATTCGGCCAGCTCGCAGTCGAGCGCAAGGAGGACGGGGCCTTGCTGGGGCGCTGCGGCGTGCTCGTCTGGGACGCGGAGTCGTGGACCCCGACACAGGCAGCGGGTTCGAAGGGGCCGATCGAGATCGAGATCGGCTATCTCCTCGGCCGCGGCTACTGGGGCAACGGATATGCGACAGAGGCCGCGATGAAGGTGCGGGACTGGGCGCTCAAGCTCGGGGCGAAGCGGCTAATTGCGTTGATCTACCCCGACAACGAGCGGTCGGTCGCGGTCGCGCGCAGGCTCGGCATGGAGCCGGACGGCGAGGTCGAGATCTTCGGCTCGAGCGTGACGCTTTACTGCGCTGGGGAAGCGGCCGGCCCGGTAGAGCTGGCCTTCGAGCGGGCGGCCGAGGAGGCTTTCGAGCCAGGCCGAGATCTCGATCAGCGCGTCGAGGTCGACGCCCGTCTCTGTGCCGTCACCTTCGAGCATGTAGACGAGATCCTCGGTCGCGATGTTCCCCGTCGCCCTTGGTGCAAACGGACAGCCGCCGAGGCCGCCGATCGACGAGTCGAGCGTCGTCGCGCCTGCCTCGAGTGCCGCGTACGCGTTCGCGTAGCCGGTGTTCCGCGTGTTGTGCCCGTGGAAGCCGGACGCACCGGTGCCCTCGATCAGACCTCGAACCTGGCGCGGCGTCGCGACGCCGATCGTGTCGGCGAGGACGATCTCCTCGGCTCCGAGCTCGCGAAACCGATCGACGAGGCCGCCGACCACGGCCGGATCGACGCGGCCTTCGAACGGGCAGCCGAAGGCGACGCTGATCGTCACGGTCGTCCCGGTCGGACGCTGCTCGACCATCCGCGACGCCCGCTCGGTCGCCTCGTCGAGCGAGGCGTTTGCGTTCCGCTGGTTGAAGCTTTCGGTCGCCCCGAGGGTGACGTTCATGCGGTCGAGCCCGGTGGCGGCGAAGCGCTCGTAGCCCTTCTCGTTGAGCACGAGCCCCGCGTACTCGACGCCGTCACGCCGCTCGATACCGGCAACGACCTCTTCGGCCCCGGCCATCTGCGGCACGGCGTCGTCGCGGACGAAGCTGACCGCCTCGATCCGCGGCAGGCCGGTCGAGGCGAGCCGGTTGACGAGCTCGGCGCGGGTCCTCGGCGAGAGAACGTCGGGCTCGTTCTGGAGCCCGTCGCGCGGCCCGACCTCGCAGATCGAGATCAAGAGACGCGCTCTGGTGTGATGCGGACGATCACGCGGCGCTCGCCGGGCCTGTGGCTCTGGAACTTCGGGTTCCCGGTGTACTTCTCGGACAGCTTGTCGATGTGCCGGTCGGCTTCCTCGCCTTCCTCGAGCTCGACCCGCCCCGTCACCGTGACGTACTCGTACGGGTTCTCCCTCGAGATGACCTCGATCGTGACCCTCGGGTCGCGGCGCATGTGGCGCCACTTCGCGCGGCCGGTCGCCGTGTTGAAGAGGACGTGCTCACCGTCGTAGTCGACCCAGACTGGGGTCACGTGCGGCGTTCCGTCGTCGCGAATCGTCGCAAGCGACCCGAAATTCTTGGCGAGGAAGAGCTGCGCCTGCTTCTCGTTGAGCTTGACCATCCGTCTGTCGTTAGGCTAGCGATCGTGGGTCTGGCCATTCTCGTCGGAACGCGGAAGGGGCTCTTCGTCCTGCGCGGCGACGAGGACCGGCGCACATGGGAGGTCGATGAGCCGCTCCTGGCCGGCTGGGAGATCTTCCACGCGATCAAGCACGAGGACGATCTCTACGTGGCCGCGAACAACTTCGTCTACGGCGCGACCGTCCAGCGCTCGACCGACGGGGGCAAGACCTGGGAACGGAGCGAGCCCCTCGCCCTGCCGGAGGGCAGCGAGCTGACGGTCGAGAAGGCCTGGCACGTCGAGCCGGGCGGCAACGGAACGTTTTGGCTCGGCGGCGCTCCCGGCGTCCTCTTCCGCTCGGAGGACAAGGGCGCGACCTGGGAGCCCGTGCAGAGCCTGATCGAGCACCCGACGCGGGAGCGCTGGAACCCGGGCGCGGGCGGAATGTGCACGCACTCGATCCAGATCGATCCAGAGAACGGGCAGACGATCTACGTCGCCATCTCCGCTGCAGGCGTGTTCCGAAGCGACGACGGCGGCGAGACGTGGACGCCCAAGAACAAGGGCACAGCCGCAGATTTCATGCCGGACGACCCGTTCCCCGAGGTCGGCCAGTGCGTCCACAAGCTGCTCGTCCACCCTGCGCAGCCGGAGCGCCTCTGGCAGCAGAACCACTGCGGGGTCTACCGCTCGGACGACCGCGGCGAGAACTGGGAGCGGCTCGAGGACAACGGGCTGCCAAGCGGCTTCGGCTTCCCGATCGCGCTCCACCCCAACGACCCGGACGTCGCCTACGTCGTCCCGAACGGCGACGGGGAGAACCGCGTCACGGCGGACGGGCGGCTCGGCGTCTACAAGACGACCGACGGCGGCCAGAGCTGGAAGCTCTCTTCGAAGGGCCTTCCCGACCGCGCCTGGGCTGTCGTGCTGCGCGAGAACATGGCGTACGACTCGCTCGATCCATCGGGGTCTACCTCGGAACGCAGAGCGGCTCGGTCTTCGTCTCGCCGAACGAGGGCGAGGAGTGGATCGAGGCGGCCTCGCAGCTGCCGCCGATCCTGTCCGTCGAAGTCGCGGAGTGGCAGTAACCGTTCTGCTGCCGTCGCTCCTCGCGGAGCAGGCGGGCGGGCAGAAGCGGTTCGATCTGGACGCGGCGACAGTCGGGGCCGCGCTGCGTGATCTGCCTGTGCACGATCTCCTGCTCGACGAGCGCGGTGCGCTGCGACCGCTCGTGAACGTCTACGTCGAAGGCGTGGACGCCCGTGAGCGCGGCGGGCTCGAAGCCGAGCTCAAAGGCGGCGAGACGATCAGGGTCGTCGCGGCGATAGCCGGCGGCTAGACGAACTTCTCCCCGCGGGTCTCCCGGCCGAAGACGCCGGCGACGAACGCGCCCGCGACCATCACGATCGCCACGAAGGTCAGCGACCAGGTCGTGCTGCCGGTCGCGTCCTTCAGGTTCCCGAAGATGTATGGGCCGGCAATCGCGGCCGCCTTCCCCACTCCCTCCATCAGCCCGAAGGCACTCGAGCGAAGGCGGGTCGGGAACATCTCGGCGGTGTAGGGATAGACCGCACCCCAGGCGCCGAGATTGAAGAAGCCGACGAAGAAGAGCGAGGTGATGTAGACGGACTCGGTGTCGGCCACTGCAAAGGCATAGGCCGAGACGCCGCCGAGGAGCAGGAACATAGCGAGGGTCGGCTTGCGCCCGATCTTGTCCACGAGCCAGATCGCAGCGGCGTAGCCAGGGAACTGCGAGAGCGCGCTCAGCGTCAGGAGCAGGTAGACGTTGATGTCGATGCCCTTCTCCGCGAACAACACGAAGGGCAGCCAGAGGAACAGGCCGTAGTACGACACGTTGAGCGCGATCCAGATGAGCGCGGTCGGGATGGCGCGGCCACGAAGAGCGCCCGTGAGGAGCTCGCGCATCGACGACCGCGGTGCCAGGGGCGCCTCGAAGTCGCGCTCCGCCACCGGCTCACCGGTGATCTCCGTCAGCACCTCCGCGGCCTCCTTGTTGCGACCCTTGCGCGCAAGGAAGTACGGGCTCTCGGGCAGCGTCCTGCGCGCGAAGAACACGAGGAAGGCCGGAAACGCCGCGGCCAGGAAGAGGTAGCGCCAGCTCCAGTCGCCGAAGCGGTCGAAGGTCGGGCCGAGGAAGACGTACGAGAGCCCGGTTGCGAGCAGGAGCCCGACCGGCCACCAGAAATCGAGAAAGACGAGCAGTCGGCCGCGGCGCTGCGGCGGCAGGTACTCGGCGAGCATCGAGGGGTCGACGACGAGCATCCCACCGAGGCCGATCCCGGCCAGGAAGCGGAACGTCATCACCGACCAGGGCCCCCAGGCGAGCGCCGTCATCGCAGTGAACGCCGCGTACCAGAGAATCGAATACTGGAAGATCGCGCGCCGCCCGATGCGGTCGGAATACCGCCCCAGCACGAGGCTCCCGACGAGCGAGCCCGCGAGCGCTGCGCTGTTGACGAGCCCCTGCATGCGCCCGTTCAGGTGCCACAGGTTGGTGAAGATCGGCGCCACGAACCCGACGAGCAAGATCTCCATCGCAACGAACGTCCACGCCACGCCGGTCACGATCACTGCCTTGCGGTGGAACCGCGTCAGCCCGCCGTGCCGCAGGACTTCCTCAACGTCCCGTGTGGCCTGAGGCGCAGCAATCTCCGCAGTGGTCATCGTCTTCTCCTGGTAGTTTTAGACTGGTAGTCGAAAACTAATGGCCGAGTTTAACAGACCGTTCCACGTCACCCTCGCTGTGGTCTTCCAGGTTCGCGACGGAAGGCTGCAAGTACTGCTCTGGCAGCGGGCGAAGGAGCCCTACGCCGGCGACTGGTCCCTCCCGGGCGGCTATCTCGAAGCCGGCGAGACGCTCGAGGACTCGATCCGCAAGCACCTCGCGGACAAGGTCGATGTCCAGGAGCTGTCGCACCTCGAGCAGCTCGAGACGCTCAGCGAGCCCGACCGTCACCCCCGCGAGTGGCAGCTCGCGACCGCGTACCTAGGCGTCATCCCGCTCGGAGTTGATCCCGAGTTGCCGGAGGACACGGACTGGCACCCGGTCGATGCGCTGCCTGAGCTCGCGTTCGACCACCGGGCGATCACGCTTGCGGCGCGCGAGCGACTGCGCGCGAAGCTCTCGTACACGAACATCGGCTTCGCCCTCGCCCCCGAGGCGTTCACGCTCAGCGAGCTACGCGACGTGTACTCGGCAGCGCTCGGCTACGAGGTCTCGGCGACGAACCTCCAGCGCGTCCTCGTGCGGCGCGGAGTGCTCGAGCCGACCGGCAAGCGCCGCGAGTCGGGCCGCTCCGGTGGCCGTCCCGCCGAGCTGTTCCGCTTCAGCACGCCGCAGCTCGAGGTGACCGACCAGTTCGCGGTGCTGCGGCCGCCTGCCTAACTGGACTATCGGCGGCTGACGACGAGGTAGACGGACTCGCCTCCCTCTAGCCAGACTCCCGGAGGGGGGATCTCACGGAGCACAGTCCGGCTGGGACGCGCCGAGCGGACGCGCCGGATGTGGCCGACCGCGCAGTCCAACCGCCGAAGCGTGGAGCGCGCAACTGAAAGCGACCGTCCCACTACGTCGGGGACGATGCAGCCGCCCGGATCGGCTCCCCGGGAGAAGGCGATCTTCTTGCCGGCCGGCGACCACGCGGGGTCCGTTCCGCTCGTTAGCCAGTACTGGCCGCTTCCGTCGGCCCGCATGACGTTGATCCCGCCGTCCGTGAACGCGATCCGCCTTCCGCCGGGCGACCAGGCCGGGGCGACCCCGTAGGCCCGGTTCGCGAGGGGCGCCTGGCCGCTTCCATCCGACCGCATGACGTAGATCTCAGGGGTCTCTCCGACCCCGAACCGGTGGAAGGCGATCCTCGTCCCGTTGGGCGACCAGGCCGGATCATCCTCGTATGCCGGGTCTGTCGTGAGCCTGGTTAGCGCGCTGCCGTCGGGGTTCACGACGTAGATGTCGAAGTTGCCGCTGCGCCTGACGAAGGCGATCTTGCGGCCGTCCGGAGACCAGGCCGGCCCGCCATTGTCACCCTCGCCGTGCGTCAGCCTCGCCGTCACGGTTCCCCGTGCGGTCATGACGTAGATGTCGTGGTCGTAGGCGAAGGCAATCTTGCGGCCGTCCGGAGACCACGCCGGCTCAACTCCCGCGGCCAGCCTCGTCACCCCGCTCCCGTCCGCGTTCATGACGACGATGCCGTTGTAGGCGATCCTTTTCCCGTTTGGCGACCAGGCGGGCGCGAACACGCCCTCCGCGCCTCTCGTGAGAACGGACTCGCGAGTCCCGTCGGCGTTGACGACGAAGATGCGGTAACAACACCTGGGCGGTGGCACCGACGACGAGGCCGCGCCCGCGCTTCGCAGGTCGACGAGAAGAGCTCCCGCCAACAGAATCCCCGCGCCGGCTGCGACGACGGAACCACGCATGCGCCCTTCGATTCTGGCACTTCGAGCGAAGAGTTACTAGGCGACGCCAATGCCGGCGGCGAGCTCGCGTGAGATGGCGTGCTCGGCCTTTCCGACGCGGACCGTGAGGGGGCCGCCGAACGGCTCTGCCCGACGAAGCTTGACCTTCTTGCCGGGTACGAGCGCGAGCTTCGCGAGGTAGCGCAGCAGCTCGTCGTCGTCGCTCGGAACCCTGCGGATCGTCGCCTCGTCGCCGGGCTGGAGGCTGGCCAGCGTCCGGAGCCGGGCACGCTCGATTCGCAGGTGGGCATCCGGGATCGGATCTCCGTGCGGGTCGTGCGTGGGGTACCCGAGCGACTGATCGATGCGGGCTTCCAGCGTTTCCGAGAGCGCATGCTCGAGTCGGTCGGCCTCGGAGTGCACCTCGTCGAGGCTGAGCCCGAGCGCCTGCGTGAGGTACTGCTCGAGCAGCCGGTGGTGACGGATCACCTCGAGCGCGACCCGCTCGCCCGCCGGAGTGAGCTCGACGCCTCGGTACGGCGCGTGCTTGGCGAGGCCCGCCGCGGTCAGCCGCTTCACCATCGCGGTCACCGACGGAGGCCGCACCCCCATGCGCTCGGCGATCGCGGAAGTGGTCACGCGCGCGCCTTCCATCCGGAGCTTGTGGATCTCCTTCAAGTAGTCCTGCATCGCGTCTGTTAGATCGCGAATCATTGCCTATACTCTAACTGAGAAGTTCGACATGGCTAAAAATTTCACGCGCAAACAGATTCTCGCCGGGTCGTTGCCGTTCGTCGCTGCCGCTCCACTGGCGAAGCTCGCGTGGCCGAGTGCGGCCCACGGCGAGAACGATCACTCCGCAATGCACATGGGGCACAGCCATCCGCGCATGGGCCACGCGGCGATGATCGGCCCCGAGGCGCCCGCGCCGGGCGGCCCGCACGCGCAAGACGACGCCCTCTTCCCGCCGAAGCCCCTCCCCTACAAGCCCGGCCGGGTCCGCGAGTACGACCTCAACGCGTTCGACCACAAGATCGAGGTCGCGCAGGGCGTCTACTTCGACGCGTGGAGCTACAACGGCTCGGTTCCCGGGGCCGATCATCCGCGCGACCGAGGACGACCTGCTGCGCGTGAACTTCACGAACGGCGGCTCGCACCCGCACACGATCCACTTCCACGGCATCCACCCCGCGAACATGGACGGAGTGTTCGAGACCGTCGCCCCGGGCGACTCGTACACGTACGAGTTCCCGGCCCGCCCCGCGGGGATGCAGCTCTACCACTGCCACTCGACGCCCCTCAAGAAGCACATCCACAAGGGGCTGTACGGCGCTTTCATCATCGACCCGAAGAAGCCTCGAGCCCCGGCGCACGAGCTCGTGATGGTCATGAACGGCTACGACACGGACGGCGACGGACAGAACAACTTCTACACCGTCAACGGCCGCGCCTTCTACTACGCGAAGTACCCGATCCGGGTGAAGAAGGGCGCGCTCGTCCGCATCTATCTCGCGAACCTGACCGAGTTCGACCTGATCAACTCGTTCCACCTGCACGGCGAGTTCTTCCGCTACTACCCCACCGGGTCGACCGACCACTTCGAGTACACGGACACCGTGATGCTCTGCCAGGGCGAGCGCGGGATCATCGAGATCGAGTTCCACAACACCGGGCACTTCATGTTCCACGCACATCAGAGCGAGTTCGCCGAGCTCGGCTGGATGGGTTTCTTCGCCGTGAGGGACTGAGTGGAGGCAGCCTCTATCGGAGCGAGACTCGGCGGCGCGCGCTGGCGCCTGTGGGCTCTCGTCCCGGTGCTCGTACTCGTCGGCGCGGTCTCGCTCTTCGCGACCGCAGGCGACTCGCTGCTCGACCTCGTCGGGAAGAACCCGCCGTCGCGCGACGAGCTGGACATCCGACGCGTCGAGTTCCACCCCGGCCAGATCAACGTCAAGGTCACGAACCCGCAGCGTGACGACATCACGATCGCCTCGGTGACGGTCGACGATGCGATCGTCCCGTATCGGCTCGATGGCGACCGTGTCCTCGGCCGGCTGCGCTCGACGGTGATCGTGATTCCCTTCGACTGGATTCCGAACGAGCCGATCAGCGTGGGCGTCACGAGCTCGACGGGAATCGAGACGACGACGCAGATCGCAGCAGCTGTCGAGACGCCGCAGGCGTCTGCGAGGGGCTTCCTCGGCTACGGCGTGATCGGCTTCCTCGTCGGGATCCTCCCGGTGGCGCTCGGGCTCGCGTGGCTCCCGTCCCTGCGGCGCGCCAGTCCGCAGTGGCTCGCCGCGTTCATGGCGCTGACGGCGGGTCTCCTGACGTTTCTCGCGCTCGAGGCGCTCGGGGAAGCGGTCAGCCTGCAGGCGGCGCTGCCGGCCGGCGTCGGCGGGGTCGGGCTCGTCCTGCTCGGCGTCGCCTCGACGTATCTGCTCCTGACGGCGCTCTCCCGCGGGTTTGCCAAGAGCGAGGGCGGTGTCGTCGGCGGCGTGGCGCTCGCAACGCTCGTCGCGGTCGGGATCGGGCTGCACAACCTCGGCGAAGGACTCGCGATCGGTACGTCGTTTGCTCTGGGCGAGCTCGCTCTCGGAAGCTTCTTCGTCGTGGGCTTCATGGTTCACAACGTGACGGAGGGCCTCGGGATCGCGGCGCCGATGGCCGAAGAGAAGCGGGTCGGGCTAGGACGGCTCGCGGCGCTGGCGCTCATCGCAGGTGCGCCGGCGATTCCGGGCGCATGGGTGGGCGGCTTCGTGACGAGCGACGTGCTCGGAGTGCTCTTCTTCGCCGGCGCGGCCGGTGCGGCGCTCGAGGTCGTGGTCGAAGTCGGGCGCTACGTCGCGCGGCAGGCGCCCGGAGGCCTCGGATCGCGGTACGTGCTCGGCGGCTACCTCGCGGGCATCGCCGTCATGTACGTCACAGGGCTATTGATTTGAGGTCGGTCGGCGGCGGTCCGCCTGCTGTGACGAGACAGTCGCGGCCGTTGCGCTTCGCTTCGTAGAGCGCGGCATCGGCCCGGCCGAGGAGCTCCTCCGCCGACTCGCGCCCGTTCCAGCAGGCGACGCCTGCGGAGACGGTCTGATCGGAAGGCATCGCCGCGCGAAGCCGCTCGACGATGTCCTTCGCGTTCGAGAGGTTGCAGCCCGGCAGGACGACCGTGAACTCCTCGCCGCCGTAACGGGCGAGCGTATCGCTTGCGCGCAGCTCCTCCGCCCAGGCGGAAGCGCTCTGCTTCAGGAGGCGGTCGCCGGCCTGGTGGCCGCGCTCGTCGTTGTAGTTCTTGAAGAAGTCGAGGTCGAGCATCGCCACGCAGAGGGGATCGTTCTGGCGCCGTGCCCGCGCCATCTCCCGGGGGAGCTGCTCGTCCCAGGCACGGCGGTTGAAGAGACCGGTCAGGTCGTCCGTGCGCGCGCTCACCTCGAGTCGTGCGAGCAGATCGGAGCGCTCCAGGGCCATCGCGGTCTCGGCGGCCAGCATCCGCAGGGAGGCCGCAATCCGGCCGCTGCCGTCGACCTCGCGGCTCCAGCCAACGACGAGCACGGCGACCGTCTCCTCGTTCCGGAGCACGGGCTCGAAGTGCATGGAGACGGCGCCGGTCGTCTGGACGACGCGCTGCGAGACCTCCTCCCGGCCTCGTGCATCGCCGACGAAGAGCGGCTTCTTCGACAGGAACGCCGTCCCCGGCGCCGGAGGTCTCCTCCGTCAGCGAGACCTTGAAGGGGGCGCTCCCTGCAGGCCGTAGTTCGCCGTCATGCAGAGGGAGCCGTCCACGTCGCGCTCCATGAGCTTCGCGAAACGTGCGCCGGTGATCGTGCACGCGGCCGAGCAGATCACCTCGCGCGCGAGCCCGGGGTCGGTCGTGCGGGCGATCTCACGACTCGCCTCCGTGACGGCCGCCATGCTGACGACGAGCTTGCGCGTCTCCTCCTGGCTCACCTGGAGCTCTTCGGCACGCCTGAGGTTCTCGGCGGCGCGCTCACGCAGCTGGCGCACGAGCGACTGCACCGTGAAGCCGACGATCGGGGCCACGCAGATCCAGAGCAGCCCCCGCGTCCATTCGCTCGAGGGGTACTCCGGCGCACCGAGGAGCAGGATCGGCGTCAGGAAGACCGCCGCGACCCGACGATGCTCAGCGCGAGCTGCGCGGCGCGTGCCGTAGAGGGCGAGCCAGAAGACGGGCAGCATGCGCCAGCACGCCGTAGGAGGAGAGGCTGCCGCCGTCGGCCTCCCGAAGCAGGGCGATGACGACGAAGTACGCGAAGGGCGGCACGACCTGGGCGAAGTGCGGCAGGCGATGCCACGGGATGACGAGAGCGCCGATCAGGATCGTCGCGTTGAGCAGGGCGGCGGCGATCAGCGCAGAGGAATCCCCCTTCCCGTCCGGCGGGAGCGGGTAGACCATGACCGCGAGCCACATTGCCCCGAGGAAGGGGGCCGCCCGCGAGAGTAGGCCATGCCGTTCGAAGGCCTGGAATCTCGACTCGTCGGAGAGCGATGGCGCCGCAGGGCTGAAGGCCGAAGATGTCATGCCGCCAAGCTAGGAATCGCCCCAATTCGGCGTACGCTGGATACCCGAACGAGGGACGGTGTCTCTAAGAGCCCTACGGAGCGATGAGCTCGATCTCTTTCCACGCCACCCAGGAGACGCTCGCCGTCGTGTTGACGCGGACGTAGCGGACGTTTGGCCAGGGCGTTGCGGGCACATGCTCGAGGACCTGGTTGTCCACCGTCGACCCCGTGAAGGTGTACTGGAGTGTCCACGGATCGCCGGTCGTTTCGCGAGTCAGGATCTCATGCGTCGACGGCCCGTCCGGGTACTGGCTGACGAAGAGGCGGATCTTCGCGATCGGAACGGCCGCGCCGAGGTCGATCTCGATCCACTGCGTCGGATAGCCGCCCGAGCTCCACGAGTTCATCATCAGTCCGTCGACGACGCGGGAAGGTGGGGACCCGGGCTCCGACGCGGAGGCAGTCACCGGTTTCCCGAGAGCGAGGTTTCCGGAACCGGGAACCGCGGCGCACGGATCGGAACGTAGACGTGGGCCGAGAGCCTGATCGATGAGGGCGCCGGCCGCGCTGCCCTCCCACAACGGAAACTCACCGGTGCCGTACTCGGTCGTGTCCCAACTCCAGTGCAGCCAGCCGTCCACCCCGTAGGGGCACGAGTCCGCCTGGACGCTGCGCAGGATCCGCTCCGCGTCCGAGGCAGTCGGATACGCGAACTTGTACGCGCCGAACTCACCGAGCACGACAGGCTTCACGGCGGGCGTCATCAGCTCGTAGTTCTCCATGTACTGCGGGAAGGTGAGCTCGGCACCCGGATGCAGGTGCAGGTCGACGAAGTCGACCGCCGAGGAGTCGATGAGCGGCTTCGCCCGCGAGACGCGCGGGTCTCCTCCCCTTGCCGGGTTCGGCGTCTTCGGCCAGAGGAATCCCATTCCGACGAGCGCCGTCGGGTCGACGGAGACGATCGCGGAGCGCACACGGTCTGCCCACCAGACGAGGTTCTCGTCCATCATCAGCTGCTTCTGGCCGGCGACAGCCATGTCGTAGGTCAGGCCGTTGCCGGTCGAGACGAGGCCCGCGCCGAAGTTGAGCGGCGGCGAGGTGTCCCGGTAGAACTGCTCGGCGACGAGCTCGTAGCCCCAGACATAGTCGAGCGGCGCGGCGACCGAGCGCAGCACCTGAATCAGGGCCATCCAGAAACGACGGTGCCCTTCCGCCCCGTTCGCAGTCAGGTAGTGGACGTTCTCCCGGTCGAAGGTCACACAACAGTCGGTCTTCGCAAGCGCCTCGTAGGAGCTGCCGTACGGAAGGGCCTCGACCGCGAGCAGCACGTAGATGCCGTTCGTCTTCGCGCGCCGCATGAAGTCGGCAAGGTTGGAGAGGTAGGGACGGGACAGGCCGTCGGGCATCGCCGGATCCGCGAGGCAGCCGGACCGGCACGTGACGTCGAGAAAGACGCGGACGACGTTGTAGTTTTCGGCGCTCATGGCTTCGAGTGCGGTTTCGGCGGCGAACGCGTTGTAGGCGCCGACCGCGAACGTCGAGCTCGAGAAGACGAACTGCCCCGTCGGCGTCTCGTTCAGGCGCCGGCGCACGAAGACCGACCCGCGCGGCACGAACGTGAGCCCGGTCTGGCGGTCGTAGAACTCGTCGAAGCCTCCGGCGTTGCGCACGCCGAGCCGGTGCATCGGCGGAGGGGGCGGAGGGGGCGGAGGGCCGACGGGCGGCGGAGGGGTTCCGGGCGGAGGCGGCCCACCCGGCGGCGGGGGGCCACCCGGCGGCGGCGGAGGCTGTGTCCCCGTCGCCTTGACCACGACGAGCGTTCCGCGCTTGGCCTTTGCGATGCGGCGCTTCCGTCCAGGCTTGCACGTATAGCGATAGCGCCCGGGGCGCCGGATCGTGACCGAGAAGCGCTGCTTCCGCCGCGGCTTGACCTTCTTGCTGCGGCGCCCGGCGACGGCCAGCGAATGCACGACCTTGCTCTTGTTGGTCAGCGCGAAGACGAGCTTCCCGGCAGGCACGCGCTTCCGCGAGAACTTGCACGCGCGCGCCGTGATCTTGACCGTGACCCGTGTCGCAGCGGCAGGCTGAGCCTGGCCCTTGTCCAGAGGCGCCGCCAGGACGATCACTGCCGCAGCTATCCCAGCCGAAGCTGTGCGGAGAAAGCTCCGCTTCATATCGCCTATGTCGGCGCGGAAAGGCCGAAACTAGAGGGTGATCTTCAGCACGAGCTGATTTTCGGCTAAGAGCTGCCGTCGGTCGACGTTGGCGGCGGCGGCGGCAGCGGAGCCGCGCGGACCGCGACAACACCCGTCCGAACTCTGGCCCGGGGCCCGCGCGAGACGCAGAAAAAGCGGTAAACACCGGTCCGGTCGAGCTCGAGATGCAACGCTGCGGAGCGCCGCGGCGGGATGTACCTCGTCCGCCGGCCGGCGATCGTGAAGGTGCGAGGCCGGCGCGTCCGGTTCGCGACGACGAAAACCACCACCCCGGGCTCGACCTGGATCGGTGACGCACGACATCTCTCGGGCGTCATGGTGATCCGGACCTCTGTCTGGCGACGCTCCCGCCGGCCGGACGAGGCGAATCCGGCGAGCAGAAGAACGCCTGCTGCCAGGAGCGCCCAAACTCGCACGCCTACGTTTTACCCGAGGCGTAGGCTGATATAGGCGCGCGCCAGCTGGAAGAGGATCGCGTCCTCCGGCGAAGCGACGAAGCGAACGCTGTGCAACACCGAGCGGGTGCCGTGCATCGCGTCCTCGTCCGTCGGGTCTGCGACGGCCACAACTGGGAGACCGCGTGCGAACCCGATGGGTAGTGCGCGGCTTTCCCGCGCGAGAGTGGCCGGGAGGAGCTTCGCCGCGGCCGGGTCGAGCTGGATCCGGCGCACGTCCACGAACGGCAGGCCGCGCTGCGCCGCGACGAGGCGCACGATCTCGGCAAGCGGGACGAGCCCCTGCTCCACGAGAACCTCGCCGAGCCGCTTCCCATGCTCACGCGCGTGCATGAGCGCAAAGTCGAGCTGCGCCGACTCGAGGAGCCCTGCCTCCGCGAGCAGCGCGCCCAGCGGAACGTCCCGGGCGACCGTGTCATCGAGCACCAACTCGCCGAGCGAGATGTCCGGCGAAACCAACGCAAGCTCTGGTGAGAAGTCCCGCGGTGCGGTATCCCGCAGCTCGAGAAGCGATCCGAGGTACTCGGCCTGCTGCTTTTCCGTCTGCGCATGCGCGACCCGGGCCCGTAGACCGGTCCCGAATTCGCCCACCGATCGATCCAGATCCGCGAGCGCGGATGAGCTTGACTGCCGCATGAGAACCTCTCCGCACCGGACTGTAGGCGGCCCCGGGCGAGTGGGCGTCCCCCTTTTAGGCGGAAGTCCAGAGCACGTAACCGCCTGCGTCGCGCGAACGCGCCCTTTTGTCCTCGACGAGCCTGTCGAGGGCGGCCAGCCGCCTCGCGCCGGCGGCCGCCGATCACCGCGACGAAGTCGGCCGCCGAGAGCTCCGAAGCGGAATGGAGCACGACCGAGGCCAACCCGGTGCGCGCATCCTCCGGTGACGGGAGGTCGCGTAGCCGGTCGCCGTAGCGGCGCGGCAGGAGGTCGAGGACGACTGCCGGCCAGCCGCGCTCGCGCTCCTGCCGGCCGGCGGCAGTGAGCACGAGCCGCGCGCTGGAGTCGTTGGGCCGCCGCGCTGACCAGCTTCCTCTCGTGTCCGGCCAGCTCAGGCAGGTCGGCGGAACTGATCGGCCCGCTTTCGAAAACTGCCTCGGCGACGTCGCGCTCGACGGGTGAGAGCTCTTCGTCCCGGAAGTCGTCCGGGCGGCCGAGGCGACCGGTCAGCGCGTAGAGGGCGGGCAGCACTCGCAGGGAGACGAGCGAGGCCTTGCCTCCTCCCAGATGCTTGCCCGCGCAGGCGAGCCGCTGCTCGGGCAGCTCGTCCTTCCAGCGCCAGACCCGCGCGAAGTCGGGCGTGAAATCGACGAAGCGGCCGCCGTCCTCACGCTCGGCCCAATCGACATCCTGACGGCCCGTGAGCGCCTCCCACAGAGAAGGCAGGACGAGATCGTCGTTCGGGTAGAGGACGGCGAGCCCGACGCGGTCGATCCAGGCTGCGGCGCCGCGGACCGAGGCGATGCGCTTGCGGCTACGCCGGCGAAGATGACTTTCTCGGCGTGGTCGATCACCTCGCGCGGCTCGGGTGGGGTCAGCATCATCTCGACGAGCTCCTCGACACCAGGGAAGTCGGTCGCTCGATAGCGGTCGACGGCCTCCCCCACGTCGTACTCGGTCCGGCGCAGCTCCACGCCGGGCCCGAGGAGAGCCCAGTAGGCGCCCGGCACACCCTCGTAGGGGAGGCCCACGCTGCCCGCGTTGACGCTCCGGATCCCGGCGACTTCGCGATCGAACTGGATGTGTACGTGAGCGGTGACGATCACCCTCTCGTCGACGCCGTCGGAGAACTCGCGCACCCTGGCCGCGGGCGTCTCGGGCGTGACGCATTCCTCGTCACTGCGCGGTGAGCCGTGGCAGAAGCGCACGGGCCCGAGGCCGTCGACATCGACCACGACGTAGTCCTCGAAGCCGGTGAGGAACTCGCGCATCTCCGCCGTGTGGTGCGCCTGCATCCACTGCTCCCGCTCGGTCGACGACTGGTGTTCGAGCACTGCGCGGTCCGCATTGCCGCGGACGAAGCGGGCATTCATGCGAGCGGCGAGCGCGACGGTCTCCTCGGGAAGCGGCCCCCAGGTGAAGTCGCCGCAAGAGACGACCAGGTCCGGCTGCTCGCGCTCGAGCTCGGCCAGAACGGCCGCGAGAGCGACGGCGTTTCCGTGCACGTCCGAGATGGCCGCGACCTTCAATAGAGCACCAGCCTGTCACGGTGGACGGCCTCGAGGCCACGCGGACGGGCGGCCAACTCGTCGGCGCCCGCGCCGGCGATGCCCTTGCCGAATGGGGCCCCGTCCGGCCCGGCCAGCTCGACCGCGTCGCCCGGGTCGAAGCGACCCTCGCAGCGGACGACACCCACGCCGAGCAGGCTCGCGCCTTTCTCGACGAGCGCGGTCTTTGCGCCCTCGTCGACGTGCAACGTCCCGGCGACGGGCTTGCCGAAACGAAGCCAGAGCTTGAACGCCGACTCGCCCCGCTCGTCGGCCGTAAAGCGGGTTCCCCGCGCTTGCCCGGCGAGGATCGGTCCGAGCACGTCCTCGCCGTTGCCGCCCGCGATGACCGTCGGAATGCCGGCCGCGGATGCCATCTGGGCCGCGATGACCTTGCTCCCCATCCCGCCGCGCCCGAGCGCCGTGCCCAGGCCGATCTCCGCCTCGTGGGCGTCCTCGCCCTCGGTGATCAGCTCAGCGCCTGGTGTCCCCGGGGCGCGTGAGTAGACGCCTTCGACCTCCGTCAGGAGGACGAGCAGCCGCGCGCGCACGAGCACTGCGACCTGGGCGGCCAGCGCGTCGTTGTCGCCGAACGTGATCTCGTCCGTCGCCGTAGCGTCGTTCTCGTTCACGACCGGCACTGCGCCGAGGCGGAAGAGCTCCGCGAACGCCTGGCGCGCGTTCACGTAGGCGGCGCGGTCGGCGACGTCCCCTGCCGCGAGAAGGATCTGGGCGGCCGGCAATGTCTTCGTTTCCGAGCGCCTCCTCCCAGGCCGCCTGCAGCCGGGCCTGGCCGAGTGCCGAGGCGGCCTGGAGCCGGGCCAGCGTCCGCGGGCGCTCCGTGAGCCCCAGCTTCGGGAGGCCGAGCGCGATCGCTCCGGAGGAGACGACGCACACCGGCTCGCCGCCCTTCACCATGCGCCCGACCTCGCGCGCGCGCGCGAGAAGCAGTTCGGTGCGGACCTTGCCGTCCTCGACGACGAGCCCGTTCCGAACTTGACCACAACAGGATTCTCCACGGAGAGAGTTTGAACGACCCACGAGGAAACCTCCCGAGAGCAGCATCCAACCGACGCCGGATCGGGCTCAGCCCGGTCGTCAGCGATGCTGAGTTCCGTCGCCGACGACGCGGTACTGGCGCAGCCAGAGGTCGCGGTAGGTGACCGGGCCGCGCGGGCCCGGGACGTTGTCGACGTTGATGCCCGTCTCGGGCGCACCGGTGAGCTCGAAGCCGTCGGTGAAGCGGGTCGAAGCGTGCCAGTACGCAGCCGTGCCTCGGTAGCCGTCGAGAAAGCGGTTCGCCGCCTGCTCGTCCTCGGTCACGATCCCGGCAGCGAGCCCTGAGGTCTCCTCGTTCGCGATCCGCAGTGCGTCGTCGAGGTCGTCGACAACGTCGAGCGTCACCGTCGAGACCCGTTCCGGCTCGTTCGCCCACTCGTAGCCCAGGCGCTCGCGATCGTGCGGGAGCACCCCGTCGCCGGCCGCCTCGATCGCCCGCTCGGTGCCTCGCACCTCGAGGTTCTTCTCCTGAAGACCGCAAGTAGGTCGGGCAGGAGCGCAGCAGCTCTGCGGTCGACGAGCGCGAGGTTCAGCCGGTTACAGACGCCCAAACGGTCGAGCATCGCCTCGGTCATTGCGACGCGCGATCGCGGTTGGCCTCGGAGTGGATGTAGAGCACGCCTCCGCCCTCCGCGTGAGCGAGGGTGCGAACACCATGCTCCGCGGCCAGCCGCGCGAGCTCGGCCGTCGTCTCGCCACTCCCGCGCAGGATGACGAGCGGGATCCGCTCCGGGCATCGTCACGAGCACGCGGGCGCCCTCGCGTTCGGCCGAGCGGACGAGTCCGACGGCGCCGGGCGGGAGACCTGCGCCCTCGAGCGCCGGGCGCAGAACCTCGTCGACGAGCACCGTGACAGTACCGAGAGCGGCACCGCCCGTACGGAGGACAGCCGTGTTCAGGCTCTTCAGCAGCTGGCCCGCGACGTCGAGCGCGACGTTCGGCCGCGCTTCGAAGTTCGCTCCGACGGTTCCGATCGGGATTCGGCGCTCGCTGACCCGCAGGCCGTTCGGCAGTGTCCGCGATTCGACCTCGCGCTCGAGCGGCGCGATCGCAGCCACGGCCTCGACCTGCCCGGCGAGGCCGTCGACCCGGTCCTCGTCGAGGCGCAGCCGGTCGAGCATGCCTTCGTCGAGGCGATCTTCCGCCGCCTCGTAGTCGGCGGCGTTCGCCGCGAGGATCTCGGCGCGGCGCTCCCGGACGAGGGCGGCGGCGGCCACGAGCGCCGCAGCGACAGCCCCGTCGTTCAGGTGCCGGGCTGCACGGTTGGCCTCGAGAGCCTCGGCTACCACTTCACCACGAAGAGTCACCGTTCCGTCCTTTGCCGAATCGTTGCCGTCCCCTGTCGAACCCTAACCGTCGCCTGACCGTCGTCTTGCAGGTCGATCCGTAGCGTGAGAGGCACCCAATGGAGGTGCATCAATGAACAAATTCCACGTCCTCGCAGCCTCGTTGATCCTCGGCCTCGCCGCCATCTTCGGCGTCGCCGCCACCACGAAAACCGCCGGCTTCGGCGCAGCGGCCGCTCAGACTCAGACCGGCAAGGCCTCGAATGCGGCGATCGCAGCGCGTCAGCACAAGCTCGATCGCGTCCAGATCGCGCTTCGGCGTGCACTGGCGGACCGACCGCCTGCGCTGCCCACCCTCCCGACCGCGCCCACCACCGCCAGGGCGTCTGCCGCACCAAGGGCCCAACGACTCGTCTACACCCGGCCCGCGCCCGTTGTCGTGGTCCGCAGCTCGGCCTCCCACACGGAGCACGAGCAGGAACACGAGGTCGGCGATGACTAGCCACGTCGGCCGCATCTACGCGACTGCGATCACGCTCTTCGTCTTCTTCCTGACCTGGGCGGTTGTCGCAGCCAGGCCCTTCCCCTCGAGCTCCCGGCCGGCCGCGGACCCGCGAGTGCACGCTCTTGCTGTCCGCCAGCAACGCCTGCAACGGGAGAGCATCCTCGTACAGAAGCTCGTCGCCCATCGGTGGGCCACCTACCGGGTGCAACTCGCAAAGCGCCAATCGCAGATCGCGGCCGCCAAGCAGGCCCAGGTGCGGCAGGCTCAGCTTGCCGCCGCTGCGGCCGCGGCCCCGGCCCCTTCGGTGCGAGTCGTGTCCCTTCCCCCGGTCACCGTCACGAGGACCTCATGACGCGCCGGACGTTCAAGGCGATGGGCACCGACATCGAGCTACTCGTGGAGGCCGAGGAGCCGAACGGGGCGCTCGCCGCCGCGGAGGCCGAGTTCCATCGCCTCGAGGCGCTCCTCTCCCGCTTTCTTCCGGACTCGGAGCTCTCGCAGCTGAACGACCAGGGTTCCCTGCAGGCGGGACCCGACCTGCTCGAAGTCGTTCGGCTCGGAATCGAAGCGCGCCGACAGACCGGAGGCCGCTTCGACCTGACCGTCCACGACGCGGTCGTCGCCGCAGGCTACGACCGCACTTTCGACGAGCTACCGGCCGAGGGCCCTGCCCCGGCTGACGGCTCGCACTGCGGCGGCGGGGTTCGCCTGAACGGGAACCGCATCGCGCTCGACGAAGGCGTTCGCCTCGACCTCGGCGGGATCGGCAAGGGCTACGCCGCGGAGAACGCGGCCACGATCCTCGGTACCGCAGGACCGTGTCTCGTGAACGCGGGCGGCGACGTCGCCACCCGCGGCGGGAGCTGGCCGATCGGAGTCGAAACCGCCGACGGCGCGCTGACCATCGAGCTCGCCACAGGCGGGCTCGCGACGTCGGGCCGCGACCGGCGGCGCTGGCAACGGGCCGGCAAGGAGCTGCATCACCTAATCGACCCCGCCACCGGCAGACCCGCCGCAGGTGACCTCTTGCGCGCAACGGTCATTGCCCCAGACGCCATCCAGGCAGAGGTCTGGGCGAAGGCGCTCTTCCTCGCCGGCTCGCATGCCGCCGCTGCCGAGGCCGACGCCCACCGGCTCCCGTGTGTCCTCGTCACCGAGGCCGGCGAGACCCGCCTCGCGGGAGGGCTCGGATGAAAGACCCGACCTTCTGGATCCTCGCCCGGGCAAGCGGCCTCACGGCCTACGTCCTGATCACGATGTCCATGGTCGCGGGCCTCGTGGTCAAGTCGCGCCCGTTCGGCGCCAGGCTCAAGGCGGCGTCGGCGGTCGACGTCCACCGGTTCCTGACCTCCCTCGCGCTCGGAGCCGTCGCCGTCCATGCGGTGACGCTCGTGCTCGACTCGACCGTGCAAATCGGCCTTCAGCAGCTGCTCGTGCCGTTCACGGCCTCCTATCGGCCGGTCTGGACCGGCCTCGGCGTGCTCGCGGCCGAGCTCGCGATCGTCGTCGCGGTCTCGTTCCCGCTGCGCAAGCGCATCGGCGGCAAGGCCTGGCGCCGCCTGCACTGGGCCACTTACGCCATCTTCGCACTCGCCACCGCCCACGGGCTCGCCGCCGGTACGGACAGCGGACAGCCGTGGGTCTTCGACATCTACCTGGGGTCGGTCGGCGCAGTCGCCTTCGCCACCGCGTGGCGGGCGCTGACCGTCCGCCCCCGACCATCGACGAAAGGAGCAACCCATGTACAAGATCCAGATCGACCAGTCGCTGTGTAGCGGCTTCGGAACCTGCGCGGAGCTGGCGCCAGAGATCTTCCAGCTCGAAGGGAGCACGGCAACCGTGCGCCGTGGAGAGTCGGACGATCCGAACGTCCTCGAAGCGGCTTCGGCCTGCCCGATGGCCGCGATCATCGTCTCTCAGCAGGAAGCGGCATGAAGACGCCGGGCACCATTGTCATAGTGGGCGCTGGCTTGTCCGGCGCCCGCTGTGCCGAGACGCTGCGCTCCGAGGGGTACGAGGGCGTGGTCGTCCTCGTCGGCGACGAGCCGCACGCGCCGTACGAGCGCCCGGCTCTCTCGAAGGGGTTCCTGACCGGCAAGCGCGACCTCGCAGAGATGACGCTGCACGCACCGACGTTCTGGGCCGACAAGCAGATCGACCTGCGGCTCGGCACCCGGGTCGTGGCCGTCGACCAGAGAAGCCCAGACGGCGGCGACGGACCGCGGCGACGAGCTGCACTGGGACGCCCTCGTCCTTGCGACCGGGACCCGCCTGCGTCGCCTTCACTTTCCGTACCCGGAAGGCGTCCACGTCCTGCGCACCGCCACCGACGCGCTCGCACTGCGTGACGAGCTCCGCCCGGGGACGCACCTCGTGGTCGTCGGCGGCGGCTTCGTCAGCACGGAGGTGGCATCGACCGCCATCGAGCTCGGCGTCAGCGTGACGATGCTGGTCGGCGGCCTGACGCCGTTCGCCCGTGCGCTCGGGCCTGAGATCGGGCGCCTGCTCGGGCATCGCTATCGCCGGCACGGAGTGGATCTGCAGCTCGGCATGGGCCTGGCCGGCTTTCGAACAGGCGCGGACGGACGGGTGAGCTCAGTCGTCCTCGCGGACGGACGGGAGGTCGAGTGCGATACAGCGCTCGTTGCCGTCGGCGCCGAGCCTGCGCGAGAGCTCACGGCATTCGACCCAGAGCCACCGGTCTATGCGTGCGGCGACGTCGCCGGCAGCGGCGGACACTGGACGGGAGCCGCGGCCGAGGGGATTGCGGTCGCCAGGAAGATCCTGGGGCTCCAGCCGCCGCCGCAGCAGCCGCCGTTCTTCTGGTCGGATCAGTTCGGCCTCCGGCTCCAGCTCGTCGGCGAGCCTGCCGGAGTCGACCGCGTCGAGGTCGAAGGCGGCGAGAACGAGTTCGTCGCGCGCTACCTCGCGGAGGACGGGGCCCTGCTCGCCGCGCTGGCTGCGAATCGCCCGGCCGAGGTCGGCCGCTTCAGGCGCGAGCTCGCCGTGGCCGCCTAGGCGAGGATGCAGGCTGCTTCGTGATCGGGTGAGGCCCCGGAGGGGCGCTCGAGTCGCGGGTCGGTCTCGCGGCAGGCGTCGATCGCAATCGGGCAGCGTGGATGGAATCGGCATCCGCTCGGAATCCGGACCGCGTCCGGGGTCTCGCCCTCGAGGACCTGAAAGCGCCTCCGGCGGCGAGGGTCGGCGCGCGGGACGACCGAGAGCAGCGCCTGCGTGTAGGGATGCTTCGGGCTCTCGACCACCTCGGCGGCCGGCCCCTGCTCGACGATGCGGCCGAGGTACATGACCGCGATCCGGTCGGCGAAGAGCGCCGCCGTGGAGAGGTCGTGCGTGATCATCAGGATCGCGAGCCCGCTCTGCCGCAGCCCGTCGAGGAGCTTGAGGACGCCGGCGCGAACCGAGACGTCGAGCATCGAGACCGGCTCGTCCGCGACGAGCAGGCGCGGCTCGAGCACGAGGGCGGCGGCAATCGCAACCCGCTGGCGCTGTCCACCCGAGAGCTCGTGGGGATACCGATCGAGGAAGAGGTCGGGCGGCGAGAGCTCGACCCTGCGCGAGCGCCTCGCGAACACGTTCCGTGCGCGCCGCCTTCGACCCGCCGAGCCCGTGGATGAGAAGCGGCTCCTCGACGGCCGCGCGGACGCGAAACCGCGGGTCGAGCGACTCGTAGGGATCCTGGTAGACGATCTGGATCTCGCCGCCGGAGCGGACGCAGCGCCTTGGCACCGAGCTGCGTGATGTCACGGCCCTCGTAGCGGATCGCCCCCGAGACCGTGTCGACGAGCCGCAGCACCGCCTGGGCCGTCGTCGTCTTGCCGCAGCCGGACTCGCCGACGAGCGCGACCATCTCGCCCTCTCCGAGCGCGAGCGTCACACCGTCGACGGCGTGCACCGCGAGCCGGGGCCGTCGCGCGAGCGAATCGACGATCCCGCGCGGGATCGGATAGCGGACGACGAGGTCCTCGATCTCCAGCAACGAGCTCATGCAGGTCGCCGGCGCACGGTCGTTGAGGTGGCAGGCGGCCGCGTGCTCGGTCGCAACCGTCTGGAGCCTGGGCCGCCGCGAGGAGCACGGCTCGAACGCACTGTCGCAGCGCAACCGGAACGGGCATCCCGTCGAGCGGCCGGTCGAGGCGAGGCGGCGCACCGGGAATGGAGACGATCTCCCCGTTCCGCGACTCGAGATCGGGCGTCGCCGCGAACAGAAGCCGCGTGTACGGATGACGCGGCGAGTGGTACAGGTCGTCGACCGATCCCGCTCTCGACGATCTCGCCCGCATACATCACCGCTCCCCGGTCACAGAGCTGAGCGACGACAGGGCAGATCGTGGGTGACGAGGATCAGCGCGAGCCCGAAGTCCCGGCAGAGCGCGTCGAGGAGCTCGAGGATCTGCGCCTGCACCATCACGTCGAGCGCCGTCGTCGGCTCGTCCGCGATCAGCACCTTCGGGTTGCAGGAGAGGGCCATCGCGATCGCCGCCCGCTGCCGCATCCCGCCGGAGAGCTCGTACGGGAATCTCTCCGCGCGGCTCGCCGGGATCCCGACCGACTCGAGCAGCTCGCCTGCCCGGTCTCTTGCCATCGAGCCTTGCGCACGATCGTGGAGCTCGAGCGCCTCGACGATCTGCGACCCGATCGTCCTGCACCGGGTTGAGCGCGTTCATGGCGCCCTGGAAGACGATCGCGATGTCGATCCAGCGGTGCGGGCGCACGCTCGCCTCCCCTTCGCGCGAGGAGATCCTTTCCCTTCGAGCAGAACGCGCCCCGAAACGCACGCCGTCGGCGGGAGCAATCCCAGCACGGCCAGCGCAGTCGTCGTCTTTCCGCAGCCCGACTCGCCGACGAGCCCGAGCCGCTCTCCGGCCTGGAGCGACAGGCTGACGCCCTGGACGGCGTGGAGCTCGCCGCCTGTCCTCGATGTCGAACCAGACGTGGAGGTCCTCGATCTCGAGCAGTGGGGTCACAGCGCCTCCGGTGACCGGCCGACGAGGGGCCGTAGGCGGAAGCTGCGGGCGCCGAGGTGCGCGACTCGCAGCCGCGGGTTGAGCGAGTCCTCGAGCGCGCCGCCGATCAGGCTGCAGCTGAGGATGATCAGTGCGACGAGCACGCCCGGCGGGCACGATCGCCCACCAGGCGCCTGACGAGATCGCCGCCCGCTCGAACGCGTTCTCGATCACCTTCCCGAGCGAGGTCGCGGCTCGGATCGCCGAGGCCGAGAAACGAGAGCGCCGTCTCGTCGAAGATCGCGACGGCGATGGTCAGCACGGTGTTCGCGATCAGAAGCGGAGCGACCTGGGGCAACACATGCCTGACGACGATGCGGGCATGCCCTCCGCCCAGAGCCTGTGCGCGCTTGACGTAGATGCGCTCCCGCACGCTCTTCACCTGGGCTCGGAGAACGCGAGCCGTGCTCGTCCAGAGCAGGAGGCCGATCACGATGATGATGTGCGAGAGGCTCGGCCCCCAGATCGCGGCGACCACGATCAGGAGCGGGACGTCAGGGATGACGAGGAAGTAGTCGGTGATCCGCATCAGGACGTTGTCGACCTGGCCGCCGAAGTAGCCGGCCAGGATCCCGACCGTCCCGCCGATCAGCATCGCGACCGCGGTCGCCGCGAAGCCCACGAGCAGCGAGATCCGCGCACCCCACATCAGGAGCGTGACCATGTCGATCCCACCGTCGTCGAGCCCGAGAGGGTGGCTCGGCGACGGCGGGCCGAAGACGGGCCCGACCTGCTCGTGAAGCCCGTAGGGCGCGATCCAGGGCGCGAGGATCGCCGCGGCCGTGATCAGCCCGAGCACCACGAGGCCCAACGTGGCCGAGGGCCGTCTTCTGATCGTCCGCCAGACGACTCCTCCGCGCGACGGCCGCGCCTCCGGCTCGGCGACCGCGCCCGGCTCGTGGAGGATGACACTCACTCGGTGATCCTCGGATCGAGCTTGAAGTAGAGGAGGTCGGCGAGCAGGTTGAAGAAGATGACCGAGACCGTGAGCAGGAGAAACGCGCCCTGCAACATCGGGTAGTCACGCTGGAGCACCGCGTCGTAGACCGCGCGCCCGATCCCCGGCCACGAGAACACGGTCTCGACGAGGATCGCTCCCGCGACGATGTAGCCGAGCGAGAGCGCGACGAGCGTCGCCACCGGAAGCAGCGCGTTCCGCAAGGCGTGCTTGCGCACGATCGTCCAGGGCCGTAGCCCCTTGGCGCGCGCCGTGAGGATGTAGTCCTCGCCGAGCGTCTCGAGCATCGCCGAGCGCACGATCAGCGTGTACTCGCCGAAGAGGACCAGCCCGAGCGTCAGCGCGGGCAGCGTGATGTGGGCGGCGAGATCCTTCACGTGTGTGAAGAAGGACGGGTCGACCAGGAACTCGTCCGTCAGGCCACCCGTCGGCAGCGTCCCGGCAAAGAGGATCACGAGCATCAGCCCGAGCCAGTGCGTGGGCATCGCGTAGAAGGCGAGCGCCGTCGTGACGCCGAAGCCCTCGGCGGCCGTGCCCCGCCTCCAGGCGGCGATCACCCCCGTGAACGTCCCGAGGATGATCGCGAAGAGCGTCCCGAGCAGCACCATCGGCACCGTGTTCTTGACCGCGGCTCTCAGGTTGTCCGAGACCGGCTGCTGGTTCGCGAACGAGACCCCGAGGTTCCCGTGCGCGAGCTGCTGCAGGTAGAGCACGTACTGCTTGCCCCGCGACTTGTCGAGGCCGAACTCCTTCTTCAGCGCGAGGCGCGTCTCGGGCGTCGCGTGCGGGACGCGAGAGAGGTTCGCGACGGCGCTCCCGGGCGCGAGCCGGAAGAGCGCGAAGTTGATCGTGAGCGCGACGAAGATCGTGACGACCGCAAACGCGACCCGCTTGATGACGTAGTCGGCGCCTCTCACTCCGCCCCCTCGAGGAGCGGCCCTCAGCCGGCCGGGTGGACGCTCGCCAGGCTGAGCTTGGACAGCGAGTTGAACGGGCCCTGCGGTGAGTCGACGAGACCCGTCCACTTCTTCGAGACCGCGCTCACGTGGTCGAGCCCGGCCAGCCAGAGGTACGGCTTCTTCTCGGCGAGGTACTCCTGCATCTGCCAGACGACCGCCTTGCGCTTCGCCTGGTCGGGAGTGAGCTGCTGCTTCGAGTACATGGCGTCGTAGGTCTTGTCGCAGAAGCCGCTGTCGTTCCACCCCGACCACTGTTCGCACGTGACGACCGAGAGCATGAAGTCCGGATCGATCAGCCCTACCCAGTCCCAGAGGGCGAGGTCGAAGTTCGCGTACTTCCCGCCGGGCGCGGTCATCGCGTCGAAGGCCGCGGTCGAGTCGAGTGACTTCTGGGTGAGCTGCACGCCGATCTTCTTGAAGTCCGGCTGGAGGATCTGGAAGGTTCGGTTCACGCTCGAGAGGTCGGTCGGCGAGATCACCTCGTAGGCCATCTTCTGGCCGTTGGCGATGCGGATCCCGTCCCCTCCGCGCTTGTAGCCGAGCCCGTCGAGGATCGAGTTGGCCTCGTTGACGTCGAAGGGCGTCGGCTTGACGTTCGGCGTGAACCAGTCGCCGGTTGCTTCGGGGATGATCGTCGCAGCGGGCTTTGCCGTTCCCAGGAAGACGACGTCAACGATCTGCTGCCGGTTGATCGCGTGGTCGAACGCGTCCCGGACTTTGAGGTTCTGGAGCTCGGGATGGCTCTTCTTGTTCGGGCTCGAGTTGATGATGAAGTCGGTCTGGTCGACTCCCGGCACCTGCGAGATCGCAAAGCCGGCGTCCTTCAGGGTCTTGATGGCGGTCGCGGGCACTTCTTCGATCGCGTCGATCTCGTTGGCCTTGAGCGCAGCGACGAGCGCGTCGTCGTTCGAGAACATCTTCAAGCCGAAGCCGTCGGCCTTCGGCTTGGGGCCGTAGTACGTCGCTGGGCTCGAAGAGTGCGATCTGGTCCTTCGTGAACTTGGTCAACTTGAAGGGCCCGGCGCCCACGACCGGAGCGGGATTGGCGAATCTCTTCAGGTCGCCGCCCTTGTTCCCGACGTGGTTCTCCCAGATGTGCTTGGGAAGAATCGCGAACTGCTGGAACTGGCCGAGGACGTTGCCGGCAGGCGCCTCGTAATGGACGACGAGGGTATTGGGATCGGTCGCCTCGGCGCTCTTGATGTGCGCGACCAGCCCGGCGGCGTTCGCCGCTCCACCCGCCTTGTACTTGATGTCCGTGTTGATCGTCCACGCAGCGTCCTCGGCCGTCAGCGGCTGGCCGTCCGACCATTTCGCGTCGGGAACGGTCTTGAAGGTCCAGGTCTTGCCGTCGGGCGAGGTCGACCACGACTTCGCGAAGTCGGGCGCGAACTTCAGGTTCGTCTCGTCGTACTGGACGAGGAACGGGTAGATGTACATGAACGTCGAGTACGCGTCCTGGTTGAACGCGACGTACGGGTTGAGCGAGTCGATCCGCGAGCTCGTCCCCATCCGGAACGTGCCGCCCGTCTTCCCTCCGGAGCTAGCGCCGCCGCAGCCGGCGAGCATCACCACCAGGATCAGCGCCACGCAGGTTTTCTTCATCACGCCTCCGGAGGTTCAGGCTCTGAACGCGGGTTCGTCCACGGTCAGGCTTCGTGCGTCGGCGTCGAGCGTACAACGAACCCCCAGCGGGAGGGAAGCGAGGTGCTTCCCGTGACCGAGTGGCAGCTTGTAGATGACGGGCACCCCGAGCGGCTCGAGGTACTGATCCAACACGTCCTCGAGGGTGCGCGAGCGAGGCCATTCGGAGGACTCGCGCAGGTCGCCGTAATCGCAGTCCTTCATCTCCCCGACGACGACGCCGACCGCCTGCTGGAGCTTCCCCGCGTCCTTGAGCTGGTTCAGCAGTCCGTCCAGATAGTAGGGCGGCAGCTTTACGTCTTCGAAGAAGAGGATTGCGCCGTCGAACTCGAACTCCCACGGCGTGCCCAACGTCTGCATGAGGAGCCAGAGGCAGCCGCCGACGAGCGGAGCCGTCACCTTCCCCGGAGTGATCGCGCGCACGTACGGATCGTCGGGGTCGCGCGGTACCTCGCCGGCGCCGCCGGTCCGCAGCACCTCGAGTTGGCGCTCGAGCGTGAACGCCGTCGAGTCCCTGCCCCCCATTCCCGCGAGGCCGTAGCCGTAGAGCGTCGCGAGGCCGGTTCGCTGCCGGATCGCGACATGCAGTGCCGTGATGTCCGAATAGCCGACGAAGGGCTTCGGATTGGCCGCGATCACGTCGAAGTCGATGTACGGGATCATCTGTGCCGACCCGTAGCCGCCCATGAGCGCCTGGACGACGTCCACTTCTGGATCGGCGAAGAGCGCGTTCAGATCTGCGGCCCGCTTCTGCGGGTCCCCCGCAACGTAGTCGTCGATCTCGAAGACTCCCTTGCCGAGCTTGACGCGGTAGCCCTTCGACTCCCACCATTCCACGCCGCGGAGAACGTCCGACTTGCCCTCGTGGGGGCTGGCGGCCGCGACCACGCCGATCGTCCCGCCGTCAGGCAGCGGCTTCCCGAAGATGCTCGCCTCGATCATCCTGTGCTTTCTACACCGCGCAGGACTTCGAGGGTGAGCGGTCCGAGCGTCTCGAGGTCGTAGCCGCCCTCCTGGACGAGCACGGTGGGGAGCCCGAGGGCGCCGATGATCCTGCCTGCCTCGTGGAATCCCTCGGCGCTGACCTGAAGCGGGCTCTCAGGGTCACCGGCAGCGGCATCGACGCCCAGCGAGACTACGAGTGCCTCCGCGTCGAGCCAGTCCGCGGCCCGGCGTAGAGCGTCGAGCCAACCGTTGTCCCCCGTTCCCGGCTCGAGCGGGACGTTGAGGTTCGCGCCGTCGCCTGTCTCGTCGGCGAAGCCGAGAAAGTGTGGGAACCAGCCCGCGCCCGGATCGACGTGCACCGAAGCGACCTGCACGTCGGGCCGGTCCCAGAAGATCTCCTGCGTCCCGTTCCCGTGGTGCGCGTCGATGTCGAGCACGGCCACCTTTGCGGCATGCCCGCGCAGCGCCTGGGCCGCGACCGCCGCGTTGTTCAGGTAGCAGGAGCCGCCGAACGCGGCGCGGCAGGCGTGGTGACCGGGGGGTCGGACGCATGCGTAGGCATGGGGCGCTCCGGAAACGACGACATCGGCGGCGGTCAGCGCTGCGTCGACCGCGGCCCGTGCCGCCTCCCAGGTTCCGGGGCCGATGAGAGTCATCGTGTCGTAGGCGAAGTAGCCGGGCCGCGCCCAGGTCGCGACCGGCTCCCTCCGCACGCCCAGCCGCTCGTGGGCGAAGACGTAGGGAACGACGCGGTCCTGGCCTGGATCGTCGACGAGACCCGATGCCGCCCAGTCGCTCCAGGCGCTTGCGAGGAACTCGACGAGCCGGGCGTCGTGCACCGCGAGCAAGGCGTCGTCGTCGTGAGCCTCGGCGGGCACCGACTCGCCGAGGGCTCCGAGCAGGGCGTCCGCCCGCTCCCTGGTCTCAGTGCCGAGCGTGCGCACGCCGACGAAGATCTCCGCGGCCGGTTCGTGCAGCCGGCAGCGCTCGTCCCAGACCACGGGCATAGCGAGCATCGTCGGGCGACCCTATAGTCGCCCGGTGAGCGAGAGGAGCCTGCGCGACCACGGCCTGCGCATCGGCGAGCTCGATGCCGGGCCCCGGAACGCCGTCACAGATGTTTCCGGCGTCACCGTCGGCCAGGTCACGATCTGGCGCGACGAGCCGACTGTCGCCCGCACCGGCCTGACGACGATCCTCCCTGGCCCGGTCGAGACGCTGCTGAAGAAGCCCGTGCCCGCCGGCACTGCGGTCCTCAACGGTGCGGGCGAGTTGACCGGCTCGCTCGAGATCCGTGAGTGGGGGATCCTCGAGACACCGGTCTATCTCACCTCGACCCATGCGGTCGGCCGTGTGATGGACGGCGCCGTCGCAGTGGCGCTCGAGGCGGACCCGGCGGTCGGCGTCGACAATGTCGTCATTCCAGTCGTCGGCGAATGCGACGACAGCTGGCTGAACGACGCGCGCATGGTTCAGGTCGAGCTCGAAGACGTGCGCCGGGCGGTCGCAAATGCCGGAGCCTCGTTCGAGGAGGGCGCGGTCGGCGCCGGCACCGGCATGACGTGCCTGGGCTACAAGAGCGGGATCGGAAGCTCGAGCCGCCTCGTGCCGGAGCTCGGCTGCACGCTCGGCGTCCTCGCGCTCACGAACTTCGGCGGTGCGCGGGAGCTCCGCATCGACGGTGTCCCCGTCGGACGAATGCTCGCGTCAGCCGAAGGCCGGCCAAAGGAAGCGGGGAGCTGCATCGTCGTCGTCGCGACAGACGCCGCGCTCGCGCCCGCCCAGCTCGAGCGGATCGCCCGGCGTGCCGGTCTCGGGCTCGCCCGCACCGGTTCGGTCGCCCATCACGGGAGCGGCGAGATCTTCTTCGCCTTCGCGACGACGGACGAGCGCTCGGTGCGGGACGACGAGCTCGATCCGCTGTTCACAGCGACCGTCGACGCGACCGAGGAGGCCGTTGTCAACTCACTCTGGGCAGCAAAGGACGTGACGGGCCGCGACGGCCGGATCGGCAAGGCGCTGCCGCACGACGACGTGCTCGAGCTACTGGAGCAGGCTCAGCGCTTGCCCGGCCGCGGCCGGTAGCGGCCGCCGTACATCGGCAGGTCGAGCTCGGCGCCATGGCGGTCGAGCTGCTCGAGAAGCCGGTTGAGCCCGAAGCTCCCGCGCTCGCGGACGACGGCCACGGCGTCGAAGTCGACGAGCGCGGTCACGACCTCCTCCGCGGCGCCGGCCTCGTACCGGATGGTCCCCTCGGGATCGACGACGACGCTCCGTCCGTTCCCGACCGGCGACGCCGCGTTGACGTTGACGAGGTACACCTGATTCACGATCGCGTTCGCCCGGGCGACGACGATTTCTGCGTCGCGGTCGCTCGTCCGCGTGAGGCTCACCTGGATGATCGCCTCCGCCCCATCCCAGGTGAGCTGCCGGAAGACCTCGGGGAACACCCCGTCGTGGCAGATCGCAAGGCCGATCCGCCCGACTCCTTCGATCTCGAAGCCGACGACTTCGTGCCCGGGGAGGGATTTCTCGTACGGCTGCCACGGAAAGCACTTGCGATAGGTCGCAACGAGCTCGCCGTCAGGGGAAAGCACGACCGCGGTGTTGTAGACGCCGTCACCCGCGCGCTCGTAGACGCTTCCCGGCACGAGCCAAAGGCCGGTCTCGCGGGCCAGTGCCCCCAGCCGCTCCGTGAGCGGCCCGGGAATCTCGACCGCTCGGTCTGCGTCCGTGCCGTTCATGGCAGCGAGCATCGGCGGTAGCGCCATCAGGTGCAGCTCGGGCGCAATCACGAGCTGAACGCCGTCGAACATCGAGGTGAGTGAGCGCACGAGGCGCTCGAACTCGGCGAGCGTCGCGTCGAGATCGTTGGGGATGCCCGCGGTCTGCAGGCCGGCGACGAGAAGGGATCGGCGGTCGCTCACAAAGCCTCGCGATCGATGCTACTCGCCGGTTAGGGTGCGCGCGTGGCCGTCGAAGAGTCGAAGATCGAGCAGACGCCGGAGGGTGCCGTCGCGGTGACCCCCGGCTGGGTCGTCGTCAATCTCGCCGATGCCCGGTGGATGCGAAGCGAAGAGGGCGGCGAGTGGTCGGACTTCGGGCCTGAAGGTGACTACGAGCAATACGGCGTCGGCGTTCACGTCCTGCAGCCCGGCCAACCGAACGGGATGTACCACTCGGAGAGCATGCAGGAGGACTTCCTGGTCCTCTCGGGCGAATGCATCCTGATCGTCGAGGAGGAAGAGCGTCACCTGAAGGCATGGGACTTCTTCCACTGTCCACCCGGCACCCACCACATCATCGTGGGAGCCGGCGACGGGCCGTGCGCGATCCTCATGGTCGGCGCGCGCGGCGAGGGCAAGGAGTTGCACTACCCGGTGAGCGAGGTCGCCGCACGCCACGGAGCCTCAGCGCCGGAGGACACCGACACGCCAAGCGTTGCGTACAGCGACTGGTCGCGGGAGTACACGCCGGTTCGCGCCACCTGGCCTCTTTGACAAAGCGGGAAGAGGAGCTCCGCGCCGTCACGATCGGCGAGCTCGAGCCGCTGGGCAAGCCCATCGAGCTCGTCGACTACGACCCAGCCTGGCCCGGCCTCTTCGAGCGCGAGGCGGAGCGGATCCGCGCAGCCCTGGGCGAGAACGTGCGCGGCCTGGAGCACACGGGGTCGACTTCGGTGCCAGGCCTCTCGGCGAAGCCGATCATCGACATGACGCTCGCCGTCCCGGATTCCGCGGACGAGGATGCATACGTCCCCGCGCTCGAGGCAGCGGGCTACGTGCTCCGTATCCGTGAGCCCGACTGGTTCGAGCACCGCGTCTTCAGGGGACCCGACACGAAGGTCAACCTGCACGTCTTCTCGGAGGGCTGCCCGGAGGTCGACCGCATGGTCGGTTTCCGCGACTGGCTCCGCACCCATCCCGCGGACCGGGAGCTGTACGAGCGAACGAAGCGCGGGCTCGCCGCGAAGGAGTGGCGCTACGTGCAGGACTACGCGGACGCGAAGACCGCGGTCGTCGAGGAGATCGTCGCGCGCGCACTCAGAGAAACTTCTTAGCCCGGATTCATGCCCGTCTTACGTTGCCTTGGTCTCCTGGGGAAGTCCGCTATCCCCAAGTGAAAGGAAGACCATGACGGACAGGATGAAGAACATCGCACTCGTCGCCGCGTCGATCACGGCGCTCGCTCTCGGAGGTTCGGCGATCGCCGGGGCAGCCTCCGGAGGCGGCAGCAGCTCGAGCAGCAGCTCGAACAGCAACGCCGCTGCGTTCGCGGCCGCGCGCCCGGCCAACGCGGGCCTGCCTCCTCAACGCTCGGACGAGACGCCGCTCACCGGCGACGCGCTCGCCAAGGTGCGGCAGGCCGCCCTCGCGAAGGTCAGCGGCGGCACGATCGAACGCGTCGAGACCGACGCGGACGGAAACGCCGCGTACGAGGCGCACATGACGCGCAGCGACGGCAGCAGGGTCACGGTCTACGTGAACCAGTCGTTCGACGTCGTCAGCGTCAAGTCCGGCCCGTAGCGGCCGATGGGTGAGAGCCCGGCACTCGCCGGGCTCTCACCCATTACGAACCTTCGGGATACGAGCGGGTATTTTGGACCCGTGCGCGCGCAGATCAAGGAGAAGCGGGAAGTTGCCAAGAAGACGCTGATGGTCGTCTTCGACCTGCTCGGAGAAGAGGTCGACTTCGACGCCGGGTCAGTACTTCTGGGTCGAGCTGCTCGACCCGCCGTACGACGACGAGAAGGGGCCGCGGCGGCACATCTCGGTTGTCACCTCGCCGAACGAGCGCGGCGTGCTCGGTCTCTGCACGCGCCTCCGCGACAGCGCCTTCAAGCGCTCGCTCGCGGAGATGCCGATCGGAGCCGACGTCGACGTCGAGCCGCCGAAGGGGAACTTCGTCCTGCCCGAGGACACGAATCGGCAGTACGTGTTCGTCGCGGGCGGGATCGGGATCACGGTCTTCCGGTGCATGCTCCGCTACATCGCCGAGGAGCAGCTTCCGTACCGGGTCACCCTCATCTACTCCAACCGGGACCGGGAGTCTGCCGCCTTCCTGGACGAGCTCATCGAGCTGGAGCAGGCGAACCCGAATCTCCAGGTCGTCCTGACGATGACCGAGGACCCGGGCTGGGAGGGTGAGTCGAGGCGGATCGACACCGACCTCCTCCGCGACCACCTGGGCGACGAGCTGCAGTCGTTCACCTACCTGATCGCGGGCCCGCCCGGCCTGGTCGAGGGGGTCGCCGGGACGCTCGAGGCCGCGGGTGTCCCCGAGGACCAGGTTCAGCAGGGCAGGTTCAGCGGCTACTAGTCAGGCGCCCGCAATCGAGACGACGCGGGCGTTCCAGGCACCGCGTGGCGCGTCGACCTTGACCTCGTCGCCAGGCTTTGCTCCGAGGAGGGCGCGGCCAAGAGGCGAGTCCGGCGAAACGCCTCCGACGCTCGAGATCTCGACCGTCATCCGCTTGCCCTGCTCGTCCTCGACCTCGACCGTCGAGCCGATCCCGACCTCCCCGCTCGCGGACGGCTCGTGCTCGACGAGCACCGAGCGGTCCAGCCGGTCGCGAATCGTCCTGATCCGCGCCTCGAGCAGGCCCTGCTCGTTCTTCGCGGCGTGGTACTCGAAGTTCTCGGACAGGTCGCCGAAGCCCCGCGCCGTGGCGATCGCCTTGACGACCTCGGTGCGGCGAGGGCCCTCGAGCTCCGCGAGCTCGGATTCGAGCTGCTTCTTGTGGGCAGCCGTCATCGGCTCTGGCTTGTCGCGGGGCATCACGGGAGGGTACCGCCGCTAGTGTGGCTGTCGTGGATACGCCGATTTCACCGCTCGCAAGACGCGACGACCTGAGAAACGTCGCGATCGTCGCGCACGTCGATCACGGGAAGACGACCCTCGTCGACGCGCTGCTCTGGCAGGCCGGCTCCTTCCGGGCGAACGAGGACGTAGCCGAGCGCGTCATGGACTCGATGGACCTCGAGCGCGAGAAGGGCATCACGATCCTCGCCAAGAACACGGCCGTCCAGATCGGCGATACGAAGATCAATATCGTCGATACGCCGGGACACGCGGACTTCGGTGGCGAAGTCGAGCGCGGCCTGACCATGGTCGACGGCGTGCTGCTCCTCGTCGATGCGAGCGAGGGCCCGCTCCCCCAGACGCGCTTCGTCCTGCGCAAGGCGCTCGAGGCTCGGCTGCCGGTCGTTCTCGTCGTGAACAAGGTCGATCGGCCCGATGCCCGGCCCGCGGCCGTGGTCAACGAGGTCTACGAGCTCTTCCTCGACCTCGACGCCGACGAGGCGCAGATCGAGTTCCCGATCGTGTACGCGAACGCCCGGGAGGGCCGCGCCGGCTTCGAGCCCGACGAGCTCGCCTCCGACCTCGGGCCGCTCGTCGAGACCCTGCTCGCAACGGTTCCGGCGCCCACGTACGACCCGAACCATCCGCTGCAGGCGCTCGTCACGAATCTCGATGCTTCGCCCTACGTCGGGCGACTCGCGCTGCTGCGCGTCCAGCACGGGACGATCCGCAAGGGCGAGGAGATCGCCTGGTGCCGGGCGGATGGGACGATCGAGAAAGCGCGCGTGACCGAGCTCTACGTCACTGAGGCGCTCGACCGCGTTCCAGCCGACGAGGCCGGCCCCGGCGAGATCGTGGCGCTCGCGGGCCTGCCCGAGGTGACGATCGGCGAGACGATCGCGGATGCCGAGGATCCGCGGCCGCTCCCGGTGAGCACCGTCGACGAGCCGTCTCTCGCCGTGACCCTCGGCATCAACACGTCCCCGCTCGCCGGCACCGAGGGCGACAAGGTGACCGCGAGCGCGCTCATCGCCCGCCTCGAGCGCGAGCTCGTCGGAAACGTCTCGCTTCGCGTGCAGCCGACCGCGAGCCCCGACGTCTGGGAAGTGCAGGGGCGCGGCGAGCTCCAGCTCGCGGTGCTCGTCGAGATCATGCGGCGCGAGGGGTTCGAGCTCACGGTCGGCAAGCCGGAAGTGCTGACGCGAGACGTCGACGGCAAGAAGCACGAGCCCGTGGAGCGCGTCGCAATCGACGTCCCGGAGGAGTACATCGGCGTCGTCACGCAGCTGCTCTCGCTGCGCAAGGGCCGCATGCAGCAGATGGTCAACCACGGCACCGGTTGGGCGCGGATGGAGTACCTCGTGCCGGCGCGCGGCCTCATCGGTTTTCGCACCGAGTTCCTGACCGAGACCCGCGGAGCCGGGATCCTGCATCACGTCTTCGAGCGCTGGGAGCCGTGGTACGGCGAGCTGCGGACGCGGCCGACCGGGAGTCTCGTCGCCGACCGGCGAGGCCAGGCGACCGGGTTCGCGATCGCGGCGCTCCAGGAGCGCGGATCGCTCTTCGTCGGCCCGCGCACGGAGGTCTACGAGGGCATGGTCGTCGGCGAGAACGCCCGCGGAGAGGATCTCGACGTCAACGCGACCAAGGAGAAGAAGCTGACGAACATGCGCTCCTCGACCGCGGACGAGCTCGTCCGTCTCATTCCTCCTCGCCCACTCTCGCTCGAGCAGGCCCTCGAGTTCATCCGCGACGACGAGGCCGTCGAGGTCACGCCGAAGAGCATCCGCCTGCGAAAGGTCGAGCTCTCCGCGACGAAGCGGCAGTCGATGTCCTCGCGCCGCAAGCGCGAGCGGGACGCCGCGCCGGCGTAGGCCGGTATTTGTAGGGCTGCGGGAGAATGCGCCCATGCCTCGGCCCCTTGGAGTAGCCCTCATCGGTTACGGCCTCGCCGGCTCGGCGTTCCACGCGCCGTTCATCGCGACGACGCCAGGCCTGAGGTTGGCTGCGATCGTCACGCGGGACGACGAGCGGCGGGCACGTGCCGTGCGTGACCATCCGGGCGTCTCGCTGTTCGAGTCGGCCGACGAGATCTGGGACAACGCGGACGAATTCGACCTCGTCGTCGTGGCCGCGCCGAACACCGCTCACGCCCCGCTCGGGCTGGCCGCCCTCGCTGCAGGACTCCCGGTCGTCGTCGACAAGCCGCTCGCCACCAGCGCCGCCGAGGGATTGATGCTCGTCGACTCAGCCCGCGCACAGGGACTGATGCTCACGGTCTTTCAGAATCGCCGCTGGGACGGGGACTTCTTGACGGTGCGTCGACTGCTGGCAGAAAGAGCGCTGGGAAGTGTTCTTCGGTTCGAGTCCCGATTCGAGCGCTGGCGTCCCGAGGTGGCGAGCCGCTGGCGAGAGCAGGCTGACGCCGCAGGCGGCCTTCTCTTCGATCTCGGCAGCCATCTCGCCGACCAGGCGGTGCAGCTCTTCGGGCCCGTGCAGGCGGTCTACGCCGAGCTCGACATTCGCCGGCCCGGCGCAGAAGTGGACGACGACGACTTCGTCGCGCTCGAACATGCCGATGGCGCGCACTCCCATCTCTGGATGAGCGCGGTCGCGGCCCAGGCCGGCCCCCGGTTTCGCGTGCTCGGGGACAGTGCCGCCTATACGAAGCATGGTCTCGACGTCCAGGAGGAAGCTCTTCGGGCGGGCCGCAGCCCGAACGAGCCCGGCTGGGGCGAGGAGCCGAGGGAGCGTTGGGGCCGGCTGGGCGCGGGCGAAGACCTCCGAGAGGTCCGGACCGAGCCGGGGAACTACGGCGCCTTCTACGAGGGCGTCGTCGCATGCCTGCGCGACGGCGCGCCCCCGCCGGTCGATCCCCTCGACGCCGTCAACGTCCTCGAGGTGCTCGAGGCCGCGAGAGGCTCGAGCCGCGAGCGAAGCGTCGTTCCCATGCAGACCTGAGTCGCTGCTCAGAGCTCGATCACGCTGCGCACGGCGCGCGCGATGACGAGCTCCTCGCGTGCGGGGATCACCTCGACGGCGAACTCGCCCAGGAAGCTCAGCCGCTCGACGATCGCGTCTCTGACCTCGGCGCGGTTCTCCCCCACGCCTCCCGAGAAGGCGACGGCGTCGAGGCCGCCGAGAGCCATGGCCATCTGTGCCACCGCTCCGGCGATCCGGTATGTGTAGACCGCGAACGCGAGCGGGTCGTCGAGGCCGCCGAGTGCCTCGAGCCCGGAATCGTGCTCCAGCGCTCGATCGAGCTCCTCGACGGTCAATCCACGCTTCCGCAGCACGTAGATCAAGGCGCCCGGGTCGATCGACCCCGAGCGAGTGGCCATCGGCACGCCCTCGAGCGGGCTGAAGCCCATCGTCGTGTCGATCGACCTCCCGTCGAGAACGGCCGTGACGGAGCAGCCGCCGCCGAGGTGGCACACGACGAGCCGGTCGACCTCGAGCTGCGAGACGACCGACTGCACCGCGATCCCGTGGAACCCGTACCGGCGAATCCCCCACTCGGTCCGCCACCGAGCCGGGATCGGGTACGTCGCCGCCTCCTCGGGCATGGTCGCGTGGAAGCCCGTGTCGAAGACGGCCACGTGAGGCACGTCGGGGAGCGCCTCCCGGGCCTCACGGATCGCGCGTAGAGCGGGCTCGTTGTGCAGCGGGGCAAGCTGCGAGAGCTCTTCGATCGCAGCCTCGACTTCGCCGTCGATCCGGACGGGTTCGGAATATCTGTCTCCGCCGTGAACCACTCGATGCCCCACAGCCGCCGCGGCGACGAAATGGTCGACCGGCTGGGACTCGTCGCCCTCGACGAGGTGCAGCTTGAGGCTCGTGGAGCCGGCGTTGACGGTGAGGATCTGAGTCAACCGCTCAGTACGGCCATGTCCAGTCACGCACCGCCGGGTCGTCGTCACCGTGCTCGCGCGTCCAGGCACGGCAGCGCAGGCGCACCTCGGCCATGTCCTGCCGCAGGCCTGCCGCCCTGTCGACGAGCCCGGGCACCCGGTCGATGACGTCGATCACCAGATGGAAGCGGTCGAGGTCGTTGAGCATGACCATGTCGAAAGGCGTCGTCGTCGTGCCTTCCTCCTTGAAGCCGCGCACGTGAAGGTTGGCATGGTTCGTCCGGCGGTACGTGAGGCGGTGAATGAGCCACGGATACCCGTGGTAGGCGAAGACGACCGGCCGACCGGTCGTGAACAGCGAGTCGAAGTCGGCGTCGGGCAGGCCGTGGGGATGCTCGCTCTCCGGCTGCAGCCGCATGAGGTCGACGACGTTCACGACGCGGACCTTCAGGTCCGGCAGCCGCTCCCGGAGGATCGCCGCGGCCGCGAGCGTCTCCAGCGTCGGAATGTCACCGCAGCAGCCGAGCACGACGTCCGGCTCGCCTCCCTCGTCGTTCGAGGCCCAGTCCCACGCACCGAGACCGCGCGTGCAGTGGATGATCGCGTCTTCCATCGAGAGGTAGTTCAGCGCCGGTTGCTTGCCGGCGACGATCACGTTCACGTAGTTGCGGCTGCGCAGGCAATGGTCGGCCACGGAGAGCAGCGTGTTCGCGTCCGGCGGGAGGTAGACGCGGATGATCTCCGCCTTCTTGTTCACCACGTGATCGATGAAGCCGGGATCCTGATGAGAGAAGCCGTTGTGATCCTGACGCCAGACGTGCGAGCTGAGCAGGTAGTTGAGAGAGGCGATCGGCCGTCGCCATGGGATTTCCCGCGTCACCTTCAACCACTTCGCATGCTGATTGAACATCGAGTCGACGATGTGGATGAAGGCCTCGTAGCAATTGAAGAGGCCGTGCCGACCCGTGAGCAGATAGCCCTCGAGCCACCCCTGGCAGAGGTGCTCCGAGAGGATCTCCATCACTCGGCCGTCAGGGGCCAGCCCTTCGTCCGTGGGCCTGGTCTCGGCCATCCAGGTCCGCGCCGTTGCCGAGAAGACGTCGCCGAGGCGATTCGAAGCCGTCTCGTCCGGACCGACGATCCGGAAGTTGTCCGGGTTGCCGACGACGACGTCTCGGAGGAAAGCGCCGAGGACCCTGGTCGCCTCGTTGAGCGTGGTTCCGGGCTTCGACACCTCGACTGCGTAGTCGCGAAAGTCCGGCAGGACGAGGTCTCGGAGCAGCTCCCCGCCGTTTGCGTGCGGGTTGGCGCTCATGCGCCGCTGTCCTTTTGGCGGCAGCTCGGCGAGGTCCGGCGTGAGCCGGCCTTCTGCATCGAAGAGCTCCTCGGGCCGATAGCTCCGCAGCCAGTCCTCGAGCACGCGAAGGTGCTCTGGGTTGTCGCGGACATCCGTCATCGGGACCTGGTGAGAGCGCCAGTTGTCCTCGACCGGCGCCCCGTCGAGGGTCTTCGGCCCGGTCCAGCCCTTCGGCGTCCGAAGGACGATCATCGGCCAGGTCGGCCGTCGCGGCTCCGTCTCGCTGCGTGCCTCCTCCTGGATGGCGGCGATCTCGTCCAGCGCCTCGTCGAGCGCGGCCGCGAACCGCTGATGCACAGCAGCGGGCTCCTCGCCCTCGAAGCCGCCGCTGACGAGCAGCGGTCGGTAGCCGTAGCCCTCGAACAGGGCAACGAGCTCGTCCTCGGGGATGCGGGCGAGCACGGTCGGGTTGGCGATCTTGTAGCCGTTCAGATGCAGGATCGGCAGCACCGCGCCGTCGGTGCGCGGATTGAGGAACTTGTTCGAATGCCAGCTCGCAGCGAGCGGGCCCGTCTCGGCCTCCCCGTCCCCTACGACACAGGCGACCGTCAGATCCGGGTTGTCGAACGCGGCTCCGAACGCGTGCACCAGCGCGTAGCCGAGCTCTCCGCCCTCATGGATCGAGCCGGGTGTCTCCGGCGCGACATGGCTCGGGATGCCGCCGGGGAACGAGAACTGCCGAAAGAGGGCCCGCAGCCCTGCCTCGTCCAGCCCGATCTGGGGGTAGACCTCGCTGTACGTTCCCTCGAGATAGGCGTTTGCGACCAGGCCGGGGCCGCCGTGCCCGGGGCCCGTCACGTAGAGCGCGTTCAGGTCACGCCTGCGGATCGCCCGGTTCAGGTGGACGTAGATCAAGTTGAGGCCCGGCGTCGTGCCGAAGTGGCCGAGGAGGCGCGGCTTCGTGTGCTCGGCCTCGAGCGGCTCGCGGAGGAGCGGATTGTCGAGCAGGTAGATCTGGCCAACCGACAGGTAGTTCGCGGCTCGCCAGTAGGCGTCGATCAGGCGGAGCTCGCCCTCGTCCAGCAGGCCTTCCACCGCGGTGCGTCGTTCAGCGGGAACGCTCATCAGGGACTTCCCGGATCCTCGGCCGGAACTTACTGGTAGCGCAGCGCCTCGGCGGGGCGGATCCGGGAGGCCCGCAGCGCAGGCGCCAGCGTTGCGGCGAGCGCCACGCGTAGACGACCAGGAAGATGAGCCACGAAGTTCCCCATGGGACAACGAGAGCAGGTTCTCCCAGCTCGGCTGCGGTGCGGAGTCGCGAATGATGTTCTCGGCGAGGATCAGGCCGAGGACAGTACCGGCCACGATCGAGGTCAGAGCGATGAACGACGACTCGATCAGGAAGACCGCCTGGACCATTCCCTGCCGGAAGCCGATCGCCCGTAGCACGCCGATCTGCTGGCGTCGCTCGACGACGGCCCGTGCGCTGATCACTCCGAGCGCGGCGACGCCGACGATCAGGCCCAGAGCCATGAAGCCCTGGATCAGCCGGTTGAACGTCCGGTTGGCCGCGAGCGCGTCGTCGACGACCTTCTGGATCGACTCGGCCTGCATCCCGTTTGCGAGGAAAGCCGACTCGAGCTTCGTCGCCGTTGTGGCGGGATCGACGCCGGGCGCGAGCGCGAAGTAGTGGATCGTCGGCTCGAACCGTCCCGGGAACGCCCGCTGGTACGTGGCCTGCGAGCTCGATATCCCGACCATCTCGAGCGGCGCGGAGTCCTTCAGGATCCCGATCACAGTCAACCGGAGCGTTCGGCCTGTCTGCGGATCGCGCACGGAGAGCGGAATCGGATCGAAGGCCCCGTCCTCCAGCGAGAAGCCGCTGAGCTGGAAGTCCGGGAGAACGGCGAAGTTGAAGTTGTCCCGGTGCGGCGCGACGGTCGCGTCGACCACCGCGAGGCCGGGCGTGATCGAGAGCGAACGCCAGACGTCCGGCGGCCGAGGTGTAGCCCCGTGCAATCGCGCCGAGGCCGAACGTCGAGTGCTGGAGGAACGCCTGGTCGAGCCCGCGCGCGACGTAGCTCTCGCGCGGGCTCCCGGCCCCGAGCTGCTCGAGCCTTCACCGAGAGCACCGACTGGCTTCCGACCCCGAGGAAGTCCGCGAGCATCGATGCCCCGAGCGTGCTCCAGGGCCGTCTGCATGTCCTTGATCGGCGCCGTTGCAGACGTGCCGGCGCGGACCTGGAAGCCGCCACCGAACTCGTCGACGTTGCCGAACGCCCTCTCGAAGGAACCGGAAGAGGCCGTGCCGGTGACGAGCGTGAAGACGACGAGCGTGAACATGGCGAGCGTCGCACCTGTGCGGAACTTCGCCCGCAGCGGATAGGTGATCGCCATGCGAGCGACCGGGACGAGCGTCCCGAAGGGCGAGAGGACGATGCTGACGCCACGCAAGATCAGGTCGGCGTTGTAGACGAGGACCCAGACTGCCCCGATTACGGTCATCAGGCCGGCGACGATCCAGGTCGTGAAGTTCATCGAGATCTGGCCGAAGACCGGACTCCCAGACGCTCCAGGGCAGGAGCATCGCGACGACGATTGCGAGCCCGCAGGCTCGTGTAGGCGAGTCGTTCGGAACGCCGACGAGGCGGAGGATCGGGACGAGGCCGACGAGGATGAGCGAGATCCCGAGCATGAGCGGCGTCGCGGAGTACGAGCCGGCTCCACTCGCGGTGAGCAGCGACGCCGAGGCCGATCCCGAGCGCGGCGAGGACGAACCTTCGGCGCCGGTGCGGAAGCGGAGGCTCGGGCAGGTTGCGGATCGCTGCCGAGATGGTCATGACGCTCACGCGCCAGGCCGAGAAGGCGACGACCAGTAGCGTCAGCAGACCGCCGATCGCGAACGCGACGAAGAGGCTCCGCGACGAGACTGAGTACTCGACCTGGACGCCGGCGTCCTCGTCCGCCGCCCCCACGGCGCTCGCGATCGCGAGCACCATCCCGTAGGCGATCGCGGCGCCGAGACAGCGCTCCGACGGCGGCGGCGATCAGGTCGTAGGCGGCGCCCTCGAAGGTGAACATCTGGACGAGGTGCCCTCGACGCGTGCCGACCGCGCGCGCGATGCCGAGCTCGCTGCGGCGCTCGGCCGCGAGCATGACGAAGATCAGGAAGATGAGCAGGATGCCGGCCGCGATCGAGAACGTGCCGAAGGTCGTGAACGAGCGACATGAACGCGTTGCCGGCCTGGTCGGCCACGTCGATCGCGTCCGCCTTCGCCGTCACCGTCTCGAGACCGAGCGGAGTAACGACGGGTTTCAGCGGTGCGGACAACGTCGTCCGAGAGTGCGACGCTGGAATCTCCACTGGCCACGGTTCGAGATCAGCGATCCCCTTGACGAGACCCGGCTTCCCGTAGAGGCGCTGCGCCTCGCGGAGCGGCAGCAGGAGCGGCCGAGTCGGCCGTTCCCGCGCCGTCGAACCGGACGACTCGCGAACCCGCATGCGCACCGGCTTCGCGCCCGACGTAGACGAGCAGCGGGTCTCCCGGCCCGACGTGGAGCTTCTCGGCGACCTTCTCGTTCGCGTACAGCTCTCCGGGCCGAAGCACGGACAGCGTCAGGTCGCCGCCCTCGACGTTACGGATCGGCGCGAAGCCCGCCATCTGGGCTGGGTCGGGCGCGAAGAACGCCACGTTCGGCTCGGTCTGCCGCTGAACCGGTGCCTGCACCGCGACGTCCTCGAGGATCCCGCCGGTCGACCCCGTCGGCGAGGTTCGAGCGTGCGAGCACGGCCCGCACGCGGTCGACGACCTGCTGGGAGAAGTACGCCGTGCCCGAGGCTTGCCCGAGCTCGCCGGAGATGTCCTCGCCCGCGCCTCTGGCGGAGATGATCTCGTCCGTCGCGCCCAGCTGCTTGGTCGCGGTCGCGCGGATCGTGTGGTTCATGGTGTCGCCGGTCGCGAGGGCAGCGGCGATGATCGTCGTGCCGAGCATCAGCCCGACGACGATCAGGGCCGAACGTGAGCGGCGACGGCCGACGTTGCGGACGCCGAGCTTGAGCAGCACCCGGTTGCGCACGGCGAGCAGCAGCAACTGCGCCGGCGAAGACAGCGAGCAGAACGGCGAGGACCGCCACCAGGCTGTCCATCGGTATGCCGAACAGCTCTTTCATCCGTCGCCCCTAGCCGTGACGGCTGCCGGCTCTTCGGCGAGCACGACGTCGTACCGCTCACGCCCCGGTGATGCCTTGAAGAGCGTCACGAACTTCTCGACCTGCTCGCTGTAGAAGCTCCGGGTTCCCGCCACTCCCGCTTCGGCCGCCTCCTCGGTCTCCCAGAAGGTCAAGACGAGCGCCTGGCCCTCGGGCGAGAGAAGCACGTACACACCTTGGTACCCGTCCTGCTCGTGAAGAGCTGGAAGGACGGAGTTGCGGAAGAGCCCGACCGCGTCGTCGATGCTCATCCTCACGGGATCGATCTCGGCCATTGTCGCTCGGGCAACCATGGTTCACCTCACCTCCACGCTCTCTTCACTAACGATTTGGCCGTCGACCATGCGCACGATGCGGTCGGTCTTGCGACCGACGCCGATGTCGTGCGTCACGATCAGGAAGGTCAGGTCGTGCTCTTGGTTCAGCCGCCGCATGAGGGCGACGATCTCGTCGGCGTTCTCGCTGTCGAGGTCGCCGGTGGGCTCGTCAGCCCAGACGATCGCGGGGTTGTTGACGAGCGCACGAGCGATCGTAACGCGCTGACGCTGGCCTCCTGACAGCTCGTCGGGGACGTGATCCGCCCAGTCGGCGAGACCGACGAGATCGAGCGCCTCGAGTGCCTTGCGGCGCGCGACCTTCGGCGAGACCCGCCCGACGAGCAGCGGTAGCTCGACGTTCTCGACGGAGCTCAGGACCGGCATCAGGTTGTAGAACTGGAAGACGAAGCCCATGCGGCGGGCCCGGTAGTCGGTCCGCTCGCGATCCGACATGTCGGCAAGCGATACGCCCTCGATGAGCACGTCACCGCCGTCGATCGAGTCGAGGCCGGACAGGCAGTTGAGCAGGGTCGTCTTCCCGGAGCCGCTCGGCCCCATGATCGCGACCATCTCCCCGCGTGTGACGCCGAAGGTCACCCCGCGGAGAGCGTGCACCTCGACCTTGCCGGTGTCGTAGGTCTTGTCGACGGCTTGCGCTTCGACGATGGGCGCAGACGCGGGCACGTCGACGAGATCCCGCACGAGCGCCCTCTCCTGAACTTGGACACCCATCTGAAACCCTTTCGTCGCTCTGAAGGGAGCCTGCTCCCCGGGCGGAGAACTGCCATCAGCGTCGACCGGGATTTGCGTTTCGGCAAACTACCTATGCGGATGAAGGAGGTCGTCAGAGCCGAGGCGCTTACCAAGCTCTACGGCATGTCTCGGGGCATCCTCGACCTTGATTTCACCGTGGAGGCCGGGGAGGTATTCGGCTTCCTCGGCCCGAACGGCGCGGGCAAGACGACGACGATCCGGCTCATGCTCGACTTGATCCGGCCGACCAACGGGCGGCTCAGCGTCTTCGGTCTCGACTCGAGGCGCGACAGTGTCGAGATCCGCCGCCGGATCGGGTACCTGCCCGGCGACTTACGACTCTACGAGCGGCTCACGCCTCGAGAGCTTCTCCGCTACTTCGCTCATCTGCGTGGCCTCCCGAGCATCACTCGCGGCGAGCTGCTCGCCGAAAGACTCGAGCTGGATCTCGACCGCCGGATCAAGGAGCTGTCCAGGGGCAACCGCCAGAAGGTTGGGCTGATCCAGGCGTTCATGCATGAGCCCGACCTCCTCGTTCTCGACGAGCCCACGAACGGGCTCGACCCGCTCGTTCAGGAAATCGTTCTACGAGCTGGTTGGCGAGGTGACGGCGGACGGGGGCACCGTGTTCCTCTCCTCCCACGATTCTGTCCGAAGTTCAGCACGTGGCGAAGCGGGTGGCCCTCATCCGTGACGGACGGCTCCAGCTGGTCGAGACCGTAGAGACGCTCCGCGGCCGAGCGTTCACGCATGTCGAGGTCACCTTCGCCGAGCCACCCCCGGCCGATGCCTTTGCCGGCCTGCCGGGGTACGCGAGCTCGAGCGGCACGGCGACGTCGTGCTGTTTGCGCTCGAGGGTGAGATCGATCCGCTTCTGAAGGTGCTCGCCCGCTTCCACGTGCGCGCGCTCGACGTCCACGAAGCCGACCTGGAGGACATCTTCCTCGCCCTCTATCGAGAGGAGGCGCCCGATGCTGCGTAGCGTGTTGCTGAAGAGCCTGCGCGACGCGCGGCGCGGCTTTGTCTGGTGGAGCCTCGGTCTTGTCGGCCTCGTCGCGCTCATGATCTCCGTCTACCCAACCGTGCGCGACAACCCGAGCCTGAACAAGCTCGTCGAGGACTACCCGCAGGCGTTGAAGGCGTTCATCGCTTTTGGGGGGCCGGTCGACTACACCTCGGCCGTCGGCTACCTCGGCAGCGAGCTCTTCTCCTTGATGGTGCCCCTCCTGCTTCTCATCGCCGCAATCGGTGCCGGCGCGGGCGCGGTGGCAGGCGAGGAGGAACGTGGAACCCTCGAGCTCCTGCTCGCGAATCCCCTTTCGCGCCGTCGCCTCGTACTCGAGAAATCGGCCGCCGTCGCGCTGGAGGTCGTCGCACTCGGAGCCGTCCTCTGGCTTGCGCTGTGGGTCGGCGCGCGGACCGTCGGCATGGATATCTCGGCCGGGCACCTGGCGGCCGCGACGCTGAGTGCCGTCCTGCTCGCACTCGCCTTCGGCGCCCTGGCAATCCTGCTCGGGGCTGCAACCGGCAAGCGAGCCCTCGGCGTCGGAGCGACTGCGGCAGCGGCCGTCGCTGCCTACTTGATCAACGGGCTCGCGCCGCTCGTCGAGCAACTCGAGATCCCCCGGAAGCTCTCACCGTTCTACCACTACGCCGCGGGCGATCCGCTGAGCAACGGGCTTGCCCTAGACCACGCCTTGCTCCTCGCAGCGGTGGCCGCGGCGGCGACACTGGCAGCGACGTTTTTCCTCGATCGCCGCGACGTCTCGGCCTAGCCGCACAAGCGAAGCGATCATCGTGGTGTTCCCTGCGGCGCTCAGCAGGGTGTCGCGTCCGGGTTCGACCCCGGAGTGCGGCTCGTGACGAGCGCGCGCTTCGGCACGCTCAACTCGAGGGCGCCCTGCTCGAGACGGACACGGATGAAGAGATCGGTGGGCGTCTCGCGAACTTCTGCGACCGAAGAAAATGTCGGCCTCGAAGCCTTCGGGCGGATGCCGTTTGGAGGGCGCCGGCTCGAGAGCCTCGTAGGACCCGCTCGATGTGCACTCAGGCTTGCCATGGCTCTTCCTCTCATTGATGCTCTGACCATCGTCCCGTCGATGCCCTCGGCGAACATCCGAAACCGCAGGCAGATCGAATCCGTATTTCTCCGCGCGCCCGATAGGCGGTGAGTCCGATGCCCTGGATCCGAACTGCGGGCACGATGGAGTCATGCAAAGAGTGGCCGTTATCGCACACCTAAATGACGGAGCCGAAGCCGAGGCCAGGAAGCTGATCGATTCCGGCCCTCCGTTCGATCTGGCCGCTGCCGGGCTCGAGAAACACTCTGTCTTCGTTGGAAACGGGCTGGTGGTGTTCTTCTTCGAGGGCGTCGACCTCGACCGCCGGCTCGCGCAGCTCGTCAACGACCCTGTCCGAGCAGCCGCCTTCGGCGCTTGGGCGTCATTGCTTGCGGACGCGCCACGCATAGCCCAAGAGTCGTACTACTGGACTCGAGAGGAGAAAACGATGAAGAGGATCGTCATCGCAACGGATGGTTCACCCTCAGCGCTCGAGGCTGTCGAGTACGGGATCGAGCTCGCCGCAGAGCAGGGCGCCGAGCCCATCTTCGTGCACGTCGCTCCGTCCACGGAGGCCCTTCCGGTGGCTGGCTACGGCATGGGTGCGCCCGTGTCGGTACCGCACAAGCCGGATGAGTACGACCGCGCATGTCTCGACGAAGCCGTCGACCTAGCGGCAAGGAAGGGCATCGAGGCGAAGACAGAGCTTCTCATCGGCCATGCCGCTCACGCGATCGTCGCGTACGCCGAGTCGGTCGAGGCCGACCTGATCGTCGTCGGCTCACGCGGCCACGGCACGATTGCCGGCGCGTTGCTCGGAAGCGTGTCCGCACGAATCCTGCACGAGGCGAAGCGTCCTGTGCTCGTCGTTCGCGCGGCAGCCGTGCGCGACGTAGCCCTCGCGTAGGGATTGCGAAAAGAGCTGCCGGCCGCCTCGCACCCAAGGCGGCCGGCCTAACGCGCGAGATCGGCGAGGCCGCGAAGGTCGACGCACATGGTCCCGCGAACATCGACTACGACCATCAGGACGCTGGTGCAGTCCCGGCAGCGGACGACGGTGCCCGGCGCCTGCAGGTAGACGACGAGCTCGGCGACCGGCCCAGTGGCGCCGCAGCCGGCGCAGACGCCTGTCGCGGCGGTCATCTCGGCACCGAACACGTCGAGCAACAAGCCTCCGATCGCGTTCCCGTCCAGTGCTTCCATCAGCGCCCTGTCGCTCCGAAGCGTTCCGTCTTCACCCGGTGCGGCGGATAGCCGAGCTCGACGAGGCTGCCCGCGACGGTCTCGACGAAGCTCGTGGGGCCACAGATGAAGGCAAGCGCGCCCTCGTCCGCCGGCCAGGCGACCTCTCCGAGCAGATCCCTGTCGACGCGGCGTGCGTATCCGGCCCAGCCGGGCGGCTGCTCCCGCGTCAGCGTGTACCGGACATCGACGCCGTCGGCCGGCTTGTCGAGCTCATCGCGATAGATCACGTCGCTGAGGCTGCGCGACGAGTAGAGCAGGCGCAGCGGCACCTCGCTTCTGACGAGCCGGCGATGCCTCAGCATTGCCCGCAGCGGCACGATCCCAGAGCCGCCCGCGACGAGGAGCAGCGGACTTTCGTCCTCCGGATCCCAGACGAAATAGCCGCCGATCGGCCCGCGCAGCTCGATCTCATCGCCCTGACGCAGTTCATCGGTGAGATACGGAGAGACCTCACCGTCATCCAACCGCTCGACGGTGATCGCAACCGGCTCCCCCGGCGCCGAGGCGATCGAGTACTCACGCTCTGCCCGGTAGCCGTCCTCCGCGGTCAGGCGGACGTCGAGGTGCTGCCCCGCCCGGTGCCCCGACCAGACGGGGATGTCGATCACGATCGTGCGGACGCGCGCTGTCTCCTGGACGACGTCCTCGACGCCGGCCACCTGCCAGCTCAGTCGCCGCGTACCGCTGCTCGCGCCACGGATCGCCGTACGAGTGGTAGCCGTAGGTTTCCCAGAAGCCAGGTTCGTCATGGTCACGGAGCTCGAGGCCGCGCACCCATTTGGCGCTCTTCCAGAAGTAGAGGTGCGGGACGAGCAACCGGGCGGGGCCGCCGTGCTCGGGATCGAGCGGCTCGCCGTCGTAGTCGAAAGCGACCCAGGCTTTCCCGTCGGAGACATCCTCCAGCGGCAGATTGGTCGTGTAGCCGCCATCGCAGAAGGCGAGCACGTAGGCAGCTTCGTGCTCGACCTCCTCGAGTAGGGAGTCGACGGAGACGCCTTCCCAGGTCGTGTCCAGCTTCGACCAGCGGGTGACGCAGTGGATGTCGACCGTCACCTGTTCGCTCGGCAGTGCGCGGAACTCGTCCCAGCTCCACGTCTTCCTCTCGTCGCCGTTCACGATCGAGAAAGTCCACTCGCCGAGCGAGGTATCGGGCGTCGGCCCCGCGGAGAGCACCGGAAAATCATCTGTGACGTGTTGACCGGGAGGAACGCGGGCCGGATCAGCGCCGCCCGACTCAGGTCGGCGGCCGCGGAAGCCTCGCGAGATGAAGCCCACGCTACTGCTCGTAGCCCTCGACGACGTCCGCCGCGCGCAGATCGGCGTCGTCGGGGTCACGTCCCGCATCCCGAAGCGCGCGGCGCTGGCGGAGCAGGTCCCAGGACTGATCGAGCGAGACTTTGAGCGAATCGAGCCGCTGACGGTCTTCGTCGGACGCGGAGCCTGCGGCCTCGCGCTCCCAGAGCTCATGCTCCTCTCGAACGAGCTCGTCGATGCGGTCGTGGATCTGCCCGTCGTCCATTCCGGGGGAGCATAGTCGCGCGTGGAAATCGTCGTTCAGGCCGCCGATCAGGCCGTGTCCCGGAGCCGCTCGAGGCCGTCGAGGATGAGATCGAGCCCGACCTCGAACCCACCCTCTTCGCCAGTGCGGGGCTCCAGGTGCTGCATGACGTGCTCGACGAAATCCGGGTACTCGCCGGCGGGGAGCTGCTGGAGGAAGGTCGTCGCCAAGCCGGCCAGCTCCTCCTCCTCGTACGGGAAGTTCAGCTGCTGGAGCGTGTACCCGAGGATGTAGCTGTCCACGACGTGAAACGCGTGATAGGTGAGGTCCTTCGAGAGGCCCGCTTCCCGGAGGGCTCTCAGCAGCCAGTCCGCGCGCCGCAGCTGTGAGGGACTACCGGTCTGACGCGACATCGAGAGGCTGCAAGCCCACGGGTGGCGCAAGAAGACGTCGCGGGTCGAGATCGCGCTCTGACGAATCGCGGTCTTCCAGTCGGTTCCGTCGGACGGCAGATCCGTCTCGCTCGCGACGACGTCGATCATGCCGTCGAGGATCTCGCCCTTGTTGGCGACGTGGTTGTACAGCGACATCGCCTTGACTCCGAGCACCTCGGCCAGCTTTCGCATGCTGAGCGCCTCGATCCCGCCTTCGTCGGCAAGGGCGACGGCGGCGTGCAGGACGCGCTCCCTGGTCAGCGGGGTACGGGGCTTTGTCTTGGCGGTGGTTTTCCTAGGCATCGGGGCTCACGTGCTCCACACCGTAAACGTACATAGTAAGTTCCCACTTGACAGACTTACATCGTACGTGTAGCTTACGCCGTACGCTTACACTGTACACCTCACACAGCAGGGAGGAAGAAACGTGAAGTCATCACTCGCCCCAAGCCCGGAGCCTTCGTCGGCAGACGACGTTCCAAGCATCGGCCCCAGCGGCCTTGCACCTGCGACAGTTCAGCCGGGAAAGATGAAAGCGATCGTCCACGTCCGGTACGGCCGGCCCAGTGCGCTCGAGGTCCGCGACGACGTTGACCAGCCGGTGATCGAAGACGACCAGGTGCTGGTACGCGTCGTTGCGTCCTCCGTCAATCCAGTCGAGTGGTATGGAGTGACCGGGCCTTACTTCGCACGCATCGGGAATGGCCTGCGCAAGCCCAAGAGCACGGCCGTCGGAGCCGATCTCGCGGGGCGGGTCGAAGCTGTCGGCCGAGACGTCACGGAGTTCCGGCCGGGCGACGAGGTGTTCGGCTCGTCGGGGCACTCCTGGGCCGAGTACGCGCCCGCGCGCGCGGAACGGCTCGCCCCGAAGCCGGCCAACGTGTCGTTCGAGGAAGCGGCTGCCGTCCCCGTGGCGGGGCTCACCGCACTCCAGGCTCTGCGCGACAAGGGGAATGTCCAGCCTGGGCAGAAGGTTCTGATCAACGGCGCGTCCGGAGGCGTCGGCACCTTCGCGGTGCAGCTCGCAAAGTCGTTCGGAGCAGAGGTGACCGCCGTGTGCAGCACGGGCAACGTGGAGCAGGCCCGATCGCTCGGTGCAGATCGCGTCGTCGACTACAAGCAGGAGGACTTCACGAAGCTAGACGTGCGTCACGACCTGATGCTCGACATCGCCGGCAACCGCTCGTTCCTGGCCTGCCGACGGGTACTGACCCCGGAGGCGACGGTCGTGCTGGTCGGAGGCAAGATGACGTACCGCGGGCTCGGCCCTCTCCCCCACCTCGCCGGGACGATCTTGAAGTCAAGGTTCCGCAGCCAGAAGGTGAGCTTCTTCGTCGCGAAGATCACGAGAGAGGATCTCGCGTTCATGGGCGAGCTTCTCGAGGCCGGAACGGTGCGATCGGTGATCGACAGGACCTATCCGCTCAGCGAGGCGCCCGAAGCTCTGGCGTATCTCGGAGAAGGGCACGCCAGGGGCAAAGTCGTCATCACCGCGTAACGGTGGCCAGCTCCACTAGCTCCCGGAGCACGTGGTACGCGCTCGCCTGTGCTTCCTGGATCCGCGGGATGTTCTGCGACCGGCTGACGATCACGTGGTCGGCGAGGCTCTCTGCGGCGACGCTCCCGCCGCCGTAGCCGACCATGGCGATCGTCAGCAGGCCTCGACTCCGCGCTTCGGCCAGGGCCTTGACGATGTTCTCGGAGCTGCCGCTCGTCGAGATCGCAAGCGCGGCGTCTCCGTCCCTCCCGTAGGCGATCACCTGACGCTGGAAGAGCACGTCGGCGCCGATGTCGTTGGCGAGCGCGGTGAGGATAGCCGAGTCTGCGGCCAGGTCGAGCGCCGGGCGCGGGGGCCAACCCTGAGGGGCGTCGTGGAAATCGGCGACGGCGTCGGCAGCGTCCGTCGCAGAGCCGCCGTTTCCGAAAACGAGCAGCTTGCCCCCTGCGTCGAGACGACCGCGCAGCGCCGAGGCCGCCGCCGACAGCTGCTCACGGCCGTCCGAAAGCGTCTGAATCCGCAGCTCGGAGACCTCGGTCGACTTCATCAGCACGGAGCGGCGAACGTCCTCCACGACCTCCCCCAGGTCCGCGTCCTGCCGCTCGAGAAACGGGTACAGGAAGCCGGAAGCGCCGGCGCCTGCCTCCGACCCGCCGAGATGGTCGAAGAAGACATGGACGAGCTCCCAGAGCAGGTGGTAGGAGATCTCCGCGAGCTCCTGGGCCACGAACGGGTCGTCGGTCGTGGGCTCGAAGGGCCACGTCTCCCCGGCCGTGATCGTCAGCGGCCCGAACGAGATGACCATGTCGTCCGGCTCCCGCAACAGGTCGAGCCGCTCCGGTGCTACCGCCAGCGCCGGCAGAGCCCGCTTGCCGACGATCACCGGATGGACGAACTCGACCGCCACGTGGTGGGCGTCCGACCAGTCCTGCGGCGAGCCGCCGAGCGCGAGCAGGCGGCCGCCGCGCAAGAACCGTTCTGCCAGCCCGCGGCAAACCAGTGCGAGTCGCTCCGCGTGCTCGCCGAAGTAGGCTTCGTTCGCGCGCGTTCTCGCCTCGAGAAGCTGCTCGACCCTCGCGGCGAGCGCGCCGGTCGTCGAGACGCTCAAGCCGGTGCGGCCTCCCTCGTGGCGGCCCGAAGCAGCCAGTCGCGCACGGCGTCGGTTCCCTCCCCGGTCCGAGCGCTGACGAGGAGGGTCTCCACCCCGGGGTGCACCGCGTCGAGGTTGTACAGGTACTTGTCGAGGTCGAAGTCGAGATGCGGGAGCAGATCGATCTTGTTCACGATCACGAGGTCGCAGGCGCGAAACATGAGCGGGTACTTGAGCGGCTTGTCCTCGCCCTCGGTAACGGAGGAGACCATCACACGGTAGTCCTCCCCTACTCGGAACTCGGCCGGGCAGACGAGGTTCCCCACGTTCTCGATCACGAGCAGGTCGAGCTCCTCGAGCCTGAGGGAGCCGAGCGCGGAACGCACCATGTTCGCGTCGAGGTGGCATTCCCCGCCGAAGCTGGGATCGGTGTTGATCTGGATCACCGGCACATGGAGGTGGGCGATCCGGTCGGCGTCGAGCGACGACTGCACGTCGCCCTCGACGACTCCGGCGCGCACGTCCCCGAGGTCGCGCAACGTCCGCTCGAGCAGCATCGTCTTCCCGGCTCCGGGCGCGCTCATCAGGTTGATCACCGTGACGCCTGCGCGATCGAAGTCGCCGCGGTTCGCGGCCGCGATCGTGTCGTTGGCGTCGAGGACGTCCTCGAGCACCTTCACGTGCTTGCGGTGCACGCTTCCTCCTTCTCGTCGATCTCGATGGACTCGACCTGGAGCTCCTCGCCGCTGACGACCGTCACATCGGTCTCGCCACAGGCGGGGCACCGGAAGCTCAGCGCCTCGAGGGTCCACTCATCGCCGCACGCGTTGCACGCCAGCATCGCAGGGACGACCTCGAGCTCCAGGCGCGCGCCGTCGCACACGGTCTCGCGGGTGACAATGTCCCAGTAGAACTCGATCGACTCCGGCACGACCTGGCGGAGCCGCCCGGCCCGCACCTTGACGACGCTCACCGGGCTTCCGTCCGCGTGCTTCTCGGCGGTGGCGACGATGGCGCTGGCGATTGAGAGCTCGTGCATCCTCTTTCCTCAGCAGATCCTTGGAAGCGGATCGCCTACGAGCAGATCCATCACCCGCCTACCGCCAAACGTTGTTTCGACCAGGACCATCCCGGGCGGATCGGTCCTGACCTCGCCGATCTCGGCCGCTTCCTCGCAGCCGGGCACCGACCGCAGGGACTCCAGAGCCCCGTCAGCCGCCTCCGGTGCGACGAAGGCGACGAGCTTGCCCTCGTTTGCCACGTACATGGGGTCGATCCCCAGAATCTCGCAAGCTCCGCCGACCGCGGCCGGAACGGGAACCTGCGCCTCTCGCACGAGCACCGCCACACCCGACGCCCGGGCGAGCTCGTTAAGCACCGTCGCCACTCCGCCGCGGGTTGCATCTCGCATGCAATGAAGGGCCGGGCCGGCCGCATCGAGCAGCGCGTCTACTACCGGCCAGAGCGAGCGTGTGTCCGACTCGACCGCAGCGTCGAGCTCGAACTCGCCACGGGCCAGCATGACCGCCGTGCCGTGCTCCCCGATCGGGCCTGACACCAGGATGCGATCACCGGGCGCGAGGGAGCTCGGCGAAAGCTTCGCGCGGTCGTCGACCCGTCCGATGCCGGTCGTCGTCACGTACATCGAGTCGCACTTGCCGCGCTCGACGACCTTCGTGTCGCCGGCCACGACCTCCACACCGGCCGCCTCCGCAGCCGCAGCGATCGCTTCCACCTCCGCGCGCAGATCCTCTGCGGCCAGCCCTTCCTCGAGCACGAGCGAAAGCGTGAGCGCGAGCGGCCTCGCGCCGGACACCGCGAGGTCGTTGACGGTCCCGTTCACGGCGAGCTCGCCGATCGAGCCGCCCGGAAACCTGATCGGCTTGACGACGTAGCTGTCCGTGGTCAGAGCCAGGTCACCGACCACGCCGGCATCGTCGAGCGCCCGAAGCGCCTCCGAGCCGAACGCGGGCACGAACAGGCCCTCGACGAGCGTCTGGCTCGCCTTCCCGCCGGCGCCGTGAGCCATCGTGATCCGGGCGTCCTTGAACCGCGCCGGCTTCGACCGCACACGCTCGATCATGTCGAGGGCGCGCTGCTCCCGCTCACCGATCGCCGACACGGTCACACCACCTCCCGCTCGCGGGCGAAGCGCCCGAAGTTGTAGTAGGCGGCGCACGCACCCTCCGAGGAGACCATGCACGTCCCGATCGGCCGCTCCGGCGTGCAGGCAGTTCCGAACACCTTGCATTCCCAGGGCTTGATCACGCCCTTGAGCACCTCGCCGCACTGGCAGGCCTTCGGGTCGGCGACGCGCACGCCGGGGATCTCGTAGCGGAGCTCGGCGTCGAAGTCGGCGTAGGCCTCCGACAGCTTCAGCCCACTGTGCGAGATGAATCCGAGGCCCCGCCACTCGAAATGAGGCCTGAGCTCGAACACCTCTTCGAGCACGTGCAGCGCGCTCGGATTGCCGTCGTAGGGGACGACGCGCTTGTACTGGTTCTCGACCTCGCAGCGTCCCTCCGCGAGCTGGCGGAGCACCATGTAAACCGACTGGAGGAGATCGAGCGGCTCGAAGCCGGAGATGACGATCGGCTTTCCGTAGTCCACAGGGATGAACTCGAACGGCCGCGCCCCGACCACGGTCGAGACGTGTCCGGGGCCGATGAAGCCGTCGAGCCTCAGGTCGGGCGACTCGAGCAGCGCGCGCAGCGGAGGCACGATCGTCACGTGGTTGCAGAAGCAGAAGAAGTTCGTGATTCCATCCGCCTTCGCGCGCATGAGCGTCAGCGCAGTCGAGGGTGCGGTCGTCTCGAAGCCGACCGCGAAGAAGACGACCTCGCGATCGGGGTTCTCGCGCGCGATCCGAAGCGCATCGAGCGGCGAGTAGACCAGGCGTATGTCCGCTCCCTCCGCCTTGGCGTCCAGCAGCGTTCCGTCGCCTCCCGGTACGCGCATCATGTCGCCGAAGCACGTGAAGATGACCTCGGGCTGCCTCGCCACTGCAATCCCGTCGTCCACACGCCCCATCGGGATCACGCAGACCGGGCAGCCGGGGCCGTGGACGAGCTCGACGTTCTCGGGCAGCAGGTCGTCGACGCCGTACTTGTAGATCGTGTGCGTGTGGCCGCCGCAGACCTCCATCACCTTGTAGTGACGGCCCGGCTCGACCACGGCGACGATCTCGCCGGCCAGGACGCGGCCGAGCTCGGGGTCTCGGAACTCGTCGACGAACCTCACGCGGCGGTCTCCTCGAGACGGGCGATCGCCGTGCCGGCGTGCACCAGCAGCGCGTCGCCTTCGGCAACCGGCCCGACGAGAGCCGTCATGACCGTCGTCTCTGCTCCGTCGTCTCCGGCGCAGACCGCGAGCCCCTCTTCTGCTGCCTCGATGACCCGCATCGCAACCCCCTCGTCCGAGCAGGTGATGCAGTGGTTGTCGGCGGCGCAGGCGTCGATCACTCGATCGCGCTCGCCTTTAGGTCTTCGAGCTCCTGCTCGTACGCCTCGCCCATGTCGCGCAGCAGGCGCAGTGTCGAGTTGGCCTCCTCCTCGTCGACCTTGGACAACGCGAAGCCGACGTGGATCAGCACCCAGTCGCCGGGTCGCGCGCCGCCGTCTTCATTCAGGTCGAGGAGCCCGATGTTGACGTTGCGCTGGACACCGGCCACGTCGACCTTCGCGACACGAGTCTCCTCGTCGACGACCTCGAGTACCTGCCCGGGAATTGCAAGGCACACGTCGCGGACCCCCTCCGAAGTAGACGGCTTGCAGTCTTCCAAGCCGCCGTCCAGCTTGTCAACTTCGTTGCGCCGGCAACTGTCAGGGCCCGAGCGCGCCGAGCGAGTACCAGGCTCCGAACGCGAAACTCACCATCCCGAGCGCGGGTGCGAGCCGGTGCAGGCGCTGGTTGATCGACCGGCGGCCGAGCGCGTAGCCAAGCGACAGCGAGAGCATCGCCATCGACGCAGCCGTGCCGATTGCGAAGAGGCCGAGGCCGAGAAGCGCCTCCGTCCGGCCGTCGATCGTCGCCAGGAGGAGCACGGCCGCGGCGGCCGATCCTCCGATGCCGTGGACGAATCCGATCCCGAACGCCTGCGAGCCGGACCGGGCAACGACATGGGAGTGCGCATGATCCTGTTGTGGCTCCTCGTGCCGGTGGACATGGCGGTGGGTCACCCCGTCGTGCGCGTGCTCGTGCACGTGAAAGCCTCCTCGCCGCCACTGCAGGAGGAGGCGCAGCGCCAACGCCATGATCACGACGCCTACGATCACCTCGGCGGCGGTCTGCAACGCGGCGGGCAGATGCGATCCGGCCAGCACGACCGGCAGGCCGAGCAGCATGAGCGTCGTCGCGTGTCCCAGGCCCCAGGCGAGCCCGAGCCTCCAGGCGCGCCGAGCGGGGCGGCCGGGCTCGGTGGCGACGAGCGTGGAGACCGCGACCAGGTGGTCGGGGTCGGTCGCGTGCCGGAGGCCGAGCACGAGCGCAACCGCGAGGACGACCCAGAAGGGCCCCGCCCCGCCCCAGGCCGAGATGGCCTCGTCGAGCCCGCCCACAGCCGCTCCTTTCGAGCGCCGTCGTTAGCGCGGTTACCTTAGTCCTGGATGGAGCGCCGCCGCTACCGAGTGACAGGAGTTGTCCAGGGCGTCGGGTTCCGTCCCTTCGTCTACGGGCTCGCCGGCCGCTACCGGCTCGGCGGATTCGTGCTGAACGACGGGTCCGGCGTCGTCATCGAGGCCGAGGGCGAGGCGCCGGCTCTGGACGATTTTCACCTGGCGCTTCAACGCGAGGCTCCGGCTCTGGCCCGGGTCGACGAGGTGACCGAGACGGCCACCGTCCCTCGAGGCGACTCCGCCTTCACCATCGCCGAGAGCGCCGCCACGGGCCGCACCGCGCTGATCCCGCCGGACGTCGCCACGTGCGATGCGTGCGTGCGTGAGCTCTTCGATCCGGCCGATCGCCGGTACCGGTACCCGTTCGTCAACTGCACGCAGTGCGGGCCGCGGTTCACGATCGTCGAGCGCGTCCCGTACGACCGCTCGAACACGACGATGGCCGGCTTCCCGATGTGCGCCGAGTGCCGGCAGGAGTACGAGGACCCCGCGGACCGGCGCTTCCACGCGGAGCCGATCGCCTGTCCGACCTGCGGCCCCCGGCTCTCGATGAGCCTCGAGGCGGCTATCGCGCTGCTCCGGGACGGAGCGGTCCTCGCGGTCAAGGGCCTGGGCGGGTACCACCTCGCCTGCGACGCCGGGAACGAGGAGGCGGTGGCGCGGCTTCGGGGCCGCAAGCACCGCGAGGACAAGCCCTTTGCGCTCATGACGAACCGCCCCGAGCTGCTGGCGCAGGTCGGGCCCGAGGAGGACGGGCTCCTGCGCTCCCACGAGCGGCCCGTTGTCCTGGTCAAGCGGCGGGCGGACGCGCCCGTGGCCCGTTCTGTCGCCCCAGACAGCCCGTGGCTCGGTGTGATGCTTCCCTACACCCCGCTTCACCACCTGCTCGCCGCCGACTTCGGTGGCGCACTCGTAATGACGAGCGGCAACCGTTCCGACGAGCCGATCGCGCACGAGGACGGCGAAGCCGAGGAACGGCTCGGGGAGATCGCCGATGCCTTTCTCGCACACGACCGGCCGATTCACCGGCGCTGCGAGGACTCCGTGGTGCGCACGGCCTTCCCCTTGCGCAGGTCGCGTGGCTTCGTGCCGACGGCGCTTCCCCTCCCCGTTCCTGCGGCGCGCCCGATCGTTGCCGCCGGGCCGGAGCTCAAGGCGACCTTTTGCGTCGCGCGCGGGAGCGAGGCGTTCCTGTCGGCGCATCTCGGAGACCTCGACACGGACCTGGCGTACCGCGCCTTCCTCACCGACCTGACGCTGTACCTGGACATGCTCGGGGTCGAGCCTCGGGTGATCGCGCACGACCTCCACCCGGAATACCTCGCCACCAAGTGGGCCGTCGAGCAGGACGCTGAGCTCGTCGGCGTCCAGCACCACCATGCGCACGCCGCCGCTTGCCTGGCCGAGCACGGCGAGACAGGGTCGGCGCTCGCGCTCGTCTTCGACGGCACGGGCTACGGGACGGACGGGACGCTGTGGGGCGGAGAGCTGCTCCGCTGCGATTTCGGGTCGTTCGAGCGGGTTGCTCATCTCGACGCCGTGCCTCTCCCCGGCGGCGCGGCCGCGATCCGCGAGCCCTGGCGGATCGCCGCCGTTCACCTCGAGTTGAGCGGCCGGCCCGTTCCGTTCGAGCGCTGGGAGCTCGTCCGCCAGAGCCTGAAGGTGAACGCGCCACTCTCCTCCGGCATGGGCCGCCTCTTCGACGCGGTCGCGGCGGTGCTCGGAGTCAGGAACGAGGTCACATACGAAGGTCAGGCCGCGATCGAGCTCGAGTTGCTAGCGGGCGAGGCCGACGCGGAGCCCTACCCCTGGTCATTCGGCCGTGGCCCCGAGCTGGTCGGGCTCGTTCACGACGACCTGGCCGCCGGCCGGAGCCGTGCAGAGATCGCCGCTTCGTTCCACGAGACCGTGGCCGCCGGCGCCGCGGCGGCGTGTGCGGAGGCGGCCGAGCCGCGCACGGTCGTCCTCTCCGGTGGGAGCTTCCAGAACGTACGGTTGCTCGCCTCGACCCGCCGCCGCCTCGAGGAGCTCGGCTTTCGCGTGCTCTCGCATCGGCGCGTGCCGCCGAACGACGGTGGGATCAGCTACGGCCAGGCGGCAGTCGCAGCCGAGGCCATCAGTTCCTGAGCGCTCGTTCCGTCTCGTTGCCCGGGACGATGCCGTAGAGCACGCGGTCTCTCCGGAGCCACCCGCTCGCGTCTACTAGGAGTCGTACTGGCCGCCGAGCTCCGCCGCCTGGGGCGTGCCTTTGTGCCCGGCTTCTTGAAGGATCGCCGGGACCTCCGGGTCGGAGACGAAGCTCTGCCAGCCCTCCACATCCCAGTCGAAGATCGCCCAGATCCGATCGTCCTCATTGGGATCGCGAAAGACGGTCGATCCCTTGGACCCGTGCTGCTTTCGCTTCTCAGCGCCCTTGGTTGAGAAGATGGCCAGGAAGCGGTCGAAATCCTCGACCCTCGTCGTTGCCAGGATCATCTCTCTCTCCTTCGTAGGAAATGTCGTCGCGCTCCTGCGACGTATCCCGCGCAGTATCGCAGGGCCGGGCCAGTATCCGGCAGCCGAAGCTAGGATCCGCTCGGTGGCGCCTGGCGACGTTCAGTCGGCTTTCGCGCAGGCGGCGGCCGAGGACGGCATCGTGCTCGGGAGTCGGTCGTTCGACTGGCTGTGCGAGCAGGGCCACGTCGGGCTCGAGCGTGTCGCGAAGGCCCGGCGCGATCCGGCGCTCGTCGGGCCGGTGACGGCGGCGGTCGAGCTGCTCGGCGCGATCTACGCTCGCCTCAAGGGCGACATCTCGGTCCTGTACGCGTCGCGCGAGAACCTGCTGCTTCCTGTCGATCTCGTGCACGAGCCGACCGGAACCGTGATCGAGGTCGACGAATCGCCTCACTTCACCTCGTTCCGTCTGGCCGCCCTCGAGCTCTATCCCGCCGACCAGGCCCTCGGGTTCGACCTCGACGAGCACAAGAAGCTGTGCCGCGCCTGGTGCTCGAGGACCGACGGGCTCGAACGCGGCCTGGCCGCGAAGGGCTTCGGATTCGGCGGGGTGCAGCGGGAACGGGCGTACCACGATGCGCTGCGTGACCTCGCCACTCCGGCCATGGGCCACCCGCCGCTCGTTCGGATCGCGGCCGTGGACGGCGACGGGACCGCCGCCTACCAGCGCGCACCGGGCGTCGCTGCTGACGCTCCTCGGTCCCTGAGGGCGTTTGCCGGCCCTTCGTACCCGTCGATCACGGAGACGTTGACCGTCGAGCACCGCCCGCAGCGGACGCGGACCTTCTTCGTCATCTGCACCGGATTCATCGCCACGGCGAGGACGTTGCCGCACGTGACGCAGACGTAGTCGTCCGGGCCGTTGCCGTGGAAGACGGGCCTGTCGGGGTCGTCCTGGATCGCGGTCCCGCCGTCGGGCGGCACCTCGCCCTCGCGTACCTGTCGCATCGTGATCGTCGCCATCGACTACCTCCCGGCCGGAGGATCAGATCTCGGCGAGCTTTCCGGCGAAGTCCGTGATCAGCGCGTCCAGCACGCCGACGACGACTCCCTCGCCCATCGACGCGGCCTTGCCCGTGATCTGCGCGTTCGTGTGGATCGTCCCGCCGCCGTCCTCGAGCGCGAACACGACGGTGGCGTTCGCGTGCCCCTGGCCGCCGGCCTCCTTGGACTTGACGCTCATGACCACGCGATGGGCCGCGGCGTCCTGCTCGACGATCTCCACGGTGCCGGTGAACGTCATCGACATCGCTCCCATCTTGACCTTGATCTCGGCCCTGACGGAGTCGGGCCCGGTCGTCTCGAGCACGCTGCCTCCCTCGACGCACGGCACCACGCGCTCGAGGTCGAGGATCGCCGCGTAGCTCTCGTCGATCGGCTTCGGCGGTGGAGAACGAATGATCCAGCTCTACGGCCACGTGGCACTCTCCTCACCGTTCGACGACGGTGACAGCTATCGAATCGCGATCATCTAGGCTCCGCGCGTGGCGATCCCGGCCGGCACGCACAAGCTCGGGCCCGAGAACGGCACGCTCTCGGTGAGGACCAGGCGCACCGGCGCCGCGGCCAAGGCCGGGCACAACCTCCTGATCGACGTCACCGCCTGGCAGGCGACGCTCGAGGTCGGCGAGGATCCCGCGCAGACCAGCATCGTGCTCGACGCCGACGCCACGTCTCTTCGCGTGCGTGAGGGCACCGGGGGGATGCAGGCGCTCGGCGACGACGACAAGGCGAGCATCGAGCAGACGATCGACGACGAGGTCCTGAAGGCGGAAGGGCATCGAGTTCCGCTCGACCGCGGTGCAGACGGCCGCCGACGGCAGCCGGATGAGCGTGCAGGGCGAGCTGACGCTCGTCGGCAAGACCTGTCCGATCGCGTTCGACGCTCACGGTCGGCGACGACGGCAAGCTCAGCGGGCAGCGCCGTCGTCAAGCAGACCGACTGGGGGATCACGCCCTACTCGACGCTGTTCGGAGCCCTGAAGGTCGTCGACGAGGTCGTGATCGACGCGGTCGAGCCAACCGGCCGAGGCGAGCCCGAGTGGTCGGAGGTGCCGCTCTCCGCGCGCCGAGCATCGACCCTCGCGTCTCGAGCTTCCTCTGGGCGCTGCTCTTCTTCTTCTTCCTCTGGTTCGGCATGGTCGCCGTCGGCGTGTCCCACGGCACCGCGCTGCCCCTCGCGCTCGTGGCGGCGTTCCTCATCTTCCTGTTCGTCCGCGCCCAGGGCGTGGGCCGCGAGTTCAACAACGCACCTTGATCGACCGCGGCAAGGGCGGGCCTGTCGGGGTGCGTTCCCTGGTAGGAGTGCTCTTAGTCGCGGAAAGTGCGAAGCACTTTGCGCGAGTCCCGGGCCCGTGGCCCGGCCTGTAGACGGTCTGCGCGTCGAGCCCGCCCTCGACCCCCGGCGGCAGGGCGCCGGTGCCGTGCGCGTAGAGGGCGATCTCCTCGATCGTCTTGACCTGCGTGGGGTCGCTCTCCGTCCGCGCTGACCCACGCCCCGTTGACCACTTGAGGGTCTCCGGTGAGGTTCTCGAGCGCCATGCCCGCGAGCAGCTGCGCCTTGGCGCGGATCTTCCCGGTGGCGCTGACGATCGCCGCCGAGGTGCCCTCGGACGGGCTCGTGTTGTAGCCGTGACCGACGCCGAACCGGTCGGTGTCCGCGGGAACGACCTTGACGTCGAGCGCAGGGATGCCGAGCTCGTCGGCGACGAGCTGAGCGTACTGGGCCTCCTTCCCGTCGGACTCGGTGGTCAGGCTGAGCACCATCTTGCCGGTCGGGTGCACGCGCAGAAAGACTGCTCGGTAAGCCTCGTTAGCCATCGCTGCATCTCCTCCTGGTTGGTGGTCGTTGATCATCGCTCGCCTTCGGGCGCATCGAGCGAGCTCTCGTTCGCGAGGCGCTGGCGCTCCTGGTGGGCGGTCAGCGCGTTGTGCTCTTCCAGGTCGCAGAACGCGGGCTGCGGTCCGCCCAGCGGGTTCGGAGGCACCGCGGGTCGCTCGCAGCCCGGGTAGATGCACGTCTTGGCCGCTGGTCTCATTCATCGGTCACCCACCCCGGAGTGGTGTTGCCCCTGCTCGGGCCGTGCCCGCTGGGCATCCCGACCGAGCTGCCCGGGACCGGCGTCGCGCTGGCCCACGGCTCGCCTCCTCGGCCTTACGGCCTCGCACGGCTCCAGCGCGCGACGGCGCCCGGCGGCCCCACGACTCCGCCCCGATCGCTTCGGCGACCTCGCCGAGGGCCTCGAAGCTGTGGCCGCTCACGAGCGCGTCGCAGTGCGGCAGCGCGGCCACCATGCCGCCGGCCTGCACGGAGAAGGCGCCGGCGCTGACCCGCGGATTGACCCACACGATCCGATGGGCCAGGCGCGCGAGACGCTCCATCTCGCGCCCGACGAGCATCGGGTCGCCGCGCTCCCAGCCGTCGGAGAGGATCACGATCACGGCGCCGCGGGCCATGCCGCGACGTCCGTGCCGGTCGTTGAACTCCTTCAGCGCGTCGCCGATCCGGGTCCCGCTCGACCAGTCGGGCGCGGCGGCGGCGGCGCGCTGGATCGCGCGCTCCGGGTTGCGGGAAGCCAGCGCGCGGGTCAGGCGGGTCAGCCGCGTGGCGAACACGAACGCCTCGGCGTTCGGGCCGCTGCCGGCGGCACAGGTCAGGAACTGCAGGTAGGCGCGCGCGTAGGGCTCCATCGAGCCGGAGATGTCGCACAGCATGCACGAGCCTCCGGCGGGCGATGCGTCGGCGGCGACGCGCGAGACGGATCGGATCGCCCCCGGTGCGAAGGCTGGCGCGCAGGGTCCGCCGCATGTCGATGCGCTCCCCGTGGCGTCCCTTCTCGTAGCGGCGCGTGCGCCGCAGCGGAGTTGCGAGCTCCAGGCGCGACATCAGCCGGTAGAGCTGCGCGAGCTCGTGCGGCTCGAGCGCGTCGAAGCTCTTGCGTCCCAGCAGCTCCTCGTCGCTGGCCATCGCCAGCGGCACCTCGACCTCGGCTGGATCCTCGTCCTCGTCGCGCTCGCTGGGCGGTGGCGACGACACGCTCGCGCGCTGGTCCTGCATCCGAGTCCCGGGGCGAGGCCTTGTGATCGGACTTCGGCCGGTCGTCCGGCGGCGAGGCGACGGTCCGCGCGTCTTCGAGCTCGAATCCTCGCCTTCCGCTCGACTGCCGAAGACCGAGAAGAACACCGCGTCGAAGGCCTTGACCTGCGCCGGATCGGACACGAACACGGCGCGGGCGGTCCAGTACAGCCGCCGCCGCGTGATCGGCCGGACGAGCGTGAGCGCCCGTGCGAAATCGGCCGAGCGCCCCGGGGTGACGGGCAAGCCGGCGTCGTGCAAGCGCCGGCTCAGCGCACCAACGAGCGGCGGGAGGTCGAGGTCGATCGTCTCGACCCCGAACACCGCGTCCGCAACGCGCGTCAGTCACCGGCGCGCACGAGCTGCTCGAGGCCGGCCGCGCGGATCACCTCCTGGTCCTCGCCGTACTTCAGCACCGACCCGAGAGTGCGGTCGACCGCCGCGGCGTCCAGGCTCTCGATGCCGAGCAGGTTCAGAGCCGCCAGCCAGTCGATCGCCTCGGCGATGCCCGGCGGCTTCTGCACGTCGCTCTCGCGCATGCGCGAGACGGCGTTTGCGACCTGTACCGCCAGCGTCTCCGACGAGCCCTTGACGCGGCGGCGCACGATCTCCACCTCGCGCTGCGGGGTCGGGTAGGCGATCCAGTGGTAGAGGCAGCGGCGCTTGACGGCGTCGTGCAGGTCGCGCGTCCGGTTGGAGGTCAGCACGATGATCGGCGGATGCGTCGCTCGGATCGTGCCGATCTCGGGGATCGTCACGCTGGCGTCCGCGAGCAGCTCGAGCAGGAACGCCTCGAAGTCGTCGTCGGCGCGGTCGATCTCGTCGATCAGCAGCACGGCGGGCCGCGGGCCGGGATGCTCGAGCGCGCGCAGGAGCGGGCGGCGGATGAGATAGTCGGGGCCGAACAGCTCCTCCTCGCCGAGCGTCGAGCCGCTCGAGTCGGCGAGGCGGATGCTCAGCAGCTGGCGCGGGTAGTTCCACTCGTACAGCGCCTCCGCCGCGTCGATCCCCTCGTAGCACTGCAGGCGGATCAGCGGCGTGTCCAGCACGAGCTGCCAGCGACTTGGCGGCCTCGGTCTTGCCGACGCCCGCCTCGCCCTCGAGCAGCAAGGGCTGCGGCAGGCGCAGGCTCAGGAACATCGACGTCGCCAGACCCTCGTCGACGAGGTAGTCGACGTCGGCGAGACGCCGGGCGAGCGTCTCGATGTCGGGCACGAGCTGGCGGATCTCGCCGGCCGCCTCGCCCGTGACCTCGCGCGGGCTCACGGGAAGGTCTGAGCGCCGGTCGTCACTGCGGTGGCTCGGGACGCCCCTGCATCGCCGCCCAGACGCGGGCCGGCGTGCACGGCATGTCGATGTGGTCGACGCCGTGGCGTCTCGTGCAGCGCGTCGATGACCGCGTTCACGATCGCGGGCGGCGAACCGACGTTCGGCGACTCGCCGACGCCCTTGGCGCCGAGCGGATGGTGCGGGCACGGCGTGACCGTCTCGCCGAGCTCGAAGTCGGGGCACTCGAGCGCGGTCGGGATCAGGTAGTCCATGAACGACGAGTTGAGGCAGTTGCCCTCCTCGTCGAACGAGATGAGCTCCATCAGCGCGATGCCGACGCCCTCGGCGAGGCCGCCGTGGATCTGGCCGTCGACGATCATCGGGTTGATGCGCACGCCGCAGTCGTCGACCGCGATGAAGCGCCTGACCGTGACATGGCGCGGTGTCGGGGTCGATGTCGACGACGGCGATGTAGGCGCCGTAGGGGTAGGTGAGGTTCGGCGGGTCGTAGATCACCTGCGCGTCGAGCCCGCCCTCCATCCCGTCGGGCATCGCCTCGCCGCTGTACGCGCGCGCCGCGATCTCCTCGATCATCGCGCCCTTCTCGGGGTCTCCCTTGACGTACCAGCGGCCCTTCTCCCAGGCGAGATCCTCCGGCCTGGTCTCGAGCATCGTCGCCGCGATCAGACGCGCCTTGTCGCGCACCTTGCGCGAGACGACCGCGACCGCGCCGCCGGACACCGGCGTCGAGCGGCTGCCGTAGGTGCCGAGCCCGTACGGCGAGCGGTCCGTGTCGCCGTGGCGGACTTCGACGTCCTCGGGCGGGATGCCGAGCTCCTCGGCGACGATCTGCGCGAACGTCGTCTCGTGGCCCTGCCCCTGCGGCTGGCAGCTGATGCTGACCACCGCCTTGCCCGACGGGTGCACGCGCAGGTCGGCGCCGTCGTTCATCGCCAGCCCGAGGATGTCCATGTGCTTGCGCGGGCCCGCGCCGACGCCTTCGGTGAAGAAGGACACTCCGATGCCCATCAGCTCGCCGCGGGCGCGCTTCTCCGCCTGCTCGCGGCGCAGATCCTCGTAGCCGGCGATCTCCATCGCCACGCGCATCGTCTCGGCGTAGTTCCCGGAGTCGTACGTCCAACCGGTGGTGGTCTCGTACGGGAACTGCTCGGGGCGCGATGAAGCTGCGCATCCGCAGCTCGATCGGATCGACCTTCATCTCGAGCGCGAGCGCGTCGACCATCCGCTCCACGAGGTAGACGGCCTCGGTGATGCGGAACGAGCATCGGTACGCCACACCGCCCGGCGCCTTGTTCGTGTACACCGCCTTGACCTGCACGTGCGACGCCTCGAGGTCGTACGACCCGCAGACGATGTGGAAGAACCCGGCCGGGAACTTCGTCGGCTGCGCGGTGCGGTCGAAGGCGCCGTGGTCGGCGATCACGTCGACCCGCAGGCCGGTGATCTTGCCGTCCTTCGCGCACATCTCCGCTGTGCATGACGTAGTCGCGGGCGAACCCGGTCGACATCAGGTTCTCGGAGCGGTTCTCGATCCACTTGACCGGTACGCCGGCCACGATCGAACCGGCGATCGCGCACACGTAGCCCGGATAGACCGGAACCTTGTTGCCGAAGCCGCCGCCGATGTCCGAGCAGCGGATCCGGATCATGTGCTCCGCGAGCCCCGCGACGTGCGCGTAGACCGTGCGGTGGGCGTGCGGCGCCTGGTTGCCGTTGTAGATGTCGAGCTGACCGGTCTCCGGATTGAAGTCGGCGATCATGCCGCACGTCTCGAGCGGCGCCGGATGGCAGCGGGGATAGATGATGTCGCGCGTCACGACGGTGTCGGCCTCGGCGAACGCACGGTCCGTCGCCGCCTTGTCGCCGGCCTCCCAGGTCGGGCTCGCGAGGTTGTCGCGCTGCCCGGTCTTGTCGTCGCGGATCAGCGGCGCGTCGGGGTCGAGCGCCTTGCGGGCGTTGACGATCGCGGGCAGCGGCTCGTACTCGACGTCGATCAGCTGGAGCGCGTCGTTCGCCGAGTACTCGTCGGTCGCGATCACGAACGCGACCTCCTGGCCCTGGAAGCGGACCTTGTCGCCCGCGAGCACGGCCTGCGTGTCGTAGGAGATCGTCGGCATCCAGGCCAGCCCGAGCGTCTCGAGGTCCTTGGCGGTGACGACCGCGGCGACGTTGGGGTGCGCGAGCGCCCTCGAGGTGTCGATCGAGACGATGCGCGCGTGCGCGTACGGACTGCGCAGGAGCGCGCCGTAGACCATGCCCGGCAGCCGGATGTCGTCGAGGTAGGTGCCCTTGCCGCGGATGAAGCGCGCGTCCTCCTTGCGCTTCAGACGACCGAAGCCGATCGGGCGCTCGGTCTTGGCGCTCGGAAGGTTCTCGACCGTGGCCATGCTCAGACCTCCTGTTTCGCGGCTGCTTCGTAGCTCGGCGGCCCAGCGCACGGCGCTCACGATGTTCTTGTACCCCGTACAGCGGCAGATGGCACCTGAGATTGCCGTACGGATCTCCTGCTCGGTCGGATCCGGGTTCTCGTCGAGCAGGGCGCGAGCCGTCATCAACATCCCCGGCGTGCAGAATCCGCACTGGAGCGCGTGCAGCTCGTGGAAGCCCATCTGGACCGGATCCAGCTGGCCGTCGACCTCGAGCGACTCGACCGTGCGGATCTCGTGACCCTCGCACATCGCCGCCAGGATCGTGCACGACTTGACGGCTCGCCGTCCATCTGCACGACGCAGGCGCCGCAGTTGGAGGTGTCGCAGCCCCAGTGGGTTCCGGTCAGGCCGGGCGTCTCGCGAATGAAGTGAACGAGCAGCTGGCGCGGCTCGATCTCGCGGGAGACCTTCTCGCCGTTGATCGTTATCGAGACGTTCATGATCAGGCCTCCTGATGCAGGGCGCGTGCCGTCGCGCGGAGCAGGGCGCGTTTCGTGAGGACGCCGGCGAGATGGCGCTTGTAGTCGATCGGGCCCCGGCCGTCGGCGCTCGGAGAGCAGTCCTCCGAAGCGATCTCGCCCGCCTGCGCGAACAGCTCCTCCGACGGAGCCTTGCCTCGCAGCAGCTCCTCGGCTCGCGAGAGATGGATCGTCGTGGGCCCGACCGCGCTGAGCGCGATGCCCACATCGGTGATCGTGCCGCCGTCGATCCAGACGGCCGCCGACGCTGCGGCGATCGCCCAGTCGCCGGCGCGGCGCTCGACCTTCTCGTGCGCGCTGCCGCCGCCGGGACGCAGCGGAACCCGAACCTCGGTGAGCAGCTCGCCGTCGCCCACCGCGGTTACGTAGGGCCCGACGTGAAAGTCCTCCATCCCGACGACCCGCTCGCCGTCGGCGCCGCGGATCACGGCCTTCGCCTTGACCGCCGTGCAGACGGCCGAGAGGTCCTCGGCCGCATCCGCCTGGCACAGCGAGCCGCCGATCGTGCCGCGGTTGCGCACGACCGGATCGGCGATCACGTTCTCGGCGTCGCGAAACAGCGGAAAGTGCTCGGCGAGCAGCTCGGACTTCAACAGCTCCACGTGGCGGGTCAGCGCCCCGATCAAGATCTCGTCGCCCTCCTCGCGGATGTACGAGAGCTCCGTGAGGTCGTTGATGTCGATCAGGTGCTCCGGGTTCGCCAGCCGGAGCTTCATCATCGGCAGCAGGCTGTGCCCGCCCGCGATGATGCGCGCCTCCGAGCCGAGCCTCTGAAGCGATGCGATCGCGCCCTCCACGCTGGTCGCGCGCTCGTACTCGAATGCCGCAGGCGTCTGCAACGAGGCTCCTTTCGTATCAGGCGGTCGGCGGGGAAGCCGCTTGCGTGGCGCGCCGATGTCTTCGCGCTGCTCGTACTGCACGGGCGCGTCGGTGCCGATGACCGGAGACCTGGGAAGGGACTCCGGCCTCGTCTGGCGGATCTCCGGGTAGAGCAGCCGCGCCGCGAGGCTTCCTCTCTCGACGTCCCTCAGCGCGGGCCCTGCCGGGTTCCCGGCGGCGATCGGCGCCTCCCGGCCGAGCCGTGCGAGCGTGAGCGTGCCTCTCGTGTAGACCTCGCCGATGCGCGGCGCCTTGATCTTCGTGCTCTCTGGAAAGTTCCTGAAGCCGGCGTTGGCCGCGCCCGGGTACAGGCCGTCGACGAGGCCGACGGCGTCGGTCATGCCGGCCTTCTTCACGAGCAGGCCCTCGAGCAGATCGACGCCTGCGTCGAGTTGCTCGTTGATCGCCGTCACGATGCCGTTGACCGGCGCGCTCTTCTGCACGATCTCACTCACGCCGGCGATCGACCTCGTCCAGGCCGACGGTGATCTTTCGAAGCGCCACGATCACCGAGACGAGGTAGAAGACGAGGGCGACGACGATCAGCAGGACGGCGAGGATCGTGACTGCTCCGGCTGCGGCGATTGCCAACACCATGGTTCCTCCTATTGAGCGTCGTCGAGGATCACGTCGAGGGAGCCTCCGTAGTTCGCGACTCCCGCAACGGTCTTGGTCACCTGGTCCTGCGTCGTCACCAGCAGCGCGGCGGCATCGAGGTCCTTCGACCCCGCGGCCGCCAACCTTGCGATCTCCTGCACGCTGGGGACGATTCTCCTGGCGGCGCCCAGCACGCCGCGGAGCAGGTAGACGACGATCGGGAGCACGACCGCAAGCAGGACGAGGTCTCCGATCCACCAGAGGATCATCGCGGCCTCCTCTCGGCGACGATCGCCGCCTTGCCGGCGATCCCCGGCAGCGCGCCGAGGATGACGTCGAACTGCGCGTTGATCGCCGTGACTGCGCCTTCGAGCGGACGCAGGTGCTGCGACTCGACGCCCTCCAGTGCAGATGCCAGCGTCGCGAGCCCTTCCGAGATCCTCGTCAGGCCCCTGCGCACCTCGATCAGCGCGACGGCCAGCACGAGCACGACGCCCGCCGCCAGCACGACTGTCAGGAGGACGAGTGCGTGTGTGCTGCTCATGCTCCACCGAACCCGTCGGTGAGCGCGTTCATGTAGCCGTCTTGGACGACCGCCTCATCCACGATCAGAGCGAGGACGGGCGCCGTCGCCTCGAGTTGCGGAATGTTTGCCGTGTTCGAGGAGACCTGGCCCGCGACCTCGAGCAAGCCGTCGACCGAGCGCTCGATGCTTCCGACGGCCTCCACGAGCACCGTCAGCAGGATCGCGACGATCACCGCCGCGCCGAGAGCGATGCCCAGGGCTATCGCCCAATAGGTGTGGGAGGACAGTGCGGCAAGTGTCATTTTCCAACCGCCACCTTTCGAAGGGACCGGGCGGCGTGCAGGATCCTCACCCCCGAGTCGTTGATCCGCGCAACGCCGCCGAGCTCGGCTGTCTGCCGGCGCACCACCTCGACCCCCTGCTCGGCCGCCTTGGCCTGCCTGGCGATCCTGATCGCCAACAGCACGATCACGATCACGATCACCGCGGCCACCGCGATCACAGCGATGCCTAGAGCGAGCCCCACCTGCCAGTCGGTGGTCGTCGCCATCAGTGGGACTACGGGAATCATCCCCATTACGTTGCCGGTCTCGGCACCGCTCTCGTCGACCCGGCCGGGGCCGATTCCAGGCGCCAGGCCAGGAAGAGCATGAGCAGCCCGTAGATGATCACGACGATGCCGACGGCCAGGACCAGGGGCCCGATGAAGTCGATGCGCGAGGTCGATACGAGGTTCTCGTAGTTGCCTCGTTGGGTCTCCAGCACCGGGATCACGTCCGAACTGAAGTACGTACGAACGTCAGGCACGGTTTTGATCGGCGTGCCGTCGAAGCGCGTGGCCCCGTCGATCCCCTGGACGTTGTTCCACCCGTTGGTCACCGTCGGCAGGTTGGTGATCGACTGGGCAAGCCCCGGGAAGTTCGCCTGCAGCGCCGCGAGCAGCTGGGCCTGCGACACATGAAGCGTGTCTTCGAGGAATGTGATGAGGCCGGGCAGCTCCGCCGTCACCGCTGAGAGCGGGATCGCCTGCAGGAGCGCCGTCGTGTGCGGGAAGTTCTTCTGCAGCGCGGCGAGGACTTCGGCCTGCGAGAGCCCGGTCTGCTTCGAGACGAACGCGATCAACTTCGGCACCTCGGCTGCGGCGCCGCCCTGCGGGGTCATGATCGGGTCCTCCGTGTCGACGATCGCGGAGACCATGCTGATCCCGGCGCGGTCGCCGTGCACGCGTGCGGCGTTGTTGGCGGGGCGCAGGGCATCGAGCAGCTTCTGCCCGTTGCTGACCCGCGGGACCAGCGAGAGGACGGACACGAGCGCAACCACGAACACACCGACGGCGACGACGACCGACGCGCTCGCCATGGCCTTTCCGCGCGATACGGATCCCTTGAGGTTCAGCGCGATCATCAGCGCCGCGAACAGGATCACGACCAGCCCGACAATCAACAGGAGGGGCGCGACCCAGTTGACGGCAGAGGTCCCGTCGAGACTGGAGAAGTTGCTCTGCTGACGCTCCAGAACGGGGATCAGATCCGAGCTGAAATACGTCCTCAGCTGCGGCACGGTCTGCACGGGCGTGCCGGCGAAGCTCGTGGACCCGTTCATGTTCTGGATGTTGTCCCACCCGTTGGTCAGCGTCGGCAAATTGGTGATCGCCTGTGTGATCGCCGGGAAATTCTCTTTCAGCGCCGCGAGCAGCTGCGCCTGCGACACATGAAGCGTCTGTTCGAGGAAGACGAGGAGGCCGGGCAGCTCCGCCGTCACCGCTGAGAGCGGGATCGCCTGCAGGAGCGCCGTCGTGTGCGGGAAGTTCTTCTGCAGCGCGGCCAGGACCTCGGCCTGCGAGAGCCCGGTCTGCTGCGAGACGAACGCGATCAACTTCGGCACCTCGGCCGCGCCCGTGCCCCGTGCGGTCCCGATCGGATCCGCCATGTCGACGTCCTTGGAGATGATGTTGATGCCGGCCCGCGCGCCGGCGACACGCTCAGGGGTGAACGCCGGCCTGGCCGCGTCCAGGACCTTCTGCCCGTCGCTGAGGCGCGGAATCAGGCTCAGCCCGAGGACCACAGTGACGACCAAGACGCCGACCACCAGCACGACGACCCACTGCAGGACTCCTGACCGGCTCCCCGTGTTGCCTTGCATAAAGAACCTCCAGCCGCAACGCCCCCGCCGGGCGACCTTACCACCGAGGGCGAGAGAATCAAACCAGGATGTAGATTTCTCCATGTGCGCGAGATCCGTGACGACATCCACCGCTGGCTCGCGCGCGGTGACCGCGTCGCTCTCGCGACGGTCGTCGCTACGCGGCGGTCGGCGCCGCGGCCGATCGGCGCCAAGCTCGCGATCTCCGCGAGCGGGGAGCTCGCCGGCTCCGTTTCCGGCGGCTGTGTCGAGAACGAGGTGTACGAGAGCGCACGCGAGGTGCTGGCCGGCGGGCCGCCCCGGCTCCTGACCTACGGGATCTCGGACGACCTTGCGCTGAGCGTCGGCCTACCTTGCGGCGGCGAGATCGACGTCTTCGTGGACGAGGTGCGTGGGCCGCTCGTCGAGCGGCTACTGCAAGTCGCCGAGCGCGACGAGCGGGCGGTCGTGCTGACGGTGCTCGACGGTGGGGACGTGGGTGCCGAGTTGCTTGTGACGGAGGGCGGCGAGCGCGTGGGCGACGCGCCGGATGAGGTCGCCGAGCGGGCGCCGCAGCTCATCCGAGACGGACGGAGCCGCATCGTCGAGATTGCCGGCCGCGATGTCTTCGCCGACGTTTACGGGCCTCCCCCGCGACTGTTGATCTACGGCGCGATCGACACCGCCGAGGCGCTCTGCCGTGCGGCCCGGGAGATCGGTTGGCGGCCGATCGTCGCGGACGCGCGAGCCCGCTTCGCGACCCCGGAGCGGCTGCCGAGCGCGGAGGAGATTGTTATCGCGTGGCCGGAAGAGGCCCTCGCCCAGGTGCAGCCTGACCACGCGACCGCGGTCGTCATCCTGACTCACGACGACAAGTTCGACGTCCCGATGATCTCGGGCACGCTCGAGACCGATGCGTTCTACATCGGAGCGCTCGGCTCGCGCAAGAACCAGGAGCGGCGGCGCCAGCGCCTCCTCGAGGCGGGAGTCGACGAGACAGCGCTCGAGCGGGTCTCCGGCCCATGCGGCCTCGACATCGGCGCGCAGACCCCCGCCGAGACGGCGGTCTCGATCCTCGCCGAGATCCTGGCTGTCCGGGCAGCGCGCGCGGGCGGGCGCCTGCGCGAGGCGACCACTCGCATCCACGCCGAAGTTTGAACTAGCCCTCAGCTAGCTCTCGAGCCGAGTCAGACCGGTGCGGCTTCGAACTGCTTGCGGCAGTGCGCGCCGCAGAAGTAGTAGGTGATGCCGTCGCGAACGGCTGTCTCCTTGGCGGCGGCGACGGCGACGGTCATGCCGCAGACCGGGTCGACCGCATCCTCCACGAGCTCCGCGGGCGACGGTCCGCGCGTGTGCCGCCAGGCGACGAGCTCGGCGAGGATCGCAACCGCGATCTCCTCCTGGGCGGACGGCCCGAGATCGAGGCCTGCCGGGCTGCGCATGCGCACCAGCGCCTCCTCGTCCACCCCTCGTTCGCGAAGCTCCGCGGTCACGGACGCAGCGCGTTTCGCGCTCGCCACCAGACCGACGTAGCCTGCGCCCGACGCCAACGCTGCCTCGAGAGCCTCTTCGTCGCCGTGGCCCATCGAGGCGATGACGACTGCGTCAGCACCCTCGATCGTCGACGTCCTCCTCCAGCCCAGCACTCCGGCGAGCTCGCGCAGCGTCCGCGCCGCCGGGGCGTCGCCGACGACCGACAGCAAGAGCGCGGGCCGGTGGGGCTCGATCAGCACCTCGACCGCGCCTTCGGACGCGCAGCGGCTCTCGATCCGCTCACGGCGCGGTTCGCCGTCGGCGAGCGCCACGAGTGCCAACCGGACGACCTCCGGCTCTGTGCACGCGCCGCCAACCCAGCCGTGCAGCTCGCCGTCCGCGGTCACAAGCGCCCGGTCGCCGACTCGTGCCGAGGACGGCCGCTCGACCGCGACCACGGTAGCCAGTCCGAACGGCGTTCCCTCCTCCGCTAGGCGGCCGGCTTCGACGAGGACGTTCACCCGGCGTGGCCGACCTCGTTCAAGTGCACGGATACCGCCTCTCTTTCGTCGTTCGATGCTGCTGTCGGCCCTGCGAGGATACGCATTCGCCCCAACCTGTCGCCAGTCATACGAGGATTTGGTGCATTTCGGATCTGTCGAGGAGAGCGCCGGCGCTCAGCGGCGCGAGGCGTCCCGCGGAGCCGGGCTCTGCCCGGCGGGAGCGGGACGCCGCTCAGGGAAGCAGGATGGAGCTGGTAGGTGAGGTAGTGCTTTCCCGGTTTCCTGACGCGTCGCTCAGGCCCCGTATGCGAGTGGGACAGTGTTGGGTCACACGGCCCGCTCGCAGGAGGGGGCTGAGCGGCGCGAGGCGTCCCGCGGAGCCGGGCTCTGCCCGGCGGGAGCGGGACGCCGGTCAGGGAAGCGGGATGGACCTAACCGGACAGCTTTCAAACCCTCCCGAAGGTCTAATGGACTTGATCAAGTCGTGACTGACCACGGGACACGCAAGACTGTGCAGGTGCAGCCAGAAACGCACTACGCGAAGAGCGGGACCGTCAACATCGCCTACCAGGTGGTGGGTGAAGGTCCCCCCCGACCTCGTCGCCGTCGACGTGATCTCGCACATCGAGCTGGATTGGGAGATTCCCTTCAAGGCCCGGTTCTTCACGCGACTCGCCTCGATCTGCCGCTTGCTCAGGGTCAATCAGCGCGGAATCGGCATGTCCGACCGTGACATGGGCGTCCCCACGCTGGAGATGCGCATGGACGACATCCGCGCGGTCCTTGACGCGGTCGGGTCCGAGCGCGCAGTGCTCTTCGGGCTCGGCGATGCCGCCCCGCTTTCCGTACTGTTTGCGGCCACGTATCCCGAACGGACCTCGGGTCTGATCTTGATGAATTCGTCCCCCCGTTTCGTGAAGAGCCCTAGCCTCCCGTGGCTTCCCACCCGAGACGAGACGCAGCGACGAGCCGACGAAGTCGAGCGCCGCTGGGGCGAAGCCGACTTCGCGTACGAGTTCATCGGGATGATTAACCCCGGCGCGAATGAAGAGGAGCGCCGTAGCACTGCTCGCGTCTTCCGACTCAGCGTCAGCCCCGGTGCAGCCGCCGCCTACATCCGGATGAACATCGACGTCGACGTGTGCGACCTGCTTCCCCTGATCCGTGTCCCGACCCTCGTCATGCACCGGAAGGAGGGCGGAAATTGGGACGTCCGCAGTGGGCGCTACTTGGCCGATCACATCCCGAGCGCCCGCTGGGTGGAGCTGCCGGGCGCAGACTTCTTGCCCGCACTCGGCGATCAGGAAACGCTCTTCGCAGCGCTGGAGAGCTTCCTGGCTGACGTGGTGGCAGGCAGGCAGACCGAGATCGAACCAGACCGGGTGCTCGCGACGGTCCTCTTTTCGGACATCGTCGGCTCCAGTGAGAAGGCGGCCTCTCTGGGGGACCGGGGCTGGCGGGAGCTCTTGCAGCGACACCACGAGTTCGTACGTCGTCAGCTCGAGCGTTTCCGCGGACAGGAGTTGGACACCGCTGGTGATGGCTTCTTCGCCTCCTTCGACGGCCCTGCGCGGGCGATTCGCTGTGGCTGCGCGATCGCAGAAGCCATGCCGGAGCTCGGGCTGGAGGTGCGGGTCGGCCTGCACACGGGCGAGTGCGAACTCGTCGACGGCAAGGTGGCCGGCATCGCCGTGCACACGGGGGCTCGCGTCGCCGCCAACGCCGAGCCGGGTGAGGTGCTCGTCTCCTCAACCGTGAAGGACCTAGTCGCCGGCTCTGGGCTTGCTTTCGAAGACCGCGGTCAGCGCGAGCTCAAAGGCATCCCCGGCGAGTGGCGCCTGTACGCCGTCAAACGCTGACTTCCCCTGGCCTGGTTGGCGTCACGGCTCGTTCCCGGCTGCTGCGAAGCCTTGCGTTTGTCGAGACGACAACGCGAATGGAGCTAGTCGGACTCGAACCGACGACCTCCTGGGTGCGATCCAGGCGCTCTTCCAGCTGAGCTATAGCCCCGGAGCCGCCAAGCGTAGCCGAATGCAGAGCCAGCGGCCTGACGCATGCGGACGGCTTCGTCCCTCGCCAGCTTCACTAAAATCGCCACTCGAACCGGGCTTCTTTTTGCTTCACCGCCACCAAAGGAGGATGTATGACCGCAAAGAGCGATTTCACCGAGGACGAATGGAAACTCGTGACGGACGGTCCCGCCGCTGCCGGGATGATCGTCCTCACGGCCGAAAAAGGCGGAAGTATTCGGGAGACCTTCGCCCTGGCAAAGGCGTACGCCGAGGCTCGCAAGCAGCAAGGAGAGAGCGAGTTGCTCGACGAGATCGCGTCTGCCGGGCCTGGACACGCCACTCGCTACGACTCGCCGGAGAAGCTGCGCGAGCAAGGGCTCGGACGGCTTCGCGAAGCGGCGGATCTCCTCGAGCAAAAGGCGACGCCGGAAGAGCTCGACGGCTACCGGGCCTTCGTCCTGAACATCACGAGCAAGGTCGCCCACGCTCACGAGGAGGGAGACGAGAAGGTCAGCGCCCGTGAACAGGCCGCGATCGAAGAGGTCACCGCAAGCCTCGGGACAGCGGGCGGTGCCTGACGCGACACTGAACGCGTGTGCAACTCAATGAAAGAGGGGCGCCAGATGGCGCCCCTCTTGTTCGTTTGCCGTGTGTTTTGTGACTAGCGCCGGCCGACCACCAGGCTGACCGGGAAGCCGCGGCGCCTGACCTGACCAGGCCTCGGGCTCTGTCCGATCACGCGGTTGATGCGCCGCGAGCGAGCGCGGCGGACGCGACCGACGGAGCAGTGCGAATTGCGGATCCGTGTCCTCGCGCGGCTCAGCGTGAACCCGATCACCCGCGGCACGGTGCAGCGCACCGTTGGCGGGGGTGGCGGGGGTGGCGGGGGTGGAGGTGGTGGCGGTGGTGGTGGAGGTGGTGGAGGCGGAGGCGGAGGTGGCGGAGGCGGAGGTGGCGGAGGTGGAGGCGGAGGCGGAGGTGGCGGTGGCGGGGGCGGAGGTGGCGGAGGTGGAGGTGGAGGCGGAGGTGGTGGTGGAGGTGGAGGCACGTGCCCGGCAGCGGCCAGACATAGGCGCCGCGGCCGCGCGTCCAGGCCGAGAGCGTCGTCGCGCCGCGGTCGATCTGGAGGTCCCAGATCATCGTGTGCGGCATCCCGTTCTCGAACCGGAACCAGGTCGGCGACGCGACCGTGATGTCGTCGGTGTAGTACACGCCCCAGTCGGTCCCGGCGAAGACCTGCTGCGGGGATCTTCGGGTTGACGATGACCGAGTCGACCGGGATGTCGGGCAGGTTGCCGCGTCTTGTCGACCCACGTGAACGTGGCGCAGTTCGCCGTGCACGTGACCTGGAAGACGTGGCCCGGGGTCGTCGGCGTGTTCGCGTTGAAGCCGCCGATCGCCGCGTAGCCGATCGCCAGGCTCGCGCGTCGGGCGCCGACGGGTCGAGCGCGATCCCGAGCACCGGGCGGTTCGGTAGGACGGTGTTGCTCGCCGGTGACGTTCACCCAGTTCGCCTGCGACGGCGATGCCCGTCCCGAGGTTGAAGCCGATCCAGACGTTGCCGTCGTTCGTGCCGACGATCGCCTGCGCTCGACCACTTGGGCGAGTACTTGACCTGGTTGATGAACGAGCGGTTGCCGAGCGTCTGCTTGGTCATGTTCTGGGTCGTCGGGTTGTTCGTGACGTACCAGCTCCCGGTCATCGCTGGCGTTGCCGCCCGTGATCGTCTCCCAGACGCGCGTCGTCCCGTCGACGAGGTGGCCGCAGCCACCCGGCGATGCCGGCCGGCAGCGCAGTCGTCGCCGCCCGGCAGCCCGCCGTGGAAGAGGTCGAAGGGCTGGATGAACGACCGCGTGTCGCCGCTCCAGCCGCCCGGTGACGCTCGCGTAGCCCGCGCCGCCGGCGAGGCAGTTCGTTGACGCAGCGCGACATGCCGCCGCTGTTGTTGCCGACGAAGTAGCGCGGGCTCGAGCCCGGTGCCGACGGGGTCGATGCGGGCGTAGAACCCGTCGCCGCCGACCGTCATCTGCCACTGCGCCGGGCCCGTCGGGTAGCCGCTGAAGCCGACCGACGCTCGGCGCCGTTGTCCTGCGCGCCGCCGGCCGCCGACGGATTCGGCGAGGTCGCGAAGTTGCCGCTGATGTCGCCCGAGTAGAACTCGATCGTGTTCAGGCCGTTGTCCATGTTGAACGAACGTCGGCGTGGCCGGGCACGGCGATGTCGGCGTTGCGTGGTCGCGAAGGCGCCGCCGTCGCTCCCGATCAGCAGGATGCTCGACGAGCCGGGCACGAACGCGAGCGCGTGCTGGTCGACGTGGACGACGTGGCCGTTCGCGCCGTTGTAGCCGCAGGTCACGTCGGTGAACGTGATGCCGGTGCGGGTCGCGAACCAGACGTCGATAGGTGTCGACGAAGACGCGGTCGGCGTTGTTCGGGTCGACCGCGAGGCCCTGGTCGTACCAGTTCTGCGGATAGTCGAAGCCGCAGCCGCCCGAGGCGACGGGCCCTGCGAGCCGGCCATGAACGTCCAGGAGGTGCCGCCGTTGTGCGTCGCCCAGACGCCGAGCTGGCAGCCGGGGCGCTGCCGCAGCCGCCGTTGCTGTTCGGTGCGATCGACTGCACCTGCGCGTAGATCACGTTGCGGGTTGCTCGGCGCGACCGCGATGTCGATCCGGCCGAGCTGGTCGCCGGTCGTCGGGTTCGCGTAGGCGACGCCGCTGCCGGCGTTCATGTTCGCGCCGGTCGTGTACGGGCTGCCGGTGACCGCGGTGCCGTAGACGAAGCCGTTCGCGTTGCTGACGCGATCGACGTGAAGCGTCGGGCAGCCGCTGGAGGGCACGTTGCGCGCTGTAGAGCCCGTTCGCGCCGTTCTTGCCGAGGTCGTACTGCACGGTCGTGGCGAAGCCGCGCACGCCGACCGCGGCGATGATCCGCGTGACGCCGCCGCCCATGTTCGAGAGCTCGAGGCCCGTGATGTCCTGCCGCTGCGTCGGTGAAGCTGTTCGTCGAGCAGGGCCCGGTCCAGTCTGTCGCCGCCGTTGTAGGAGACGAAGACGCCCTTCTTCGTGCCGGCGACGACCTTGCTGCTGTTGTTCGGGATCGACGCGCACCTTGCCGACCGCGTCGTACTGCGGGAACTGGCCCGGCGGCTCGTGTAACGCCGGGCCGAACACGTCGGCGCCGAGCACGGTCCAGGTGGCGCCGGCGTCGGTCGACTTCAGGATGCCCTGGCTGCCCATCGAGAAGGAGCCGTAGTTGAGATCACCCGTGCCCGCGTAGACCGTGTTGTGGTCGTTCGGATCGATCGTCGAGGGTGTCGATCGCGAGTCGTGGAGATGAGCGGATCGTCGGTCGTGACGCTCCACGTCGTCGAGCTGCTGCAGCAGTTGGTCGTCTTCCAGACCCCGCCGCCGACAGTGGCCGCATAGGCGACGATCGAGCCGTTGCGTGGTCGTCGTCGGATCGACCACGATCGCGTTGACGCGGCCCTCGGTCGTTGTCGTAGTCGTAGCAACCCGTACAGCCGGTCATCCGCTCCGGCTGCGGGCCGAGGGCCGTCCAGGCGGCCGGCGGGTCGCCGCCGATGCGACGGCCGCGGCTGGCGATGCGTGCGTCCTGTGCCGTCGCGGCGCGCGCAGCCAGGCCGGGTTGAAGTGGCCGGTCGGATACGTCACCGGTCGTTCCAGTAGGTGTCCTGCGCACCGAACTCCTCGCCCGGAACAGGCACGTACCGGGCCGGCGCCGCAGATGCGGGCGCGCCGGTCCAGTGCCGGCTTCCAGAGACGAGCGCGGCGAATGCCGCCACACCGACAACGACGATCGAGATGATCCGCTTGCGACGCAACTGTCCTCCCCCGTTCTAGCTCGCTAGCTCGAGCCTACGAGCATTTGGCCCACTCCCGACTTGTAACCGATGGTTCATAGCACCCTGATAGTGGAAAATCAATGAACGGAAAGGGCGGGCGACGGCCGCCTGCTACCTCCGGCCGACAACCAGGTTCACCTTGAAGTTCCGCGCACGTACCGCGCCGCCCCGCGGGCTCTGGCCGACGACTCGGCCAACGCGTCTCGAGCGCGCCCTGCGGACCCTCCCAACGCGGCAATGCCTGGCCCGGATTCGCGTCCGGGCAGTGCCGAGCGTCAGTCCGATCACGTTTGGCACACGGCAGCGCACCACCGGCGGAGGTGGAGGTGGAGGTGGAGGTGGCGGTGGTGGCTGTGGTGGTTCGATGGGCGGCGGCGGCGGAGGCGGTGTCGGAGGTATCCTGAAATTCACGTTCGAGACGTCGAAGAAGATGTTTCCGGCGGCCTCGATCTTGACGCGGGCTGCATTGGTGAGTCGGTCGGGCATCCACAGGCCCTCCGAGCCGTCGTTAGGAGTATTCGCGGCCAGCACATACGGATACGTGAAGCCGCCGTCTGTGGACAGGCTGATGTTGACGTGTGACGCGCTGATGGGAGGGAGGTCCGTGTTGGCCTTGTCCCAGGTGATCGTCTGGTAGATGCCGGCGGGCCAGTCGACGTTGGTATTGGGAGAGGTGACGCGGAACGGGCCGGCGTTCTCGGCAAGAGTCACCGTCAGATCAGCGCTGCTATTGCCACCGCCTCCCGGATGGAGGTCGCGTGCCGTCACGCGGAAGTGCAGCGTCGGCGACACGTAGGCGGAGGTCGGCAGGAACTCGGAGAAGCACTCCTTGACCGGGATCGGCACCGGGGGCGCGATCGGGCCCGACAGGCAGGCGCCGGTGTCGGCATTCGTGTTGTTGGCCAGGATCTGCTCGAGATCCGGGAAGACGCGAGTCGGGCTCGTCGTGACGTGGTTTTCGTGCGGCGAGTTGTAGAGGAGCGTCTCCTCCTCGGTGACCGGCGCCGACCTGGAGAACATGGCGAAGAGTGGCCCGTTCGTCTTCACGTTGTTGAGGAGCGACGAGCCCGCCGATCCGATGTCGTTCTGCTCCCACGAGTAGAGGATCGTGTCGCCGTCCGGATCCGTTGCGCTCGCCGTGAGCGCGAATGGGGTGCGCAGCGGAATCGTGTAGCCGGCCGGGACGGTGACGACCGGTGCGGTGTTGCCGGTCGACGTGACCGTGCCCTTGTTGTCCACGGGCCGCCCTTGTCGGTCTCGCCGGCGAAGCCCGACGCACCCGACGTGAAGTCCTGTACCGCGATCAGCACCGGGACGTCGATATTGCCGAGGGTGCCGCCGTACGTGACCTGGAAGCCCGTGTTGTTGAACGAGCTGCCGCCGAATCCTGCAACGGTGGCGGTGCCGCCCGTCGGAAGGAGCGGCAGCAGCGCGGCCTGGATGTCCGCCGCCGTGTAGTTGACGCCGTTCGTAATCGGAGCGGAGACGTTGCCGTCGTAGTTGAGCGTGAACGAGTCGCTGGCCCCGCCGTGGTTCGTCTCCTCGACGGAGGAGAAGCAGCCGTCGCAGCTGAGCTCGACGATCTCGATGTTGGGAACATCGAGGCCCGCGGAAGCGCCTGTGTAGGTGACGGTGAAGCCCGTCGCCGTGGCGCCGGTCACGGTCGCCGTGCCGGGAAAGCCGGCAGATGGCATTGATCGCGGTGGTCAGGTTCGCGCTCGTGTACGGGAGCCCGCCGCCGCCGATGAGGTCGGAGTCGTTGCCGCCGATACGCACGCGGAACGGAGAGAAGTACGCCGCCGAGCCGCCTCCCGAGTCCGCCAATGCGCCCGCGATCGTGTACTGGAACGTGTTCGGCGTCGGGACGGCGGTGATCGTGAACGTGCCGTTGTAGCCCGCAACGCCGACGCCCGAGATCGTGACGACGTCGCCCGCCGACCGGTCGTGCGGAGTAGTCGTCTTGATCGTCGCGGTCGTGCCAGTCGAGTGCGCGCCGGCCACTGCAGGCGTGACCGTTCCGCCGCCGGACACCGGAAGGCCGGTGACCGCGTTCGTGTACTGGAACGACCTCGTGCTCGGGACGGCCGTGACCGTGAACGTGCCGTTGTAGCCCGCTTCGGCGACGCCAGAGATCGTGGCGACGTCACCGACCTGGAGCGAGTGCGCGGAGCCGGTCGCGATCGTGACGGTCGTGCCGTTCTCCTCGGCGCCGCCACGAGACGTCCCGCTCGGGGGCGGGTTGATGGCGCGGTTCAGAGGCGCGATCGTGGCGACCGGCCCGTAGCCCTGCCCGAAGGTGACGACCTGGACCTCGTTACCGCCGCCGAAGTGGCGTAGCGAAACGGTCTGCACCTCGTTTATCGGCCCCAGGTTGGCGGAGACGTAGGCCGTGATCTCCTGCTGGCTGCGCTGCGAGAAGTACCCGTCGCTGTGCGGCTGCTCGTCGTCCGTCAGGCAGATACCCGCGTAGGCCATGATCGACTGGCCGCTGCCCGGCTCGACGGACGTCGCCCCGTTGCGGTTGCCGCCGGAGCAGTTGAGCTGGTTGCCGTTGAACGTGTGGTTGCCGGCGAACTGGTGGCCCATCTCGTGGGCGACGTAGTCGACGGCGAAGAAGTCTCCGACCGGGGTCGGGACACCCGTGCAGCCACCTGCCTTGTTCGAGCGGCCGACCACTCCGAGCTCGGCGACGCCACCACCGGGCTGACCCAGCGCGAGGTGGCCGATGTCGTAATTCGATGCGCCGATGATCTGGCCGATCACGTAGCGGGCGCGGCTGGTGCTCGAACAGCCGGTGACCTGCGGACTGCGTGAAGCAGGCTGCAGCCCCGCACGGCCCGTTGGGGGCAGTCGCCTGGGCCCAGGTATCGAGGTTCAGCAGGTCGTTGTTCGCGATCAGCTGCAGGCGGATCGTGAGGTCGTCCTCGTAGATCTGGGTCACGCGGTTCACCAGGGCGACCTTCGCGGCAGTCACGTTCGGCGGGCCGCCAAAGTACGTGGCGTAGCCCGGGTCGGTGATCAGAGCCAGCCGGTAGGTGCGCAGCTCATCGCCTGTCGAGGGCTCCGCGGTCTTGCCGACCGGAAGCTTCGCAGAGCCGGAGTCACGCTCGACGAACGTGCCGTTCGTGTTGCGGGCGCGACCGAGCGTAGTAGCTCGCGTAGACGCGAGGGGTGCGACCGACGAAGTACGGGTCGATGTACCAGGCGCCCCGTGCCGAGCGGATCGATGCCCGGAAGCCGAGCGGTGACAGGTCTGCGTGGATCGTCGCCGTGGCGTCGGTGATGCCTCGCCCGCTGTACGTCTTGATCCCGGGATGGAGCCTGGCGAGGCCGGGTGCCATGATCGCCGACTCCTGCAAGCGCGAAACGATGGAATGAGCCGTTCGGAGCCGGGAGCGAGACGACGAGGGGGTTCGTTGCGAGCCGCGATCGTGCGCTCTCGTGGCGCCAGAGCGAGCACGGATCTCAGCCCGGCGGTGTCCAGCGCGAGAGGGCGGAACTTCCGTGCGTGGACGCCGACTCTCGTACCGCGCACCGGCGCCGGCTTCGCCGCGTTCGCCCAGAGGCTCTTCGTGTTGTGAGCGTCCTTGAGCGAGCGCAGCTGCACGCGCGAGCCGTTCTGCGCCGAGACCGTTGCTGCTGTAACGGCAACCGCGAAGACGAGCCCGCACATCAGGCCGGCCGTCGCAAGACCCCCTCGCCGCAAGCGGCGTCGATCGCCGTTCGAGCGCAGCATCGTTCTCCCCCTCCTACTCATGCCCCGATTCCCTCAAAGTGTAGGACGGTTGGCGTGTCGCTCAAAATGCCGCCCGGAGGAAATGGCGAGCAAAGACGTCCGAACCCTCACCAAACGCGAGCTGAATCGTGCGCTGCTTGCTCGGCAGCTCCTGCTCGAGCGGGCAAGGACGCCCATCCCCAAGGCCCTCGATCGCATCGCGGGGATTCAGGCGCAGTACGCACCCTCGATGTACATCGGGCTCTGGTCCCGGCTCGCCGGGCTCGAGCGGGACGCCGTCACGCGCGCGCTCGAGCGGCGCACCATTGTCCAGGGGTCGATGATGCGGGCCACGATCCACCTCGTCTCGAAGGGCGATTACTGGCCGTTCGTCGTCGGGATCCGCCGAGCGCAGCGTCGAGTGGTGGTTGCGGACCCACGGCCGCGGGGTCACGGCGCGTGAGATCGCGGCCAACGACAGAAAAGTGAGGCGCGGGCTCGCGGAATCGACCCTCAGCCGCGCCGAGCTCGAGGAGCTGCTCGGCCAGCGGCTCGGCCTGGCCGCTTTCTGGGCCGACCTCGTTCGCGTGCCTCCGTCGGGAACGTGGGAGCGCCGCCGCGCAGACCTCTACGCGCTGGCCGAGGACTGGGTCGGTCCCGAGTCCGCGTCCGAGGACGAGGGCATCGAGCTGCTCGCCCGCCGCTACCTCGGCGGCTTCGGCCCCGCACGGGTGAACGACATCGCCGACTGGGCCGGCCTCAACGTCACCGCGCTCCGACCCGTCCTCGAGCGGATCGAGCTCCGGCGCTTCCGGGACGAGCAGGGCAAGGAGCTGCTCGACCTCCCCCGCGCCCCGCTGCCCGACCCCGACACGCCGGCGCCTGCTCGCTTCCTCCCGGTCTGGGACGCGACGCTCCTCGTCCACGCGCGCCGCACGGGGATCCTGCCGGAGGAGCACCGGCCGCGCGTCTTCAACACGCGGACCCCCCACTCCGTGAACACGTTTCTCGTCGACGGCCAGGTTGCGGGCGTCTGGCGCTACGAGAAGGGGCGCATCAGCCTCGAGCCGTTCGGCCGGCTCTCGAAGACGGCCCGGGCCGAGCTGAACGAGGAGGCCGAGCGGCTAGCCGCGTTCCATGCGTAGGTGCCGCTCGCCGGTTCCCAGCCGCTCGAGGACGTGCGAGAGCAACTCGAACGAGTGCATGACGTGCTCGCGGGCAAGCGCTCTCGCCCCTGCGGGGTTACCGGCCCGCAGCGCAGCGAGGATCGCTTTGTGCTCGGCGTCGTTGCGCGCATAGAGCGCATCGGTCTCCGAGCCGCCGGGGGCCCACACCGCATGGCCCGAGAAGGACCGTCGCGCGCTCTTGGCGAGCCGTTCGATCAGAGGCGTCTCGGCCACGCGGTAGATGACGTCGTGAAAGCCGTGGTTCGCAAGCACCCAGTCGTGCGTCATTCGCCAGCGGTCGGCTCCTTCGCCCGAGCGCGCTCGCAGCGCCTGCGTTGCCGTGCTGAACGACTCCTCCGCTGCTTCCAGCTCCTCGAGGTCCGCGGGGGTGAACTTCGGTGCCGCGATCTCGGTCGCCAGCGACTCGAGCTCGGCTCGGACGAGGAACGCCTCGCGCAGCTCCTCGGGCGTGATCGTCCGCACACGAACCCCGCGGTTGGGGACGAACGAGACGAGACCGAGCGCGGCGAGGCGGCGGAGCGCCTCGCGGATCGGCGTCCTGCTGACGTCGAACCGGTCCGAGAGCTCCTCCTGGCGAAGCACGCGCCCCGGCTCGAGCTCCCCGGAGACGATCGCCTCCTCGAGGACGAGCGCAATCTCGTCGGCTTTCGTCGTGTCGAGGCTCATAGCCGCTTGTAGGCCGGGAGGGTGAGGAACTCGACGAAGTCGTCGGCGAGCGCAACCTCGGCGAAGACCTCCTTGGCATCCTCCGGCGCCTCGACTCGCTCGATCTCCTCTAGCACGCGCGCGCGCTCGACCCGCCCGTGGTGCAGCCACTGCCAGAGCTGCGAACGCGAGATCTCGGCCGTCGCCACGTCCTCCATCAGGTTCTCGATCGCGGCCGCGCCCACGCCGCGCAGCCACGAGTCGAGATAGCCGATCCCGACGCGAACGTTCGTGGCAACGCCTTCGTCGGTCACCTCGCCGGGCGTTTCCGGGACGGCGAGGAGCTCGGCAGCCGAGACCTGCACGTCGTCGCGGAGCCGCTCGCGCTGGTTCGGCCGCTCGCCGAGGACGCCGTCGAAGACCTCGGTCGCGACCGGCACGAGATCCGGGTGGGCGACCCACGTCCCGTCGAAACCGTCGCCGGCCTCGCGCACCTTGTCCTGCCGCACCTTCTCGAGCGCCACCTCGTTGACGGCGGGATCCTTCCGGGACGGGATGAAGGCGGCCATGCCCCCCATCGCGTGCGCGCCACGCTTGTGACACGTTGCGACGAGGAGCTCCGTGTACGCGCGCATGAACGGAACGGTCATCGTCACGTCTGCCCGGTCGGGAAGCGTGAACTCTGGCCGTGAGCGGAACTTCTTGATCACGCTGAAGATGTAGTCCCAGCGCCCGGCGTTCAGCCCGGAGGCGTGCTCGCGCAGCTCGTAGAGGATCTCGTCCATCTCGAAGGCGGCGAGGATCGTCTCGATGAGGACCGTCGCGCGGATCGTGCCGCGCGGGATGCCGAGGTCGTCCTGGGCGAGCTCGAACGCGTCGTTCCAGAGGCGGGCTTCCAGGTGGCTCTCCAGCTTGGGGAGGTAGAAGTACGGGCCCGAGCCCCGGTCGATCAGCTCAGCGGCGTTGTGGAAGAAGGCGAGCCCGAAGTCGAAGAGGCTGGCGGAGATCGGCTCGCCGTCGACGAGCACGTGGCGCTCGGGCAGGTGCCAGCCGCGCGGTCGCGGGACGAGGACTGCCGTCTCTTCGTTCAACCGGTACGTCTTCGCCTCGGTCTCGAGCTCGATCGTGCCGCGGACGGCGTCGGCGAGGTTGCGCTGCCCTTCGATGACGTTCTGCCAGGTGGGCGAGAACGCGTCCTCGAAGTCGGCCATGAAGACACGCGCTCCGGAGTTGAGGGCGTTGATCATCATCTTCCGGTCGACGGGCCCCGTGATCTCGACTCGGCGGTCGACGAGATCGGGCGCCGTCGGCGCGACGCGCCAATCTCCCTCGCGCACGTCGCGCGTCTCCGGCAGGAAATCCGGAAGCGCCCCTTCGTCGAGGTCGGCCTGGCGACGGGCGCGGCGCTCGAGCAGGTCGAGGCGGGTCGGGTTCAGCTCGCGGTGGAGCCGGACGACGAAGGCCAGCGCTTCTGGTGAGAGGACCTCGTCGTCGCCCGGGGCGAGGAGCTCGACTCCCTCCGGCAGCGTCTCGACGCGGCTCACGGCACGAACTGAGCTTCTTCCGTGGAGCCGGTGAGCGCGAGCGTCGAGCTTTCGCCGAGCGCCTGGAGGAGCGCGTCGAAGTAGCCGGCCCCGACCTCGCGCTGGTGGCGCGTCGCCGTGTAGCCGTGCTGCTCCAGCTCGAACTCGTGCTCCTGAAGGGCGACGTACGACGTCATCGCATCCTGCGCGTAGCCGTGCGCGAGCTCGAAGAGCGACGCGTTGAGCGCGTGGAAGCCGGCGAGCGTCACGAACTGGAACCGGTAGCCGAGCGCAGCGAGGTCGTCCTGGAAGGTGGCGATCTGGGCGTCGTCGAGGTGGCGCCGCCAGTTGAAGGAAGGCGAGCAGTTGTAGGCGAGGAGCTTGCCGGGGAAGCGCTCGTGGATCGCCTGCGCGTACTCGCGCGCCTCGCCCATGATCGGGCGTCGAGGTCTCGAACCAGAGGATGTCCGCGTACGGCGCATAGGCGAGCGAGCGGGCGATCACCGGCTCGAGCCCCTCGCGGATCCGGAAGAACCCCTCGGGGGTGCGCTCGCCGGTGGTGAACTCCTGGTCGATCGGGTCGACGTCGCTCGTGAGGAGCGTCGCGCTGAGTGCGTCGGTGCGAGCGAGAAGCACTGTCGGCACGCCGGCGACGTCGGCCGCAAGGCGCGCGGACGTCAGTGTCCGGATGAAGTGGCTCGTCGGCACGAGTACCTTCCCGCCGAGATGGCCGCATTTCTTCTCGGCAGCGAGCTGATCCTCGTAGTGGACGCCCGCGGCGCCCGCTTCGATCATCGCCCGCATGAGCTCATAAGCCTGGAGCGGTCCACCGAAGCCGGCTTCCGCGTCGGCGAGGATCGGCAACTGCCAGTCGACGTGCGCGCCCTCGACGGCCTCGACCTGCCCGGCGCGCAGGAGCGCGTTGTTCAGGCGCCGCACGAGCGCAGGCGCACTGTCTGCCGGATAGAGGCTCTGGTCCGGGTACGTCTGACCGGACAGGTTCGCGTCGGCGGCAACCTGCCAGCCCGAGACATAGATCGCCTGCAAACCGGCCTTGGCCATCTGGACGGCCTGGCCGCCTGTCATGGCGCCGAGCGCCGCGACGTGCTCGTCGCCTTTCAGTAGCCGCCAGAGCCGCTCGGCGCCCAGCCGGGCGAGCGTGTGCTCCACGTGCACCGGGCCGCGCAGCCGCGCAACGTCCTTGGTCGTGTACGGGCGCTGAATGCCGCGCCAGCGCGGAGCGTCGAAATCGTCGGATGCGTGGCCGTTCGGCGAGACGCCGTTCCGCGCAGGGGTCATCGGGGGGCCCTCCTAGTCGGTGTCGTGGTCGCGCTCGCAGAACTCCGGGCAGGTGCACTCTGCAAGCTCAGCGGTGCAGAGAGCGTGCCTCTCGACGCCCTGGTTCTCCTCGAACTGCGCCAGGAATGCCTCTTCGACGAGCGTTATGGATCCAAGTTCAATCATTTGGGATCCCAAAGAGCGTATCACAGGCATCGGATGGCAATAAAGAGCCGCTTTCGGATCCAATACTTTCGAACTGGATCCTATGGCTAGCCGCGCTCGATGTGCGAGCCGCCGACGATCGCCTCGCGGCCGTCGGTGAAGCGGACGAGCGCCTTGCCCTTGCCGTCGTAGTCGGGCGACCAGACGACGAGCACCGCCTCCTCCCCGCCGACCCGGCACGGCTCGTCGCCCTCCGGCTCGAGACCCCGCCAGACGCGAACAAACGGGTTCTCCTCCCACTCGCGGCCGATCGTCGTCTCGTCAGTGTGGCCGGGCAGGACGCGTGTCTCCGGCGGGAGCCCCATGAGCACATCCATCACGGAGGCTCGGATCGCCGGCACGTCGCTGCCGCCGCCGACGGCGTCCTTGAAGAGGATGTCGCCGGAGAAACAGAGCTCGGTGTTGACGACAAAGGCGAGATGGTCGTCCGAGTGGCCCGGCGTGAGAAGCGCCTCGACGCTGAGGGGCCCCACTTCGAGTGAGCCGGTGACGACCTCGACTCCGAGCTCGTCCTCGTGGGCGATGTGGTCGTGGTGGGCGTGGGTCCTCAGCACGTGCCGCGGCTTCGACGTTCCAGGTCTTCGCAGCCTCGACCAACGGCTCCATCGGTGCGCCGGAGTCGACGAACAGGGCCGTGCCGCCCTCCTCGTCCGCGACGAGGTAGGCGTTCGAAAGCCAACCGGGATCCATGCTTCGCTCAACCAGCATTTGCAGAGATAGGCTACTTCGGAACCAGCGACGAGGAGGAAACCTTGGCAGGGCTCATGGACCGCACGATGGCGATCATCAAGGCGAAGTGGAACAGCCTTCTGAACCGGGCGGAGAACCCGAGCGAGACACTCGACTACTCGTACGAGAAGCAGCTCGAGCTGCTCCAGAATGTCAAACGCGGCATTGCCGACGTCGTGACCGCGAAGAAGCGGCTGCAGCTTCAGTCGGACAAGCTCGAGGCGAGCGTTCCGAAGCTCGAGGCGCAGGCGCGCGAGGCGCTCGCCCAGAACCGCGAGGACCTGGCGCGAATGGCGCTCGAGCGCAAGACCGCGGCGCAGACGCAGCTCCAGGACCTCGACCGGCAGGTCGCGGAGCTCGAGGCCCAGCAGGAGAAGCTCGTTGCGAATGAGAAGGCGCTCTCGGCGAAGATCGAGTCGTTCCGGAGCCAGAAGGAAGTCATGAAGGCCCAGTACTCGGCCGCCGAGGCCTCGGTGCGGATCGGCGAGGCTTCGACCGGCATCGGCGACCAGATGGCGGACACCGGCGCGGCGATCGAGCGCGCGCGGAACAAGACCGAGGAAATGCAGGCGCGCGCGTCGGCGATGGACGAGCTGATCGAGTCCGGGACCCTCGAGGACTTCACTTCGGGTGACCAGACGCAGCTCGACCGTGAGCTCGCCCAGCTCACGTCGAAGTCGAAGGTCGACGACGAGCTCGCGAAGATGAAGGCCGAGATCGGCGCCGGCTCGGCGAAGGAGATCGAGCAGTAGCCGTCACCGAGCACATCGCGCACTGGGACGACGTCGAAGCCCATCGCCGGGAGAAGGGCGAGATGGCCGCCGACTGGCAGCGGCTCGGCGACGCGGTCGGCTGTGTCGGCATCGGCGTCAACCGCGTCCGCATCGACCCGGGCCGGCTCTCGACTCCTCCCCACTCGCACGGCGCCGCCGAGGAGCTCGTCTTCGTCCTCGGTGGCTCCGGCTTTTCCTGGCAGGACGAGCAGGTCTACGAGCTCCGTCCCGGCGATTGCATCGTCCATCTCGCCGACCACGAGGAGCACACGCTCCGCGGCGGGCCCGAGGGGCTCGAGGTCCTCATCTACGGGACGCGGCATCCCACGGAACTCGGCTGGCTACCGCGGTCACGGGCGATTCGATTGGGTTACCCGTGGGTCGAGGGCCGCACCGACGATCCCTGGGACGTCGAGGCTCAGGCCGAGCCGCTCGTTTTCGGCGAGCCGTCGCCGCGGCCGAAGAACATCGTCAACGTCGACGAGGCCGACGCCGAGGAGTGGGAGAAGGGCGACTGCGGCGGCGTCGAGCGCGACCTGCGCGGAACTGCCGGGGGCCGGCGGACGGGCATGCGGCACGAGATCGTCCCGGAAGGCAAGCTCAACTGCCCGCCCCACTGCCACTCGGTCGAGGAGGAGTTCTTCGTCGTACTCGACGGGGAGGGGACCTGCCTGCTCGGTGACGAGGAGTTTCCGGTGCGGCGCGGCTCGATCGTCGGACGGCCGCCCAGCACGGGCGTCGCGCATGCGTTCCGCGGGCCGCTGACGCTCCTCACGTACGGCAAGAACGAGCCGAACGAGATCTGCTACTACCCGCGCTCGAACAAGATCGGCTTCTTCGGCGTCGGCGTCATCGGCCGCATCGAGAAGCTCGACTACTGGGACGGCGAGCCGCCCACCTAGCACACGCCACCTCGTAAAAGGGGTCAGACCCCGGCGCAGAAGGCGAAAAGAAGTGTGTCGACTTAGATCGGGGCGTCGAAGAGAGCCAGCCAGCGCGTCAGGTCCTGCTCCACCGGCAACTCTTTCTCGAGCTTCGCCTTCAGCTCCAGCTCCTCGGCGTTGTCGCGCTCCTTGCCCTCGCCGGTCGGAATGAAGGGCCAGAACGCCCCACGCTTGAAGCCGTAGACCCAGTAGACCGGGTGCTTGCCGCCCTGGAACTTGAAGACGGCCGCCAGGAGCTGCTCGCCGAAGCCGCGCGCGACGAGCTCAGAAGCGACGAGATGCACGGTCGCGACCAGCTCCTCGAAGTCGTTGTCCCGGATGATCAGCCACTCGAAGCCGAACTCGTCCCCTCTCCGCTCGATCTTCGAGTGCGACTCCTGCGCCGAGACGTCGAGCAGCTCCTGCAGCTCGTTCTCGGCGCGGACGAACTCGCCTGCAGAGAGCGGCTTGAAGATGACGGCCGCGTCCCCGGTCGGCTTCAACCCGAGATCGGTCTCGAGCGTGATCCGAGCCGTCGAGATCGCAAAGAGCTTCTCCTGGACCGCCTTCTTGAGCTTCTTGCGCCCGAAGAGGACGTTCGTCAGGCCCAACTACAGCTCGACCGGAACCGGGCGACCCATCTCGCGGGCGATGTCGGCGAGGCGGGCGAGCCGCTTCTCGAGCGGCGGATGCGTCATGAAGAGCTCCGCGCCGCTTTTCTTCACGCCTGCCGGAATGATGAAGAACGCGTTCATACTGGCCACCTCGCGCAGGTCCTGCTGGGGGATCTGGGAGATGCGGCTCGCGATCTTCTGGAGCGCGCTCATCAGGTTCTCGGGCGCCCCCGTGATCAGCGCCGCGCCGCGATCGGCCGCGTACTCGCGGTAGCGCGAGATCATCATGATCAGGACGTAGCTGATCACGTAGGTCAGGATCGAGACCACGAACATGATCAGCCAGACGGGCGCGCCGCCGCCTCGGTCGCGGTCGCCGCCGCTGAACATCCCGCCCCAGAGGCCGAAGCGCGCGAGCATCGCGGCGAGCATGGAGAAGAAGCTCGCGATCGTCATCACGGCGACGTCCCGGTTCGCGACGTGGGTCAGCTCGTGCGCGAGAACGCCTTCGATCTCGTGCGGCTCCAGCCGGTCCCACAGGCCCTGCGTGACCGCGACGACCGAGTGCTTCTGGTTGCGGCCGGTGGCAAACGCGTTGGGAACGGCGGACGGAACCACGGCGACGCGAGGCTTCGGCAGATCCGCCATCGCCGCTAGGCGCTCGACCATCGCATGCAGCTCCGGAGCCTGGTCGGGAGTCACGATCTTGGCGCCCGACGCCATCAGGGCGATCTTGTCGGAGGTGAAGTACTGGAAAAACGCGAGCCCGCCCATGAGCGCGACGACGAAGAAGATCCCGATGTTCAGGACGTTGACCAGGACCACGAAAAAGACGACGTACAGCAGGCCAAGCGTGAACATCGTCAGGAACATGCGGCTCGAGAGGCCGAAGTCGCGCCCGTAAGGCTTACGTTTCATCGAGAATCGCGCTCCTTGTGAAACAGAGGGGAACGACTCTGATTCTAGCTTTGGCCGTGGGGGCTGCGACGCTTTGCTGCGCAGGCCCGGCCAGGGCCGGGCACGTTCAGGTGATCGTCCGGGATCGCATCTCTCCGCCCCGAGGCGCGGCCGTCGGGCTCCTCGTCCCCGGCCGAGGCAAGACCGTCAGCCGCAAGCAGGCGCTCGCCGCGCTCGATCTGCAGGACCTCGACCTCTGCACGGCGCGATGTCCCATCAGGATCCTCCTCTCACTCCCGCTCGCCGAGCACCACAACGTCCGCCGTTACGAGATCGCGATCGAGGGTGACGGTTACCACGGCCTCCTCGTCTCCGACCGGACGCGCGTTCCCGGACTCGTCTCGATCTACGACATCGCGCCGACCATCCGGGCGCTCGACCGGGGCGAGAAACCTCCGCTTACCTCGCGCGACGACCCCGACCCGGAGCAGCGACTGCGCGAGCTCGACCGGCGGCTCACGGAGGCGCACGACTCGCGCGGGCCGGCGAGCTACGCCGTCTTCGGGCTGGGCATCGTCTTCACGCTGCTGACACTGGCCTGGAGATCGCCGTTCTGGGGCCGAGCCGCCGTGCTCGTCGGGCCCGTCGCGCTGGCTGCGGCGCTCGCGCTGAGCGCACTCGAGATCGCTCGGCCGCGCACGGTGGGGCTCGCCTTGCTCATCGCCGTCGGTCTGGGAGCTCCGGCCCTCGCGGCGTGCACGCGCGCTCGTCTGGCGTTCGCCCTGGCGCTCCTTTCCATCTTCGCCGTCTATCTGGTCGTCCTCCTCGTGTCCCCCGAGACCAGCTCGCTGGCCGCGCTCGGCCCGCACCCCGACGGCGGAGTTCGTTTCTACGGGATCTCGAACCAGGTCGAGACGCTGCTTCTCGTCCCGGGCCTTCTCGGCGCCGCGCTCCTCGGCCCGGCCCTCCTGCCGGTCGTGGCCGCGTTCGTCGTCGCCGTCGTCGGCGCCAGCAGGCTCGGAGCCGACGGAGGCGGGGTCCTGGTCTTCGGAGCCGGCTACCTCTTCCTCTGGCTGAGGCTCCGCGACGTCGCGCTGACAGCCCGGAACCTTGCGCTCGCAGCCGGTTTGGTCGTCGCAGCGGGCATCGCGCTTTTCGGCCTCGATGCCGCGCTCGGTGGCTCGAGTCACGTCACTCGGGCCATCGGAGACGGGCCGTTTGCCCTGGGAGGGGACCTCGCCCACCGGTGGCGGGTCTCGGTCGACGGGTTCGTCTCGTCGCTGCACGCGACGCTGATCATCTCGGCGTCGCTCGCGGTCCTGGCCTGGCTCGCGCTGCGGCGCCCGCGCTATGCGACGGTGGATGCGGTCCTCGTTGCATTGGCCGTCTCGCTCCTCGTCAACGACTCGCCGCGAGACGTGGCAGCCTACGGTGCCCTTTCCTGCGCAGCGCTTCGCCTCTGGAAAGACGCGACTCGTGTCCAGTAGACTCGCGCCCAGGTGCGTCGCCCACTCCTGATCGTCCTGTTCGGGCTTCTCCTCGTCGGCTGCGGAGGCGAGGAGACGATCTCGCCGACCGGCCCGGTCGAGGGCCCGGTGCCCAAGGCTGCGAAGGGCGATACTGCAGCCGGCAAGAAAGCCTTCGTCGACAGCGGCTGCGGTGGGTGCCACACGTTCTCTCCGGCTGGCACGACGGGCGCCGTCGGGCCGAACCTCGACGAGACGCTGAAGGGGAAGGACGCCGAGTTCATCCGGCAATCGATCGCCAACCCGAACGCGGAGATCGCCCCGGGCTTCCAGCCGGGCGTCATGCCCCAGGATTACGCGTCGCAGTTGAATCAGCAGCAGCTCGCGGATCTCCTGGCGTTCCTGCAGGGAGGGTGATCGACCTCAAGGCTGCGCGTGCGGACCCGGAATCGTTCCGGGCCGCAGTAGCGCGGAAGGGCGCAGGTGAAGCCTTCGACCGGCTGCTCGAGGCGGATTCCCGCTGGCGCGAGCTCGTCCCGCAAGTGGACGAGCTGCGCGGCCGTCAGAAGATCCAGGGGAAGCCCTCCCCGGAGCAGGTCGAGGAGCTGAAGCAGGTCAAGGAGGATCTGCGGCGGCTCGAAGAAGAGCTGAGCTCGGCCGAGGCGGCCCGCGACGAGCTCATGCAGAAGGTGCCGAACCCGCCTCACGAGTCGGTTCCTGACGAAGCCGGCGAGGAGGAGGGAGAGGTCGTTCGCGTCGTCGGGGACCTGCCCGAGCTCGCAGAGCCGAAGGAGCACCTGGAGCTGGGGCGCTTCGACATGGAGCGCGCAGCGCGGGTCTCGGGCTCCCGCTTCGGATATCTCGTCGGCGATGTGGCGCTCCTCTCGCTGGCGCTCTATCGCTGGGCCCTCGACCGCGCCGTCGCCGCCGGCTTCACGCCCGTGCTCCCACCCGTGCTCGTCCGCGAGGAGGCGATGTACGGCACCGGCTTCTTCCCGGCGGAGAAGAACGAGTACTACGAGATCGGCGAGGACGGCCTCTACCTGACGGGAACTTCGGAGGTCGCTCTCGCAGGGCTGCACATGGGCGAGATCCTCGAGGCGGACGAGCTGCCGCTTCGCTACACGGCCTTCTCGACCAACTTCAGGCGCGAGGCAGGCGCCGCCGGGCGCGACACGCGGGGGATGTTCCGCGTCCATCAGTTCAACAAGGTCGAGATGTTCGCGTACACCGCGCCTGAGGCGTCCTGGGACGAGTTCGAGCGCATCCTCGAGCTCGAGGAGGCCAACATCCGGGAGCTCGGCCTCCCCTACCGCGTGCTGAACATCGCCGCGGGCGAGCTGAGCGCCGCCGCAGCGAAGCGCTACGACATCGAGGCCTGGTTCCCGAGCCAGGAGCGCTACCGGGAGCTGACCTCCGCGTCGAACACGACCGACTTCCAGGCCCGCCGGCTCGGCACCCGTTACCGACGTGAAAGCGGCCCCGAGCACGTCCATACGCTGAACGGCACCGCGGTCACCGATCGCTGGACGCTGGCGATCCTCGAGAACTTCCAGGGCGACGTCCCGGACGTGCTCCGCGACTACGGCGCCCCCGAGCGAATCCGCCCTCCCGCCTAGCTACCATCGCCCCACGGCGGGGTGCCGGAGCGGTCGAACGGGGCGGTCTTGAAAACCGTTGGGCGCGCAAGCGTCCCGTGAGTTCGAATCTCACCCCCGCCGCTTTTCGTTGGGCAATTTCGCACCAGCGGAGGGATTGCCGCGTCCCCCGGTTCCGGCGTCACGAGCCACGATGTGGAGGTAGCCGTAGGTCCGCGCCTGGCTCATGGCCTCGTCGACGATCTCGAGGCCTTCGGCCGCCAGCCAGCTAGAGACGCGATCCGGCGTCGGGTAGTAGTGATAGCCGCCGCCGCGCCGGATGTTCTCACCGTGGACGACCGGCAGCCCCTCGGCCGTTGCCTCGGCGAAGACGCTCGCGATCTCGGCGGGGTCGATCTGCTCGACGGTCAGGTAGACGAGACCGCTGCCGCGGACAGCCCGATGCAAGTTGGCGAGAACTCGGGGCCAGTCCTCTGGGAAGACGTACTCCATCGCATCGATGCACATGACGGCGTCGAATGCGCCGTCGAACTCGAGCTCCTGGAGACCGACCTTCTCGAGCACGACCTCGGGATGCTTTGCTCGCGCCCGGGCCAGCATGCCCGCCGATTGATCGATCCCGACGACCGTTCGGCCGGCCGCCAGCACCATCTCGAAATACTTACCGGTGCCGCATGGCGCATCGAGGATCGCGCCACCGGGCGGACAGGACTCGATCACCTTCTCGACGAACTGCCGATGGGTCGAGGTGATCGGAATGTCGTCATCGTCGTAGGTCGGTGAGTAGAGCCGGTCGTACCGCTCCTCGGCGCTCACCCGCTGATGGTCGAGCCACCCTCGTCGCTCCATGACCGCGCCTCCTTCCGCATCGTCCGCTTCGGACGGGGAGGGAGGGGTTCCCTTCCAATCATCTCATGCCGGCGACCTCTGTAGCGCTTGCTCGGTGGGAGGGAAAACCGCCGTGCGGTCTGTTCGCAGCGGGCTAGGCGGCGCTCACGGCTTCGAGCTCGCGGCTGACGGCCAGCCGCTTCAGCGCATCGGTCTCGATCTGGCGCACGCGTTCGCGTGTGAGGCCGAGCGTCTTTCCGATCTGCTCGAGCGACTGCGGGCTGGGGTCGCCGTTCAGGCCGAATCGCAGCTTGAGGACGTCCTGCTCGCGATCGGGAAGCTCCGCGACCGCGCGGCGCAAGGCCTCCTGCCGAAGGCTCACCTCGAGCTCCTCCTCCGGGGGCGCCTCGTTCCCCGAGACCAGCTCGCCGAGAGACGTCTCGCCCTCGCTGCCGACCGGGCGATCGAGACTCGTCACTGCGCGGGCAGCCTCCTGGACCTCGCGTACCTGCTTCACAGGCAGCTTCGCCTCCTTCGCGATCTCCTGCAGCGTCGGCGGCCGCTCGAGCTTCACCAGCAGCTCACGCTCGGCCTTCGCGATCTTCCGCTCGCGGTCGACGATGTGCACCGGCATGCGGATCGTGCGCGCCTTGTTCGCGACACCGCGCTGAACGGCCTGGCGAATCCACCAGGTCGCGTACGTCGAGAACTTGTAGCCGCGGCGCCAGTCGAACTTCTCGACTGCTCGAATCAGCCCGATGATCCCCTCCTGGATGAGGTCGAGGAGCGACAGTCCGTGCCCCTGATACTTCTTGGCAATCGAGACGACGAGGCGCAGGTTGGAGTTGACCATCCTGTCCTTCGCAGCCTTGTCGCCGCGCTCGATCAGCTTCGCGAGCTCCACCTCCTCCTCGGCGGTCAGCAACGGGTAGCGAGCCATCTCGTTCAGGAAGAGCTGGAGCGCGTCGGTCGTCTGGGTCACAAGGTCGCCGTTCACGTACGTGCTGCTCTCGGCCTTCTCGCGCCCGCAGTCGTCCCGGACGTCCACCCCACGCTCCTCGAGCTGCTCGTAGAGGCTCGCGATTTCCTCGTCGCCGAGCTCGAGCTGGTCGGCGAGCTCGTTCAGCTCCGAGATCTCGAGGCAGCCGGTTTCGGAGCCGTGCTCGAGCAGAGCCGCGATTGGGTCAGTGCTCATCGTTTTCGCCTACCCGTTTCGTGTGCCGCCTGAACGCGACAGCAACCCCATTCTACGCCAGGCCTTTCGGACACGTCTCGGTGCCTGGCACCTGGACATGGGCGTTCTGGACATTTGTGGTGCCTGGCACCGGACATGGGTGGATCGGACAGGGCTCGTCGTATCCTGCTGGCATGGAGGTCGCTCCCGAGCGCGCATTCCTGGAGGAGCTCGAGGCTCGGCTGGCAGGGGGCGAGCCGGTGGCGGCCGAGGTTTCCCTGATGTTGCTGGCCGGTCAAGAGGTCGAGCTCGACCCGGACGAGCTGCGAGGAGCCCGCAGGCGGGCCGTTCAGCTCCTGGCGACCGGTGGCGACCCCCGCCGCGAGCCCGAGCCGGACGGACGCGCAGTCGCCGCGCTCGCCGCCGACCTCGACACGCCGGAGCACCGGGACACGTTGGCCCGGGGCCTGGCATCGCTCACCGAGACGGTCGCCGGCCTACCAGCGCTTTCCGCGCGTCTCGAGGTCCTCGAGCGCGAGGAGGACCTGGCCTGGCGCTGGTTCGCATGCACGCTCCTGGCGGAGGAGCTCGTGGAGGAATGAGCCATATCCCTCGATCCGGCAATCGAGCTTTTGTTCCGCTACTTTCCACCCGATGTAGGAGCCAGAAAGGCCCAGTCAACGTTCCTACACAAGGGGTTACACAGTGCGTCGAGTCGTCATCAGCCTGATCGCGGCCGCCTTTGCGGCGTTTCCAGCTGCCGCAAGCGCGTCGCAGATGATCCACCGCAATGCGACGAACGTCAGCCTGAAGGTCAACAGTCATAACGTCGCCCTCCTCACCTATCGAGCCGACGGCAGGATTCACCACACGCTGGCCTGGGGCGCGATCAACGCGCGGACTCCGACGCGCGGCATCAAGCAGGTCAGGTTCAGGGTCGACTACTCGGGCGGCTGGGGGTCACGTCGCAAAGACCTCTGGAAGAACTTCAAGAATTCGTGCGGCCCCTACCAGGGCCCTGAGCTGCGCTACATGGTCGCCGGCTGCACCTCGTTCGACGGTTCCCACTGGGCGATCCAGAAGTGGCCGCGCCTGCTGCCGCCGTTCGGCCTTCGCCCGACGTTCCAGCAGCGAGCCGTCGAGATGCACCTCTCGCACTGGTCGGGCGACCTGCCCGAGTTCGTGGTCAAGGTCGACTGGGTCTACAAGCGCTTCGACCACCTCTACGGGTGGCTGACCTACAAGAACAAGGGCGTCTACGGCTTCAAGGCCACGAAGTACGGCTCCCCGCTCGACACGTGGGGCCGAAACGTGATGGTCGACACGTACAACTCGCGCTACGGCCGCGGCTGGAAGCGTGAGAACGGATTCCTGACGCACCGCGGAAGCGGCGCCTTCTGTTATGGCTTCTACCCGCACGGCAACCGCCCGATCGGTCGAGGCGAGGAGTACCGGGCAACCGTGATGGGCCCCGGAGTGACGCCGATCCTCTTCTGGCAGGACCACGCGCCCGGCCCGTACGATCCGGACCTGGACGCGGCGGCGAACGAGGAGCAGGCTGGTCTCTTCCCGAACGACAAGTGCCGCGTCAAGTAGTCCTGAGCCCCTAGGCGCGTAGGATCGCCCCGTGGCGGGCGACGAGCTGAGGGCGTTGATGAGCGAGGTGCCTCAGCCGGTCAGCGTGATCACGGTCGACGCGAACGGGCAGCAGGCTGGGCTCACGGTCGTCTCGCTCGTCTCCCTCTCGCTCGAGCCCCCGCTCGTCGGCATAGCCGTCAGGCGCCAGGCCGCTCTCCACGAGCTCGTCCGCGAGGCCGGTGCGTTCGCGGTCAGCATCCTCTCCGCGGAGCAGGACGGCCTGGCCCAGCATTTCGCACGGGGCGTGCCGCCGATCGCCCTCTGGCAGGGAATCGAGACCCGTGAGGGCGAGCTCGGCGCACCGCTTCTGGAAGGCGCGCTTGGCTGGATCGAATGCCGGCTCGCCGCCGAGCATCCCACAGGCGACCACACCTTCTTCGTCGGCGAAGTCGCGTCCGCCACCCGCGGTCCCGGCCGCGAGGCGCTCGTGCACCTCCGGCAGGGATACGCGTGATCGAGGGGGTCGTCTTCGACCTCGACGGACTCCTGCTCGACACCGAGGAGCTCTGGGACGAGGCCCGGCGGCAGATTGCAGAAGAACACCGAGCCCATTGGCCGGAAGACGCGCAGCGGGCGATGATGGGCATGAGCTCGCGGGAGTGGTCGCGGTACATGCACGACGTGATCGGCGTCCCGGACCCGCCCGAGCAGATCAACGCCGCGGTCGTCGCACGCCTGGCGAGCCTCTACCGGGAGCGGCTGCCTCTGATTCCGGGCGCGATCGAGGCGGTCCGGCGCATGGCCGAGCGCTGGCCGCTTGCAATCGCCTCATCCTCCAACCGACCTATCATCGACCTCTTCCTCGAGCTGACCGTCACCGCGGACCTCTTTCGCGCAACGGTCTCCTCGGAAGAGGTCGCGCGCGGCAAGCCGGCGCCCGACGTCTATCTCGAGGCGGCGCGACGACTCGGCGTCGACCCGGTGAGCTGCGCTGCCGTCGAGGACTCGGAGAACGGCATCCGCTCGGCTGCCGCAGCCGGCATGAAGGTGGTCGCAATCCCGAACGCGGTCTTTCCGCCCAGCGAGGAAGCGCTTGCTCTCGCAGCGGTCGTCCTCACGTCTCTGGACGAGCTCGAGCCCGAGCTCATCGAGCGCCTCGGTTAGCGCCGGCCGACGACGAGGCTGACCGGGAAGCCGCGGCGCCTGACGGAACCCGGCCTCGGGCTCTGTGCGATCACGCGGTTGATGCGCCGCGAGCGAGCGCGGCGGACGCGACCGACGGAGCAGTGCGAGTTGCGGATCCGTGTCCTCGCGCGGCTCAGCGTGAACCCGATCACCCGCGGCACGGTGCAGCGCACCGTTGGCGGAGGTGGCGGGGGTGGCGGAGGCGGAGGCGGAGGTGGCGGAGGCGGAGGCGGAGGTGGTGGTGGAGGTGGCGGAGGTGGTGGTGGCGGAGGTGGCGGAGGTGGCGGTGGTGGAGGCGGAGGTGGAGGTGGTGGTGGCGGCGGAGGTGGTGGCGGCGGCGGTGGCGGTGGCGGTGGCGGAGGTGGCGGAGGACCCTCAGGTGTGTAGATCACTGCGAGGCCGGGCGTGATCGCACCGCCGGAGCCGTCGCACCCGTACTCGCTGAAGACGCTGAAGTTTGGATCCTGCACGCCCTCGGTGGACGACGTGCCGCCGGTGTCGGTGTTGCCGTAGATCGTCCTCAGGATCGGGTCGTTCTCGTTGAAGACGACCTCGAAGTTCGCGTTCCCGGTACCCGGGAAGTACTGCGCGCGCCACTCGACGTAGAAGATGCGGTTCGGCGCCGAGCCGGTGGTCGTCGTGTAGATCCCGTACCCGGAGTTGAGCGTGTACAGGTCGTCCCAGTACGGGAGGAACGCGCGACCGTACTGCGCTGTCGGCAGACACTCGTTCGTGAAGACGCTGTTGTCGCCCTCGAACTGGATCGTCCCGTTCGACTCGAGGACCGCCGAGGTGTGCGATTGGCCGTAGACGATGACCGGGAAGGGGAACGTGATCGGCGTCGTGCAGTCGTCGCAGTGGTTCCCGGTGTCGACCGTGCCGGGCACGATCGAGTGGCCCGTCTCCGTCGTGATGATGTAGTTCAGCGGAGGTGGAGGCGGAGGAGGCGGTGGTGGTGGTGGCGGTGGTGGAGGAGGCGGTGGTGGAGGTGGCGGCGGAGGAGGCGGCGGAGGAGGCGGCGGTGGAGGCGGGCCGCCACCCGGCACGTAGTTCACGCGCAGCCCGCTGACGAGGGTCGGCTCAGCACAGGAGAACTGCGTGAAGGGGCCGAGATCGGCCGCCTGGATCCCGCTCGTCTCCTGCGAGCCGTTGTCCCCGGTCACGCCGTAGATGACCGAGAGCGTCCCGCTGTCCTCGGAGAGGATGACCTCGAAGTTGGCGTTGCCGGAGCGCTGGAAGTACGACGTCCGCCACTCGATCACGAACTGCCGGTTCGGAGCGCTCCCGAGGATCGCCGTGAAGATGCCCCCGCCCGACTCGTCGGTGCGCAGGTCGTCCTGGTACGGGATGAGTGCACGATCGAGGCCGTTGATCGGGAGCGGCTGACAACCGGTCGACCAGCCGCCGCTGTCGGTGTTGAACTGGATGTTCCCGTTCGAGCTCACGTACGCGCTCGTGAACGGCGTCGCGTAGACCGGGACCGGGAAGGGAAGGTTGACGAGGGTCGTGCAGTCGTCACAGTGGTTGCCGACGTCGGTCGTCCCCGGGATGATCGACTGGCCGGTCTGCGTGTTCGTCGTGTAGGTGCTGCCACCCGCGAACGCGAGGCCCGGCGCGATCAACGCCAGTGCGACTATCAGTGCTCCCTCTGCGCTCAGGCAGAGCAGGCGCTTACCGCTCCCCACCGTCTTTCCCCTCCTTGGCTCCCCAACGTCAGCCCAAAGGTTGGCTTTCGAGGGTTCTACCACCTTTCCGAGCGAAAAAGAAGCGCCAGGCGCCCTCGTATGAGGGGGTAGTTCCGGCTACCTGCGGCCGACCACGAGCCTGACCGGGTAGCCGCGACGCTTCACCGCTCCGGCTCGCGGGCTCTGCGCGATCACCCGGCCGACTCGCGTGGAGCGAGCTCGGCGGATGCGGCCGACCGAGCAGTGGGCTCCGCGAATCCGAGTCCTGGCTCGGCCAAGGGTCAGTCCGATCACGCGCGGCACCCGGCAGCGCACCGTCGGTGGCGGTGGTGGCGGTGGTGGCGGTGGTGGCGGGGTGGAGGTGGAGGTGGAGGCGGAGGTGGAGGTGGAGGTGGAGGTGGAGGTGGCGGTGGCGGCGGAGGTGGAGGCGGCGGTGGTGGTGGTGGCGGCGGCGGACCGTTGTCGGGCACGTAGTTCACGCGCAAGCCGCTCACGAGAGTTGCCTCACCGCAGGAGAACTGCGTGAAGGAGCCGAGGTCGGAGGCCTGGATCCCGCTCGTCTCGAACGCACCGTTGTCTCCGGTCGCACCGTAGACGACCGAGAGCGTGCCGGAGCCCTCGGAGAAGATGGCCTCGAAGTTGGCGTTGCCGGCGCGCTGGAAGTACGACGTCCGCCACTCGATCACGAACTGCCGGTTCGGAGCGCTCCCGAGGATCGCAGTGAAGATGCCGCCGCCAGACTCGTCGGTGCGCAGGTCGTCCTGGTAGGGGATGAGCGCGAGGTCGAGTCCGTTGATCGGAAGCGGCTGACAACCGGTCGACCAGCCGCCGCTGTCGGTGTTGAACTGGAGGTTCCCGTTCGAGCTCACGTACGCGCTCGTGAAGGGGGCTTCGTACACGGGGACCGTGAAGGGCAACGTCACCAGGGTCGTGCAGTCATCGCAGTGGTTGCCCGTATCGGTCGTCCCCGGGATGATCGACTGGCCGGTCTGCGTGTTCGTCGTGTAGTTCCCGCCCGCAGACGCGAGGCCCGGCGCGATCAACGCCAGTGCGACTATCAGTGCACCCTCTGCACTCAGGCAGAGCAGGCGCTTTCTGCTCCCCACTCTTCTCCCCCTCGCTGGCTCAGCCTAAAAGGTCGGCTTCGAGGGTTCTAGCACCTTTTCGAGCGAAAAAGAACCGAAACGCCCCGAAAAGAGCGAGGCGCCGGCTTTCGCCGGCGCCTCGTCTCGCTTCGTCGATGTTCGACCTACCTGCGGCCGACCACCAGGTTGACCGGGAAGCCGCGGCGCCTGACCTGACCAGGCCTCGGGCTCTGTCCGATCACGCGGTTGATGCGCCGCGAGCGAGCGCGGCGGACGCGACCGACGGAGCAGTGCGAGTTGCGGATCCGTGTCCTCGCGCGGCTCAGCGTGAACCCGATCACCCGCGGCACGGTGCAGCGCACCGTTGGCGGGGGTGGCGGGGGTGGCGGAGGCGGAGGCGGTGGAGGCGGTGGCGGCGGAGGTGGTGGTGGAGGCGGAGGCGGTGGTGGAGGTGGAGGTGGAGGTGGAGGTGGAGGTGGAGGTGGAGGTGGAGGTGGAGGTGGAGGTGGAGGTGGAGGTGGAGGTGGAGGTGGAGGTGGCGGCGGAGGCGGAGGTGGCGGTGGCGGCGGTGGCGGACCACCCGGCGTGTAGATAACCGCCAGGCCGGGGTCGATCGAGCCGCCCGCGCCGTCGCAGCCGTACTCGTTGCTTGGACCGCTGCCGCTGTACTGCACACCTTCGGTCGACGACGTGCCGCCGGTGTCCGTGTTGCCGTAGATCACCTTCAGCACCTGGTCGTTCTCGTTGAACACGGCCTCGAAGTTCGCGTTCCCGGAACCTGGGAAGTACTGCGCCCTCCACTCGATGTAGAAGATGCGGTTCGGGGCCGAGCCCGTTGTCGTCGTGTAGATGCCGTAGTTCTCGTTGAGCGTGTACAGGTCATCCCAGTACGCGAACAGCGTCTTGCCGTGGGTCGAGGACGGCAGGCACGAGTTCGTGAAGATGCTCGTGTCGCCGGTGAACTGAATCGTCCCGTTCGAGTCGACGGCAGCCGAGTTGTACGCGGTGCCATAGACATAGACCGGGAACGGGAACGTGATCGGCGTCGTACAGTCGTCACAGTGGTTCCCAGTGTCCTCGACGCCCGGCACGATCGACTGGTTGTTCGCAGTGGTGATCGTGTACTCCGGCGGCGGCGGAGGTGGCGGCGGCGGAGGCGGTGGCGGCCCTCCGGTAGCGTCAGCTCCGACCACGTCGACCGTGTAGTCCGGACACTCGTCCGTATACACCTGGTGCACGTTGATCAACGCATGCACACCCGGGTCGAGCGTGAACTCGTACGTCCCCGGCACCCCGATGTCGGGGCTGCTGCCGAGATCGGCTACCCAGTTCTCCAGGATGTTCCCCGGGTTGAACGTCGGGATGTACGCAGCGGAGTAGATGAACGCCGTGCCGTACACGACGTCGTGCCGACAGTGACCTGGACGCAAGCCTGCGACGAGTCGTTGTTCACGACTTCATAGGCGTCGTAGAGATGCTGGTCGGCGTCGAAGATCTGTCCTGAGCCCGGCGCGGCGCACGTATCCGGAACTCCGTCTCGGAAGAGACGGCCCGTTTGCGTCGGATCCGCTGACGTCAGAGATCCGGAAAAGTGTGCGTCGGCCGAGGCGAAGCTCGGCGCGATCAGCGCCAAAGCCACGATGAGCACTCCCCCTGCAATCAAGCCGAGAAAGCGCCGATTTCGGCTCCCCATATTGTGTCTCCCCTCCTGTAGACACCCCAAGTCGTCCCCGGGGTCTTGGTTTCGAGGGTTTTACCACCTTTGCCTGGGAAAGTGAAGGCTTCCGAATGAGAAAGGGGGCCGGTTTTCACCGGCCCCCTTTGTCGCTCTTGCCTCGCTTTGACTAGCCCGTGAAGGGCGGTGCGCCGAAGGCGGCGCCGGCGACGCCGGCCCCTCCTCGGCTGACCACGAGGTTGACCCTCGTGCCACGTGCGACTCGCCTACCTGCGCGCGGGCTCTGCCCGATCACGCGTCCGCGAGCCACCCTCGAGCGGGCCGATCGAACACGTCCGACCCTGCACCCGGCTCGCCGGATCGCCGTCCGTGCCCTCGCGACCGTCTTTCCGACGACGCGCGGAACCACGCAGCGAGCTGGTGGGGCCGGCGGAGGCGGAGGTGGCGGAGGTGGCGGAGGCGGTGGTGGCGGCGGAGGCACTGGCGGAGGCGGTGGTGGCGGAGGCGGTGGTGGAGGTGGAGGTGGAGGAGGCGGTGGTGGCGGAGGTGGTGGTGGTGGAGGTGGAGGTGGTGGTGGCGGCGGTGGTGGAGGTGGAGGTGGAGGTGGAGGTGGAGGTGGCGGCGGTGGTGGAGGTGGCGGCGGCGGAGGCGGTGGCCCCCCACCGGTATCGCCGTTCCAGCTACGAACGAGCGCGCCGCGTTGAGACTCGAAGCGCTCGCCCAGCTGTTCGTAGCCGGGTCGTAGTTCACCGTTAGGTTGGTCGTGCCAGGCCAGGACGGCGACTGAGCCGTGAAGGCGGATCCGAGAGTTCGAGTGAACGGATTGCCTCCTCCGAAGGACCAGAGCTTGCCCTGGTAGATAGCGCTGCCTGGGACGTTGTTCGGGCTCGGCATGCTGGCCCTCTGCGTCCACGTGTTGGCTGCGATGTCGTAGTCGAACAGCAGGTCGATGATCGTGTTCGAGGCATCGCGGCCGCCGGCAACGTACAGGTGGCCGTTGATGATCCCGGAAGCCGCACCGCCAGTCGGGTGCGGAGTGTCGAGGCGATCCGTGAACGTGTCCGCAGCCGGGTCGTATTCCCAGGTATCCGGCTGGGCGCTGGTGACCTGCCCCGTGTTGTAACCGCTGACGAGGTAGATCTTGCCGTTGCCCGGGTTGTAGCCGGAGGCCATGAAGGCCCGGATGTCCGGCATGCTCGCGCCGGTCGTCCACGTGTTGCTCGCGATGTCGTAGATCCGCGTGGTGTCGTACACCTGCTGAGTGGTGGCATCCGTACCACCGAACACGTAGAGCTTGTTCGTTGGCGGGTAGTAGACAGCCGAAGCCATTGACACTGCTTCGTTCATCGGTGCCAGCGTCGTCCACGTGTTCGCAGCCGGGTCGTACCGGTAGAGGCTGCTCACCGAACCTTGCTGGCTGAACGAGTAGCCACCGGCCACGTAGGCGTAGGTGCCGTCGTTTGCGGCGGCCCCGCCGTACAGATCGCCCGGCATGGGGGCGACGATCTGCCACGGCCCGTTCGTGTACGCCTCTGTGGTAGCGACGGTGGTTTGCCCGTTGTAGCCGCCGGCGGCGATCATCACGCCTCCCGGCGGTGGTGGTGGCGGTGGCGGCGGCGGCGGCGGCGGTGGCGGTGGCGGTGGCGGTGGCGGAGGTGGCCCACCGGTGCACAGCCAGTTACCCGCGTTCGCGATCACCCTGCCGTAGTCACCGCTCCACATGCCTACGTAGTCGCCTGTGTACGCGCTGATGGCAACAGCCCGGTCCTTGTAGGCGATCAGGTTGGGGCCGTCGTTCCAGTTGGCGACCACTGTCGACCCACTCGAGGCCGTCATGGTCATGCGGAAGTACGCGTTCAGCGCGGTCACGCCTGCCATCAACGGATGCGACGTGAACGACCCGAGGCTCCCTTCGGCGAAGTTGATCCCACCGAAGTCGTTGAACGGCGTATAACCGCCGGTCATCCACCGTCCGGCAAGACCGAACGGAGGCCCGTACCAGTTGAAGTTCATGCCAACGACGATTCCGTTGGCGTCCTGGTAGTCCGCGAGGACGTCACCCAACGCGTTCGGATCGGCATAGACCGAGTTCGAGAACGCCACAACCGTGCGGTAAGGCGCCAGCTGACCCAGTGTCGGGGTCGAGCTCCCGGCGTTGAACGTGTCAACGCTGAGGACACCCGGCTCCGCAGCGATGCTCGCCTGCAGCGTGGCCGGCTCGACGTCCACATCCGAGTAGGCGATGAGGACGTTGTGCGGAACGCACGACGTTCCGCCGCCCAGCGTGAGGGTCTCCGTGCTGGCGAGCGAGGTCGAAGCCCCGTCCCGGCCGCCGGCTGCGACGAGCGTGTCTCCGACCAGAGCAGGTGCCGTGAATGAGCGCTGCTCGTTGAGGGTCGGCTCACTCGTCCAGCTGTTCGTGGCTGGATCGAAGCTCACGACATCGGTCGTCGTGCGCGGGGGTGGCCGCGGAACGGGTCTCCGCCGCCGATCGACCAGAGATGCCCTTCCGCGACAACGCCGCCTGCGACGTTCTTCGCCGTCGGCATGCTCGCCCGGTCGGTCCACGTGTCGGTCGCAATGTCGTAGTCCCACGTGAGGTCGAGGATCGCGTCGGGATTCGTGCGCCCACCGGACATGATCAGGTGGCCGTCGATGATCCCCGAGGCGGTTCCGCCCTGGACTGCCGGGCTAGCCGCGAGATCTGCGAACGAGTCCGTCGCCGGGTCGTACGACCAGGTCTGGCCCGAGACGCTGTCGATGAAGGCCGTCTCGTAGCCCCCGTTCAGGTAGATCTTGCCGGTGCCCGGGTCGTAGCCGCGTGCCATCTGGCTGCGCGGGGCCGGCATCGTTGCGCCCATCGACCATGAGTTGGTGGCGATGTCGTAGATCTGCGTGGTGTCGAACACGAGCTGCAGATCACGGTCCGAGCCGCCGAAGACGTAGATCTTGTTCGTCTCCGGGTAGTAGACGGCCGCACTCACGAGCGCCCGCTGTGGCATTGGCTCCAGCGTCGACCATGAGTCGGCAACGGGGTCGTAGCGGTAGACCGTGTCCAGCGTGGCGACGCTGGTGAACGAGTAACCGCCGAACACGTATTCATACGTGCCGTCAGAGGCTGACGACGCCCCGAAGAGGTCATGCGGGAGAGGCGAAACGAGCTGCCATTCCCCTGGTGGTGGTGGTGGCGGTGGCGGTGGCGGTGGCGGTGGCGGTGGCGGTGGAGGTGGCGGAGGCGGAGGTGGCCCGCCCGGTGGCGTGTAGATCACGGCCGTGCCGGGATCGACTGCGCCGCCTGCTCCGTCGCAGTTGTACTCGTCGAAGATCCCGGTGCCGCTGTCCTGGACGCCTTCAGTCGACGTCGAGGCACCGGTATCGGTGTTGCCGTAGATCGTCTTCAGGACCTGATCGTTCTCGTTGTAGGCGAACTCGAAGTTCGCGTTCCCTTGCCCTGGGAAGTACTGCACCCGCCACTCGATGTAGAAGGTGCGGTTCGGGGCGCTACCGGTGACCGTCGTGTAGATCCCGTAGCCGGAGTTGGACGAGTAGAGGTCGTCCCAGTAGGGGAAGAAGGCCCGCCCGTGGTTCGGCGCCGGCAGGCAGGTGTTCGTGAAGGTGCTGCCCGACGTAACGAACTGGAGCGTGCCGTTGGAGTCAACGTTCACCGAGCTGTACGGCGTCCCGTAGATGTAGACCGGGAACGGCAGCGAGAGAGGTGTCGTGCAGTCGTCGCAGTGGTTTCCGGTGTCGGTATCGCCGGGCACGATCGACTGGCCGCTCTGGGTCGTGACGATGTAGTGCTCCGGACCCGGTGGTGGTGGAGGCGGGGGCGGAGGCGGTGGTCCACCGCTCGTCCCACTCAGGCGGAACACTTCGTCCGGCCCGGCCGCCGTCGGAATGCACGTCAGCTTGGCGGTCCAGTTCGTGCAGCCCGTCCCGAAGCCGTCGCCCGGGTTGATCCAGGCCGCGCCCGTGTTGGACAGCGTGAGGCGGTCGGTCAAGCCGAACTGGCCACCAACCGAGAAGTCCATGTTGCCCTGGATTGCGACCCAGTACGTCCCCTCGGTGAGTCCGACCGCTGGTGAGATCGGAATCGTGAACGGATCTCCGGTGCCCGTGTAGGCCGCGGCAGTCCGCGTCGCCACGACCGCACCGGGCAGATCCCGCCCGAGTTGGTGTAGAAGGTGACGTTAAAGCTGTTAACGGGCCCAGCCCCGTTGTAGTAGCCGCCCGAGACGTCGAGCTGGCTCGACCGACCACGACCCTCCACCCGGAACGACGAAGTCGTCTGCGAGCTGGTTGTCGTAGAGGTCGAAACTCCGGCTCAAAGTTCTGAGACGTCACGAGAGAGCCTGCTGATGCGTTGTCGTACTGGTCGTAGAGCACGACCGAAGGAGCGGTCGGCCTCGCGAGCCGGTGGCCGCGCACCGCGCGCAGCCCTGCTCCTGTTGCCGTTCCTGCGGCCTTCGCGCTTCCGGTTGCAAGCGGCACGCGCGAGGCCTTGCCGGCCGAAGCTGCGCCAGAGGCACCTGCGATAGCGGCCGCGAGCAGTAGCGCTGCGATCCATGCGCCCAGCAAGGCTAGGCGCTTTTGGGAGCTCCCCATCTCGTCCCCTCCCGTACGTAAAGGGCACGTCTCTCGCACCCGTTTGGGTGTTTTTAACACCTTCAGAGAAGAAAACAAAGGCTTCCGACCCGAAACGTTGGGACTAAATACCTCTTGAAAAGAACGAGGCGCCGGTTTGCACCGGCGCCTCGAGGTATTTCCAGTGGTGTTTTTCGGCTACCTGCGGCCGACCACCAGGTTGACCGGGAAGCCGCGGCGCCTGACCTGACCAGGCCTCGGGCTCTGTCCGATCACGCGGTTGATGCGCCGCGAGCGAGCGCGGCGGACGCGACCGACGGAGCAGTGCGAGTTGCGGATCCGTGTCCTCGCCCGGCTCAGCGTGAACCCGATCACCCGCGGCACGGTGCAGCGCACCGTTGGCGGGGGTGGCGGGGGTGGCGGAGGCGGAGGTGGTGGCGGCGGTGGAGGCGGTGGAGGTGGAGGCGGAGGTGGCGGAGGTGGCGGAGGTGGTGGTGGCGGAGGAGGCGGAGGTGGTGGTGGCGGAGGTGGCGGAGGCGGTGGTGGGTTCGTCCCGCTCAGGCGGAACACCTCGTCCGGACCGGCTGCCGTCGGGATGCACGTCACCTTGGCCGTCCAGGTCGTGCAGCCAGTGCCGAAGCCGTCACCGGGGTTCTCCCAGGCCGCGCTTGAGTTCGACTGCACGGTGCGGTCGGTCAAGCCGAACTGACCGCCCACCCCGAAGTCCATGTTCGCCTGCATGGCGACCCAATAGGTCCCTGGGCTGAGGGCGACCGGTGCCGAGAGCGCGACGGTGAATGGATCTCCGGTGCCCGTGTACGCCTGCGTGCTTCTTGTCGCCACAACCGAACCGGGCAGCCCACCCGAGTTGGTGTAGAAAGTGATGTTGAAGGTGTCAACGGGGCCGGCGCCGTTGTAGTACCCGCCCGACATGTCGACCTGCTCGACCGACCAGTTCGCTCCGCCCGGGACGACGAAGTCGTCCGCAAGCTGGTTGTCGTAAGGGTCGAAATCCGGCTCGAAGTTCTGAGACGTCACGAGAGAACCGGCTGATGCGTTGTCGTACTGGTCGTAGAGCACGACCGCAGGCGCCGCCGGCGTGGCGAGACGCTTGCCCCGAACGTGAACGCTGACGCCCTTCGCGCCCATGCTCGGCGTCCGGCTTGCCTTCGTGGCCGACGCCGTTCCGGAAGCGCTAACGACGGCCGTGGCCAGCAGCAGCGCTCCAATCCATGCGCCCAGCCAAGCCAGACGCTTCTTCGATCTCCCCATCTCGTTCCCCCTCTGTACGTAGTAGTGGGCGCAGATCCAGCGCCGGTCATGAGGTTTTAACAGCTTCCTCGTCGAAATAAAAGGGGAAACAATATGTTTTCAAAATGAGGAGGCGCCGGTTTTTGCCGACGCCTCCTCCCCGCTTTCGATGTTCAGACTCAGCGCCGTCCGACCACCAGGTTGACCGGGAAGCCACGGCGCCTGACCTGACCAGGCCTCGGGCTCTGTCCGATCACGCGGCCGATGCGCCGCGAGCGAGCGCGGCGGACGCGACCGACGGAGCAGTGCGAGTTGCGGATCCGTGTCCTCGCGCGGCTCAGCGTGAACCCGATCACCCGCGGCACGGTGCAGCGCACTGTGGGCGGGGGTGGCGGGGGTGGCGGAGGCGGAGGCGGAGGCGGAGGTGGCGGAGGCGGAGGCGGCGGTGGTGGAGGTGGTGGCGGAGGGGGCGGAGGTGGTGGTGGTGGAGGCGGTGGTGGCGGAGGCGGTGGAGGTGGAGGTGGAGGTGGCGGAGGCGGAGGCGGTGGCGGTGGCGGTGGCGGTGGCGGTGGTGGAGGTGGAGGTGGAGGAGGTGGAGGAGGTGGAGGTAGGTGGAGGTGGAGGTGGAGGTGGAGGTGGCGGCCCGGTCGTGCCCCTCAGCCGGTACACCTGGTCGGGAGCGGAAGGCTCCACGACGCAGGTCATCCGTCGCGCCCAGGAGAGGCAGCCCGTGCCGAAGCCGTTACCCGGGTTCTGCCAGGCGGCAGCCGCGTTCCCCTGAACAGTCCGGTTCTTCCAGCCCCACTGGCCGGTCGTCGTGAACGTCTGGTTCGCCTGGACGGAGACCCAGTAGGTGCCGGTTCCGAGCACGACCGGCGAACCGAGGTCGATCACGAAGCTCGGCCCGTTGTTGAACGTCTGGTTCGGGCGAGCCTGAAGCAGCGTCCCCGGCAAGTTGCCGGCGCCATTCGAATAGAAGTTGACGTTCGCCGAGGTCGCCGGGCCAGGCCCGTTGAAGTACTCGCCCTCGACGTCGACGCCGTTGACCGTCCAGGTCTCGCCGCTCGGGATCGCGAAGTCGTCGGCCAGCTCGTCGTCGTACTGGTTCAGCGACGACTCGAAGTTCTGCGAGCTCGAGGACAGCTGGCCGAAGTTGTCGTACTGGTCGTAGATCGTGTCCGGCGGCGGTGGTGGCGGGGGCGGAGGCGGAGGCGGTGGAGGTGGAGGCGGTGGAGGCGGTGGAGGTGGCGGTGGAGGCGGTGGAGGCCCGCCGTTCCACGTGTAGAGGACTGCGAGCCCGTCGGAGATCGGCCCGCCGGCTCCGTCGCAGCCGTACTCGGAGAAGGTCCCGGTACCCGAGTCCTGGACTCCTTCGGTCGACGATGTCCCGGCAGTCGTGGTTGCGCCATAGATCGTCTTCAGGTTGAGGTCGTTCTCGTTGAAGACCGCCTCGAAGTTCGCGCTTCCCGTCCCCGGGAAGTACTGGGCACGCCACTCGATATAGAAGGTGCGGTTCGGGGCGCTACCAGTCGTCGTCGTGTAGATGCCGTAGCCGGAGTTGAGCGTGAACAGGTCGTCCCAGTACGGGAAGAACGTGCGTCCGTGGCTCTCGGCCGGCAGGCAGGTGTTCGTGAACACGCTCGTGTCGCCGGTGAACTGGATCGTCCCGTTCGAGTCGACGACAGCCGAGGTGTACGGCACCCCGTAGACGTAGACCGTGAACGGGAACGTGATCGGGGTCGTGCAGTCGTCGCAGTGGTTCCCCGTGTCATTCGTACCCGGGACGATCGACTGACCGGCCTGCGTGCTGATCGTGTAGTTCTGCGGCGGAGGTGGCGGCGGAGGCGGCGGAGGCGGAGGTGGTGGCGGAGGCGGTGGCGGAGGCGGTGGCGGTGGCGGAGGTGGTGGTGGTGGCGGAGGTGGTGGCGGTGGCGGAGGCGGAGGCGGAGGCCCGGTCGTGATCGTCAGATCCCAGCTGCCGAGCGTGCCGAGGTCGCCGGCCGCGTCGTCGACGAGATAGAGGCTCCAGGTGCCGTTTGGAGCCGTTCCGTTGAAGACCGAGAGCGCACTCCCGCCGCTCGGCGCCGGTGCCGGTGCCGGGAACGTGTCCCCCGCGCCGATGTTCGTCGGCTGGAACGTGCCGTCGACGAGCGGGCCCGCATCCGGCAGCGGAGAGCCCGCCGCGTCGTCGAGCACGAGGTTCAGGTTGGAGACGTCTGCGCTGCCGCCGACGTCGGACAGGATGATCGCGTTCTGGCCTTCCGGCCCCACGAGCAGCAGATCGATGTCGTCGGGGAAGGTGTGCGTGAGGCTGTTCAGCGACACGTTGACGTCGGTGATCACGCCTGTCTGGCCCGAGATGACGCAGTCCGACGGGTACGGGACTCCCGGCCCGCTGTCCGGGATCGCGATGCCGGGGCCGCAACCAGGCGGTGGCGGCGGAGGTGGCGGCGGAGGCGGTGGTGGCGGCGGAGGTGGTGGTGGTGGTGGCGGAGGTGGCGGAGGTGGTGGAGGAGGAGGTGGTGGAGGCGGCGGCCCGGTTGTGATCGTCAGATCCCAGCCGGCGATGCTGCCCATGTCGCCGATGGCGTCGTCGGTGACGTAGAGGCTCCACGTGCCGTTCGGATCCGTGCCGTTGAAGGTCGAGAGGGCAACCGATCCGCTAGGCGGCGGGGCAGGCGCCGGGAACGAGTCTCCAGCGCTGTTGTTGAACGGCTGATACGTGCCGCTCGCGCAGGTGCCGGTCGGCAGTGGCGAGCCGGCCTGATCGTCGAGGAGCAGTGTGACGTCCGTGATCTCCGCGAAGCCGCAGACATCGGACATCGGGATGACGTTCTCGCCACCGGGGCCGACGAGCAGGACGTCGATGTCCGCCGGGTAGGTATGCGAGATGCCGGTGAGCGTGAGGTTGAGGTCGGTGATCACGCCCGTCTGCCCCGAGATGACGCAGGTTGACGGATATGGGGTAGCCGGGCCCGAGTCCGGAATCGTCACACCGGCCCCGCAACCAGGCGGAGGCGGTGGAGGTGGAGGCGGAGGCGGAGGCGGAGGCGGAGGTGGCGGCGGAGGTGGCGGCGGAGGCGGTGGAGGCGGTGGAGGCGGAGGCGGAGTCTCGAGCAAGGTCAGGGTGAACGTGCCTGTCGCCGATCCGTACCCGTCGACCTGGAGCCAGTACGTCGTGCCCGAGCTCGGCACGAAGGTGATGCGGCTCTGGAGGCCCGTCCCGCAGCCGGTCGTGTCGTCATTCGCCGCAACGCGAGTCAGCGAGTCGACGGAACTGCCCGTGTAGGCGTTGAGAATGGTGTCGAGGTTCGGGTTCGCGCAGAGGTCGAGCTGGACAGTCCCACCCGTGAAGGTGGCGTCGTAGCGGTACCAGACCGTGTTCAGAGGCAACGCGCCGGTGGCGCTGCAGGTCGGGAAGTCGTCCCTGCACGGAGTGGGCTCGCTCCCCTCTCCTGTCGCCCCGACATTCGTCCCGTTGACCGGCGACGGAGCAGTCGGCGTGATTGCGATCGCGTTCTCAAAGTCGTCGTTCGCCGGGAACGCATCGGTGAAGTTGAGCGTGAACGACCCGAAGGCGCCGCTCGTCTTGCCTGCAACCGCGATGTAGTACGTCGTTCCGCTGGCCGCCGTGAACTGGATGAAGCTGTGCGTGCCCGTCGCGCAGCGGCCGGAGTCGTCGTTCGAGACGACCGGCGTGAGGGCGTCGACCGACGCGCCCGTGTACGCCGCAAGGACCGTGTCGAAGCCCGCCGTGCAGGTGTCGAACCGGATCGTCCGGCTCGAGAGCGGTGTGAACTTGTACCACTGCGACTTGAAGGGCCCGAAGCCGGCATGCGCGGGCTCTCCGGACTCGACGGTCGCGTAGGTGTTGTCGCCGGGCCTCGTTCCGGCCGCGGCCTGCAGCTCGGTCAGGACGTCGGCGTTGGCGAAGTCGTCGTTCGGCGGAGGCGGCGGTGTCGCGGCATTCTCATAGGCACCGATGGTCGGTGGGTTCCCACGCGTGTCACCGACGATGTCGGTCGTGATCCCGGCGATCGATTGGCCCGCTCCAAGCAGCGGCGTGCCCGGCTGCGGGCGAAGGTTCGAGGCGGAGGAGAACAGAGGATCGACACTGATCGAGTTCGCATCCTTGCCGGTCTCGCTCTGCCATGCGCCGAGGGTGGCCCGATCAGCCAAAGCCATGACCCCGGCTGTCGTGCTGCCGAGAACGCCGACGGCCGAGAAGTGCGACGACGGCCCACTTGTATAGAGGTCGTTGTAGTTAGAGGTCGGGAAGTTGTAGAGGCCGATCGACGACAGCCCGATCGCGTAGCTACCCGCGGTTCCGCCCGCCCCTCCGCTTCCGGCCGTTTGGGTGTTGTAAAGCGCGTTGTCGCGGATGTCGGCGTTCGGATTGGCGCCAAGGATCGCCAGCGCAAAGCTCGGATAACTGGCCGCGCTGGAAACATCGCGGGAGCCTGTCATGGACACCGAGTTGAAATAGATCTGAGTAGTGGCGTAAGTCGTTCCCGCCGAGCCGACAAAGATGCCGGCGGTGAAGTCGCCAGCCGTGCCGTTGCTCACGACACCGGAGACGGAGTTGTTGGCGATCCGGCTGGTGCCGTAGTTGGTTGTCGAGAGCGAGATGCCCGCAGACGAATACGTGACGGTTTGCGCGACGCCGCTGACGACGTTGCCGGTGACGGTGGCGTTGGCAACGTCATTCGTCCCGAACGCAGTCGTCGAGATCGTTATGCCGCCGAGCGTGATGCCGAAGACGTCGTTGCCGGAGACGGCACTGGCGATGTTGCTGATGGTGTTGTTGGTCACCTGCACGCCGTCGTCGAAGCCGACGAAGACACCGGCGCGGCCAAGCGCTGAAGCCGTGTTACCGGTGATCACTGTGTTCAAATTCTTGGCTGCGCTCTGAGAGCCCACCGAGACGACGCCGAACTGCAAGTTGGAGATGTTGTTGTTCTGGACACGGTTGTTGTCGTTTCGCGTGCCCAGGCTCGCGGTTCCGATCGCGCTGCTGCCGAACCCAATGCCGACAAGCGTCGTCGTAGGCGCGTTACCTGAGATGTTCAGGTTCTTGATTGTGGTGTTGGTTGCGGGATCAGCGGTGCCGATGGTCTGGCCCCAGACCACTGCGCTCGTTGTGCCGACGTTGGTGTTCGCGAACGACATGTTGCGAGTCGCGCCGCCGGAGTTGGAGCCGTCCACGGTGACGTAGTCGATGCCGTTCAGGATGATCAACGCAGACGCGGAGGTGCCGCTGAAGGACGGCGTGGCGCTTGCGGCCGGCTTCATCGTGAGCGTGTTCGTTGCGCTGTTTCCGCCATTCGGGTTGATCGTGATCGGATAGGTCTCGCCCGCGTACGTGCTGTCGGTGAGCAGGAAGGTGACCGGCCCGGTCATGACCTGGCTGTTCAGCGCAGCTACGGCGGCGGTCAGTGTGTTGAAGTCACCACCCGCGCCGACGTTGAAGCTGCCGCTGATCGTGGGCGCGCCGGTGAGGCGGCCGACGGCGAAGTAGCCGAGTGAGGTGACCGTCGTCGTGCTCGGGCCGATGGTTGCGCCCGCGACCACACCACCGATCGAGTCGTACGAGCCGCCGAGGGTCGCCGACTGGCCGATCGCGTTGGCGGCGACGGTGCCCTGCTCGGTCAGGCGGACAGTCGTGTTCGTGAAGTTGGCCGCACCGCTCGTCAACTGAGCCGACCAGTAGCGGTTCTGGTTGAGCGCGTCGAAGCCCACGCCAGCCGTGCCGCCAGAGTCCGCGTCGAATGCCTCGGCCTCGATCTGGACGGTGCCGCCGGCGTTCGTCGTCGGATTGACGAGTTCGAGCATCTTGAAGGAGCCCTTGCCGACCGGAAACGTGTAGGTGCTGCCGGTGACGAGGCTGGCGGGCAGAGTGCGCACCAACGGGCCGTTCACCCAGCTGGCGGCGGAACCGCCGGAGACGGCTGCGGCGGCCGTTCCAGACAGGATCAGCCTGTTGGCCGCGCTCGTATTGAGCGTGCCCGAGCTGAGCAGGAGTCCGTTCGACGCAACGCCGGTCGAAGTCAGATCGCCGCCCGCAAGCGTAACGCCAGTCGGGTTGATGATCTGCATGCTGAGGACAGTTCGCGTAGCCGGGATCTCGGAGCCGGTCGTGACCGGCGCCTGCGACTGCGCATAGACCTCTGTCAGCCCTCCGCTTCCGATGTTGAAGGTCGGAGCCGAGTCGAAGCTGCCCGCTCCGAAGGGGATGCCCGTCGCGCCGCGCTGGATGACGAGCGCGAGGGCGTCAGCGTTCCCGATCGCGATCTTGTTTGCGTTCGTGACGACGCCATAGAAGGCGTTGATTCGGTTGACGTAGAGCGGCGAAACCCCCGCGTCGATCGTGACCCCCGCCGCGTTCTGGAGGCTGAAGGTTGCCGGCCGCAGCGCCGGGGCGCCGAAGGTGCCGCTGCCCGTGTAGCTCTGCCCGTAGCCCCCGCCGAGGGCCTGGAGGCTGCCCGCGAAGTTCACCTGGCCGGTGTTGTTCGTGGTCACGGTGATCACGCCGTTGTTGATGATCGCCGGACCGATCTGCAGCAGGACGAAGGCGTTCAGGTTGACGGTCGCGCCCGAGTTGATCGTGAGGTTGCCCCAGACGTTCAGCTGCGCGCTCAGGAGCAGCGTCTTGTTGTTCGTCGTGTTGTCGATCACGACGTTCGGGGCCTGGCCCTGGGCGCGGAAGCTGAAGGGCGCGACGGTCGCCGCGGTGCCGACGTTCAGCGTCCCGCCGGTGTAGACCATCGTCCCGGTCTGGTTGTAGTCGGCGGTCGTTAGCCCGTTGCTGTTGACGAGATTGATCGAGCCGCCCGACATCTTCATGACGACCCCCGTGCCGCCCGTGAAGCCGAACGACGGCGTCGTTGCGCACGGCGGAGCCATGCAGATGTTCACCGCGCCGCCCGACTGCGTGTAGCTGATGTAGGTGCCCGCGCTCGTCAGGCGACCTGCGAAGTTCGCAGTGCCGCCCTCGACGATGAACGACGCGCCGTTACCGGCGCCCATCACGTGAGCACCGAGCGTGCCGACGTTGTAGGTGCCGTCGGTGAGGCGCAGCAGTCCGGCGTTCGTGGGCGAGCCGGCCTGACCGACGATCGTGGTGTTCGGATTGCTCAACCAGAGCGCGCCAGTCGCAGGAATCGTGTACGCCGCCGAGGCGAAGACGGGGTTCGAGAACGTGTCGGAGCCGGTGATCTTGAACGTGCCGTTTCCGATCGTCAGGAAGCCCGCGGCATTGGCACCCAGCACGGTGATCGTGCCGCCGGGGATGAAATCGAGGGTCGAGGCGCTGCTCGTACCCTTGTTCAGGATGACGCTCCTCAGGTCGAGCGTGCCGCTGTTGGCGAAGACGGCACTCGACGGGCCCGTGAACGTGATCGAGGCTCCGGCGGTCTCGGTGTTCGTGCTGAAGTCGAGCGTGCCGGCGTTCGTCAGGTGGCCGCCGGCCGAGAGCACGTGCCCGGTCTGCGTTCCCGTCGCAGCGGACTGGAACGTTCCGCCGGGAGCGATCGTGATGTTGCCGCCGACGGTCAAGGTCCGCGCGGTCGTGTCCTCGTACTGCAGGACTCCGGCGCCGTTGACGGTGAGGTCGAGAGCTGACGCCGCGGTGTCGATCGTGACTGTGCAGCCACTCGTGATCGTCACGTTGTCGGAGCCGGTCGGGACCACACCGCCGGACCACGTCGCGCTCGAGCTCCAGAGGCCGCCCGGTGCGACGCAGGAGATGTCGTCGAGGGTGGAGAAGGGCGCGCTGCCGAACGCGCTGCCGCGGAGACGATCCAGGCTGCTGGGGAGAGTTGCAGCAGGGGCCGTCGGGGACGGAGCATGCCCCGGGCGAACCTTCACCGGCCGGGCCGGCTGAGAGACGCGCTTGGAGCGGGACTGGGCTGGTTGGACCTGCGCGGAGCGGACGGCCTGCTGGGCTGCCGTCGGGAGCCGATGGGTGCCGGTACTGGCGCCCGCTTGAGCCGTGGGGGCAACTCCCACGGCAATCAGAACGCCGACGAACGTAAACAGGCCCAGCGGCTTTCGGCCCGGCGCGCGCAGACTATTCATCGGGGTCTCCCCTCCCGCAATCTCCCCCCGAAGAATTGACTACGCCCGTTCTTACAACTTGTGAGTAGCAAGTTCAAGGGTCTGGGTCGGACCATCAGACCGAGCCCGGGCAAGGGGCGGCGGCGGGCCCGAAGGCCTGCCGCCGCCCTTCCCTATTCGCTTTAGCGCCGGCCGACGACGAGGTTGACCGGGAAGCCGCGGCGCCTGACAGCACCGGGCCTCGGGCTCTGGCCGATCACGCGGCCGATGCGCCGCGAGCGAGCGCGGCGGACGCGACCGACGGAGCAGTGCGAATTGCGGATCCGTGTCCTCGCGCGGCTCAGCGTGAACCCGATCACCCGCGGCACGGTGCAGCGCACCGTTGGCGGGGGTGGTGGAGGCGGCGGCGGAGGTGGCGGAGGTGGCGGAGGTGGTGGTGGCGGAGGTGGTGGTGGAGGTGGTGGTGGCGGAGGTGGCGGAGGTGGTGGAGGTGGCGGCGGTGGTGGTGGAGGAGGTGGAGGTGGTGGAGGCGGAGGTGGCGGTGGCGGTGGCGGAGGTGGTGGAGGTGGTGGAGGTGGTGGAGGTGGTGGAGGCGGAGGTGGCGGAGGTGGCGGTGGTGGCGGAGGTGGTGGTGGCGGCGGAGGTGGAGGCGGTGGTGGCGGAGGCGGAGGCGGAGGCGGAGGTGGAGGCGGTGGCGGTGGCGGTGGCGGAGGCGGCGGCGGCGGAGGTGGCGGTGGTGGTGGCGGGCCGCCGACACAGAGCCAGTTGAAGCCGTTCACGACCACGCGCGAGAACTGGCCACTCCAGGTCGCATCAACGCCGATGTAGCCGGTGATCCCCACAACGCTGCCCTTGAAGGCGATCGCAGACGTCCCGTCGTTCCAGGCGGCGACCTCGGTCGCTCCCGGGGCGAGTGAGACGATGTTCTCGAAGTTGGTGCTCAGCGCCGAGACGCCCTGCATCAATGGATGTCCCGCGTTGTACGTACCGAGTGTGAGCGGGTTGAAGCCGAGGTTCGTCGAGTACGTGTACGGCGGGTAGTTGTCGCTGGCCCAGCGTCCGTTGACGCCGTAGGGCTGCCCCGGCCCGTAGTAGCTGAATCCGAGCTGCTGGACAAGACCAACAGCGGAGTCCTGGTAGTTCGCGAGCACGTCGCCGAGCGCGTTTGCGTCGGCATACGGCGAGTTCGAGAACGTCAGGACGACGTTGTATGGGTTCAGCTGGCCAATCGTTGGCGTGCCCGCGGCGGCATCGAAGTAGTCGACCGACGCCACACCCGACTCCGCGAGCAGGGCCGTGCGGAGCTGCTCGGGTGGGCCCGAGCTGTCTGCGTAGGCGATGAGGACGTTCTTCGGGCCGCATGGCGGTCCCGGCGGAGGTGGTGGAGGTGGTGGAGGTGGCGGTGGCGGAGGCGGCGGTGGTGGTGGCGGTGGCGGTGGCGGTCCGCCGATCGCACGGTAGAGGTGAGCGTTCAGGAACTGGAACGTCTGCCCGTTGATCCCGCCCGTCGACCAGATCTCGCCGCCGGCACGGCCGGTCGAGTTGAAGCCGGCCGAGTTCGCCTGGCGCGCAGGCGCCGGCAGGTTCGACGGTGAGGCCACCCAGCTTCCACCTGGCCAGCTCGCCGTGTCCAGCTCGTTGACGAGGTCGGTCGAGTCGAAGTAGCTGCCGCCGCTCATATCGCCGCCGATCGCGTACAGCTTCGTCCCCGCCGAGGCGAGCGCGAAGTCCGCCCGCTGCGGGGTGAAGGCAGGACCGCTCGTCCAGGTGCCGGTCGACATGTCCAGGCGCATGGTCGCGGTCGAGTTGACGGCGGGGCTGTCCAGGAAGCCACCGACCGTCGACATGTCGAGGCGCCTGGTCACGGTCGAGTTGGCGGCGGGGCTGTCCCCGAAGCCACCGACGACGTACAGGTAGTTGCCGACCGTCTGGTAGCCGGAGAGGAAGACGCCGGCGGGCGCCGGGTTCCCCGTCGACCAGCTGTTGGTCGCGATGTCGTACACGGTCAGCTGCGTCTGCGGAGCGCCGCCGCCGCCGCCGATCACGTACACCTTGTTGTTGAGCGCACCGGCGGCACAGCCGTAGCCGCTCGCGACCGGCCGGGGCGCACCCAAGGTCCACGTGTTGGTGGCGATGTCGTAGATCCGGAACGAGTTACCCGTGTCGCCCTCGGCGACGTAGATCTTGCCGTTCCAGTGGGCTCCGCAGGGCGCTTCGCTGGCGACCGGGATCGGCGCCAGTGGCGTCCAGGTGTTGGCGGTTGCGTCGTAGCGGTTGACGTCCGGGATCCGCGTCCCGTCCGAGACGCCGCCGATCACGTACAGCATCTCGCCCAGGTCGGCGAACGCGTAGCGGACGTTCGTGCGCGGATAGGGAGCGGCCGGTGTCCAGCTGCCTGGAGGCGGAGGTGGAGGCGGTGGAGGTGGAGGCGGTGGAGGCCCGCCGCTGGTCGTGATGGTCAGCGACCAGCTGTCGATGCTGCCCACGTCGCCGCCCAGGTCGTCTTGCACCCACAGCGTCCAGGTCCCGTTCGGAGACAGCCCGTCGAAGGTCGACAGGTTGACGTTCGCCGACTGGGCCGGGGCCGGGCCCGGGAACCCATCGCTGGCTGCCGGCCAGTTGGCAGGCCGCCAGGAGCCGGAGCTGATCGCGGTCGCGTCCGGCAGCTGGTTCGCGGCCTCGTCGTCGAGCACGAGGTCGCCGCCGACGATGCCGTTCGCTCCGCCCGCGTCCGACATCACGGTTGCGTTCGTGGACGGCGTCGGGTGGGCGAGCATGATGTCGATGTCGTCCGTGTACGTGTGCGAGAGGCCGTTGATCGTGAGGTCGACGTCGGTGATCGTCCCGCTCAGGCCTGAGATCACGCAGTCGGACGGGTACGGCGTGGCCGGCCCGGAGTCGTTGATCGTGATCGGCCCGCCGCAGGTCGGTGGTGGCGGCGGAGGCGGCGGCGGCGGAGGTGGCGGCGGAGGCGGAGGCGGAGGTGGCGGAGGTGGTGGCCCCCCAACCGGATGCTTGTCGAAGAAGACATCCTGCTGGGCGTTGCCGCTGATCAGCACTCGCCCGTCGACCCACGACACGTAATGCGCCGATGAGTTGCTGAAGCTGCGGTCGTAGTCGCCGGTGTAGCAGGGCTGCACGTTTGGGTCCGGCTGGAGCGGGAGCGGGCTGACGGCGTCGCTCATGACCTCGTCGTTGCCCCACGTCGCGCCGTTGTCGGGCGACAGCCTGGCGAAGCGCTCGAAGCTGTTGCCCGAGGTGTTGCGGGCGTCGTACCAGCTCACGAGGACGCTGCCTCCCGGCGAGACGGAAAGCGACGGCTGCCACTGAGAGCGCGTGCCGCCGTCGGTGTTCAGCTTGAGCGGCGTGCTCCAGGTCAGGCCGTTGTCGGGCGAACGGACGTAATAGACGTCGCCGTAGTCCGAGCCGGTCCCGTGCTGGGCGTAGGCGTAGTGGATGATCCCGCTCGGGCCGGCGCCGACGTCGCCCCAGCCCATGTGCCGCCAGTACGGACGGGAACATGGCGGCGAAGTAGCCGCAGGTCGACTGGCCGGGGCCCGGGAAGGCCGCGCCCGTGTTCGAGCTCGTCCAGGTCGTGCCGCCGTTCGTCGAGCGGTAGACGATGTTCGTCCGATTTCCAAGACCGCCGGCGCCCTCGTCCATGCTCGCGATGAAGACGGTCCCGTCCGGGCCGACGTTGACCTGGACGTTGCGGTGGAAGGTGCTGCCGCCGTAGACGGTGACAGGCGCAGACCACGTCGCGCCGCCGTCAGAGGAGGACGTGACCTGGAGCGCGCCGCTGCCGATCGCAAAGTTGTTCCAGGACACGTAGATGCGGCCGTAGTACGGGCTCGAGGCGTTGTTGTCGACATACCCCGACTCGCGGTCGTCGCTACCGCCGCTGTGCGCGCAGACGCCGGTCGCCCAGGTCACGCTGTCGGTCGACGTCCAGACACCCATGCCCTGGCCACCGCAGCCCGAGGCGAGGAAGACCGCGACCCACTTCGAGTGCATACGGTCGTAGACGACGACCGGGTCGCCGAAGCCGGTGCCGTGGCCCGTGCAGAACGGTCGCGCGTTCAGAGGGATGAAAGTCGCTCCATTGTTCAACGAGTACGACCCGCCGGAGTAGCACGAAGGTGCTGTTCGCGAGTCGTTGAAGGCCGTGACGATGGTGTTGCCCTCGGCCCAGGTCTGGGTCTCCGACTGCGTCACGTGCGGGTAGGTGCCCTCGCCGCCCGTGATCTCGTCGACGTCGGTGCCTCCGTATGTCGTAGGGGCGAGCCTGCTCAGCGAGGAGAAGCTCACTCGGCCGGCCTGCCCTCCTGCGGCTGACCGACCGCAAGCAGCGAGAATCTCCGCGGCGTGCGCGTTCATCTGCTTGTCGAGCCTGAAGCGGTGGATGTTCGCGCAGCTCGGCGATCCCGTCGCTGCGGCCGTGGACAGCCCTCCGACGAGCGCAGCAATCGCAACGAGACTCGCTGCGGTCACGATGAGCAGGACACGCGAAGCGGCGCCGCGTCGAGGCGGCGGCAAGAACGGATGCACAGAATTCACGGGTCTCCCCTCCCTGATCGATGCCCCCAGGTCTTATGCGTTCTTACAACTTCTCCTGAGGTTTTGCAAGGTGCCGGGGACGACTAGCGGCGGCCGACGACCAGATTGACCGGGAAGCCGCGACGCTTCACCGCGCCCGGCCTCGGGCTCTGTCCGATCACGCGGTTGATGCGCCGCGAGCGAGCGCGGCGTACGCGACCGACGGAGCAGTGCGAGTTGCGGATCCGTGTCCTCGCCCGGCTCAGCGTGAACCCGATCACCCGCGGCACGGTGCAGCGCACCGTTGGGTCGGGGGTGGCGGAGGCGGTGGTGGAGGCGGAGGTGGTGGAGGGGTGGTGGAGGTGGAGGTGGAGGTGGTGGAGGTGGATGGATGGCGGAGGTGGCGGAGGTGGAGGTGGAGGTGGAGGTGGCGGAGGTGGAGGTGGGGAGGTGGAGGTGGAGGTGGAGGTGGAGGTGGAGGTGGAGGTGGAGGTGGAGGTGGAGGTGGAGGTGGAGGTGGAGGTGGAGGTGGAGGTGGCGGTGGCGGTGGCTGCCCCATAGGCGTGTAGATCACGGCCAGCCCGGGCGTGATCGCGCCGCCGGCGCCGTTACAGCCGTACTGGGCGAAGGCGCCAGTCGGCCCGTCCTGCACGCCCTCGGTCGAGGGGCTGCCGCCCTCGTCCACCGTCCCGTAGACCGCCTTCAAGACCTGGTCGCTCTCGTTGAAGACCAGCTCGAAGTCCGCGTCCCCGGTGCCGGGGTAGTACTGCGTGCGCCACTCGATGTAGAAGGTTCGGTTGGGCGTGACGCCGGTCGTCGTCGTGTAGATCCCGTAACCGGGGTTGACCGTGTAGAGGTCGTCCCAGTACATGAAGAGCGTCCGCCCGTACTGCTCGCTCGGCAGGCACTCGTTCGTGAACACGCTCGTGTCTCCGTCGAACTGGATCGTCCCGTTCGACTCGACCACCGCCGAGGTATAGGGGTGGCCGTAGACGTAGACGGTGAACGGAAAGGCGACCGGGCTCGTGCAGTCGTCGCAGTGGTTGTCGAGGTCGACCGTGCCGGGCACGATCGACTGCCCGGCTTGCGTCGTGATCGCGTAGTTCGGGCAGGGCACCATCGGAATCGTGAAGAGAACGGTGTAGCTCCCCTGCGCAGCGGTCACGGCGAGGCTGAAGCTCAGCGTCGAGCCGCACACGACCGAGCCCGAGACGGCGCCCCCGAACCGCGTGCTGTTCGTCCCCGTCCCGCCAGCAGGGATGTCGGGATAGGGCGAGCTCGGCTGGGTGATCGTCACCCCGGAGCTCGACGAGGAGAGGACGCTCGTGATGTTCGTGGCCGTCGCGCCTCCGGTGTTCCGGATTCGCTCATCCAGCTGGAACGTCTCGCCGGGCTCGAGGTAGCCGTCCCCGTCCTGGTCGAAGACGGTCGCCTGGTCGTGGATCATCGAGGGGCCGCCCGCTCCGATGTTGCCGAGCAGGCGGAAGACCTGGTCAGGCGCAGGAGCGTCGATACCGCACGTCGTCGGACGCCTGCCCCAGGCGTTGCAGGCCGTGTTGTAGCCACCGCCGGGGTTTCGCCAGGCGGCGCCGGAGTTGACGCTCACCGTGCGGTCGGTCCAGCCCCACTGGCCCGTCGTCGTGAACGGCTGGTTCGCCTGCACGGAGACCCAGTACAGGCCCGGGCCAAGTGGGACTCCCTGCGTGAGCGGGACGACGAAGTCGCCCGGGGCGGGGCCTTGCGTGAAGTTGGCGTTCAGCCGCTCGGCGACCGTGGCTCCCGGCAGCCCGCCCGAGTCCGTGTAGAAACGGACGTTGACCGACGTCGCAGGCCCCGGGCCGTTGAAGTACTGGCCGTCGACCTCGACCTGGTTCACGAACCAGCCTGAGCCGTCGGTGACCACGAAGTCGTCGGCGAGCTCGTCGTCGTATTGGTTCAGCGACGCTTCGTAGTTCTGCGAGCTGGTCGCGATCGCGCCGGCGTTGTCGTACTGGTCGTAGAGGGTGATGCTCGAGGATGCGGCGGGCGCTGCAACGAGCGCGGCGACCGCGGACAGGGTGGCGAGACCAAGCTTTCTCCGTCCACGCAGCAAAGCTCTTCCATCGTTCTGTCGCACGCTGAAACCTCTCCCCCCGGTGCAGAAATGGAAATGGGGGCGCCCGTTGGACGGACGCCCCCATTTGGTCGTCGTGTTACCTGCGGCCGACCACCAGGTTGACCGGGAAGCCGCGGCGCCTGACCGGACCAGGCCTCGGGCTCTGGCCGATCACGCGGTTGATGCGCCGCGAGCGAGCGCGGCGGACGCGACCGACGGAGCAGTGCGAGTTGCGGATCCGTGTCCTCGCGCGGCTCAGCGTGAACCCGATCACCCGCGGCACGGTGCAGCGCACCGTTGGCGGAGGTGGCGGGGGTGGCGGAGGCGGAGGTGGTGGAGGTGGTGGCGGTGGAGGTGGAGGTGGAGGTGGAGGTGGAGGTGGAGGTGGAGGTGGAGGTGGTGGCGGTGGAGGTGGAGGTGGAGGTGGAGGTGGAGGTGGCGGTGGTGGAGGTGGAGGCGGTGGCGGAGGTGGAGGCGGAGGTGGTGGGCCGGCCGGTGTGTAGATCACGGCGAGGCCGTCAGAGATCGGCCCGCCTGCTCCATCGCAGTTGTACTCCGCGAAGAGGCCCGTCGGCGAGTCCTGAACGCCCTCGGTCGACGTCGACGCACCGGTATCGGTGGCGCCGTAGATCGTCTTCAACACCTGGTCGTTCTCGTTGAACACGGCCTCGAAGTTCGCGTTCCCTGTCCCTGGGAAGTACTGCGCCCTCCACTCCATGTAGAAGACACGGTTCGGAGCCGAACCGGTAACGGTCGTGTAGATGCCGTAGCCGGAGTTCAGCGTGTACAGGTCATCCCAGTACGGGAAGAACGACCGGCCGTGGACTGCGTTCGGCAGACACGTGTTCGTGAAGATGCTCGTGTCGCCGTCGAACTGGATCGTCCCGTTCGACTCCACGGCGGCTGCCGTGTACGGGACGCCGTAGACGTAGACCGGGAACGGGAACGTCACGGGAACCGTGCAGTCGTCGCAGTGGTTCCCCGTGTCGGTCACCCCGGGCACGATCGTCTGTCCCATCTGAGTCGTGATCGTGTAGTTCGGGCACGGAGCCTCGGGCACAGTGAAGTTCACGTTGTACGTGCCCTCGGTCGCCGTCAGCACCAGATGGAAGCTGACGTCTCCGCCGCAGCCGAGCGCGCCGGAGGCATTGCCCATGAAGCGGGTCGAGTTCGTCCCGTTCCCGCCGGCTGGGATGTTCGGATACGCCGGAGTTACCGGTCGTGATCGTGATCCCAGGAGTCGGCGAGGTGAGAACGCCGCTGATGTTGTGCGCGTCCGCGTTCCCCGCGTTCCGCACCCGCTCGTCGAGCCCGAAGCTCTCGCCCGGGTCGATGTGGCCGTTCGAGTTCGAGTCGAACAGCGTCGTCAGGTCGTGCACGAGGTTCGGGGCCGGTGGCGGCGGCGGCCCAACCGGATGCTTGTCGAAGAACACATCCTGCTGGGCGTTGCCGCTGATCAGCACGCGCCCGTCGACCCACGACACGTAGTGGGCTGACGCGTTGCTGAAGCTGCGGTCGTAGTCGCCCGTGTAGCAAGGCTGGACGCCTCCGTCCGGCTGGAGCGGCAACGGGCTCGGGACATCGCTCATGACCTCGTCGTTGCCCCACGTCGCGCCGTTGTCCGGCGACAGCCTGGCGAAGCGCTCGAGGCTGTTGCCCGTGGTGTTGCGGGCGTCGTACCAGCTCGCGAGCAGGTTGCCGGCCGGCGAGACGGAAAGCGACGGCTGCCACTGGGAGCGGGTGCCGCCGTCGGTGTTCAGCTTCAGCGGTGTGCTCCAGGTCGCGCCGTTGTCGGTCGACCGCACGTAGTAGACGTCACCGAAGTCCGCGCCGGGACCGTTGACTGCGTACGCGTAGTGGATGATCCCGCCCGGACCGGCGGCGATGTCGCCCCAGCCCATGTGCCGCCAGTACGACGGGAACATGGCGGCGAAGTACCCGCAGGTCGACTGACCCGGGCCCGGGAATGCCGCGCCCGTTGTCGTGTTCGTCCAGGTGGTACCGCCGTTCGTCGAGCGGTAGACGATGTTCGTGCGATTCCCAAGACCGCCGGCGCCCTCGTCCATGCCGGCGATGAAGACCGTGCCGTCGGGACCGGTCGTCAGCTGCACGTTGCGGATGAACGTGTTGTTGACGTTGACCGGCGCGCTCCAGGTCGTCCCGCCGTCGTCAGACCAGGTCACCCTGATCTGCGTGGCCCTGGCGAAGTCGTTCCAGGAGATGTACACGCGGCCGTAGTACGGGCTCGACGGATTGTTGTCGACATAGCCGGACTCGCGGTCGTCACTGCCGCCGTTGTGCGCGCAGGGGCCGGGTGCCCAGGTGACGCCGTCAGACGACGTCCAGACACCGAGTCCCTGTCCACCGCAACCGGAGGCCAGGAAGACCGCGATCCACTTCGCATGCGACTGGTCGTAGACGACGACCGGGTCGCCGAAACCGGTGCCGTGACCGGTGCAGAACGGTCGTGAGTTCAGATTCGTGAAGGTCACGCCGTTGTCGATCGAGTACGACCCGCCCGAGTAGCAGTTCGGCGAAGTGCGCGAGTCGTTGTAGGTCGTGACGACGGTGTTGCCCTGGGCCCAGGTCTGGGTCTCCGACTGGGTCACGTGCGGGAAGGTTCCCTCGCCGCCCGTGATCTCGTTGACGTCCGGACCTCCGTACGTCGCGGGGGCGAGCCTGCTCAGCGACGAGAAGCTCGTCGAGCTGCGCCTGGCCGCCGGCGGATCCCGACCGCAAGCAGCGAGGATCTGCCGCTGCGTGCACGTTCATCTGCTTCTCGAGCTGAGCGCTCTCGATTGACGCGCAGACCCGTCTGCGGTTTTGCTCGCGTTCGCCCCCATCGCGATCGCGCCCGTGAGCACGATCGCGAGGGAAGGAACGCGGCGAGCCAGGGCCAGCGCGCATGCTGTCGCTGTTGCACCGAGTTACCTCCCCTACCCTTGATTGTTCCGTCCCCTCCAGTTCGGAGCTTAGGCGGGTTCTACAACTTTGCGAGCCGTTTTTCAACGACCGTGGTCAGACCGGTCGACCGGTGCGGAGCGTACGTAGCCGCTTCCGGACGAGCGTCATGCCGTCACGAACGGTGAGCATCACCGAAGCCACCCTCGGGTCGTTTCGGACGTGCTCGTTGAAGTCCTTGATCGCCTGGGTCGACTCGTCGCCTTCGCTCTCGACGACCCGGCCGGACCAGAGGACGTTGTCGGCGATGACCAGGCCGTTGTCGGCCAGAAGCGGCAGCACCGCCTCGTAGTACGCCTGGTAGTTCGGCTTGTCCGCGTCGATGAAGACGAGGTCGAACGGGCCGTCGAGCGTCGCGATCGTCTCCAGCGCCGGGCCGAGGCGGATCTCGATCCTGTCGCCGTAGCCGCTCTCGTCCATGTAGCGGCGGGCGATCGCGGTCGCTTCCGGGTCGACGTCGCAGGTGATGATCCTGCCGTCGGGCGGCAGGGCCGAGGCCATCGAGATCGACGAGTAGCCGGTGAACGTGCCGAGCTCGAGGATGCGCTTCGCGCCGCGCAGGCGGACGAGCGTGGCGAGGAAGCCGGCCCTCGATTCGCCCGACCATCATCTGCGGCGCAGTCGTCTTCGCGCGGGTCTCCTCGGCGAGCCGCTCGAAGAGCTCCCCGTCGGGCGAGGTGTGCTCGCTCGCGTACTCCTCGATCTGTGCGTTCGACGATGAAGGCCATGTCGGCCGAGGAGGCTACCGCTTGTGCCCGCGGCTCACGAGCAGTAAGACCGGGGTCCCCTCCGGCAGTCGTTGTCCCGGGAGGGGCTTCGACGCGATGACTCGACCGCGACGGACACGGTTCGAGTAGCGGCGGCGGACAGACGCGACGGCGCAGTGCCCCCGCGTGACGAGACGTCTTGCGACCGCAAGCGTGCGGCCGACAACTCGAGGAACGAGGCAGACGACCGGCTGCGGGGCGTTGGCGCCGCTCAACAGGACGGTGACGCTCCGCGAGCCCCGGTTGGAGATCGCGAGGTCGAACGTTCCGTCCTGGTTCAAGTCCTCGACACTCACCGCGGTAGGGATGCGGCCGACCTTGATCCGGGACTGCGGCAAGAACGCTCCACTGCCGTCTCCTCGCAGGATCGAGATGTCATTCGAGCCGCGGTTCACGGCGAGCAAGTCGGACTCTCCGGCGTTGTCCACGTCTCCGACCGCGATCTGGACCGGCGTCCCGCCGACCGTGTACGCGACGAACTCCGGGAAGGTCCCGTCCCCCGGGTTGAGGCCGACGAAGACCTGGTTCGGCCCGCCGGCTGCGACGAGGTCGATGTACCCGTCGCCGTCGAAGTCATCTCCCGCGACCGAACGCAGGACGGCTGGTACGGCGACCTCCTGGTAGGGCTCGAACGTTCCGTCGCCAAGGCCGGCAAGCGTGGAGACAACCCGATCCCCGGCTGCCGCGACGTCAGGGACCTCGTCATCGTTCAGATCGCCCACGAAGACTGATGTGACAGGACTCCGAACCGGCTGATCGGCAGGCTGACCGAAGGTCATGTCTCCCCGGCCGCGCAAGATCGAGACGACCGGCCGCGTCGAGCTCCCCACGACGAGGTCGGGATTGCCGTCGCTGTCGAGGTCGGCCACCGCGAGCGAGGCCGGCGACTCCACGAGGTAGCTCTCACCGCGGACGAGCCCGGCATTGAGCCCGGCGAAGATCGTGACCGCGTTCTTGCCTCCGAGCGCCAAGTCGACGGAGCCGTCGCTGTCGAAGTCGCCCGCCGCAAGCGTCCGCGCGCTGATTCCGACTCCGAAGTCGAGCCTCCGCTCGAACCTACCGTCGACTAGGCCTGGAAGGACGCTCAGCCCAGGCGCCGTTGCGTTCCCCGTGACGATGTCCGGCAGTCCGTCCTGGGTCACATCCGTGATGACCACGCTCAACGGCTGTCCGGCGATGGGAATGTCCGCGGCGCGACCGAAGAAGGCCGCCGAGGCGAGTGGGACGAGAAGCAGCCCGGCCGATACGGCGGCGACTCCAAGGAGTCTCACGTCTGATTAGACGCCGAATCTCCGTTGCGGTCAGTGCTGCCGAAGAGGACGCAGCCGTTGTGGCCGCCGAGGCCCATGGCGTTCGAGAGCGCAACGTCGACCTTCGCCTCACGCGCCTCGTTCGGGACGTAGTCGAGATCGCACTCCGGGATCGGGCGTGTCGCAGGTTGATCGTCGGCGGGATCATCCCCTCGTGGATCGCGAGCACGCACATCATCGACTCGATCGCGCCGGCGGCCCCGAAGCAGTGGCCGGTCATCGACTTCGTCGACGAAACCGCGAGCTCGTACGCGTGGTCGCCGAAGACGTCCTTCAGCGCTTTCGTCTCCGCGAGGTCGCCGAGGGGCGTGGACGTTCCATGCGCGTTGACGTAGTCGACGTCGGTCGGGTTCACGCGCGCGCGCGCGAGGGCTGCGCGCATCATCTCGGCGACTCCGACCGAGGCGGGATCCGGCGCGGCCATGTGGTACGCGTCGTTCGAAGCCCCGTAGCCGAGCACCTCCGCGTACACCTTGGCGCCGCGCTTGCGCGCGGCCTCGAGGTCCTCGAGGAGCGAGAACGCACGCGCCTTCGCCCATCACGAAGCCCGCTCGCGTCGCGTCGAAGGGACGTGAGGCGCGCGGCGGATGCTCGTCCTCGACCGCCAGGCCGCGCATCGCGCAGAAGCCGGCCAGGATCAGCGGGTGCATGCAGGCCTCGGTGCCGCCGGCGAGGATGACGTCCGCGTCGCCTCGGCGGATGATCTCGGCTCCCTCGCCGACGGCGTGCGACCCGGTCGCGCAGGCCGAGACGGGCGCGTAGTTCGGGCCGCGCATGCCGAGCGAGATCGCGATCTGGCCGCTCGCCGAGTCGACGAGCACGCTCGGGATGAAGTACGGCGAGACGCGGTCCGGGCCCCGCTCGTTCGAGGATCGTCGCTCTGCTCCATGATCCCGAGGAAGCCGCCGATCGCAGAGCCGAAGACGACTCCGACGCGGGCCGGGATCGAAGCCGTTCAGCGCTCGCGTCCTCCTTCGCCTCGACGGCGGCGGCGACGCGCGAGCAGCACGTTGCGGTCGAGCCGGCGCGCTTCCTTCGGGTTCACGAGGCCGGTCGGGATCGAAGTCCTTGACCTCGGCGGCGATCCGCACCGGGAACTCGCTCGCGTCGAACGACTTGATGAAGTCGATGCCGCTCTCGCCCGCGATCGCGGCGCGCCACGTCGACGGCGCGTCGTTGCCCAGCGGCGTGACGGCACCCAGACCTGTGACCGCGACTCTCCTCATTGCGGCTAGCTTAGTGGCGCATGCCTGGCTCGAAACGTCCCGTTCCCGCCGATGGAGGCCGAGCTCGTCGACGAGCTCCCGATCGGCGACTGGCAGTACGAGCCGAAGTGGGACGGGTTCCGCGGCGATGCTCGAGAACGACGGCGGCGAGCTCGCGCTCTGGTGCCGCAACGAGCGCCCGCTGCTTCGCTACTTCCCCGAGCTCGAGCCGCTCGGCAAGCTGCTTCCTCCCCACTCCGCGCTCGACGGTGAGATCGTCATCTCGAAGAAGGGCCAGCTCGACTTCGACTCGATGCAGCTCCGGCTCCACCCGGCGGAGAGCCGGATCCGAAAGCTGTCTGCCGAGATCCCGGCGCAGTTCATCGTCGTTCGACATCCTGCTCTGGAAGGGCGAGAAGCTGCACGAGCTGCCCGCTCGAGAAGCGGCGCAAGGAGCTGGAGCGAAAGGCGAAGCGCTTCGAGCTCTCGCCGTACAGCCGCGACCCCGAGGACGCGGAGCGCTGGCTCGACCGGCTCGAGGCGGCGGGGCTCGACGGCGTCGTCGCGAAGAAGCTCGACTCGCCGTACCTGCCGGGCTCGCGCGACGGCCGTCGTCAAGGTCAAGAAGTACAAGACGGCCGACTGCGTGATCGTCGGGTTCCGCTACAGCGAGAAGGCGGAGGGGCGGATCTCGACGCTGCTCCTCGGGCTCTACGGCACGGACGGCGAGCTCGACTTCGTCGGCCACTGCTCGGGCATGCACGGCGGCGTGCGAAAGCAGATCGAGGCCGAGCTGCCGAAGCTGCGCGAGCCGGGCTTCCTCAGCGACAAGCGGATCCCAGGCGGGCAGAGCCGCTGGACGCAGGGGAAGGAGCTCGACTGGAACCCAGTGCGGCCCGAGCTCGTCTGCGAGGTGCGCTACGACAAGCTCGAGCGCAACCGCTTCCGCCACGGCACGCGCTTCATCCGCTTCCGCCCGGACAAGGACCCGAAGCACTGCACGTGGCGCGAGGTCAGGCCGCCGCGCCGGCGAGGCGACCCGACCGTCGAGTCACTTCTTGGCGCGGCGTAGAGCCGCCTGCTGGGCGGGCCGGCGAGGTTGCCCGCCACGCGGGTCGCTTTCCCAGCGCTGGCCACGCCGCCCGCGGCGACCGCTCTCGAGCTTGTTCGGGTCGGCCGGCTCGAGGTCGAGCTTCGCGAAGAGCGGGATCGAGGCTCCGCTTTGTGGCGCCACATGCCGTTGGTCAGGTCGCCGACCTCGTCGATCCGCCTGCGCATCGTCGTCAGCGTGAAACGCTCCGCCTTCACCGTCGGCGACCTCGTCCCAGTCGAGCGGCGTCGAAGCGCGCGCATCGGGAGTCGGCCGAATCGAGTACGCCGAGGCGATCGTCCGGTCGCGCGAGTTCTGGCCGTAGTCGACGAAGACGCCGCGCCGGTCGGCCACCTTCCACGTCGTCGTCGCGACGCTCCTGATCGTCGATCCGCCGCTCGACCTCCTGAGCGAGGGCCTTCGCAAAGCGCCGCACCTCGGGGAACCCCAGCTCCGGCTTGATCGGCGCGAGGATGTGGAGCCCGGTCGCGCCCGACGTCTTCGGGAAGCTCGGCGAGCCCGAGCTCGTCCATCACCTCCTTGACGACCATCGCGATCTTCCGCACGTGGCGCCACGGATTGCCCTCGCTCGGGTCGAGATCGATCAGGAGGTAGTCCGGCCGGTCGACGTCGTCCACCCGCGAGGCCCACGTGTGCAGATCGATGCAGCCGAGATTGACGATCCACGCGAGCGCCGCGGCGCTCATTGCAGACCGGGAAGTCGGCGGTGCGCCCGGACGGAAACTCGATGTGCACCGTCTCGAGCCAGTCGCGGATGATTCTGCCGGAACCCGCTTCTGGTAGAAGAACCACTCCTCCGCGCCGTCGGGGTAGCGCAACATCTGCATGGGCCGGCGCTGGACGTGGTTGAGCACGCAGGCCGCGACGTCGAGGTAGTACTCGACGAGGTCGATCTTCGTCAGCCCGCGCTTCGGGAAGAAGACCTTGTCCGGGTTCGAGACGTTCACCTCGCGCCTGCCGATGCGGAGCTTCATGCCGCAGTATCAAGAAATCACCCTTCAGGGGCATGTGCCGGAAGGGCGGGGCGGGCAAGAATGTGCTTGCCGGCTCCCCCCTCACATCCCGGCAATACCAGCGGCGCCCGCCCCCCGAACTGCGGCTCTCTTTGCAAGTTCGAGGCGGGCTTCGCACTGTAGAGGGGTCGGATAGAGCGGCTATCCTGTGCCTTCCGGAGAAGTGGCCGAGTGGCTGAAGGCGGCGCCCTGCTAAGGCGTTAAGGGGGATATTTCCTCCTTCGAGGGTTCGAATCCCTCCTTCTCCGTTCGAACATCGTTCCACCTTCCCGGGCGTGGGCCGCGCCGCCGAACACATCTCGCAGGGCGATGTTCCTCACTCCGGATCACGGCTTCGCGTCGGAATCAAGTGGCCACGGAATGCGCACCGGCAGATACTCGCCCGGCCAGTCCGCGTACGCCTCGTCCGGTTCGTCGGTCTCCTTCGCGGCGGACGCCCCGTACTTCGCCGCGACCTCGCTCATCGGGTAGAGCAGCGTCTCGACTTCGGGCCGCGCGCCGATCATGAGAATCGCGCACGGCCCGTCACCGGCGCCAACGATCACGTGGCGGGTGTCGGCCGGGCAGTGGAAGTAGTCCCACTGCCGCAGCGGCCGTTCCTCCTCTTCGACGATCAGCGTGCACTCGCCGGAGAGCACGAGGAACCCTTCCTGCACGCCCTCCGAGTGGTAGAGCGCGTTCGGGTCGCCCGGCCAGACGACGCGGACACTGCGCGCCGAAGTCGTCGAACGGCGGCTCCTGCGGCTCGAGCGGGTACATCGCGCCGCCCTTCTCCTCGTTGCGCACTGCGAGCGCGTCCGCGAGATTGAGGACGAACCAGCCGTCCGACGTGATGTAGCGGCCGTACGGTGTCTCTTCCGAGCTTGCTTCCTTCACGGGCATTCGTCCTCCTCGGTGTCAGGCGCGACTCGCGCGGCGGGCCAGCCTACAGCCAACATCTTCACCGAGCCGGTGCCCGGTCGCTCACGGTCGACAGAGGAGCGCCGCGAGCTCCCACCGATCGTTCCGCTCGTCAGGAAACCGAGAGAGGCTGCGGTACTCTTCGTCGCTCGGAGGGGTGGCAGAGCGGTCGAATGCGGCGGTCTCGAAAACCGTTCGGGGCGGTTACGTCTCGCGAGAGTTCGAATCTCTCCCCCTCCGCCTAGTAGCAGTGCCCTGTATCGCGTAAGGGCGCTGCTACCCTCCTCGCGCCCGGAGAGGTGTCCGAGCGGCCGAAGGAACGCGACTGGAAATCGCGTATCTGCCGAAAGGTGGATCGAGGGTTCGAATCCCTCCCTCTCCGTTAGCCCTGCGTTAGGAACGCCATGAGATCGGCGAGCTGCGTGGGCGTGAGCTTCTGACCGAAGTCCTGGGGCATGACACCCGGCGGGTAGCCCTTCGCGACCTCCTTGTTCGGTTCGACGATCGACTCGCGGACAAATGCGGCGTCCTTCCCCTTGAGTGCTTCGTCGAGGCTCGGGCCGACCGTGCCGGACGAGCCAGCCGCCGAGAACGCATGACAGCTGCCGCAGCCCTGAGCGTTGAAGGCTGCCTTGCCGGCCGCCGGATCGCCCTTGGGAGTCGCGGGCGGCTGCGTTGCCTGAGTCGTCGTGCCGGCGGGCGGTTCCTTCTGCGTCTCGCCGGCGGCCGCCTCCTCCTTCGGCTCCTTCGCGAAGACCTCGACGGCAGAGAGCGTCGCGACGAACAGGACAACCGTCACGACAATGAACCAGCGCAGGTTCCGGCCGGGGAAATCCGGCCAGCGGCGCGGGATGACGAGCGCCGAGACGAGCGAGAAGACGACGAAGATCCCCGCGGTGACGGCGAGGCCTACCCCGTGGCCGGTCGTGAGGCCAAGCAGCACGGCCGGAACCTACCAGGGTCGTGCGGAGAGTCGCTTCCGGACACCTTCAGGTACCACAGGCAGAATCGTGAGCGTGCTCGAGATCTTTCCCGATAGCGCGGCGATCGAAGGTGGAGAGCTCGTCGTCGGCGGGCGGCGCGCCTCGGAGCTCGCATCCGAGTTCGGAACGCCGCTCGTCGTCTACGACGAGAGCACCGTGCTCGGCTCCGTCCGCGCATACCTGGAGGCCGCACCCGACGCGTTCGTCGTCTACGGCGTCAAGGCGTTCCCCAACGCTACGATCCTGCGCCTGCTCGCAGGGCAAGGCGTCGGGGCGGACGTGTCGACGATGGGCGAGCTCGAGATCGCGCTGCGCGCCGGGGTCCAAGGCGAGCGCATCGTGATCCACGGGAACAACAAGAGCGACGAGGAGCTCGCAGCTGCGGCGCAAGCCGGCGCACGTTTCGTCGTCCTGGACGCGCTCGACGAGGTCGAGCGGGCGGCGGCCGCCGGTGTCGAACACGTCCTCGTCCGGGTGACGCCGGGAGTCGACGCCGACACGCATCCGTCGATCCGCACGGCCCACGAGGGATCGAAGTTCGGGCTGCCTCCGGACCAGGCGCTGGACGCGATCGAGCGAGCGAGGGCGGCCGGCCTCGACGCTCGCCGGCCTGCATGTCCACATCGGGTCGCAGCTCATGGACAGCGCCGCGGCGCTGACGACCGTCGAGTGGGTGGCGTCTTTCGCGGCGAGGTGCCGCGCGGAGCTCGGCTGGACGCCATCCGTCGTCGACCTTGGCGGAGGGCTCGGTATCCAGTACGTCGAGGGCGCGGCTCCGCCCGCGATCGAGACGTTCGTCGGCGAGTTGACCGGCCACCTTGCGAGCCGCTGGTCCGAGCACGGGCTGCCGGTGCCCGAGCTGATCCTCGAGCCGGGCCGCTCGCTCGTCGGCCGCGCCGGGCTGACGCTCTACGAGGTCGGAACGGTGAAGCAGGTGAGCGAGGAGCTCACGTACGTCGCCGTGAACGGCGGCATGTCCGACAACCCCCGGCCGCAGCTCTACGAAGCCGCCTACAGCGGCCTGCTCGCGAACCGGGCGAGCGAGGAGCCGACCGGGACCTACGTCGTCTGCGGCAAACACTGCGAGTCGGGCGACATCATGATCCGCGACCTCCCGCTGCCCGACCCGAGGCGAGGCGATCTCCTCGCGGTCCCGGCCACCGGCGCGTACACATTGTCGATGGCGTCCAACTACAACGCGGTCCCGCGCCCCGCCGCAGTGCTCGTAAGCAACGGCAAGGCCCGGCTGATCCGGAAGCGCGAGACGATCGACGACCTGCTCGCTCTGGAGATCCTCGACTGAGACCCTCGCTTCCCAGGCGGCGTGCCTTCCACGAGAGCGGTGCGCTGAAACCGACTCGGCGCGACGAATCTGGCCATCAGCGTCTACGCCTGAGACAACTCTGCAGCCTTCTCGCGGACGGCGACAACGTTAAACGCTACGACGGGCCGTTGGAACCCCTTGAGTGTGAATTCGCCGACCGGCTGCACATCGACGTCGTTCTCGACCTCCGCATAGAGACGTTGCGCGATCAGAATCTGCCCACCGGTTGCCTCGTCGGCGAGCCGCGAGGCGAGATTCGTTACTGCGCCGATCGCCGCGTAGTCATGGCGCCCCTCGAATCCGACCTCGCCACAGGTCGCGTAGCCGAGCGCAATGCCAGCACCGAAGTCGAGGTCGTACCCGCGCTTCGCCCAGCTGGGCGTGAGCTCGGCCATTTCCTCGCGCAGCGCGCAGCCCATCCGCACGGCCCGCAGCGCCGCGTCAGGGATCTCGATTGGATCGTTGAAGAAGAGCTGAACGCCGTCGCCTTCGAGGAAGCCGACGGTCGCCTCGAAGCGTTTCACGAGGCGTCCGATCGCGCCGTGGAACTCGCCGAGTACGCGCATGAGCTCCTCGGGCTCGACGGTGTCGACGAAGCTCGACCAGCCCCGCAGGTCGGCGAAGAACATCGCCACCTGCCGGCGGTGGCTCTCGAGGATCGTCTCGTCTCCCGAAGACACGACCGCGTCGGCGAGCTGGGGGGAGAGGAACCGCCGCAGCCGCCGCAGCCGCTCGAGTTCGCTCACCTGCGACTGCACGCGCTCCTCGAGCGTGCGATTCAGCTCCTTGATCATGTCGTGGTAGCGCTTGATCCGCAGCAGCGACCGCACCCGGGTGAGCAGCTCGTCGTGGTTGAACGGCTTCGTGATGAAGTCGTCCGCGCCGGCCTCGATCGCCTTCGTCTTCTCCTGGCCGATGCTCGACGTGACCATGATCACCGGCAACATGGCGGTGTCGTCGTTCTCGCGGAGGTGGGTGCAGACTGCATAGCCGTCGAGGCCGGGCATCATCACGTCGAGGAGGACCAGGTCGGGTTCCTCTGCCTCGACGAGCTCGAGCGCCGCCAGGCCGTCACTCGCGGTCACGACCTCGTAACCGTGCGGGACCAGCACCGCCTCGAGCAGGCGCACGTTCTCCGGCACGTCATCGACGACGAGGATCTTGGGCGGCCGCTCAACCACTATCACAGTGCTCCTGGACGGCCTGGATCAGCTCGACGACGTCGACCGGTTTGGAGAGGTAGCCATCGAACCCGACTTCGAGGAACCGCTCGCGGTCGCCGCTCATCGCCTGCGCGGTCAGTGCCAGCACGGGGATGGAGGCCGTTCGTACGTCTCCCCGCAATCGCGCGAGCGCCTCGATGCCATCGATGCCGGGCAGCTGCACGTCCATCAGGACGAGTGCCGGCTCGTTCGACAGGGCAAGCTCGACCGCGTCCTCGCCGGTGGTCGCCTCGAGCGTCCTGTAGCCGGTGGCCTGCAGAACGTCGCGGAAGAGCTTCATGTTCTTCTCGTTGTCTTCGACGACGAGAACCCGCTCACCGGCCATTGGGACTGTCCTCCTTGATCGGGAGCGTGAAGACGAAGCGGCTGCCGTGTCCGGGCTCGCTCTCGACCCAGATCCGGCCGCCGTGGAGCTCGACGAGACGCTTCGAGAGCGCGAGCCCGAGCCCGGTACCCTCGCGCTGCTCGACGCCGACCTCGGTCTGCTGGAACTCCTCGAAGATCCGCTCCTGATCCTCGAGCGCGATGCCAGGTCCGGTGTCGGTCACCGATACCAGCACCTCTCCGTCGACCCGGGCCGACGCAACGGCGACGCTGCCGCCCTGCGGGGTGAACTTGACCGCGTTCGAGAGCAGGTTGAAGATGACCTGGCGGAACCGCCGCTCGTCGCCTTCGACCAGGTCAACGCCAGGCGCCAGCTCGAGCGAGAGCCCGACGCCGTGCTTCGTCGCCGGCTCTCGCACCATCACGACGCCGCGCTCGAGCGCTTCGCGCAGCGAGAACGTGGCGATCTCGAGCTCGACCTGGCCGGCCTCGACCTTGGACAGGTCGAGCACGTCGTTGATCAGCGACAGCAGATGGTTGCCGGAAGAGAGGATGTCGTCCAGGTACTCCTCCTGCTTCGCGTTGATGTCGCCGAACATCCGCTTCCGCAGCACCTGCGAGAAGCCGATGATCGCGTTCAGCGGCGTCCGCAGCTCGTGCGACATGTTCGCAAGGAACTCGCTCTTGTGCTGGCTTGCGACCTCGAGTTGGCGGCCCTTCCGCGAAAGCTCTGCCAGCGCCTGCTGCAACTCCCGCGTGCGTTCCTCGACCTTTTGCTCCAGGCTTTGAACCGATGCCTGCAGGCTCGCCGCCATCCCGTTCAGCTCGTCTGCGAGTCCTCCCAGCTCGTCGCGGCGGCGGAGCTCGATCCGCTCGTCGTAGGCTCCTGCTCCGATGCGGGCGGCTGCCGTCCGCATCTGCCTGATAGGGCGGACGAGACGGCGGGCGAGCAACACGCTCAGTCCGATCCCGGCGGCGAGGAACGCCGCGAGCAGCAGCGCCGTCCGCCAGATCTTCCCACGGACCGGCGCGAACGCCGCGCTCTCGGGCTGCTCGACGAAAACCTTCCAGCCGACCGGCCCGTGCCCGACGGTCGCCCAGGTGCTCAACACCTTTTCGCCGCGGAAGTTGCGGCCGACCGTCGATCCCGTGCTCGACGAGGCCAGCGCCTTCGTCACCTGAGGAAAAGCCAAGGAACGATGCGTGAAAGCGGCGGGGTTCGGGTGCGCGATGGGCACGCCTTTGGCGTCGATCACGTAGACGTAAGCGGACGTCCCGAGACTCGTCTGCCTGACCAGGTGCTGAATACCTCCGAGATCGATCGTCGCGCCGACGACTCCGGTTCCTGCGGTTTGGTGCACAGACGCGTTATGAGATTCTGGAACCAGCACTTCCATCGATCGTGCTCCGGGGTTGGACATGCCTTGTGGCGGGTACACGGGACCGAAGTAGACCCTCCGCGCCTTCGCCTGCTTGACCGAACGATCGGGCAAGAAGTTCCCCGTGACCGGGGTGGCGTCGCCTCCCCGACTTGCGAGCGTCTTGCGGCCGGTACTGTCGACGTAGAACGCATCGGTCGCGTTGTCGTTGAGCAGGGGTTTAAGCTCCCGCGCTCACCGCGGCGAAGTTCAAGTAGCGGAGCGACATCGCCCTCATCCTCTTGGTCAGGTCCGCGAAGTACTGGTCGATCGTGACCGCGACCGTCTGCGCCTTCTCCTGCTGCAGCCGGGTCAACGCACGCTTGTTGTCCTGATAGGACGAGTTGAGCAGGTACACGCTCGTGCACATCACCGGAACGGCGACCAGCAGCGCGAACACGACGATGTACTTGGCCGAGAGCGACGAAAGCCGCCGAGCGACCCGCTCACTCACCGGCCGATTCCCCACCGGATCTAGCCGTGTCTGAAGCTGTACGTGCCGTCCCAGTGCCACAGGTCCGGAATCGACGTATCGGCCGTGACACGTGCACGCGAATGGAACCCGGCGAGCGTTCCCGTGCCGTCCGAGATCGTGCACAGTCCGACCCCGGTCGCGTAAGGAAGGCGGCAATGGCCGGCCGCGATGTTACCGCGCCCTGCGTAGATGGCCGTATCGCTGTTCAGCGCAGCCTTGCCGGCCGCCTGCATATAGAAGATCTTCGAGCCGACCTTGAGTGCCTTGACGTTCGAGGACCTGATCGTGCAAAAGCTACCGACGACGTGCTTGGACCCCGAGCAATCCTTCGTCAGGTGGAACGCCTTCGTGGCTCGCGGCGCTCGGGTTTGGGAGGAGGCAGCGGATACGGAGAGGACGAGAGCGGCGAGCGAGAGAGCGCCCACCGTCAGCACGAGAAACCGCGTCGGTGAACGCTTACGGCCGGCCATTGAGGCCTCCTTTGCTCGGGGAATGAGCGTAACAGACATTTGTGCGATGTGTAGCTTGTTCGCCGCCGAGCTGGATCTCTTCGTGATGAGCGGCTTCCACATCGTTCCTGACCTCCTTAGGGTTGCCTCGCTTCATTCCGATGATCGCGGTCAGGGCAACCGATGGCCAGGGTGCCAGCCTCCCGATCGGGCCGGGATACCAGCACGGTGGACGTCTAGCCTTGGCAGAAGCCGCGCACGACGTCCGGAAAGGTCTCGACGTCGATCGGCTTCTCGAGGTAGCCGGCGAAGCCGGCGCCCAGGAGCCAGCTGGCGTCTTCCTCGATCGCCAGCGAGCTGAGCGCGACAACCGGAATCGCCGATGTCCGCGCACCATCGGCGAGCATCCGGGCGGCGTCCGTACCGTCCATGTCCGGCAGCCGAAGGTCCATAAGGATCACGTTCGGAAGATGCTCGTCCGCGAGCGCGATTCCATCGGTCGCGGTTGCGGCCTCCAGCGTCCGAAACCCGGCGGCCAGCAGCACGTCGCGGGCGAGCTTCAGGTTCCTCGCGTTGTCGTCCACGATCAGGACGAGCGGAGAGGGATCCGGCACCGTCGTATCCTCTACCTGTGCCGATCCGCTTGGTGCTGGCCGACGACCACTACCTCGTTCGCGAGGGAGTGCGGCGCCTGCTCGAGACCGATCCGGATCTCGAGGTCACCGCCGTGTGCAGCGACCTCGACTCGCTGCTCGAAGCGGTCGACGCGCACCGACCGGACGTCGTCGTCACCGACATCCGCATGCCGCCGGGTAGTGCCGACGAGGGCATCCAGGCGGCCGAGCGGCTGCGCGAGATGCACCCAGCGGTCGGCGTCGTCGTGCTCAGCCAGTATTCGAACCCGAGCTACGCTCTCGCGCTCTTCGAGCACGGTAGCGCGGGCCGCGCCTACCTCCTGAAGGAGCGCGTCGAGGATCTCGACCAGCTCGTCGCCGCGATCCGTGCCGTCGCAGAGGGCGGCTCGGTGATCGATCCCAAGGTTGTCGAGGCGCTGGTGGCGCAGAGCAGTCGCGGCGAGGACTCGCCCCTCAACCAGCTGACGCCGCGCGAACGCGACGTGCTCCGTGAGATGGCCGAGGGCAAGAACAACGCAGCGATCGCCGAGGCGCTCTTCTTGACGGAGCGATCGGTCGAGAAGGTGATCCACTCGATCTTCCTCAAGCTCGGTCTGACCTGGGAGACGGCGGTCCACAGGCGCGTCAAGGCCGTGATCCTCTACCTGGCGGAGGGCCGCTAGCTTCATCGCGACATCGGGAGCGAGCCGGAGACTCTGGTGCGGTTGTCAGGCTCCGACGCGATTGTCAGACGACCGCCAAGCGCCTCCACTCGCTCCTGTAATCCGGCGAGATCTGCGGCGGCCATGGCCACGCGGCCGCCGGCGCCGTCGTTGATGATCTCAAACACGAGCGCTCCGTCCCGCTCGCGGACGGCGACCGTCGACCTCGACCCGGCGCCTGCGCGCTCGAGCGCCTCGACGCAGCAGAAGTACACCGTCCCCGCAACCTCGGGCGGGTAGGCCCCGCCCGCCGCAACCTGGACCCGGGCTGGGAACGCCGATGCTCTCAGCGGCGAAGCCCAACGCCGCGCCGAGGCCACCCGCCTCGAGCAGGGGCGGATAGATCCGATGAGCCAGCTGCCGCGTCCCGTCTATCGCCTCCTGTACATCGCGCCCCATCTCGTCGAGGAGCGCCCTTGCCGCAGCGGGATCGACGTCCAGCAGCCGACGGGCGAGCTGCAGATTGACCGCCAAGGCGACCAGGTCCTGCTGCGGACCGTCGTGCAACTCGCGCTCGGTCCTGCGGCGATCGGCATCGGCCGCAAGCACGAGCCGTTTGCGGGACGCGCGCAACTCTTCGACCTCACAGCGCAACCGGTCGAGCGAATCCCGCAATGCCTTGACGTTCCGAGCCGCCAGAGAGGCGACCTCCTGGTGGACGAGGTGCGGAAGTTGTCCGTCATCGCGCGGGCGGCGTCAAGGGTCCAAGCAGCGCGTGTGGCGAAGTGTCACCGCCAGAACGCCCGTCTGCGGCGCTCTGGTCTGGCCAGGGCGATAACCCAGTCGCACGAGTCGAGCGCACCGGAGTGCCGGCCGCCTTCACTCGAGAGCCGTTGAGCCGTCGAACGATGTCGTACATCCCCAGAGACTTCCATCCGTTTCCAGCGGGTTTCGAGTGGGCGCGCCTGGGATCGAACCAGGGACCTCCCGCGTGTGAAGCGGGCGCTCTCCCGCTGAGCTACGCGCCCCGAGACGCTCAGATTAGCGGTGGTACCCTTGGCCTGCCCGGTCGCGCTAAGCGGGGAGCTAGCGGTTCCCTGAACCCGCAATCCGCTCTAGCGGGGCCGAACTCCCTCTCGAGGGAGGTCCGTCCGGGAAACGGGCTTGCGATGTGAGTGTTGACGGCCAGGTTCCGCGCACTGGGAGCCTGCGAACCGCGTCAGATCCGGGAGGAAGCAGCGCTAAGCAATCCCTCCCAGGTGCCGCGGGTCGGCCTGGCCCGAGCAAGCATCGCCAGCACCGGCTCGAAACGGTCTCTCAGAAGAGGGTGCGCGACCGGGCTCTCTCTCGCTCCCCTGACCGGCGCGCCCTCACCCGGCGGCGGGCCGTGTGGCTAAACACTGTCCCACCGGCATGCGGACGCTCAGCGGCACGTCATGAAACCGAGGGCGCCTTCACGAGGTCGACGGACTCGCGATCGGGTATTCGGGCCCGGCTAGCCGTTGAAGGCCGGGGCCACTTTGTCTCCGACCTTGCCCTCGAAGCTGCCCTTCACTTTGATCACCGCGAATCCGGTCTCGTTCGCGAGCGTGCCGTCGGCGGAGAACTCGACGTCTCCGTCGCAGTCGATCTTCTTGACCGTGAGCGTGCCTTTGGCGCCGGGGACATCGCCGGTGGCGGCTTCGGTCTCCAGTACCGCGACGAAGAGCTCGGCCGGCGGCGCGGTCTTGCCGAACGCGATCTTCGTGCCGGGCTTCACGTTCTTCGTCAGCGCGTGAAACTCCCAGAGCGGGAGCACCCGCTCACCTTCCGGGCTGACGACGACATGGACGGCCTGGCGCTTGTCGCCAGGGTCGACGGGACCGCACCAGACGAACGTCTTGGTGTCGGGGAACGTCATCTCGACGTCATCCGCCGTGAACGTGAGCGGACCGCTCTTGCTTCCCCCGCAGCCGGACACGGCGAAAGCCGAGCAAAGTGCGACCAGCGCCAGGAGCAGGGGAACACGCATCCGATTCGCAGTTTCGCACCTCGCTTCCCTGACCGGCGGCCCCTACCGCCCGGCGTAGCCGGGCTCCGGGGTCGCCTCGCGCCGCTGAACCTGCTCCGGCCGGCGGGCCGTGTGGCCAACACTGTCCCACCGGCCTACGCGGCTTCAGCGACGCGTCAGGAAACCGAGAACGCAGTCGGTCGGCGGGCGCATTTCTGGTTGAATCGCCTCAGGCCATTTCTTGACCGCGCTCTATCGCAAATACCGACCGCAAGGCTTCGACGACGTGGTCGGCCAGGAGCCCGTCGTCCGCACGCTGAAGAACGCGGTCGCCGCCGGCAACGTGCGGCAGGCCTACCTCTTCGCAGGGCCCCGCGGTACCGGGAAGACCTCGCTCGCGCGCATCCTCGCCAAGGCGCTCAACTGCGCGCACGGCCCCACGCCGGACCCCGACGGCACCTGCCACGCCTGCCTGGCGATCGCGAACGGAACGTCGCTCGACGTCGTCGAGATGGACGCGGCCTCGCAGCGGGGGATCGACGACATCCGCGAGATCCGCGAGCGCGTCGTGCTGCAGCCCGTCGAGGGCCGCTACAAGGTCTACATCCTCGACGAGGCGCACCAGCTAACGGACGCCGCCTTCAACGCGCTGCTGAAGCTGATCGAGGAGCCGCCCCCGCATCTCGTCTTCGTCTTCTGCACGACCGAGCTCCAGAAGATGCTGGCGACTGTCCGGTCTCGCTGCCAGACGTTCGTGCTCGCGCGGCCCCGCCTGCCGGAGATCGTGCGCTACCTGAAGAGGGTAGCCGAGGGCGAAGGCATCGAAGCGCCCGGAGGCCGCCCTCGCTCTCGTCGCGCGATCGGCCCGAGGAAGCTTCCGCGACGCCGTCTCGACGCTCGACCAGCTCTCGTCCGCCACCGAAGGCAAGGTGTCCGTGCAGTCGGTGCTCCAGCTGCTCGGCGCCGTCGAGGAGGAGGCCCTCTTCCGGATCTGCGACTTCGTCGTCGACCGCGACACGGCCGGCGCGCTCACGTTCGTCGAAGAGCTCGCCGACCAGGGCCAGGATCTGGGACGGCTCGTGACCGAGCTGCTCGACCACCTGAGGCACGTGATGCTCGTCCAGCACATGGGCGAAGTTCCCGACTCGGTGCCGCTCACCGAGGAGATGCGGGAACGTCTGCGGGCGCAGGCGAACCAGCTCGGCGAGCCGACCGTGCTCCGTCTCTGCGACCTGCTCGCGGTGGCCGTCGACGACATGCGCCAGGGCGGCGATCCGCGGCTGCCGCTCGAGCTCGCCCTCGTGAAGGTCACGCGCCCCGCGGCCGACCTCGAGCGCGAGTCCGTCGCCTACCGCCTCGAGCAGCTCGAGCAACGCGGAGCGGGTGCCCCAGCCGGACTTAGCAACAGTCTGTTGCAAAGTTCGGCGCCCGGACCGAGATGGAGCCTGAGCCCGCGGCGGCCGAGCCGCCGTCGGTCGAGCTGGAACAGCTGCAGGAGGCGTGGCAGCGCACGATCCTGCCCGCCGTCGAGCAGAGGTCGATCCCGACGGCCTCGATGCTCCGCGACGCGCATCCCTCGCAGCTCGACGAGGACCGGCTGACCGTCGAGTTTCCGGCGGCCGCGTCCTTCCACCGCCAGCTCGCCGAGGAGCCGAAGAACGCGACGCTGCTCGCGGACGCGCTCTACGAGGTGACCGGACGGAAGCTCGCGCTCGACTTCGCCGTCGGCGAGAACGGAGACGACGAGTCGGCCGAGGAGGAGCACGCCGAGAGCGAGGAAGAGATCATCCAGCTGATGAAGGACACGTTCGACGCCCACGAGGTCGAGGGGGACTGAGTGCCCCATTCAGCAATACATGCCGGCCTCTGGCTTGGTGCTCGCGACCCAGAAACTCGGCGGCATTACCGAAAGGGGCACCCATGAACATGGACATGAACAAGATGATTCAGCAGGTGCAAGAGCTTCAGGCGCAGATGGCGAAGGCGCAGGAAGAGCTCACGAGCGAGACCGTCGAGGCCTCGGCCGGCGGCGGCATGGTGACCGTCAAGGCGACCGGCGACCTTCAGATCACCGAGATCAAGATCGCACCGGAGGCGATCGACCCGGACGATCCGGAGCTGCTCGCGGACATGGTGCTGGCGGCGGTCAACGAGGCGCTGCGCTCGGCCCAGTCGCTCGCCCAGTCGAAGCTCGGCGGGATGGCCGGGCTCGGAGATCTCGGCGGCCTCGGCCTCCCGGGGATGTAGCGAGCAGCGTCAGCTGCTGACGATCGAACGCTGCCACTCGTGCCGCTGCCGACAGTCGCGACAACTACTCTGATCGCATGCTCTCGCCGGCCGTCGAGAACCTCGTCGCACAGCTCACGCGCCTGCCCGGAGTCGGCACGCGAACCGCGCATCGGCTCGCGTTCCACCTCCTGCGCGTCCCGCCGGACGAAGCGCAGGCGCTCGCCGCCGCGATCGACGAGGTCAAGGAGCGCGTCCGCTTCTGCAGCGAGTGCGGCAACCTGACCGAGGAGGAGCGCTGCGAGATCTGCCGCGACGAGCGGCGCGACCGCACGCTCGTGTGCGTCGTCGAGCAGCCGGCCGACCTCGTGTCTCTCGAACGCACGCACGAATATCGCGGCCTGTACCACGTCCTCGGCGGGTCGCTGTCGCCGATCGACGGCGTCGAGCCCGAGCACCTGCGGATCGACGAGCTGATGGGCCGGGTCGACCGGAACGGCATCCAGGAGGTCGTCCTCGCGACGAACCCGAACATGACCGGCGAGGCGACGGCCGCGTACCTCGCCGACCGGCTGCGCGGCCGGGTCCGGGTCACACGGCTCGCCAGCGGCCTTCCGGTCGGAGGAGACCTCGAGTACGCCGACGAAGTCACCCTCGGCAGGGCGCTCTCGGCCGGCGCCGCGAGATGTGCCAGTCCCTAGGATCACCGGCGTGACGGCGACGGACTACGAGGCTCTCCCGGCCCTCGCGGAGGAGGCGCCGGCTCCGAGCGCGGGCACCGTCGTCATGAAGTTCGGCGGGACGTCGGTCGCGGACGTCGACCGCCTGCGAGCGGTCGCCCAGCGACTCGTCGCCGCCCGCGAGGCAGGGAACCGGGTCGTCGCCGTGCTCTCCGCGATGGGCGACACGACCGACGAGCTCGTCCGGCTCGCACACGAGATCTCGCCGCGCCCCGAGGCCCGCGAGCTGGACATGCTGATCTCGGTCGGCGAGCGCATCTCGTGCTCGCTCTGCGCGATGGCGATCCACGACCTCGGCCACGAGGCGATCTCGCTCACGGGCTCGCAGGCCGGGATCGTCACCGACACCGCGCACGGCAAGGCGAAGATCGTCGACATCCGCGCGAACCGCATCCACGAGGCGCTCGACAAGGAGCGGATCGTGCTCGTCGCCGGCTTCCAGGGCGTCTCGACGGAGCTTCGACATCACGACGCTCGGCCGCGGCGGCTCGGACACGACTGCCGTCGCGCTCGCGGCAGCGCTCGGCGCCGACGCCTGCGAGATCTACACGGACGTCGACGGCGTCCACACCGCCGACCCGCGGATCGTCCCGAACGCGCGCAAGCTGCACGCGGTCAGCTACGGCGAGATGCTGGAGATGGCCGCCTCGGGCGCACGCGTGCTCCAGCTGCGGTCGGTCGAGTTCGCGCGCAACCACGATGTCAAGCTGCACGTCCGGTCGAGCTTCTCGGAGGCCGACGGCACCTGGATTCGCGAGGAGGACGAACGGATGCTCGAGAAGGCGCTCATCTCAGGCGTCACGCACAAGCGCGGCGGAGACGGTCTACCGGGTCGAGGGCGTGTCCGCGGCGCGGCTCTTCGAGGCCCTGGCGGAGGCGGGCGTCAACGTCGACACCGTGATCCAGACCGGCCCGGAGATCGTCTTCTCCGCGGACGAGCGGGCCGGAGGCCGAGGACGCACTCGGGAGCCTCGGCGTCGAGTGGTCGGCGCGCGAGGATCTCGGCCAGGTCAGCGTGATCGGCGCCGGGATGAGGAGCCACCCCGGTGTGGCGGCGAAGATGTTCTCCGCGCTCGAGGAGCTCGGGATCCAGCCGGTGATCGTCACTACCTCGCCGATCAAGATCGGCTGCTTCGTCGCACGCGACCAGGTCGAGCAGGCCGTCCAGGCGCTGCATGCCGCGTTCGAGCTCGAGCGCCCGGAAGCGGAGCGCCCGCATGGCTGAGCCGCGGATCGGCGTCGTCGGCGCGACCGGTGCCGTCGGGCAGTGTCACCCTCGAGCTGCTGGCCGAGCGCGGGCTCGGGCACGTGCGCGCGTTTGCCTCGAGCCGCTCGGCCGGCTCGACCGTTGCCGTACGGCGGCTCGCGAGCTCGTGGTCGAGGAAGCGACGAGGCGAGGCGCTCGGCGCCGGCGAGCTCGACCTCTGCTTCTTCTCCGTCGGCACCGGGCCGAGCAGCGAGCTCGTGCCGGCGGCCGTCGCCGGGCGGCGCCGTCTGCGTGGACAAGTCGTCCGCGTTCCGGCTCATCGACGGCGTGCCGCTCGTCGTGCCGGAGGTGAACGGCGACCGCGCGCCCTCGCATCAGGGGATCGTGGCCAACCCGAACTGCTCGACGATCCAGCTCGTCTGCGCGCTGGCGCCGCTCCACGAGGCGGTCGGGCTCCGGAGCGTGCGCGTCGCCACCTATCAGTCCGCCTCGGGCGCGGGAGTCGAGCGGATGGAGGCAGCTGCGCGCTCCAGGCGCCCGCCGACGGCGACATCGTCATGGACTGGGACTTCGAGGGCGACGAGTCCGACGAGGAGTCGAAGCTGCGCGCCGAGACGCGGAAGATCCTCGAGCTGCCCGATCTGCCGTTCAGCGCCACGTGCGCACGCGTACCCGTCCTCGTCGGCCACTCGCAAGCCGTGTGGATCGAGACGGAGCGAGCCGCTGTCGCCGGACGCAAGCGCCGCGAGGTGCTGGCCGCCGCGCCGGGAGTGACGCGTGACCGAGCGGCCCACGGCCCGCGACAGGCGGCCGGCGGCGACGAAGTGCTCGTCGGCCGCATCCGGAAGGACCGGCCGGCGAAGGGCTCGCCTTCTGGGTCGTCTGCGACAACCTGCGCAAGGGCGCGGCCCTGAACGCGATCCAGATCGCCGAGCTCGCTGGCCTGCGCCGCGACCAGGCCTGTCTCGCGGCCTGAGTTCCTGGCTGACGGGCTGCCGTCGGCCGGAACGGGCGGGCCGGGCGCGGGCGAGAACGCCTCCTTCACGAGCCTGAGCACCTTCTCGCGCGCTGCCCTCGGCGACCGGCTGCAGGCCGCCGAGCTCGAGCCGCGCGAGCTCGACCCGACCCTGGGCGCGCACGGTCTCGAAGCCGAAGTCGGACAGAAAGTCGCGCGGGAAGACCGTGCGGTGGACGAAGAACCGCTCGTGCGGCGACTCGCCCTCCGGGTACCGGTAGGCGAACGTCTCGAGCGCACCTCGCCTTCTTGTCGCGCGCGTCCCCGATCGCGGCGAGGAAGAGCGACTGCAGGACCCACGGGCTCGCGCGGTCGAGCGAGGTAGGCGCACGTGACGAGCACCGCGTCGTCCGACGGGGGCCCGGCGGGCAGCTCCCAGGCGCGCGGGAAGAGCTCGGCCGGCCCGTACTGCATCGAGCCGATCACGGTCCCGTCGTCGTCGCGGTACACGGCGCCCCAGGCGCCCCAGTCGTGCTCGGCGCGCTCGATCCAGCGCCGCTTGTCGACGCCGCGGCCCACGCTCGACTGCCACCAGACGCAGCTCGTGACAGACGCTGCGGCGCCTCCTGGAGCGTCACGCCGGTCAGCCCGGCGACCCGTGTGCTCACGACACCGATTCTAAAACGAGCTCCGTCGCCTCGGGCCGCGCGAAGAAGCGGAACGGGACGAACGTCGTCCCGAGGCCCGGCGAGACGTGCAGCACGCCGCCCGGCCGCCGGTAGAGACCTTCGGCGTACGTCCAGCGCAGGTGCGCGAGCCGGACCTTCCCGCCTGGCCGTACGGCACGCAGATCTGGCCGGCGTGGAGATGGCCCGGCGAGAACGAGGTCGAACATCCCGGGCCGAAGCCTGTCGATCACGCTCGGGAAGTGGCAGAGCAGGATGCGAGGTCCGCGTCCGGGTCGGCGAGCCGGCCGGGTGCGAGGCCGTTCCGAGCCGGTAAGTGCGCGGGTCGACGCCGACGATCTGCACGCGTCCGACCGCGGAGCTCGACCGTTCGCGCCTCGTCGACCAGAGCACCGTCGTCGAGCCGAGCTCGGTGACCGCGCTCGGCTTCGAGAACGGGTCGCGGGACAATCGCGAAGTCGTGGTTCCCGAGGACCGCAAACGAGCCGGGCACCCGCTCGAGGAGCTCCCGCAGCCTGCGCTCGGCGCTCGGCCGCGAGAGCAGGTCGCCGGTGATCACGACGAGATCCGGATCGCGCGCCGCCGTCCATCGATCGCGCGGTCGACGGCGCGCTCGCCGCGCGACGGGAAAGCCGAGGTGGAAGTCGGACAGGTGGACGACGCGAAGCCCGTCCAGCTCCGTCGGGCAGGCCCTGCGACCGGCACTCGGAGCGAGCGCAGCCGAACCCAGCCGGCCTCGAAGTGCCCCCAGAGCGCGGCGCGCGAGCCCGAGCGCTCCCAGTGTGGCGAGCGGTTTCTTCATTCAGACTCCATTGTGGTGCCTGCCTCACCGACGACGGACCGGTCGCGCGCTCGCGGTGTACCTGGAGTCATGCGAATCGATCCTCGCCGCATCGCGGCCGCATCTCGGCGTGGCCGCGGGCAGTTCCCGGCCGCCAACCGTCGTAGCGACCATTACGGCCGGACAGGCACCTGCGGTGCGGTCGCTGCCTTCGGCGCGGTGTGGGTAGCGAACTGACGGCGGCACGCTCGCCTCGAGATCGACCCGCGGACGAACCGCGTCACCCGCCGCATTCGCGTCGGCCGAGGCGCCTGCTCGCTCGCGGCCGGCGCCGGGGCACTGTGGATCGCGAACTACAAGCGGCGGCCTGATCCGGCGTCGCGCCGCGGAGCGGTCGTGTCGCGGACGATCTCCGTCGGTGCGGTCCCGTTCGACGTCCTCGTTGCTTTCGACCGGGTCTGGGTGACCGCCTGGGAGGAGGGCAAGCTCGCGGTGGTCAACCCGCGAACCCGCCGCGTCACGCGCAGAGTCGACGTCGGAGCTCGCCCAGTGGGACTGATTGCGCGCAAAGGAGCGGTCTGGGTCGGCTTCGGGCGGGATGCCACCGAGATCGCACGGGTCGATCCCGCGAGCGTACGGCATCGAGCGGGTGCAGGTTCGACGATCGCGCGCCCGGATGGTTCGTTTCGGGCGCGCCCGATCTCTGGGTCCAGGCGAACGACGGCGACCTCGCTCCACGTCGACCCTGGCAAGCGCCGCCTCGTGCGCGACTCTGCACGTCGGTCGCACGCTCGCACAGGGCGCGGTCGCCCCCGACACGACGATCTGGATCCCGGACAAGGAGCAGAGCGTCGTCTACCGCGTCGATCCCCGCCGCGGGCGTGTCCTCGACTCGTTCCCGGCCGGGCCGGGTGCATACGTCGCGTTGCGGGCGTACGGATCCATGTGGGTGACGAGCTACGCGGGGAGTGACGTTCGGCGCTTCAAGCCATGAGGGACCGGTGCCAGCCGCCGGTCAGACTTCGAGCTTGTCGAGCACCGGCTGAACCGAGACGACGTGACGCTTGAACTTCAGCTCCGAGTCCTCGAGCCCCGCAGCGACCCCGATCAGCTGCGAGAGATGGAGGATCGGCATCTGGAAGTCCCGCCCCGTCTTCGCCTTCAGCTTCGACTGCCACGCGTCGAGCGACAGGTGGCAGAGCGGGCACGGCGTGACCATCGCGTCGGCTCCAGCCTCGGTCGCCTGCTCGATCGGCTGGATCAGCTCGCCGAGCGCCGTCTCCTCCCGCGCCTGGATGATCGGGAAGCCGCAGCACTTGATCTTGGCGGGATAGTCGATCGCCTCTCCCCCGCAGGCGTCGATGATCGCCTCGAGCGAGTGCGGCTTGTCCGGATCCTCGAAGCCGAGGATCTTCGACGGCCGGAGGATCTGGCAGCCGTAGAACGGCGCCACCTTGAGCCCCTTCAGCCCCTTGTGCGCGACCTGCTTCAGCTTCTCGTACCCGTCGCCCTCGGCGATCAGCCACAGGAAGTGCTTGACCTCGACGTTGCCGCTGTACGGCGGTGCGCCGACCGTCTCGAGGTTCTTGTTGACCCGCTCCCGCAGCTCGTCGTCGTTCTTCAGCTGCCAGGTCGGCCTGACGCAGGTTGAGCGTGCAGACGTTGCAGATCGTCATCAGCGTGTCCGCGCCGGTCTGCTCGCCGTACGCCAGGATGCGTGCGTTCAGGTGCAGGTAGTAGTCGGGCTCGGCCTCGTGGATGTCGCCGGCGCCGCAGCACGTGACCGACTCCAGCTCGTCGAGCTCGATGCCGAGCTTCGGCGCCAGCGCCTGCGTCGACGTGTCGAGCTCCTTCGCCGACAGCGAGGCCAGACAGCCCTTGTAGTAGGCGACCTTCACGCCGCCGTTCTCCTGCTGCCTCGTCGTGCGCCTTCTCGGCCTCGACGTGCTCGATCGCGCCAGGCCCCGCTCGCCCTGGACGATGCCCGCGCGCGCCGTCACGGCCCTGCTCCTTGACGAGGTCGTACAGCGCGCGCGCCTCGTCGACGTCCGCGGCGACGTGGATCGGCCCCGGCGGCGGCACCTTGCCGCGCCGCGCGAGCGCGAGCGCGAACTTCGTCTCCTTGAGCGCGCTGAAGATGCCCTGCGTCTTCGGCACGAGCTCGGTCTCGCGCAGCCAGCCGGTCGTCTTCGCCGAGGTGACGAACCACTTCGCGTGCTTGGCGCCCATGTCCCAGTCGATGTCGTGCTTGATCGACTCGGCGCCGAGCTTGGCGATCGCGTCGCGCGGGTCGACGCCCTTCGGGCACCGCTCGTTGCAGAAGTAGCACCGGGTGCAGTCCCAGATCCCGTGCTCGTCGTTCAGCTCGTTCAGCCGCTCGACCGCGACCTGGTCGCGCGGATCGCCGACGAAGCGCATGCCCTTGGCGAGCGCAGCCGGGCCGCGGAACTCGGGATCGGACTCCATCGCGTTGCACTCCGAGACGCAGCAGCCGCACATGATGCAGAGCGACTCCTTCTGGATCACGTTCATCTGCTGCTGCGAGACGACCCGCTCGCGCTCCGACGCCTCGTCGTAGCCCGCGTCGAGCCAGGGCTTGACGTCCCGGATCTTCTGCCAGAAGGGGCCCATGTCGACGACGAGGTCCTTGATGATCGGCATGTTCCCCATCGACGAGATGACCGGGACGTGGCCGCTCTCGACGATCGGCTTCATCCGCTCCTTGCAGGCGAGGATCGCGCGGCCGTCCATGCGCATCCCGCAGGAGCCGCAGATCATCATCCGGCAGCTCTTGCGGTAGGCGAGCGTGCCGTCGTGGCGGTCCTTGATGATGTCGAGCACGTCGAGGAGGCACGCCCACTCGGGCGCCTCGACCTCGTACGTCTTCAGCTCGCGCTCGCCGTTCTCGTCGACGCGCCAGATCTTGAGGGCGACGTCCATGGTCGGCTCATCCCACGTTGGCGGCGGTATGACCGACGTTTCGCTCACTAGTACGTCCTCTCCTGTGGCTGCCACTTCGTCATCGTCACCGGCTTCCAGTCCAGGACCGGCTGGTCGGCGACCCAGCGAACCATCGTGTGCTTCAGGAAGTTCTCGTCGTCGCGGTCAGGGTAGTCATACGGGCGGGCGTGCGCGCCACGGCTCTCCTTGCGCGCGAGCCCTGCGACGACCATGCACGCGGCGAGCTCGAGCAGGAACCCGAGCTCGAGCGCCTGCGTCAGGTCGTTGTTGAAGACGTCGCCCTTGTCGTCGACGACGACGTTCTCGTAGCGCTCGCGCAGGTAGCCGACGATCCGCTCCTGCTCCTTCATCTGCTTCTCGCGGCGGAAGACGCCGAAGTTCTCGTGCATCGTCTTCGCGAGCTCGTCCCGGATCTGCCAGGGCCGCTCGCCGTCGCTGCGGTCGAGCAGCGTCTTCAGCTCGCGCTCCGCGTCGGCCTCGACCCCGGCAGGGACGTCGACCGTCGTATGCGTCAGCGCCCAGTCGGCCGCGGCCGCGCCGGCTCGCCTCCCGTACGTGATCGTCTCCATGAGCGCATTGCCGCCGAGCCGGTTCGCGCCGTGCACGGAGACGCAGGCGCACTCGCCGGCCGCGTAGAGCCCCTCGAGCTCGGTCTTGCCGTCCGCTGTGGTCGGTGTCGACGCCGCCCATGTGGTAGTGGGCCCCCGGCCGGACCGGGATCGGCTCGTAGATCGGGTCGACGCCCGCGAACACCATCGAGAGCTCTCGCGTCCCGTGCAGGCGCTCGAGGATCTTCTCCGCGCCGAGGTGGCGCAGGTCGAGCAGGACGTTGCCGTCGACGCCCCGGCCCTCGTCGATCTCGGTCTGCTCGGCTCGCGAGATGACGTCGCGGCTCGCGAGCTCCATCGCGTTCGGCGCGTAGCGCTTGAGGAATCGCTCTCCCTCTGCGTCCAGGAGGTAGGCGCCCTCGCCGCGGCAGCCCTCGGTGATGAGCACGCCGGACGGCGCGAGCGTCGTCGGATGGAACTGCATCATCTCCATGTCCTTCAGCGGCACTCCGACCCGCAGTGCCATCGCCATCCCATCCCCGGTGCACGCGTATGCGTTCGTCGTGCCGGCGTACAGGCGGCCAGCCCCGCCGGTGGCCAGCACGACGGTCTTGGCGCCGAACGTCTTCAGCCCGCCGTTCAGGAGGTCCCACGCGATCACGCCCTGGCAGCGGTCGTCGTCGACCACGAGCTTCCACGCGAAGAACTCCTCGTAGACCTTGAGGTCGCGCTTCATCACCTGCTCGTAGCAGACGTGGATCAGGACATGGCCTGTGATGTCGGCCGCGTACGCCGTGCGAGGCTCGCCCGCTGCGCCGAAGGGCCGCTGAGCGATCCGGCCGTCCTCGGTGCGCGAGAAGACAGCGCCCCAGTGCTCGAGCTGGTAGACGTCGCCGGGCGCCTCGTTGCAGAGGATCTCGATCGCGTCCTGGTCGCCGAGGTAGTCGGAGCCCTTGACCGTGTCGTAGGCGTGCTTCTCGGGGATCGTCCTCGGAGGCGTTTCCGAGCGCCGCGTTGATCCCACCCTCGGCCGCGCCCGAGTGGCTGCGCACCGGATGGATCTTCGAGATGAGCGCGACGTCGGCGCCCAGATCGTGCGCCTCGATAGCTGCGCGCATGCCCGCCAGCCCGGCCCCGACAACGAGCACGTCGTGCGTCGCTTCCACGCTACGCCGGACGGTATCGGATCAGCCTCTCCGGAGCGCTCGTACAAATTGATTCGTGAAACGCGCGATAAGATTTTCTTGTCCGGCCAAACTCCGAAGGAGCAGACGCAGTGGCGAAGATGCTGTTCCGCCTGCCGAAGGCGGCCAAGGTGTTCGAGAACCCGAGCCCCGCCGAGGCCAAGGAGCTCGCGGCCAAGATGCCGAACGCGACGCCGACGCAGCACGGCAACCTGAACGTGCAGACCGAGGTCGTCTCGCGCTCGAAGCGCTCCACGTTCATCGTCACGGACGAGCCCGACGGCCAGAACCAGGCGATCTCACGCGAGGAAGGCATCAAGTGGGCCGAGGCCCAGGACGCCTACATCGCGGGGCAGGAGATGGTCGTGATCGACGGCTACATCGGGAACGACCCCGAGTTCCGCACGCCTGCGCGCCTCTACATCGAGGCTGCGAACGCGAACATCGCCGCCATGCAGAAGCAGCTCTACTTCGACCCCGACCGCGGACGACCACGAGCCGGAGCTGACCGTCGTCTACACGCCGAACCTGAAGGCCGAGGGCTACCCCGACGACCGGCTGATCGCCGTCGACCTCGAGCAGGGCGTGACGCGCGTCTTCAACTCGGACTACTTCGGCGAGTCGAAGAAGGGCGGGCTCCGCATGTGGAACAAGCTCGTCTACGACCGCGGCGGTCTGCCCGCTGCACGCGGGCTGCAAGATCATCCCGACGCGCCGCGGCCGCCGGGTCGGCCTGATCGTCGGCCTCTCCGGGCACCGGCAAGACGACCACCACGTTCACGCGCCAGAACGGCTCGCTCCCGGTGCAGGACGACTTCGTCGGGCTGGATGCCCGACGGCCGGATCATGGCGACCGAGAACGGCTGCTTCGCGAAGACGTTCGGGCTCAACCCAGAGGACGAGCCGACGATCTACGGCGCGGTCACGCAGCCGGACTCCTACCTCGAGAACGTCTCGCAGCACGGCGACGACGTCGACTTCTACGACACGAGCTACACACCGAACGGGCGCGCGACGTTCCCCTTCCGCGTGATCGAGTCAGGCGTCGAGCGAGGAGATCGACGAGGCGCACTTCCTCCTGATCCTGAACCGGAACGAGAACGTCATCCCCGCCGTCGCGAAGCTCGAAGGGCCGCAGGCAGCGGCCTTCTTCATGCTCGGCGAGACCCAGGGCACGAGCGCGGGCGGCGCCGACGAGGCGGGCAAGTTCCTGCGCGTGCCGGGCACGAACCCGTTCTTCCCGATGCTGCACGACCTGCAGGGGAACCGCTTCCTCGAGCTGCTCGAGGACCACCCGCTCGAGGTCTATCTCATGAACACGGGCCGCGTGGGCGGGCCAGAGGACGACGAGCGCTCGAAGAAGGTCAAGATCAAGCACTCGTCCGCGATCGTCAAGGGAATCGCCGAGGGCACGATCGAGTGGGAGACGCGACCCCGACTTCGGCTACTCGGTGGCGAGCTCGGTGCCCGGGATCGACGAGGGCGACATCGACGTGCTTCAGCCGCGGCGAGCTGTACGAGGCGACCGGGCGCAAGGAGGAGTACGACGCGGCCCTCGAGCAGCTGAAGGACGACCGCGCCGAGTTCCTCTCGAAGTTCCCGAGCCTCTCGGCAGAGATCGTCGACTCGGTTCAGTAGGTAGCCCCTAACGCACCTGCACGTTGTCTTTGCAGGCGATGCCTCCACAGACCGAACCGTCGGAGGTGTCTGACCGCGCCGCCATCGATCGCTTTCTCGCCAGCCCCTCGCTCTCGGCTGCGACCCGCCGCGCCTATCGCGTCGATCTAGAGGAGTTCGTCGCGTGGCTGCGGACGCGCGAGAAGTGGGTGGACGACGTCGACGCGGCCACGCTCAGCGCTTACGTGGCGGAGCTCGGCTCGGCGCGAGCGGGGCGGGACCCTCGCAAGCTCTCGCACACAACGATCGCGCGCAAGCTGTCGGCCGTTCGAGGACTGCTGCGCTTCGCCCTCGGTCCGGGGACGTGTTCCCGAGGCGCAGCGTCGGGCCCAGGCGTGCCCGCCGGCTTCCGGACACGCCCAAGCAGGAGGAGGTGGACGCCCTGCTCGACCGCCTGTCCGGCGAGGATCCGCTTGCCCTGCGCAACCGGCGCTGCTCGAGCTCGTCTATTCGGCCGGCCTACGTAGCCGCGAGGCCGTCGACCTCGATCTCGGCGACGTCGACTTCGAGCAGGAGGCGGTTCGCGTGCGCGGCAAGGGCGACAAGGAGCGGATCGTGCCGCTCGGCGAAGAGGCGGCCTACCGCGTTCGCCGCTACCTCGAGGATTCGCGTCCCCGGCTCGCTCGCGGCGCCGAGGACGCCCTCTTCCTCTCGGCGCGCGGCAGGCGGCTCGACACGAGCACGCTCAGGCGCCTTCTCCCCCACCCGCACCGCCTCCGGCACGCGTTCGCCACACACCTGCTGGAGGGCGGCGCCGACCTCCGCGTCGATCCAGGAGCTGCTCGGCCACAGCTCGCTCTCGACGACGCAGACGTACAGCCACGTCGACGGCACGCCGCCTCCGCAAGGTCTATGACAGAGCTCACCCGAGATCCTGAGCTAGAGAGCTTCCTCGCCGTCTCTGCGGCGCGGCTCGCGCCACGGACCGTGGAGGCCTACCGGCGGGATCTGGCTCGCACTCTCGGCCTGGCTCGGCCGCTCGCCGCCACAGCGACGCGCGACGAGCTCGAGCGCTACCTGGCCGAGCTGCGCGGAGCGGGCCTCGCCGCCTCGACGATTGCGCGCCGGCTTCGGCGATTCGCGCGCTCTTCCGCCATCAGCTCCTGATCGGATCCCGCGAGGACAATCCCGCGGCGGACATCGACCTTCCGCGCCGGGCCCGCCGGCTGCCCCGCACCCTTTCGGCGGGCGAAGCGGAACGGCTCGTCGAAGCGGCCTCGGAGACGACGCCGCGCGACCTCCGCGACCGGGCACTCGTCGAGCTCCTCTACGGGTCGGGGCTTCGCGTGAGCGAAGCCGTCGGTCTCGAGCGCAGCGGAGTCGACCTCGAGGAGCGGCTCGTTCGCACCGTGGGCAAGGGCGGCAAGGAGCGCGTCGTGCCGCTCGGTCGAAGCGCAGTCGACTCGCTCCGCCGGTACCTGGCCCGCGGCCGCCCGTTTCTCGACAGCCGCCATGTGCCGGAGCTCTTCCTGAACGCCCGCGGCGGCCCGCTGACCCGCGCCGGCGCCTTCCTCATCCTCAGACGGCTGGCCGAGAAAGCGGGCCTCGAGCCGAGCCGGGTTCACCCGCACCTTCTCCGCCATTCCTTCGCGACGCACCTGCTCGAAGGAGGCGCAGACCTCAGGAGCGTGCAGGAGATGCTCGGCCACGCCGACCTCGCCACGACCGAGCTCTACACGCACGTCACCGATCGCAGGCGCCGCGAGGCCTACTTCGACGCTCACCCGCACGCGCGGAGCAGGCTCAAGGTTTCCGGCGCCGCGCCGATGGCAACACCCGAAGAAGGATGACCCAACTTGATCCTCAGCTCGCAGTGCTCTTCGCGCTCACGAGCGGCGTGGGCTATCTGATGGTGATGAGCGGGGTCGGCAAGAACATGCTGGACTGGAAACGCCGGCGCACCTGCCCTTCTTGCGGCCGCACTCCCTGCTCCTGCGGCTAGCCCCAGCCCCCTCCCGGACTTAGCAACAGACTGTTGCTAAGTCCTCGGCGTTGGCTACCGCTTTGTGGCGCCCTTCTTTCTCAGCCGCTCGCCGATCTTGCTGGCCGCGGCCCGTAGCTCTCTGTCCTGCTCGTCGTCGTCTGCGATCGAGCTCAGGAGCAGGATCGTCTCGCGCTGCGGAGAGCCGTGGTCGAGGCAGATCGACCGCGAGCCGGCGCACGGCCTGGTTGTCGTCGTGGCTAGGAGAGCTCGTGCAGGAGCGGGCGCACGTCGTTGACGAGCCCGGGATGGTCGCGCGAGAGGAGCTCGAGCGAGATCAGCGCTGAGCCGCGGCACGCGGGGCTCTCGTCCTCGAGCCCGCGCCGGAGCAGCTCCGTCTTCTGCCGGTAGCGGAACTGCCCGATCGCCCGGTACGCGACAGCCCGCTCGCGGTAGTCCGACGAACGGATGCGAGGCCTCGAGCTCGTCCTGCCAGGCCGTCCTCAGCCCGGCGAGCTCCCGCTCCTCGCCCTGCTCGGCGAGCGCGGCTGCCTCGGCGGCGGCTGACGCCAGCTCAGACAGCGGACAACGACCGGGGCCGGGCCCGACGTAGCGGTCGGCGGGCCGAACGAGCCGTCCGGTCTGCTTCTGCTCGAGGATGTGCGCCGACCAGCCGGCGACGCGCGAGCAGGCGAACATCGCGGGGGTCAGGTCCGGCGGCACCTCGGCCGCGTCGAGCAGCACGGCCGAGTAGAACTCGACGTTCGTCGCGATCACGTAGTCCGGCTTTCTCTCGTGGAGCTCGGCCAGCGCCGCCTCCTCCAGCGCCTCGGCGACTTCCATGCGCGGCGAGCCCACCTCCTTGCGCGGTGCGCTTGAGGATCCGCGACCGTGGATCCTCGGCGCGGTAGACGCGATGGCCGAAGCCCATGATCCGACCGTGCTGCTCGAGGATGTTCCTTGACGTAGCCCTCCGGGTCGCCCGTCCTCGCCACCTCGTCGAGCATCGGCAGCACGCGAGCGGGCGCGCCGCCGTGGAGCGGCCCGCTCAGAGCGCCGACTGCCGCTGACATCGCCGCACCGCAGTCGGCGCCGGTCGAGGCGACCACCCGCGCCGTGAACGTGGAGGCGTTGAGGCCGTGCTCCGCCGTGCAGATCCAGTACGTGTCGATCGCCTTGACGTGATCGGGGTCGGCCTCGCCCGCGCCAGCGAAGCAGGAACTTCTCGGCCGCCGTCTCGCCCTGGCGCCACGACGTCGTCCGGCGCCGGCTCGCGTCCGTCCGCGAAGGCGGCCGAGCGCGCCACGATCCCCATCATCTGCGCGGACAGCCGCCCGAGGTCGGTGCGCGCCTGCTCAGTCGTCGATGTCGACGAGCTTCTGGAGTCTTCCACTCGCCCGCGAGAGGCGAGCGATCTCGGACTGGAGATCTGCGGGCGCGTTCCCGGTCAGGTCTTCCGGCACGTACGGCTCGGGATCGGGCATCCTCGAGTCGAGATCGTCGTCGACGAGCAGCCCCCAGACGTTCTCGTAGGGGTACCGCGCCGACGAGCTCTTCGATGTCGTAGCCGCGGTAGCGGAGCGCGCCGCCCTCCCGATCCGGGCTCGGCGATCGCCGTTTCGACCGCGACGACGCCTTCGAGTCCTGGCTTGAAGTCGTTCATCCGCTCCGAAATCTATCGGTAGAGTCGCCGCCGATGGCGCACCGAGTCACCCTGATCCCCGGCGACGGCACCGGCCCGGAGCTGAGCGAGGCGACCCGCCGCGTCCTCGAGGCGACCGGCGTCGACTTCGACTGGGACGTCCAGTACGCGGGCAGCGACGTCATGGATCAGTACGGCGGGAATCCGCTGCCCGACCAGGTGCTGGACGCGATCCGGGCGAGCGGCGTCGCGCTCAAGGGCCCGATCACGACCCCGGTCGGCGGCGGCTTCCGGTCGGTCAACGTCGCGCTCCGCAAGGGCCTCGACCTCTACGGACAGGTGCGGCCCTGCAAGAGCTATCCGGGCGTCCGGTCGCGGTACGAGGACGTCGACCTCGTGATCGTCCGCGAGACGACCGAGGATCTCTACGCGGGCATCGAGTACGAGGTCGGCTCGGACGAGGCGCGCGAGCTCACCGAGTGGATCCGCGACCACGGCGGCCAGCTTCGCGACGACTCGGGCATCTCGATCAAGCCGATCTCGGTCGAGGGCACGCGCCGGATCGTCCAGTTCGCGTTCGACTACGCGCGCCGGCTCGGCCGCCGCAAGGTGACGACCGTGCACAAGGCGAACATCATGAAGTTCACCGACGGGCTCTGGCTGCAGGTCTCCCGCGAGGTCGCCGAGCAGAACACGGACATCGAGTTCGAGGACCGCATCGTCGACAACCTGTCGATGCAGCTCGTTCAGCGGCCCGAGGAGTACGACGTGCTCGTGCTCCCGAACCTCTACGGCGACATCGTCTCCGACCTCGCCGCGGGCCTGATCGGCGGGCTCGGGCTCGCCCCGGGCGGGAACATCGGCACGAAGGCGGCCGTCTTCGAGCCCACGCACGGGTCCGCGCCGAAGTACGCGGGCCAGAACAAGGTGAACCCGATGGCGATGATGCTCTCGGGCGTGCTGATGCTGCGGCACCTCGAGGAGGCCGACGCGGCCGACCGCCTCGAGAGGCGATCGCAGCACGTGATCGCCGAGGGCAAGAGCGTGACCTACGACATGAAGCCGTCGCGCGACGATCCGACCGCCGTCGGGACGAGCGACGTGGCGGACGCGATCATCGAGCAAATGGGGGTGACCGAGTTGAGCCAGCGGCGCAAGGTGACCGTCGTCGGAGCCGGAAACGTCGGCGCGACATGCGCGCAGGAGCTCGCGCGGCGCGACTACTGCGACGTCGTGCTCGTCGACATCAAGGAGGGCCTGCCCGAGGGCAAGGCGCTCGACATCAACCAGGCGGGCGCAGTACTCGGCTACGAGCCGAACGTGACCGGCTCGACGAGCTACGAGGCCACAGCAGGGCTCGGACGTCGTCGTCATCACCGCGGGCGTCCCGCGCACCGGCGACATGAGCCGCGACGACCTCGTGTCGACGAACGAGAAGATCGTCGGCGCCGTCACCGAGGCCGCGGTCGCCGAGCTCGCCAGACGCGATCCTGATCGTCGTCTCGAACCCGCTCGACGCGATGTGCCACGTCGCCAAGAACGTCTCCGGCTTTCCGAAGGAGCGCGTCTTCGGCCAGGCCGGGATCCTCGACACGGCGCGTTCTCCAGGCGTTCATCGCCTGGGAGACACGGCTCGTCCGTGAAGGACGTCTCAGGCGATCGTCCTCGGCGGCCACGGCGACCAGATGGTGTCGGTCATCTCCGCGACGACGGTCGGCGGCGTGCCGCTGACGCAAGCTCGTCTCCGACGGAGCGAATCGGCGAGCTCGTCGAGCGAACTGCCGACGGCGGAGGCGAGAGCTCGTCAAGCTGTCTGGGCACCTCGGCCTGGTACGCGCCCGGCGCTGCGGCGGCGCAGATGGTCGACGCGATCATGCTCGACGAGAAGCGCGTCCTTCCGTGCACCGCCTACCTCGAGGGCGAGTACGGAATCGACGGCCTGTACATGGGCGTCCCGGTCAAGCTCGGCGCCGGCGGGATCGAGGAGATCGTCGAGCTCGACCTGACCGACGAGGAGCGGACGGCGCTCCAGGCCTCGGCAGAGGCCGTCCGCGAGGTCGTCGGCCTTCTCGGCTCGTAACCGGCGGCGACTGCCACAGATTCGGCACAATCCCGTCACCGACATGTGCGCTCTTCCTGAATACGATCGAATCGGGGAGGAGGTTGGCTGTGCCTGAAACACTGGCGGCCGGCCGTCCGAGAGATGGACCTAGCGCTCGCAGGGACGAACGCGATCGTCTGCGGCGCGTCCTCCGGGATGGGCCTCGCGATCGCGGAAGCGCTCACCGGCGAGGGCGTCAACGTCGCCATGTTCGCGCGCCGTCGCGATGAGCTTTCGCGCGAAGCGGAGCGACTCGGTGCCCTCGCCGTCCGCGGCGACGTGACGAACCCGCAGGACCTGAATCGGCTCGTCGAGAAGACGCTCGAGGCGTTCGGCGGCATCGACATCCTCGTCAACAACAGCGGCGGGCCACCGCGCACGACCGCGCGGTCGACCTGACCGACGAAGACGTCGAGAGCGCCGTCGAGCTCCTGCTCCTCTCGGCGATCCGCCTGACCAACCTCTGCCTGCCCCACCTGCGCCGGAGCGGGCACGGCCGCATCGTCAACATCGAGTCGAGCTCAGTCCGCGAGCCGATCGACAACCTGGCGCTCTCCAACTCCGTGCGCCCCGGCGTGATCGGCTGGGCGAAGACGCTCGCCCGCGAGGTCGGTCCCGACGGAGTGACGGTCAACTCGATCGCACCGGGCCGGATCGACACGCCGCGCCTGGCCGAGGTCGTACGTCAACCGCTCGCGAGCCGACGACCTGGAGACGATCCCGCTCCGCCGGTTCGGCCGACCGAAGGAGGTCGGCGACGTCGTCTGCTTCCTGGCCTCGGAACGGGCCTCCTACGTCACGGGGGCCGTGATCCCCGTCGACGGCGGCCTGACGCGCGGGCTCCTCTGAGGCCGACAACCGAGCGAGCCACCTGGCCGTATCCTGAGTTAGTGGCACGCTTCTTCACGCCATTCCGCTTGATCGCCGCGGCCTCGTCCTCTCGGTGTGGCGGCGGCGCTCTACCTCATCCCGTCGAACGAGTACATCCTCCTGCCTGACCGGGCGCGGCCGCTCGCTCCGTACGTCACGGTCAAGGGTGAGCGCTCCGACCGGGACGGCGGCGGCATCTACTACGTCGCCGTCGAGGTCAAGAAGGCGAGCATTCTCGAGAAGCTGTTTCCGGGTCTGCACGAGGGCGCGACCCTCGTCCCGGCGTCGCGATCCGTCGTCCCCGGCGAGAGCGAGAAGCAACACCGGAACGAGGAGCTCCAAGCGATGGCGCTCTCCCAGCAGATCGGTGCGGCGGTTGCGCTGGAGCCGCTCGGCTACAGGTCGACGATCAAGTCGCCGGGCACTGTCATCGCCGCGTCGAACCCGAACGGCCCCGCCGCGGGCAAGCTGCGCCGCGAACGACATCGATCGTCGACCGTCGACGGGAAACCGTGCCCTCGCTCACCGACCTGCGCCGGCAGATCAGAAGCACAGCCCGGGCGACCGCGTCGCACTGACCGTGCGCCGGGGAAAGGCGCCACCCGCAAGGTCGAGATCAAGACGATCCCGGACAAGAAGACCCGACGCGGCCGATCATCGGCGTCCTGACGACGTGCACCCTGCAGACCCTCACGCACATCGGGCTTCCCCTCCCCGTCCACATCGACCTCGGGCAGGTCGGCGGACCGTCGGCGGGCTGGCATTCGCGCTCGACGTCGCCGAGAAGCTCGGACACGACGTCGACCACGGCCACAGGGTGGTCGCGACGCGGCGAGATGTGCCTCGACGGCTCGTGTCCGCCGGTCGGCGGCCTGAAGCAGAAGACGATCGGCGCCAGACGCGCCGGAGCCGACGTCTTTCTCGTTCCGGCTGGGGAAAACGCACAGGAGGCGCGCCGCTATGCAGGCAACATGCGAGTCATCCCTGTGCACATTTTCGACAGGCGTTGCGCGCGCTGGCAACGCTGAACTGAAAGCGTCGGAAATGCCCTAAATTTCGGCAGTTTGATCCTGCCGGAAATTGCTCAGTTTTCGTCTGCCGGCAACCCTTGCAAGCTCGAGGCAATATCCCTATGATCGCCCAGATTGCCGGGTACGTCGAGGCAACGGAGTAAACAACAGAACGTGGCCAAGACGAACTAAAGCATGCTGTGAACTTTGCTACTTCCGACAGGCGGGCTCTGTGTGCCCTCCCCGAGTCCCCCTGCCCGACCTATCGTCCGGTCGGACGAGGCACTCTCTCTCCCCCGCAACAGGCCCGCCTGATTCCGCGCCGGCTTCGCCCAGCACGCCGCCTAGCGGCGTATTGTCGCTCGCCTTCACGGGGAAACCCCTGGTTCCCCCGTGGGCCCCTCCTTGCGGGCGTAGGCGTAGTTCGGTCGTAGGCGGAGCCGGCGAAGGTCTGCTTGGTTCGCCTGTCTCCTCTCGTTTGTGGAGCCTCCCGCTGGGCGAAGCCCGGCTCCGGCGGCGAGATGATTGTGGCTCTCGACAGGTCTTAGACTCGGTTGATGCGACTTTTTCGGCGGCGGCCTGAGGGGCCGGTTGAGGATTGGCAGCCTCGCCTGTACGCGATCGTGATTGCGTTCGTCCTGATCGTGGCCTGGCTGATTGCTTTCATCGTCAAGAACACCGACCCGGTCAAGATCGACTTCGTCCTCTTCTCCACGCAGACGTCGCTCATCTGGCTGCTCATCCTGTTGCTCGCGATCGGGTTCCTCGGTGGCGTGCTGCTTTCGCAGCTGTACCGGCGGCGGCGGCGATCAGGCGGCCCGGCGGAGGAGCAGGGCGGCGCGGACGGCTGACGCGAGCCGGCGCACGCCCTCCTCGATCTCACTGGGCGACGCGTAGCTGAACGCGAGGCGGATCGCGGTCTCGCCGCCCGCTCCGGTGAAGAAGTCTGCTCCCGGGACGAAGGTGACGCCCTCGGCGCGAAGCTCCGCTGTCTCGATGCTCTCGGGCAGCTCGAGCCAGAGGAAGTAGCCGCCCTCCGGCTCGCTCCACGTCGCCTCGGGTAGGTGTCGCTCGAGGGCGCGGAGCATCGCGTCGCGACGAGCTCGGAGCAGGCCGCAGACCCGCTCGAGATTCGATTCGAGATTGCCGCGGCGCAGGAACTCGTACACGGTCGCCTGCGAGAGGAGTGCGGGCGTGATGTACGCGGCAGCCGCGGCGGCCTCGACCCGACCGGCGAGCGCATCCGGCAGGACGAAATAACCAACGCGCAGCCCCGGCGCGACCGTCTTCGAGAACGACGAGCCGTAGACGACGTTCTTGCCGCCCGCAAGCTCGAGCACTGTCGGCGGCGCCGTACCTTCGAAGCGCACGAGCCCGTACGGATCGTCCTCGAAGACGAGCAGGCCCGCCTCGGCAAGGGCCGCGAGGCGCTGTCGGCGATCCGTCGGCATCGTTCGACCCGTCGGGTTCTGAAACGTCGGGATCACGTACAGGAACGCGCGCCGACTCGACGGTCACGTCGTCGTCCTGCGGAAACGGGATCACCTCCGCGCCGAGCGCGGCCAGGATCTTCAGCGGCCGGTCATACGTCGGCGCCTCGACGAAGACCGGCCCGTTCGGCGAAAGCAGCTCGGCGAGGAACTGGAAGCCCTGGAGCGATCCGTTCGTCAGGACGACCCGGGCGGCCGCGACGCCGATGTCGTTCGGCGATCCACTCGCGTAGCGGCCCGTACCCGCCGCCGGGGCCGTAGCTGAGCGCCGTCGACCCGTCCCGCTCGATCGCCGCCCGAGCGCAGTCGGCGAGCTCTGCGAGGGCGCAGGCACTCCGGTGCCGGAACGCCACGGGCGAGCGAGATCGGCTCCATGCCCCGCACCCTAGAATCCCGCCCGGACATGAAGCTCCTCGCCGCCGCGCTCCTCGCAGTTCGTCCTCCTCGATCAGCGGCCGCCGCGCTCGAGTGAAGCGCTCGGTGCTGCGGACTAGCGGGTCGCGGTCTCGGGCTAGGCGCGAGCGCCGGCCGTCTCGACAGCCAGCCCTGCGACCTCGGTCGGCGTCGTTCCGACCTTCACGCCCACCGCCTCGAGCGCTTCCTTCTTCGCCTGCGCCGTTCCGGACGAGCCGGAGATGATCGCGCCCGCATGGCCCATCGTCTTGCCCGGCGGTGCAGTGAAGCCGGCGATGTACGCGACGACCGGCTTCGACATCTCCGCCTCGATGTAGCGCGCCGCCTTCTCCTCCTCGTCGCCGCCGATCTCGCCGACCATGACGATCACGTCCGTCTCGTCGTCGGCCTCGAACCGGCCGAGGACGTCGATGAAGGACGAGCCGACCACCGGATCGCCGCCGATGCCGACGATCGTCGAGTTCCCGAGACCCATCTGCGCGAGCTCGTAGCCGATCTGGTAGGTCAGGGTCCCCGAGCGGCTGACGAGGCCGATCCGGCCCTCACGAAAGCACCTCGGCCGGGATGATCCCGACGTTTGCCTTCCCCGGCGAGAGCGCGCCGGGGCAGTTGGGCCCGAGCATCGTGATCCCCTTCGGGCCGCATGTAGTTGTAGATCCGCAACATCTCGTGCGCCGGAAGCCCCTCGGCGATGCAGATGATCGTCTCGATGCCGGCGTCGACGTCCTCGTAGATCGCGTCCGCGGCGAAGCGCGCAGGCACGAAGACCATCGTCGTGTTGGCGCCCGCCTCGCTGACCGCCTCGGCGACGGTGTCGAAGACGGGGATGCCCTGAACGTCCTGGCCGCCCTTCCCCGGCGTCACGCCGGCGACGACGTTCGTCCCGTAGTCGCGGTTCCGCACGCCGTGGAAAGAGCCTTCGCTCCCGGTGAGGCCCTGGACGACGAGGCGCGTCTCGTTCGCGACGATGATGGCCATTAGCTGCGCTTCCGTCCCTTGAAGATGCCGCGGTCGAGCCTGAGCTTGCCGTCCTCGATTCGGTCGGCGAGTAGCTCGCGGATGCACGGGCGCCGTCCTCGGGCGGGGTCCCGGAACGCTCGAGCCACGAGGCGAAGTCGATGCGCTTGTCCTCGCGCTCGAAAGCTTCGACCTCCAGCCCGGCTGCGTCGAACATGCCGCGCCACTGCTCCTCGGAGTAGTTGCGGACATGCGTCGGGTCATGCAGTCGATCGGCCTCTTCACCAGCCTCGCCGAGGAAGAGGTTGTCCGCGACGAGCACGAGCGCGCGGCTGACGCGCGCCATCTCCTTGAGCGCGCCTGCCGGATCCTGGAAGTGATGCGCTGCTACGCGGCAGGCGACGACGTCGAAGCTCTCGTCGGCAAACGGGATCTCCTCGGCGCGGCTGACGACGTCGGGCTTCATCCCGGGTGCAGGAGTCGATCGTCACGACGCGGAGCCCGGCCTCGCGGAGACGACGCGCGACGTGCCCGCCCCCGGTGGCGACGTCCAGCGCGGTCTCGCCTTCGGCCCACTCGGCGAAGAGCTCGAGGTCGCGGCCCCGGCGGTGCGCGTCGCTCTCGCGGTAGGCCTCGGCACGCTCCGACCAGACATCCGTCATGCGGCCAGCTCCACCGCGCGCCTGGCCGCGTCGAGCATCGTCGACTCGACGTGGATGTTGTCGCGACCCGGAGTCGACGAGGATCTGCTTGCCCTCCTCGGCGTTCGTGCCGTCGAACCGCACGACGATCGGGTGCTCGATCTTCGTCTTGTCGAGTGCCGCGAGCATGCCGCGGGCGACCTCGTCGCAGCGCGTGATGCCCGCGAAGATGTTGAAAAGGATCGACTTGACCTGCGGGATCGGCGCTGATGATCTCGAGCGCATCGATCGACGCCCTGGGCATCGCCGCCGCCGCCGAGGTCGCAGAAGTTCGCGGGCTCGCCCGCCTGCGAGCGCGATCACGTCGAGTGTCGACATGACGAGCCCGGCCCCGTTCCCGAGGATCCCGACCTCGCCGTCGAGCTTCACGTAGGTGACGTCCTTCTCGCGGGCTGCGCGCTCCTCGGGCGGGTACGCCTCGAGGTCGCGCATCTCCGCGATGTCCGGATGCTTGTAGAGAGCGTTGTCGTCGACCGTGAACTTCGAGTCGAGCGCCTTCACCTCGCCCTCGGGCGTCACGATCAACGGGTTGATCTCGCAGAGCATCGAGTCGGCGCCGACGAACGCGTCGTAGAGCCGCTGGACGATGCTCAGGATCTGCTTCTGCTCGTTCGGATCGTCGATCCCGGCGCCGTAGATCAGACGCCTGCGCCTGGTAGGGCTGGAAGCCTTCGAGCGGGTCGACGTGGAGTCGCGCCAACGCCTCCGGCCGGTTCGGACGCGACCTCCTCGATGTCGATCCCGCCCTCCTTCGTGAGCATGAACAGCGCCTTCTTCTCGCCGCGGTCGAAGGTGACCGAGAGGTAGTACTCGCGCTCGATGTCCGAAGCCTGCTCGATCCAGAGCTTGCGGACGACGTGGCCGTTGATGTCCATCCCGAGGATCGCCTCGGCGTGCTGCGCGGCCTCGTCGGGCGAGTCGGCGAGCTTGATCCCGCCGGCCTTTCCGCGGCCTCCGGTCAGCACCTGGGCCTTGACGACGACCTGCGTCGCCGAGCTCCTCGGCCGCTGCGCGAGCCTCGTCCGAAGTCGTCGGCAACCCGGCCCTCCGAGACGGGAATGCCGAAGCGCTTGAAGAGCTCCTTGCCCTGGTACTCGTAGAGGTCCACCGCGCGGCGCGACTCTAGCTTAGAGTCCCGGAGTCACCGACAAAGGAGCGCGCATGAGCGAGCTCGACAGCACGCTGGAGCGAAGAGGAGATTCGCGGCGAGCGACCGAGCATGGACGGCGAAGACGGCCGGACGAGGCGCGACAGCGACGGCACGCGACTCCGGCGGGACAGCGACGGGATGGACACCGGTGGCGACTCCGACTCGGACGGCTCGGACTGCGATTCCGACGGCAGCGACTCGTAGCGCCAGCGCGCTTAACGCGCTGCGTCGGACCCGTCGAAGCCGAGCGGTTCTTCGATGAGTACTGGGAGCAGAAGCCCCTCCTCGTCCCGCGCGACGAGGAGGGGCGCTTCCTCGACCTCCTCTCGATCGACGAGGTCGAGCGGCGCGTGACCGGCGGCGGGCTTCGGCATTCCGGCGTTCCGGGTCGTCAAGGAGGACGCGAAGACTCGTCCTCGGCGACTACGCGGAGGACATCCCGTGGTCGCCGCACGTCGTTCTCCGGAACGCGCACAGGTCGAACGGGTCGCGGCGCAGTTCGAGCGCGGCGCGACGATCGTGCTCCAGGCGCTCCAGCTCCAGCACCCGCCGCTCGCCGATTTCTGCCGCGACCTCGAGCGTGAGCTCGGCCATCCCGTGCAGGCGAACGCGTACTACACGCCGCCCTCGAGCGCGCAGGGCTTCAAGGTCCATCACGACACGCACGACGTCCTCTGCCTCCAGGTCGAGGGCGAGAAGCGCTGGCTCGTCTATCCGCCCGTGCTCGAGCTGCCGCTGCGCAGTCAGAAGTACACGCCCGAGCTGGGCGAGCCCGGCGAGCCGGTCCTCGACGTCACGATGCGCGCCGGCGACACGCTGTACCTCCCGCGCGGCTGGCTGCACCAGGCGATGACCTCGGACACGGCGTCGCTGCACCTGACCGTCGGAGTCGCGTCGCCACCTGGCTCGACGCGGTGCGCGGCGCGGTCGAGGAGGCAGCAGAAGAGGAGGTCGATCTGCGCCGAGGCGTGTCCGCGGACGGAGTGGCTCCTGACGGGCTCGCTCGAGGCTGCTGGCGCCACGGCTCAGCCCGGAGGCGGTCGCCGCCGGCACGCGCCGCTCCTTCGTCGACGGACGCCGCCGATCCGCGGAGATGCCTTCGACCAGATGCGTCGCGCTCGAGGAGCTCGACGTCGGAAACTCGAGCTCGAGCGCCGCGAGACCGTGATCGTCGACCTCGTCGTCGACGACCAGCAGGCGACGGCTCTGCTTCGAGGGCCGGGACGCTCCGCCTTCCTGCGCGGATCGCCGGCGAGCTCGAGTTCGTGGCTCCGGGTCGACGGGCCGTTCACGGCCGCCGACCTCCCCGGGCGGCTCGACGAGGACGGGCCGCCTCGTGCTCGTCCGGCGCCTCGTGCGCGAGGGCCTCCTCCGGATCAGGCTGGACTGACGACGAAGCGCGGCGGCCGCTTCGAGCGACTCCGAGCTGCACGTGAGCCGGCGTCAGGTCGCCCCGCTCCTCCGTCGACGTGCACCGCGTGTGTCCCGCCGCCGGCGGCGAAGGTGACGCGGGTCGACGCCGTTCCGCCGCTCGATCCTCTCGAACGACAGGTCGTCGATGCCCGACCAGCCCGGTCGCTCTCGGACGCGCGCTCGGCTGCCTGGACCGGAACGTGTAGATCGACCGCCCTCGGTAGCTCGTCGATGAAGACGCGCCGCGCGAAGTGCTCGTCGAGCACGGCCCGGCGGTCTCGCGGTCGACGCGCCCGTAGTAGAGCCCCTCCGGGAGGCAGACGAGGTTTCCCGCGAACCGATCGCCTCCGATGTGCGTCACCTGCCAGACCCAGTCGGGCGTCGAGCTCGTCCCGCAGCGCCTCGTAGAGCGGCCGCCCGTAGCGGGCGCAGCACGGATCGTGCTTGCCGTGCGTGCAGACGAGGAAGAGCGGATGCGCAGCGGGCGCTCCCTGTCCAGCAGGTCGAGCCCGCGGAGATCTTCGTAGGCCTCGAACTCGAAGCGCGTCACGGCCGTGCTCGTCCGGTCGCGAGGAAGCCGTGAAAGCGACGAGCTCCGGCCGGCCTCGTCGATCGGGCCGGCGGACGAAGAGGAGACGGCCGTGCGGGACCGCGCGCGACCTGGTCGCGGAGGTGCTGTTTGACCTGGTCCGAGAGCCCGCTTCCCGGCAGCGCCTCGCGCGTCCAGAGCCCGCGGTACTCGATCAGGAACCAGTTGTCGATCCGGCTGGCGGTCGCAGCGAGCGGCTCGTCGTTCTCGCGTGAGAGGTCGGCGCAGAAAGGCCGGCGTTCCGTCAATCGTCGTCCTGCGTGACGAGGCAGATGACCTGGCCCGTGCGTGACCGCCTGGCCCGGCCACACCGAGAGCTCCGAGACGATTCCGGCGCGCGGCGACGTAATCTCGTTCTCCATCTTCATCGCCTCGACGACGCAGACGACCTGGCCGGCCTCGACCTCGTCGCCTTCGGCGACCTCGACCGCGAGCACGGTTCCCTGCATGGGCGTGACGATCGCGTCGCGCGCCGCGCCGTGGTGGCGCGTGCTGCGAGTCACGATCGCGCCGGCGGCGGGCGAGCTCGGCATGCGGCGGCTCGGGCAAGAGCAGCGTGACCTCGAAGCGGCGTCCTTCGACCTCGGCCTCGAACCGTTCGCTCGCGAACACGTCCGTCCGATGCCCCCGCTACGCTCGTTGTCAGATGAGACAACTGTTCCGCACGATGCGCGAGCTCCTCGGACTCGATGACGCCCGCGGCACGTCTCCCCGGCGGCGAAGCAGTCGTGCTCGAGCAGCGCGCGGTGGAAGCCGACGAGTGTCGTCACCCCGTCGATCTCGTACTCGCCGAGCGCCCGCAGCATTCGCCGTCGCGCGTCGCTCGCGGTCGATGTCGTGCACGCAGAGCTTCGCAATCAGAGGGTCGTACAGGCCGACCACCTCGCTGCCCTCGGCAACGCCGGAATCGACTCGCACCCCGGGCCCTCCAGGCTCCCGGTAGCTCGTGATCCGCCCCGGCGCCGGCAGGAAGCCTTTGGACGGATCCTCCGCGTTGATGCGGCACTCGATCGCGTGCCCGTTCAACCGGACGTCCTCCTGGCGTAGCCATAGCGGCTCACCGGCCGCGATCAGAACCTGCTCGCGGACGAGGTCGAGTCCCGTCACGAGCTCGGTGACAGTGTGCTCGACCTGGATGCGGGTGTTCATCTCCAGGAAGAAGTACTCGCCGTCGCTGGAGAGCAGACCCTCGATCGTGCCCGCCGACCGGTACCCCACGGCGCGGGCCGCGTCGACGGCGATGCTCGCCGATCCGGGCCCGGAGCTCGTCGTCGACCGCAGGTGAGGGCGTCTCCTCGACGAGCTTCTGGTGTCGCCGCTGGATCGTGCACTCGCGCTCGCCCAGATGGATGACGGCGCCGTGCGAGTCTGCGAGGACCTGGACCTCGACGTGGCGCGGATCTTCGAGGTAGCGCTCGACGTACACAGCGGGGTCCGAGAAGTACGCCTGTCCCTCCCGGCGCGCCGTCTCGAACGCGCGCTCGACTTCGTCAGGCGAGGCGACGACCTTGAAGCCCTTGCCGCCTCCACCGGCGGAGGCCTTGATGGCGATCGGCCAGCCGAGCTCGTCGCCGAGGCCGCCGGACTTCCTCCGCGGACTCGGCCGGCTCGGTCGTCCCCGGGATGATCGGCACCCCGGCGGCGCTCATCGTCTGGCGCGCAGCCACCTTCGATCCCATCAGCTCCATCGCCTCGGGCGGCGGGCCGATCCAGACGAGCCCTGCGGCCTCGACCGCGCGCGCGAAGTCGGCATTCTCGGCGAGGAACCCGTACCCCGGGATGGAGCGCCTCGGCGCCGGCGCGCTCGGCGGCATCCAGGATCCGCTCCTGGTGGAGATAGCTATCCGCCGGAGCGCCCGGGCCGACGAGATACGCCTCGTCGGCGAAGCGGGCGTGCAGCGATCCGCGGTCGGCCTCGGAGTACACGGCGACCGACGAGATCCCGAGCTCGCGAAGCGTTCGGAAGATGCGGACTGCGATCTCGCCGCGATTTGCAACGAGGATTTTCGTGAAGTAGCGCCATCGCGGGCGTATTCTCTCCGCCCGTGGGTCTTGCCGATCAGCTGACGGTGGCGCGCGCGGCTGCGGTGCCGCTCGTCGTCGTGCTCTACCTCTGGGATTTTCCCGGTCACGACTACTGGGCGACCGCCCTCTTCGCCGTTGCGATGGCAACCGATTGGTTCGACGGGCGAATCGCACGCCGGACGGGGAGCACCTCGGCTCTCGGCTCGCTTCTGGACCCGATCGCGGACAAGCTGCTCGTCCTGACGGTGATGATCATCCTCGTCGGCCTCGACGTCTTTCCGGCCTGGATGGTTGCGGCGATCGTCGCGCGCGAGCTGCTGATTTCCGGGCTCAGGCTTGCGGCGCTCGAGCGGGGCGTCGTGCTCAAGGCCCGCGACCTCGGGCGCGTGAAGACATGGACGCAGGCCGTCGCCGCAGGCCTTGGGGGGCTTGCGGCAGCGGGTGCGATCGACGATTCGGTCGCGGTCTGGGGCCTCGCCGTCGCGCTTGCGCTGACCTGGATCTCCGGGCTCGACTACGCCCGGCTCGCGCCGAGCCTTCTGCGAGGAGACCCGCCGGCCGCCGGTGGCGGGGCGTCGGTGTCCGATTCGACGTTCTCGAGCAGCCCGGCCAGCCGCCAGACGCTGCGATAGGGGCTCGCGGCGCCGTCGTCGGCTGCTGACTCGAGCGCCGCGAGCAAGGCTTGCCGTTCTTCCGCGGTGGGCTCGGGCGTGATCTCGATCTCCACGCCGCAAAGACTAAAGGCGTCCGCCGCAACCGACGATGAATCGGTTTGTGAGACGTCTGCGCCTGCTCGCTCTTTTCGCGTGCCTTCTCGTCGGCCTGGCGGCCGCGCCCGGCGCCCTGCCTGCCGGGAAGCGCTCCTGGGCGCAGCCTCAGATCAAGCTCGTCGTCGCGCGCGGCTTGATGGCCCGCAGCATCGCCTCATTCCGCCCGAATGACTCCCTCACCCAGGCCGAGCTGCAGGACCTCGTTGCCGGTTTGACCGAGGAGCCACCGAAGGAAGTGGCGAACCCTGGAGCGCCGGTCACGATGGCCCAGCTCGACGCGCACCTCGTGCGTGCGGCAGGCCTCAGCGCCGAAGCATCGACGTTCTACGAGGTGGCCGCGGCAGCCGGTCTCCATCCACCGGCGCGCTTCGGCACCGAAGTGGTCGCGCGCCTGCTCGGCCTCCGCACGAACCACCCCACCGGCCAGGACGATCTCGAGCGGCTCCCTTCCGATCCTGCACCGCGGGCAGAGGCCGCGTACTCCGCCGCGCAGATGCTGCGCATGTCCGAGTGGGAGACGGCGAGCGTGCAGGAGGCCGCGTCCGCCTTCGAGCTCCCCACGCTCACGCGTGGCAGCGGCGCGTGCTCACGACCGCCGTCGGCTTCATCGGCTTCCCGTACGTGTGGGGCGGCGAGAGCGAGCGGCCCGAGTCGCCGTTCGGCCTCCAGGCCAGGGGCGGGTTCGACTGCTCCGGGTTCGCGTGGCGGGTCTACAAGCTCCAGCCCTACAGTGGCGCCCCCCAGCTCGCGAACACGCTTCAGGGTCGCACGGCCGCCGCGATGGCCGGCGAGGTGCCTCGCCGGAGAGCGCATCAAGGTCGCCAAGCTCGCCCCGGCCGACCTGCTCTTCTTCGGAGACGGCGGCCGTCGCGCCAAGCCGGCCCAGGTCGATCACATGGCCATCTACCTCGGGAACGGCTGGCTGATCCACTCGTCGCGCTACGGCGTCGCGCTCGCCCCGATTGCGGGCTGGTACGACATCGACTCGCCTGGGGCCGTAGGCCTCTTGCAGAAGCCGGGCTCTAAGCCCCGAGCAGGAACTTTTCGCTCCGATTCACGTTCACCCGAATGGGTGATGGCTCGGGCAGGCGCGCGGGAGAGAATCGCAGTCCGCATACCCGACTGGGAGGAAACACCGTGCTCGAATGGAGACCTCGCCTCATCACCGTGATCCTCGTCATCGTCCTCGTTGCCCTGGCCGCCGGCCTCTCGAGCTGGTACGGGACTTCTTCAGCCCGGACAACTGGGAGTGGTAGCCGACCGAGTCTGAGCGGGGAGCCGGAAGATGCCACAGCGCCTGGCGCCGATCGTCGCGCCCGTCTGCTTCGTAGGGCTTGCGCTCGGTGCTGCTCGCGGGGTATTCGTTCGCGACCGAGACGCACACGCGTCCTCGCTCATCGGCGTGGCGGCACTGCTCGCCGCGTCGACCCTCGCGAGCCGCTACCCGGTTCCGATCGAGGGGCCGAACAGCGGCGGCGTCTCGCTTTCGTTCGTCTTCGCGGCCAGCGCGATCGTGCTCTTCGGCTGGGACGCAGGTGTCCTCGTCGCGTTCGCGGCGCCTGTTCTCATCCAGCTGACCGAGCACCGACCGCTGATCCGGATCGCTACAACGGCTCCGTGTTCGCCTGCGCCGCGGCCTGCGGCGGCGCTGCTGGTCAGCTTCATCCCCGGCGACGGGACCGATGCCCTGATCGGGAAGGTCGGTGTCTCGGCCTCTGACCCAGTACGGGCTCAACCTGATCCTGATCTCGCTCGTCGTCGCCGTGACGTCGAGGCGACCGTTCTTCGAGCTGATCAGGGCAAGCCTGCGCTGGACGATCATCGATCTTCGCGCTGATGGCGTCTGCGGCGCTGATGCTCGTCGTGCTCTGGCAGCGCTCGCCACTCCTCTCGGCTGCGCTCGTCGGCCCGCTGCTCGCGATCGCGCTCTACCAGCGCTCGACCTATCGCGCGCTCCGCGCGATGAAGCTCGCGCTGACCGATCCGCTGACCGGGCTCGGCAACCACCGCCACTTCCACGATCGTCTCGAGCGCGAGCTGATCGACGCGGAGCGGCACGAGCGCCCATTCAGTCTCTGCCTCGTGGACGTCGACGATTTCAAGCGCATCAACGACCTCTTCGGCCACCCCGCCGGTGACAACGTCCTCTCCCAGCTTGCGTCGACCCTGCGCCAGGACGGTGAGGCGTTCCGCCTGGGCGGCGACGAGTTCGCTCTCCTGTTGCCCGACTGCGCCGAGACGGCGGCGGTCGAGTCGGCCGCCGCGATCATCGAGCGCATTGCATCCATCAAGCTCGATCACATCGGCTCGGTAACCGTCTCCGCGGGGATCGCGACGTTCCCGCGACAGGCACCTGACCGCGGCGAGCTCATCCGCCTCGCGGACAGCGCCCTCTACTGGGCGAAGGAGAACGGCAAGAACCGTGTCCACGTCTATCGGCCGGACGTCGTCGAGCTCGCCGAGCTTCGACGGCTGGCAGTCGGGCCTGACCGCGCCGCCCGCTTCCGCGCCGCTGCAAGCCTGGCGAAGGCAGTCGACCTCCGAGACACCTACACGGGCAGTCACTCGGCGCGCGTCGCCGAGCTCGCCGCCCGGGTCGCAGCGCGGCTCGGGCTCGACCAGGAGCAGATCGAGCTGTCCCGCCTCGCCGGCAGCCTCCACGATCTCGGCAAGCTTGCGATTCCCGAGGAGATCCTCCGCAAGCCGGGGCCTCTCACCGGCCCCGAGCGGCTCGATCCTCGAGCGCCACCCGCAGATCGGCTTCCGGATGCTGGACAGCCTCGGCATCGACCCGGTCGCGGACTGGATCCTCCACCACCACGAGCGCTGGGACGGGACCGGGTACCCCGACCGCCTGCCGGGCGAGGAGATCCCGCTCGGCGCCCGGATCATCTTCGTCGTCGACGCCTACGACGCGATGACGTCGGATCGCGTCTACCGAGGCCGGCTGACCCAGGTGGACGCGCTCTGTCGAGCTCGAGCGCTGCGCCGGGACCCAGTTCGACCCCGCGGTTGTCACGGCACTGGCCGAGGAGCTCGACCCGGCCCGAGTCATCGGCCTCGAAGCCGCCGCTCTCGCCTCGTAGCACTCAGGCTCCGCTCCTCTTCCCGCCCCTCCCCCAGCGCGCCGACGCACAGTCGGCGCATTCCTGACACCCACGCGTGCGACCTTCCTCGTTACGATCAAATCGGGGAGGAGGTCGCGGGTACCGGCGCCGGGAGGCGCCGCGAGCTAGAGCGGGATGTTGCCGTGCTTGCGGCGAGGGCGGGGCTCGCGCTTCGTGAGCGACGGTCTGCAGCGCATCGATCAGCACGGGCCGCGTTCGCCTCGGTTCGATCACCTCGTCGACGTAGCCCCGCTCGGCGGCGACGTACGGGTTCGCGAACTGCTCACGGTAATCGGCGACCAGCTCCTCCCTCCGCTCCTCCGCGTCGGCGGCCTCCTCGAGCTCCTTCCGGAAGACGATGTTGACCGCGCCCTCCGGGCCCCATCACCGCCACCTCCGCGGTCGGCCATGCGAAGTTGAAGTCGGCCCGGATGTGCTTCGAGCTCATGACGTCGTACGCGCCCCCGTATGCCTTCCGAGTGATCACCGCGAGCTTCGGCACCGTCGCCTCGCAGTACGCGTACAAGAGCTTCGCGCCGTGGCGGATGATCCCGCCCCACTCCTGCTCGGTACCCGGCAGAAACCCCGGCACGTCGACGAACGTGACGAGTGGGATGTTGAACGCGTCGCACGTCCGAACGAACCGCGCCGCCTTCACCGACGAGTTGATGTCGAGCACGCCCGCAAGCGCCTTCGGCTGGTTCCCGACGACCCCGACCGAATGCCCGCCGAGCCGCGCGAAGCCGCAGACGATGTTCTCGCCAAAGCGTTCGTGCACCTCGAGGAACTCGCCGTCGTCGACGACGCGCCGGACGACGTCCTTGATGTCGTACGGCTTGTTGGGGTGATCCGGGATCAACGTGTCGAGCTCCGCGTCCTCTCGGTCGACGGGGTCGGACGGTTCCGAGTACGGAGGCGCGTCGAGATTGTTCTGGGGGAGGAACGAGAGCAGGTAGCGGGCATCCTCGAGACACGCCTCCTCGCTCGGCGACATGAAATGAGCGACCCCGGACTTCGCCGCATGGGTCGCGGCGCCACCGAGCTCCTCGAAGCTCACCTCCTCGCCGGTCACCGTCTTCACCACGTCGGGCCCCGTGATGAACATGTACGAGGTACCTTCGACCATGAGCACGAAGTCGGTCATCGCCGGTGAGTACACGGCCCCGCCCGCGGTCGGCCCCATGACGAGGCTGATCTGCGGGACGACGCCCGAGGCCTGTACGTTGCGCCAGAAGATCTCCGCGTAGCCGGCGAGCGAGACGACGCCCTCCTGGATCCGCGCGCCGCCCGAGTCGTTGATCCCGATCACGGGGCACCCGTACTTCGCGGCGAGGTCCATGACCTTGCACGATCTTCTCGGCGAAAGCCTCCGAAAGACTGCCTCCGAAGATCGTGAAGTCCTGCGAGAAGACGAAGACCTTGCGGCCGAAGATCGTCGCCGTAGCCGGTCACGACCGCGTCGCCGTAGGGGCGCCGATCCATCATCCCGAAGAGCGGGTTCCGATGGCGAACGTAGCGGTCAAGCTCGACGAACGAGCCCGGGTCGAGCAGCTTCTCGACCCGCTCTCGGGCGAGCATCTTCCCCGCCTCGCGCTGCCGCTCGACCGCCTTCTCGCTGCCCGCGTGCAGCGCCTCGTCGCGCAGCTCCTGGAGCCGCTCGAGCTTCCCCTTGGTCGATTCGTCCGTCGAGGCCATGGCGTCGCAGGAGCCTAGTACAGTCGCCGTCGTGGGACTTCCTGCCGGTCGACCGCTCGACGCTCTGGCCGTACGAGGACGGCGAGCCCGGGGAGTTCTACTACCAGCGGTATTCGCATCCAACCGGCGTTGCGGCCGAGCGCGCTCTCGGCGAGCTCGACGGAGGCGAGGCGCTTCTCTTCGCCTCCGGCACCGGCGCTGCGACTGCAGTCGTCCTCGCGCTGCTCGAGCCCGGTGCGACAGATCGCCGTCGCGGAGGGCTGCTACTTCGGCACGCCGACCCTGTTCCGCGAGCTCGAGCGCTGGGGCCTGAAGCACGTCGAGTTCGACCAGACCGGGCCGCCTCCGGACGGCGTCGACACTCGTCTGGCTGCGAGGCGCCGTCGAACCCGTTCCTGACGATGCCCGACCTCGAGGCCGCGGCCGCACACCCGGCTCCGGTCCTCGTCGACGCGACCGCGGCGACGCCGGTTCACCTTCGCCCGCTGGAGCATGGCGCCGACCTCGTGCTGCACAGCGCGACGAAGTACCTGGGCGGCCATTCGGACGTGCTCCTCGGCGCCGTCGTCTGCCGCGATCCAAGAAAGGCTGAGCGCCTGCGCGAGTTTCGGAGCCGCTCGGGCATCGTCGCCGCGCCGGACTCTGCGTGGCTCCTGCTTCGCGGCCTGAAGACGCTCGAGATCCGCGTTCGGCGCCAGACCGAGACAGCCGCGGAGATCGTCCGCCGGCTCGAGGCGCACCCGAGCGTCGAGACGGTGCGCTACCCGGGCTTCGGCGGCCTCCTCTCGTTCGACGTCGCGGACGCACGACGCGTCGAGACTGCCACCCGGTTGATCACGAACGCGACGAGCCTCGGCGGCGTCGAGTCGACGATGGAGTCGCGGCACCGCTGGGAAGGCGATCGCGTGCCCCAGGGCCTGCTCCGTCTCAGCGTCGGCCTCGAGGACGTCGACGAGCTCTGGGCCGATCTCGAACAGGCCCTGTCGGGTTGAGCCCGACGACCCGGGTCACTCCGACCGCTCGAGGAAACGCCGGTCGTGCGTGACGAGGATCAGCGTGCCGTCGTAGACGCTGAGCGCGCGCTCGAGCTCCTCGACCGCCGGCAGGTCGAGATGGTTCGTGGGCTCGTCGAGGACCAGGCAGCCCACTCCGCGCGCCGCCTGGAGCGGCGAGCTCGGCGCGCGTGCGCTCACCCGGCGAGAGGCTCTCCGCCGACCGAAGCACGTGGTCGGCGTAGAGGTCGAACTTCGCGAGGAGCGTCCTGCGCTTCTTCCTCCGCGCAGTTCCGGCCGCGGCACAGAACGAGGCGATCAGCGGCTCGCCGGGCGCGAAGAGCGCTCGCTGGTCTGGCCGATCTCGCCGAAGACGACTGACGGGACCGACCCGCCGCGTCCCGGCCGTGAGCGGCAGACGGCCCGAGCAGCGCTTCGATGAGCGTCGACTTCCCGCTTCCGTTCGGCCCGACGATCGAGATTCGCTCGCCCCAGCCGACGTGCACGTCGATCGGCCCGAGCCGGAACGAGCCTCGCTCGAGCACGGCTCCTTCAAGCGCAACGACGAGGTCGCCCGGAGCGTCCCGCCGGCGCGAGATCGAGCTGCAGCTCCCACGGCTGCCACGGCTTCTCGACCCGGTCGTTCTCGAGCCATTCGAGCCGCCGCGCTGCCGCGCGCGTCTTCGACATCAGCGCGTGCGTTCCGCGACGGTTCGCCTGCTTGCCGCCCACCCGGGCCTGCTCGCGCCGGTCGCGGTGGAGCTCGCGTGAATCGAGCGCGTTCACCACTCCACTGAGCGTACGCGCGCTCGTGCTCGGCGCGAGCGTGCTCGCGCGCCGCCTCGAACTCGCTCCAGCCGCCGCCGTAGTGATGCACGCGCTCGGGTGCCCGACTCGAGCTCGACGATCCGGTTCACCGTTCGGTCGAGCAAGGCACGGTCGTGCGAGACGACGCACGACGCCACCCTGGAGCCGAGCAGGAAGAGCTCGAGCAGCTCGAGCCCGGCGAAGTCGAGGTCGTTCGTCGGCTCGTCGAGCAGGTAGACGTCGAAGCGCGCGAGCAGGATCGAGGCGAGCGCGGCTCGGCCCTTCTCGCCCCCCGAGAGCGCGCCCGACAGGCCGGTCGAGCGGAACGTCGAGACCGACGTCTGCCAGCACGCCCCGGGCACGCGCCTCGAAGTCTTCCCCGCCAAGAGCGAGGAAACGATCGAGCGCCTCGGCGTGAGCCTCAGCGGCGTACGGGTCTTGCTCGAGGGCGGCCTCCAGAGCCGCGAGCTCGGCCTCGACCTCCCCCACGCCGGTGCGGCGCGCAAGGTAGGCGAGCAACGTCTCCTCCGGCGCGAGATCGCGCTCCTGCGGGAGATAGCCGACGCGCAACGTCGCGGGATTGCGCGTCACCGACCCGCCGTCGAGCGGCTCGAGCCCGGCGAGCGCGCGCAGGAGCGTCGTCTTGCCGCGGCCGTTCGGGCCGACGACGCCGATTCGGCTGCCGGGCGTGACGGCGAGTGAAACGACGCTCGAGAATCGAGTCGGCGCCGCGGTGGATCGGTGATGTCGTGTGCGGCAAGCGTGCCGCCCAGCTGGTGCATCGTGGACCTCCTGACCGAATGGCAGAGCCGGCGGCTCTGCGCGAGAAGCTCGTGTGTCGGTCAGCGATCCGTCATGAGACGGCGCCCGGAGGCCGCCGGCATCGTAGCTACTCGGCCTGCGCGGCTGGGCTACGAGGACGAAGCCGGAGGTCGGACTCGAACCGACGGCCTGCTGATTACAAATCAGCTGCTCTACCAGCTGAGCTACTCCGGCCTAGCACCGGATGGTAGCCGGGCGCTACGCAGAGAACCTGGCGCGAGCGCTGGTGCGTGTAGATCTTCCGCTTGACGCGCTGGAGGGCGTTGTCGATCGTCTTCGTGTCGCAGCCGAGGACCTCGGCCATGTCCTCGTACGACTCGCCTTCGAGGTAGAGCCGCAGCGCATCGGCCTCGAGCTTGCGACAGTCCCGTGCCGAGGCAGAAGACGAGGCTCTGCAACTCCTCGGTCGAGATCACGCAGACCACCGGGTCGTTCACGTGCGAGCCGGGCAGGGCGTCGCCGAGCGTGCACTCGCCGTCGGGATCCTGGCCGGCCGGAGTGTGGCTGAACGAGACGTAGCTGTTCAGCGGCGCATGCTTGAAGCGCGTCGCGGTCTTGATCGCAGTGATGATCTGCCGCGTCACGCAGAGCTCGGCGAAGGAGCGGAACGACGTCTCCTTGTCGTGCCGGAAGTCGCGGACCGCCTTGTAGAGCCCGATCAGCCCCTCCTGGACGAGATCCTCCCCGTCGCCGCCGGCGAGGAAGTACGAGCTCGCCTTCAGCCGGACGAAGCCGGTGTACCGGCGGATGAGGTGATCCATCGCGCCGTCGTCGCCGTTGCGCGCCCGGACGACGAGCTGCAGATCCTCGAGCTCGCGCTCCGCCTTCTGTTGTCGGCGGGGACCAGGGGCTGGACGGGCGGCGGCCATTTGTCGGGGTCTCTGGGCGAGCGCGCTTGCAATCTCACCCTTTCGCTAGCGCCAAAGTAGCAACTATGTCAAGAAATTACAAGAAAACTGCAAAGGTCCCGCTTCTTATGTGACCCTTGCCGCGTCGCAGCTCGTTCTAGCTTCGCCCTCGTCTCCGGGTCGAGCTTGTCCTCGACGCGCATCGGCTTCGCTGCTCCTCGTGGGTCTCCAGCTCGAAGTCCCGTGAGAACGTCGCCGACGAGAGCTTCATCACCTTCTGCCCGGAGGTTCCCGCACCGCGGAGTCCGACGAGACGAGACAGACGCGCTCCTGGTCGCGATGCTCGGCGGCCAGGCGCTCGAGCAACGTGTCCGCGTCCTCCGCGAACCGCACCTCCAGCGGGCCGTAGCTCAGGTCCTCCCCGCTCCCGTCGAAGACGAGCACCCCG
>CAWANR010000008.1:0-77477 GCA_963783465.1 uncultured Actinomycetes bacterium | reverse complement strand
TGTCCTCTACTGGTTCGGTTGGTCTTGCTAAGCTCAACCGAATGCCGTCGCCTAACACGTTAACGCGGCTCTCATCAAGCAGATACACGTCACAGACAAACTCCGGTCGTGAGTAGGCGGTCTGCTGGCCCGGCAACATCGTGAACACCTTGTAGATCTCGACGAGAGGGACTGTTTCGCCCATCTCGCGGCCCCGGTCCTTCAAAACCAGCTGATACGCGCTGAAGAGCGCTTTTAGGAAGGGGTCGGGGCGAAAGCGCGGCGGCCGTGTCTGGGTGGCCTCGAGGCGATCGACAACTCGCGATGGCCGGATCTCACGACTTCGCTTCCTGTCGATCTCGATTGCCTCGTCATTTGGGAGTACACGTACAAGCGACGGAAAGCTGACGATTCGACCATCAGTCCTCCTGTGCAATCACGCCTCGCTGGGCTGCCTCCGCCAATATCTCGCGCGCAAACTCACCCGAGTCCAGGTAGTGGCGCGCATCAAAGCGCCAGCCTGCTTTCAGGGCGGCAACCGCATCTCGTGCCGATCCGGCGAGCTGATCGACTTCCGTCATAGATGCCTCTAGGTCGCGAATAGCCCCCAAAGTGGCCGCACGCTTTGCACGCTTTAGTCGCGCTGTAAGTGCCGCAGCAGCTCTCATGGCGGCATCTATGTCCTGTTCCATCCGCTCAAGCGCGCGCTCCAGACCGTGGGCTGGTAGCTGGGTCACCTTGAACTCCTGGGAATGGCCTTGTTGATGTGTTCGATATCGCTCATCCGCGCCTTCCCAACGTCGTAGACAGCGAGCAGCTCGTCCTGGATCGCCTTGATGTGTTCGCCCAACCGAAACGATCGCGTCATCTCTACGACTGCACGAATCTCGCGGATCGGAATCTCAGTCACCCTCCGCTCCCCTCGAAGCCGTGGTACGACCTCCAACATGTCTGGTAGCCGAAGCACAAGATACTTCTGGGTTAGGTTCGACGCGTTCGTTTCGGACAGCAGACGATCCGCATACGTCGCAGCATAAGAAGCCTTGTTGAGCAACGAGCGAAGCTCGCGGCTCTCGACACTATCCCTGATGCGCGCAGCCTTATGGCGTAGACACGGGCACCTACAACAGGGCCTTCGACACCGACGATCTCGATTAGCGACTCTGCTAGTTCCGCGAGTGAAACATCCCCGGGAGGAGCCAGCGGTCGGGGCTGCCACGCCACGTATGGAGCCAGGTCGAGATGACCCAGTCCGTCGAGCACATGATCAAGACGCGCATCCGAAAGGGAATCAACCACGACTGCTACGCGGTAGTCGAGGAAGGACTCGGGTTGGACTCCAAGCGCACCGGCAATGATCTCCAGAACTTCTATGGGGATTGGACCACTCACATTGAGCCATCGACTTAGCTCGTTGAGCCGACATACCGATGCTTTCTGCAAGCTCTGCTTGCCTGAGTTCCTCGCCGATCATCAAGGCCCGCACGGCAGAGCGGAATGGAGTGTTGTCGAATTCGATCGAGGATGCATGGTCGCGTTCGAGGGGGCTTAGCGAGTCGAGGAAAAGGAGGTTCGCCTTCTCGGGATCGCGCACAAGGACCTTTAAAGCAAGCTGGGCTCGATATGAAAGGAATGCACGCGGCGGAACACCGATTCCACGTGCGATCAGCTCCATCACGCCCAAACTCGGATCATGCTCATCGTCTAAGTAGCTCCGTGAGGTCTCTGATTGGGATGCCAGTTCGTTGTGCCAGCTCTCCAAGTTCGACGCCCCTGTTCTTTCATGATTCTGCGAAGCTCAGACGAGAAGGTTCGAGACGCCATCACGGTCGTCATCTGGGCATTTCCGTGACGAGACCGATGTTGAACAGTCGCCAGTGCATCGCCTCTTCACTGACTCCAAACGTCTTTGCGCACTCCGCAGTCGCACCAACAAACGTCCGCCGCACGGCTGCCTCCGGCATCAGCAGCTCGGCGGCGAAGACGTTCGCCTCGCGCTCGAGCGTCCGGTCGCGTCCGGCGACACGTCCTCGCCCGGCAGTAGACCGGTGCACGCCGGCCCTCGAGGCACTGGCAGATCCAGTGGCCGAGCTCGTGGGCGACCGTGAAGCGGCGGCGACGGCGGCTCTCCGTGCCGCCACGCTTCGCGCGCGTTCACCTAGATCTGGCGCTCCGCCGGGTAGAGCATGCCCGAGCAATGCCAGGTCCAGCGCTTCCTCGTTGATGCGAGGCCGAGCAGGTCCTCGGCGATCGACTCCACGGGCACCGGGAGCTCCTCGCCGCCGAAGAGCTCGTGGTAGCGGCGCCGGAGCGCGTCTGCGCGCGGGTCGGTCTACTGGTCCTGGCACCGCTTGCCGCATCCCCCTACCGTTGTCAACACTTCTATCGTGGCGAAGAATGACATGTCTGGACTCGGAGTGGAAGGGGCCGATCGGCTCATTAGCAGGGTAATTCGAGTTCTACTCCTTCGCCAAGGAAGAGGACGGTCGATCTCGTCGGGTTCTTCGGCTCCGGGCTCGGCGATCTGAGGCGGGGCTGCGGCCGGCTCGGCTGCGCGTAGATAGACGGCTCTCGGCGGCGGCCGGTCGGGCATGCCAGGCCGCCAGCTCCTCCGAGCGCGGCCCGACGAGTGCCGTCAGCACGTCCCAGACCTTTCGGCTGACGCGGCTGGGCTCGAGCAGGCCCGCCTCGAGCCGCTGGTAGTAGCGCTTCACCTTCGCGCGCTTGGCCGGGTCGAGGCCGAGGCGCTCGACGAGCGCGTCGACGACCTCGTCCACGCGCACGCCCTGGCTCGCGCGCAGGCCGAGCGAGCGGCGGCTCGCCGGTCAGCCACGCCTCGATGAGCGCGACCGTCCTCCGCGTCGGGCTCGCGCGCCGGCGCCGCCGCACGAAGCGCTCGAGCAGGCCCGCGAGCTCGTCCGCCTGCCCGCCGGCGCGCGCCAGGTACTCCTCCGCGCGCGGGCGCTCGCCGCGTGCGTACGCGTCGGCGTACTCGTCGAAGAGCTGCGCGACCTGCTCAGGCACGGAGCTTCTCCGCCAGCTTGCGATGGCCGTTGTGGAGCGCCTGGTCGACCGCATTGCGCGTCATCCCGAGCCGCTCGGCCGCTTGCTCGTGCGAGAGGCCCTGGCGATAGATGAGCTCGAGCACCTGGCGCTGGCGGCTCGGCAGGTCGGCGACGAGCCGGCCGAAGTCGTAGGCGTCCTCGACCGCCTCGTACTCGTCGCCGGGCGGCGGGATCCCAGTCGTCGGGCAGCGTGTCGTCGGCCTTCGCGCCCGGGTAGAAGCCGCGCACCGTCCACTCGACGACCTTCCAGACGACGACGCGGAAGGGCACGGTGTACGTCTTGCCCGCGCGCGAGCTCGTTGAACAGGCGGAGGAAGACGATCTGGGCCGCCTCGTCGGCGGCCTCGCGGTCGCGCAGCCGCAGGAAGCAGAGCTCGCGGACGGCGTGGAAGTAGCCCGCGAGCAGCAGCTTGTGGTCGCCGGTCTCGAGCAGTCGCTTGTCTTCGACGTCGCGCGCATCGTGCATCGAGGACAGAGTCTTTCGGGACATGGCTCGATCTTACGAGCGACTTGACGCGGGGACTACTTGCGGATGAGCTGCTGCACGCGCTGATGCGAGACGCCGAGGAGCTCGCCTGCATCGCGAAGGCCCACCCCGAGCTGATCCACCAAGGTGGTTGCGGCCCTCGTCATGGCCTCTTGCGCCTTCTCCCGCTCGAGTTCCGCCTGGCGTCGCGTGGAACGGCTGCGCGCGACTGCGTCTCGTATCCGGGCAGGAAGACGGACGTCCTCGACGAGCTCGGCCGTGTCGGCATCTTCGACCCAGACGCCGAGCGCCTCACGCACCCGCCGGCGCGCCTGCTCCAGGGTCCGGCCGTAGGTATGACACCCGCGGACGCTCGGAACCCGGGCGAGCCAGGCCCCATCGCGATCCCGTTCGAAGATGACCCGGTACTTGCCCTGTTTCATCGCAGCCACTTTCTTCCTAGGCAGGGCTCGAGGTCACGCTCGATTGCTCTCAGCGTGCCCGGCGGCAGGTCCTCTCCCGCATGGACGGGAACCGTCGTCTCGCACTTCCCGCAGCGCACGCGGATGTGCGAGCCACGCTGCCTGACCTCCTCGCAGCCGAGCCGCTTCAACCGACGCAGAACATTTCGCCCGGTCACTCAAGTGCATAGCCTAAGTGTAAACAAGACTAGACACTTTGCCAGCTTCGTAAGAGATTCCGCACGCCGGAGGGACCCCTGAGTGACGAAAGGAGTCCCATGCCCACGAAGCAGATCCAGATTCCCATCCAGCTCGGCGAGCCCGTCTCGCACCGCGGCGATCCTCGTCGCCCCGCTCTTCCCGCGCACGCAGCCGCGCGCCGAGTACGTGACGCTCGACGAGGCGCTGCCGCTCGGCTTCAAGGTCACCGAGGTCGACGCGGCCGGGCTCGTGCCCGAGCTCGCCGTCGCGAACCCGCTCGACTCGAACGTGCTCCTCTACGACGGCGAGGAGCTGATCGGCGCGAAGCAGAACCGGATCCTCAACGTGACCGTGCTCGTCGCCGCCGGACGCGAGACGCGCGATCCCCGTCTCCTGCGTCGAGGAGGGCCGCTGGCATGCGCGCAGTCGCCGCCTTCGGCGCCGCGCCGCACGCCGCCCACCCGGAGCTTCGCCGCCGCAAGGGCGAGCTGCTCTCGGCCGACCCGATCGCGCGCGGGATCGCGCAGCACGAGGTCTGGGAGGCCGTCGCGCGAGAAGGCCGAGCGCCACGGCGTCCACTCGCCGACGAGGGCGCAGGCCGACACCTTCACGCGCTCACGAGCGCGACCTCGCCGCGCTGCGCGGCGCCTTCCCGCTCCAGCCCGGCCAGTCCGGCGCGCTGCTCGTCCTCGGCGACGGCTCTGCCTCGACTACGTCTCGCAGCCCGACGGCGTTCGCGCGCCTCTACCCGAAGCTGCTCGACGGCTACCTGCTCGACGCGCTCGAGCCGGCTCGACAGCCGAGCCGCGCCGGGATCTCGACGAGTTCCTCGCCGCAGTCGCGGAGGCCGCTCGCGAGCCACGGCCCCTCGGCCGGGCTCGGCGAGGACGTCCGCCTCCGCGGCGAGCGAACGGTCGGCTCCGGCCTCGAGCTCGACGGCGAGCTGATCCAGCTCTGCGCGTTCACGACGCGAGAACGGTGGCGAGCGCACTCGAATTGCCCGTCCGAGCCGGCGGCGCTAGCAAGGCCGCGATTCTACGACGAGGATTCGTCCGGATCGCAGTCGCGGCGCACGCGGGTGAGTCGGTCGACGAGGAGCTCGAGGCTCTCGCCGGTCTCGGTCTCGAGGAACGCGCTGTCGTAGATCTCGCCGAGCCGCTCGTACACCTCCGCCAGCTCGCGCGCGAAGATCTCCGCGAGGGTGCGCGTGACGCTGCCGGCGGCGAGGCTCTCGAGCTCGGTGTCCTCGGCGAACCCGGCTTCGACCAGGGCTGCGGCGCCGCGCGCGCCTGGTCGGTTGCTCTCGGCAAGGTCCTTCAGGGTCGTGGCCACCTGAGGATTATCCGACACCTCGCGTTCTAGACTCGACGCGTGGCACTTACCTGCGCCTCCTGCGGCACCGAGCATTCGGCCGGTGCCCGCTTCTGCAGCGAGTGTGGCGCGCCGCTTCAGCGGGACTGCCCCGCCTGTGGCGCCGAACAGCCGGCGACCGCGGTCTTCTGCTCGTCCTGCGGCATCGCCTTGCAGGAGGACGCTCGCCGTGCCGCCGACACGGCCGACGAGCGGCAGGAGCGGCGCGTCGTCACCGTCCTCTTCGCCGACCTCGCGGGCTCGACTGCCCTCGGCGAGCTGCTCGACCCCGAGGACGTCCGCGAGCTTCAGGGTGAGCTTTTCGACCTGATCAACTCGGAAGTCGAGCGCTTCGGGGGCACGACGGAGAAGTTCGCCGGCGACGCCGTGCTCGCCGTCTTCGGCATCCCGCAGGCGCACGAGGACGACTCCGAGCGCGCCGTTCGGGCCGCACTTGCGGTACGGGACGGCTTCGGCTCCTTCATCGAGCGCGTTCAGGGCCGCCACGGCGCGGAGGTCGGCCTCCGGATCGGTGTCAACACGGGCGAGGTCGTCGCGGGCCGGGAAGCCGCGGCGCGTGGAGAGCTCATGGTCAGCGGCGATGCGGTCAACGTCGCGGCCCGCCTGCAACAGCACGCGGAGCCCGGAGAGGTGCTCGTGGGCCGGCGCACGCACACGGCCACGACCCGCACGATCACGTATCGCAAGCACGCGGACTTCGAGGCGAAGGGCAAGAGGGCGCCTCTTGCCGCCTGGGTCGCCCTCCGGGCGGCTACCGAAGAGCCGGCGGCCACTCCGCGCGGCGTGGCGGGGCTGAGCTCGCCACTCGTCGGCAGGGACGAGGAGCTCGCCGTCCTGCGTGCCGTTGCAACCCGCGTCGAGCGCGAGCGCGCGCCGCAGCTCGTGACCCTGTTCGGGCCCGCTGGGGTCGGTAAGTCACGCCTCCTCTCCGAGCTCGTCCAGCGACTCGCTCCGGCGCACGTGCTCATCGGCCGCTGCCTGCCCTATGGCGAGGGCATCACCTACTGGCCCTTCGCCGAGGTCGCCAAGGCGCACGCGGGGATCCTGGCCAACGACCCGGCCGAGACGGCTCTCGCCAAGCTCCAGGCGGCGATCGAGTCCACGGTGCCCGACGAGCACGCCGAGCGCGTACTCGACGCGGCGGCCTGGACGATCGGATTCTCGCTTCCGGGGACGCCGGTGATGGACACCGATCCGCGGGAGGCGGTGCGCCGGCTCGAAGACGGCTGGACCCGGTACCTCGAGGCACTCGGCCAAGAGGAGATCGCGATCGTCGCGGTTGAAGACGTCCACTGGGCTTCCCACGCGGTGCTCGACCTGATCGAGCGTCTGGCCGAGAAGCTCGCGGGCACGCGCGTCCTGCTCGTCTGCACCGCCCGGCTGGAGCTGCTGGAGACGCGCCCGACCTGGGGCGCGGGCAAGCTGAATGCGACGACGCTCTCGTTGACGCCGCTTACTCCGGCGGAAGCCGCCGAGCTCGTCTCCTCGCTCCTCGGCGAAGCGCAGGTTGCGGACGACGTTCGAGATCGCGTGCTCGCCCACGCCGAGGGCAACCCGTTCTTCCTCGAGGAGATGCTGAACATGCTCATCGACCAGGGAGTGCTCGAGCGCCGGAACGGGGGCTGGGTCTCGGCCGCGGGGCTGGGAGACGCCTCGATCCCGGATTCCGTCCACGGCGTGATCGCTGCGAGGATCGACCTGCTCGAAGCCGTCGCCCGCGACGCGCTCCGGCGCTGTTCCGTCGTCGGGCGAGACTTCTGGCCGGCCGCCGTCGGAGTCGACGAGGACGTCGTCGACTCGCTCAGGCGAACGGGGCTCGTCACGGACAACCCCGGATCGACGATGGGCGGAATGCGTGAGTTCGCTTTCAAGCACGTTCTGACGCGCGACGTCGTCTACTCGACCCTGCCTCGCCCGGAGCGTCGGGACCTCCACCGGCAGGTGGCCGAGTGGATCCAGGAAATCGCGCGCGACCGGGACGTCGAGGCCGCCGAGCTCGCCGCCTACCACTACAGCCAGGCGCTTGCCTACGGCGAAGACGACCGCGCCGTCCGCCGGCGGGCCGTCGAATCGCTGCTGACAGCGAGCGAGGCTGCTTTCAGTCGGGCGGATTTCGAAGCGGCGCGAGCCCAGGTCGAGCGTGCGCTGGAGTTCGCGGACGACGACGTACGTCCGTCTGCGCAGCTCGCCCTTGCCCGACTGGACTACACCGAAGGTGAGTTCGAGAGCGCTTTCGAGGGCCTGGACGAGCTCGAGACGCAGCTCTCGCCCGACGACGCCAAGCTGCGCTCGGACATGCTCGCCTGGCGCTCTCGGGTCTCGTGGATCACGGGCCGTTGGGAGGAGGCGCACTCCTCGGCGAATGGGGCCGTGGCTGCGCTCGACGGCCTGCCCGAGTCACCTCAGCTCGCGCGAGCACTCGCACGGCTCTCGCAGATCGAGATGCTGAAGCATCGGGACGAGGCGATTCCCCACGCAGAGGAGGCAATCGCCGTGGCCCGGCGGGTAGACGACTCGTTCGCCGAGGTGAACGCCCGGATCAACCTCCTCACTGAGCAGGCAACGCGCGGACGCGCGCCTGATCCCGACGACTTGATGGAAATCGTCGATCGAGCCGTCGAGGCAGGTTCGTACGAGGAAGCCTATCGGGCGATCGTCAATTTCATCTGGTCGACGCCGGGCTTTCTGCGACTCACCGAGACCGAGCAGGTTGCTGTGGAGGCTCGCCGCCGGACGGGAGTGACGCCGCCGGTTGCGATCGGTCCCTACCTGGAGCTCGCCGCCGCGGCACTGATCTTCCAGCCGGCGGGCCGCTGGCAGGAGGCCGATGACGTTTTCGCCGCCGAGGCCGACGTCGACGCTGCGACAAGCCGAATCGTCTGGCTATGGCTGGGAGGCGGACTTGCTTTTCGCCGAGGTGACCTGAACGCCGCGGAGCCGATGATCGCAGAGCTGCAAGCGGCCGCGCTTGCCAGCGGCGAGGCGCAGCGGATCGTCCCCATGGCCTGCATCGCGGTTCCCTGGCTGGTCGTCACCGGCAAGAAGGACGAGCTGGAGCCGCTCCTGGAACAGATGCTCACGAGCATCGACGGACGGTGGCCTTCCGTGCTGACCGCCGTACCCGTGGTCAGGGCTCTTGCCGCCGCAGGCGCCGAGGAGCTCCTGGAGCGCACGATCGAGTCCATACGGCGCACACCGACCAAGACGCAGACGGCGATGCTCGGCATCTCGCTGACGGTTGGGGACGCACTGCTCGAGCTGCTGCGGGGGACCGGCGACGCCGTGCAGGGGCTGAGTGCGGCGGTCGAGACACTGCGCAAGCTCGGATACGCCTACGACGCCGCCTGCCTCGAGCTCGACCTTGTGCGTGCGTTAGAGGCCCATGGCGACACGCGATGCCGCCGAAGCGGCGCGAGGGCGCGCAGCTTCCGTGCTGGAACCGCTCGCCGTCGTGAACGCCTTCTAGTCGGCCGTGCCGCGCTGCTCGTTACGCATCGCGTGCAGCTCTTCGTAGGCGAGCTTCATCGCAGCATCCTCATCCAGCTCGCTCTTGGCGCGGATGCGATCGAGGAGTGCAAGCACCAAGGCTCGGAACCCGAACCTCATGCGGGTGCACCGCCTTCAGCCTCTGCCGGCAAGACAGGGACTCGGAACACGCCGTATGGAGCTCGGCGCTGGTTCCGCGCGAGCGAGGCGAGAACCTCTTGAGGACTGTCGGCGGCGACGAGCACCTCCGCCGGCCAGGCCAGCGCGACCCACTTGCCCATAAATGGCCGCAGAGCTTCGGCCTGCCTGCCAATTCCCGGTCTCATCCTTACCCAAGTGTCGCACAGGGCAATACGATCGGCCGATGCGGCCTCCGCCCCGACCGGCTCGAGCGGCTCCCGCAGCAGTACTTCACCGCGCTGCTGGCGCAGGTCTCCGCAGCACGCTGCGCTCGACGGGGAGCCGCTCGTCGACCTCGGGCGCGGGAATCCCGAGGTCGGGCCGCCTCAGCACGTGATCGACGCGCTCGCCGAGGCGGCGAACGAGCCGTCCGCGCACGGGTACCCGCCGTTTCGGGGGTTGCCCGCGCTGCGCGAGGCGATTGCGGCTCGCTACTCCGCGGTCTACGGCGTCGAGCTCGACCCGGACACCGAGGTCACGATCGTGCCCGGGACGAAGACGGCGATCTGCGAGCTCGCGCTCGTGCTCTGCTGAGCGCGGGTCAGACGATCGTCCTCCCCGACCCCTACTACCCCGACTACCCGTCCGGGCCCGCGCTTGCCGGGGCTCGCGACCGGGTACGTGCCGCTCGACCGCGAGGCCGGCTGGGCGCCCGACTTCGCCGCTGCGCCTCGCGACGACGTTGCCGCCGTCTTCCTCAACTTCCCCTCGAACCCGTGCGCGGTCTGCGTGCCCGACGGGACGTTCGCGGCCGCGGTCGAGTACGCGAACCAGACCGGCGCCGTCGTCGTCCACGACTTCGCCTACGGGGACATCGTCTTCGACGGGCGCGCGCCTCGGTCGTTCCTCGCCGAGCCGGGCGCGCGGGAGGTCGGCGTCGAGATGTTCTCGATGTCGAAGACCTACGGGATGGCCGGCTGGCGGCTCGGCTTCGTCGTCGGCAACGCGGAGATCGTGGCGCGGCTCGACCTGCTCGCCGACCACGTGCGCGTCGGGATCTTCTCGCCGGTGCAGCAGGCGGGGATCGCGGCGCTGACCGGGCCGCAGGACTCGGTCGCCGAGCGCGTCGAGACCTACCGGCGCCGGCGCGACCGCGTGCGCGAGGTTCTGCCCCACCTCGACGGCCGAGGGCTCGTTCTACCTCTGGTGGGAGCTGCCGGACGGCCTGACGCCGGAGCTGCTCCTGGCCGAGCACCGGGTCGCGGTCGCGCCCGGCGAGGGCTTCGGCTCGCGCGGCGCGGGCTGGGCGCGGCTCTCGCTCGCGGTCACGGACGAAGTGCTCGAGACCGGGCTCGATCGGCTCGCGGAGGCTCTCGACTAGTCGGGGACGCCCGCAGGGCTCAGCAGAGGAGTAGAGTGGTTGAACTGGCCCTGCAGCAGGACCCAGGCCGGAAGCCCGAAAGCCACCGACGCGCCTAGCGCGCGAGGCGAGGAGCCAAGGCGAACGAGTTCAGACTTGCAGGGCCAGCACCCTGTGATCGCGACCAGAGGCATCGGGCACATTCATCTCCTCGTGAATGACCTCGACCAGTCACTTGCGTTCTACACGCAGGCGTTTGGGCTCGTTGAGGCTTTCCGCGTTGGCTCGAATATGGTCTTCCTCGAGATCCCCGGCACGAGTGATGTGATCGTGTTGCACGAAAGCGAAGAAGAGAGCGGGTCCGGCGACAAGTCTCCGCGCATCGCTCACTTCGGGCTCCGCATCCGCGATGCGGAGCAGCTCGATGCCGCCGCCACCGAGATCGAAGCCGCGGGTGGAAAGGTGCTCGAGCGCGGGAAGCATGCCGGTCAGTTCCCTTACGCCTACGTCGCCGACCCCGACGGGCACGTGATCGAGCTCTAGCGTGTCGCGGACGAGGTGCTCGAGACCGGGCTCGAGCGGCTGGCCGGTGCGCTCAAAGCGGTCTGATCCCGCGCTGGGCGACATACTGAGGAACCGATCGTGCCAATTGATTTGAAAGGACTCAGCTCATGAGCACAACCCTTGACCAGACGCTCGTCAGCGACCTCGCCGGACGGGTCTCCGGAACCGTCCTCGGCCCGCAGGACGCGGGCTACGACGCGACCCGTGCCGTGCACAACGGCCTCATCGACCGCAAACCCGCTCTGATCGTCCGCTGCCGGACGACGGACGACGTCGTCGCGGCGCTCGCCTTCGCGCGGCAGGCGGGGCTCGAGGTTTCGATCCGCGGTGGCGGCCACAACGTCGCCGGCCGCGCCGTCACCGACGGGGGCGTGATGATCGACCTCGCCGAGATGAAGAAGATCACGATCGATCCCGAGCAGGCAACGGCCACGGCCGAGGGCGGCGTGATCTGGGCGGAGCTGAACGAGGCTGCCGCCGAGCACGGGCTGGCCGTGACCGGAGGCGCGATCTCCACGACGGGTATCGCGGGCTTCACCCTCGGCGGCGGCCTCGGCTGGCTGATGGGCGTGCACGGGCTCGCTGCTGACAACCTGCTCGCCGTCGAGCTCGTCGCGGCAAAGGGCGAGGTGCTCGAGGTCGACGCCGATTCATACCCCGATCTCTTCTGGGCGCTGCGAGGCGGCGGCGGGAACTTCGGCATCGCGACGTCGTTCACGTACCAGCTGCACCCGCTCAAGATGATCACGGGCGGGCTGATCGCCCATCCGATCGACGCCGCACCCGACATGCTGCGCTTCTACCGCGACGCGGTGGCGGACTGCTCGGACGAGCTGACCGTGTTCGCCGCGCTGACGCACGCGCCGGACGGCTCGGGCGCGAAGATCGCGGCCATGGCCGTCTGCCACGCCGGCGAGCCGGACGAGGCGGAGCGCGAGCTCGAGCCGTTCAAGACGTGGGGCTCGCCGTTGGTGGTCCAGGTCGGGCCCATGCCGTACCCGGTGATGAACACGCTCCTCGACGAGGGCTTCCCGGCCGGCGCGCTCAGCTACTGGCTTTCGAGCTTCACGGGCGGCCTACCCGACGAGCTGATCGACATTGCCGTCGAAGCGTATGCCCGCGTCCCCTCACCGATGACGCCGATGCTGTTCGAGCGTTTCCACGGTGCGGTGACTCGGGTCCCGGTGACCGAGACGGCGGTGCCGCACCGCGACGAAGGCTGGAACATGCTCATCCCGTCCGTCTGGACGGATCCGGCCGACACCGACACGAACATCGCGTGGACCCGCGAGACGTTCGCGGCGCTGCGGCCGCATTTCGGAACCGGCCGCTGGCTCAACTACCTCGGGGACGATCAGGCAGAGGACGCGATTCGCGCGGCCTACGGCCCGAACTACGATCGGCTCGTCGAGGTCAAGCGGCAGTACGACCCGGACAACGTCTTCCACTTGAACCACAACATCGTGCCGTAGTCAGTCCAGGAGCTTTGCCGACTCGCAGGGCTCGGCAGAGGAGTAGAGTGGTTGAACTGGCCCTGCAGCAGGACCCAGGCCGGAAGCCCGAAAGCCACCGACGCGCCCTAGCGCGCGAGGCGAGGAGCCAAGGCGAACGAGTTCAGGATTGCAGGGCCAGCATCCTGCGAGCCATCAAGCCTTCCGCGAGGCGAGCCATAATGGCTCGGAGCGGCTCTCAGCTCGGTCTGAGCTCAGTGAAGCCGGCCGCCGCGAAGTCGCCCTCGAAGGCGAGCGCATCGCGGATCTTGAGCGACCGCATCAACGCGAAGCTCGTCGCGTCCACGAATGAATACTCGCGCTCGTCGTGGCGGCGAAGCCAGCGTAGAGCCTGTTCTTCCTGATCCTCGCTGACGCTCACGACATCGACCCAGGACGTTCGAGCAAGCATGTCGAGGAAGGCGACTGCAGTTGCGTGGCCGTCGCGGCGGCCGAGAAACGTCCACGTCTCACCTCGCACGTGGTTTGACGTGACGAGGCGCTGCTCCGCGACACGCTCGAAGAGCGCGAGGCAGCATTGTGGTGGTCGTCGCGGCTCAAGCGCGCGGCGACCCAGAACGACGTATCGACAAAGATCAACGCGGATAGACGACGTCGTTGACGCTCATCGAATCTCCCGGCGAGCCCTCCGACATACCGACGAACTCCCACAGCGGGTCTTCTTCGATCGGCGGCAACGGCTTGATCCGCTCACGGACGTAGCGGCGAATGAGGGCGGCCTTCGAGGTGCCTTGCTCGCGGGCCTGGCTCGAGAGCGCGTCGTCGAGGTCCTCGTCGATCATGATCTGGAGTCGACATCCGACGGGGTACTTCTGCTAGTTGCTCGCGAACGAGAAGCGGTTCCCGTCTGGATCGCGCGCGTCGAAGACGCGGACGCCTGGGGCCGGTTCACGGATCTCCGTCACCTCGACGCCTGCCTCGGCGAGGCGCGCGTGCTCGGCCCCGACATCGGCGACGAGGAAGGTGGCCTCGGGCTCGGCGCTGCCCGATTCGCGCTCCTCGGTCGTGTGCAAGGCGAGCGAGCAGGCGCCGGTGCGGAACGTCGTCCAGTGCTCGCTCTCGGACTCGAGCTCGAGCCCAAGCGTGTCGCGGTAGAAGCGGATCGCCCGCTCCATGTCGCGCACGTAGTGGATGACGTGAACGAGCTCCACGTGCGAATCCTATGATCGACTCGATGGACGCGGCGCGGCGGCTGGCGCTCGGCCGGCTGATCTCGCTCACGGGCGGCTCGGCGGCTTACATCGCGCTGATCGCGGCGATCTACGGGCACACCGGGTCGGCGGCCTGGGTCTCGGCCGCGCTCTTCGCCGGGGTTGTCGGCTCGGTTATCGGGGCTCCCGCCGCCGGCTGGGTCGGCGACCGGTTCGATCGGCGGCGCGTGATGGTCTCGACCGACCTCGCCTCGGCTGCGGTCGCGGGGACGATGGCGCTCTTCGTCAGCGAGCCCGCCGCGCTCGTCGGGCTCTTCGGCCTGCTCGCTGTCGTCGAGAGCCCGTTTGCGCCCGCGTCGGCTGCCGCGATCCCGAATCTCGTCGGAGAGGACGAGATCGCGCGGGCGAACTCGCTCGTTGCGGCGACGAGCTCCGCCGGGTACCTGCTCGGGCCGCTCGCCGGCGGCCTGCTGCTCGGGGTCGGCGTCTCGACGGCGGCGCTCCTCGTGGTCGATGCCGCGAGCTTCCTCGTCTCGGCCCTCTTCGTCCTGTCTGTCCGGCGCTCGTTCGGCCGCGGCGGCGGCACCGAGTCGCACCCTGGCGTGCTCGCGGGTGCGCGGGTGATCCTCCGCGAGCCGGTGCTGCGCCTCCTCGTCGCGGCCTGGATGGTCTCGCTCGTCGGCATGGGGATCGTCAACGTCGCCGCCTACCCACTCTCGCTGAGCCTCGACGGCGGCACCGAGGGCTACGGGGCGATGGAGGCGCTCCTCGGCGGAGGCGGGCTCGTCGGGGCTGCGCTCGCGGCTCGGGTGCTGACGACTGGCCGCGCGCCCGCGATCGTGACCGTCTGCTTCGCCGTCTCGGGCGCGGGGCTCGCGCTTGCGGCCGGAGCGCCTGTCCTGGTTGTTGCGCTCGTCGGGATGGCGATCGCGGGGATGGGCCGCGGACTGGGTGAGGTCGCCGACACGACGCTGGTTCAGGGCCGGACAAAGGACGCCGTGCGGAGCCGGGTCTTCGCGGCCGAGGATGCGTCGGCGCACATCGCCTACAGCGTGGCGATGCTCGCCGGAGGCCTGCTCGTCGGAGCCGGCGGCGCGCGCCTCGGGATCGGGGCGGCAGCGGCGTGCGGGCTGCTCGCTGCGCTGATCGCGTCGCGGATGCTCGCGGTCCAGGCTCCGTCCTAGCCCCGCCCTAGCCTCTGCTCCATGAACTGGGCGCTCTGGGAGCGGATCGCACCGCTCGACGGCCTGATCGCCGTCGCATTCTGGGTCGCAGGGGTCGCCTTCATGTCGGTGGTCGGCGATCAGCCGAACATCGATGCCACGGCGCCCGAGGCGCTCGCGTACTTCAAGGATCATTCGAGCGCGATTCAGGTCGGCGCCTTCCTCTTCGGGCTCGGAGCTCTCTTCTTCCTCTGGTTCCTCGGCAGCCTCCGCGTCGCGCTGCGGACGGCTGAGGGCGGCGAGGCGCGCGTGACCGGGATCTCGTTCGCCGGAGGCGTCGCGGTCGCCGTGCTCGCGCTGCTCCTGCCGAGCGCCTGGGTCGCGGGCGCGGCCACGACGTCGAACCTGAGCCCCGGGGCTGCGCAGGCACTCTTCGCCCTCTTCGTCGGCCTCTTCTTCGCGCTCGAGCTGGCGACGGCCGTCTTCGTCCTCGCCGTGGCCGCGGTCATCCTCGAGACACGCGCGCTCCCGGCCTGGCTTGCCTGGCTCGCGCTCCTCGTTTCGGTTGGCCTGCTGGTCGTGCCGATCGGCTGGCTCGTCCTGCTCTTCGTCTTCCCGCTCTGGCTCGCTGGGCTCAGTCTCGTCCTCTACGGACGGAGAGTTGGATGAAGTGGGCAAGCTGGGAAGGGCGCGTCGCGCCGCTCGCCGGTGTCAAGGCGGTCGTCCTCTGGGTCCTCGGTGTCGTCGTCCTGACGGGGCCGGGCCACCTCGACAACAACAGCAGCGACACGCCCGAGCAGATCCTCACCCAGTACGTCGACCACTCGACGGCGATTCAGGTCGGAGCGTGGCTCGTCGTGCTCGGTGCGCTGGCGTTTCTCTGGTTCGTCGGGTCGCTGCGCGCCACGCTGCACCGCGTCGAGGGCGGCACCGGCCGGCTCTCGACGATCGCGGCGTTCGGCGGCGTCGCGACCGGGATCTGCGTGATGCTCGCCCACCTCCCATCGTTCGCGGCTGCCTCGACCTCGGAGCAGCTGACGCCCGACGCTGCGAAGGCGCTCGTGCTCATGGACGACGTCTTCTTCTACGGGGCCGAGTTCTCGCTCGTCGTGCTCTTCTTCGCGACGGCGCTTGCGATCTTCCGCTGGGGGATGCTCCCGGTCTGGCTCGCCTGGATGAGCGTCGTCTTCGGCCTGCTGGCTCTGTTTCCGCCGATCGGCTGGGCCGTGGTCGCGCTGGGACTGCCGCTCTGGACGCTCGCGGTCTCGTTCCTGCTCTTCACGGCGGGTCGCGGCGAGACGACGGCCGCCTAGGCCGGGCCGCTCGACATCGAGTCGAGCGGGTCGAAGCGCGCGAGCGGGCACGCGCCCCACAGGCCCTCGGTGTGCGGCGCGGGCCTGCTCGCCTGCCTGCAGGAGCTCGCTCGCGTGGCGGCCGCGCTTGCCGCCGAAGAACCAGACGCCCGCGGCGCCCTCGCGGACGAGCGTCACGTTCACGTCCTCGTCGCCTTTCCAGACGTAGGCGAGCTTGCGCCGGTAGCGGTCGACCTGGTCGAGGGCCGGGTCCTGCTCGATCCGCACGTGCGTCCCGGGCGGGATCAGACGGGCCGTGAGCGGCCGAGGCGTCGTCCCCGTAGCACTCCTTGTGCTTCTCGGGCGTGTCGATCTGGACGAGCCGCACGCGCTCGCCGCTGACGAGCTCGATCGTGTCGCCGTCGATCACCCGGGCGACGACGGCGTCTGACGTCGAGCTGCCGCGGGTCAGCCAGACGAAGGCCCCGAGCGCAAGCACACCGACCGCGAGGAACAGGACGAGCTTCACGGGCGGCGCGAGAGGAGCATGGCCACGATCACGCCGGCCGCGGCGAGCTGGGCCCAGGCGGAGATCCCCCCGGCCCGGTGCCAGCCCTCGACGCGGTGGCTCGGGAAGAGCTTGCGCCCCCCGGGGCGCGGGAGGCCGAGGACGTGCTCGAGGTCCGGAGCCGAGGCTGCCATTGCCCCGATCGTCACCGGGTGGAAGAGCCCGTAGCGCACCGCCAGCGCGATGAGCGCCGCGCCGCCGGTTCGGATCTCGAAGCTCTCCGACTCGAAGTCCTCGTGCGGGATCGCGTCGCCGAGGGCGTGCGAGGCGAGTCCGAGAAGGAAGGCGCCGGAGCGGGAGCCCGCAAGCGCACCTGCGGCGGCGCCCGTCGCGACGTGGAGCGAGACGATCACGCGACGAGCTCCGACCGCGTCGCGAGCGCGGCCAGCCGGCGGTCGGCGGTCACGAGCAGGGCTCCCTCCCGCTCGGCGAGCGCGAGGTAGGACGCGTCGTAGGCGGAGATCCGATGCCGGAGAGCGAGCTCGAGGGCATCTCCGACAAGCGTCCGCAGGGGTTCGAGGGACACCCTCGCAGCGAGGACGACGGCCAGCGCCCGACCCGCCTGCGACGGGGTCAGCCGATTGCTCCGGACATAGCCGCAGAGTGCGTTCGCGGTCTCCGTGACGAGCAGTTCGGGTGCCGAGCCACCGTCGACATGCGCCCAGACGGGATGAGTCGAACCGGCAAAGAGTGCGCGGACGACGGCGCTCGCGTCGATGACCGATTCAGTGGGAATCGCGATCTGCCCGGATCACGTCTTCGGGAGCCGGCCAGTCGGGACCGAAGTTGATCTCTTTGGCGAGCTCGTCGAGGCTCGCCATGACTTCGTCCCAGCTACGCCGTTTCAAACGCAGGGCTTCGTCGAGGATCCCAATCGCCTCGGTGTTCATCGACGTGCCGCGCTCTCGAGCGCGCTCGCGAAGCCCTTCGTAGACGTCCTCGGGGACATTTCGGATGTGAAGTGTCGGCACATCGGTCATGCTAGCACTCTGCTAGCAGCGGTCACGAGGCTCGAGTCCCGGAGCCGGGTGCCCGTTCTCGATCCGCAGCCGCTCGATCAACTCCGACGCGTCGCCGCGCGACTCCGGGAACTCCTCGCCCATCCGTTCGCACAACGCCGCCGCGAGCGCATACACCTGCCGTACCGTTGGCTTGCCGCTCTTCTCCACCGTGGCTATCCAAGCAGCGGACGGCTCGCGCCACTGTGCCGAAATCGTGACACTTCTCCGCATGGGGAGGCTGCGGAGGGGTCTCGAGGCGCTTCGGGCGCCACCGCTGGGCGGTCGTCGCGATTCAGGTCGTCGCGCTCGTCGTCCTGTTCGCCTTCTTCTGGCTGGGCCTTCCGCGACGCCTGGCACGAGGCGAAGCCGCTCCTGCGCGAGGCCGACCTCCGCGACGTCTTCATCTCGATCCGTGATCCTCGCCGCCTACTACCTCCTGTTCGCGGTCGCGTGGCAGCGGATGCTCGCCGCCTGGGGGCTCGAGATTCCGTACCTGGTCGCGCTCCAGGCCGAGATGGCGTCGATTCTCGCCAAGTACGTGCCGGGCACGGTCTGGATCCCGGCGGCGCGGATCGCGGCGCTGCGGCGGTTCGGGGTTCGCGACACTCCGCTCGTGCTGGCCTCGATGCTGCTGGAGGCCGGGCTCTCGGCGCTCGCCGGGGTGCTCGTCTTCTTCGTCAGCCTGATCTCGGTCGGCTTCAGCTCGGCGCCGGTGCTGCCGCTGCTCGCTGCTGGCGGTCGATCGCCGCCGTCGGGCTGCACCCGCGGATCTTCACGCCGGGGATCCGTCGGCTGCTGCGACCGTTCGGCGGCGCGCGACCTGCCGCCTCTCCCCTACTCGACGCTGGTCGGCCTGCTCGGCTACTACTGCCTGACGTGGATCATCGGCGGCGCGGCGCTCTTCTTCCTGATGCGCTCGCTCGGCGCGAACCCGTCGCTCGCGGACATTCCGTACCTCGGGCGGCGTCGCCGCCGTCTCGGCGATCGTCGCGTTCCTGTCGCTGATCACGCCGTCCGGGCTCGGAGTGCGCGAGGCGTCGATGTACGGGCTGCTGCTCGCGATCACGACGAAGGGCGTCGCGCTCGGCGTGACCGTGCTGAACCGGCTGACGATCACGATCGTCGAGGGGCTGCTGCTGCTCGTCGCGGCGGCGCTGCGCGTCTGGACGCTACCTAGCCAAGCAGTTCGCGCCGCCTGGCGCCTCGAGCCCGCTGAAACGGATGGACCATAAAAATTCGCCGAGCCGGTTGCGCTTTCGTCCACTCAACCGTCTGACCTTCGGCTTCCGCCTACAGTCTTGCGGTTCAGTTTCGATCTACTTGCGCTCCGTGCTCGGCGCAAGCGGCAACCTATGGGGCGTCCGAGGGATCTCCTGCAAGGCGGCTCCAGCGAAGAAAGTTCTCGCTCTTTGCGAGATCGCGAAAATCGCGGCCGACGAACTTGTCGCAAAGAGCGAAGATCAGCTTCTCGTCGGAGCCGGCCCGATCGGCGGCGCAGGAACCACAAGGCGCCGCCCACGGCGGCGATTCCGGCCGCGACCGCCTTCTTGTTCGGCACGCTGCGAGTCGTCGGACCGGCCCGGCGGACTTCGCCTTCTGCTTCGCCATCCGCTTCGCGACCTGCCACACGACCCAGCCCAGGAGGGCGTTGCGCCTGTTCATGACTCCCATGGCGCGAGCGTACCCGTCGAGGCTCGTCGCCACACACAAGCGGCTTTGGCGTGAGCTACGCCTGGGCCGTCGCGCGGCGCTTCGGCGGCAGATGGATCGCCCGGCCGAGCGCGACGAGACCGGCTTCCTTGACCGCCTCCGACAGCGTCGGGTGCGCGGCCATCCCGTCGGCGACCGTCTCGACCGTCGCCTCCGCGTCGAGCGCGACGACTCCGGCCTCGATCAGGTCGGTCACGTGCGGCCCGACCATCACGATCCCGAGCAGCTCGCCGTACCGCGTCTCGTGGATCGACTTCACCCAGCCGACGGTCTCGTTCTGCATCACGGCCCGCGCGTTCGCGACCCACGGGAACATGCCCGTCGCGACGTCGTCGCCGTACTGCTCACGCGCCTCGGCCTCGGTCAGCCCGACGCCGGCGATCTCCGGATCCGTGTAGATCGGCCGCGGCACGCCGCGGTTGTCGACGACCGCGTCGTGGCCCATCGCGTTCTCGGCCGCGACCTCGCCCTCGCGAAACGCCGTGTGCGCGAGCTGCCAGTAACCGGCGCAGTCGCCGACCGCGTAGATGTGCGGGACGGTCGTCCGACGGTGCTCGTCGGCCGCGATTCCCTTGCGCCGGTCGAGCTCGACGCCGATCTCCTCGAGCCCGAGCCCCTCGACGAGCGGCCCGCGCCCGACCGCGACGAGCATGAGATCCGCATCGACGGTCTCGCCCTCGCCGAAGTGGACGCGCAACCCGTCGCCGGTCTCCTCGACCTTCGTGCACTGCTTCTCGAGGTGGAGCGTGATCCCGCGCTTGCCGAACTGCTTCGCGAGCTCCTTGGACGCGGCGTCGTCGTCCTCGGCCGGAATCAGCTTCGGCAGCATCTCGATGATCGTCACCTCGGAGCCGAAGCGGTGGAAGATCGACGCGAACTCGCAGCCGATGATGCCGCCGCCGAGCACGACGAGCCGGCGCGGCACCTCGGTCTGCGCGAGCAGGCCGGTCGGAGTCGACGCAGCGCGCCGAGTCGAGCCCCTCGATCGGCGGGCGCAGCGGGAACGAGCCGGTCGCGACGACCGCGCTCTTGAAGGTCACGTCCTCCCCACCCTCGACCGCGATCGTGTTCGCGTCCTTGAAGCGGCCGGTGCCCTTGACCCACTCGACGCCGTTCGCCTTGAAGAGGCTCGCGACGCCCTGGCTCATCTGCTTGACGACGCCGCTCCTTCCACTGGTTCGCCGTCGCCGAAGTCGAGCTGCGGCGGGCCGACCTGGACGCCGAGCTTGCCGAAGGTCTCCTCGGCCTCCTTGATCGCGAAGGCGGTCTGCACCCAGGCCTTCGTCGGGATGCAGCCGACCCGCAGGCACGTCCCGCCGAGCTCGGGCTCCTTCTCGATGCAAACCGCCTTCGCGCCCAGCTGTGCGGCCCGGATCGCGGCCGTGTAGCCGCCCGGCCCTCCGCCGAGAACGGCGACGTCACAGTCCATGCGCTCGATCCTATCGATCGCAAGCTGGGCGCACATGGTGATCGCGCTGTCGCCCTCGCTCAGCTTCTCGAAGCCGTAGCGCTCGTAGAGCTGCACCGCCGGGCTGCTCTTGTCGACGCTGAGGCTGATCGCCGCGTAGCCGTCCGCGCGGGCCCGGGCGAGCAGCGCGTCCATCAGCTCGCCGCCGAAGCCGTGGCCGCGCTTGCTGGGGACGACCGCGATCGAGAGCTCGGGAGTCTGCTCGTCGACGAACCCGTAGCCCTGCGCGTTCTGCTTGAAGAGGCGGTACCAGGCCGCGCCCACCGGGAAGCCTTCATCGAGCGCGACCACCGCGGCGTCGCCGGGCCGGCCCCAGTTCTCGACGTAGCGCATCGGGTGCAGCCCGCTCTCGTCCTCCGCCCCGCTCGCGCGCCAGTAGTAGGCGTGGCGCAGCATGTCGCGCATGAAGCGCGCGTCCTGAGGTGTCCCGGGCCGGATCACAGCGCGAGCCCCGGCTCCTCGAGGAGCATCTTCAGCTCTCGCAGGAACTCGGCCGCCTTGGCGCCGTCGACGGCGCGGTGGTCGCAGGTGAGCGTCATCGACATCAGCGGCCGGACGACGAGCTCGCCGTCCTCGGCCACCGGACGCTCCTCGATCGCGCCGACGGCGAGGATCGCCGCCTGCGGCGGGTTGAGGACGGCGATGAACTGCTCGACGCCGTACATGCCGAGGTTCGAGATCGTGAACGTGCCGTCGGCGAGATCCTCCTGCGAGAGCTTGCCCTCACGCGCGCGCGAGACGAGGTGCGCCGCGGTCGGCGGCGATCTCGACGAGCGACTTCCGCTCGCACTCGCGGATGACAGGGACGACCAGGCCGCGCTCCGTGGCGACCGCGAGGCCGATGTGCGCGTTCGGGAAGATCCGGATCTCGTCGTCCGCGAAGTGGGCGTTGACCTCCCGATGGCGGAGGAGCGCGATCGCGGCGAGCTTCGTCAGCACGTCGGTCACGGTCACCTTCTCGTCGCGCAGACGCTCCCGGAGCGCGAGCGCATCGGGTCATGTCCGGCCGACATCGAGATCTGGAAAACCGGTGCCTCCCAGGCCTTCGTCAGCCGTTTCGCGATCGTGCGCCGGATCGACGTCAGCGGCACGACCTCCGCCTCGAGCGGCGCAGTTCCGGCGATCGCGTGGGCCGGCGTCGAAGCGGCGCGTTCGACGTCCTCGGCGACGATCGCGGCCGTCGGGCCCGGTCCCGATCAGGCTTCGCAGGTCGATTCCGCGCTCGCGGGCGATCCGGCGCGCGAGCGGCGAGGCCTTGACGCGGCCGTTGATGCGGGCCGGCTCCGTCGGCTTGGGCACGTCGTCGGCGGATGCGGCTCGTCCACGCTCCCGCTCCTCCTCGCGTGCGGGGCCGGAGCCCTCCTCCTGCGAATCCTCTTCGACCTCCACGGCCACGTCCTCACCCTGCTCGCCGATGACTGCGATCCGCTTGCCGACCTCGATCTCGGCGCCCTCCTGGGCGAGGATCTTGAGCAGGACGCCGCTCGCTTCGGCCTCGACCTCCTGCGTGACCTTGTCCGTGTCGAGCTCGTAGAGGGCCTCGCCCTTCTCGACCTGGTCGCCCTCGGACTTCAGCCAGCGGACGATCGTGCCGGCCTCCATGCCCTGGCCGAGGCGAGGGAGACTGACCTCAACTGCCATTGCGTCCCACCGTGCGCATGATCGCCTCCTGGACGTCGGCCTGGTGCGGGACGACGAACTCCTCCATCACGGGCGCGAACGGAAGCGGGACGAACTTCGCGCCCACTCGCTCGATCGGCGCGTCGAGCCAGTCGAAGGCCTGGTGCTGGACGACCGCTGCCACCTCGGCGCCGTAGCCCATCCTCGTCACGGCCTCGTGCGCGACGACGAGCGCGGTTCGTCTTCTTCACGGAGTCGACGATCGTCTCCTCGTCGAGCGGCTGGAGCGTGCGCGGGTCGACGACTTCCACGGAGACGCCCTCCTGCTCGGCCTCCTCGGCCGCGGCGAGCGCCTCGTGGACGAGCCTCCCGGTGGCGACGACCGTCACGTCCTCGCCCTCGCGGTGGATCCGCGCCTTGCCGATCGGGATCGGCTCGAGCTCGTCGGGCACGTCCTCCTTCATCCCGTACAGCGTCCGGTGCTCGAAGAAGACGACCGGGTTGTCGTCGTAGATCGCAGACCAGAGGAGGCCGCGCGACGTCGGTCGGCGTCGACGGGAAGAGAACCTTGAGGCCGGGGATGTGGACGAACCAGGCCTCGAGCTGCTGCGCGTGCTGCGCGCCCGGCGACCAGCCCGCTCCACCCTGGGTGCGGATCGTGATCGGAACCTTCAGCTGTCCGCCCGACATGTAGCGGTGCTTCGCCGCCTGGTTGACGATCTGCTCGGTCGCGAGCGTCAGGAAGTCCTCGTACATGACCTCGACGACGGGCCTCATGCCCTGCATCGCGGCGCCGATGCCTGCGCCGACGAGCGCCATCTCGGAAATCGGCGTGTTGCGCACTCGTTCCGGGCCGAACTCGTCGAGCATGCCCTGCGTGACGCCCATCGAGCCGCCCATCTCGGCGATGTCCTCGCCCATGATGAAGACGTCGTCGTCCTTGCGCATCGCCTGCGAGAGCGCGTCGCGCACTGCCTCGCGGTAGCTCAGCTCAGGCATAGAGGTTCTTCAAGGCGTCTTCGGGCTTCGGGTCGGTGCCCGCCTTGGCGAACTCGACCGAGGCTTCGACGAGCTCGTGCGCCTCGCGGTCGGCTTCCTCGAACTCCTCGTCGGAGAGCTTCAGAGCGTCTCGCGGAGCTTCGTGATCGGGTCCTGGGTCTTGCGCAGCTCCTCGAGCTCGCCCTTGGGACGGTAGACCTGCGGATCGCCGATGTAGTGCCCGGTGAGGCGGTAGGTCTCGAGGAGCAGGAAGACAGGGCCGCGGCCTTCGCGCGCGTGGTCGAGAGCCGCGTGCGCGGCGCGGTAGACCTCCTCGACGTCCTGGCCGTCGACGCGCATCGCCTCCATCCCGAAGGCCGCGGCGCGCTTGGTCAGATCGTCGATCGGCAGCTGCTGGCTGGCCGGCGTCGACTCGGCCCAATGGTTGTTCTCGCAGACGAAGACCGCGGGCACCTGCCAGAGCTGCGCCATGTTCAGCGACTCGTGGAACGTGCCGATGTTCGTCGCGCCGTCGCCGAAGAACGCGACTGCGACGCGCGGCTCGTCGCGAAGCTTGAACGCGAGCGCCGCGCCGACGGTCGCCGGCAGGCCCCCGCCCACGACAGCGTTCGCGCCCAGGTTGCCGCGCTCGACGTCGTAGAGGTGCATCGAGCCGCCGTACCCGTGCGAGGTGCCCTCGAGCTTCCCGTAGAGCTCGGCCATGAGCTCGTTCGGGTGCGTGCCCTTCGCGAGCGTGTGCCCGTGCGCGCGATGCGTCGAGGCGATGACGTCACCCTCGTCGAGCGCGCGACAGACGCCGACGGCGCAGGCCTCCTGGCCGATGGCGACGTGGAGGAACCCCGGCAGCTCTCCCGCTCGGAACCGCTCCTCGACCTTCTCCTCGAAGCGCCGGATGAGCAGCATCTCGCGGAAGAACTCCCTCAGGAGATCCTCTGAGACTGCCTCTTTCCTCTCTACCTTGGCCAACTTGGCTTTGAGTTTATGCTCAGGCTCGTGAGCCTCGTCAAGCAGTGGCAGGACATGCTGGGGGAGCTGCCCGAGAACTGGGCCGAAGCCCAACTCCGCGTGACGATTGAGGACGACCGCCAGGTCGACCGGGCCGCATTCCTGCTGGCGCCGCTGACTCCGGGCCGGCGCGGAAACACGCTGCGGTTCTTCACCGCTCGCCGTGGCGCCGGCCCTGCTCCCGGGCTCGTCGAGCGGCTGCTTGCCCGGCTGGACGAGGAGCGGATCCCCGGCACGATCGAGCTCATCGGCTCGAGTGAGGCTGCCCCGGAGACGGTCACGCACCGCCCGAGCCTCGCGGACGCGTGGGACGCCTCGGTCGCCGCGCTACCCGTGGATTGGAGCGATCTCTACGCCGAGGTCGAGCTCGTCTCCACGGACTGGCTCGACCGGACGGCGCTGCTGATGGCGCCGGTCAACCCCGCGCGCTACGGAGACGTCCCCGGATTCAGGTTTCGCGTGGCCCGCCGCTTCGGATACGGCGCGGCGCCGGAGATGACTCGCCGCTGCCTCGAGCGTGTCGACGAGGAGCACATCCGCGGCGAGCTCACGCATCCTCCGCGTGCTCTCGGACACCGATCCAGTCGCAACCCAAGGCCCGGTCTGGTACCTGGACGGGCGGTCCGTATGAGCGACCCTGTCTCCTGGTTCGACGACGCCTGGTCGGATCGACGGTAGACGCGCGAGGGTTCCTGAAGCGCTCCGGGCCACTTGTGGGCGCGGTTCGACTCGCGCGCAAGGTGCCCGAGCAGGCGAGGCGCACGAAGCACCGCTTGACCGATCCAGAGACGATTCGCGCCTATCTCGCAGCCCATGACGTGCGAGCGCTCCAGCTCGGTGCGGGGCCGAACGCGCTCGACGGCTGGCTGAACACCGACATCGCCCCCTCGCGCCGGGACATCGCCTACCTCGACGCAACGCGTCCCTTCCCACTCGAGGACGAGACGTTCGACTACGTCTTCTCCGAGCACCAGATCGAGCACATCGAAGCCCGTCACGCGCTCCCGATGCTGCGGGAGTGCTTCCGCGTCCTCAAGCCGGGAGGACGCCTGCGGATCGCCACGCCCGACCTTGCCGTGGTCATCGGGCTCTACGACGAGGAGTCGAGCGAGCGCTACCTGGACTACGTGATTGCGCTCACACGCGGGGTAGCGGATTCAGGGCGCGGCAGGGCGGCAATCGACGCGCTGACCGCGACTCCCGCGACGAAGCGGGCATTCGTGATCAACGAGGTCGTTCGCTGGTACGGCCACCAGTTCATCTACGACGAGCCGACCCTCGGCGGCCTGCTCGACCAGGCCGGTTTCGCGAGGATCGAGCGTCGGCCCGTCGGCGAGAGCGACGCCGAGGCGCTGCGAGGCCTCGAATCCCACGCGGAGGCCGCGGGCGATCCGGAGATGAACCGGTTCGAGACGCTCGTGCTCGAGGCGACTCGCGCGCGCGTGGGTGGCAGTTCTGTGACGAAACCTGTCGCGTCGCTGGGCGGCGGTTAACTGGCGGCCGAGCGGTTACCCAGCTGCGAGCTCGTAGTGGATCCGCCGCAGACGCGAGCTTCGCTTGTGGAATGCCTCGACGACCCTCGGGTCGAACTGTTGCCCGCGTCTCGGCGGCGATCTCGGCCGCGCGCGTCCTCCCAGGTTCGCGCGCGCCGATACGGGCGGTCGCTCGTCATCGCGTCCAGCGCGTCGGCGACCGCAAAGACGCGGGCGCCGAGCGGGATCTCCGTCTCGCCGAGCCCGTCCGGGTACCCGCAGCCGTCCCAGCGCTCGTGGTGGTGGCGCACGATTCGCAGCCCCTGGCCCTGGAGCAGAGCGACACCGCTCAGCAGCTGCTCGCCGAGCACGGTGTGCGTCTCGAGCAGCCGGCGCTCGGCGCCCGTGCAGCGAGCCCTTCTTGAGCAGGATCTTGTCCGGGATCCCGATCTTGCCCACGTCGTGGAGCAGGAATCCGTACTCGACGCTTTCGTCTTCGAGAAGCGCCGGCTCGAGCCCGCCGGCGAGCTCGACCGCGTAGCGCTGCACGCGCTGCGAGTGCGCGCCGGTGCCGGTGTCCTTCGATTCGAGCGCGCTCGCAAGAGCGCGTCACGGTCTCCCGGTAGGCGCGTTGGATGAGCGCCCGCTGCCCGCGCTCGACCTCCAGGAGCCTGCGCAGATCCTGTGCGTAGAGGATCAACTGCTCCTCGGGCGGGCCGCTCGCGGTCCGATACGGGCCCTCGTAGAGGCCGCCGGCGATCCGCTCGACGACGTTCAGCAGCTCGAGCGGGCTGAAGGGCTTCCGCAGGAACGCATCCGCCCCGACTCCGCTGCGGCGTCCTCCGTTCCTCCGGAGGACCCGGTCAACAGGACGACGCCGATGTCCGCGGTCACCGGGTCCGCCTTCAGCTTCCGGCAGAACGTGAGCCCGTCCATGCCCGGCATTCCCACGTCGAGAACGACGACGTCGGGCGCCCGGTCCACGATCATCTGCTCGGCCGCCTGGGCGGAGTCGGCCTCCTCGACCTCGATGTCGACGACCTCGAAGGTCGTCCGCAGCAGGATCCGCAGCGCCGCGATCGTCGTCGACGACGAGCAGCCGGAGCCCTCGCTGGTCGAGCCGCGGCGCGCCGGAGAGGCCGCCCAGCTGGGACTGGCCTGGTCGACCCGCGGCAGTGTCGTCGTCACTACGGAACACCCGGATGCAGTTCTTTCCGGCGAACTTCGCGGCGTAGAGGGCGATGTCGGCCTTGCGGAGCAGGTCTTCGGCCGAGGAAGCATGGAATCGGAAACGTCGCGACACCGCCGGAGATGGTCGGAAGCGCGTGGCCGCGACGGTGCTCGGCGAGCGCGTCGCGCAAACGCGTCGCGACCGGGGCGGCGGCAGCCGGAGAGCCTTCCACGACGACCGCGAACTCCTCGCCGCCGATCCGGAAGACCTCGTCGTCGGGCGCGAACCACTCGCATGAGCACGCGCCCGACGTCGCGCAAGACCTCGTCGCCGACGAGATGCCCGTAGGCGTCGTTCACCTGCTTGAAGTCGTCGAGGTCGAAGAGGATGAGCGAGAGGCACTCGTCCTCGGCGGCGGCATTGCTCAGCGCCTCGTCGAGGTGCTCATCGAAGGCACGCTTGTTCGCGAGGCCCGTCAGCGCGTCTCGCCGGGCCTCTGCATGGGTGAGGGCCAGCCTGCGCTCGTTGACGAGTGCAGACGACGACGAGGTCGGCCACCGCCGCGATGAGCTCGGGATCGGCGACGGCTTGGACGTTGGCCGGGAGCGCGACCAGGAGGGCGCCGAACGCCTCACCGTCTGCGATGAGCGGGGCGGAAACCGCCTCGGCGCAGGCAGCGCCGAGCCGGTAGAGCTCGCCGAGCTCGTGCGTATCGGCCCGGGCGAGCAGGAGCTCCGAGAAAGCGCGGGCGACGACACCGGGGGCGGAGCTGCAGCGAATCGGGCGCATCGGGGCCGGAGACGGCGGCAAGCGAGAGCGAGCCCTCCGGTCGACGCGAGATAGGTGGCCGCGAAGGACGCACCGGTCAGGTCGGCGAGCTCGCGCGCGACGAGCTCCGTGATGCCGGTCGCCGTTGACCGCGCGCGAAAGCCCGTGCGCGAGCCGGATCGAGCGGGTCGCTCGCGCCGGCAAGCGCGCGCTCGAGCTCCCAGAGCGGCGCGCCTTTCACGCAGTACGCATTCGCGCCCGCCTCCATCATCGCCATCACGTCTTCCGACGTCGTCCGAGCCGGCGTAGGCGACGATGCGGGCGCTCGGCAGCAGCTCGCGGATCCGCTTCGTCGCGGCCACCCCGTCCACGACCGGCATCTGCACGTCCATCAGGACGACGTCCGGCCGATCCGCGACCGCGAGCGAGATCGCCTGCTCACCGTTCTCGGCCTCTGCCACGACCTCGATCTCCGGTTGAGCCGCGAGGCTCGCGCGACGACCCTCCCGTGCGTTCCGGCGAGTCGTCGCAGATCAGCAGACTCAGCATCGACCCCCTCCCAGACGTTGGCGGCGTCTAGAACCTGACGGCTGTAATCGGCGTCTGGGCCTCGAATGTTGACACGAAAGAAACGATCAGATTCGAGCAGGTTCGGGTCGGTTTTTCTCGCCTAATCTCCCTTCGATCCGGCAGGCGAGAACAAGCAAAGATCACCCTTTTGGGTGAGACCGCTCAGCCGACGAGCTCGTCGAGCTCGCGGGCGAGGGCGTCCGCGTCCCGGTTGCGTTGCGTGCAATCGCGACGCACGTGTCGTCGCCTGCGATCGTGCCCGACGATCCGCGGGTGCTCGAGCCGGTCGAGCGCGCGTGCCACCGCCGGCGCGGAGCCGAGCTCGGACTGGACGACGACGATGTTCTGGGCAGCCTCGACGCGGCGGCCGAACTGCGAGAGAACGCCTGCGAGCGCGTCCCGGGGATCGGCGCTCCGCGCGGCCTGCGGCGCCACGTAGCGAGGGCGGCCGAGCACGTCGTGCGTCTTGTCGAGGCCGAGCTCGCGAATGTCGCGGGAGATCGTCGCCTGCGTCACGCGGCAACCGGCTTGTGCGAGCGCGTCGATCAGCTCGTGCTGGGTGCCGACCCGCCTGCGCGAGACGATGCTCGTAATCAGCCTCTGCCGCTCGTCCTTCTCGAGCGACCTCCGCTCGCTTCGCATACGGAAAGAATAAGTATGCGGCGCGGGTTTCCCACGTTTCGTGGTCGCTCTTTCGCGGTACGCTTGCGCTGTGCTCCGAAAACTCCTCTGGACCGGGCTCTACAGCGCGCTCGCCGCAGTCTCGGCGATGGTCGCGAAGAAGACGGCCTCGGCGATCTGGCGCGTCGCAACCGGCGAGGAGCCGCCGGCGAAGAAACGATGACCACCGGTGAAGCAGCGATGACGACGAAAGCCGACCGGCTCGTCGACAAGGTGGCGTTCCGCCTTCAGGAACTGGCGACAAAGCCGCCGCCGAAGGAGGCGTCGCCGCGAAGCTCGCGCAGCTGCTTGCAGACGACGCGGCCTTCCTGCGCAAGCTGAAGCCGAGCCTCATCCGCGCCAGGAGAAGGGAGAGGCGCCGACGAACCAGAAGTCGGCCACGGCGCGTCGCACCGTCGGGCCCGCAACTCGGCACGCGTCCGAAGCGAGGCGCAGGCGGGCCGAATCCGTTCCTCGTGCTCGGAATCGCCTTCGCAATGGGGATCGCTGCTCGCGAAGATCGTCGACTGGAGGGGTCAACGACCACTCGCAGGAGACTGATTCGACCGACCGCCTCGGCGCACTTGCGCAGCGGGTCGCCGAGCGCGCGAGCTCGCCCTTCCGGCTCGAGCTCGAGCTGGCGGCGATCGAGCTCAAGATGAAGGTCGACCGCGCTCGGCGTGGGCATCGGGCTCGGTATCGGTGCAGCGGTCATCGCCGTCTACGGGCTCGGCTTCCTGTTCGCGACGATCGCCGCGGGGCTCGCGACCTTCCTGCCGTGGTGGCTCGCGCTACTCATCGTCACGCTCGGCCTCTTCGCCTTGATGACAGTCCTCGTCCTACTCGCTAGGCGCCAGATCAGGAAGGGCACGCCGCCCATTCCGGAGCAGGCGATCCGCGAGGCGAAGCTCACGAAGGAGGCATTGAAGTGCAATGGCCAGTAACACCCGCACCTCAGAGCAGGTGCGCCTGGAGATCGAGGCCGAGCGCGAGCAGCTCGTGGGCGCGATTGATTCGCTTCGCTCGAAGGCGACCGACGTCCGCGCCAAGGTCCGCAAGAAGCTGCCGATCGTCGCAGCGGGCGCTCTCGGCGTCGGATTCGTGTTGGCCGGCGGCGTCGGCGCGGGGATGCGCCTCGTCGGTCGGCGCGGGCGCGAGGGCCGGACTAAGGCACGCCGCTTCTCCGTTTTCGACCGGGACTGACGGCCGCCGATGTCAAGCTGGCGCGCCGCGTCCAGACGTAGCTAGGGCTTCGCCGTGACCGTGAAGGTGCCGTGCAGGCGCTTGCTCTTGTCCGAGCGGTACGTGTACTTCCCGGGCTTGAGCGCCGCCGTCCACGTCGTCTTCGTCTTCGCCTTGACGCCGGTCTTCTTGTTGAAGCCGGGGCCGCTGAGGTGGAAGTTCTGGGTCTTCGCCGCGTCACTGACGGTGACCTTGTAGGTGCCCTCGACGACCGATCGCACTTTCGCGCCCGTCGCGCTCTTCAGCGAGATCGTCTTCGTGGTCACCTTCCCGCTCAGCTTCACCGGAGGCGGAGGCGGTGGAGGGACGTTGCCGACCGTGAACGTGCCCTTCATCTGCGACGGGTGCGGGTCGCACCGAACCTGTACGTCCCGTCGACGACCTGGATGTTCCACGTCGTCATCCCGGTCAGCTCGACCTCGGTTGCCTGCTCGACGCCCGGCCCCGACAGGTGGAAATTGTGCTCAATCGACTGGTCGTCCACGCTCATCACGTACATGCCGACCTCGAGATGCGAGACCTTGGTGCCGTCGGGGTTCTTCAGCGAGATCGTGAAGCCGGGGCCGACGACGCCGATGAGCGACGGCGCGGGCTCGCCACCGGCAGCCGCCGGCATGGACATGGCGGCCGCAGCAAGCGCGGTTATGAGCAGCAGTCGTGGTATGTGACCCTCCTTGTCCCTTCCTAGTACGCGCTTCACCCCGATTCGGATTTCTCAGGCCGGAGGCGGGCTCTGCATGACCGTGAACGTTCCGCGGAGCTTCGAGCTCCTGTCCGATCTATAGACGTAAGAGCCGGGGCGTAAGTTGACGACCCAGACCCGTGTGGCCACCGCGGACGCCTTCGTCTTCAGGTTCACTCTCGGCCCGACGAGGTGGAAGTTCTGGGCCTTTGACGAGTCCTTGACCACGATGCGGTACGAGTTCTGCTGGAGCGCCTTCACCCGCTGGCCATTTGCATCGGTGAGCGAGATCGCCCGAGCGCTCACCTTCGCGTTGAGTCGAGGCAGTACCGGGCTACCCGACGCGGCCATCGGCAACGAGGCGGCGGCAACTGCGGCGATTGCAACGAGCGGACGCAACATCTGTACCTCCTTTCTTACCACCAGCTTCACCCGCTTGTGCGCTTTAGACTCATCCGGGATGAAGCTGCATAAGAATGCCAAGGTCGAGCTGATCCGCAAGATTCCGCTCTTCAGGCACTGCACTGCTCGCGAGCTCGGCGAGATCGCGGCGATTACCGACGAGCTCGACCTCAAAGAAGGAACCGAGCTCACGAAGGAAGGCAAGCCCGGTCGTGAGTTCTTCGCGATCGTCGAAGGCACAGCCGACGTCTTGATGGGCGGCAGGTGGATCAACTCGCTGCACCAGGGTGACTTCCTCGGCGAGATCGCGCTGATCACTGGTCTGCCTCGCACCGCCACCGTCAAGGCGACCTCGCCGATGCGGGTGGTCGTGATCACGGGGCAGAGCTTCCGCCGGCTCCTCGAGACGCACCCGGAGATCCAGCGCAAGGTGCTGCTCTCGATGGCCGAGCGGCTCGCGACAGCGGCGCTCTAAGGCCCCGCGGTAGGGGTCAGACCCCTTTACAAGTTCGCGCCAGCGATCGGCCTCGAACCGCGGAACGGCCTCATCGGCGGCGCGATCTGTCCCACTTTCGTGACGCCTACGGAGCGGGGTCTGACCCCTCTTCGGAGGCGCTGTGTGCTAGCGGTCAGGCGCGGAGCTCGGCGCCGAAGCGCTTGGCGAGCGCGTCGACGATCCTCTCGCGCAACTCGGCCGCGTCCTCGTCGGACAAGCGTCCGCTCCGAGGACTGGAAGCTGACCGCGAACGCGATCGACTTGCGCCCCTCGCCGACCTGGTCGCCGTGGTAGACGTCGAAGGCGCGTCATCTCGCGTAGCTCCGGCCCGGCCGCTTCGTGAGCGGCTGCGACGAGATCACCGGCGGCGACCTCCTCGGGAACGGCGAACGCGAGATCCTGGCGGACCGCGCGGATACGTGATCACGTCCGTGTAGCGCAGCTCGGTCGTTTGCGACCTCCCGTAGCTTGGCGAGGTCGAGCTCGAAGACGCCCCAGACTCCGTCGAGCACCCCGGGATGGAGCTCGCCGACGATGCCGGCGCCGACCGAGGCCGACTTGCCCGGATGAAGCAGGTCGTCGGTCGTGCGCTCGAAACGTCGGCTGCGCCTTCAGCGCGGCGTAGAGCGTCTCGACGATTCCCTTCGCTCGCTCACCAGCCGCCCTCGACGATTCCGGCCACGTGCGTGTGCTCGTCCGGCAGATCGCCGTGTCGGGCAGATAGACGCGGGCGACCTCGTACAGCGCGATGTCCTCGGCGCCCAGCTCGCCGTTGCGCCGCGCTGCCTCGACGAGGCTCGGCAGGAGGCGTGTGCGCAGGACGGCGAGCTCGACCGAGATCGGCTCCGGGAGGTCCGCGCCGCGTTGGGATCCGGATCGTCCGGGCGAAGCGACGGCGTGTACGTCTCGGCGAGCCCGAGGCCGGCGAGGACGTCCTCGACGCGACGGCGAAGGCGCTGCAGCGGCGTGAGCGCGCCGAACATCTCGCGCCGCGCCGGGCAGCGTGAACGGCACCTCCTCGAGCCGGAGCCGGGCGACCTCCTCGACGACGTCGACCTCGCGCGTCACGTCGCGCGCGCGAAATGTGGGCACCACGACCTCGCCGTTCGCGGCTTCGAAGCCGAGACGCTCGAGCCAGGCCGTCTGCTCGGCAGCCGGCGTCTACATGCCGATCAGCTCGTCGGCACGCTCTGGCCGGAAACAGATCACCGGGTCGCTGCGGGTAGCTCGCCCTGAACGTCGACGTGCCCCGATCCACTCGGCTCCGGCGGTCTACACGATCAGCTCGCGTCGCGAGCCTTGCCGCCTGCTCCGCCAGATGCGGGTCGACACCCTTCTCCCAGCGGTTCGAGCCTTCGGTGCGCAGGCGTAGGCGCTCCGAGCTGCGGTAGATCCCGGTCGGCTCGAAATTCGCAGCTTCGAGCAGCACGTCGGTCGTCGCCTCGCCGATCTCCGTGTTCTCACCGCCCATGATCCCTGCAATCGCGATCGCCCGCTCCGCGTCCGCGATCACGAGGTCGGACTCCTCGAGGCGGCGATCGACGCCGTCGAGCGTCCGGATCGACTCGCCCGGTTGCGCGCGGCGCACGATGATCTTCCCGCCGGCGAGCGTGCTCAGGTCGAACGCGTGCAGCGGGTTCCCGAGCGCGAGCATGACGTAGTTCGTGGCGTCGACGACGTTCGAGATCGGACGCATGCCCGCGGCGATTCAGGCGCGACTTCAGCCAGACGGGCGACGGGCCGACCGAGACGTTCGCGGAAGAGGCGTCCGACGTAGCGCGGGCAGCCCTCGAGATCGTCGACCGTGATGTCCACGGGCTCGTGCGCCTGCCGGCTCGGGGTCGACTCCCGGCGGCGGCGCGAGCTCGAGGTCGTAGAGCGCAGCCACCTCGCGCGCGATGCCGTACACCGAGAGCAGGTCGGGCCGGTTGCCGGTCGACTCGACGAGCGAGCACCTCGTCCGCGAGCGGGAGCACGTCGACGAGCGGCGTGCCGGGCTCGGTCTCGGGCAGCAGCATGATCCCCGAGTGGTCGGTGCCGAGCTCGATCTCGTCCTCGGCGAGGATCATCCCGTCCGAGAGCTCGCCGCGAACCTTGCGCTGGTCGAGCTTCAGGCCGCCCGGGCAGGACCGCGCCGGGCAGCGCGACCGCGACGGTCGCCCCCGCCCCGAAGTTCCAGGCACCGCAGACGATCTGGCGCGGCTCGCGCCTCCCCCACGTCGACCCGGCACAGCTGGAGCCGGTCCGCGTTCGGGTGCTTGTCGGCCGCGAGCACCTTGCCGACGAGGAAGAGGCCGAGGTTCCCGTCCTCGTCGGACACGCCGCGGCGCTCGATGCCCTCGATCTCGGCGGTCGAGACCGAGAGCCGCGTCGCGAGCTCGTCGAGCGGCATCTCGATCGGGACGTAGTCCCTGAGCCAGGAGACCGGGACTCTCAAAACTGCCTCAGCACGCGGAGGTCGCCGTCCCAGAGGGGCCGGATGTCGGGGAAGTCGTACTTGAGCTGCGCGACGCGCTCGATCCCGCAGCCGAACGCGAAGCCCGACCACTCCGCCGTGGTCGACGCCGACGTTCGCGAAGACCCGCGGGTCGACCATGCCTGCGCCGCCCATCTCGAGCCAGCCCGAGTGCTTGCACGTGCGGCAGCCCGCGCCGCCACAGATTCCGCAGGAGACGTCGGGCTCGATCGACGGCTCGGTGAACGGGAAGTAATGCGTGCGGAAGCGGACGCGGCGATCCGGCCCGTAGATCGCGCGCATCACGTGCAGGAGCGTTCCCTTGAGGTCGGCGAGCGTGAGCCCGCGGTCGACCGCGAGGCCCTCGAACTGGTGGAAGATCGGGTAGTGCGTCGCGTCGATCGCGTCGCGCCGGTAACAGCGCCCGATCGAGACCATGTAGATCGGCGGCTCGCGCTCCTCCAGTGCGTGGATCTGCGACGGCGAGGTCTCCGTCCGCAGGACGTCGCTGTTCGTCGAAGAAGAAGGTCGCGCGATGTGAGCGCGTCGGGTGCCACGGATCGAACGCGAGCTTGTCGAAGTTGTACTCGGTTGTCTCGACCTCGCGGTCGTCGCGGACGTCGTAGCCGAGCCCGATGAACGCATCCTCGATCTGGCGCCGGGTCTGAGTGATCGGGTGCAGCTGGCCGAGCGGTTGCCGCGGGCCCGGGAGCGTGACGTCGACGATTTCCTCGGTCAGGGCGCGGTCGAGCTCGGAGCGGGTGAGCTGCGCCTCGCGGCCCGCCACGGCCTCCTCGATCGCCTCGCGGGCAGCGTTCAGGGCCATACCGGTCTCGCGGTCGCGGACCTCGCGTAGCGCGAGCTTGAGAGTGCTGCTTCGGCCGAGGTAGCGGACCCGCAGCTCGTCGAGCTCGGCGGCTGTCGCTGCAGCCTCGATCGCGCTCACGGCTTCGCTCTGGAGCGCGTCGGCGTCCACGGCGGCGACTGTATCGCGTGGCTCAGTCATCGCCTGGGCCCCGCCTTCTCACTTGGGGATCGGCCGCGCGTCAGCGCCGGTCCCCGGCGAGAAGCCGAGGCCCGGTAAAGAAAGAATGCGCTCGCTTTGCAGCCATGGGCACACGATACCGCGAGAATGCGCCAATGAGCCAGTACGACCCCTTCGCGGAGATCTACGACGAGTGGTCAGCCCACATGACCGAGGACGTCGGATTCTACGTCGACCTCGCGCGTGCAGCGGACGACCCGATCGTCGAACTCGCGGTCGGGAACGGACGGGTCGCGATCCCGGTCGCGCGGGAGACAGGGCGAAAGGTGATCGGCATCGACGCCTCCCCGGCGATGCTTGCTCAGGCGAGGGCGCGAGCCGAGGCCGAGGGCGTCGACCTGGAGCTCCGGCAGGGAGACATGCGCGACCTGGAGCTGGCCGAGCCTGCCGGCCTGATCTACTCGCCGTTCCGATCGCTCCTGCACCTGCCGAACTGGCAAGACCGGCGGCGGGTCTTCGAGCATGTCGCGGCAGCGCTGAAGCCGGGTGGCCGCTTTGCCTGGAACGCATTCGTGTTCGATCCGCTGATCGCCGCGCGTTTCGCTCAGGAGGGTGTGCGTCAGCACGCAGATGGGAGCCGGATCTGGGAGCAGGTCGAGTACGACCCCACTGAGAGCCGCCTCGACATCACCGCGTGGGTCGGCCGGCCCGGCGAAGGCGAGCGGAAGCTCTCCGTGTGGTGGGTCAACCGAGCCGAGTGGGAAGGGCTAACCGACGTTGCCGGCCTCGAGGTCGAGGCGCTCTACGGCGACTTCGACCGGGGCCCGTTCGACAAGGACAGCCGCGAGTTCGTCTGGGTGACCCGGAAGCCGGCATGAGACCGTCGAGCTCTAGGGGCTTAGACCGCCGAGTCTGCCGAGTCCAACTCTCCCGAGTCCGCTCAGTCCGCTCAGTCCGCTCAGTCCACCCACCCGGGTGGGGGACCGCGTTCCGCCGCTTTCAGCGTACTGAGAGAAGGCGGGCACGTCTGTGACGGAAGCGAGCCGGATTCGCCACGGGGCGAGCCCGTACGACGCGATCGCGGAGCTCTACGACCCGTGGAGTCGCAGCGTCACCGAAGACGTCGACTTCTACGTCGCGGAGGCTCGCCGGGCAGGCGGGCCCGTCGTCGACCTTGGAGTTGGGACCGGCCGGATTGCCGTCCCGATCGCACAGAACGGCATCCGCGTGATCGGCGTCGATTCCTCGCGCGAGATGCTCGCTGCCTGTCGCCGCCGCGCCGAGGACGAAGGCGTCGCGGAGCACCTCGAGCTGTACCTCGGCGACCTTCGCAAGCCGCCGCTCAATGAGCAGGTGCCGCTCGTCATCTGTCCGTTTCGCTCATACCTTCATCTCGCCGACGACGGCGAGCGCCTCGAGGCCTTGACCGCGGCACATCGCGTCCTTCGCCCCGGCGGGCGCCTCGTCTTCGACGTCTTCGAGCCGAAGGCCGACGACATCGAAGAGACGCACGGCCGCTGGCTCGAGCGCGAGCAGGGGATCTTCGAGCGTGCGGACTGGGACGAACGGACGCGCACGCTCACCCTCTCCGTTCGCGGGCCGGAAGGCGCGGCCACGATGTCCCTTACCTGGATCTCACAGGGCGAGTGGCAGCAGCTCCTCGAGGAATGTGGCTTCGAGGTCGAGGCCTGCTACGGCTGGTTCGATCGAACGCCGTACCGCGACAGCGAGGACATGGTCTTCGTCGCCAAGCGGGCCTAAAGCAACGTGATCTCGTCGCCGACGGCGACCTCGCCGCTCTCGACGACTCGCGCGAGCATCCCGCGCCTGCCTTCGAGCTCGGCCCGGAGACCGTCGCGCAGCTCGTCCATACGATGGCACGGGTCGCACACCATCGTGATCTCGAAGACGGCGTCGCCCACGCGGACCTGCTGACCGATCGGCCAGCGCTCGACGTCGTCGCCTTCGACGGTCAGGTTCTCCCTGATCGCACCCGGCTCCACGCCGACCGCGTCGAGATGCTCCTTCGAGGCGAAGAGAACCTCCCGCTTGGGCGGATTTGCATGCGCGCACCCTTCGAGCCCTTCGCCGGCGATCGCACGGCGCCGTTCGTGCCCGTCCATGCGGCCGCTCTTGCGCGCCGGTGACGTCCAGACTCCCGCAATCCTCGCCACGCTTCGACTCTACCGGCCGCGCCGGTGCTCGTAGAGAGCGATCGCACCGGCGATCGCGACGTTCAGCGACTCCGCACCCGGCGCGAGCGGAATCGTCGACGACTCGTGGCAGGCGGCGACGACGTCCTCCGGCAGGCCCTCGCGCTCGGCCCCTAACAGGTACGTGACCGGCACTCCCGGCTCGAGCTCGGCCAGCGGCCGGCCTCCTTCCGAGACGAGGGCGATCCGCTTCCCCGGCGGCTCGTCGAAGCCGGCGATCGGCACGCGGAAGACGGCGCCGGCCGAAGCCCGCAGCGCCTTGGGCCCGGTCGGATCCGCGCAGCCAGGCGAGAGCGCGACCGAGGCGCCGAACGCATCGGCGCTGCGCAGGATCGTCCCGAGGTTGCCCGGGTCGGCCACGTGCCAGAGGGAGAGCGAGAGCGGCTCGACCCCCCGCGGCAGCGCGTCGCGGCGGTAGATGCCCATCACCCGGGGCGGATGCGCCATCGTCGAGATCTTCGCGAGGAGCTCCGGCCTCGACGTCCTCTCCCGCGCGCAGGAGCTCCACCGCCTCGATGCCGGCATCGTCCGCGGCCAAGACGAGATCCTCGCCCTCGACGACGAACAGCCCCTCCTTCTCACGCTGGCGCCGCGACTCGAGGAGTCGGTGCATCAGTCGCAGCTTTGGATTCGAGGCCGAGGTGATCACAGCTCCCACCGAAGCCAGGCCCCGTGAAAGTCGGCGTGGCCCGCGAACTCCCGCCTCGAGCCGGGCCAGTAGACCAGCCGCAGCCCCCAGCAATGCTCCTCGACCCGCGGCGCGCCCGTCGAGATGAAGGCGAGCGGCCGTGAGCGCCCCGCTTCCTCGAGCGTCGCGCGGAGCAGCGCGCGCCGGGCGTCGTCGAGATATCCCCACGTCGCCGTCTGAAAGACGACGGTCAGACCGTCGGGCGGCTGGGCGTCGAGCACCTCGGGCAGCAACTCGACGAAATCGCCGCGCACGAGCTCCGGCGGGTCGCCGCGGATCGCCTCGATCGCGCTGTCGAGCCGTTCGAGCCGTTCGTGCTGACCGGCCCAGACGAAGCTGCGCAGGAGCCGGGCACCGTCCCCGCTCGTCACGTTGATCGGCGCGCGGTCGATTCCCATCCGCCCGCGAACCACAGGCGTTTGCTCGAGCAGCTCACCCGGAACGGGCTGACGCTCCTCACCCTCGAACCGCAGTTGTGCGGTCGTCGGCCCCCCACTCCCCGGCCTCGTAGCGATAGCCGTAGCGATCCCAGACGAGATTGAGGCCCGCGCTCGGCCCGAGCTCGACGAGGTCGAACGTCTCCGCGCCGGTTTGCTCGGCCACCCGCAGGAGCAGAGGGAGGAGCACCCAGGAGCGCTGAACCTCGTTCGTCTGGACGCCCTGCTCAGCGATGAAGGCACCGAGGAACGCGCCGTGCTCCTCGAGCGAGTCGTCCCAGGCCGCCTCGCCGCCCAGCACGAGGTAGTGCAGCCCGCCTAGGAGGCGCAACGGCGCGTCCCAGCTCGGGTCCGGCCCGACGAGCTCGGCAGCGACGGGGTCCTCGGCGAAGCGCCGACAGAGATCGGCGTAGAGCGGCGAGCGCGACTCACACTGAGCCGCCTGGGCTTCGAAGACCGAGGCGCTAGTCGCCAGCGCCGTCGCCAGCACTAGAGGCGAGCGCGGTCTTCGCCTGCTCGGCGATCTTGCCGAAGGCGGCCGGGTCGTCGACAGCGATGTCAGCGAGCACCTTGCGGTCGAGCTCGACGCCGGCCATGCGGCAGCCCGCGACGAACTGGTTGTACGAGAGCCCCTCGGCGCGCGCGGCCGCGTTGATCCGGATGATCCAGAGCCGGCGCATCTCCCGCTTGCGGCGCTTCCGGTCGCGATAGGCGTGGACGAGCGCGTGCTCGACCGCCTCGTTCGCCACCTTGTAGCGCGAATGCCTCGTGCCGACGAAGCCCTTCGCGGCGTTGAGGACCTTCTTGCGGCGCTTGCGCGACGCGACTGATCGCTTTACGCGCGGCATTACTTGCCTCCGAGCAGGCGCCTCACGGCGCGCTCGTTCGACTTGTGGAGGGGCTGGTCGCGGCGGAACTTACGCTTGCGCTTCTCGGACTTCTTGCTCAGGTAGTGGCTCTTCATCGCTCGACGGCGCAGGAGCTTCCCCGCTCCGGTCACCTTGAACCGCTTCTTCGCTCCGCTGTGTGTCTTCTGTTTGGGCATCTTTCGTTACTCCTGCATTCTTCGTCGGCCCCAGAACCATGACCATGTTGCGGCCGTCGAGGAGGGGCGGCGATTCGACTTGGCCGAGCTCCTTCACGTCCTCCGCGAGCTTCATCAGCAGGTCGCGGCCGCGCTCCGGGTGCGTCGTCTCCCGGCCGCGGAACATGATCGTGACCTTGACCTTGGCCCGCTGACCGAGGAAGCGGGCGACGTGCCCCTTCTTGGTCTCGTAGTCGTGGACGCCGATCTTTGGCCTGAGCTTGATCTCCTTGACGTTGATCGAAACCTGGTGCTTGCGCGCGACTTTGGCCTTCTGCTCCTGCTCGTACCGGTACTTGCCGTAGTCCATGACCCGTGCGACCGGCGGATCGGCCTGAGCCGCAACCTCGACGAGGTCGAGGTCCTTGCCATGGGCGTAGTCGAGCGCCTCCTGGATGGGCTTCACCCCCAGTTGGCCGCCGTTCTCGTCGACCAGTCGCACCTGCTGCACCCGGATGTCCTCGTTGATCCGGCTGTGCGGGATGACCGGCCGCGTGGGCTCAACCCGACGTCGTGGCCTCAAAGGCGCTTCACCAAGCTGCTAGCTCCTCCCTCTCGAAACGACAAAACCGCTGCGCAGCAGCGGCTCGATCCTTTCCAACCTCCTGGGTTGAACCTCCGACAGGCTCGTGGCCCCGGAGGTGAGGAACATGTCGCCCCTGCTTTGCAGGCTTCAGAGGTTAGCAGCCGCCTCGCTTCCCTGACCGGCGTCCGCTCCCGCCCGGCGGAGCCGGGCTCCGCGAACGCCTGCCGTCGCTCGCTGCACGGTGCTCTCCGGGCCCGTACCGGGCGTACTGTTCCCTCCGGCCCCGCACCGCGAGCGACGGCTCAGGAAACCCAGGCCGCCTCGCTTCCCTGACCGGCGTCCGCTCCCGCCCGGCGGAGCCGGGCTCCGCAAACGCCTGCCGTCGCTCGCTGCACGGTGCTCTCCGGGCCCGTACCGGGCGTACTGTTCCCTCCGGCCCCGCACCGCGAGCGACGGCTCAGAAAACCGAGGCCGCCTCGCCTCCCCGGCAGGTTTCGCTGCGGTACTTTCGCCGCGATGCCTCGCGCGCTCATCGTCGGCGGCACCGGTCTGATCGGCCGCGCCACGGCCAGTCGCCTGCTCGCGGCCGGTTGGCAGGTCGACCTGACCGGGCGCAACTCCGCGCACATGCCTGCCGAGATCGCCGCCGCCGGAGGAAGGTTCGTCGCGGCAGACCGCGGCGACTCCGATCAGCTGCTCACCGCGCTTGGCGGCGGCGCCGACCTGCTCGTCGACTGCATCTGCTACACGGCCGCTGACGCGGCCCGGCTCCTCCCGCTGGTGCGCAACGCCGGATCGACGGTGATGATCTCGAGCAAGGCGGTGTACGTCGACGGCTCCGGGCACCACTCCAACTCGGAGACCGCACCGCGTTTCGAGGGGCCGATCCGTGAGGCACAGCCGACCATGGCCCCGGGCGACGGCGACTACAACTCGCCCGAGGGCTACGGCGCGAACAAGGTCGCGGCCGAGCAGGTTCTACTGGACAGCGGTGGGCCCGTCACCGTCCTCCGGCCCTCCAAGATCCACGGTGCCGGCGCACAGACGCCACGCGAGTGGGTCTTCGTCAAGCGCGTGCTCGACCAGCGTCCCGCCGTTTTCCTCGCTCACCGAGGCGCCGGAGTCGACCACACGACGGCCGCCGCGAACATTGCCGCGCTCATCGAAGTGGTCGCGGCGAAACCGGGCCGGCAAATCCTCAACAGCGCCGATCCCGACGCGCCGAGCGCACTCGAGATCTCGCGCACGATCGCACGGCAGCTCGACCACGTCTGGGACGAGGTGCTACTCGACGACGAAGCAGATGAGGCGCTGGGCCGGCATCCCTGGGACGCGCCGCATCCGATCGTGCTCGACATGACCGCGGCCGCCGAGCTCGGATACACGCCGGTCGGTGACTACGCCGCCACCGTGGCAGATGAGGTCGCATGGCTCGTCGACACCGCTCGCGAGAACCTGCCCCAGCTCGACGACGACTACTTCAGGCCGATGTTCGACTACGCCGCCGAGGACCGCTACCTCGCCGCGGCCTCGAGCCGCTAAGAGACCGAGGCCACTTCCCGCAGTACCGCCAGGAAGTCGTCGAGCGAGCTCGTGGACTGCTCTCCCCCACGCTCGCGGACGGCGAGAGCATCCTCCGACTCCTTGTCGCCCCAGACGACGACGTACGGGATCTTCTCGACCTCCGCGTTCCGGATCCGCTTGCCGACCGTCTCGTCGGAGTCGTCGACCTCGACGCGGAACTCACCGAGCTTCTCAGCGAGCGCCTTCGCCGCCTCGCGGTGATCCTCGCCGACCGGGATCACGCGCACCTGCACCGGCGCGAGCCAGACCGGGAAGGCACCCGCGAAGTGCTCGATGAGGATGCCCATGAAGCGCTCGAGCGAGCCAAACAGCGCGCGGTGGATGACGTACGGGGTGTGCTCCGCGTTGTCCTCGCCGACGTACGTGAGCCCGAAGCGCGCCGGCATCTGCGAGTCGAGTTGGATCGTCCCCATCTGCCAGGAGCGGCCGAGCACGTCGAGCATGTGCAGGTCAATCTTGGGGCCGTAGAAGGCCCCCTCGCCCTCGTTGACCACGTAGTCGATGCCGCGCCGGTCGAGCGCCGAGCGCAGCGCGCTTTCCGTGAAGTCCCACTCCTCGTCGGTCCCCAGCTTGTTCTCGGGTCGCGACGAGAGCTCGAAGCGCGCCTCCATCCCGAACAGGTCATACAGGTAGGCGGCGAAGTCCAGGCAGCCGAAGATCTCCTCCTCGATCTGATCCGGCGTGACGAACATGTGCGCGTCGTCCTGGGTGACTTGCTGCACGCGGAGAAGCCCGTGGAGCGTGCCCGCGCGCTCGTTCCGATGAAGCGCAGAGGACTCGGCGTAGCGAAGCGGGAGGTCACGGTAGCTCCGAAGCGTGTTCCCGAAGAGCAGCATGTGCCCGGGGCAGTTCATCGGCTTGAGCCCGAACGTCCGATCCTCGCCGTACGGGACGAGGAACATGTCGTCCTTAAACTTGTCCCAGTGCCCTGACGTGACCCAGGTGTCGACGTCGTACATGAGCGGCGTCCTCACCTCGACGTAGCCGCGCTTCAGGTTCTCCCGGCGGCGCAGGTCCTCGAGCTCGTTCCAGATCACCGTTCCCTTCGGGTGCCAGAACGGCATCCCGGGCGCGTGGTCGGAGAGGTGGAAGAGGTCGAGGTCGACGCCGAGGCGGCGGTGGTCGCGGCGCTTCGCCTCCTCGATTCGCTCGAGGTAGGCGTCGAGGTCGGCCTGCGAGTAGAACGCCGTGCCGTAGATCCGGGTCAGCTGCGTGTTGTGCTCGTCGCCGCGCCAGTAGGCGCCCGCGAGGCCCGTGAGCTTGATCGCCTTGATCGGCTTGGAATCCTGGAGGTGCGGCCCGCGGCAGAGATCCGTGAAGTCACCCTGCGTGTAGAGCGAGATCTCGCCCTCGGCAGTGTCGACGAGCTCGACCTTGTAGTCCTCGCCCTGCTCGGCGAAGAGCTCCTTGGCCTCCTCGGCGGAGATCTCCCGACGCTCCCACGCCCGGCCCTCCTTCAGCTCGCGGCGGATCTCCTCCTCGATGCGGTCGAGGGCGTCCTCGCCGATCGGCTCCGGGAACTCGAAGTCGTAGTAGAAACCGTTTTCGATCGGCGGGCCGATGGCGATCTTCGTCCCCGGATAGAGGCGACGGACCGCCTCGGCCAGGAGATGCGCTGCGGAATGGCGCAGGACGTAGAGCGCGTCGGGATCGTTCGTGTCGCGCGTTGTCAGGATCTCGATCGGCTGCCCCGGCTCGAGCGGCGCGCGGAGGTCCTGCACGGCCCCGTTCGAGCGCAGCAGGACGGCCTCCTTCGCCAGCTTGGGGCCGATCGCGGCAGCCGCGTCGAGCCCCGTCGCGCCGTCGGGGAGTTCGAGCTCGGACGAGTCGGGCAGAACGACCTTCATGGAAGACCACAATATGCCTCGTACAGACGACCGCAACGAGGAGATCCTCGAGTCCCCGGTTCCCGACCCCGACGAGGGCTCACGGCCGGGCGCCGAAGCGGACCTTCAGCCTGACTGAGACCGCTGACTCCCGTCAAGCGGCCGTCCGAGGCAACGTCAGCCCAGGAGAGGCGGAGCGAGCCGACGCCCGCTCCGCCCTCTTGGGTCGCCGGCTGACTACGGCCAGATCGGGCCCTTGGCCGCAAACATCGCCAACAGGCCCAGTGCAGCGAAAAACGGGACCAGACAAGCGTACACGGGAACCATCCTTTCTAGTTGTACGGCAACGGATAGCCCCCAGGCCCGAGGAGGGCTTTAGTATAGGAGGGGGAGCCTCCCAATGCCACGACGCAAGTCAACCCACGTCGATGACCCCCACGCCGTCGGTCGGCGCCTTCGAGAGGCCCGCGAGCGGGCGGGCCTGAGCCAGCGCCAGCTTTCGTTTCTGGGCTGCTCGCCCGCCTACATCTCTCGCATCGAGGCCGGCGACCGGATCCCCTCGCTCCAGCTTCTACGCGAGATGGGCCGGCGGCTCGGCGTCAGCGAGGACTATCTCGCGACCGGGAAAGAGCGGGACGAAGGAGCCTCTGCGCTGGTCGAGGCGGAACTTGCACTCCGGCTCGACGAGCCCGAGGTCGCGCGCAAGCTCTACGAGGAAGCGCTCGCGCGTGCGGCGACGAAGGACGAACGGGCCCAGGCCCTCGCCGGTCTCGGGCAGATCGCGTTCCGAAGCGGGAGTCCACGCGAAGCGATCGCCAGATTCGAAGAAGCGCGCGTGCTCTGGCCGGACGGCTTGACGAGCCACCCAGGGACAGCCGACAGCCTCGGCCGCGTCTACGCGATGGTCGACCAGAACGGCCCCGCGATCGCGATCTTCCGAGAGTCGCTCAGCGCAGCAGAGGAGCAGGGCGACCCTGCAGAGATAGTCCGATTTGCGGTTCTCCTGGCGAACGCCTACATCGATTCGAACGACTTCGCACCCGCCCGAGAGCTGCTGGAGCGCACGGTCGACCTGGCACCCGACTCGCAGGATCCGATTTTCCGCGCCCGCGTTTACTGGTCGCTCTCGAGGCTGTACACGCTGCAGGGCGATTCCGTGCTCGCGGCTCGCTACGCGCGGAAGGCCTTGAACTTGCTCGAGCTCACCGAGCACACGTACTACACCGCGCTTGCGCACCAGCTGCTCGCGCACATCGAGGTCGACCGGCAGCATCCCGAAGACGCGCTCGGGCTCGTCGAGAAGGGCCTCGAGTTGCTCGGGGAGGCCGGAAGCCCGATCGACCAAGCTCTCTTCAAGCTCGAAGAGGCGCGTGCGCTGATCCAGCTCGACCGGCCCGAGGAGGCGGCTTCGACCGCGATGGAGGCGTCCGCTGAACTCGCTGATGGCAGCCCGCACGACGCAGGCCGCGGCTACATGCTGATCGGCGACGTCTTCCTGGAGCTGGGCGACCCTGGGAAGGCCCAGGAGCTCTACGAGCTGGCGGCGGAAGTGCTCGAGCCGAACCCCGGCCGCTACCTGAGCGAGGTCTACCAGAAGCTCGCGGCTCTCCTGGAGGCGGACGGCAGAAAGGACGAGGCGCTCAGCGTCCTCAAGAAGGCCGTGGCCGTCCAGTCCCAACCATCCCGGTAGATCTTCGTCGGAAGAGCGAGGGGTCGCGGCTTGTAAGGGTCCGCCCGGCCTTTCCAGTACCCATACCGAGAGGAGAACTGCGATCCGCGGCATCGATTCCTGCTCTGAGAAGGATGAGCTTCGCTGGCGACCCTTCGTCGCCGCGACCGTCGTCGCGCTCGTCGCCGCCGGCCTCTGCGTTCAGGCGCTCCCGGGCGCGCGGCTGGACCGCGGACCGCGAATCCGCGCAGTGCGTCCGAAGGCCGACGCATTCGTCAGCGCAGCGAGCAAGCGGCAGAACTTCGGCCACGCGCCCGGCCTGAAGGTGGACTCGGCGCCCATGCTGAGGACCTACGTCTTGTTCCACGTCGACCTGCGATCCGGCGACGTGATGCAGATCAATCTCCTCCTTTACAGTCGCACTCGCTCGCGGGTCGGCTATCAGGTGCGGCTCATCGACGAGCGCTTCCGGGAGCGCCGAATCACGTTCGCCAACGCGCCGCAGCTCTGGCTGACTTCGTGACCTCAGGCCCCCTCCGCGCGAACGCGTGGAAAGCAGTCGACGTCACGTCCCTCGTCGATGACAGCCAGCGGTATGTCGGCTTCGCGTTGACGACGGCGTCGCCCAAGGGTGTGGAGTTCGCGAGCCGGGAAACGGGATTGCACGGGCCGCGACTCATCGTCGAGCGCGAGGACACCGACACGACCACCGGCACGACCACCACGGACCTGTTGGAGCCGGAGCCGGGCTAGTTAGGAGTCGGCCTGCGCTTGCTCGGGCTGGGAGGCGATGCTCCACTCGGCAAGGTCGCGAATGCTGACGATGCCGACCGCGCGCTCGTTCTCGACGACGGGCAGGTGGCGGAAGCCGCCGTCCAGCATGATTTGGACGGCCTCGACGGGATCGGTCGATTCGGAGACGACCTGCGGATCCGCGGTCATCCACTCCCGGACGCGAGCCTCGCTCGAATGGACTCGCCCGGCAACGGCGCGGGTGAGGTCGCGCTCGGTCACGATCCCGATCAGGCGGCCGCCGTCGGAGACGACGATTGCGCTGACACCCTCGGCGACCATCTTCTCGGCAGCGTGGCCGATCGTCTCGAAGGGCTCGATCGAGATCACGTCTCGTGACATCACTTCGCCCAGGGTCGCCATGCGGGCGATCCTATCCACCAGGCGGCGGCTCCGCTTGCCGGATTACTGCTGAGACGGGAGCGAGCCCTGGACGCGGGCGACGTACGCCGCCAACTCGTCCTTGCGGTACTCGAGGTGCTGTTCCCGCTCTGCCAACTCAGCGAGGCGATTCTCGAGCTCTTCGGACTCCGTGGCCAACTTCGCCTCGCGCTCCTCGAATGATTCTGCGTGGAGCTGTGCTCGACGCTCTTGCTCGGTCGCCTGGATGATGCGACGCTCGAGGGACTGCTTCTCGTCCGCGGCGCGCTTCTCGGCCCGCTGGATCTCGGCCTCGCGGTCGTCGAGGGCCTGCTCTCGCTCCTTCAGGCGCTCGTCGGATCGGCTCTCGAGCTCCTGAGAGCGGATCGAGACCGCCCTCGCGCACCGACACGCCTCGCTCGCGCTCTGAGAGCTCACGGTCGGCATGGCGAAGGTCCTGCTCGCGGACAGCGAGTGTCTCCAGCTTGCGGCTGAGCTCGGACTCACGGGCTTCGAGCTCGCTGCGGAAGCCCTGCTCGCGCTCCGCGACGCGGATGCGCTCGGCCTCGAGCTGCTCGGCGATGTGCTTCTCGCCGTCACCGGCTTCGGCTTTCGTCTTAGCCAGCTCCTGCTCCAGCTCCTCGATTCGCGCCCGTGACTTCGCGATCACGACGTTGCGCTGCTCGAGCTTCTCGACGAGCTCCTCCGTTCGACGCTCGGCTTCCTGGCGCGAGGGCTCGCCCTCGATCTCGTGCAGGACCTCCGCGAGCTCCTCGCGACGCTCGTCGGAAAGGTCGTCGACGACCTCGGCCGTGTTGCGGACGACGTAGGACTCGAGGCGGGTGCGGATCTTGCTCATGGGCGACGAAAAGTCGCTCAGAACATCGGCCGCTCAGGCGGAGGCTTTAGCGGCGGCCGCGACTGACGGTCAGGTCGACGCGGAGACGCCCGAAGCGCCGGGTTCCCGCGTGGGCGCTGCGCGATCACGCGCCCGATTCTGGCCGAACAGCCCGGCGAACATTCCCCACCGCGCGGCGCGCCCGCGTGATGCGCCCTCCGAGCGGTGGCGAGCTTGTATCCGACGACACGCGGGACGGTGGACATGTCGGCTCCTCGTGCGGTGGTGGCGGCGGTGGAGGAGGAGGTAGTGGCGGTGGCGGAGGTGGTGGCGGCGGTGGAGGAGGCGGAGGAGGCGGCGGCGGTGGCTCGTTGCCGACGATGAACGTCCCGTACATGACCCGTGTCGTGCGGGTCGCACTCGTACTCGGCACTCCGGGCGTGAGGTTCACGGTCCAGGACCTCGTGGCCGGTCCCGGCGACCTCGGTCTGGCAGGTCGACGGCGCCACGCATTCGACTGCGGATCCGGACAGGTGGAAGTTGTGGATGTCCCCGAGATCGTCGACGGCCACCGTGTACGTCGCCGGCGCGACATGGCGGCCGTCCAGCTCGTTGCCGTTCACATCCTTCAGGTGGATCTGGAAGTCGGGCCCGACCGAACCCGTGAGGCGATTCGGGAACGCGGGAGCGAGCAGCCCGGCGGCGGCGAGGAGGTGTCCGGATGCGATACACGTTTCCGTTCGTGTTCGACAGTGCGTAGAGGTGGCCGCAGGCGTCCTCGCCGAACGAGGCGAGCCGGGGATGTTCAGCTCCGTCTGGATGGGGTCGCTCGCGTCCTGCAGATTCTTGGAGAAGATCGCAGCCCGTGCAGTAGTCGCCGTAGAGGTAGCGCCCCCACTGCGAGGGCAGCTCCGGATCGCGAAACCACGTAGCCGCCGGTCACGGAGCAGGGGCCTCCGTGGAGGTATTCCAGGACCGGCGGCACCTGCTCCGGCAGCGGATTGCACTCGAGGTTCGTGCGGTGGACATGCGTCGCCTCGTCAGCAGCTCCACCCGAAGTTGGAGCCGCTGCCTCCGCCCGTGGCGAGCGGCGCGTAGTCGACCTCCTCCCACGTGCTCTGGCCGACGTCGCCGAGCGTCAGATCTCCCGTGAGCCGGTCGAACGAGAAGCGCCACGGATTGCGGAATCCGAAGGAGAAGATCTCAGGGCGCTTCGGCGGTCTGTTCACGAACGGGTTGTTGGAGGGGATCGCATACGGGCTACCGCGGAAGGGGTCGATTCGCATGAGCTTGCCGGGAAGGACCTGGAGGTTCTGCCCGTTGCGGTACGGGTCCTCTTGCCCGCCGGCGTCGCCGTCAGCGAGGTACAGGTAGCCGTCGGGGCCGACCTGGAGCTGGCCGCCGTTGTGCTCGCCCTGCGGATGCGGGATCGAGAGCAGGACGCGGCGGGTCGCAGGGTCCGCGTGGTCGGGGTTGTTCGCGTCCGTCAGGAACTCGGAGACCGTGATGTTCCCGGTCGAAACGGCCGTGTAGTAGACGTAGAACTTGCGGCTCGTCGCGTAGTCGGGTGCGAAGGCCATCGACAGGACTCCGCGCTCCGCATCCTGCCCCACGAGCGACGTGATGTTGAGGAACGTCGTCGGCAGCTCGCCGTTGTGGCTCACCTTGATCTGGCCGAACTCCTGCACCACGAAGAGGCGCGTGGAGTCTTCCGGAGGCCCGGTGACGTACGTCGGCCGTGCGAACGGAGAGCCTGGGATCTCCTCGAGCGTGAGGCTGTCGACGCCCGCGGTCGTGCTCCGCCCGAGCACCGCAGCGGCGGCGAGGGCCAGCACCAGCGCGACGAGGGCCCGCTTCCTGCCTGTTCATCCAGCGCCGTCCGACGATGAGCGTCACGCGCGTTCCCCGCGGGCGGACTGCGCCGCCCTGAGGGCTCTGCGCGATTACGCGGCCGACCATCCGAGACCTGGCCCGGCGGACGCGGCCAACCGCGCAGTGGCCGCGGCGAATCCTCGTGCGCGCTCGCGCGAGTCGTGAGACCGATCACGCGCGGCACGCGACAGCGGATCTGAGGCGGAGGCGGCGGCGGTGGAGGCGGAGGTGGTGGTGGAGGCGGAGGCGGTGGAGGTGGCGGTGGCGGAGGCGGCGGCGGAGGCGGTGGAGGCGGTGGAGGCGGTGGAGGCGGTGGCGGAGGCGGTGGAGGTGGCGGAGGCGGTGGAGGCGGTGGCGGAGGCGGAGGCGGAGGCGGTGGAGGCGGAGGCGGTGGTGGTGGCGGCGGCGGAGGCGGAGGCGGAGGTGGCGGTGGTGGTGGTGGTGGTGGTGGTGGCGGCGGCGGTGGTGGTGGTGGTGGCGGTGGCGGTGGTGGTGGCGGTGGTGGTGGCGGCGGAGGCGGCCGCTGATCGTGAAGGTGCCGGTCATGTCTGGGAGTGCACGTCGCACTGGTAGGTGACCGGGTCCCGCCGGTCGTGAAGTTCACCGTCCAGGTCTCGTGGCCTGTGACCGGCGATGTCCGGTCGCGCAATCGGTCTCCGGAACGCACGACACGCCGATCCGAGGAGGTTGACGGTCGTTCGTCAGATGGAAGTTGTGAATCGTCCGAGTTGTCGTCGATCTCGAGCGTGTACGCGCCCCCTGCGGCAGCGATTGCCCGTCGAGCTCCTGGCCGTTTCGGGTCAGTACATATGAATTGCGAAGTCGTCGTCAACCGTGGCGGTCAGCGTCGGCAGCGGCGTACTGCGTCGGGGCAGATCTTCTGCGGCGGGTCGGTCGAGTTGATCCGGAACACGTCGGCGCGCCGCCCTGGCCCATGACGTACAGGTGGCCGCACGCGTCCTCGCCGAACGAAGTCGGGATCGTCCATCGAGATATCCGTCTCCTCGCGATTGTCGGTCGCGTCGGGAATCGCGAGCAGGTTCGACCAGATCTGGCCGCCGCAGTAGTCCGCGTAGACGTAGCGGCCGAACAGGCTCGGAACCTCCTGGTCACGGCCCACGTAGCCGCCCGTGATCGAGCACGTGCCGATGTTGTGGTTGTACTCGTAGACCGGCGGCGTGTCGTTCGGCGGCTCGGGGCAGTTCCCGTACAGGTGGCGCGCCTCCATGCAGCTCCAGCCGAAGTTCACGCCTCGCCCCCACCCCACGTCGATCGGCCGGTAGTCGATCTCCTCCCAGGTGTTCTGACCGACGTCGCCGAGCGTCGAAGCGCGCCTGGTCAGCCGGTCGAACGAGAAGCGCCACGGGTTGCGGACGCCGTACGACCAGATCTCCGGCTTCCACGGCGCCTGGCCCACGAACGGGTTGTTGGCCGGCACCGTGTACGGCAGTCCGCCCCGTTCTGGCGCGGGTCGATGCGCAGGATCTTGCCGCGCAGGTCCTGGAGGTTCTGGCCCGTGCGGTACGGATCGCCGCCGCCACCGCCGTCGCCGGTTCCCATGTAGAGCATCCCGTCCGGGCCGAACTCGAGCTGGCCGCCGTTGTGGTTCGACTGAATCGGGTGCGGCACCGTGATCACGTCTCGGCGCGTGCTCGGGTCGGCGAGGTCCGGATTGGACGCGATCCCGATGGAACTCGTCCACCGGATGTCGCCGTCCGGCCGCTATCGACGTGTCGGTGTAGTAGACGTAGAAGAGTGCCGCTCGTCGCGTAGTCGGGCGAGAAGGCCATCGAGAGCAGGCCGCGCTCGCCGCCGTACTCGACCACGTTCGGAACGGTCATGAAGGTCGGTCGATGCCGGTCGACTGGACGAGCTTGATCTGACCGGGTTGCTGGACGACGAAGAGGCGGTCGTGGTCGCCCGGCGGCGACGTCACGAAGGTCGGGTGCGTCGAAGGTGCCGATCGGGCTCGAGGAGCAGCAGATGCCGGGGCCGCGTCGATGCTCGCGCCGCCGTTGCCGACGACCGCAAGCAACCGCCAGCCCGAGCGCGAGCGCCAGGAGCCCTCCCCGAGTCCCCCTCATCCCCAGAGGATACGTCCTTGCGGCGGATCGACAAAGCTCGGATCAGCGCTCACGCGACCGCGGCTGTCACGAGCTCCTGGAAGCGCGCGACGAGCTGCTCGCTCTCCCCCAGGAGCCGGCCCTCCGCGACGATCCCCGAGCGCACGCCTTTCTGGACGCGCTCGACGAGAACACGGTCCTCGGCGCCCACCTGGCGGTCGAACTCGAGCAGCTCCTCGACCCACGCGGGCGTCGGCGTCCGCGGCGAAGAAGTAGTCGAGGAAACCGGTCGAACGCTCCGGGCCGGCCGGGCAGCAGCGGCCCGATCGAGAGGTTCGGCGTGCCCGCGTAGCGCGTTCGAGCCTCAGGTTCGGCCAGACGAAGTGGAACTGCGCCTCGCCCTCCCGTGCGCGACTGCGCGAACTGGGACAGGACGTGCTCGCGCGATCGGCTCCAGCCGGTACTCGTCCGGGTCGACGTCGTAGGCGGCGCTGAAGCCCTTGTGCGCGACCGGGCAGTGGTAGCACTCGAGGTAGTTCTCGCACGCGATCTTCCAGTTCGCCTCGAGCTCGTAGTCGTCGCGCGACGTGGAAGACGAGGTCGTCGACCGGGACGAGCTCCGTGCACCGGGCCGAGCGTGTCCGCGAGCGGCGGCGCCTCATCGTCCGGGTTGACGAACAGGAACGGCCCCCAGGTCTCGAGCGCGCATCTTTACAAGGGACAGGCCCTCGGTTTCGAAGTCCGGCTCGCGGTCCGAGCGCGGGGCCGCGCGGAGCGACCCGTCGAGGTCGTACGTCCACGCGTGGTACGGGCACTGCACCGACTTCCCGGTGCCCTCGCCGTCGACGAGGAGCGAGCCTCGGTGGCGGCAGACGTTGAGGAACGCGCGCACGCCGTCCTCGCCGCGCACGACGAGCACCGGGATGTCGCCGGCCCAGCGCCGCGAACCGGTCTCCGACCTGCTCGACTCGCCCCGTGTGGCCGACGTACTGCCACGCGCGGCGGAAGATCCGCTCCTGCTCGCGGCGCAGCACGTCCGGGTCGGAGTACCAGCTCCAGGGCAGGCTCTTCGCCATCGCGGCCAATCTACTCCGCCAGCTCCGGCAGCTCGCGCATCTTCGGAATCGGCGACGGCAAGAGCCACAGGAAGCCCGGCCGCGGCGCCGATGACGGCGATCCAGAGGGTCGGCCGGAGCCCGATCGCGGTACCGAGGAAGCCGCCGATCAGTGATCCGACCGGCCGGACGCCGTTGTTCACGACCATGTACGCGCCGGACACACGTGAACGCAGCCGGTGCGGGACGAGCGCGGCGAAGATCGACGCGGCGCTGATGTCGAGGATCATCACGCCGAGCCCGCTGCCGAACTCCGCGAGGAAGAGCATCGCGAGGATCAGCCAGTACGGCCCGCCCGCGAGCGGGCACGAGCACGAGCGGCACCGGGAACACGATGCAGCCGAGCAGGTAGGTCGGGCCGATCCCGAGCCTCCGCCCGAGTCGCGTCGTCACACCGAGCCGATCACACTGCCGACCGCCCCCGCGCCGAGGACGAGCCCGAGCGTCGCCGGGCTGGACGTGCAGCGAGCGGACGGCGTAGAGGATGAACAGCGCCCAGAAGACGAAGTTGAAGAGGTTGATCGTCGCCGTCGCGAGCAGCGACGCCCGCATGGCCGACGATTGCCCAGGACGAAGCGAACGCCCGCGACGACGTGGCCCTTCTCGGCCTCCTCGCGTCGGCGGCTCCTCCGGCGAGATCGAGCCAAGGAACCAGCGCCGAGACGAGGAACGTGACCGAGTCGACGAGCAGCGCGAACGGCGCCTTCAGGACCTGCACGAGGATGCCCCCGACGCTCGGCCCGGCGACGAACGAGAACGCGCGGCTACCGGCGAGGAACGAGTTCGCCGCGACGTAGTTCTCCCGGGGGACGATCGACACGAAGAGCGCGCTGTACGAGACGTGGAAGAAGAACCGTCAGGCTTCCGACGAGAAACGCGACGACGTACAGCTGCTGGATCGTGAGCGCGTCGAACGCGTAGGCGAGCGGGATCGTCGCGATCAGGGCTCCGCGGCCGAGATCGGTCGCGATCATCATTCGGCGGCGGCGGCCACGCCTGTCGACCCACGCCCCCGCGTGCAGCGCGAAGAACAGGTTCGGCACGAGCTCGGCCGCGATCAGATAGCCCATCTGCAGCGGCGTTCGCGTCGCAGCACGAGCACCGCCGTCAGCGGGACGGCGATCAGCGTGATCTGGTCGCCGAAGAGCGAGATCGTCTGGCCCGAGCCAGAACCGCCGGAAGACGAGGTTCTCGTCGCAGCAGTGGCGGGATCAGCCGCATCAGCGGCCGAGCCGGCCCAGGGCCGCGCGGGCGACGCGGGCTGCGAGGATGTCGGAGGCGCTCCGACACCCCCGCCGTTCCAGGTGAAGACCGTGACGACAACGGCGCCGTGACGGCGAGTAGAGGAGCCCGGTGTCGTGCCTCGCCTTCTGATCCAGCCGGCCTTGTGCAGCACGGTGACGCCTGCCGCCGCGCACGTACGTTCAGGCCGCCGCGCGTGCGCGAGTGCGCGAGGAGATACAGGAGGTAGCGCGCGTCGCCGGGTGTGAAGGCGCCGCGGAAGCGCCAGATGAGCGCGCCTCGCGCACCGGCGGCGAGATGGAGGGCGCGTTCGAGCCGCGCCAGGTCCCAGGCGGTCGTCGCCTTGCCGATGAAGGAGGGCCGACCGATGATCTCGAGCGGGATCGGCGAGCGCACGATGCGAGTCCTCGATCGATGTAGCCGCCGTACATCTCGCTGTCGGCCAGGCCGACCGCCCGCATCATCGAGTTCACCCGAGCCGAGCCGCCCGACGTCGAGCCGCCGATCGACTCGAGCAGCTCGTTCGCCGAGCGGTCGTCCGAGTAGACGAGCATCCGCCAAAGCAGGCCGCGAGCCTCGACCCCGGGGCCGGGACGCCGCGCAGCTCGCGCATCAGCTCGACCGCGATCGCGAGCTTCAGCGTCGAGGCCGCCGGGAAGCGGGCGCGCGCGTTCCAGGCCGCGCCGGCTCCGGTGCGGAGGTCCTGGACGAAGACGCCGCAGACTCCCGGGAAAGCGGCGCGCCAGGCGAGCGAACGGTTCGGGCGAGCAGCTGCGTCCTCGTAGCCGCGGAGCGGCGGGATCGGCCCGGCGTACGGGAGCCGTCTCCGCGGGAAGCCCGAACACCGGGCCGACGACGCGTCGACGAGTGTCGCCCGCGGCGTCGATCGCCGTCACTCGGATCGTGACGTCGCGCTGCGGGAGCGGGACGACGAGCGACGAACGCGGCGCCGGGTCGCCGGTCTTCGTCGCGACGAGCCGGCCGTCGACCCGGACGCGCACCTCGCCGCGTGCCGCGGCGCCGACGCGGCCCTCGATCCGGCCGAACGAGACCTCGCGCGGGGCGCGGCGCGAAGATCGCCGGCGGGCGAAGCGGTAGCGGCGTCCACTAGCGTCTCTCGGTCGCGAGCCGGAGCCCGAGCGCGACGAGCACGGCGCCCGTCACAGCCTCGATCGCGCGCTTCACTCGCGGGACGGCTGAGGAAGTCGCCGGCCCTCGCGACCGCGAACGCATAGGCCGTCAGCCAGACGAGCGTCAGCAGGCAGAACACGAAGCCGAGCGCGAGCAGCGCCGAGAACGAGTGCCCGCGAACTGCGGCAGCAGGCTCGGGAAGAACGCGGCCATCTTCGGGTTACCGAGGTTGCTGAGGAGGCCCTGGCGCAGGGCGGCCGGCGCCGCGAGGAGCCCGTGTTGTGGCGCCCGCGAGCCCCGGCGAGTTCGCCCGCGGAGCAAAATTGTTGCCGAGGTTGCTGAGCAAGCCTTGGCGCAGGCGGCCGGTGCCGAGAGGAGGCCGCGTTGCGGCGCCTCGCGCGCCGACCGGTCGCCGCGGACCGCGCCCGCGATCGCCTGGATGCCGAGCCAGACGAGATAGGCGGAGCCGACGAGCTTGACCGCGAGGAAGGCCGGCTCCGACGCGGCGAGCAGCGCGGCGATACCGACGGCCGTCGCGAGCGTCCACGTCGCCTGCCCGCTCGATACGCCGATCGCCGTGAAGATTCCGGCGCGCCGGCCCCCGATGAGCGTGTTCCGGATCGTGAGCGCCGTGTCGGGGCCGGGAGTCATGATCACGATCGCCGACACACCGAGGAATGCAGCGAGCTGACCCGCCACGCTTGAAGTGTCGCAAACGGCCCCGTCCGCCAACGTTGCGAGACTGGGCTCATGGCCGGGATCGGCGCAGAGTTCTCGCGGTTCGCCTCGTGGGGGGACCGGCATCGACTCCTGCTCGCGAGGCTTTCGATCGTGCTGCTCGCGACGCTCGTCGTCGACCTGCTCGGGACGATCGCGGTGTATCTCGCAGAGCGCCACGCTCCCCACACCGAGCTCAGATCGGTCGGCGATGCCTTCTTCTTCACGACCGTGCAGCTGCTGACGGTCTCGTCGCAGATCAGGAACCCGTTCACGCCGTGGGCCGCGATCATCGACATCGCGCTCGAGATGTGGGCGCGTGCTCGTCGTCGCCGGCTCGGCAGGTGCGTTTGCCGCATTCTTCCTGCAGGATCGCCGGTCTGGAAATCCTCCGACCCGCGGAGAAATTCCGCAAACCGGCTCCGCCCGATACACTCCGCCAAGCAATAGAACGTGTACCGGTGGCGCTCTGCCTCCTTGTGCGTGTTCGTGAGTGGTAAGGGAGGTGGAATTAGATGGCAACCGGAACCGTGAAGTGGTTCAACGACGCGAAGGGATACGGATTCATCACGCCGGAAGACGGCGGTAAGGATCTCTTCGTGCACTTCTCGAACATCTCGGGCGACGGGTTCAAGACCCTGACCGAGAACGCGAAGGTCGAGTACGAGGCCCGCGAGGGCGAGAAGGGCCCGGAGGCGACGAACGTCGTCGTCGTCGGGTAAGACCGAAACGAGTTTCCCGCGCCGCCGGGCTCGGCGTCGGCGGCGCGGGGATTCATTGAGGAGCTGACGATCGCAGGCAAGGAAGACAAGATCGAGTTCGAGGGGGAGGTCATCGAGGCCTTCCGCAACGGCATGTACAAGATCCTGCTCGACAACGGCCACGAGACCCTCGGCTACACGGCCGGCAAGATGCGGCGCTACCGGATCAAGATCCTCCCGGGCGACCGGGTCAACGTCGAGCTCTCTCCGTACGACCTGTCGCGCGGCGGATCGTCTACCGGCACCGCTAGTCGACCTGATTTACTAGCGCCCGAATGCGCGCTCTTCTTCATCCTCGCGTGGGTCGCGAACATCGCTCGCGCTCGCGGTCGCCGACTGGATCTTCAGCGGCGTCTCGATCGGCGGCTGGTGGCCGCTCCTGCTCGGCGCCGCGGTGCTCGCGATCGCGAACACGATCGTCAAGCCGATCCTGACGCTGCTCACGCTGCCGCTCGTGATCATCACGCTCGGGCTTGTTCCTGTTCGTGATCAACGTCGCGATGCTCGCGCTCGCCGAGTGGATCGCGCCGGACTTCTCGATCGACGGGTTCTGGACGTACGTCGGCGCGACGATCGTCGTCTCGTTCGTGAACTAGCGTCCTGTACGGCCTGTTCGGCCTGCGCGAGGGCTCGATGGCGCCTCGCTTACGCCTCCTAGAGGCTGAACCAAAACTTTGCCTTCGCATAGCCCGCGCCTAGGGCGGGCGCGGAGTAGCTTCGTGCTGTAGCCAATCTCAAGGAGGCAGTCATGAAGCGCACAGTCATTCTCACGGTCTCGCTCCTCGCGCTCGCGGCGCTCGCCGTTGCCGCTCCGGCGGTTCAGGCGAAGGACGACCCGGCACGCGGATCGCGCTCAAGGCGTCCGGTGCATTCCCGGGCGCGAGCGGCAAGGCGAAGTTCCAGAACACAGGGTCAGCGCGAGCTCGAGATCGAGGTCGAGCACGTGCGGCGGCTCGCCGGCAGGCGCGTCAACTTCTTCGTGAACAGCACGAAGGTCGGCTCGGCGCGCGTCAACCGGCTCGGCGCGGCGCAGGTCAACCGGCGCGGCGCGAGCTTCCCGGCGATCAACGCCGGCACGCGGATCAAGGTCAAGACCGCCGCCGGCAGGCTGATCGTCTCGGGCAGTTTCTAAAGCCGACAGGTCCTGAAGACATGGCCCGGTGCCTGGCACCGGGCATGTCTCGTTGGGCAGGAGGCTCCGCCCATGGCGAGAGAGTCGCCGCCGGCCTCGACAGTCGATGCTCCGCGAGTCACGAGCGCGTCGGGCTGACACACGTTCGACTACACCGGACGTTCGAGATCGTCTGCGATGCGACCACCGGCGTGAGAGCTCGAGCTCGCAGTCGACGCGACGAGTGCGCTCGACGCCGCATTTCCGTCAGCCCCGGTCACGAATACGCGGTCGAGCGCGTGATCGAGACGTTCGACTCGCACGCTCCGTAGGACGGCCGCGACGTAGGCGGCGACAGACCGACCCGCGCAACCTCGCCGGCCGACGGCGCGCGCCGGCCTCCCGTCCTCGGTGCCGCCTACGAGCGGAAGCGGGCTCGTGCTCGCCGACGTGGTTCGCCGGCGTCGCCTCGACCTGTCCGAGCGACGAGTTGCCGCGGGCGCGGATCCGGACGCTGATCCGGTCGCCGACGGTGAGCTGGCTCGGCGAGATCAACGTGGGCACGCGGCCCTGCCACTTGATGAACACCGTGCGCCGGCCGTAGGAGAACGACTGGTCCTGCGCCTGACCGAGCATCGCCTTCAGCGCGCGATGGTTCCCGTCCAGGACGTGGACGCCGAGATGGCCGCTCGCGGCGGGCGCGTTGAGCGTCCCCTGGAAGAGCCAGAGCGGCCTCGCTGGCGCGGCCGGGATTCGGCCCGTGATCGGCGACGACCTTGGCCGGCGCGAGCTTCGACCTGTCGCAGCGTCGAGCCGCGCTGTAGCGCGAATGCGGACGACGAGCTGGTCGCCCTCGGCCAGGTTGCTCTGCTGGACGACGGTCGGAACGCCGTGCACCCAGCGCAGGTACTCGGTGTTGGAGTCGACGGCAAAGGACTGTCCGGACGGCTGGCCGACCATCAGGCGCAACGCGCGCGGTTGCCGCCGGCCACGTCCACGAGCAGCTGAAGCGGAGTTCGGCGGCGGAGTCGCAGCCAACTCCCCTCGGAACTGGTACTCGACGAGACCGTGCTTGCTGGCCGCGATCGAGCCGGTCGCCCCGAGACCGACAGCGGCGACGGCGGTCAGGGCGAGGAAGAGCATGCGGAACCTCATTTGCACCCTCCTTGGGCGTGAGACATGGCGTTGCAGCCATCGTCGGACGCAAACGTCAGGCGTCCGTGGGGCGGAAGTAAGGAGGAGGTAAGAAGTGGCCGCCTGCGGATCAGTGCTCGGACAGCTCGTGCTCGGTGAAGACGAGCTGGTAGGCCCTCACCGTGTCTTCACGGCGCCTGAGCGGCACCTTCCCGAGATCTCGGACTAGTGAGCCGCCGAGATCCTCTCTCTCCAGCAAGTCGCGAACCGCCGGCGTCAGGAAGATCTGCCCGCCTTCAGCGGCGTCGCAGAGGTCCTCGCAGCGAAGGACCGCCCCCTCGGTCGACCCGGAGTCGAGGCCGACGCTCGCCTCGAGCTTTCGTCCGTGCGGCCATTCGTGCGCTGCGATCGCGCGCTGGGCGGCAACCGCCGCAAACGCAGCCCGCCTGGCGGTCGGGAAAGTGGCCTGGACGGTGTCGCCGTCAACCTCGACATCGCGTCCGCCTAGCTCTGTTAGCACCTCGCGAAGAAGCCGCTGGTACTCCTCGAGGAGCGCGCGGAAGATGTCGGAAGCGAGCTCGCCGGAGAGGCGCATCATCCGCCGCCCCTCGACCACGAGGATCGCGTCGCTCATGGGTTCGTCAACGCCGCGCAACCCAGGTCGCGCGCAGGGTCGAGGTGTCCGCCGGCTGGTGTGTGTACTCGTCGCCCACCGCGGTCACCGCGAAACCCGCGAGTTGGAGAGATGCACGGACATCAACATCCGTGTGGAAGTACTGCCGGTGCTGTTCGCTGAAGGAGTCACCGTCAACGGACCGCGTGAGCTCGATCCTGGTGTCACACGTACGGGCGACGGGATCCACGACGCTGCTGATCACGAAATCGTTCCCGGCGGATTCACCCGCGACGACGGGATTGGAGATGGTGAAGTCCATCATCCCGTCGGTGTGGAGGTCGAAGACGAGCCACCCGGCGGGCCGAAGCGTGCGAGCCACCGCAGCCATCGTCAGTCGCAGCTCGTCCGGAGTGAGGTAGTTGAAGCCGTCGAACGTGCAGACCGCCGCGTCGAACACGCCTTCGACCCTGAGGTCGGGGAGGGTCATCCGGCCCAACGCCACCCCTGGGCCGAGGCGCTCGCGGGCGAGGGCCAGCATCGAGTCGGATGCGTCGACGCCGACGACCCGGTAGCCCCGTGCGATCAGCTCAACCGCGAGCAGGCCGGTGCCGCAGCAGAGATCGAGCACGGAGCGGACGCCCGCCGGATCGGCGGTCCAGAGCTCGTCGAGGAACGACGCCCAGCGGTCATGGCAAGGGTCGACGACGATCTCGTCGTAGACCCGTGCCAGCCGCGAGTACGCCTCGACGTGCCTCACATGTCCGCGCGTGCGGTTCGGTCAGATTCCGAGGATCTTGGCCTTGCTGGCCGCAAACTCCTCATCCGTCAGCACGCCCTGCGCGTGAAGCTCCGCCAGGTTCTGGAGCTGTGCGGTCGCGTCGTCCTCCGCCTGGGGCGGCGGAGCGGCCTCCTGGTACTGCTGCGCGTCCTGCTCGGCGTACTTGGCGTCTTGACGACGCGCCACGCGCCCGGACACGGCGGTTGCAGTTCCCGCGACGACGGCGGTGCGGGCTGCCATGCGTAGAAGTCCCATGTCGTTTCCTTTCGATCTCGAGGTGGACAGGTCTAGCTTGCGTCCAGGGCTGCCACGACTTCGGCCGGGATCCGGATCGAATCGATCAGCACTGCGTCCGCAGCCTGGAGGGCGTCGACCACCTTCGCGGCCCAGAGGTTCTCGAACGCCACGAGGAGGGCCGAGCTGTTGGACGGGAGGTCGTCGCCGACCTCCTCGGCATCCTCGGGCCCCAACGCACCCGGCTGGGCGACGTCGATCGCGAGGAAGGCCGCGCCTTCCTCGTCGATGTCCGCGGCCTCGATTGTCGTTACGACACCGTCGTCATCCTTCAACACGAAGAGCAGGTCCAGCACTCGAATCGTGCCGTTGTCCACCAGCTCCATGATCGCCGGGGCGATACGCCCGCTGAACTTGTTGCCCGGAAAGCCAATGATGTATACGTCGACGGGCCCAACTGCCATGTTTTCTCCTTGTGGGGGAACGGCGCTCAAACTGACGACGTGCCCGAACGGGTCCCCCGCAGGGGCGCCGAGCACGCCTTCTACTTCCGAGCGCAAGTATACGCCGCCGCTTTTCGGCCGGCTCAGTTGCTCACGGGAACCCGACGAAGGGAGATTCCCCACGCGCGACCGCTCTCGAACAACTGGTCGGCATCGACCTCGTCCGCCCAGCCGAGGAAGTGGGACTCGGCCTCGTCAGCCGTCGAGCCGTAGATGCCGACGCGCCCGGCCGGCGCACGCCGCGCATCCGGCAACTCACCGCGCTCGAGCGCATCCAGGCGCGCCTGAGCCGCCTCTGCTACCGGCCCTTCCTCGTATCCGCGGGGCACGATCCGAGTGTAGTTCGTAGGTCTCAGCGACCAAGAGCGAGCGTCAACAAGGTTGCAATCGCGAGGAAGATCCCGGCGGCGGTGAGCCAACCGGCGAGCCGGTCGGACAGCTCCGACCAACTCCCATCTGCAAGCGCGGCGCTCACAGCACGGAAACGGACATAGCCGAGTCCAATGAATGCAAGACCGAGCAGAGCGAAGCAGATCCCGAGTACGACAAACGGCCAGTTTGAGCCGCTCGAGAGTCCGGGCACGAGCTTCCCGATGCCCACGCTGACGGCGAATGCGGTGAGGCCGCTTCGCCACCACGCGAGATAGGTCCGCTCGTTGGCGAGATGCGTCCGCCGAGTTGCGTCTTCCACCCCGGGCTCGACTACCGGACACATGTGGTGGGACCCTAGCCAAAGGCCGCGCTGCTCCGTGACGCAGTGAGCGGAAGCGACCCAAAGGCAAGATTCCCGCCCAGTAAAGCCGCCCGGAACGACGAAAACCCCGCTTGTGCCGCCTCGATCAGAGCTCAAGGTGCGGTCAGGCACCGCGATGGCGAGCGTGACGAATCCACGTCAAACGGGCGTGAGGGGGAGCGGAGGCGGTAGGCGACGACGAGCGACTCGCGCCCCGTCACAGTCGCAGGCTCGATCGACTCCACCTCCGAGCCCGCCGCCGCCCGCGGTGTGCGTCCGGCTCGCTCCCTTAGGCGGCGTAGGCAAAGGGGTGGTAGAAGGCGTCGAGGGCGCGCTCGCGCTCGACGGCGAGCTGGAAGCGGTCTCCTGTCCGCGAGTCGACAACTGAGACCGTTACCGCGTCATTGCGTGGGTGCCAGAGCAGGACGACGCTGAGACCGTCGCTCTCCCGGCTGGCAAGCTCTTGCGTTTGGTTCCGAGAAGTGAGGTCGGTCATGACGGGCTCCTTTGCTCGTGTACTTGACGCTCGCCATCCTGGTCGTCGTCGGCAACACCCAAGTTACGGACTCGTAACGGCTCTGACACAGTCGCGAGAGCCGTAGACGAAGGCGTGAGCCGGTGCCCATGCTGATCTGATGCCGCCTGGAGTTCTTCCTTCTCCTCGGGGGATCGGGACGTGAAGCTGGGCCGTAGCCCTCGGACTTTGTGACACGTGCCGGGGTGTCCCCAAAACTTTGCGGCTTTTCGCGGACTTGAGGCACGGCTTTTTGCCGATGTGCAGCCCGCCGCGTGCCGTCGAGCGTAGTGGGGTTGCCGCGAATGATCTAGCCCGCGGCAGGCTGAGGAAGCGAGGCCCTTCGTGTATGTGAGTGCACAGCATCGTGGCCGACAGTTCATTCTTGTGGTCGTTGTAGGCTTCGCCGCGCTGGCCTTCGCGGGCTCGGCCTGGGCCTCCTACACGCCGCGGCTCTTCGCGACGCCCGTCACTACTACGCCGGGGAAGCCAACGGGGATGATCCTGACACACGTCCAAGAGGTGTACGACGACCCCACGGCAAAGGACACGATCTACGCACCGCTTGGCTACCAGCTGAACCTCAGCCAGGCGGTCGGCACCCAGATCGGCGTGGTCTATGCGCTCGTGGTCCTCCGCAACGGGGGCGACGCCCAGGTCGAGGTCGAGGGCACGGTCACGGTCGACAGTCCGGCGAACTATCCCCCGGCGTCGAACAGCTGCACGCCCGGGGAGTCGCACGAGGCCGTCTGGAAGCTGAACGTGACGATCGCCGGAACCCCGCTAACGGTTCCGGTCTACGTCGATCACGTCACGGCCGGGCCGGAAACCGCGTTCGCCTCGGGCAAGCTCCAGATCTGCCTGGCGGGGCCGATCGGCACACCCGCCGGCGCGCAGCTTCTCGGCGCCGTCTTCGCCGTAGTAGGCGTCTTCACGAACCCGCCGACTGTCGGCTACCAACTCTGGAGGGCGCTGTTCACGCCGTACGTCCCGGGCACCCCGAACCCGAACCCGGCCGGCACGGTCGAGGGTCAGACGCTCGTCCCGAGCTCGGTCGTCCTCACGATCACCGTGAAGCGCCTGAAGCACGGCGTCGTCGTCATCCAGGGCCGCATGACGGCGCAGGGCCGCCCAGTCCGGGGTGCGGGCACCGATCTCTACAGCGGCCGGAAGAAGGTCGGCACGAAACTGACGAACGGAAAGGGGCGCTTCTCGTTCCGCAAACGGATCAGGAAGAAGACGGTCTACCACGCCGAGGCCTTCTACCTCGACGACTTCGCCGGTGGCTGCCAAGGCACTTCGATCGCCCCGGCGGGGTGCCAGACCGCCACGATCTCCGCCGCCGGCTCCAGTAAGTCGGTCACCGTTAGGCCAAGGCGCTAGCCGTAACCAAGTTGAGCGGGGATCTACCACCGACGGCTCCGCGGGTTGGCTGGCTGCCTTCATGGCTCCCTCCCTTTTGGGTCAGTACCGAGGTTCGGCGTGACTTAGCTTTCCACGTCGAGGCTGGGCTAGCACCACGGTTAGCACGAGCCCGTTTTGGGGCCTTCCACAAGGCCCCAAAACGACGAAAGCCCCGCTCTCTAGCGGGGCTTTCGTGATGGGCGGTACTGGGCTCGAACCAGTGACCCCCAGCTTGTCGAGCTGGTGCTCTCCCAACTGAGCTAACCGCCCTGGGGTTTTCATTCTAGCCGCGTCCCGCGACCGTTTCCTCTAGCGTTCCGCTCATGCCTCTGCTCAACGCGATCGGGATCGTCGTCTCAGACATGGCGACCTCGATTCGTTTCTACCGACTGCTCGGGCTCGACATGCCGGAGACGCCGGACGAGGGCCACGTCGAAGCGTCCCTCCCGAACGGGCTCCGCCTCATGCTCGACACCGAGGAGATCGTGAAGAGCTTTCTTCCGGACTGGAACCGCGAGACCGGGAACCAGATCAGTCTCGCTTTCGAATGCGACAGCCCGGCGCAGGTCGACGAGGTCTACGCGCGGATGACCGGAGCCGGCTTTCACGGAGAGCTGGAGCCGATGGACGCGTTCTGGGGGCAGCGCTACGCGCAGGTCCAGGACCCCGACGGGGTGTCCGTGGATCTCTACGCCGCGCTCTGACCTTCACGGGATTCCCATCACTCTGACCAAACCGCTCCTCGCACTCCTCGCCGCAGGCCTGCTGACCGCAACAGCGTCTGCCTGCGGCGGCTCGAAGAGCGGCACCGCGGAGACCGCGACACTCAAGGGTGCGGGATCGTCCCTCGTCGACCCGCTCGTCCAGAGCTGGATACCCGACTATCGGAAGCGCTCGGGAACCGACGTGACGTACACCCCGATCGGATCCGGCGGAGGTATCCAGGCGATCACGACCCGAACGGTCGACTTCGGTGCCTCCGACGCGCCCTTGACGCCCGACCAGGCCAAAGCCTGCGACGGCTGCGTCCAAGTCCCGTGGGCGCTCTCGGCTACCACCCTCTCGTACAAGGTGAAGAACGCCGGGACCGACTTGAAGCTGACGGGGCCGGTGATCGCCGACATCTTCCTGGGCAAGATCACGAGCTGGTCCGATCCGCGGATCGCGAAGCTCAATCCCGGCCACGAGCTGCCAGACGAGGAGATCACGCCGGTCTTCCGCTCCGACGGATCGGGCGACACGTTCACCTTCACGTCGTACCTCTCGAAGGTCTCGCCCGAGTGGAAGGAAAAGGTCGGGACCGGCACGTCCGTCAACTTTCCCGCCGGCGCCGGGAGCAAGGGCAATTCGGGCGTGGCGGGCACGATCACCCGCACCGAGGGCGCGATCGGCTACATCAGCGTCGCCTACGCGGTCGCGAACAAGCTCGACGTCGTTTCGGTTCAGAACGCAGCTGGGCAGTTCGTCGCCCCAGACCTCCCAGGCATCGCAGCCGCCGCGGCTGCGATGGGGCAGCCGGCGCCCGACAATTCGATCTCGATCGTCGATCCTCCAGCCTCGGCCAGCGACGCGTATCCGATCTCGACGTTCACGTACGCGATCGTCCCGAAGAGCTCGCCGAAGGCGAAGCTGCTCAAGGACTTCCTGGCGTACGCGATCGGGCCTGGGCAACAGTTCGCAGCGAAGTTCGTCTTCGCTCAGCTGCCGGCCCAAGTGATCGACCTCGACAAGAGCGCAATCGCCTCGATCGGGAGCTGAGGTGAGACGAGGCTGGGCGTCCGATCAGAAGACCTGGGGGCACCACGGAGAACGCGGGGTGCGAAAAAGGCTGTCCGCCCGGTCGACTGCGCCGGGCTCGAGCTCGTCGACGAGGCCCGCTGCAGCGAGCTGGGCGAACGAGAAGCCTCCGAGGTAGGCGGAGGCCAGGTCGCGCACGTCGAGCCGCAGCTCGCCGGCGCCACCGCGGCTCACGTTTGCCCCGCCTGGACTCGCCTCGAGCGTCCAGGTACCTGCGTTGTCGGGCAGGAACTCGTCGCCGAGCTCGAGGACGAGCGTGTGCTCAGCCGCGTATGAGCGCGACCCCAGGGCGCGCTCCACGTCGAGAATGCGGAGCCACAGGCCGTCGCTCACGCGCACGCGGAGCCGCCGCGATTCCGTCGCGGACAGCATGAGCGGATGATCGACCGGCAGGAAATACGACTCGACGCGCGCGATGAGATCGATGCCGAAGAGGAAGCGCCAGATCTCGCGCTCCGCTGACGAGGTCGCTCCGACGGCCTCGTTGACGAGCAGGGTCGAGCCGGGAAACCCCTCGTCCCAGGACTCCTTCACGCGATAGAAGGCATACGCCTCCGGGCTTCCGTCGATCTCGAGCAAGGCGATGAACCGAGGCCCCGCACCGCGGCGGCGATGCTCGGGGTCGGGAAGCCGGTACTCCTGCCACCACTCGGCCGAGCGCGCGAACATGCCGGGCCGCTCCTTCTGGGCTCGATCCCAGATCGGTGGCAGCAAGCGAGAGGCGTCATCGGCATCGATCAGCCGCACGCGCGCGGCTGGTTCCGGCTCGCCACGAAACGCGATGCGATCGCGGTCGGCGCTGATCGCTGCCTTGAGCGTCGACACTCCGTACCCGAAGCGGCCGTAGATCGACTCCTCTGAAGCCCAGAGGATCGAAAGCGGCTCACTGCGACCGAGCATGGCGTCGACCTGACTGCGCATGAGCTGTGTCAGGATCCCGCGGCGCCGGTGACTCGGCATGACGCCGACCATCGTCACTCCGGCGGCAGGCAGCTCGCCGCCCGGGATGCGAAGGAGCATGGGCAGGTCGGCCGAGGTTCCGACGATGGCTCCGTCGTCGTAGGCACCGAACATGCGGTCGACCGGGATCATCTTGCGGTCTCGCTCGACGTCCTCCTCGCGGATCTCGCCCGAGAAGCTCGTCTCGCACGCCACGAACCAGCCCTGGTGCTCATCCTGCTCCGGAATACGGATCTCGACGGCCATGCGAGCGAGACTAGCTACGGAATCCGTTCGAGCGGCGCGTACTCGAGCATCAGCCGGCGCTCGACGCCGTCGGCGAAGCGACCGTGACGACGCCGCCCGGCGTCGATCTCCGTGACGACCCCCTCGCCGAGCGTCCCGTGGCGGACGTTGTCGCCGGTCGACAGGTCGGGCACGTCCGTTCGCGGTGCGATCTCGTCCGCGCGGCCGTAGCCGGCCACGAGGTCGGGCCGCAGCCGCTCACGCTCGACGCCCTGCTCGGGCAGCTCGTCGATGAAACCGCGACGGAAGGTTGTAGTTCCGGTTGCCCCAGAGCGAGCGCGCTGACGCGTGCGTCAGCGTCAGCCGCTCCCGCGCCCGCGTCATGCCCGACGTACGCGAGCCGCCGCTCCTCCTCGAGCATCGCCTCCTCGATCGAGCGCGAGTGCGGGAAGATCCCCTCCTCCATCCCGATCATGAAGACGGCCCGGAACTCGAGCCCCTTCGCGTTGTGCAGCGTCATCAGCGTGACGAGGCTCTGCTCGCCCGCGGAGCGCGTCCTGGTCGGAGAAGAGCGAGATCTCCTGGAGGAAGCTGGGAGAGGCTCGGCTCGTCGGAGGCGGCCTGGTACTCCTGCGCCACCCCGACGAGCTCCTGGAGGTTCTCGATGCCGCCCCTGCGCCTCGATCGTGCGCTCGGCCTCGAGCGCGTCGGTGTAGCCGCTCCGCTCGAGCACGCGCTGGACGAGCTCCGGGCACGGTCAGCTCCATCGCGCCGGCCATCAGCGACTGGAGCAGCGTGCGGAGCGCCTGCACGGCCTTCAGCGGCGCCGCCCCCACTCCCGCCTCCTCCGGGAACTCCGTCGCCTCCCAGAGCGAGATCCCGTGGGCGTCGGCGTAGGTCTGGAGCCGTGCGATCGACGTGTCGCCGATCCCGCGCCGCGGGCGGTTCGCGATCCGCATCAGCGAGACCGCGTCGTACGGGTTGTCGATCACCTGCAGGTACGCGATCACGTCCTTGATCTCCGCGCGCTCGTAGAACCGCGGCCCGCCGACGACCTGGTACTGGATCGCCTGCCGGACGAGCACGTCCTCCAGCACTCGCGACTGCGCGTTCGTCCGGTAGAAGACCGCGATCTCGGAGCCGTTGAAGTCTTCCTCGACGAGCCGTGCGATCTCGACGGCAACGAACCGCGCCTCGGCGTGCTCGTCCTCGACCTCGAGCACGTGCATCGGCTCGCCCTCCCCGAGCTCCGACCAGAGCTCCTTCGGCTTGCGCTCGCGGTTGTTCGCGATCACCGTGTTCGAGCCGCGCAGGATCGTGTTCGTCGAGCGGTAGTTCTGCTCGAGCGGGATCACGCGCGTGCCGGGGAAGTCGCGCCTCGAACTCCATGATGTTGCGGATGTCGGCTCCGCGGAACGCGTAGATGGACTGGTCCGGATCGCCACGACGAAAAGGTTCTTGTGCTTTTCGGCCAGGAGCTGGAGGAGCCGGTACTGCGCGTGGTTCGTGTCCTGGTACTCGTCGACGAGGATGTAGCGGAACGCGTCTGCTCCACTTCTCCCGCGCCTCGGGGAAGTTCTCGAGCAGCTGGACGGTGAGGAAGAGCATGTCGTCGAAGTCGACGCGCGTTCGAGGCGAAGAGCCGCCGCTGGTAGAGGTCGTACGCGTCGGCGACGGTCTGGTCGTAGAAGGACGAGACCCGTTGGGCGTACTCCTCGGGCGAGACGAGGTTGTTCTTCGCGGTCGAGATCTGCGCGTGGATGCCGCGCGGGACGAAGCGCTTCGGGTCGCGGTCCAGCTCCTCGAGGCACGGACTTCGTGAGACGGATCTGGTCGGCCTGGTCGTAGATCGTGAAGTTCGACCGGTAGCCGAGCCGGCTGGCCTCGCGGCGGAGGATTCGTCCGCAAGCAGCGTGGAAGGTGAGGATCCAGATCGCGCGCGCGACGCCGCCGAGCATGTCCTCGAGCCGCTCGCGCATCTCGCCGGCGGCCTTGTTCGTGAAGGTGATCGCGAGGATCTCCTGCGGCTTGACTCCGCATCGCGTTGATCAGGTGCGCGACGCGGTGCGTGAGGACGCGCGTCTTGCCCGAGCCCGCGCCCGCCACGACGAGTAGCGGGCCCTCGGTGGTGAGGACGGCCTCGCGTTGGGCAGGGTTGAGGTCGGCGAGATAGGCCTCTGGCGACGCAACCGGCACTGTGCCGATGCTAGCGGCGGAGGCCGAGGAAGCGGCCGAACACGGCGAAGCCGGCCAGGCACGCAAGCGCCTCCGCAAACCCCTGGATCGCTCCGTCGAACGGATCGCCCTGCACGATGCCGGCAATCCAGACGGCGAGCCCGACCGCGAAGGCGACCACGCGCGGGCGAAACGCCACGGATCGTCGCGATACCGCCCGAGCCCGAGGTCGTCGAAGACGTCACCTGCCTGCCCTGCGACTCTCGGTCGCAAGCGCACAGCGCGATGCGTCGGGATTGCCGCCAGCACGAGCAAGGTCGCGGCCGCGGCCGACCCGACGAGCGTGAAAGCGACCCACCAGCCGTCGCTCTCGCTCCGGAGCTCGAACGCGAGGAGCGCCAGCGCGGCCATCGTCGCCAGGCCTGCGAGGAGCGCAAGGCCCGTTCGCCGGTTGATGACTCGTCAGCTCCGTCGCTCGGCAGGACTCGCTCGCGGCGACGCAGCGAGCGGACGAGAGCGAGCGATCCCGCTGACGAACGCAACCTGGGGCGCGAGGATCGCGACCGCGAACGCGAGCAATGCGGCAAGCGGCCACGTGTCGGGCGGCGGGCTGGTGCGCGAACGAGGCGCCGACGAACGCGACGGCATAGACGGCGCCCGCGACCCCGAGGGCGACGAACGCGCCGACTGCCGCCCGGCGGGACGTGCGTGCTCCGAGCTCGGAGGCAAACGTGTTGGCGACGTCGCGCGGGGATCCGAACCTCCCCACTCCGTCTGGATCCGAACGCAGATGATCCTCCGACTCGGCGAGGATCCGGCTCCGGAGGCGCCCGCGAATCCCGACCTCGGCAAGCTCGCGGCTCAGATCCTGCAAGTAGGCCTCGATCAAGCGACCACCGACTCCACCGCGCTTCGCGAACGACTTCCACTCGCTGCGCCCTCGCGCTAGCTCAGCGCGGCCCCGGCCGGTGAGGCTGTAGACGCGGCGACGGCGGCCGGAGGCTTTCGTCCACTTGCTCGCCAGAAGCCCGGCCTCCTCGAGCCGGTAGAGCGCTGGGTACACGGTTCCCTCGGCGAGGTCGAACGCGCCCTCGCTCGTCCCGCGCAGCTCCTCGACGACGGCGTATCCGTGCAACGGGCCTCGCCGCAGCGTCGCCAGCAGCAGCAGGTCGACGTGGCCCTTCAATACCTCGGATCGCAAAGTATTGTCAGTCTAGGTGTGGCTCACTCGTCCGTCAAGCCGAGGTGCTCATCGAGCCACTGCCGGGAGTCGGACCATGCCTTCGCGCTGGGGACATGGCCGGAGTCGTACCAGCGGATCTCCTTCGGCTCGCTGCCGGCGTTGGCGAGTGTGCGAAGCGCCGTCTCCGGGACGACCTCGTCCTGGCGACCGTCCTGGAAGAGAAGCGCGGAGGGCGCCGCCTGGCCGACGAAATGGAGAGAGTCGGTCCTGTCGAGAACCCCCTTGAGCTCCGCTTGCAGGTCGGACGGGGCGAGCCTGACGTACTCCGAGACCGGTGCTCCGCCGCCGGCGAGCAGGTCGAAGGCGACGATGCGGTGGTCGACACCCGAGACGATCGCCCCCATTCGCGCCCCGGCGCTCCAGCCGACGTACCCGATCCGGTCGTCGTCGACCGAGGGGAGGGAGCGAAGGAGGTCGACGGCCCGCGCGACCTCACGCACGGCCTCCACCTCGAGACGGCTGTTCTCCCGCGCGCCGGCCATGCCGGCCGGGAGTGGCTTGGCGCGAGTCGGCGAGTAGATCATGTCCAGCGTGAGCGTCACAGCGCCCGTGCGAGCCATCTCGGTCGCCTCGGAGAGCAGACTCCAGCCGGTCGCCGCCGGCCCCGTGGGCGTACACGACGGCCGGATGCTTCCCGGACGAGCTCGGAGTCGCGAGGTAGGCGTTCAGCCGAGTCTTGCTCGGGCCCCGTAAACGAGACGTCGCGGACCTCGACGCCGTTGCTGCCGAGCGTCGTCTTGCGCACTCTTCAGCGCAAGCGGCGCCGACGCGTCGTATGCGAACGGCTCGGCCAGGCCAGATTTCTCGTCGGAGCCGCAGCCGGCGAGAAGCGCTGCGGCGGCGAGCAGGAAGCCGATGCAGCGGTAGGTTTGCACGCAGCACAGCCGTATCGATGGTACCCACGATGAGCCATTCCTTCGGATCGATCGACGAGATGGGCGACGGCGTCTTCCGCAAGGTTCGCCGGGAGCTCGGCGTGACCGCGTTCGGCGTCAACGCTCTCGTCCTCGCTCCGGGCGTCATCGGCAGGCCCCACTTCCACGACGAGCAGGACGAGCTCTACTTCGTCCACCGCGGCCGGGCGCGATTCGAGGTCGGCGGCGAGACGCGAGAGCTGGAGCCGGGCGGCGTCTGCCACGTCGAGTCGACGACGCCACGCCGGATAACGAGCATCGGCGACGAGGACCTGGTCATGCTCGTCGTCGGCGCGAAGGACGGCTACGTGGACCGCGACGGCCATCTGGCCGACCCCGGCAGCTTCTAGACCCTCCTGGGCTCATGCCGCCGCCTTGCGCTTCTCTCTGAAAGCGGCAACCGACGGCCAGAAGTCCAACGCGTCGCACGGACGCGAGATGAAGTAGCCCTGCGCGAAGTCGCAGCCGAAGGCAGCAAGCCGCTCCAGGGTCTCAGCATCCTCGACCCCTTCCGCCACGACCCGGAGCTCGAGGTTGTGCGCGAGCTCGATCGTCGATCGCACGATCGTCGCGTCGCTCTCGTTCGAGCCCATGCCCATGACGAACGACCTGTCGATCTTGATGATGTCGACCGGAAGGCTCTTCAGGTAGCTCAACGACGAGTAGCCCGTGCCGAAGTCGTCGATCGCGAGCCGGACACCGACGGCCTTCAGCCGCTCGGCGACGGCGAGCACCCGGTCCGGATCGCCCATGATGAGACTCTCGGTGATCTCGAGCTCGAGCCGATCGGGCTCCAACTCGCTCTGGGCGATGAGCTCGGCGATCGTATCGGGAAGGGTCGTGTCGAGGAGGTCGTACATCGTCAGGTTGACGGCTATCCCGAGATCGAATCTGCGCTCGCGCCAGCTTCGAAGCTGAGCCGTCGCCCCCGCCAGGACGTAGTTGCTCAGCTCCCTGCTGGCGCCGGTTCGCTCGACGTAGGGGACGAATGCTCCGGGCTGAAGGAGGCCGCGCTCCGGATGCTGCCAACGCACGAGCGCCTCGGCACCGGAGACCCCGCCGCTCACCAGGTCGATCTGCGGCTGGAAGTGGAGGATCAGCTCCTTGCGCTCGAGGGCGGGACGAAGCTCGCTGACGAGCGTGAGCGCGTCCGCGGTGCTGCCTTCGAGCGTGCCGTCGTAGTGCACGAAACCGACTCGCCTGTCCTTCGCGACGTACATGGCCGCGTCGGCCGTCTGGAGCAACCCATCGGCGTCGAGACCGTTCTCCGGATAGGTCGAGATGCCGATACTGGCCTCGGCGACGAGAGGGATGTCTCGCACAACGAGTGCCGGACCAAGCGCTGCACGAATCTCCGCGGCGAGAGCCACTGCGCCGTCACCGTCGAGTCCTCCTGCGGCTACACCGAACTCGTCACCACCGAGCCGGGCGAACACCGCGTCGTCGGGAATGACGCCGCGCAGCCGTTCTGCGCAGGCCTGGATCAGCTCGTCTCCGCTCGCGTGCCCGAGTGTCTCGTTGATCTCCTTGAAGCGGTCGAGGTCGAGGAGGAGCACAGACATCGGAGCTTCCTCGCGCCTGGCGGCTTCGAGCTCGCGAATGATCCAAGAGCGGAAATGAAGGCGGTTCGGTAGGCCGGTCAGCTCGTCGTGGAGCGCCTGGTGCTGAATGCTCTCCGCGTGCCGGCGAAGGCGCCTCGTGACGCGCATGAGCAGGGCAGGAGCAGGGCGAAGAGCAGGACGAGCACGAGCTCGAGGATTCCGGCCACCGGAAGCAGGGCCGCGCGCGCAGCCCGTTCGATGGGCCCGTAGTCCTGGTGGATCGCGACGACGCCGCGGGTTCGCCCGACCTCGATCGGCACGTAGGAGCGCAGCACCTTCAGGCGCGCGTCCTTGCTCTCCGGTTCCCGGATCGAGGTGACCTCGCTGGTGACGGTCCCGCTCAGCGCCTGCTCGGTGCGCGAGGCACTCGCTTCCTTGCGCCCGATGAGGTTGTGGTCGGTGGAGTACGTGACGACCCGGTCCGCCCTGCTCAGCGTGACGAGAACGGTGCCCGGAAGGAGCGCCTTCCGTTCGAAGATCTTGTCGAGCTCATCTCGACGGCTCGCGCTGACGGGGCGGGTGAGGTCTGACGGCTGGAGGCGGTCCGAGAGAACCTCCTGGCCCACGAACTGCGCATGCTTCGCGGCCGTCCGCTCGGCCTGCAGCGTGTTGAGGTGCCTCGTGAAGACGATGATCGCTGCGCCGCCGAGCCCGAGCGAGAGCGCGGTCACGACCGCAAAGCGGAGGACCAGGCGAGGCGGCCGCTCTTCGACTCGCGGCGACTGGCTCGCTCGAGGGCGCCAATTCCTCAGGAAGGACATGACGAGGGTGGGCTAGTGCGGTTCGTCGGGGATCTTGGGCGGGACCTGGATCGGCGGAGGCGGTGGAGGTGGCGGAGGGTGTGGAGGTGGTGGAGGCGGAGGCGGAGGGCGGAGGCGGAGGCGGAGGTGGAGGTGGCGGAGGCGGTGGTGGTGGTGGTGGTGGCGGCGGCGGAGGCGGAGGTGGAGGAGGTGGCGGTGGCGGAGGCGGAGGTGGAGGAGGGGGCGGTGGAGGAGGCGGCGGTGGTGCTTGCGATTCAGATCCAGCCGGCGGTGGAACGACCGGAGCAGGGCCCCCGGCCGACTCTTCCCCGGGGGTCTTTCCGGCCGCTGTGCTCTGATCCCCTGTCGGCGCGCTGTCTCCGGCTGCAACAGGCGAGTCCTTCGCCCCGGTCTTCGATCCGCTCTGCGCCTCGTTCCCGGACGCACGACTGATAGTCGCCGTTTGCTCGCCGGTCGCTGTGCCGAGCGCAGAGAGCTCTGCCGTCGACCGTCTGATCACTACCCCGACGCTCGACTCTGTGCCCCCATCGGCGACGACGGCGTCGAAGCCCGGGAGCTGAACGACGATCGCCTGTGTCTGCTCGGCGAGGCCGGAGGCGACCTGATAGACGAGAGAGGGAATCGGGACCGCGAGCCCGCTCGCGGTGAGTGCGGGCACGGGCAGGACGACGAGCGCCCCGAGCATCAGGAGCTTTTGCCACCCGTCCGCAACGGTCCGGGCGTCGACTGGGAGAGCGCTGTGCCGCAGCACCACACTCACAATCCGCGCAAAGTGGCCCTTTTGACACCCCCTTTTGGGGGTCGGTCAGCGCGTTGCCTCGTCAAGCGCCTCTTCGATCCAGGCAACAGCCGCTTCCAGCGCGGCGGGATCGGACGACTTGACGACGACCTCGACGGTCGCGCCGTCGACGTGGAACTTCGGGTACGAGCCGACGAGGACGCCGGGGTACCGGCTGCCCATCGCTTCGAGCACGCCCACGATCTTCGCCTCGGTCGTCTCGTACGTGCGCCGCCACGACGTGATCGGCTGCTCCGTCTGGAGCTCGGACGCCACCGTGCCGAACATCGCCTGCATCTCCGAGGGCAGTCCCGGCAGCACGTAGACGTTGGCGACCACGAAGCCGGGTGCCCCGCCGAGCGGGTTTTCGAGCGGCCGCGCGCCTCCCGGCAGGTTCGCCCAGCGGGCCGCGTACTCCGGATCGGCCGGGAACCGCGCGCGGAGCCGCTCGGCGAGCTCGACGACTTCGTCCTGCGGGGCACCGAACGCCTCAGCCATCGCTTCGCGGGTGACGTCGTCCGGCGTGCCGCCGAGGCCGCCCGTGACGATGACGAGATCGGCACGCGGCGCTTCTGCGCGCACGAACTCGGCGATCCGCTCCACCTCGTCGGGCAGCGAGGCCATGAGCGTGACGACGACGCCCAGCTCCTCGAGCTGTTGGGCGAGCCAGGCGGCGTTCGTGTTGATCGTGTCGCCCGCGAGGAGCTCGTTGCCGATCGTGATGATTGACGCCGTTACTCGCCCGGCCATGGGCCGAGCCTAACGAAGCGGAAACGGGCGCCGGGCCAGCGCCGGCAGCACTTGGGCCGTGACCCAGACAGGCGTCGTGGCGAACGCCTTCGAGTAGCGATAGCTCCCGTCGGAGCGCCGAAGCTTCGCTAGGTAGCGAAACGGCGCTCGACCGGGGTTGCGGTGCGCTGCCACGAACGCCTGGATTGCCCAGGCCGTCGACTGCGCGTCCGAGGCGCGACCAGTGACGAGGGGGTAGCCGCCGTCCTTGTGCTGCAGGCTGCGGAGGTAGGCGATGGCCCTGCGAATCGGCCGCGACCGGACACCGACGCCGGCTGCGCGCAGCGCCTGCATCGCGGCCGCCGTGTCGTTCGAGTCCGGAGCACCGCGCGGGTACCAGGCCCAGCCGCCGCTGCGGTGCTGGGCGCGCAGGAGATACCGAACGCTGCTCGCCGCCGGCCGATCGGTGGCGCGCAGCGCGAGCACGCCCCAGATCGTCGAGTTGACGAGCGGGCCGATCCTCCCGTCCGGCCGGCGAAAGCCCTCGAGGCGCGCGACCTCGGCGCTCGTGTCACGTCCCAGCGCGTCGAGCGCGAGGATCCGTAGCGCAAGCTCCGTCGCGCCCGAGGCCGGCCGTCCCGCGAGGTACTCCGCTGCGGGTCCCGACGGCTGCTGACCGGAAGCGACGAGGCCGAGGACCGCCCACGCGCTGAGTGCCGGGTCGGACTGTCCGCCGGGCTCGGCGAAGCCACCGTCGGGCTGCTGGTGGGAGGAGACGTACCCGGCCGGGGAGGCGGCGACCGCCACGGACACCACGGCCACCGCGAGCCTCACGCCCATACGACCTCCGTCCGCAGCCTCCGCGCGTAGCGCTCGAGGAGCCGCTTGAGCTCGGGCCCGATCGCGACGGCGATCACGACATTCCCGATCGCGTGCGCCGCCTCGTACGGGAATCCCTGGCCGAAGACGACGGTGAGAGCCTGCCACGTGTGTGGCCAGAAGGCGATCCAGTACCAGAGGTCCATCAGGGCGCTAAACGCGAACCCGAGGACGAAGCAGACGATCGCGAACGGAATCCGGTGTCGAATCAGGCGTGCGAGCGCAGCCCCGGCTAGCCCGCACGCTCCCCAGCCGAGCATCTGCCACGGGGTCCACGGGCCCTGGCCCAGGAAGAAGTTCGACGCGAGCGCGGCGAGAGCGCCTGTCGCAAAGCCTGCTCGCGCTCCGAGCGCCGCACCTGCTGCGACGACGATCACCGTCACCGGCTGGACGCCCGGGACCGCGGCGAAGAGCACTCTCCCTGCGGCGGCGACCGCGGCCAGGGTCGCGACGAGCACGATCTCCTTCGAGGCGCCGGAGCCTGTCTCGAGCCATGCAGCGCCGGCGACGATCAGTCCCATCGCGGCGAGCAGCAGCGGCAGGCCTGAGTGCTCCGGGGCAAGGGCGACCCAGGCGGCCGCCCCGACCGCGGCGGCGCCGGCGACGAGGGCCGCAAGCCTAGGCATGAGCCGGCTCCCGCGCCGCCCCGAGCTCGACCTCGCCGTCGGCGACCTCACTCGCAAAGACGAGGTCGTGCGTGACGACGAGCGTCGCCCGGTGCGATGCGTCGCGGCGGATCAACTCGGCGAGCTCGGCCTTGCGAGGCGGGTCGACTCCACGGGTCGGCTCGTCGAGAATCAGAATCTCCGGATCGGCCACGAGCACCGAGGCGAGCGCAAGCCGTTCTCGCTCGCCGCTCGAGAGGTCGCGAGGATGGCGCCGTTCGAAGCCCGCGAGACCGACCTCGCCAAGCGTCCGCCGCGCCCGCCCGAGGTCACCGCCGACCGCAAGCGCAACCTCGTCCTCGGCGCGATCCGTGACGAGATAGCGACCCGGGTCCTGTGAGAGGTAGCACGCGCGCCCGTGGCGTTCCACGGTCCCCTCCTGCACCGCAAGAAGCCCTGCCGCAATCTTCGCCAGCGTCGTCTTGCCGATTCCGTTCGGGCCGGTTAGTGCGAGCACCTCTCCGCGGCGGAGCGTGAGTGAGACGCCGCTCAGCACGGGCTCGTCCATGTAGGCGTACGTCACGTCGTCCAGGCGGCACAGCTCCTCGCCTTCGACCTCGCTGTCCCCGAGTGACGGAGCCTCGGCCGGAAGGTAACCGGGACGGTTCGAGGCGAGCCAGTGGAGGGCAGGCCCGCGTGGTGCGTCCAGGAGGAGGCGTCCAGCTTCGAGGAAGAGAACGCGATCGCAGCGCTCCAGAGGCAGCGCAGGTCTCTGCTCGGAGACGACGACGGCGCAGTCGAGCTGGACGGCGAGGTCGAGGAGCGCTTCGGCCCCCGCGGGGTCGAGCTGGGACGTCGGCTCGTCGAGCAGCAGGAGCGCCGGGCCGAGCGCGAGGACAGACGCCAGGCAGACGCGTTGCAGCTCGCCGGCCGAAAGCGTCTCCGTGCGCCGCTCGGCGAGATGCTCGATGCCCGCCTCGGCTAGGCCCGCCTGGACTCGCGGCCAGATGCGCTCCGGGGGCGTCCCGACGTTCTCGAGGCCGAAGGCGACCTCGTTTGCTACGCGCCCGAACACGACCTGGTCCTCCGGATCCTGGAAGAGCGTCGCGACCCGTCCGGCAAGCTCAGCCGGGCCGGTGCGTCGTGTATCCCGGCCGTCGATCTCGACTTGCCCCTCGAAATGGCCGCCGTGGAAATGCGGCACGAGCCCGGCGAGCGCTCTCAGGAGCGTGGATTTTCCTGAGCCCGAAGGGCCGAGCACGGCGACGACCTCTCCAGGCTCGATGCTCAGCGAGACGTTCGAGAGGGACGGAGCCGTCGCGTCCGGGTACGAGAAGGTCAGGTCCTGGACGCGAACTCCTAGACCCATATCGCCGCCATCGCGACCAGGACTGCGGCCGC
>CAWANR010000007.1:0-339651 GCA_963783465.1 uncultured Actinomycetes bacterium | reverse complement strand
GAACCCCGACGTCAAGTCCGCGACGCTGGGGGGCCCGGTTGCTCCGGGGACGGAGTTCCGCTGGAAAGCTGGGCCGGGGACGATCAAATCGGCGTTTCAGACCGTCGAATCCCCTCACCGCATCGTTTGGTTGGGAACCACGTTCGGCATCAAGGCGATCCACGTCCATCAATTCGAACAGCAGGACGGGAAGACAATGGTCAGATCGGCGGAGTCATGGGACGGCCTCATTGTCCGGCTGCTCCGTCACTCGATGACCAAGTCGTTACAGAAGGCAATCGACTCGGGCCTTCAGCACTTGAAGATCGAAGCCGAGCGACAGGCGGAAACCGCCGCCACGTAGAGCCCTGGCTGATGTTCAAGGGCCGCTTCGCTGGCCTGGCCGAGCGGGCCGGGCGGGGCACCGGCCGAGGACCGAGGTCAAGGTACTGCAACCTGCTTGGTGTGAGTGCGGGACAGAGTTGCCCGTCCCGTAGCGGCCACCACGAGCGCGGCCGCGAGGACCATCAGCCCGACGTAAATCAGGAAGGGCTGTGTGATCTCGTCTTCGAGCGGCTCAAAGAAGACCGTCAAGGGCAGGTTGGAAGCGGCGTGGAACAGAACCACGATCAAGAGGCTCCCGCCGGTGCCGTTGTACATCCACGTGAGGATGATCGAGGCGGCGACGGTGAGGACGACCCACGGGGCGAAGAGACTGAGCGGGCGCATGTCCGCTCCGGTCAGGTACAGCGGTAGGTGCCACACGCCCCACGCGACACCAAGGACGACGCTCGCGCCAAGGGCGCTCCGGACAGCTTGTAGATGTGGCAGAGCAAACCCACGCCATCCGATTTCCTCGCCCCCCGCGCTGCCCGGGAAGATGGAGAGGAGGAGCAGGACTACGGCCCCAGGGATCGCCACGGTGACATCGGGAGAGTCGCCTCCGAGCAGGACGCTCAAGCCGACCGCGCCGACCCCAAGGGCTGACACCAGCACGACAGCCACCCACCAGCCAATGCCGACTCGCCAGATAAGAAGCCGACGGAGCAGCTTCCGTACCCCAGGTTTGCCATGTATGACGCCGACGAGCACGATCGCTACTGAGGAAGGCACCAGCGATCCCAGGAGTACCAGGACGACGCCGAAGCCTGTAGGAGAGCCGTCGCCGGAGACGACGAGCGGTAGCCAGAGAATCCAAGAGATCGCGTAGGCAAGGACGAAGAAGCTCGCGAGTGGACGTTCCTGGATCAGGCCTGCGAGGCGGGAGCTCGCGTCTGGCTCATTCTCGATCGCGCCCCTCATTGGGCTCCTCTCGACCTAGCTCGCGCTCCGGCCAGCTTCGGACGCTTGACCCTAACCGCAATGACGTGAGACCCAGCGCCGAAAGCCGCTCGTCGTGCAGCTTCCACCGAATAACCGAATCGGTGGTGCGAGGCTCTAAGAGCGCCGCGCCGGGAACGCTTGCTCCCGCGCCGTGGGCTTGATCCCTCTGTGAGTCTCTTCCATCGTCAACCTGGCTAGGCCGGCTCAGTCGGAGCGCCGAGATGGGGAACGCCCGAGGCGGTGGCGGCGCTTAGGCCATCTGGTAGAACCCCGCCCTTTACAGGGAAGAAGCGCCGATGCGCCCGGCACGATTCGAACGTGCGACCTCTGCCTCCGCAGGGCAGCGCTCTATCCCCTGAGCTACGGGCGCAAGGGCGACCCATGATAGCGACGGGTCGCTGGGGGTCCGGTCGCGATGGCGGTGACGCCGAAATAGGCTTCCGTTTGCCCTGACTCTCTACCTGACCGAAGCCCAGATCTCCGAGCTCCTCCAGCCAGCGGACGCGCTCGCGGCGATCGAGGCCTGCTTCGAGCGCCAGGCGCGAGGGGCGATCGAGAACCGGCCGCGCACACGGACGCGGCTCCCCGACGGCGGGTTCGCAGTCATGTCCGCAGCCGACACCGAGCTCGGGCTCGCGGCCGTGAAGACATATGTGTGGCTCCCTGGCGGGACGCCGTTCGTCGTCGTGCTCTTCGACACGGCGAAGGCCGGGCTCGCGGGTGTGATCGAGGCCGACAAGATGGGCCAGTTGCGGACCGGCGCCGCAAGCGGCGTCGCGGCCAAGTACCTCGCCAAGCCGGAGGCGCGCACGCTCGGGATCATCGGCTGCGGCTGGCAGGCTGAGAGCCAGGTCGCCTGCATCCGGGAGGCGCTGCCGGGAATCGAGCGCGTCGTCGCCTACTGCCGCACCGAGAAAAGCCTGCGCGCGTTCTGCAAGAAGACAGGCGCCGAGCCGGGCGAGACCAACCGTGACGCCGCCGAGCAGGACGTCGTCGTCACGGTCACGACCTCGAAGGACCCGGTGCTGCGCGGCGAGTGGCTCCAGCCGGGCGCGCTCGTGTGTGCGGTCGGAGCGAACGACCCTCGCGCGCGAGAGCTCGACAACGTCGTCCTCGAGCGGGCCGTCTTCGTCTGCTGCGATTCCATCGAGCAGGCCCGGCTGGAGTCCGGGGACCTCATCGAGCCGGTCGAGCGCGGCGTCCTCGACTGGCTCGAGGTGCACGAGCTCCACGAGGTCGTCGCGGGCGAGATCGTGGGGCGAAGCTCTCCGGACGACATCGTCGTCTTCAAGTCGAACGGGATCGCAGCCTGGGATGTGGCGATCGGCGCCGCTGCCCTAGAGCAGGCGAGATCGAAGCGAATAGGCCAAAAGCTCTAAACGCCGTCGGAGATATCACAACCATCCGCCGCCGGAGCCGGGCTTGGCGTGAAGCGGCTATGCGCCTTCGGCGCGAGCCGCGGTGACGGCGTCGTCGCCCAGGGCGCGGATCAGCTCCGGCCGGTCGAGCAGGCGTGCGCGCTCCTCGGGCGTGCAGCGGTTGCGCACATAGGGGTCTTCCAGGATCTCGTCGAGGGAACGGCCACGCTCGTGCTCGCGAATGAGATAGGCGGCGACGCGGTCCATGTGGCTGGAGCGGGCGAAGAGGAACGAGAATGGGTTGCGGAGTAAGGAGGACAGCCTCGCCATCGGAGGCGATTGTATCCTGGCCCCATGCGCAAGCTCTCGACCGCCTCGCGCTTCGCAGAACGCGAATTGCACGGATTCGACGAGGCGGGAAGCGAGGAGCGAATCGTGATCTGGATCGAGCGGATGACCGGCGGCACGTGGGCGGTCGGCCGTGCCGTGAACCCGCAGTACCGGCCGAGCGACGAGCCCCGCCGGGACGACTACGTCTTCGAGGGGCACGAGCTCGACGACGTGCTCAACGAAGCGAACGGCATTCTCGACGACGATGCGCGGGTCTCCGAGGACGACGGGCGGCCGGAGCACATTCGTCCGTTCACGCGCAAGGAGCTGCTCGGCCCCCTCGAGCGCTGGTTCTTCGGGCGTGGTCAAGGATGAAGATCAGGCTCGGCCACAGCCCGGATCCAGACGACGCGTTCATGTTCTGGGCCCTCGCCGTGGGCGAGGTCGATGCGCGAGGCTTCGAGTTCGAGCACGTCCTCCAGGACATCCAGACGCTGAACGAATGGGCGCTCGAGGGTCGCCTCGAGGTGACGGCGATCTCGCTCCACTCGTACCCTTACGTGCAGGACAAGTACGTCCTGCTGCCGCACGGGGCGAGCATGGGTTCCGGCTACGGGCCGATCGTCGTAGCGCGCGAGCCGCTTTCGGACGACGACCTCCGCAGGGTCGAGATCGCCGTGCCGGGTCGGATGACGACCGCCTTCCTCGGCCTCCGGCTCAGGCTCGGCGACTTCAAGTGGCGAGAGGTGCCCTTCGACGAGATCATGGACGAGGTCGTGTCCGGCAAGGCCGACGCAGGGCTCCTGATCCACGAGGGCCAGCTCACGTACGCGGGCGCCGGCCTCCAGAAGATCGTCGACCTCGGAGAATGGTGGCTTGGTCGAGACCGGCCTGCCGATGCCGCTCGGCGTCAACGTGGCGCGGCGTGATCTGGGCGAAGACGTCCTGCGCGAGCTGTCGTCGGTGCTTGCCGCTTCGATCCGCGCAGGGCTCGACAACCGCGAGCGAGCGCTCGAGTACGCGCTCCAGTTCGGGCGGGGCCTCGACGACGAGCTCGCCGACCGCTTCGTGGGCATGTACGTGAACGAGCTGACCGAGGACTACGGCGACGAGGGTAGGGCCGCGGTGCGCGAGCTCCTTCGCCGCGGGGAAGAGATCGGCGCCTTCAGCGAGCCCGTGCGGGTCGAGTTCGTCACCTAGCTTTCTAGCTACCTTTTACGAGTGGTCACGCTGCTCGCGTTCCTGCTCGGAATCGCCCATGCGCCGCCGGTGCGCGCGACCATCTCGCAGCCGCCTCGTCCGCTGACCGCAGGCCAGGCGTGGAATGCGACGGTCACCGTTCGGCCGGAGCCGCGAGCAAAGCCCCGAATCGTCGCTCGCCCGCCTTCCGGCAAAGCGGTCGTCTTCCCTACGCGACGCATCGGGCCGGGGCGCTACCGGGCCAGGCTCGTTCTCAAGCAGGCGGGACGCTGGCGGCTCGTCGCCCAGCTTGGCCGGGTCACCAAGCCGCTGCGAAGCGTCACCGTCCTTCCGCTTCCGCCGCCGACGAGCCCATTGCCGGGAGCTACCGCGTTCCGCGTTTGCGGAGGCGCCCGCCAGCCGTACCTCCAATACGGGATGGCGGTGGGGTTCGGCTCCGTCTGGATTGCGTGCCGTAGTCGAAGCGAGGTTCAGCGGATCGACCCGGCCACAGGTGCTGTCCAGGCCCGGATCCGCCTCCCCGGCGTCGCGGTCTGGTCGGTCGTCGCCGGCGAGGGAGCCGTCTGGGCGATCGCCCTGCAGGGCTCGACGATGTACCGCATCGATCCGCTCGCGAACCGAGTCGCCGTCGAGATCGGTCTCGGTGCGGGCGCTCCCTACCTCTGGGCGGGTGGCGGAGCGGTCTGGGTGGCCGACGACGCGGGCAGGTCGATCCTGCGCATCGACCCGCAGACAAACCAGCGGGTGGCGAGCATCCCCGTTGGCGACGGACCGGCCGGCTTCACCTTCGACGGCTTGTTCCTCTGGGTCCTGAACCATCGGGTGAACACGCTCGACAAGATCGATCCGGTTTTCAACACGGTGGTGAGCGAGTCAACGATCCCCGGCGGAATGCAGGTCGCCGCCGAGCGGATCACGGCTTTCGGCGGCGAGCTCTGGATCACCGGCCGCGGGCTGGACCTCTTGCGGGTTTCGCGCGCGGACGGAGGAGTTCTCGGGCAGACAGAGATCGGAGGGGGCGGCATCGGCGTCGTCTCGGACGAAGCGAATCTCTGGGTGGCCGCAGCCGACGTCGACGCGGATCGGCGAGGCGATCCCCAGGCGGGGGCCATTCTCAAGGTCGACCAGAGCGGAGCGATCACTCGCAGCGTCGCGCCCACGCGCCGGTTCTTCGTCGACGGGCTCGCTGTGGCCGACGGACAGGTGTGGATGTTCGACGCGGTCGCAGGGCTGCTCGTTCGGCTCCCGGCCTGAGCCGCCGCTCGTCCAATAGGCTGAAGCGGTGGCCCGTGCGGTTGTCCTATCTGCGGTCAGAACGCCCGTGGGGCGGCACGGCGGCGCCCTGGCCGGCGTGCGGCCGGACGACCTAGCTGCCGCGGTGATCAAGGAGGCGGTCGGGCGCGCCGGTGTCACTCCCGGCGAGATCGAGGACGTCTACTTCGGGGCCGCGAACCAGGCGGGGGAGGACAACCGCAACGTGGCCCGCATGGGGGCGCTGCTCGCCGACCTGCCCGAATCGGTTGCCGGTGTGACCCTGAACCGGCTCTGTGCGTCGGGGCTTTCGGCGGTCGTCTCGGCCTCGCACGCGGTCGCAGCCGGGGACGGCGACCTGTTCGTCGCAGGGGGAGTCGAGTCCATGAGCCGTGCACCTCTGGTGATGGCAAAGCCGGACGAGGACGGCGGCGATCAGCAGGTCTGGGACACGACACTCGGGTGGCGCTTCCCGAACCCGCGCATGGAACAGATGTTCCCGCTCGAGTCGATGGGCGAGACGGGCGAGAACGTCGCCGAGCGGTACGGAGTCAGCCGCGAGGAGCAGGACGCGTTTGCGTTGCGCTCGCAGCAGCGTTGGGCCGCCGCCGCTGAGTCGGGCCGGTTCGACGAAGAGATCGTGGCGATCGAGGGCGTGGCTCGCGACGAGCACCCGCGGCCCGACACGAACGCTGAGAAGATGGCGGCCCTCAAGCCGGCCTTTCGCGAGGGCGGAACGGTCACGGCCGGGAACGCGAGCGGCATCAACGACGGCGCCGCCGCGCTCGTGATCGCGAGCGAGGAGCGTGCTCGCTCGCTTGGCGTCGAGCCGCTCGGGGCGTTCGTCGGCAGCGCTGTCGCGGGAGTCGACCCGCGGGTGATGGGAATCGGGCCCGTGCCTGCGGTTCGGAAGCTGCTCGACCGAACCGGCATCGAGATAGGCGACATCGACCTGGTCGAGTTGAACGAGGCCTTCGCCTCGCAGAGCCTCGTCGTCATCCGCGAGCTCGGTCTCGACCCCGCGCGCGTGAACGTGAACGGAGGCGCGATCGCGATCGGCCATCCGCTCGGCATGACCGGCGCCCGGCTCGTGGTCACGCTCCTGCACGAGCTTCGCCGCCGCGGCGGCCACTACGGCCTCGCAACGCTCTGCGTGGGTGTCGGCCAGGGCCAGGCCGCTCTCTTCGAGCGACGACTCCTTAGATAAGGCGCGCCCAGCCTCCTCCCCACTGCGAGCCTAGCGCCGTAATCCGCGCGTGTGGGCGACAGCTTCGTGGCAAGATTGAGGCCTGCGGTATCGTCCTGGTCGATGGCGGTCGCGACCGAGCGCGAGTACCTGCTCTTCATCAACGGCGAGGCGTCGGAGCCTTCCGGCGGTGAGCTAAAGGCGCTCATCGAGCCTGCGACCGGCGAGCCGCTCGCCAAGGTGGCGATGGCAACCGAAGGCGACGCCGATCGCGCGGTCGAGGCTGCGCGGGCGGCGCTCGACGGCGACTGGGGCAGAACGCCGCCGACCGAGCGCTCCCGGCTCCTGCACGCGCTCGCCGACGCGATCCAGTCCAACCGCAAGGAGCTCGCGGAGCTCGAGGTGCGCAACGTTGGCAAGGCGATCTCCTCGGTCAAGGCTGAGCTCGCGCAGGCGGTTGAGAACTTCCGCTTCTACGCCTCGGCGATCGCCTCGATCGCGGGACGCGCCAACCCGCTCGGAGGCTCGCTCCTCTTCTATTCCTTGAAAGAGCCGGTCGGGGTCGCGGGACAGATCGTCCCCTGGAACTACCCGCTGATGATGACGACCTGGAAGCTGGCGCCTGCGCTCGCCGCAGGCTGCTCGGTCGTCCTCAAGCCCGACTCGCTAACCCCTCTGACCGCGCTGCGGATGGCGGAGCTCGCGAACGAGGTCGGCTTCCCGCCGGGCTCGATCAACGTCGTCCCGGGGCCGGGGAAGACGATCGGCGCCCATCTCGTCAAGCATCCCGGGGTGGACAAGATCGCGTTCACCGGCTCGACCGAGACCGGCGCCCAGATCATGCGAGACGGCTCCGACTCGATCAAGCGGCTCACCCTCGAGCTCGGCGGCAAGAGCCCGAACCTCGTCTTCGCTGACGCCGACCTCGACGACGCGATCCCGAGCTCCGTCTGGTCGATCTACTACTCGGCCGGCCAGAGCTGCGAGGCGCGCTCGCGCGTGCTGGTCGAGAGCTCGATCTACGACGACTTCGTGTCGCAGTTCGCCGAGGCCGCGGGCCGCCTCAAGCAGGGCGATCCGCTCGACCCCGAGACCCAGGTCGGGTCGCTCATCTCGACCGATCATCGTGATCGCGTGCACGGCTACGTCGAGACGGGCCGGGAGGAAGGCGCCGAGGTCGTCGCCGGCGGGAAGCCCGGGGAAGGCAAGGGCGCGTTCTACCCGCCGACCGTGCTCGCGAAGGTCGACAACGAGATGAAGGTCGCCCAGGAGGAGATCTTCGGGCCGGTCGTGACGATCATCCCGTTCGAGGACGAGAAGGACGCTGCGCGGATCGCGAACGACTCCCGCTACGGGCTGATGGCGACCGTGTGGACGGGCGACCCTGCGCGCGGGCACCGGCTGGCCCGCAAGATCAAGGCGGGGACCATCGGCATCAACATGCCGTACACGGCGTTCCCCGGAATCCCGTTCGGCGGCTACAAGCAGTCCGGCTTCGGACGGGAGCTCGGGCTCGACACGCTCGAGCTCTACCTCGAGACGAAGAGCGTGATCGTTTCGACGAGCCCGAAGCCGTTCAACCCCTTCGGCCTATAGAACCGAGGTATCGCTGGGTCGTACTCGCGGCCGGCACGGCGGCGCAGGCGAGCTTCTCCGCGGTCCTGATCGGGCTCCCGGTGCTCGCCCCGGCCTTGCGCGAGCGCTACGACCTCTCGCTCACGGAGGTCGGTCTCGCGCTCTCGAGCGTCTGGGCGGGACCGATCCTCACGCTCCTTCCCTGGGGCCTGCTCGCCGACCGGCTCGGCGAGCGCGTCGTGCTTGCCAGCGGCCTCGCGATATCCGGTGTTTTCGTGGCGGCGGCGGGTTGGGCGTCGAGCTTCTGGCTCCTCGTCGTCTTGCTCTTCCTGGCCGGCGCGATGGGCGCGAGCGTGAACGCCGCCAGCGGCCGGGCGGTGATGCAGTGGTTCTCGGCGGACCAACGGGGCCTTGCCCTCGGCCTCCGGCAGACGGCCATCCCGATCGGCGGGGCGCTTGCGGCGGTCGCCCTCCCCGCCCTGAATGACGCCGGAGGGCTCGAGGCGTCCTTTGTGTTTCTCGGTGCCGTTTGTCTTGCCAGCGCAGCTGTGGCGGGCGTGGCGATCAAGGAGCACGTCCGTCGCGAGGAGCACGAGCTCGACGCCGGCGACGTGACCTCGACGCTGCGTGACTCGAGGCTCTGGATCGTGTGCACGGGCAGCGGCCTCTACCTCTTCACTCAGCTCGCGCTCACCGCGTTTCTCGTTCTCTTCCTGCACGATGCGCATGGACTGAGCCAGGGCGAGGCCGCCGCCGTGCTCGCCGTCGTTCAGGTCGGCGCGGTGATCACACGTGTTGGCTCGGGGTGGATCTCGGATGTGATGGGCGCTCGGATCCGGCCGCTGCGCTGGATTGGCCTCGCGAGCGCGGCGGGCGCGATCCTGGTCTCGGTGTTCGCCGATGGGCCGCTCCTGATTCTCCTACCGGTCGTCGTCCTGGCCGGTGCGATCTCGATGGCGTGGAACGGACTGTCCGTGACGGCCGCCGCGGAGCTCGCGGGAAGAGCACGCAGCGGAGCTGCGATTGGCTTTCAGCAGACGACGCTCGCTGTGACCGGTCTGTTCGTTCCGGCTGCATTCGCGTACATCGTCGACTTCAGCTCCTGGCGCACCGGGTTCGCGCTCGCAGCGAGCGGACCTCTTCTGGGCTGGTACCTCCTGGGGCGGTTGCCCAAAAACAGCAGCTAATCCGCACAGTTCACCCTTTGTGGGGAGGGCGTTGGGTGAGGGATTGAGTTACCTCAGATCGAGTGATTCTGCGGTCTCTCATCACGACGCGCGCTGTCGCGTCCACTGCTGCGCTTGTTGTCGGCGTCGGCGCACCTGCGGCTGTCGTCGTCAAGCAGGGCACCTCGGGTGGTCCGGAGTCGACCCGCCCGCGAGCGACGTGGACGGATGCCTCCCGGACTGATGCCCGCCCGCGAGCGACGTGGACGGATGCCTCCCGGACTGATGCGTCCTGGACTGATCGTGCCCGGAAGCTCGGCTTGCGTGGGGCAAAGCCGGCGGTGCGCGGCAAGGGCGGACGGATGGGCGCCATGAGCGTTGCGCTCGGCGAGCCAAGCGGTGTTGCGCCGCCTCCACCTACAACGGCTCAGTCATCGTTGGCGGCGACGGTCCCCGGGCCGATGGGGCCACCGGGCCCAAGCGGGGCGACAGGACCGATGGGGCCACAAGGACTTACCGGGCCGGCTGGCCCGGCCGGACCGATGGGACCCTCTGGGCCGGAAGGCCCGAAGGGGACGGCAGGAGCGATCGGGGCCGTTGGGCCCGCGGGCGCGGCCGGGAAGCAGGGGCCCGCTGGGTCAAGCGGGCTCGCAGGGGTCGACGGGGCGCCCGGTGCCAACGGGGCGCCAGGTCTCGATGGGGCGCCGGGCATGGATGGGGCGCCAGGTGTGGACGGCGCACCGGGTGGCAGCCGGGCCGGCAGGGCCTCAGGGCCCACAAGGCTTGATCGGGCCGGCTGGGCCGCAGGGGGCCGCTGGTCCTCAGGGCTCAGCAGGTGCAGCCGGAGCGACCGGAGCCGCGGGCGCTCCCGGAGCTCAAGGCGCAGCTGGTGCTGCGGGTGCTCAGGGCGCGACAGGCGCAACTGGCCCGCAGGGCGCAACGGGTCCCGCCGGCGCCCAGGGACCAGCAGGTCCACAGGGACCTGCCGGGCCGCAGGGAGCAGCCGGACCGGCCGGGCCTCCGGGAACCGCCAGCGCGACAGAGGTCTACCGGGACGGCGATCAGAACCTTCCCCAGAACGTCAACCAGACGGTTGCGACGATGGCGAGCATCCCCGCGGGCTCCTACATGTTCACGGCCAAGACGACTCTCGTCTCGGACACCGGACACGACGAGGCGACAGTGATCTGCACGCTTGACGCCGGCGGGACGGTCGACACGTCCGAGTTCCGGATGGTGCAGCTGAGCACCCCGGCACGGGGCGTCGTCCATCTCCAGCTCGTGAAGACGTTCGCGGCGCCCGACGAGTGCAGTCGTGCGCTGCGACAGCGATGCGAGCTTCAGCGTCACTGCCACGGCACACGACGATCATCGCGGTCAAGGTCGACGCGGTGACCCGCACCGCAGTCAACGGCTAGCGGTTGTCGCTGGAGGAAAGAAAGCGCGCGCCGGCGCCGAAGGACGGGCGCGTGGCGGAGAAGCGCACGCCCTCACGCAAGAATGCGGACCAGACTGCTCCGCGAAGCCGTCCGACGAAGCGGCCCGCCAAGGAGGTAGCGCCTCCGGCAGCCGCCGCGCCGCCTCCGCCTCCGGCCCCGGCTTCGTCCGTCTCCCCTCCGCCGGTCGCCCAGACGCGATGGACGCTCGGCGGCCGACTGCTCGTCGCCGTGCTCGTGCTGCTCGTAATCGCTGTCGCGGTCGTGGCTGCACTGCGGATCCGCGGTGACGGATCGAAAGCCTTCAAGCTCGAGCTCGGAGTGCCGACGTCGGCCTTGGCGAGCGACGTCCGCTCATTCGCCTCGGCCAGCCGCCCCGTCTACTGGATCGGGCCGGCGAACTCGGGCACGCTCGAATTGACGCGGACGACGAGCGGAGCCGTCTACGTTCGGTACCTGCCGAGCGGTGTCTCGGTCGGCGACCGCGCACCGAGCTACACGACGGTTGCGACGTATCCCACGCCCAACGCCTACGCGACGATCCAGCGGTCCGGACGCTTCCGCGGCTTCAACCAGGCGAAGGCCGCGAACGGCGGCCTGGCGGTGTGGCGGGACAAGCTCCAGACGAGCGTGTACCTCGCCTATCCGAAGACCGACTACCTCGTCGAGATCTACGACCCGAGCCCGCGGCGCGCGCGCTCCCTCGCGCTCGGCACCAGGATTCGGCAAGCCCCCTAGCCCAGTCCCCGAACCGCGACGGCGATCTCAAAACGGGATAGGCTCGCCCCCAGTCAAACCAAGCCAGGAGGGGGAATGGTCAGAGCGTTCGTGGTCTACGAGACCGAGCCCGATGCGGAGCGCTACGAGCAGCACGCGGAGCTCTGCCGCAAGGTGCCCGGATCCACCTTTCGGCACGGGCCGATCTTCGGCGCGCCGATGGGCGAGCCGCAGTTCCGGTACTACGCCGAGTGGGAGTTCGCGGACATGGATGCCTTCAAGGCGGCAGCCCGCACCGAGGAGTTCATGGCCACCGGCAAGGACGCGATGGAGATGGGCGTCCCGTTCCACGTCCACTTCGCGGACCTTGGCTGAGCCCTCCTACCCAAGCCCACTGTCGCCCGACGGAGCTGGGCTTCGAGAAGATCGTCTACGAGAAGGCGCCGCCGCGGGCGACGATCACGTTCAACCGTCCGGAGAAGCTGAACGCGTTCGACTTCCAGATGCTCCGGGAGCTCGCGCGCGCCTGCGAGGACGCCTCCTGGGACGACGAGATCCGCGTCGTCGTCCTCACCGGGGCAGGGAGGGCGTTCTGCGTCGGCGCCGACCTCAGCTCGTGGGCCGAGGACTACGTCGACAAGCCGACCGAGTACTGGAAATGGTTCGGCGCCTTCAAGGATGCGCACGACCGGCTACGCGAGATCGGCAAGCCGACGGTCGCGCGCATCAACGGGATCGCGGTCGGCGGCGGCAACGAGTTCCAGATGGCGTGCGACCTGGCCGTGATGGTCGAGGACGCGTTCATCCGCCACGTCGGGCCGGAGCACGGCTCGGTTCCTGCCGGCGGCGCGACGCAGTGGCTGACGATCATGGTCGGCGACCGACGGGCCCGCGAGATCGTCCTCATGTGCGAGGAGATTCCGGCGAGCAAGTGCGAGGAGTGGGGGCTCGTGAACCGGGTCGTCCCAGCGGCCGGGCTCGACGCCGAGGTCGACCGGATGGTCGAGAACCTGGCGCGCAAGCTGCCGCAGACGACGCGCTATGCGAAGCAGCACCTGAACTTCTGGAAGGACCTCGCGTGGCACGAGACGATCAACCACGCTCGCGACTGGCTCGCGCTCTCGATGGCGACCGACGAGCCGAAGGCCGCGATCAAGCGCTTCCTCGACAAGAAGCAATGAGCTGGCTGGTCGTTGTAGAGCGGGAGGGCCCGATCGCGGTCGTCCTCCTGAACCGGCCGGACGCGCTGAATGCGCTGTCGGACGAGCTCATGGAGCAGCTCGTCGGGACGCTCGAGGAGCTCGACCGCGACGAGGCGGTTCGCTGCATCGTCCTCGGCGGCAACGACAAGGCGTTTGCGGCGGGTGCGGACATCGCGGAGCTGGCGCGCTCGTCGGCGATCGACCTCTACTACCAGCGGCGCATCGAGCGCTGGGACGCGATCCGCGGGCTCCGGACTCCTCTCGTCGCGGCGGTCTCCGGCTACTGCCTCGGCGGTGGCTGCGAGCTGGCAATGGCCTGTGATCTGATCGTCGCGTCGGAGAGCGCGAAGTTCGGGCAGCCGGAGACCGGCGTCGGCGTCATTCCCGGCGCAGGCGGCACGCAGCGCCTGACGCGGGCGGTCGGCAAGTCGCTCGCAATGGACGTGATCCTGAGCGGGCGCTTCCTGACCGCCGAAGAGGCATTGGCTGCGGGTCTGGTCGCGCGCGTCGTCGGCACGGACGAATGGCTCGACGAAGCGAAGAAGGTCGCGTACGAGATCGCGTCCAAGGCCCCGATCGCGACGCGGCTTGCCAAGGAGGGCATCGACCGGGCGTTCGAGGCCCCGCTCCAGCTCGGCCTCGAGTACGAGCGGCGGCTGCTTTACTTGGCGTTCGCGTCCGAGGACACGAAAGAGGGCCTGAACGCATTCCTCGAAAAGCGAAAACCCGAGTTCAAAGGGAGGTAACCATGCCGAACGTGGAGGAGATTCTGGAGGGAGCCCGCGACGCGATGAACGTCAAGCGCGTCTTCGGCGACCCGATCGAGACCGAGGGAGTGACGCTCGTGCCCGTCGCGAAAGTCGGCGGCGGCGGGGGCGGCGGAGGCGACGAAGAGAACAACGGCGGCGCGGGCTTCGGGTTGGCCGCGAGGCCGGCCGGCGCCTACGTGATCAAGGACGGCGAGGTGACGTGGAAGCCGGCGGTCGACGTGAACCGGCTAGCGGCCTTCGCGTTCGTGCTCGGGCTCGTGTTCGCGCTCAGACGCTGAGCTCGGCGGGGACGATCTCGACCGAGATCGACTCGCCCCTGCGAACGACCTGCATCGTGGCCGGGCGGCCGATCTGCTCGCCCGCCATTAGGCGCTGGAGGTCGTTGACCTGCTCGACCGCGACGCCGTCGAGCTCGACGATCAGGTCCTCGGCACGTAGGCCCGCGCCATGGGCGGGGCTTCCGTCCATGACCTCGACGACCTCGATCGCCGACTGACGACCGAGCCGGGAGGCGAGCCGCGGCGGCAGCGGCCGCGAGCCGCCGGCGATGCCGATGTAGGCGCGGCGAAAGCGCCCTTCGCTCATCAAGGCCGCGATGATCTTGCGAGTCGCCTCGTCGATCGGGACCGCAAGGCCGAGGCCGAGGCCGGCGACCGCCGTGTTCACGCCGACGACCTGTGCCTGCGAGTTGGCGAGCGCGCCGCCCGAGTTGCCGGGGTTCAGCGCTGCGTCGGTCTGGATGACGTTCTCGACGACGCGGCCCTGTGGAACGGGCAACGAGCGCCCGAGCGCCGAGACGACGCCGGCCGTGAGTGTCCCGCCGAAGCCGAGCGGGCTGCCGATCGCGACCACGAGCTGGCCGACGCGCAGCCGGTCTGCGTCTCCGAGCTCGGCGGCGGTGAGGCCGTTCGTGTCGAGGCGAAGGACTGCGAGATCGGAGAGCGGATCGGCGCCGACGAGCGTCGAACTCGTGCTCGCGCCCGTCGACGAAGGAGGCGCGGCCCGAGCCGTCGGTCTGGGCGACGACGTGCGCCGAGGTGAGCAGGAATCCATCGGGCGTGATAACGACGGCGCTACCGCCTCCGTCCAGCCGGCGGCCGCCACGAACCCGGCGCGAGACTCGCAGGCTGGCGACCGAGGGTGCGAGCTTCTCGGCGACCGACGTGACCGCGTGCGAGTAGGCGTCGAGCGCCTCGGCCTCGCTCGGCGGATCGGAGATGTAGTGCAGTTTCGGCAAGGCCTCGAAGCTAGCAATCCGGTTGTAGGCTGCGGCGGATGGCGGAGGTGGAGACCGGTCGGGACGGGGGCGTGCTGACGATCACGCTCAACCGGCCCGAGGTGCTGAACGCGTTCAACGCGGCGATGCATGAGGCGCTCGGCCTGGCGCTGAAGGAAGCGGCCGACCCCGGCGTACGTGCGGTCGTCCTGACGGGAGCCGGCCGCGGGTTCTGCGTCGGCCAGGACCTGACCGAGTTCCGCGAGGCGCCCGGCGACATCGGTAGCCGTCTACGCTCGAACTACCACCCGAACGTGCTCGCGATCCGAGCCCTGGAGAAGCCGGTCATCGCGGCCGTCAACGGCGCTGCCGCCGGAGCCGGGCTGTCGTTCGCTTGCGCCTGTGACATCCGGATCGCCGCCGACTCGGCGAGCTTCGTCCCCGCGTTCATCAACATCGGCCTCGTCCCGGATTCGGGCGGGACCGTACTTCGTTGCTCGGCTCCTCGGCTACGCGCGAGCCTTCGAGTGGATGACGTCGGGCCGGAAGCTGCCCGCCGCCGAGGCCCACGACTGGGGGCTCGTGTCCGAGGTCGTCGAGGACGACGATCTCGACGCGCGCACCGCCGATCTCGCCGCTCAGCTCGCAGCGATGCCGACGCGAGGCGTCGGGATGACGAAGCGCCTCTTCGACGCGGCCGCGCACAACACGCTCGAGGAGCAGCTCGAGCTCGAGGCGGAGCTCCAGACCGCAGCCACGCAGACGAACGACTTCCGGGAGGGCGTCGACGCCTTCCTCGAGAAGCGCGTGCCGAGGTTTACCGGCTCCTGAGGTCCACGACGAGCTCGCAGTCGAGCGCCTCGGCGATGCGGAGCAGGGTGTCGATGCGCGGCGGGCGACCGCCAGACTCGAGCCGCGCGATCGCGGACTGCGTCGTCCCGGTCAGCTCGGCGAGCTCCTTCTGGGAGAGCCCGCGGGCCTTGCGCTGGTCGGCAACCTGCTCCGCGATGCGCGCGAAGAACCACCCCTGATCGGGATCGACGTGCGCGAGTCGCTCGCGGAGGCGCTCGAAGGAGTCAGGGCTCATATCGCATCTATGCTATAATAGCAGACATGAGATACAAGCATAACGCTGCCGACACCGTTGCGCTCCGCTGATCCTGCCTCGTGATCGGTGGGGCTGCCGCCTTCGAGGCGGCTCTGGCGCTCCAGTGGATCTACGATCGGTCTACCGTCCCGAGCGAACGGCGCACGGTACGAGGGTTACGTCCTGTCCGCCGTCTGCTTCAGCTCGCGGCGATCTCGTCAGCTCGCTCGTGGGTAGTCCTGCTTCCAGCGTCGTGGTCCTAGCTCTGCTCGCCGTCTCCGGGATCCGACGACGCAACCTTACCGCTCTGGTTCGGGCTATTTCGCCGTACCGTGCGTGGCGCTCGTACACGCTCGGTCCGTCCCGGAAGATCTACCGCCGACGAACGTGAGATCACTACGCCTGACCTTCCGTTCCACACTCCGGAGGTGTTCTCGCCGGCCTGGGTCTACTCGGTCGGCCGCGGCCGGATTACTCGCGTCGTTTCTCTGTCTGGCGCGGCCCCGGATCGCGGTTCTCATTCCGGTGCACAGCGCTCGTGCTGCTGCTCTGCGCCTTCACCGCGCTCTTCGTCGGCTTCGGCCACTAGCCCCGACGAGCAGCCGGCCTTGCGGATCTCGGCGTGCTCCGGGGAACCGGCCTTCCTGCTGCTTCGAGAAGATCAGATCGCCGTCAGCGAGCACGTCGTACTGGCTCTTGGCGCCCTCTTCGATCTCGGCTTCGTGTTCCGTCTCGTCATTCAGCTCGGCCGCGAGACTCGCGGCCCGTGTGTCGTAGCTGTCTCAGACAGGGCAGTACTGGATCAGAACCTTCGCCACGACGAGAACCTACCGGCTCAGATGGTCTTGAACTGCTCGAAGGGCTGGCGGCAACTCTCGCAGTAGCGCAACGACCTGCATGGGGTGGGGCCGAAGATGTTCTCGAGCCGCGTGTCCGTGGACTTGCAGTAGGGACAGCGGAAGGCTTTGCTCTGGAGCTGGACGAGCTGCGGCCCCCCGGCCTCTCGCGGCGATGGAGGGGAGAAGCCGGACTCGCGGAGCTTCTCGCGGCCTTCTGGGGTGATCCGGTCGGTCGACCACGAGTCGTCGAGGATCACCTCGACCTCCGGCTCGGCGCCGAGCTCGCGGATCCGCTCCGCCATCTGGTCGCGCATTACCTCGAGCGCCGGGCAGCCGAGGAACGTCGGCGTGAACTCGACGTGGACGGTGTCGTTCTCCACCGAGACGTCCCGGACGACGCCGAGGTCGACGATCGAGATCGGCGGGATCTCCGGGTCAGGGATCTCGGCGAGTGCCTTCCAGACGGCCTCGGCGGTTACCACGTCGCCCCCGCGATCGAGCGGCGCACCTCGGTCATCTCCTCCCAGAGCTCCTCGAACTCGGACAGGTGCTCGCCGCGCTGGTCGACGAGCGGCCGGAGCTCCTCCAGCGCCTCGACGTAGCGCGGCTCGTCCTGGAGCCGCTCGTGCCACATCTGGGCGTGCATCCGGTGGTACGCCTCCTCGCGGTCGATCTTCGCGGCAAGCCCGGCGACTTCGGCGTCGTCCGACTCCATCAGCTCCTTGATCCGCCGCTCGTCCGCCTCCTCGTAGAGGTAGTGACGCGCGATGGTCTTCCCCCAATCAGGGACGAGCCGCAGCTCCACGAAGGCCGAGCAGCGGTACTCCTCCGGCTTGCGGTCGAAGGCGAGCTCGTCGGCGGTCGTCCCAAGCTCCTCGGCGACGAGCTGGTAGAGCGCCCGCGCATGGCCGATCTCGTTCTGGGCGATCGACGAGAACGCGACGTCCTCCTCGAGGAAGGGCGCAATGCCCGTCCACTCGGAGTTGCGCCAGCCGAGGATCAGCTCGTCGTCAGCGATCTCGAGCAGTTGCCCGCGCGTTCACGTGCCTCCTTCAGCTTCTCCTTCAGCGGATAGCCGTCCACGCGGTGGTAGTTGCGCTCGAGCTCGTCGATGAAGTCGTCGATCTCGTGCACAGTCCTCGCGCGCGCACGACCCAGAGCGCGACCGACTCGCCGCGCCGGCCGAACTGCTCTCGCGCGTACCACTCTGCGAACGTCTGGTCGGGCGCCTCGACCGAGCCCGCGTGCGCGAAGGGCTGTCCCTTTCGCTCCTGACGGAAGACCTCGAAGATCACGCTGCTTCGGCGAGCAAGGCGCGGCGCACCCACGCGGTCTCGTCGCGGGTCGTGCGCCGGAGGTCGAGCCGCTCCTGGGTCATCGGCCCGTGCCCGGTGACGACGTGCTTCAGCTCGTCCCAGTCGGGCTCGGTGAACTCCCAGACATCGTCGTCGCCCTTGCGCAGCTTCGGGTCCGGCACCGTCAGTCCGAGCTCCCAGATCTGCGGCACGTAGCCGTCGAGAAACTGCTGGCGCGCCTCGCCGTTCCCCTGGCTCTTGATCCGCCAGAGGTACATCGGATCGTCTTCCTTCGCGATCGGGTTCCCGTGGAACTGCATCAGCGGGCCCCACCAGCGGTCGAGCGCTTCCTGGACGAGCTCGCGCTGCTCGTCGGTGCCGTTCATCATCGTCAGGATCACGTCGCGTCCGTGGAGGATGTGGAACGACTCCTCCCAGCAGATCTTCTTCATGATCCGCGCGTACGGCGCGTACGAGCACTTGAGGAGCGCCTTCTGGCTGATGATCGCCGCGGCGTCGACGAGCCAGGCGATGACACCCGACGTCGCCCCAGGTCTTCGTCGGGTAGTGGAAGACGTTGTGGAACTTCGACTTGCCCGAGATCAGGTCCTCGAGGCACTGCGCCCGCGGCTTGCCGAGGTCCTCGACGACGCGGTAGATGAGCTGCGAGTGGCCGACCTCGTCCTGCACCTTGGCGGTGAGCGCGAGCTTGCGCTGCAGCGTCGGCGCGCGGAGGATCCACTCGCGCTCGGGGAGGACTCCCATCAGCTCGGAGTTCCCGTGCATCTCGATGAACTTGATCAGCTTCGCCCGGTAGTCGTCGGGCATCCAGTCGCCCGTCTCGACCTGGCCTCCGGACTGGACGTACTCGAGAAAGTCCTGCTCTCGGCTCATTTCGCGCCTCCTACCGAACGATCGTTAGGCGGATTCTAGCGCCTCGCGAATCCGCGCGACCCCGTCGCTCAGCACGGGCTCGCCGTGCGCGATCAGGACGCGCTCGATCGGGAGCTCGAGCAGGGATTGCAGCCACGCGAGGAACGCCTCCGGATTCGGCTCCTCCGGCGAGACGAAGACGTGGAATCGGCCGCCGGTGCCGCTGAACATGTCACCGGTGATCAACGTTCCGTGCTCGCGGATGAAGAAGAAGGCCTGGCCTTCTTCGTTGCCGTCGGGCAGGAGGGCCTCGACGCCCGCCGGCAACTCCTCCGCCGACGTCCGCACGCGTGCGCCTAGATGTTCCGATAGAGGACGACCCTTCCACAGCGCCTCCGGGTGCGCCCAGACGTCGGCGCCGTACCGGTCGACGACGAGCTTCGTGTCGCGGTCGTGCCACGGCGCGGTCAGCAGAACACGGACGGGAAGGCCGACCCGGTCGACGTCGGTGTCGAGCGCGTCCCAGAACTCGTCCTCCTCGCCTCGTGGAACCTGTGGGTCGAAGAGTGCGAGCGCGTCGTGCGCCTCGTAGTAGGCGCAGAGCACCTCCTCGGGCCAGTTTTCGTCGGCCTGCCAGTCGGGATGGGGTGCCAGCCAGTACCAGAGCCCGGGCGCGAGATCGTGCACTTCCACGCGGTGTAGTCTCGCCGCGATGGCGACGCGGCGCTCAGAGCTCACTCGCGAGGCGGCCCGGCTCTTCGCGGAGAAGGGCTACCACGGGACGTCGATCGGCGATCTCGCGAAGGCGATGGGCGTGCAGAAGGGCTCCCTCTACGCGCACATCTCCTCGAAGGAGGACCTGCTCTACGAGGCGATGCGAGAAGGCGCGGACGCATTTCATGCCGCGCTCGACGGGATCCCGGACGAAGCGCCCCCGACCGAGAAGATCCGGCTCGCGCTACGGGGACACCTCCGTGTCGTCGCCGAGCAGCTCGACGTCGCGACCGTCTTCATGCGCGAGTGGCGGTACCTCGAGGGCGAGCGGCGCGACGAGATCCTCGCCGAGCGGAGACGCTACGAGGACCGTGTCCGCGCGCTCTTCCGCGAGGGGCGCGAGCTCGGCGACCTGCGCACGGATCTGGACGATTCGACAGCCGCTCTTCTCACGCTCTCGGCCGCGAACTGGGCGTACACCTGGCTCCAACCGGGCCGAGACACGGACGAGCTCGCCGACCGGTTCTACGCGCTGCTCATCGACGGCATGCGCGGGTACGCGACGCCGGCAGCATAGACGTGCCGGCTCCTGATCGTCAACCCGTTCGCGAGCGCGGTGACCGAGGAACGTCGAGCCGATCGCAAGGCGCTCGGCGACGTCGACGTTCGGCGGACACCGGGACCGGACACGCGACCGAGCTGGCCCGCGAGGCGCGTGGAGCCGAGGCCGTGTACGTCTTCTCCGGCGACGGGGTCTTCAACGAGGTTCTCAACGGGATCGACCCAGACACTCCTGTCGGCTTCCTTCCGGGAGGCGGCGCGAACGTGCTCCCGAGGGCGCTCGGCTTGCCGGGAGACCCGCTCGAGGCCGCGCAGCAGCTCGCCGCCGGCCGAACGCGGCGAATCTCGCTCGGCCGCGTCAACGGGCGTCGCTTCGGGTTCGCGGCGGGCATCGGGCTCGACGCTGAGGCAGTTCGGCGGCTGGAGGCCCGCGGCCGTGCGGACGACGGCGCTCGGGCAGGCAATCTCATGTTCGCCTGGGAGCTCGCCCGCCTGCTGGCCGAGCGGCGGGGCCGCTTCGACCCGGCGCTCGAGATCCTGGGCCGGGGCCGCGCAGCATTTGCCCTCGTCGCGAACGGCGATCCGTACACGTTCGCCGGGCCGGTTCCGATCCGCATCGCGCCGCAGGCCGACTTCGAGCTCGGCATCGACCTCGTCGCCCCGCGCGCCGTCTCGCCGGCCTCTCTCCCGCGCCTCCTCGCGTACGCATTGCTCGGGCGCGGACAGCCTGAAGCCGGCGACATCCTCTACGGGCACGACCTCGACCGCATCGAAGTGGTGTGCGACGGGCCCATGCCGCTCCAGGCTGACGGCGAGGACCTCGGAGACACGACATCCGCCGTCTTCGAGGCGGAGCGCGGCGCAGCGCTTGTCCTGGTCTAGGGTTCCGTCATGAGAGAGCGGTCCTGGCGGACGGTTGCTGCTCTCGGCGGGCTGCTCGGGCTCGTCGCCGTCGTTGCGGTCGCAGCCGCCGGGCACGCGCCCGGCGCAGGTGAGAGCAGACCGAGCGCGCACGCGCCACAGCTCGTCAAGGACTACCTCGCGACGTCGTTTGCGATCGTGATGTTTCTCGGGGCGATCCTGCTCTTCGCAGCGATCGTCCTCAACCGCGGGAGCAGGTCGCAGACGATGGGAGCGAAGCTCTCGTTCGATGATCATGGGCGTGATCGTGCTCGCGCTTGTCCTGGTCACCGTGACTCGGATCAAGCCGGGCTGGCTCCATTTGAACGATCCCCCGGGGCCAGGCGCGAAGGCCGGGACCGGCCGTGACGGCCAAGACGAAGAAGGAGCGGAAGCAGACGACTCCGGCTGAGCGCTACCAGCCCCAGTTCCGCTGGGTTCCCGTGTTCGTCGTGGGTGGACTCATCCTCGGCATCGCCGGCGCGATGACCGTCTTCGCCGTTCGGCGCAAGCGCGAGGAGCTCCGCAACGCCCCGGTCGCGCTCGTCCTGTCGGAAGTGCTCGCAGAGACGCTCGACGACCTCCGCAGTGAAGTCGATCCGCGGCGGGCGGTGATCCAGGCCTACGCGCGGATGGAGCGGACGCTGGCCGCGCGTGGGCTCCCACGGCAGGAGTCCGAGGCGCCGGGCGAGTACCTCGCGCGCGTGCTCGGCGCCGTCCAGGCGAGCGCACATTCGGTTCGCCGGCTCACGCTGCTCTTCCAGCGCGCGCGCTTCAGCACGCACGAGATCGACTCGGGCATGAAGGAGGACGCGATCGAGGCGCTCTCAGGTCTGCGGGCGGAGCTCGAGGTCGCGCGCTGAGTCGGCTTGTCTCAACCTGGGTTCTCGGTGCCGCTCTCGTCACGGTTGCGCTCTTGGTCGCCCGCACTCTCGCGCCGGGTCGGCACGAGCTCGAGCTCGACGTCTACGTGCTCGTCCTCGGTGCCCTGGCGCTGCTCAGCATGATCTCGTTGCTTCGGAAGATCGCGCCGCCCGAGCGCCGGTCACGCCTCGCCGCCGCGCTCGAGCCGAAGGTCGTCGAGCCTCCTCGGATCCCGGAGCTCGATCGTCTCGAGCGCGAGCTCAGCATGGGCGCCTCGCGCGAATACGACCTCCACTACCGCGTGCGCCCCATCGTCCGCGAGATCGCGAGCGCCCGGCTCGAGCGCCGCGGACTCCGGCTCGAATCGGGGAGCGACGAGGTTCGCGAGCTTCTCGGGGAGGGGCTGTGGGAGCTCGCGAGGCCGGACCGGGACGCGCCGTGAGACCGGCAGGCAGCGGGCCCCGGGCTCGCGGAGCTCGGCCAAACAGTCGAGACGCTGGAACGTCTCTAAAGGTGCCCGTGCTGACGATCGCTGAGCTGAACGTCCAGGCGGACCGGATCCTCACCGAGGTCGAGCGCGCCATCGTCGGCAAGCGGGAGGCCCTCGAGCTCGTCCTCCTCGGGATCCTCGCCGACGGCCATGTCCTCATCGAGGACTTCCCGGGTCTCGCGAAGACGCTGATCGCCCGCTCGTTTGCCCGGGTGACCGCGATGAGGTTCTCGCGCATCCAGTTCACGCCTGACCTGATGCCCGCCGACGTGACCGGGTCGTCGATCTACAACCAGCAGCGGAGCGACTTCGAGTTCAGGCCCGGGCCCATCTTCGCCAACCTTCTGCTCGGTGACGAGATCAACCGCGCGCCGCCGAAGACCCAGGCGGCTCTGCTGGAGGCGATGCAGGAGAGGCAGGTGACGATCGAGGGCTCGACGCATGTCCTCGAGCCGCCGTTCATCGTCCTCGCGACCCAGAACCCGATCGAGTACGAGGGCACCTATCCGCTGCCCGAGGCGCAGCTCGACCGCTTCGTCCTGCGGATCGGGATCGGCTACCCCTCCCGGGATCACGAGTGGGAGATGCTCGAGCGACGTCTCGAGCGGGCCGTGGAAGAGGTCGAGCTCGACGAGGTCGCCGACCGGCAGACGCTGCTCGCGATGCAGCGTGCGCTCGAGCAGGTGCAGGTCGAGGAGAGCCTCGGCCGCTACATCGTCGATCTCGTCGCGGCGACGAGGAGCGCACCGGGCGTTCAGGTCGGCTCGAGCCCGCGTGGTTCCCTGGCCCTCCTCAAGCTTGCGCGTGGTCGCGCGGCGCTCTCGGGCCGCGACTACGCGACGCCCGACGACGTAAAGGCCGTCGCCGTGCCCGCACTCGCACATCGGCTTTCGCTGCGGCCGGAGCTCTGGGTCGAACGGCGGCGCTCGGACGACATCGTCCGCGAGCTCCTCGAGCAGGTGCCGACCCCGCCGGTCGAGCAGTCCGCGCCCCAGTGACCCGCGTCGCGACCGCGAAGCTCCGGGTCTATCCGGCGCTCGCCGGGCTGGGGTTGATCGGGGCGCTCGCGCTCGGGCGGCCGGAGCTCGCCGCGCTCGCCGCGCCGTTCGCCGTGCTCGTCGGGGTCGGGCTCGCATTCGCCCATCGGCCGGAGCTCAGGGTGCTCGTCGAGGTCGACCGGGACCGTCAGCTCGAGGGCCGCGGCGTCGGCCTCGCGCTCGAGCTCGTGGGCGCGCCGCACGCCGAGCGGCTCGAGGTTCTGGTCAGGCTTCCCGAGGGTCTCGCCAGCGAGGACCCGAACCCACGGGTGATCCGCCTCGCCGGCGGCGAGCGGCGAGAGCTCGACCTGTCGATTCGGTGCACACACTGGGGGACGTACCAGGTGGGCGAGGTCCTGTGGCGGGCCCGCGACCCGTTCGGCCTGCTCGTGTTCGAAGGCTCGGCGGGCGAGCGCCGGCCGCTGAAGGTCTATCCGAGTGGCGAGTCGCTGCAGCGACTGCTCCAGCCTCTGGCGACGCAGGTGTTCTCCGGCAACCAGGTGGCCCGTCACCGCGGCGAGGGCATCGAGTTCGCCGACCTGCGGCCCTTCACGACCGGCGACCGCGTCCGGCGCGTGAACTGGCGGGCGACGGCGAGGCGAGGCGTTCCGTGGGTGAACGAGGCGCACCCCGAGCGCAACACCGACGTCGTGCTCTTCCTGGACACCTTCGCCGAGGCGAGGCGCAGCGACACGGGAACGCTCGACCTCGGCGTCCGCGCGGCCGCGACTTTCGCGACGCACTACTTGAAGGAGAAGGACCGGGTCGGGCTCGTCTCGTTCGGCGGCGTCCTCAACTGGCTGACCGTGACGAGCGGGACGACGCAGCTGTACAGGATCGTCGACTCGCTGCTCGACGCCGAGATCATGCTGAGCTACGCGTGGAAGGATCTGGACGTCATTCCAACGCGGACGCTGCCGCCCGGTGCCCTCGTCATCGCTCTCTCGCCGCTCCTCGACGAGCGGGCCGTGCGCTCGCTCTTCGACCTCCGCGCGCGCGGCTTCGACCTGGCCGTGATCGAGATTTCGCCGTTTCCGTTCGTCGAAGAGGGCGGGAACGAGGCCGAGCGGCTCGCCTACCGTCTCTGGAAGCTCCGCCGGGAGGCGCTTCGCTTTCGCTACGCCTCACTCGGCATTCCGATCGCCGAATGGCGAGAGGGCGTGCCGCTCGAGGCGATCGTTGAGGAGGTGAGAGCATTCAGGCGCCACGGCAGAGTAGTGCGCGCATAGCCACCGGTGGCGCCGCGTTGGCCGCGGCGGTCGGCCTCGCGGCGTATCCGGCGATACAGGACATCGAGCTGCGCTGGGCCGCGCTCGGGCTCGCCGGGCTGGCGGTCGCTCTCCTGGCGCTCGGGCTCGCCGTTCGTTCGGGTGCGATCCTCGGCTGGGCACTGGCTGCCCTCGGCGGCGAGTACGCGGTGCTGTTTGCGGCTCAGGGCCCGGCGCTGGACGAGCTGACGCCGGTCTACGCCGGGGCCTTCGTTCTCGTTGCCGAGCTCGCGTTCTGGTCGATCGAGCGGCGGGTTTCGGCCTGGAGCGAGCCCGGGCTCACCGAGTGGCGCCTCGTGTACCTCTTCGGGGTCTCTGCTGGAGGAGCCGCGCTCTCGGCGGTCGTGCTCGTCCTCGCCGCGGCCTCCGGAGGGGGCGGCGTCGCGCTCGAAGCGATCGGCGTGGCAGCCGCGATCGGGGCGCTCATCCTCGTCGCGCTTCTGGTCCGCCGGTCCGCCACTGAGGTAGATTCGAGAGCGTAATGGCGCAGGTTCTCCCTGCTGAGCGGGATCTACGCCGCGTGATCGGCGACGGCGACACGGTGCCCGACGGCGAGGTCGAGGGCCTCACCGACCACGATCTCGTCGAGCTCTATCGCGGGCTCGTCCTCCTGCGAACCTACGACGAGCGCTCGGTCGTCTACCACAGCCAGGGTCGCATCGGCACCTACGCGATCTTCTGGAACCACGAGGCGATGCAGGCGGGATCGGTCTACGCGCTCGACGACGAGGACTGGATCTTTCCGAGCTACCGAGAGTCGGCCATCGGACTGCTGCGCGGGATGGATCCGGCGACGATCCTCTCCTGGTGGCGTGGGCATCCAGCCGGCTGGTGGAACCCGGCCGACTACAACGTCGCGTCGATCTGCGTGCCGATCGGGACGCACGTTCCGCACGCCGCCGGTCTGGCCTGGGGCAAGCGGTTGCGCGGAGAGACCACGTGCGCGATCACGTACTTCGGCGACGGGGCGACCTCCGAAGGCTCGTTCCACGAGGGCGCGAACTTCGCGGCCGTCATGCGCGCCCCGCTCGTCCTCTTCTGCAACAACAACGGCTGGGCGATCTCGACTCCGGTCGAGGCGCAGACCCGTGCCGAGACGCTCGCAGACAAGGCGGTCGGGTACGGGATGCCAGGGCTGCGCGTCGACGGGCTCGACATCCTCGCGGTCTACGAGGCGACCCGTGAGGCGGTCGCCCGAGCGCGGGCCGGGGACGGGCCGACGTTCATCGAGGCCGTGAGCTACCGCGCCGCGCCCCACGCAACGGCGGACGATCCGAAGGCGTACATCGACCTGGAGCGCGTCGAGGAGGAGAAGCGCCGCGAATGCGTCGGCCGCTACGAGGGCTATCTGCGGCGGGCCGGCATTCTCACCGACGAGATGGCCGAGTCGATCCGCGCCGAGGCCGAGCAGGCGATGCGAGACGGGATCGCGGCCGCGGAGGCAGAGCCGCCTGCGGATGCATCGCTTCTCTTCGACCACGCGTTGGCCAGCCCGCCCGCGTCGTTCGAGACCGATCTCGCCGAGCTCCGGCGCGTTCTCGAGGGCCATGACTGACTTAGCAACAGTCTGTTGCAAAGTTTTCTTGGGGGTGCTGGATCGTGGCTGAGCTGACGCTCGTCGAGGCGATCAACGACTGCTTCCACGTCGAGCTCGGCCGCGACGAGAACGTCATGGTCATGGGCGAGGACGTGGGGCGAGCCGGCGGGGTCTTCCGCGCGACCGCCGGTCTGCGCGACAAGTTCGGCCCGGATCGCTGCGTCGACACGCCGCTCGCCGAGGCCGGGATCATGGGCACCGCGGTCGGCCTCTGCATGGCCGGCTTCCGGCCGGTCTGCGAGATGCAGTACGACGCGTTCAGCTACCCGTCGCTCGACCAGCTGATCACGCACGTGGGCCGTTACCGGTGGCGCACGGGCGGGAAGATGGAGTTCCCGATCACCGTGCGGATGCCGTACGGCGGCGGGGTCCGGGCCCCCGAGCTCCACGACGACTCGCCGGAGGCGTACTACGTGCACACGCCGGGAGTGAAAGTCGCGATCCCGTCGACTCCGAGCGACGCAAAGGGCCTGCTAGCGGCGGCAATTCGCGATCCAGATCCGGTGATCATCTTCGAGCCCAAGCTCCATTATCGAACGATGCGCGGCGAGGTTCCCGAGGGCGAGCACGTCGTCCCGCTCGGTCAGGCGCGCACCGTGCGCGAGGGCGACGACGTGACGCTCGTCGCCTACGGCTCGATGGTGCCGCTCGCCGAGCAGGCTGCCGACGCGCTCGCGGGAACGGCGAGCGTCGAGATCCTCGATATCCGATCCCTGAAGCCGCTCGATGAAGAGGCGCTGCTCGCGGCTGCAGGAAAGACGGGGCGCGTGGTGATCATCCAGGAGGCGCCACGCACGGCGGGCTACGGCGCCGAGCTCGCGGCGATCCTTGCCGAGAAGGCGATGCTCGACCTGCGCGGGCCGGTGCTTCGAGTCACCGGCTACGACGTGCCCTACCCCTACTGGCAGATCGAGGACGCATACATGCCGTCGGTCGAGCGCGTCGTGGACGCGGTCGAGAAGCTGCTCGAGTTTTAAGTGGCTGTCCACGAGCTGCCCCTCGAGCAGCGTGTGCTCCACGGGCACTTCTCGCCCGATCTCGAGCCGGTCGTCGAGATCGAGCCGGGCGACTCGGTTCGCATCTCCGTGCCGAACCACGCGTGGGACATCTCGCCCGACGAGAAGATCGAGTCGAAGAACCCGGAGATCAATACTGATCACGCGCTGGCAGGGCCGGTCGAGGTACGCGGCGCGAAGGTGGGGCAGACGCTGGCGGTTCAGATCGACGAGGTCGAGCCCGGCACATGGGGAATTACCCACGGCGGCGAGGAGCACGCCGTCCACTGGGAGCTCGGCGGCGGGGTCGGCCGTGCGCTCGGCCGAGAGGTCGACCTCCGCCCCTTCCTAGGGGTGATGGGCATGCCGCCGCCGGTACCGGGCGTCCACTCGACGATTCCCCCACGGCGCTGGGGCGGCAACATCGACTGCAAGGAGCTCGTCGCGGGGACGACGCTCTACCTGCCGATTCCGGTTGACGGTGCGCACTTCTCCGCGGGTGACGGCCATGCTGCGCAGGGGGACGGCGAGATCTCCGGGACGGCCATCGAGACGCCGACGCGCGCTCAGCTGACTCTCGATATCCGAGACGACCTGCGACTCGAGTGGCCGATTGCTCGCATCGACGGCGCCTGGCTGACGTTCGGGTTCGACGAGCACCTCGGGCTTGCGGCCCGGATTGCGGTCGACGGAATGCTGGCGCTGATGGCGCGCGAGCTGGGGGTGACCGGCGGCGATGCGCGGGTGCTCGCCAGCATCGGGGTCGATCTCCACATCACCCAGGTGGTGAACGAAGCCCTCGGCGTCCACGCCGAGCTGCGCGACGACGCCTTTCGGTGAGCGAGCGTCTCCGGCTGCTGCTCGAGCGTGCCCAGTCGGGCTATCGGCTTCGGGACGCCGCCACCGGTGAGGTCGTGCGCTGGGAGGACCCGCGGATTCTCGTCGTGCCGGTCGCGGGCGTGTCTTTTCGGGCCGAGTCGCTCGAGGATCCGTCGTTCGACCCCGGGCGAGCGCTCTCGCTCGTCCCGGAGCCCGAGAATCCGCACGACTCGAACGCGGTCGCGGTCTGGAACGAGGAGCGAACGCTCCAGCTCGGGTACGTGCCGCGGGAGAGCGCGCCGCAGGTGACCGGCGACGAGCAGGCCGTCTCGCTCTGGCGCGTCGAGGGCGGCCTGCGGATCCTGATCGCGCCGGCCGATGCCTGGATCGGCCGCCCCCGGGGGGCTGGGCGGGACATCGGCTGAGTCGTCGGGCCGCGCTACTCGCCCCGATGCCGGGTCCTCAGTCGTCCCGGTAGTACAACTACCGGGACTCCCTGCGTCCGCGGCCTCGAAACGAGCATCGCACCCCGACAACGAGCGACGTCCCACCCAGCCCCCCGGTAGATTCCGCCGCCGTGGCGTACGAGTTCAAGCTCCCAGATCTCGGTGAAGGCCTGACCGAGGGCGAGGTCGCCCGGTGGCTCGTCTCCGAGGGCGACGAGGTCGCGGAGGACCAGCCGCTCGTCGAGATCCAGACGGACAAGACGACCGTCGAGATCCCCTCGCCTGCCGCCGGGAAGGTCGCGAGCATCCTCGTCGAGGAAGGCAAGGTCGTCCCGGTCGGCACGATTCTGATCGTCATCGGCGAGGATGGCGCGTCGCCCGAGCCGCGTGCCGAGCCGGCGCCAAAGCCGGAGACGAGGAGAGCGCGCGCCACGCCACTCGTGAGGAGGCTTGCGCAGGAGCTCGGCGTGGACCTCGACTCGATCGCGGGCAGCGGGCCCCAGGGGCGGATCACTGAGCAGGACGTGAGAGGAGCCGCGGGCGGCACCGAGCCCGCAGAGGGCCGCCGCGAGCCGTTGCGCGGCGTGCGACGGCTGATCGCCGAGCACATGGCCCGCGCGCACAGGGAGGTGCCCGCCGTCACGTGGGTCGAAGAGTGCGACTTCGGCGAGCTCGACCTCAAGCTGCTCCTGCCGACGGTGCTCAAGGCGTGCGCCGAGGCGCTGCAGGAGTTCCCCGAGCTGAACGCGCGGCTCGAGGGCGACGAGATCGTCTATCTCGAGCGCTACGACCTCGGCGTCGCGGTGCAGACGGATGAGGGGCTCGTCGTCCCGGTCGTTCGCAACTGCGACTCGGCTTCGATGGACGAGCTCGCGCAGGAGGTGGCGCGGCTGGCCGAAGGCGCCCGGGCCGGCGCGCTCAAGCCCGAGGAGCTGCGCGGCTCGACGTTCACCGTCACGAGCGCCGGCAAGCTCGCCGGTCTCTTCCAGACGCCGATCGTGAACCACCCCGAGGTCGCGATCCTGAGCGTCGGCCGGATCGCCGAGCGGCCGGTCGTCCGCGAGGGCGGCCTCGCCGTCGCGCGGACGGGCTACGTCTCGCTCACGTTCGACCACCGGGTCGTCGACGGCGCGCGGGCCGCAGAGTTCGGTCTCGCCGTGATCCGGCGACTGGAGGAAGCTCGGGGCTGAAAGACGAAGGGCCCGGAGACCCCGAGCCCTTCGCAACGATCGCAGCAGGCAGCTACTAGCGCTCCCCGCCTCCGTGTCCGCCGTGGCGTTTTTCGATCTGGCCGCGGATCTCACCCTCGGGGTAGCTCGGCGTCGTGTGCACGTTCGCATAGGTCGCCCCAGCCCGAATCGCCGAGACGAGCTCGTCGAACTCGCCTGGCGCGATCCCCTGGTCGGTCGGTCCGACGACGTCGGCGGCGTCGATGTCGCCCTCGATGTGACCGCTCGTCGGCGTGCACGCCGGCTTGTCGCCTCCGCCGCAGAGGAATGCGCTGACACCTCCGCTCACGTGCTTCTGCGCGAAGTGGATGTGCGAGCAACAGGTCGCGGCGCCCGACAAGTCTGCGTAGTCGAGCGTGTAGTGAATGTGATCGGAGAAGACCCGCAACGACAGCCGCCCGTGACCGGTCGTCGAGACGGAGCCGGTCGAGGCGCCCGGCCCTCCGACGACCTCGTTGTAGCCGTTCAGGTTCGCGCGGAAGTTGTTTCCGCCGTGCCCGCCGTTACCTCGATTGGCGAGCGCTCCGGTGGCCACGAGCGTCAATCCCGCCGCGGCAACGATCGAGATCAGAACTGCGAGCTTGCGCATGCTTCTGCCTCCCCTTTGGTTTGTGTCTGGCTGTACGAGCATTCCCCGGCGACGGATTTCCCCCGATGTCGGTGGCCGGACCCCCCGATTCGACCGTCCATCGCACTCTTCGCATACCCTGGCGCCGGAATGCGAAACCGGGCCACTACACTGGCTCGATGGGCAACTGGTACTGGATCGGCGTCTTCGCGGGCCTCGGCGTCGCCCTCGGAATTGCGACCGCGGCCGCCCTCGGCGGACGTCGCTTCGGCCCCCTCGCTCCGTTTCTCGCCGCCGTGACCGCGGTCGCTCTCGGGATCGCCTTCGGGGATGCGGCGGAGGCCGCGAGCGCCGGGGTTGGGGCGATCCTGGGCGCCGCCGGTGCACTGCAACTCGTCAGCGGCGCGCTCGCGCGCGGCGGGACGCGCATGGCGACGGCGCTCCTCGTCATGCTCGGGGCGGCACTCGTCGGGGTGCTCGCATTCGTTCCGGGTGTCGGGTACATCGAGGCTCTCGCCCTGCCGGCGCTCGGGCTGCGGCTCCGCCGACGGGCGGGCAAGCGCTACGCCGGGCTGCGCACGCTCGCGCGCGACTGATGGCCGGCAAGAAACTCGTTCTCATCGTCATCGACGGCCTTACGCCGGCCATGCTCGAGGACGCCGTCGAGTCGAAGGACGTTCCGGCACTCCGGTTCCTCGTCGAGCACGGCGAGTATCGCCGGTCGGTGACCACGTTCCCGTCGCTGACGCCGGTCTGCCTCTCGTCGCTCGCGACCGGAGCTCACCCGGACGTGCATGGCATCCCCCATCTCGTCTGGTACCACCGCGGGGAGGCGCGCCTCGTGGAGTACGGCTCGTCGTTCGGAGCGATTCGCGCCGCCGGGCCGACGCGCGCGCTTCGAGACGCGATCTTCAACATGAACGAGGAGCACCTATCGCGTGACGCGGCGACGGTGTTCGAGTCGCTCGAAGGCGCCGGCCTCGTGACGGGCGCGGTGAACATGGTCTGCTACCGGGGGCCGAACCGGCACGTCTCGATGCTGCCGGGGCTCGTGCGGCCTGCGTTCGGGCCCCGCCGGTTCTTCTACTACAACCTCTTCGAGTCGGACGTGACCGGTTCCCCGCTCGCGATTCGCACTCGCGCTCGCGGTTCGGTCGACGAGTACGCGGGCGTCGTCGGACGCTGGCTCGTGACGCGCGACGGCTTCGACTTCCTCGTCTTCTACCTCCCGGACTACGACTTCGCGTCGCACGCGGCCGGGCCGGAAGCAGCACACGTCGCGCTGACCCGCGCCGACGGGGCCATCGGCTCGCTGTTCGAGGCGGCCGGTGGCCCGGATGCGTTCCTCGAGCGCTACGCCGTCCTCGTCTGCTCGGATCATGGGCAGACGCGTGTCGATCGCTCTGAGCGCCTGGAGGACGCGTTTTCCGGCTTCAGGCTCTTCCATCCTGGAAACGGGCGCCGCGCCGAGCTCGCCGTGACGGCCTCGAACCGGGCGGGGATGGTCTACCGCCTGCCCGGCTGCCAAGCCTCGGCCGGCGAGCTCGCCGAACGGCTGCACGGCAGCCCGCACGTCGTCCTCTTTCGCGAAGACGACATGGCCGTCGCCCGGCGCGATGGCGAGGAGCTGCGTTTTGCTCCGGGCGACGGAGGCTGGCTGACAAACGGGGCGGCAGACGTGCTCGACCAGCCGAACGCGCTCGAGCGGGCCTGGGCCGCGCTCGCGAACCCGAACGCGGGCGACCTGATCGTCTCCGCGGCGGACGGTGTCGAATTCGCGGATCTCGGTGGGCGCCACCACGTCGGCGGAGGGAGTCACGGCTCCCTCCAGCTCGGCGACTCGGAGGTGCCGATGCTCTCGGTCGGGCTCGGGCCGCCACCGGCGCGAATCGTCGACGTTGAGCCGCGCGTGCTCGGGCATTTCGGCGTCAGCCGTGCGGGCTGAGCAGGACTTCTCCGCCGAGCGGCTCCGCATGGTCGCCGACCAGCTGCGCCGGCGCGACATCGTCGACGAGCGCGTGCTGGCGGCGATGGAGCGCGTCCCGCGCGAGCTCTTCCTTCCCGAGGAGCAGCGGAGGAAGGCGTACACGGACGCTGCACTCCCGATCGGCTACGAGCAGACGATCTCGCAGCCGTACATGGTCGCCCGGATCTGCGAGATCCTTGGCCTGACGGGACGCGAGCGCGTGCTCGACGTGGGCACCGGCTCCGGCTATCAGGCGGCGGTGCTGGCGGAGCTCGCCGAGGACGTGCACACGATCGAGCGGATCCCCGAGCTCGCCGAGCAGGCTCGCGAGAATCTCGGCGCGGCCGGCTACGACCGGGTCCACGTTCACGTCGGCGACGGGTCGGTGGGCCTGCCGGAGCACGCCCCGTTCGACGCGATCGCGGTCGCGGCGGCTGCTCCCGCCCTGCCGCAGCAGCTCTACGAGCAGCTCGAGCCTCGCGGGCGGATCGCCGTGCCGGTTGGTCGGCGGGCGGCCCAGCGCCTGGAGCTCGTCGTCCGCAGCCCCGAGGGGCCGGCGGTCGTCCGCTCGGTGCCGTGCCGCTTCGTGCCGCTTGTGGGGAAGGAGGGGTTCGACCGGTGAAGCGGGCGCTCGTCGTCGTCCACGGGGCGGTCCAGGGCGTCTTCTTTCGGGCGGAGACGCGGGACCGGGCTCGTTCGCTCGGCGTCGCCGGCTGGGCCCGCAACGCCCACAACGGAACGCTCGAGGCGGCTTTCGAGGGAGGGGACGAGCAGGTGGAGTCAATGGTCGAGTGGTGCCGGCGCGGGCCCTCCGGCGCGCGGGTCGAAGAGGTCGATGTGACATGGGTCGAGCTCGAGGGCGACGAGGGGTTCTCGATCGGTTGAGAGTTGACCGGGCACCAGGTCGACTTCCACCGCTCGCGCGGCCGAGCGTTGCGTTCATCCCGCTAGCCCGGTGCTACGCTCGCCCCCGGCACTGATGAGCAACGACGCCTCGACGATCGCCGCAGCCAGAGCCCGTGCGTCGAGCGCGTTGCGCCGGCCGCACAACTGGGTCCAGCTGGCGAAGTTCTGCACGGTCGGTGCGGTCGGCTACGTGGTCAACCTCGCCGTCTACTCGGCCCTCGTCGGAGCCGGGCTGCACTACAACCTGGCAGCGGCGTGCTCCTTCCTCGTCGCTGTGACGAACAACTACACGTGGAACAGGCTCTGGACCTTTCGTGGCGACCGTGGCCATGTCGGGTACCAGGGAATCCGCTTCTTCGTCGTGTCGCTGCTCGCGCTCGGTGCGAACGAGCTCCTGCTGACGGCCTTCGTCGCTGCGGGGGTCGGGAAGGTCGTGGCGCAGGCGGTCGCGGTCGTCCTCGTCACGCCCATCAACTTCGTGGGCAACAAGCTCTGGTCGTTCAAGCGCCGCTGACGGAGGGATTGGTGGAACCTTGCTCGTCGCCGGGGTGCGATGGTCGTTCCGAGGCAAGGACGCAGGGAGCCTCAATGCTTTTAGCATTGGGGCGACTGAGGACGCGGCCTCGGAGCGAGCAGCGCGGCCCGGCGGCTCAGCCAGGTTTCGCCAATCCTCCTCATGAGCCGGCGGTTCGTTCTCGCCCTGCTCGCCGTGGCGGTGCTCGCGCCCGCCGCGCACGCCGCGACGACCGCGACGAGGCCGGTCTACGACTCGAAGGGCAGGCTCGTCCAGACGCCGTTTGCCCCTGTCGTCGACCGGGCGCGGCTGACCAAGGGCCGCGCGACTGCGATCTTCCTTCGCAACCACAAGGTCGCGGACTGGCTCGACCGCTATCCGAAGAAAGACCGGGTCACTGAGGCGACCTACGACTCGAAGCGCGGCGACTGGAAGGTCGGCGTGTGGTGGGGCGCGGCGGGGGAGATCGCGCTCGGCCGGGTCGACGACGGGACAGGCGCCGTCACCGAAGCCTGGACCGGCCCGCAGGTCGCGTGGAAGATGGCGAGGGGCTACAGCGGGGCTTTCGGCGGCAAGGAGATCAACAGCGTCCCGATCTGGCTCGGTTTCTGCATCGTCTTCCTGCTCGGCCTCGCCGATCTTCGGCGACCGCTCAGCCTGCGGAACCTCGATCTCCTCGTGCTGCTCTCGTTCTCGGTCTCGCTCTGGTTCTTCAATCGCGGCGACGTCCTCACGAGCGCTCCGCTCGTCTACCCCCCGCTTCTGTACCTGATGGCGCGCATGGCCTGGGCGACGTGGCGGGGCGGGCCGGGCTCCTCGCGATCGGTCTGGCCGGTGTGGCTGCTCGCCGCGGCGGCGGTCTTCCTGACCGGTTTCCGGCTGGGCCTCAACGTACGGGACTCGAATGTGATCGACGTCGGCTACTCCGGCGTCGTCGGCGCACATCGGATCGTCCACGGAGAGTCGCCCTACGGGCACATGCCGGCGGAGGGGACGTTGAAGGCGTGCGGGAAGAAAGACGCCGACGGAGAGATCCGCGAGCGGGTGCAGACGAACGGGCGCTGCGAGTCGGCCAACGAGCGAGGCGACACCTACGGGCCCGTGGCCTACGAGGCCTACGTCCCCGCGTATGCGGTCTTCGGGTGGAGCGGCCGCTGGGACAGGCTGCCGGCCGCGCACGCGACGTCGATCGCCTTCGACCTGCTGGCGCTCCTGGGGCTGATGCTGCTCGGCCGCAGGTTCGGTGGCGCGTCGCTCGCCGCCAAGCTCCCCTTCGCGTGGGCCGCATATCCCTTCACGCAGTACGTGTCCAGCTCGAACACGAACGACGCGATCATGCCCGTGCTGCTCATCTTCGGCTTCTGGCTCGTGACGTCGGACTTCGCGCGCGGGGCGCTGCTCGGGCTCGCCGGTTGGACCAAGTTCGCCGCACTTCTGCTCGTGCCGTTGTGGGCCGGTTACCCCGAGGGACGGCGCTTGTCCGGAAAGGGCTGGTTTGCAGGAGGTTTTGTCGTGGCGACACTCGTCGCGTTCTCGATCCTCCTGCTCGAGCCCAATCCGGCGCACGCGGCCAGGGTCTTCTGGGACCGAACCTTCGCGTGGCAGGTGGGCCGCGACTCGCCCTTCTCGATCTGGGGCTGGGGCCAGTATCACGCGGCCGGCCTACCGGACCTAGGCTTCGTCCAGCAGGTCTTGATCGGCCTGCTCGCGCTCGGCGCCGTCGCCTGCTACTTCGTGCCGCGCCGGAAGACGCCGCTCCAGCTCGCCGCGCTCACGGCTCTCCTGCTGCTCGGCTTCGAGCTGACGCTGACCCACTGGTTCTACCTCTACATCCCCTGGTTCTTCCCCTTCGTCGTCTTCGTCGTCCTGGCCCCGCGCCGGCGGCGGGCGGCTCCTCCGAGTGACGACAGCGAAGTCAGAGAGCTCGTCCCGGCCGGTTGACCAGGGAGTCGCGATCGCGGCGACGCTCGCCGCGGTCGTGCTCTTCCTCGTCGTCTGGGCGGTTCTTCACCGTGGGGTCTTCGCGAGCCATCCGATCGTGGACACGCCGGTCTACGAGCGCTACGGATCGGCGATCGACGACGGGAAGGTTCCGTACCGCGATTTCTCGCTCGAGTATCCGCCCGGGGCGCTCCCCGTGTTCGTTGCGCCTGCGCTCGGCGACGTCGGCTCCGACACGTTCCGCGTTCGGTTCGAGGCGCTGATGGCCTTCTTCGGTGAGGCGATGATCGTCTGCGTCGCGGTCGCGCTCGTTTCGCTCGGGGCCGGGACGGCGCGGCTCCTGGGTGCGCTTGCCTTCGTGGCTCTCGCATCGCTCGCGCTCGGGCCGGTCGTCCTTTCGCGGTTCGACCTCTGGCCGGCGGCCCTGACCGCGGCCGCGCTCGCCGCGCTCGTCTCGGGACGGCTTCGCCTCGGGCACCTGGCGCTTGGCGCCGCGATTGCCGCGAAGCTCTACCCGGTCGTGCTGGCTCCGATCGCAATCGCATACGTCTGGCGTCGAGAGGGTAAGCGCGAAGCGCTCACCTGCGCGGCCGTGCTGGTCGCCGTGGTCGCGCTCGCGTTCGCCCCGTTCATCGCTCTCGCGCCGGGTGGAGTCACCCACAGCATCTGGGATCAGGCTTCGCGCCCACTCCAGCTCGAGAGCCTGGGTGCCGGCGTCCTCCTCGTCGCGCACCACGTCCTCGGGACCGGGCTCACGCTGGAGTCGAGCCACGGCTCGCAGAACCTGGCCGGGACGGCGCCGGACGTGCTCGCCGTCGTCCTGTTCGTGCTCCAGATCGCCGCGCTAGTGGCCGTGTGGGTGCTGTTCGCGCGGGGCCCGGCCCGGCCCGACCGGCTCCTGGTGGCGAGCGCCGCGGCGCTCGTGGCCTTCGTCGCGCTCGGCAAGGTCTTCTCGCCGCAGTTCATGATCTGGCTGATCCCTGTCGTCCCGCTCATCCGCGGCCGGCGTGGCGTCACGGCGGCGGCGCTGCTCGCGTCCACGCTCGTGCTCACACAACTTTGGTTCCCGTACCGCTACTGGGAGCTCGCGCTCCACTTCGGAGCCCTCGAGTCCTGGCTCGTTCTCACCCGGGATCTCGTCCTGGCCGGGCTTCTGGTCGTGCTGCTTCTAGCCCTCCGCCAACGGGACCCGAACGGCCTCACAGCTCGTCGCGCGGCCTGAGCCGTCGCACTCGACGAGGGCACCCTCGAGGCGAACGCCGCCCTCCGCGGTCTCGAACCTGACTGGCATGCCGGTCCGCATCCGCTGGACGGCCTGCTCGTACTTGACGCCGATCACCGAGTCGTGGGGTCCGGTCATGCCCGCGTCCGTGATCGCCGCCGTCCCGCCTGGCCCGACCCGCGCGTCGCTCGTCTGGATGTGCGTGTGCGTGCCCAACACGGCGGTCACGCGGCCGTCGAGGTAGTGGGCCATCGCCACCTTCTCGCTCGTCGCCTCGGCGTGGAAATCCACGATCACGACCGGCGTCTCGCGCCGCGCCTCCTCGACGAGCTCGTCGATCGCCTCGAACGGGGCGACGGCGGGCTGCATGAAGAGATCGCCCAGCAGGTTGATGACTGCAACACTCGTTCCGTCGCGGGCGGGGGCGACGGTCAGGCCGCGGCCGGGCGCCTGTGCGGAGAGGTTCGCGGGGCGAATCACGCGCTCGGCGCCGGAGAGGTACGGGATGATCTCGCGCCGGCGCCACGTGTGGTTTCCGAGCGTGACCACGTCCACGCCCGACGCGAGCATCACGTCCGCGAGCTTGGGCGTGATCCCGACCCCGTCCGCGATGTTCTCACCGTTGGCAACGCAGAAGTCGACGTCCAGCTCCTCGCGCAAAGCCGGCAAGCGCTCCTCGACCGCGCGGCGCCCCGGGCGGCCGTTCACATCAGCTACGAAGAGAATCCGCATGAGTCGATCCTTGTTGTTGCTCGATTGCGCGCCATCTCGGGTTCAGGCTGCTCGGAGGCCGGCTCCGCCGGCCGGGAGAGCAGGCGGCCAGGGACGTGAGATCAGGGGATAGCGAGGGTGGCCGGCCGGTGGATCTCGATCGAGACGTGGTTCCCGGTGTCCTGCGTGTAGCGCGCGAGCGCCTGCTTCTCGACGTGCGAGAAGTCGATGATCGTGCCGACCTTCGAGATCGACGCAGCGACCGACGAGCCGACCGTCAATGAGGGATCGGGCCGGAGGTGGGTCAGGCGGACGATGAGCGCCGGCTCGCTCGTCGGCTGGACGTCGATGCGCGCACCGAACACGTTGCCCCGCAACATGAGCGGCGTGATCCCGACGATCGTCCCGTCGACCGGCGAGTAGACGTCCGTGCCGGGTGCCGCGCCCACGTCGAGCGCTGCCGTGCCGGGGCCCTCGCCGCCGCCGAGCTGGTAGTAGGTCAAGCCGTTCGTGCCTCCGCCGAAGAGCTTCCTCGCAACGCGCGAGAGTAGGCCCTCGTTCGCCTGGCGGCCGACCGGGTCGAGAGCGAGCGCGTCACCGCCAACCGCGTGGTACCCGATCGCCGTCACGCGGCTCTGGTCGATCGGTAGCTGCAGGCGGAGCGTGTCGTTCAGCGCGACGACTTGCGGGCGCGGCTGGCCGGCCGGCAGGAGCCGGGTGGCCGGGGCGGGCCGGGCCTGAGTCGGAGCAGACGAGCCGGGGGAACCGAAGGCAGTGAGCAGAAACGTGACGACGACGGCGATGGAAACGGCGATCAGACCGGCAATTCGCCGGGCTCTTCGTCTAGCGGCGGCTCGAGCCTTGGAGGTGCGGCGCGCCTGCCCGGTGGAGCGGGGCGAGGGCATCCTGGGCACCGTAACCGATGCGTACGCGTCTTGCAGAGCTGCACCTTCCGCGCGACCCCGTAGGACGGCGAGCCGCGGCGAAGGCGCCGTTTCCTCCCAGAGCTCCTGAGGGTCGAGGGCGAGCGCACCATCCTCGAAGGCCGACCAGTCCCACGCCGGAGGCCTGAGGGACACGACCTTCGCGGTACGATGGCTGCCATGTCCGGCGGGACGCCGACGATTCAGATCCCGCGCTGGATTCAGCTGGTCGGGCTGCCTGTGCTCGCGCTGACCGCGGTCCTGCTCTTCGGGAAGGTCTTTCACGCGGTCTTCCTGTTCGTCGTCGCGGCACTGATCGCGCTGCTGCTCGACCCGCTGGTGCGCGCCCTGGAACGACTCCGGATTCCGCGCGGCTTCTCTATCGCAATCGTCTACCTCAGTTTTGCCGCTGCGCTGGCCGTTGTCGCCATCGCCATCGGCGTGATCGTCAGCAACCAGACGCAATCGGCGGCGAATCGGATCGACGCCTACCTTACGGCCGCCGACGGACAGAGCGCCCAAACCGGATTCGAGCAGGACGTCGACCGCTTCCAAGGGTGGCTCGACACGCACCACCTGGAGCGGATCGACGTCCGCAAGCAGGGCCAGGACTTCGCCGCGAACATCAAGGGCCGGGATGTCGAGAAGTACACCTCGACCGCGATCGACTTCCTCAGCGGCGCTGCGATCTCGATCTTCCAGCTCGTCTTCAGCCTCGTGCTGATCTTCGTCGTCTCGATCTACATGCTCCTCGAGTTGGGCCGCCTCAAACACGCGGCCGACCGGCGCTTCCCGCCGACGCCCGGCGAGCCCGGGCTCGTCATCCGCATGGAGAAGGCGGTCGCGGGCTACGTGCGCGGCCAGGGCCTTCTGTCGCTGATCATCGGCACGAGTGCCGGCGTCGGGCTCTGGCTGCTCGGCACCCTCGGCTGGGTACCGGGCGCCGACCGGTACGCGGTTCTCTTCGGCGCCTGGGTCGCCGTCACCGAGCTCATCCCGTACCTCGGCCCTTGGCTCGGCGGAATCGTTCCGATCGCCTACGCGCTCGTGGTCGACCCGATCTCCGCCCTCTGGGTCTTCTTGCTCTTTCTCGGGATCCACCAGATCGAGGGTCACATCGTCGTCCCGAACGTGATGGGGAGCGTCCTACGGCTGCACCCGCTTCTCGTCATCTTCGGCCTCCTTGCCGGCGCGGAGCTCTACGGCCTCCCCGGAGTCTTCGTCGCGCTGCCGCTGCTCGCGGTGATGCGCGCGATCTACGAGTTCTTCAGCGGGCGGGTCGAGCTCGAGGACTGGGAGGATGGGGTGGTGCCGGTCGAGGTCGGGCTGGAGGACACTCGTCCGATCCAGCCAGTGCCTCCGGAAGAGCCCCCCGAGGCTAAGGTGGCCCCGTGAGCTCGTTCCCCGCGACCCGCCTGCGAAGACTGCGCCGCACCGACGCGCTCCGCTCGCTCGTCCGCGAGACCAAGCTCGACCTCGACGACTTCGTCTACCCGCTGTTCGTGGGCCCTGACACGCAGCCGAACGAGGAGCTGCCTGCACTCGGGCGCTTCTCGGTCGACGACCTCTCGCGGGAGGCGGAAGAGCTGCTCGGGCTCGGCCTCTCCGCCGTCATCCTCTTCGGGATCCCGGACGAGAAGGACGAGGAAGGCTCTGGTGCGTACGCCACGGACGGGGTCATCCAGCGAGCGCTGCGTGCGCTGCGGGAGCGATACCCGGATCTCGTGCTGATGACGGACGTCTGTCTCTGCGAGTACACCTCGCACGGCCATTGTGGCGTGATCGAGGACGGCGAGGTGGCGAACGACGCGACCCTGGAGCTCCTCGGCCGGACCGCGGTCAGCCACGTTGAGGCGGGCGCGGACGTCGTCGCCCCGAGCGACATGATGGACGGCCGCGTCGCCGCTCTCCGGGCCGCGCTCGACGAGGCCGGGTACGCCGAGACGGCGATCGTCTCGTACGCCGCGAAGTACGCCTCGGCCTTCTACGGACCTTTCAGGGTTGCAGCGGAGTCGGCGCCCTCCTTCGGCGACCGGCGCGGGTATCAGCTGGACCCGGCGAACGTGCGCGAGGCGCTGCGCGAGAGCGAGCTCGACGTCGCCGAGGGCGCGGACGCTCTCATCGTCAAGCCGGCGCTGCCGAACCTCGACGTCATCCGAGCGGTGCGCGAGCGCTTCGACCTCCCGGTGGCCGCCTACAACGTGTCGGGCGAGTACGCGATGGTGAAGGCTGCCGCGGCCCGGGGCTGGCTCGACGAGCGGCAGGCCGCGACCGAGTCGCTGACCGCGATCAAGCGGGCCGGTGCCGACTTCGTCGTCAGCTACTGGGCGAAGGAGCTCGCAGCCTGGCTATAGAGCTCTCTTCACGATGAAGTCCTGTGCCGCCGGGCCGCGCTGGACGGCGCGATTCGGCGTCCTCAGTCGTGCCCATGCTCACCAGCATGGGCACTCCCTGCGTCCTTGCCTCGCACCGTCCATCGCACCCCGGCGACGAGGATCACCGTGAAGAGAGCTCTGAAGTCTAAGTCGGAGCTGGCACGGGAGGCCGAGCGCCTCATTCCTGGCGGGGTGAATTCGCCGGTTCGCGCGATGAAGGCCGTCGGCCTCGACGAGCCCCTGTTCGTGCGCCGCGGGAAAGGCGCGTACGTGACGACCGCCGGAGGCGAGCAATACGTCGACTGGGTGATGTCGTTCGGTCCGCTCCTTTTCGGCCACGCCGATCGCGAGACGATCGAGGCCGTCCAGCAGACCGCTGACGAGGGCACCACCTTCGGGGCGACGACCGAGCGAGAGGTCGAGCTGGCCGCCGAGATCGTCGATGCGTTCCCCTCGATCGAGCAGGTGCGGCTCGTGAGCTCCGGGACCGAGGCGGCGATGAGCGCCGTCCGGCTGGCGCGTGGAGCGACGAAGCGCGACCGGATCCTGAAGTTCGCCGGGTGTTATCACGGCCACTCCGATGCGCTGCTCGCCGAGGCCGGCTCGGGGCCCGCGACGCTGGGCGTGCCCGCGACCGCCGGTGTGCCGTCCAATGCGACCGCGGACACGATCGTCGCTCCTTACAACGACATCGAGGCCGCGGCGCTCGCGGTTGCGCGCTACGGCGAGGGCCTCGCGTGCATCATCGTCGAGCCGGTCGCCGGGAACATGGGCGTCGTCCCTCCGACTCCCGGGTTCCTCGAGACGCTGCGCGAGCTCTGCGACGCCACGGGGGCGCTGCTCGTGCTCGACGAGGTGATCACCGGCTTCCGGATCGCTCGCGGCGGGGCACAGGAGCGGCTCGGGATCCGCGCAGACCTGACCGTCCTGGGGAAGATCGTCGGCGGTGGGATGCCGATCGGGGCATTCGGCGGCTCCGCCGAGCTGATGCGCCACCTCGCGCCGGCGGGCGAGGTCTACCAGGCGGGGACGCTTTCGGGGAACCCGCTCGCGACCGCGGCCGGCATCTCGGTGCTGCGCCGTCTCCGCGACCCGGACGTGTACGAGGAGCTCGAGCGCCGGTCGGCGCGGCTGGAGGCGGGGCTGCGCGGCCTGAGCGTCTTCCAGCGGGTCGGCGCCATGGGCACCCTCTTCATGGGGTCAGACCCTGTGACGAACTTCGCCCAGGCGACGGAGTGCGACACGGCCCGCTACAGCGAGTACTTCCGGCACATGCTCGAGCGCGGCATCTACGTCCCGCCCTCGCAGTTCGAGGCGATGTTCGTCTCGCTCGCGCACGGGGACGAGGAGATCGACAAGACGGTGGAGGCCGCAGCTGAGTTCTTCCGCGCTTGACGTCTGGCAGGAGATCGCGCTCGACGCGGAGCGGGAAGGCTCCCTGTGGCGGGCGTCCCTCCGGCCACGGGGCGCGCGCGACCGTGTGCTCGTCTTCTCGCCGCTGACCGAGGATCGCTTCGCGCTCGCGGTGGAGACGATCTACGAGGGGTATCTCGTCCACTACGGTAGCCCCCGGCTCTTCGCGCCCGGCGACCACGACACGATCCTCCTGCTCGGCGACTACCTCTACGCGCACGGGCTCGTGCGGCTCGCGTCGGCCGGATCAGTCGAGGCCGTTGCCGACATGGGCGAGCTGATCTCGCTCTGCGCCCAACTGCGGGCGGAAGGGTCGAACGAAGACGGGCCCGCCTGGGCCGCGAGCATTGCCCTCCTCGGGCGCGGCGTTCTCAAGGAGACGGACGACCCGGAGGCGCTCGTCGCGCGCGCCAAGGAGGCGGCGGGGCCGGAGCCGGTCGATCTCGCGCTCGTGGCCCATCGCCAGCGGGTTCGTTAAAGTCGCAGGGGATGAACCACGTGCTCGCAGCCACTCTCGTGCTCGCAGACGCGGCCACGGAGGGCAAGAAAGTCATCTACGGGATGCTGATCACCGGCCTGGTGCTCGCCGCCATCCCGGTCATCGGCGAGACGTACATGTACTTCAAGTACCACCGCCGCGGCCTCAGCCCGCACTAGACGGCTAGCTCCCCGCGCGCTTCACTTGACCGGCATGGCCGAGCTGCCGACCGGCACCGTCACCTTCCTCTTCACCGACATCGAGGGCTCGACGAGGCTGCTGCAGGAGCTCGGCGATGCGTACGCGGAAGCGCTGCGCCGAGCACCGGCGCATCCTGCGAGAAGCCTTCGCCGCGCACGGCGGCGTCGAGGTCGACACCCAGGGCGACGCCTTCTTCGTCGCCTTCGCGCGCGCGACCGACGCTGCGGCCGCCGCGGCGTCGAGTCCCAGCGCGCTCTCGGCCAGGGGCCCGTGCGCGTGCGCATCGGAATCCACACGGGCGAGCCGATCCGAACCGACGAGGGCTACGTCGGCATGGACGTCCACCGCGCGGCGCGGATCGCCGCCGCCGGGCACGGCGGGCAGGTGCTCGTCTCGCAGACCTCGCGCGACCTAGCTCGAGGGCCAGTACCTGCGCGACCTCGGCGAGCATCGCCTGAAGGATCTGACCGCCGCGCAGCGCCTGTTCCAGCTCGGTCGACGGCGACTTCCCTTCGCTGAAGACCTTGAACCGCACGAACCTGCCCGTGACGGCGACCGCCCTCGTCGGCCGGGAGCAGCGAGCTGTCCGAGCTCCGCGCGCTGCTCGCCGACGCGACGCGGCTCGTCACGCTGACCGGCGCAGGCGGTAGCGGCAAGACGAGGTTGGCGATTCAGGTCGCGGCCGAGCTGTCGGACGACTTCCACGACGGCGTCTTCTTCGTGCCGCTCGCGCCGGTCCAGCGATCCAGAGCTGGTCGCGCCGACGATCGAGCAGTCCGTCGGCCTCCGCGAGCTCGCCGATCTCCGCGAGTCCGAGGCGCTGCTCGTGCTCGACAACATGGAGCATCTGCTCGCGGCCGCCGGAGACGTGGGCTCGCTCCTCGCGGACGCCCGGCGCGTGAAGCTGCTCGCCACGAGCCGGGCCCCGCTTCGGCTCTCCGGAGAGCACGAATATGCGCTCGATCCGCTGGAGCAGGACGAGGCGGTCGATCTCTTTCTCCGGCGAGCGCGGGCGGTCAAGCGGCGATGTCCTGCTCGATGAAGCGGTCTCCGAGATCTGCCGACGACTGGACGGTTTGCCGCTGGCGCTCGAGCTGGCGGCGGCGCGCGTGAAGGTTCTCGATCCGCCGCTCCTCCTCGCGCGGCTCGAACGGCGTTTGCCGCTTCTGACCGGCGGAGCAAGGGACGCGCCGGAGCGCCAGCAGACGCTGCGCTCGACGATCGAATGGAGCTACGAGCTGCTCGAGGAGCCCCTCCAGAAGGCTCTGCGGCGGCTGTCCGTCTTCGCCGGCAGCTTCTCTCTCGAGGCAGCTGAGGCCGTCACCGAGACGGATCTCGACGAGCTCGCCGCGCTGATCGACTGGAGCCTCGTGAAGCCGATGGGCGACGGCCGCTTCTTCATGCTCCAGACGGTCCGCGAGTACGCCGCCGACCTCCTCGAGCGCGACGACGACCGCGAGCGGCTACGCGACCTTCATCTCGGGTTCTTCCTGAGCCTTGTCGAAGAGGCCGAGCCCAAGGTGACGGGCCCCGACCAGGCCGAGTGGTACCGCCAGCTCACCGTCGACCAGGACAACATCCGCGATGCGCTGGGGTATGCCTGCGAGAGCGGCGACGCGGAGCGCGCGCAGCTGCTCGCCGGATCGATCTGGCGCTTCTGGATGAGCCACGGGCACGTCCACGAGGGGAGCCGCTGGTACGAGCGTGTGCTCGCATTGGAGAGCGACGCGTCGACGACAGCCCGTGCACGTGCGCTCTTCGGAGCCGCCCACATGGCCGAGGCGCGCACGGACATGGAGCTCGCGACGGCGCAGTTCGCGGAGGCCGTCGACCTCTTTCGCGCTCCCGGCGCCTCTGCCGACGACACTCGTTGGCTGATCCTCGCCCTGACTCACATCGCAGTCGCGTCCACGGAGACGGGCGAGTTCGAGAAGGGGAGAGAAGTGAACGCAGAAGCGCTCGCGCTCGCGCAAAGGACGGAGGACGTCCGGGGCGAAGCGGTGGTTCTCGCCAACATCGCCCACCAGCAAATGGTCGAAGGCGACACTGCAGGCGCCGAAGAGTTCATCGCCAAAGCGGTCGTCGGCTTTCGCACCGTTGGTGACGTCTATGGCGTCGCATCGAGCCTTTCCGACCTCGCACTGCATGCGTTTCGGCGGAACGACATCGACGCGGCGGCGGAGAACCTCCGCGAGAGCCTGTCGCTCAGCACATCGATCGGGGACGCGCTGACAATCGTGCATTCGCTCTCGATCGCCAGCGGCGTGGCGTTGGCGCGCGGCCACGACGGGGCCTGCGCCCGGCTCTGCAGCGCTACCGAGGCGCTGTGCGCTCGCGAACGGGTTCGATCTCTTCGTTCTCGAGCGCGGGGGTGATGGACGAGACCACCGAGGCCGTCCGAGCCCGGCTCGGGAGCCGCTTCGAGGCCGAGTGGTCGGCAGGTTCCGGCCTGGACCTGGGAGCGGCGGTCGAGCTCGCGCTCTCAGCACTTGATCCGGCATGAGCGAGCTCCCGAGCGGAACCGTCACCTTCCTCTTCACCGACATCGAGGGCTCGACGAGGCTGTTGGCTGAGCTCGGCGACGACTACGCAGATGCGCTCACCGAGCATCGACGAGCGCTGAGGGAAGCCTTCACTGCCCACGACGGTGTCGAGGTGGACACGCAGGGCGACGCCTTCTTCATCGCCTTCGCCCGCGCCAGAGACGCGGTCGCCGCGGCAGCGGTTGCGCAGCGCGCGCTCGCCTCAGGCCCGATCCAGGTGCGGATGGGCATCCACACGGGTGAACCGATGAGAACAGACGAGGGCTACGTCGGAATGGACATCCACCGGGGCGCCCGCATTGCCGCATCAGGGCACGGCGGCCAGGTGCTCATCTCGCAGACGGCACGAGAGCTCATCCAAGACGACCTCCCCGAGGAGTTCGCCCTGCGCGATCTCGGCGAGCATCGGCTGAAGGATCTCAGCCGGCCGCAGCGGATCTTCCAGCTCGTGGCAGAAGACCTCGAGCGCGATTTCCCTCCGCTCGCAACCCTCGAGAACCGGGCGACCAACCTTCCGCCGCAGCCGACTCCGCTGATCGGGCGCGAGCGCGAGTTGGCGGAGGTCGTCGAGCTTGTTCGTCGCCCTGACGTCCGCCTGCTGACACTGACCGGCCCGGGCGGTGCGGGCAAGACGAGACTTTCATTGCAGGCTGCGGCCGATCTCCTCGACGACTTCGGCGACGGCGCGTTTTTCGTCGCCCTCGCCGGGATCGCCGAACCATCGCTCGTGGTTCCGACCATCGCGCAGGCCCTCGGCGTGCCGGAGACCGGGGGCCTCTCGGCGGAGGAAGCGCTGGAGCCGTTTCTCCACGACCGTGAGCTGCTCCTCGTCCTCGACAACCTCGAGCATCTGCTCGATGCCGCGCCGCAGATCTCCGAGCTCGTTCTCAATGCGCCTTCGGTGAAGGCGATCCTCTCGAGTCGGGCTCCGCTGCGGGTCTCGGGTGAGCAGGAGTACCCGGTCCCGGAGCTCGCCGAAGACGACGCTGTCGCCCTCTTCAGTGAACGCGCGCAAGGCATCAAGCCGGATTTCCGGCTGAACGGCGACGGACCCGCTGTCGCCGAGATCTGCCGGCGCCTGGACGGGCTCCCCCTGGCGATCGAGCTGGCTGCGGCCCGCACAAAGGTGCTCTCCCCGACGGCTCTTCTCGAGCGGCTCGACCAGCGGCTTCCCACTACTCACCGGAGGCGGCCGGGACGTTCCGGACCGCCAGCGCACCCTCCGGAACACGATCGCCTGGAGCTACGAGCTGCTCGACGTGATCGAGCAGAGGCTGTTCTCACGGCTCGCTGTCTTTGTGGGCGGTTTTACGCTCGACGGAGCCGAGCAGGTCTGCGACGCGGACCTCGATACGCTCACCTCCCTTGTCGAGAAGAGCCTTGTCCGGCAAGGCGATGACCGGTTCCGGATGCTCGAGACAATCCGCGAGTTCGCTCGTCGAGCGGCTCGACGAGGGCGGAGAGATCCAGGAGATCGGGCGCCGGCACGTCGAGTTCTTCCTCGCACTCGCCGGTAGCGGGAGGGCCGAGGCCGAGGCGGAGACGTCTGAATGGCTCGATCGTCTCGATCCCGGAGCGCGACAATCTGCGCGCGGCGCTCAACATTGCACGGGAGATCGGTGACCCGAGCCTCGAGCTCCGGCTGGCCGCTGCGCTCGCCGGCTTCTGGGAATACCGGGGTTACCTGACAGAGGGTCTCCAGCGCATCAAGGAGGCGCTCGATCGCGATCTCGAAGCGCCTAGCGCGATCAGTGCTGAAGCGCTCAGGAGGGGCAGTGTGATCGCCTTGAGGCAGGGCGACCACACGACGGCTCGAGAGATGGCGGAGCAGATTAGCCGGATCTGCGCTGAGTCGGACGACCAGAGAGGCGTGGCGCGCTCCTCCACCTTGCTTGGGGTCATTGCGACTGCCGACGGCCAGTACGGGGACGCTCGCATCATTCTCGACCGCGCCAGATCGATGCTCGAGGAACTCGGGGACGAGGAGGGCCTGGCGGCTGCTCTCCACGATCTCGGGTTGCTCGACATGGACGAAGGTGACTTCGACCGCGCTCGGGCCGACATCGAATCGGGATTGAGCTTCGCGAAGAAGCTCGGTCGGGAATGGCGGATCGCGAACTCCTTGTGTGACTTGGGCTTCGCCGAGCTGGGCGCCGGAAGGCCCGATGAGGCGCGCGAGCGATTTCAAGAGGCGCACGCAGCGGCCGCGCGGATGGGCTGGCCTGAGAACGTGGCTTACTGCCTAGTCGGCTTCAGCGCTCTCGCCCTCGCCGCTGACGAGCTGGAGGCGGCCGGCAAGTTGCTAGGTCAGGTCGACCGGCTCGTCGAGGACATCAATCTGAGATTCCTGGCCTATGCGGAGCGCGTGCGGTCAGACGTTGAGAGTGAGCTTCACCTCCGATTGGGCGAGGACCGGCTCGAGGTATGTCGTGCCGACGGTGCGTCACTGTCCATGGAGGCCGTCATGGTGCTCGTAGACTGACGGTCGATGAGCCGGCGTTGCCGACCTCCGCGACTGGATCGCGCTCCTCGAACGCGAGGGCGAGCTCGTCCGCATGGACGCGGAGGTCGACCCGTACCTCGAGGTGACCGAGATCGTCGACCGCACGGTCAGGTCCGGCGGGCCGGCGCTCCTGTTCGAGAACCCGAAGGGCTCGTCGCACGCGCTCCTGATCAACCAGTTCGGTACCGAGCGCCGGATGTGCCTGGCGCTCGGCGTCGAGCGGCTCGACGACGCAGCCGCGAAGCTCGGGTCGGTGCTCGAGATGCAGCCGCCCGAAGGGCTCGTCGACAAGGTCCGGGGCCTGAAGAAGCTGAAGTCGATCGCGGACTCGCGGCCGAAGACGGTCGCAGCGCGCCGCTCACCACGAGGTCGTGCTCGAGGGCGACGACGTGGACCTCGACCTCCTGCCGATCCAGCACTGCTGGCCCGGCGATCCCGGCGCCGTTCATCACGCTGCCGGCTGTGATCACGCACGATCCGAAGACGGGAACGCGCAACGTCGGCATGTACCGCATGCAGAAGCTCGACTCGCGCTCGACCGCGATGCACTGGCAGCTGCACAAGGACGGGCGCATGGACTACCTGGCCACCGACGGGCGGCTCGACGTCGCCGTCGCGCTCGGGCTCGACCCCGTGAGCGCCTACTCGGCCTCGGCGCCGCTCCCGAAGCACATCGACGAGTTCATGCTCGCCGGGTTCCTCGAAGGGCGAGCCGGTCGAGCTCGTGCCAGGGCAAGACCGTCGATGTCGAGGTGCCCGCGAACGCGGAGATCGTGCTCGAGGGCTACGTGGAGCAGGGCGACCTGACCATGGAAGGCCCGTTCGGCGACCACACGGGGTACTACTCGGCGGCAGAGCCGTTCCCGGTCTTCCACGTGACGGCGATGACGATGCGCGCGGACGCGATCTACCCGTCGATCGTCGTCGGCAAGCCGCCGGCCGAGGACGCGTGGCTCGGCAAGGCGACGGAGCGGATCTTCCTGCCCGCGATCCGGATGAGCGTCCCCGAGATCGTCGACTACGACCTGCCCGGTCGCGGGCGCGTTCCACAACTGCGTGATCGTCTCGATCCGCAAGAGCTTCCCGGGCCAGGCCCAGAAGGTGATGCACGCGATCTGGGGCCTCGGCCTCCTCAGCCTCACCAAGTCGGTCGTCGTCGTCGACGAGCACGTGAACGTGCACGACTACGAGGAGGTCTTCTTCCGCGTGACGGCCAACGTCGATCCGAAGCGCGACGTCATGCTCAGCGAGGGACCGCTCGACCACCTCGACCACGCCCCGACTCGGCAGTTCTACGGCGGCAAGATCGGCATCGACGCCACCCACAAGGGCCCGGACGAGGGCACCCGCGAGTGGCCCGACGAGATCGTCATGAGCGACGAGATCCGCTCGCTCGTCGACCGCCGGTGGGCCGAGTACGGCCTCGACAGAGCCCCGGACGACGCCGACAACGGACGATCCCGTTCGTTGCGGCAATTGCTACGTCGTTGACGCTGACCCCGCGGCCCGATTGAATCCGCGCCACGACGTGGATCCACACGGCGGTAACGGCACTCCGCACGAGCCTACGCCGACCATCTGGCCGGTCGGCTTTGCCGTTGGCATCGCCTGCGTCCTCGTCGGCCTGATCCTGAGCACGATCGTCCTGATCGTCGGCGCGGTGCTGACGGCGCTCTTCGGCTTCCTCTGGGTCCGCGACGTGACGAGGGGGTATCGGGGGGCATCCGCCGAGCCCGCGCCCCCGCCCGCTGCACCGCCGGTCCCGGCTCACAAGGCGGAGCCCGAGCTCACCGAGAGCGAGATCGACCGCTACCCGCGCTCGAAGTTCCTCGAAGCCGTGACGCTCGGTCTCGGTGGTCTGATCGGGGTCATCGTCACCGTGCCGGTGCTCGGCTTCACCGTGCTGCCCCCGTTCATCGACCAGGGCCATCCGGAGGTCGACCTCGGCCCGATCGACGACTTCCCGGAGAACAAGTTCGTGATCGCGACCTACATGCTCGACGCCGAGCAGGGCGAGGTTTCGCGGCGGACGGCCTACGTCCGTAACAACGGCCTGCTGAACGGCGATCCGAGCTTCACGATCCTCTCGAACCGGTGCGTCCACCTCGGCTGCCCGGTCCAGGTCAACGGCCTGCCGATCGACGAGAAGAAGAAGACCATCAAGAGCGTCGACCTGATTCCGACGGCCGCCGCCGCCGGCTTCGGCTGCCCCTGCCACGGAGGCCAGTACGACAACGAAGGGAACCGCACGGCCGGCCCGCCGGTGCGCGCCCTCGACCGCTACTTCTTCCGCATCAAGGACGGACACCTCCTCCTCAACAAGACGTACTCGGTCTCGAAGGTCGACGGAACCGGGGCCGAGGCGGAGATCCACGCCTACCCCCTCGCCGGGCCCGGCCAGCACGTTGATGGCGTCGAGGCCGTGCTCTACCCAGTTCAGCCACCCCGCTGATGGCAAGGAGCAAGCCAGGCAAGAGCCATCAGCTCCTCCAGGTATTGCTCTACCCGATCAACTGGCTCGAGGAGCGCTCCGGGATCGTCGGGGGGATCAAGTACTTCCTCTTCCGCAAGGTTCCCCACGACATCAGCTGGGGCCACACGCTCGGCTCGGCGGCGCTGACGGCATTCATCGTCCAGGCCGTCACCGGCGTGATCCTCGCCATGTACTACAAGCCGGATCCGAACTCGGCGTACGAGTCGATCCGGCACATCACCGACGACCTCGCGCTCGGCTGGCTCGTCCGCGGCATGCACCGCTGGGGGGCGAGCGTCTTCATCATCCTGCTCTTCCTGCACATGGGGCGCGTCTTCCTCTACGGCGCGTACAAGTACCCGCGCGAGCTGAACTGGATCGTCGGCGTCCTGATCCTCGTGCTCGGGATGATGGAGGGCTTCTTCGGGTACCTGCTCCCGTGGGACCAGACGGCCTACTGGGCGACGGTCGTCGGCGTGAACCTGCAGGCGACGGGGCCGTTCGTAGGCCCGTTTCTCGGTGACATCCTCCGCGGAGGCTCCGAGATCGGGCCGGAAACGCTCGCCCGCTTCTACACGCTGCACATGCTCGTCACTTCCCGGTGCCCTCATCGGGCTGATCGTGTTGCACCTGTACCTCGTCGTCCGCCTCGGCGTCACGCTCGCCTCCGTGGTCGCCGACCGCCGCCGGACGGCCGCGCCCCGGGCCACCGCCTGCGGCGCGGAAGGGCCTCGTCCAGCCCGGCTCCGCGAGGAGCGCGGAAACGATGAACCGGCGACTCGAGGAGCGGCGCGCAGAGTTCCACGCACGCTACAAGAAGGACGTCAAGGAACGCGGGAAGCCGTTCTTCCCGTTCGCGATGTTCCACGACACGGTGATGAGCCTGCTCGTCGTCTGCGTCATCGTCGCGCTCGCCGTCATCTGGAAGTACTCACGGCGGACGAGGGTCACCGACGCGGACTTCGGGCTGGCTCGGCAAGCTCTACGACGAGAAGGCCGACCCGGGGACGACGAGCTTCACCCCGCGGCCGGACTGGTACTTCTACTTCCTCTTCTACCTGCTGCGGATCTTCAAGTGGCCCGATTCGGTGATCCTCGGCACGGTCCTCGTCCCGACGGCCGCCCTCCTGCTGCTGCTCGCGTTCCCCTTCCTGGACGTGAGCCGTGAGCGGCGCCCGCTGCGCCGGCCGGTCGCGATGGTCGCGGCGGTGCTGACCATCATCTCGATGGGGACGCTCACCTGGCTGGGCGCGACGGCGAAGGAGCCGACTCCTTCGGAGAGCCTCGGCCTCGTCCCAGGGTGGGCCATAAAGGAGGGCTTCGCCGACAACAAGGTCGCGGTTGCCGGGGCCAACATCTTCGCGCAGGTCGGCTGCTTGAACTGCCACACGTACCTGGGCACCGGGGGCTCGACTCGGCGCCTGATCTGTCCGCGATCGGCAAGACGTCGAACCGCGGCGTGAGGGGCTTCGCCGACTACGTGAAGAATCCGGCGGAGTTCGGGAACAACCAGATGCCGTCCTTCGCGGACCTCGGGGAGGCCAACCTGCTCAGGCTCGGCACCTTCCTCCAGGCCTCGGCCGGGCCAAGCGAGCGTGCCCAGCGCGGGCGAGCAGTAATGCGGATCTTCCTCGGGATCACCGGCGCGTCCGGAGCGCCGTACGCTGCGCGTCTCGTCGATTCGCTCGCAGCGGCGGACTGTGAGGTCGGCGTCTGTGCCTCGGCGGCGGGGGTGCAGGTGCTCGCCACCGAGCTCTACGGCGATCCGCGACTGCCGCGGGACGAGGTGCTCGCGCGCTTCACCGAGCGGTCCGGCGGCGCAGTGACTGTGTACGACCCGCACGACTATTCGGCGCCGTACGCGAGCGGGTCGGCGAGCGTCGACGGCTACGTCGTCTGTCCCTGCTCGATGGCGACCGCGGGCACGATCGCGACGGGCGGCGAGGCGAACCTCATCCACCGCGCCGCGGGCGTCGCGCTCAAGGAGGGGCGAAAGCTCGTCCTCGTGCCGCGCGAGACGCCGCTCTCGACGATCCACCTCGAGAACCTGCTCAAGCTCCGCCAGGCGGGCGCGGTGATCCTCTTCGCGGCTCCGGGCTTCTACCACGGCGCCGAGACCGTCGACGACCTCGTCGACTTCGTCGCCGGCCGCTGTCTCGCCCAGCTCGGCCTCGACACGAATCTCGTCAAGCCGTGGGGCGACGAATGACCACGCAGACCGGGACGCTGCCGCCCGAGGGGGTTCGGCGCATGTTCGACCGGATCGCGCCGGTCTACGACGCGATGAACCGACTGATGACGGCCGGGCTCGACCGGCGCTGGCGCGAAGAAGCTGCGGCTGCGGTCGTGCAACCGGGCCACCGCGTGCTCGACGCCTGCTGCGGAACCGGCGATCTCGCGATCGCCGCGGCCGAGGCGGGCGGCACGGTCACCGGTCTCGACTTCTCCGAGCCGATGCTCGCGCGCGCGCGCGAGAAGAATCCCGACATCGAGTGGGTCACGGGCGACGCTCTCGCTCTTCCGTTTCCCGACGCCTCCTTCGACGCGGCGACGGTCGGCTTCGGCGTCCGCAACCTCGACGACCTGAAGCTCGGGTTCGCAGAGCTCAGGCGCATCCTGAAGCCCGGCGGCCGACTCGCCATCCTCGAGATCACGCGGCCGCGGGGACTGCTCGCTCCGTTCTACCGCCTCTGGTTCGACGGCGTCATCCCGCTCGCCGGGAAGGTCCTCCCGGGTGGCGCTGCCTACTCGTACCTGCCCGCGAGCGTTCGTCGGTTTCCCGCCCCCGTCGACCTGGCGAAGCTGCTCGACGAGGCCGGCTTCGACGACATCCGTTGGCGCCTCTTCGCCGGCGGCATTGTTGCCCTGCACACGGGGACGGCGCGGTGAGCGCGATCGCAACCCTTCGCGCGGCGCCGGGCCTCGACGACTACCTCGGCCGCCTCGAGGAGCAGCTCGCCGGGGCGGTCACCGCCAGGCCGGGCCTCGTTGCCGAGATCGGGAGCGAGGCGCTCGCATCCGGCGGCAAGCGGCTCAGACCGCTGCTCGTCTTCCTCACGGCGCGTCCCGACGACGATCCGCCGGTCGCGGCCGGCGTCGCGATCGAGCTCGTCCACATGGCGAGCCTCGTCCACGACGACCTGATCGACGGCGCGAAGCTGCGGCGCGGCCAGGCGTCCGTCTGGTCCGCGTACGGACCCGAAGCCGCAAGCGCCGGCGGCGTCTACCTCTTCGCGCGCGCCTTCGCCGAGCTCGCTGCGACCGGCGACGCGGAGGGTGTCGGCATCCTGGCCGACTCCGCGCTCGCGCTCGTCTGCGGCGAGGCCCTCGAGCGGGAGCAGCGGCGTCGACCGGAAACCACAGTCGAGGAGTACCTGGAGCGCTGCGCTCTCAAGACCGCGAAGCTGTTCGAGGCGGCCTGCCTGCTCGGGAGCCGTCGCGCCGAGCTGGGAGCGTTCGGCCTCGCTCTCGGAATCGCTTTCCAGATCATCGACGACTGCCTCGACTGCGCCGGTCAGACGGTCGAGACGGGCAAGATCGCCGGCACCGATCTCCGCGAGGGGATCCCCACGCTGCCCCTCTTGCTCGCGGCGCAGGAGGACGAGGTCGTTCGCCGCGCGCTCGGCGGCGGCTCGCTCGACGGAGCGCTTCTCCGGGTCGCCGCGAGCGGCGCAGTCGAGGAGGCCCAGGAGGTCGCGCGCCGGTACGCAGAGCAGGCGCGCTCCTGTCTCGACGGAGTCGAGGCGCGCGAAGAGCTCGACGCGATCGCCGACGCAGTGGTAGAGAGGACTGCGTAATGGCAGTTCTCGACCGCATCTCGACGCTCGACCCGGTCCGCGAGAAGGTGCAGGCCGGCGAGCGGCTCGACCTCGAGGACGGGCTCGCGCTCATGGAGTCCGACGACCTGCTCGGCCTCGGCGAGCTCGCCGACCTCGCGCGGCGGCAGCGCGGTGGCAACGACGAGGTCTACTTCGTCCAGAACCTGTACCTGAACCAGACCAACGTCTGCCGCGTGAAGTGCAAGTTCTGCGCCTTCGCCGTCACGCAGAAGCAGGAGGGCGCCTACACCTACACCGCGGAGCAGCTCGTCGAGGACGCCCTGCGCCAGCGCGAGCTGACCGGGTTCACGGAGATCCACATGGTCGGCGGCGAGAGCCCCCACGTCGACTTCGACTACTACGTCCAGATCGTGCGGCAACTGCACGAGGCGATGCCGGACGTGCACCTGAAGCTCTTCACGGCGAGCGAGATCCACCACATGACGAAGCTGTCCGGCCTCACGCACGAGGAGGTGCTGCGGGAGCTCCGCGACGCGGGCCTCGGCTCGCTCCCCGGCGGCGGCGCCGAGGTCTTCGCCGAGCGCGTCCGACGGCTCGTCGCGCCGGGCAAGGAGCACCCGGACAACTGGTTCCACGTCCACCGCACCGCGCACGGCCTCGGCATCCCGACGCACTGCACGATCCTCTACGGCCACGTCGAGACCTACGAGGAGCGCGTCGACCACATCCTCCGGTTGCGCGACCTCCAGGACGAGACGGGCGGCTTCCTCGCCTTCATCCCGCTCGCGTTCCATCCCGAGAACACCGTCTTCGAGCGGCGCGGGTGGAAGCACACCGCCGGCTCGGACGACCTGAAGATGATCGCCGTCTCGCGCCTACTGCTCGACAACATCCCGAACGTGAAGGCCTACTGGATCATGATGGGCCTTCCGCTGACCCAGGTCGCGCTCCACTTCGGCGCGAACGACGTGCAGGGTACGGTCGTGCGCGAGGAGATCTTCCACTCGGCGGGGGCGACGACCGAGACCGAGCAGAAGATCGAGGAGCTCGTGCGCGTCGTGCAGGAGGCGGGCCGGATCCCTGTGCAACGGGACACCCTCTACAACGAGGTGCGGCGCTGGTGAGGCTCGGGCGCATCAGCTACGTGAACATGGCGCCGGTCTTCCACCGGCTCGAGGCTGACGTCGAGGAGGTCGTGGGCGTGCCGACCGAGCTCGCTCGCGCGCTGCTCGCGGGCGAGGTCGACGTGGCGCCGATCCCGTCGATCGAGTGGGCCCGGAATGCCGATCGCCTGAAGCTGCTCCCGCGGCTCTGCGTCTCCTCCGAGGGGGCGGTCGACTCGATCCAGCTCGTCTCCTCGGTGGCGCTCGATCGCATCCGGAGCGTCGCGGTGACGCCTGAGAGCGCAACATCCGTCGTGCTCGCACGCGTTCTCCTGCCAGAGGCCGAGCAGGTTCCGCTGGGCGAGGCGGCGGACGGGACGCTTCTGATCGGCGATGCAGCTCTGCGCAGCGCGTTCGAGGATCCGACGCCGCACCATGATCTCGGCCGCATGTGGACCGAGCGCACGGGGTTGCCGATGGTCTTCGCGGTTTGGGCGACCCTCGATCCGTCGCCCGAGGGGATCAACGAGCTCGAGGATGCGCTCGTTGCGTCGGTGCGACAGGCTCGAAGCGAGCCCGGAGTGCTCGCGCGGGAGGCAAGTGAGCGCTACGGCTATCCGCCGGGCTTCCTCGCCCGCTACTTCGAGAAGCTCCGCTATCGCTTCGGCCCCCGCGAGCGAGCCGGCCTCTTCACGTTCATGGAGCTGGCGCGCGACGCCGGCGAGCTCGACAGCATCCCGGACCTCCGCTTCGTCCAGGGCGAGGTAGTGCCCGCATGAGCCATGTCGCTAACACCCATGTCCAGGGGTCAGACCCCGCTAAAGAAGTGGGCCAGAATGGTGACGGAAGCGTCACGGCGATCCTCGAGAAGGCGCTCGACGGCGAGCGGATCGCCGACGCCGAGGCGCTGACGCTGCTCGAGTCGAAGGACCTGGTCGCGATCGGAAGGGCGGCCGAGGCGTTGCGCGCCCGCCGCACGGATCCCGAGCGGATCACGTTCATCATCGACCGGAACGTCAACTACACGAACGTCTGCGTCACCGACTGCGACTTCTGCGCCTTCTACCGGCGGCCCGGCGACCGCGCCGAGGGGTACCTGCTGCCGAAGACGGTCATCTTCAAGAAGATCGAGGAGACGCTCGCGATCGGCGGCACCGGCGTCCTCATGCAGGGCGGGCACCACCCCGACCTCGCCGTCGACTACTACGAGGACCTCTTCCGCTCGATCAAGGAGCGCTACCCGATCCACCTGCACGCGCTCTCCCCGCCCGAGATCCAGCACATCGCGCGCCGCTCGAAGCTCGGCGTTCCGGAGACGCTGACCCGCCTGCGAGACGCGGGCCTCGACTCGATTCCCGGCGGCGGCGCGGAGATCCTCGTCGACCGCGTCCGCCACGTGATCGCACCGAAGAAGACGAAGACCGCCGAGTGGCTGAACGTCATGCGCCACGCGCATCGCCTCGGCATGTCGACGACGGCCACGATGATGTACGGGCACGTCGAGACGCTCTCGGAGCGGATCGAGCACATGCGGCGCATCCGCGAGCTCCAGGACGAGACCCGGGGCTTCCGCGCCTTCATCTCCTGGACGTTCCAGCCTCAGGGCACGCGCCTCGCGCCCGCTGGTCACGCACCACCCGACCTCGCTCGAGTACCTGCTCACGCAGTCCGTGAGCCGGATCTACCTCGACAACGTCGACCACATCCAGTCCTCCTGGGTGACGCAGGGGATGAAGGTCGGCCAGGTCGCGCTCGGCTTCGGCGCCGACGACCTCGGCTCGGTGATGATCGAGGAGAACGTCGTCTCGGCCGCGGGCACGACCCATCGCGCGTCCACGGACGACTTCATCCGCGCGATCAAGGCGCTCGGCAAGACGCCGGTGCAGCGCGACACCCTGTACCGCGACGTCCGGGTCTGGAACTAGTCACTCCGGGTTTCCTTTTTGGGCGCCAGGTAGTACAAGGGACCCTGCAAACATCGTTGCGGGAGGGGGAGTCGGTGGAGCTCGGCGCTCGACCACGTCGCCGAGGGGTCAATCTGCTCGCCTGCGCGTTGGCGGCACTTGCGCTCGCCGCCGTCGCGAGCTCGCCGGCGCGAACGACGGCCCCCAGTGCGGCTCCGGGAGGCCAGTGGGAGCCGGCGCTCGCGTTCGACGGGACGAACACGCTCGGTGTCTGGGAGGACGACCGCGGCGGCGCGAACATCTTTGGCGGTCGAGTCACTCCCGACGCCGGCATCCTGGACCCGGAGGGGATCCCGATCTCCTACGCACCGAACCTGCAGTACCAGGCCGATGTCGCCTTCGACGGCGAGAACTACCTCGTGACGTGGAAGGACGAGCGTTCGACGGGCTTCCAGGAGGTCTATGCGTCCAGGGTCACGCCTGACGGAACCGTTCTCGAGCCGGCCGGAATCCCGGTCTCGGCTGGGGGGTGCTGCCGTCATGGGCCGGCTGTGGGCTTCGGGGGTGGCTACTCGCTCATTGCGTGGGCCGGAACGGAGTCGATGTTCACGGAGATACATGCGGCCAGGGTGGACCACGAGGGCACCGTCCTCGATCCGGCCGGCATCCTGATCTCCAACGGATCTAGCTGGGAGTGGGATCCGGCCATCGCGTCCGACGGGACGAACTTCTTCGTCGTCTGGCAGGACGAGCGGTCGAGCCCGGGCGACGTCTACGGAGCAAGAGTCACGCACGACGGCGTCGTCCTCGATCCCGACGGGATCCGGATCTCGACGGACAGAACGGGTTTCGTTCCCGCGATCGCGTTCGACGGCGTCAACTACCTCGTCGTCTGGGGGGACAGTCAGGCGGGCGATCTCTACGGAGCGCGAGTGACCACCGCCGGGGTGGTGCTCGACCCAGGCGGCATCCCGATCTCCACCGCGAGCGGATATCAGACCCGTCCGTCGATTGCGTTCGACGGCACGAACTACATGGTCGCCTGGGAGGACGCTCGGTCAGGCACGATCCCGCAGATTTACGCCGCTCGCGTGACTCCCGGAGGCGTGGTGCTCGACATCGGCGGAATCCCGGTTCCGGGCCCGCAGCAGCAGTACTCGCCGGACATCTCATTCGGGCCGACGAACTACCTCATCGCCTGGCAAGACGGGCGCGGCGGCTGGGACATCTACGGCTCCCGGGTCACACCGGACGGCACGGTCCTCGACGGAGAAGGGTTCCTTATCTCAACCGGCACGGGCCCGCCGCCGCCCCCTCCTCCGCCTCCGGTCGAACCGCCACCTCCGCAACCACCTCCCCCACCGCCACCAGCTCCACCGCCACCAGCTCCACCGCCGCCCCCACCACCCGCGCCTGCGCCACCACCTCCCCGCCCCCGCCGCCGCCACCACCACCACCACCTCCGGCACCACCGCCTCCGCCTCCACCGCCACCCCCCGGCACCCACACGCTGCGTCGTGCCGAGGGTGGTCGGTCTCCGCCTCGCACGAGCGCGGGCGCGTATACGGCGTGCCAGGTGCCGCGTGGGGCGGATTCGTCGGGCCAAGTCGCGCCGCGTCGGGCGGGTGATCTCGCAAAACCCGCGCCCACGCACGCTTCTCGCCAGGGGCGCGCGCGTCAATCTCGTCGTCGGCAGCCGGTGATTCTCGTTCGAAAGATGTAAAGCTTCCGCAGGCCGCCTGGACCTTTCGCTAGCCTCGGGCAGGGTCGTGGCTCGAAGAATCCTCATTGCAGTGCTCCTCGCGGCCGTCTTCGCGCCCTCCGCCGGCGCCGGGCGCGTCTCGCTGACGCCGGGAGTCACCTACGAGCGACAGCTCGTGTTCACGCCACACGGGCCCGAAGTGATCCACGTCATGACCGCTCCGCAGGCCGGGCGGGCTCTACGCGTTGCGCCCGGTCCTTTCGAACGACTCCGTCCAGGGCCGGGAGACCGTCAGCTCGATGCAGCGGCGCGTCTCGGCGAGCGCCACCGTCGGCGGAGTCAACGCCGACCTCTTCACCTGGAACGAGGGCCTGCCGAGCGGCATGTTCATGGAGTCCGGCGTTCTCAAGACCCCGCCTCATCCGAAGCGCTCGAGCGTCGGCATCACCGACGACGGGCGACTGCTCGTCCAGCGGGTCGCGATGCTCGGCACCTGGCAGGGCTCGAGCCAGCGCCGGCCGTTGAACGGCCTGAACCAGCGCCCGGGTCCCGAAGGCGTGTCACTCTTCACGCCCGCGTGGGGCCCGGCGACTCCGGCTGCGAACAACACCGTCGAGATCACGCTCGACCCGGTCCCACCCGCCGCTCCGTTCACGGATCTGACCGGGACCGTGGTCTCTGCGAAGCCCGCCGGCGGCACGCCGATTCCGCCGAGCGGCGCCGTCCTCGTCGGCCGCGGGTCGTCGGCCGGGCGGCTCGCCTCGGAGGCGCCCGTCGGCCAGACGGTGACTGCACGCCTCGTCCTCCGCCCACAATGGGGTGGAGTCGTCGACGCGGTCGGCGGCGGGCCCGTGATCGTCCAGAACCGCCAGCCGGTCTTCAGGTCGCTCGAGTCGTTCACGAGCAGCCAGCTCTCGCTTCGCAATCCGCGGACCGCTGTCGGCCAGCGGGCGGACGGCCGGATCATCCTCGTCGCGGTCGACGGGCGTCAGCCGGGCTACAGCACCGGCCTCACCAACTTCGAGCTCGCGCAGACGCATGGTGCGCCTCGGCGCCGAGACCGCGAGCGCGCTCGACGCGGGCGGCTCGACGACGATGGCCTTCGACGGAAAGGTCTTGAACAGGCCCTCCGACCCCGGCGGGGAACGAGCCGTCGCCGACGGGCTCTTCGTCTTCTACTACGGCGTCCACGCGCCGCCTGCGGCAGAGCCGGTGCTGTCCCCGAACGGCGACGGCGTCGCCGAGACCCAGGCGCTGAGCTACAAGATCGTGAGGCCCTCGACCGTCACGGCGAGCCTCGTCGGCCCGGACCGGATCCCCCGCCAGACGCAGACCGGCCCCCGCGAGCCCGGCACCTACCGGCTCGGCTGGTCGGGCCGAACCCCCGAGGGCGTGCCCGAGACCGAGGGCCGCTGGCGCTGGGTGATCAACGCGGTCGACGACCAAGCGCAGCAGTCGAAGGTCGAGCGTGTCTTCTATCTCAACAACACGCTCGGCTACCTGAGGGTGAAGCCCTCGCGGATGGTCGTCCACCGGCGCGGCGGGAACCTGCGAGTCGGGTTCCGCCTCGCGCACCCGGCGCTCGTGACGGTCATGATCGAGACGGCCAGCGGAGCGCGCGTGCGCACGATTCGCAAGAGGCGCCGCGCCGGGCAGATGAGCATTCGCTGGGACGGCCGCTACGGCAACGGCGTCCGCGCGTTCTCGGGGCCGTACGTCGCGCGCGTGCAGACGTCGAACGCCTTCGGGCGCGCCGAGCTCGTGCGCCGCTTCACTGTCCGTCGCGCTCGACGCTAGCTGCACACTTCGCTGCCGCAACGGAGGCCTTGACACGGGCTCGACGGAGGAGGAAGCTCGAAGCTCATCCCGGGTCCATTGGAAAGGAGGCTCGTAATGAGCCCTCGCCGCCCTTGTCCTTTGCCCACCAGTCCGAGGACTGACCGGAGGTGGTTCGCCCTCGGGACCTTTCTGGTCCTCGTGTTATCGAGCTTGGCAATCGTTGCCGCGATGCCGGCAGAGGCGGCCTCCGTCGGCCAGGCGACGTCAGCGAAGCCTACGATCAAAGGACCCTTCGTCTATCCGTCCGTCAGGCCATTCGAGTTCAACGGGAGCGTGCGGTCGCTTCCGATCGCCACGGGCGGCCCTGCGCGGGAGTTCCCGATCGGCTTCCCGAGCTCGCGGCAAGCGCTTCCGCCGGGCGGAGGGTTCGTCACGCCGACGACCCCGACCACGCCTGCCGCGGATGCGAACCGCTCGCGTGCAAGCGGAGCCGCACCGGCGATCGACTTCTCGAATGTCTACCCCAACTTCGACGCCACGTTCGACCTATGCTGCCCGTCTGATCCGAATGGTGACGTCGGCCCGGACCACTACATCCAGACCGTGAACAGCTCCTTCCAGATCTTCGACAAGCAGGGGACGTCGCTGGCCGGACCTTCCAGGATCAGCTCGATCTGGGTGGCGGCCGGTGACACCGGGGATTGCGCCAACAACGACAGCGGAGATCCGACGGTCAAGTACGACCAGGCAGCCGACAGGTGGCTGATCAGCCAGTTCGCGATCCCGAACGGGTTGTTCACCGCGCCGTCCTCGATCTGCATCGCGGTCTCGCAGACGGCGGACCCGATCAACGGAGGCTGGTTCGTCTATACGTTCCGGATTCCCGGCGACCGGATCGACTATCCGAAGTTCGGGGTGTGGCCGGACGCCTATTACATGAGCTCCCAGCAGGGATATTCCGGAGGAAGTCTGGACGCGTGGGCCTTCGACCGAGCCAACATGCTGGTCGGCACCTTCGTCACGCCGGTGCGATTCACGGTCGCCGGCCCCGCGCTGATCCTGCTGCCTGCCGACCTAGACGGTCACACCGCCTCTGGCCGGCACGCCGGAGCCATTCGCACGGGCCATCGATGGGGACCTCTGGGGCGGAGCAGACCGAGTGGAGGTTTTCGACTTCCACGTGGACTGGATGAACCCCGGTCTCTCCACGTTCACCCCGAACGCGAGCCTGGGGACAACCTTCGACGCGAACATGTGCAACGGCACGAACCTGTTCAACAACTGCGTCCCCCAACCAGGAACCGCGACGCTTCTGGAGACGCTGACCAACTGGTCCATGCAGCCGCTCTACTACCGCACCTTCGGCACTCATGACTCCCTGGTGTTCAGTCATTCTGTCGATGCGGACGCGACTGACCACGCCGGAGTCCGGTGGTACGAGCTGCGTCGCACCCCTGCAGGCGCCGGTGCCTGGACCATGCGCCAGCAGTCCACCCATGCCCCGGACGCCGTCCACCGGTGGATGGGCAGTATCGCCGTGAATGGGGCCGGCGACATGGCCGTGGGGTATTCGGTCTCCGATGCCACTTCGGTGTTCCCAGGCATCCGCTACGCGGGGCGACTGTCCACGGACCCGCTGAACACCATGCCGCAAGGGGAGTTCACGATGGTGAACGGTGGCAGCTCCACCGGGGAACCCGATGGGGCGACTACTCCGCCATGGCCGTCGACCCGGTCGACGACTGCACGTTCTGGTACACGACGGAATACCTAGCCGGGACCGGCCGGTCGACCCGCGTCGGCGCCTTCAAGTTCCCGTCCTGCGTGAAGACGATCTCGATCGACGACGTTTCGCACAACGAGGGGAACGCCGGCACCACCGCGTACACGTTCACGGTGTCCCTGTCGGGCCCGACAGGGACCGTGGTCACCGTGGACTACAACACCGCGGACGGTTCGGCGACCACGGCGGACGGCGATTACAACGGGACCAGCGGGACGATCACGTTCCCATCCGGCGACACGAGCGAGACCGTCACCGTGCTGGTCAACGGGGACAACAAGTTCGAGCCGAACGAGGACTTCTTCGTCAACCTCTCGAACGCGATGGGCGCGGACATCTCCGACGGTCAGGGGCAGGGAACGATCGTGAACGACGACCCCCAGCCCACGATCTCGATCGACGACGTGGCGGACTTCGAGGGCCACTTCGGCCAGAATCCGTTCACCTTCTCCGTGTCGCTTTCCAATCCGAGCTACCAGACGATCACGGTCGACTACGACACGGCCGACGGCACGGCCACGATTGCGGACAACGACTACCAGGCGACGTCGGGGACCGCGGTGTTCCTGACCGGCGACACGTCCGAGACCCGACGGTGCCCGTCAACGGTGACATCGTCATCGAGCCGGACGAGACGTACTTCGTCGACCTCTCCAATCCGACGAACGCCACCGTCGCCGACCCGCAGGGGCTGGGGACGATCCTGAACGACGACCTGTCCCCGAACGTCGACTGCACCATCACCGGGACGAACAAGGACGACGTGCTCGTCGGAACTCCCGGGAACGACGTCATCTGCGGCCGGCCGGGCGACGACCTGATCTTCGGCGGGGGCGGTCACGACGTCATCTTCGGCGACCCCGGCCGTGACTCGCTGTTCGGCGAGGCCGGTAACGACCTCCTGCTCGGGGGCCCCGGCCAGGACACGCTCGACGGAGGTGGCGGCAACGACAACCTCCAAGGTGAGGAAGGCATCGACGAGCTGAGCGGCGGTGCTGGGTCGAACGCGCTGTTCGGCGGCAACGGCAACGACTCGCTCGCCGGCGGGGGTGGCAACGACCTCCTCAACGGAGGAAACGGCAACGACGTCCAGGTCGGCGGGGCCGGCAGCGACTCGCTTCTCGGCGAGAACGGCAACGACTCCCTCGACATCCTGGACGGAGTGTCGGGCAACGACAGTGCCGACGGCGGCAAGGGCACTGACAGCTGCGTCTTCGATCCTGGAGACATCGTCATCAGCTGCCCGTAGAACGGACCACTAGGGGGCCCGGTCAAACCGGGCCTCCTAGGCCCGCTGCCTCGAACTCGCGCTAGCTAGAGTCGACCGGGTGCCGTTGGCCTCGGTAACTGCGTCCCTGACGTCGCTCATCGGCGACCACGGCCTCTACGCCGTCTTCGCGCTGATGCTGATCGACGCGGTGCTCCCGGCCGCGAGCGAGCTCGTGATGATCTACGCCGGGGCGCTCGCCGCGGGCGCCTTCGCGGGCCAGCACGTCGTCCTCTTCGGCCACCAGATCGACTCGCACTTCTGGGGCGTACGTCGCGATGTCGCTCGCCGGGACGATCGGCTACACCGTCGGCTCGATCATCGGCTGGGCGATCGGCTTCTACGGCGGCCGGCCGCTCGTCGAGCGACACGGCCGCTGGCTCCATCTCGGGCCCGAGAACCTCGACCGCGCCGAACGCTGGTTCGAGCGCTGGGGCGACTGGGCGGTCTTCCTCGGTCGCGTCACGCCGGTCGTCCGCTCGTTCGTCTCGATCCCGGCCGGGCGTCGCGCGCATGCCGCTCGGCCGCTACACGTCTGTCACTCGTGCTCGGCGATCTGGTGCTTCGGGCTCGCGGGCGTCGGGCTGGGCGCTCGGCTCGAGCTACGAGACGCTTCCACCACGACTTCCGCTACGTCGACTACGCTCGTCGGTCGTCGCGGATCGCTCTGCGCCGCGCGTCGCGCTGGTATCGTGCCGCCGCCGCAGGCGTGCCGACTAGACTGGCCCGCCGTGCCTCGATTCCGCTCGTTGACGTCAAGGCGCAGTACGCGCCGCTGCTCGACGAGCTGAAGGAGCGAATCGCCGAAGTCCTCGACTCCGGGCGGTTCATCCTCGGCCCGAACGTGCAGCGCCTTCGAGGAGGAGGCGGCCGCCTACCTCGGCGTGCCGAGCACGCGATCGGCGTCGCGAACGGCACCGACGCGCTCGTGCTCGTCGCTCGACGCGCTGGGGATCGGGCCCGGCGACGAGGTGATCTGCCCGGCGTTCACGTTCTACGCGACCGCCGAGGCGATCGTGCGGCGCGGCGCCACGCCGGTCTTCGCGGACATCGACCCGCCGACGCTGAACCTCGACCCGGACGACGTCGCGCGCGCCGGATCACGCCGACGGACGAAGGCGATCATGCCGGTGCACCTCTTCGGCCGGCCGGCGCCGCTCGCCGAGCTCGCCGACGCTCGGCGTCCCGATCGTCGAGGACGCGGCGCAGGCCTTCGGCGCGCAGGGCATCGCGCACGCACCGGCGTCGCCTCGACCTTCAGCTTCTTCCCGACGAAGAACCTCTTCGCGCTCGGCGACGGCGGCCTCGTCGCGACTCGACCGACGACGGAGCTCGCCGAGCGCGTGCGGCTGCTCCGCTTCCACGGCTCGAGGGCGAAGAAGGACTTCGAGCTCGTCGGCTACAACTCGCGGCTCGACGAGCTGCAGGCCGCCGTGCTGCGGCTCTTCCTGCCGCACGCTCGACGAGTGGAACGGCTCGCGGCGCGAGGCGGCGGCGCGCTACGCCGAGCTCGGGCTGGGCGAGGTCTGCGAGCTGCCCGGCCGACGAGCCGGGCCACGTCTACCACATGTACGTCGTGCGCTCGCCCGAGCGCGACCGCATCGCCGCGGCGCCTCGCGGCGGCCGAGATCGCGTCGCGCGTCGTACTACGTGACGCCGCTCCACCTGCCAGCCGGCGCTGCGCTTCCTCGGCCAGGCCGAGCCGGGTCGCTGCCCGAGACCGAGCGCGCCGCGCGCGAGAACCTCGCGCTTCCGATGTGGGCCGGGATCGGCGCCGACGTGCAGGAGCGCGTCGTCGAGCGCCGTAAGAGAAGCGGTATCGCTGGAGGCCGTTCGATGAGATCGCCGGTGAACCGGCACCGGATCTGGCAGCTCGCCGCCGACGGCGTGCTGATCGCCGCCGCCTGGTACCTCGCCTTCCAGCTTCGCTTCGACCCCGGAAGATCCCGCCGCTTCTACGAGACGCTCTTCAACTGGCGGACGATCTGCTCGTCGTCGTCGATCAAGCTCGCCGTCTTCATCGCCTTCGGCTTCTACAACCGCTGGTGGCGCTACGTCTCCACGCGCGACATGTGGGGCGCCGCCCGGGGCGTCACCGTCGCCTGCGCTCGTCGCGAGCCTCGTCGTCTACTTCTTCCCGCTCCAGGACACCGCGTCGCCTGCCGCGCGGGATCGCGATCATCGACTGGCTGCTCCTGCTCGCCCTCGTCGCCGGCTCGCGCCTGCTCGCGCGCACGATCATCGAGCGGCCCGGCCGCCGCGGGCCTCGTCGCGCGCGGCAAGGAAGTGATCGTCGTCGGCGCCGGCGACGCGGGCCAGCTGATCATCAAGGAGATGCTGAAGCGCGGCCGCGCTCGGGTACACGCCGATCGGCATCGTCGACGACGACCCGCGCAAGAAGAACCTGCGCCTCCACGGCGTGCGCGTGCTCGGGACGACCGACGAGCTGCCGCACATCCTCCGCGACAACCGGCCGGACGAGCTGCTGATCGCGATTCCCGTCCGCGTCGGGCGACGTGCGCCAGAAGGTCGTCGAGCATCGCGCGCGACGCGCAGGTCCCGGTGAAGACGCTGCCCGGCCTCTACGAGCTCATCTCCGGCGACACGAACCTCGCGGCGCCAGATCCGGCCGGTGCAGGTCGAGGACATCCTCGGGCGCGAGCCGGTCGACGTCGACTTCGAGTCGATCGTCGCCAGTACCTCGCGCGGCGAGACGGTGCTCGTCACCGGCGCCGGCGGCTCGATCGGCTCCGAGCTCTGCCGCCAGGTCGCCGCGGGCGGGCGCGGCGCGGCTGATCCTCGTCGACCAGGCCGAGTCGCCGCTGTTCGAGATCGAGCGCGAGCTCGTCGACGACCGCGGCTTCCCGGCGAGCGTGCCCGTGATCGCCGACGTCGGCAACCGCGAGAAGCTGCGCCAGGTCTTCGAGCGCTACCAGCCGAGCGTCGTCTTCCACGCCGCCGCGTACAAGCACGTGCCGATGATGGAGGCGAACCCGCTCGAGTCGGTGCGCAACAACGTGCTCGGGACGAAGGTCGTCGCCGAGGTCGCCGTCGAGTTCGGGGCGAGGCGCTTCGTGCTCATCTCGACCGACAAGGCGCTGAACGCGCAGGCGGTCTACGGCCAGTCGAAGGCGCTCTGCGAGTGGATCGTCGAGGCCTACGGCGCGCGTGAGGACGTCTCGACCCGGTTCGTCGCCGTGCGCTTCGGCAACGTGCTCGACTCCGCCGGAAGCGTGATCCGGATCTTCAAGCGCCAGATCGCGAAAGGCGGGCCGGTGACCGTGACGAACCCGGAGATGACGCGCTACTTCATGACGACGCCCGAGGCTGTGTCTCTGGTCATCCAGGCGGGCTCGATCGGCGGGCGCGGCGAGATCTTCGTCCTCGACATGGGCGAGCCGGTGAAGATCCTCGAGCTCGCACAGAGCATGATCCGCCTCTCGGGCAAGGAGCCGGACCGCGACATCGCGATCGAGTTCATCGGGGTGCGCGCCGGCGAGAAGCTCCACGAGGAGCTCTGGGGCGAGAACGAGACGGTCGGCGAGACAGCGCATCCCAAGATCCACCGCGCTCGGCGTCCTCCCGTGGACGGCGTGTGGCTCGAGGAGGAGCTCGGCGCGCTCGAGCGCCTCGTCGAGGAGGGAGAGACGCTCCATGTCGTCTCGAGGCTCTCGGCGATGGTGCGGGCACCGCGGCGCGTCGGCGTCGCGCAACCCGACACGGTTTCGGAGCAGACGATTCACTAAGTCCGATGGCGAGCCGTGTTCCGACTGGTGAGATCGGACACGGCTTCGGAGCAGACACACCAGGTCAGGCAATGCACGCCTGCTGGTCGGGCGACTGAAGCGCTAGGCCGGCCCCCACGGATCGAGGAGTGGAACGCCGGCGCCTTCGAGTTTCGAGGTATCGCGCGTCACGAAGACGAGGCCGTGGACGAGCGCCGTCGCAGCCAGCAGGCTGTCGACCACCGGCAGCGGCGTCGGAGCGTTCAGGCGGCCCCACGCGTCGGCGACCGCTGCCGAGACGGGCAGGAGGCGATCGCGGAAGTCCCGCTGTAGGGAGTCCAACCAGCGCTCGAACGCACCGGCCTGCTCTGGGTCTCGCGCGCGCAGACGCTCGATTCCCTGCCGGATCTCGCCGACGACGAGGACGCTGAGGAAGAGATCTTCACCCGCGGCTTCCTCGAACCAAGAGGCGACTTCGGCGTTCGGCGAAGGCCGGCGTAGCTCTGAGATCACGTTCGTGTCGAGCAGGTAGCTCACAGGTCGACGGTGCGCGCCGGCTCATCTAGCCGCTCGAGCTCGAGCAGGTCGAAGTCCGGTGCCGCGCTCAGGAAGCGCTTGAAGTCGTGCTCACCTTCGGAGAGGCGCCGGTAGGCGTCGATCGCGAGGACGACGACGACCGCCCGGCCGCGCCGGGTCACGAGCTGAGGTCCTTCTGCCAGGGCGCGCTCGACGACCTCGCTGAAGCGCTGCTTTGCGTTCTGGAGTTGCCACACCATCTCAGAGTACACCTGCCTAGACTGTCTAGATTGTAACGGAACCGATCTGACACGGTTTCGGTACGGAGACGTCACCAAGGCCTTCCGCCGCCCTCTCTAGGGTGGGGCGGTGTTCGAAGGTCTGAACTCCGAGCAGCGCCGCGCGGTCGAGGCTGTGCGCGGGCCCGTTTGCATCCTTGCCGGGGCAGGCTCCGGGAAGACGACCACGATCACGCATCGTGTCGCGAATCAGGTTGCGAGCGGCGCGTTCCGCTGCGATGAGATCCTCGCCGTGACGTTCACCGACAAGGCGGCGGGCGAGATGCGGGCCCGGCTCGAGACCCTCGGCGTGACGGGCATCCGCGCCTGCACTTTCCACTCAGCGGCGCTCGGTCAGCTTCGCTTCTTCGCGCCGGAGCCGATCGGCAAGATTCTCGCCTCGAAGGCCCTGCCGCTCCGCTACATCGGGAACTCGCTCCCGCGCCCCTACCGCTTCCGGCCCGCGGCAGACCTCGCGACCGAAGTCGAGTGGGCGAAGAACCGCCGCATCGCGCCCACCGACTACCTGCGGTCGCTCGGCGACCACGAGCCCCCGATCCCGAAGGACCTGATGGTCAAGGTCTACCGCGACTACGAGCGCCGGAAGGCCGACCAGAGCTACGTCGACTTCGAGGACCTGATCGAGATGGCGATCCGGCTCTTCGACGCCGATGCGGGCGCGCTCGAGCAGGTTCGCGACCGGTATCGCGCGTTCACCGTCGACGAGTACCAGGACGTCAATCTCCTGCAGCAGACGCTGCTCGAGCGCTGGCTCGGGGACCGCGACGAGCTCTGCGCCGTCGGTGACGACTACCAGTCGATCTACGCCTTCACAGGCGCGAGCCCGGAGCACCTCCTCTCGATGCCGGAGCGATTGCCCGGCGCGACGGTCGTCCGGCTCGAGGAGAACTACCGCTCGACGCCAGAGGTGCTCGAGTTCGCGAACCGGCTCGTGCCGCGGCTCGGCGGTGCGGAGAAGGTGCTACGCGCCACGCTTCCGCCGGCACCGCACCTGTGACCCGATCGTTCGGAGACCCCGAGCACGAAGCGGCGTTCATCGTCGAGCGGATCCGGGCCCTCCACGACGAGGGCACGCCGCACGAGGACATGGCGATCCTCTTCCGGACGAACGCGCGCTCGGCCGACTTCGAGGAGGCCCTCACTGATGCCCGGATCCCGTTCCAGGGCGCGGCGCTTCCTGTCCCGCCAGGGCGCCAAGCAGCTTCTGAAGGCGCTGCGAGGCTCCGGCGGATCGGTTGCCGAGGTGGGCCGCGTCGCGCGCGAGCAGGGAATGCTCGAGACGATTCCCGACAAGCTCGGCGAGCGCGAGGTCACGCGCCAGAACGACCTCGCGCGCCTCGTCCGGCTGGCCGAGGAGTTCGGCGAGGGATCGGTGGCGGACTTCGTGGCGCAGCTCGAGGAGCGCTTCGGCACCAACTCGGGCAGGGGCGTGCACCTCCTCACCTACCACCGCGCGAAGGGCCTCGAGTTCGACGCCGTCTTCCTGCCGCGGCTCGAGGAGCGCGAGCTGCCGTCGAAGCTCTCGAAGACCGACGCCGCGATCGCCGAGGAGCGGCGGCTCCTCTACGTCGGCCTGACGCGCGCGAAGCGCCATCTGACCGTCACCTGGTCGGGCAAGCCGAGCCGCTTCCTCGCCGAGCTCGACATCCAGGCGGCTCCGCCCCCGAAACCGGTCGAGCCGGACGATCCGGTGTACGAAGCTCTCAAGCGCTGGCGGCTCGCCACGGCAAAGGCCGAGGCGCGACCCGCCTACGTGATCTTCCACAACTCGACCCTCGCGGAGATCGTGCGCCGCGCTCCCCAGACGCGGGAGGAGCTGGCGGATGTGCCCGGCGTCGGCCCGGCCAAGCTCGACCGCTACGGCGACGAGGTGCTCGCAACCCTGCGCGGCTAGCACGATGCCGATGGCCGTCTACCTCGCCGTCTACGCCGTCCTCGGGACGGGCGGGGTGCTGCTGCTCCGCACCTCGCTGAAGGACGTGGACGGTCTCTCGGTCACGACCGTGCAGGACCTCCTTGGCGGAGCCGACCTTCCTGCTCGGGTTCGCGCTCTACGCGCTCAGCTTCGGAACCTGGCTCATCGGGCTCACGCGCTGGGACGTCGTGGTGGCGTTCCCGGCTTTCGCCGGAACCGGCTATGCGTGCATCGTCCTCGGGGCGTACTTCTTCCTCGGCGAGTCGCTGTCGCCGACCCGTCTGCTCGGGATCGTCGTCATCTTCGCGGGGCTGCTCCTGATCAGTCGCTGAGGGGCTGGGTTGCCGAGAGGAGCAGGTCGAGCATGAGCTGCGGGTCGCGCCGGACGCGCTCCAGCCCGCCCCCAGGGCGCTTCTCGATGTCGAGCGCGCGCGGGTCGGTGAGCGGCCGCAGCCGACCCTCGCGGAGCAGCATCTCGTCGACGCCCCCGAGCCGTCCACCGTACGTCGTGTAGACGGGCACGCCGAGCGCCGCCGCCTCTCTGTTCATCGTCCCGCCGGCCGAGACGACGAGGTCTGCGAGCGCGATCAGGCTCTGCGCATCGACCGCCTGCTCGGGGACGATCACCGACGGGAGGGACAGTCCCCGTACGTACTCGCGCTGCTCGGCGCTGCGCGGGAGGACGACTGCCTGCACGTCCTTCTGGTGGCCGAGGTGAGCGAGCAGCTTGGGAAAGAAGGGGTTCGAGCGCCGGTGGTAGAGCGAGACGTCGGGGGGTGTCCGCACGACGACGAGCGTTCGCTCCCGATTGACGAGCAGCTCGTCGAGCACCGTGGGGTCCGGCTCGAAGTCGTAGAGGTAGTACTCCTCCTTCAGCCCCGGATACTGGAGGAGCTTCGGAGGCCGGACGCCGAACTTGGCCATCCGCTCGAGCGGGATCGCCTCCGGGACGACGACCCTCGTCGCGGCGCGGTCGCCGAGGTGGTGCTGGAGCGTGGCGTACTCGTAGTCGTGGGTCGTCGCGCTCGGTATTCCGAGCCGGCGGGCGGTGATCGTCAACTCGTGTGAGCCGTGCGCGAGTGCGAGATCGAAGCCCCGCCCGCGCGCATGGCGCTTGAGAGCGCGGAGCCGGCCCGAGAGCGACGCGGCCTTGCCGAGGCGGGAGCGACCGCCGTGCCGGCCGATCACGGTCGCATCGATCTCGTGGCGCTCGAGCAGCTCGAGCGTCTGCGCGTAGTCGCGGGTCGTGACCTCGATCTCGTCGCCGCGCTCGCGCAGGAGCTTCATCAGCGGTCGAAAGACCAGCACGTGGGCCGGCGCGGAGATGTCGATCCACACCTTCACTTGGCGAGTGCTTCGAGCCGCGGTTCTCGGAGCGGCCCCGGAGTCCGTTCGACGTGCCGCTCGTGCCAGAGCGTGAACGAGAGGAGGCCCCAGAGCTGGCGGCTCAGATCCTCGCGGCCGGCGACGTGGTCGTCGAGGAGGCGCGTGACCGTCTCGGGCTGGAAGAAGCCCTGGCGGCGCAGTGTCTCGGGCGAGAGCGTGTCGCGGGCGAACGGCTCGAGCTCACCGCGGAGCCAGGCGGCCGCCGGGATCGAGAAGCCGCGCTTGCGCCGCGTGAGCAGCTCGGACGGGACGAGCGGCGCCGCGGCCTTCCGGAGGAGCACCTTCTTGCGCAGACCGCGCACCTTGTGGCGGTTCGGAAGGGCAAGCGCGAAGTTCGTCACCACCGGGTCGAGGAACGGCACACGTGCCTCGAGAGAGTGCGCCATCGACGCCCGGTCGGTCTTCACGAGCAGGTCGTCGACGAGGTATGTGCCGAGGTCGACGTCCTGCAGGCGGGCGAGCAGCTCGGCGCTGTCGGTCTCGGCGAACCGCGCGCGCAGCAGGTCGACCGGGTCGAAGTCGCTTCGCCGCCCGGTCAGCTCGGCTCGCGCCGCGGGCGAGAAGATCTCCTTCCAGCCGTGGTGGCGCTCGAGCGGCGGCAGGTGCGCTGCCCGAACGAAGCGCTTCGCCCGGTAGTCGAAGCTCGCCCTTGCCGAGGAGCTCGGCAGCCGCTCGACGAGCGGGCGCAGGAACGGAGCGGCCCAGCCCGTCCGCTCCGCGAGCAGATCCGCGGCGTACGTGTAGTAGCCGCCGAAGAGCTCGTCGCCGCCCTCGCCGGAGAGCGCGACCTTCACGTCCTCGGCCGCGAGCTGCGAGACGAGGTAGGTCGGGAGCGCCGACGAGTCCGCGAACGGCTCGTCAAAGGCCTCGGCGAGCGCGGGGAGGAGCAGCGCGGCGTCCGGCCGTAGCACCAGCTCGCGGTGCTGCTGTCCCGTAGCGCTCGGCGACGAGCCGTGCGTCGGCGAGCTCGTCGAAGCTGCGCTCCTCGAAGCCGATCGAGAACGTGCGCAACTGCTCCGACACCTCCTCGGCCGCGAGCGCGGCGAGCATCGACGAGTCGATTCCGCCGGAGAGGAGCACGCCGACGGGCACGTCCGAGACGAGGTGGGCGCGAACCGAGTCGCGCATGCGGGCGCGCAGCTCCTCGACGAGCTCGGCCTCGTCGTCGTCGCGAACCCTGTCGGCCGGAACCGGAGCCGGTCGCGCGTACCGCGACCAGCTCGGTGCGACCGTTCTCCCAGCTGAGGACGTGCCCCGGCTGGAGCTTGCGCACGTCGCGGAAGATCGTCAGCGGGCCGGGAACGGAGTTGAACGCGAGGAAGGCCTCGAGCGCATCGAGGTCGACCTCTCCACGCGGGAGCGCTCGCAGCTCGGAGGCGAAGGCCGAGCTCGTCGCCGGTCTCGCGGTAGTAGAGCGGCTTGATCCCGTAGCGATCGCGCGCGAGGACGAGCCGATCGCGCTCCGAGTCCCAGAGTGCGACGGCGAACATCCCGCGCAGCCGCTCGGCGAAGCGCTCGCCGTGCTCCTCGTACAGGTGGACGAGAACCTCCGTGTCGCCATTCGTCGAGAAGCGGTGGCCGGCCCGCTCGAGCTCGTGACGGAGCTCGCGATAGTTGTAGATCTCGCCGTTCTGGACGACCGTGATGCGCCCGTCCTCGTTCGAGATCGGCTGGTCGCCGGTCTCGAGGTCGATGATCGCCAGCCGCCGCGCAGCGAGCCCGACCTGTCCCGTCGACGAACGCGCCGTCGGAGTCGGGCCCGCGGTGGACGAGGGTTGCGCTCATCGCCGCGAGCTGATCGGGTGGCGACGGTGCCGCGGGCCATTGCGATTCCGCAGATCCCGCACATGCGGCATTAATCTAGTGCCCCGATGGGGCACTGGGGCACCAGGTGACGCGGTGAGCAGGTTCGGCGCACATGAAGAGCTCCAGCTCCTGCACTGCTCCTGTCGCAGCGGCTGCGCTCCTGTTGCTCGCCGACCCGCTGCGGGTTCCCTATCCGATCCTCCTCGTCAGCGGCGGTCTCCTGCTCGGCTTCATGCCTGGCGTACCGAACCTCGTCCTGCCCCCGGAGCTCGTGCTCGTCGGGATCCTGCCGCCTCTCCTCTATTCGACCGCGTACAACACCGGTCTCCGCGATCTGAAGAGGAACCTGCGTCCGATCTCGTTCCTCGCGATCGGGCTCGTGGCCTTGACGATGGTCACCGTCGCCGCCGCCGCGCACTACTTGATCGATCTGTCGTGGCCGGCCGGGTTCGTGCTCGGCGCTGTCGTCTCGCCGACCGATCCGCTCGCCGCGACGTCGATCGCCCGGCGACTCGGTGTTCCGCGGCGTGCGATCACGATCATCGAAGGCGAGAGCCTGCTCAACGACGGCACCGCGCTCGTCCTCTACAAGTACGCGGTCGTCGCGGTCGTCACCGGCTCCTTCTCGCTCGTCCATGCGGCGGGGAGCCTCGTCTGGTCCGTGGTCGGCGGCATCGCGCGTCGGGCTCGTGATCGGCCACGTGATCCGGTTCAGTGCGCTGGCGGGTCTTCAACCCGCCGCTCGAGGTGACGATCGCGTTCCTGACCGGCTACATCGCCTTCCTGCCGGCCGCTGCACTCGGCGTGTCCGGCGTGCTCGCGGTCGTCACGGCCGGCGTCTACATGGGCTGGCACACGCCGGAGCTGACGACCGTCGACACGACGCCTCCAGGGGGACGGCTTCTGGGCGATCTTCAACTTCCTCCTGAACGCGCTCCTGTTCGGGCTCGTCGGTCTGCAGCTCCGGCCGATCCTCGACCAGCTGCACGGCCTGTCGTGGCAGGAGCTCCTCGGCTACGCCGCGCTGCTCTGGGTCGATCGTCGCTTCCGATCCGATTCGTCTACGGGTTCCCGATCGCGTACATCCCGCGGTGGCTGTCGCCGAGTCTCCGTGAGCGCGACCCGACTCCGCCCTGGCAGTTCATCGCGTTCATCGCCTGGGCGGGAATGCGCGGAGCGGTGACGCTGGCCGCAGCGCTCGCGATTCCCTTGACCACGGACTCCGGCGCGGCGTTTCCCGACCGTTCGCTGATCGTCTTCCTGGCGTTCTCGATCGTCGCTCGGGTCGCTTCTCCTGCAGGGGCTCTCGCTACCCGCCGTCGTCCGCTCCCTGGGACTCGAGGAAGACGACGGCGACGCGCGGGAAGAGGCGAAGGCGCGCATCCACGCCGCCGAGGCCGCCACCGCACGGCTCGACGAGCTCATGGACGAGGGCTGGGTGCGGGAGGACACCGCTGAGCGTCTCCGCGGCCTGTACAGGTTTCGCAACGACCGCTTCCGGGCCCGGCTCGACGAGGAGGACGACGGCGAGATCGAGGAGCGCTCCATTGCCTTTCAGCGCTTGCGCCGCGAGCTGCTGGATGCCGAGCGTGGCGCGGTGCATGCGTTGAGGAACGAGGGGAAGATCAGCGAGGACGTCATGCAGCGCGTCCAGCGCGATCTCGACCTCGAGGACTCCCGCCTAGACGTGTAGCGATTGGCGAAGGACGCGCCAGCCGGTCGCGGCGAGCGTCCGCAGGTAGAGGCGCACCGAGCGGTCCGCGATCCACTCGAGATCGTGCGCGAGCTTCTCGACCATGGAGGTCTCGTAACCGCGGCGAACCTGCGCGAAGCCGGTCAGTCCGGGGCGCACGACGAGCCGCTGCCAGTACGCGGGCAGCTCCCCGGCGAGCTCCTCGAAGAAGCGCGGCCGGATCGGGCGCGGCCCGACGAGGCTCATGTCCCCTTTGAGGACGTTCCAGAACTGCGGGAGCTCGTCGAGCTGCGTCGCCCGCAGCCAGCGGCCGACGCGTGTGACCTCAGCCTCGGTGTGCTTGACGAGGGCGGCTCCGAGGTGATGCCCGAGCCTCGCCTCGGCACCGGGCCGCAGCGTGCGGAACTTGCTCATCGTGAACACGCGCCCGCCGCGGCCGACTCTCTGGCCTCGGTAGAAGATCGGCCGGCCCGAGGTCAGCGCGATGCCGACCCCGATCGGGATCGCGATCGGGAGCGCGACGACGAGGAACAGGGTCGAGAAGAGGATGTCGAGCGCGCGGAGCTCGAAGTCGACCCGCCGCCGGTCGGGCAGCTCCTGGGCCAGTCGCGAATAGCGCTCGGCAAGGCTATCGCTGCCTTGCATAGTCAGGCTCACAGAGTTCTAATTCTTGCCTATGTCCGCTTATCCGGCACGCCTTCGTCTGGATCCGGTCTCGACCGCCGTCGTCCTGGTCGGCCTCGCGCTCGTGGCGTGGGTGGTGACCTTCGACCGCATGCGCGGCATGGACGCGGGGCCCGGCACCGATCTGGGCGGCCTCGGCTGGTTCATCGGCATCTGGGTGACGATGATGGCCGCGATGATGCTGCCCTCGGTCGCACCGATGGTGCTGACCTTCGCGCGCGTCAGCAAGGACCGCGCGAGCCGGGAGGAGGCTTCGTCGGTCCCCACTTGGATCTTTCTCTCGGGCTACCTCGCTGCCTGGACGGCGTACGGCCTGATCGCCTACGGCGTGTTTCGTCTCGTCAACGCGGCGGTCGGTGGTGCGCTCGCCTGGGATCGCGCCGGGCCCTACGTCGCCGGCGGCGCGATCCTCCTGGCCGGGCTTTACCAGCTGACGCCGATCAAGGACGTTTGTCTCCGCCACTGCCGGACGCCGCTCCATTTCCTCCTGCACGGCTGGCACGAGGGACGCCTCGGCGCGCTGCGCATGGGCACCGAGCACGGGCTCTACTGCATCGGCTGCTGCTGGGGCCTGATGATCGTGCTCTTCAGCCTCGGCGTGATGAGCCTGGTCTGGATGGCCGTGATCGCGGGAGTGATCTTCGCGGAGAAGGTGCTTCCCTGGGGCGAGCGCCTTTCGAGAGTCATTGCGGTCGCCTTCGTCGCGCTCGGCCTGTGGATCGCGATCTCCCCTGGCAGCGTGCCGGGCCTGACCGATCCGTCGGATCCGGCCAATCCGTCGATGCATATGGACGGTTAGCGCATCGCTTCGATAAGATTGACTTATGGATACTCGGCAGCTCGCGACGTTCTGCGCGATCGTCGAGCGCAAGAGCTTCTCGGAGGCGGCTGAGCGTTTAGGCGTGTCGCAGCCGGCGGTGAGCCAGCAGATCCGGTCGCTCGAGGAGCGGCTCGGGCAGAAGCTCTTCGACCGCTCGGGGCGGCGCGTCGAGCCGACTGAGGCGGGGCGGCGTCTCTACCGCGGCGCGCAGCGCCTGCTCGCGCAGGAGCGGCAGCTGCTCGAGGACGTCGCCGGCGAGGCCGAAGGGCCGTTGCGGGGACAGCTCGCGATCGGCGCCTCGACGGGGCCGGGCGGGACGGTCGTCCCGGTGCTCCTCTGCGAGTTCGCCGAGGCGAATGCGGGCGTCTCCGTCGACCTCACGATCTCGGACACGCAGACGATCGTCGACCGCGTCGCCCGCCGCGAGCTCGAGCTCGGCGTCGTCGGCGCGACGCCCCGCAACCGATCGGTCGCCTATGCGCCCTTCTTCCGCGACGAGGTCATCCTCGTCTGCCCGCCCAAGCATCGTTTCGCCGGCCAGAAGGTCACGCTCGACGATTTCCGCGGCGAGACCCTGATCGTCATGCAGGAAGGCGCCGGCGTCCGCCAGGTGATCGAGGACGAGCTGCGGGAGGCCGGGACGCGCCTCCGCGACCTCGACGTTCGGCTCGAGCTCGGCCTCCAGGAGTCCGTGAAGAGCGCTGTCGAGGCCGGGCACGGCGTGACGTTCATCTCCCGCACGGCGGTCGAGCCCGAGCTCGCGGCCGGAACACTGGCTGCGGCTCGCGTCGAGGGCCTCGAGCCCTCCCGCGAGATCTCGCTCGTCCGCGCGACGGGCCGCGTCTCGACGCGCGTGGCCGATGCGTTCGTCGAGTTCGCTCGCGAGCGCTTGTGATCGTCCGCTGGGGCCTGGACGAGCTGTCCGGCCTGCTTGCAGAGCTCGGCGTCGAGCGCCCGTTCCTCGTCGCCAGCCCGCGCTGGTCTCCGCCGGTCGAGGTCTTCGGGACCTGGGCCGAGGTGCCTTCGGACCGAATCGAGGATGCCGCGGCCGCCGCCGGAGGGGGAGACGGGCTCCTCGCGCTCGGAGGCGGAAGCGCGATCGACCTCGCCAAGGCGGTCTCGGTCGAGACGGGCCTGCCGCTCGTGTCGGTCCCGACGACGTATTCCGGCGCGGAGTGGACGACGAGCTTCGGCATTCGTGACCCGGGCAGGCTGATGAAAGGCGGCGGCTCCGGCGCGCACCTGGCCGGAATCGTCTACGAGCCGCAGCTCACGCTCGACCTACCCACAGCCGAGACGGTCGGGACGTCGTTGAACGCACTCGCGCACGCCGCCGAGGCGCTCTACGTGAAGGGGCGCAACGCCGAAGGCGACCGCGAGGCGCTGGCCGGCGCGGCGCTCATCTCAGAGTGGCTCCCGAGGGTCGTCGAGGACGGGAACGACCTCGAGGCGCGACGCGCGCTGCTCGAGGGCGCGATGCACGGGGGCGCTGCGCTCGCCGCCGCAGGCCTCGGGGTCGGGCATGCGATGGCCCAGGCGCTCGGAGGCCGTTACGGGCTTCCGCACGGAGCGATGAATGCGCTCACCCTCCCGGCGGCTCTTCGCTTCAACGAGCCCGTGGCCGCAGACGAGATCGGCCGTCTCGGTGAAGCGATGGGTACCGACGACCCGGTCGGTCTCGTCGAGGAGCTTGCTCGCCTGGGCGGTTTCGAACGGCTGCGCGACTTTGGTGTACCGAGGGACGAACTCGAAACCGTCGCTGAAGCAGCAGCCGCCCGGGCGGGTGCCCGGGCGAATCCACGGCCCGCCGCATCGGCCGACCTGGCTCAACTGCTGCTTTCGATCTGGTGAACGACCCTGGGACTTAGCCGGGGCCTTCCCACCAACTGCTCTTGATCCCGATCACAGCCCACTCCCTCCCGGCGAATCGGGCCTCCAGTCGACCTGACGGCCCACGCCGGCTGGAGGCTGCGATTCGAACTTCGCGAGGATGATTTCAGGCGGGCCTGAAAAAACGCTGAAAGCCGGCGGGTTACGATCCTCCGGAGAGGAGGAAGCCACAATGGAGTTCCGGATTCTCGGCCCGGTCGAGGTCGCACCCGAAGGTCAACCTGCGACGCTGAAGGGCCGAAAGCCCAGAGCGCTGCTTGCCCTACTCCTCCTGAGCGCCAACGAGAACGTGCCCGCTGAGCAGCTCATCGAGGGGCTCTGGGGCGAGAAGGCGCCTGCGACGGCTCCGAACACCCTCCAGGTCTACGTGTCGCAGCTGCGGAAGCTCGTCGGCGACCGCGTCGAGACCGGCGCGGCCGGCTACCGCCTGCGCGTGGAGCCCGACGAACTGGACTCGGCTCGCTTCGAGCGGCTCGCAGCCGAAGCGGCGACGGCTCTTGGCCGGAGCGCCCACGGTGAGGCGCTGGCGCTGGCCGACGAAGCGTTGGGCCTCTGGCGCGGGCCGGCGCTCGCCGACGTCCAGTACGAGTCGTTCGCCCAGCCCGAGATCCTGCGGCTCGACGAGCTGCGGCTGGCCGTGGTCGAGCACAGGATCGAGGCGGCGCTCGGGTTGGGGCGGCACGACCAGGTGATCGCCGAGCTCGAGGCCCTCGTCGCCGAGCATCCCGTGCGGGAACGGTTCCGCGCTCTGCTCATGCTCGCGCTCTACCGGGCCGGGCGTCAGGCAGACGCGCTCGAGACGTATCGCGAAGCGCATCGTGTGTTCCTCGACGAGCTCGGGCTTGAACCGGGGCCGGAGCTGCGCGAGCTGGAGCAGGCGATCTTGCGACAGGACGAGGGGCTTTCGCGGCGCCCGCTTCCGGAGGGCAACGTTCCGGTCCCGGTCAGCACGCTCGTCGGGCGCGCTCGCGACCTGGAGGAAATCTGCAGTGCTCTGAAGACCGGGGAAATGCGCCTGCTGACGTTGACAGGCCCGGGTGGAGCGGGCAAGACCCGGCTCGCGATCGAGGCGGCCAACGCGCTGGCTGCGGAGCTCCCGGACGGCGCCTTCTTCGTCCCGCTCGACGCGATCCGCGATCCGGCGCTCCTTCTGCCGGCGATCGCACACGCCCTGGCCGTGCGAGAGAGCGGCGAGCGCGAGCTTCTCGAAAGCCTCACCGAGCGGCTCGCGGGCAGACGCGTTCTCGTGCTGCTCGACAACTTCGAGCAGCTCGCAGACACGGCGCCGCTGCTCACGGATCTCCTGGAGGCTGCGCCGAGCCTGACCCTACTCGTAACGAGCCGGGCAGCCCTCCGCCTGGGCGGAGAGCGCGAATACCCGATCGAACCGCTCTCGCCGACGGACTCCGTGGCTCTCTTCGTCGAGCGCGCCCAGGCGGCCGATCCGACCTTCCGGCTCACCGACGAGAACGCGGCTGCCCTGGACGAGATCTGCTCGAGGCTCGACGGCCTCCCGCTCGCACTCGAGCTCGCTGCGGCGCGGACAAAGCTCCTTCCTCCGCAGGCGATGCTCGAGCGCCTCGACCAGCGGCTCGAGCTCCTGAGCAGGGGACCGCGTGACAAGCCGGAGCGCCATCGAGCGCTCCGCGACACGATCGGGTGGAGCTACGAGCTGCTCGAACCGGACGAGCAGCGCCTGTTCGCTCGCCTCTCGGTCTTCTCGGGCGGCTGTACGCTGGAGTCCGCCGTCGCCGTCTGCGACGCCTCGCTCGACGGCACGGCCGCGCTCATCGACGACAGCCTGCTCGAGCGAGCAGGGGCACGTCTGCGCATGCTCGAGACGATCCGCGAGTACGGGCTCGAGCGGCTCGCGGAGGACGAGGGCGCCGACGAGGTGCGCCGCCGCCACGCCGAGCACTTCCTCAAGCTCTCCGAGTCGGAGTCCCCCGCGAGCCAGGCCGGTTGGCTCGATCAGCTCGACGCCGAACGGGACAATCTTCGCGCGGCTCTCGACTGGAGCTTCGAAGCGGGAGAAGCCGGCCTCGCCCTGCGGCTTGCATCGTCGCTGTGGGAGTTCTGGTGGATCCGCGGCCAGCTCGCGGAGGGGCGGCACTGGTTGAACGAGGCGATTGCACGCGGTGCGTCCGAGCCCGCGGAGCTCCGTGCGCGGGCGCTCCACGCAGTCGCGAGCCTCGCCACCCGCCAGGGCGACTACGACCGGGCCGCCGAGCTCTCTGAGCAGAGCCTCGCGCTGTGGGAGGAGCTCGGCGACCTCTCGGGGACCGCACGGGCGCTGCTCTCGCTGGGCACGGTGGCGGCCGAGCAGGGCGACCAGGAGCGGGCGATCTCCCTCTCCGAGCGCGCGGCCGAGCTCTATCGCGAGGCAGGCGACCAGCGTGGGCACGCGCTGGCGATCAGCAACCTCGGCGGGATCGCCCTCGAGCGCGGCGAGTTCGCGAAGGCTGCGTCGCTGAGCGAGCAGGCCTACGGGCTCTTCGAGACTCTCGAGGACAGCGAAGGCATGGCGTTCGCGCTCGTCAACCAGGGATTCGCTGCGCTCTCGGAGGACGAGCACGAGCGTGCGCTCGACCTGCTCCGCCAGGCGCTGCGCCGGCTCGCGGAGCTCGAGTTCCGCGACGTGATCGGCTACTGCTTCGAAGGGCTCGCCGCGGTGCTCGCGTTCACCGGCCAGGCGGATCCGGCGGCACGACTCCTCGGTGCTGCAGAGGCCCTGCGAGAGAGCCTCGGCGTCGACCTTGCTCCTGCCGAGCGCAAGACCCACGAGGAGACGGCCGGGGCCGTCCGCGCGGCTCTCGGCGACGAGCGGTTCAGCGCCGCGTGGCGACTTGGGCGGGAGCTGGCTCTGGATCAAGCCATCGCGTACGCGCTTGAGCAGGAGCCGGCTCGCGCTTGAGCGGCACGACGACGACGGGATCGACACGCCGGAGGTTGCGCACGTCGCGGACACAGACGACGGCGATCGTCGCGACGACGACCACGACGGCGGCGCCGATCAGCGTGTCGGCGACTCCGATCGCCCCGGAGATCGGCCCCATGACGGCGACGCCGACCGGGATCAACGCGAAGGAGCCGAGCACGTCGTATGAGCTGACCCGCGAGAGCTTCTCGTCGGGGATGTGCTGCTGGAGCGTCGTGTCCCAGAAGACGCCGTAGAGCTCGAGGCCCACGCCGGCGATCAGGGCTGCGGGCATGATCAGGAACAGAGGCGCAGCAACGCCGAGCAGGGCCAGGAGTGGCGCCATCGTCAGCACGGCGAGCGTCGCGACCATGAGCGGGCGCTCGGGGCGGTAACGGAGCGCGATGATGCCCGCCAGGATCATGCCGACGGCCTCAGCGGCGAGGATGAAGCCCCAGGCCGCGGCGCCGCCCAACTCGTTCTCCGCGACGAACGGGCCGAGCACGAGAAAGGCGCCGATCGCGTACGCGTTGATGAGCGCGAACTGAACGATCGTCACCCAGAGCCACGAGCGAGAGCGGAACTCGCGCCAACCTTCGGCGAGCTCGCGCAGGAACTCGCGGTTCTCGTCGGGCACGACCGGCGGGAGCCGAAGCATGCCGACGAACACTGCGCCCACTGCGTAGGTGGCGCCGTCGAGCGCGAGCGCCCAGCCGGCGCCCACTGTCGCGACGAGCACACCCGCAAGCGCGACGCCTGCGATCCGGGTCGAGTTCCGAGAGAGGCTGAGCAAGGCGTTTGCCTGCTGCAGGCGCGCACCGCTCACGATCTGCGGGACGAGCCCGGTCGAGGCGGGCATGAAGAACGCAGAGGCGCCGCCTCGAATCGCTCCGAGGATGACCAGGTGCCAGGTCTGGGCAACGCCGCCGAGGAGCAGAATCGCCGCCACGATCTGCGACAACCCACTGAGGAGGTCGGACGTGACCATGACGAGGTGGCGCGGCAGGCGGTCGGCCCAAACTCCGCCGGCGAGCAGGAAGATGAGGTGGGCCAGCATGTAGGCCGAGAGCACGAGGCCGAGGTCAGAAGGCGAGCCCGTCAGCGTGATGACCGCGAAGGCGAGGGCGATCGGCGCGAAGGCACTTCCGAAGAGTGAGATCGTCCGGCCGATGAAGAGAAGGCGAAACTCCCGCTCGACCAGAGGCCCGAACGGGAGGTTTTTCAGCAGCGGCTTCAGCCGGGTGCGCGCCGTCATCGTCCCGCTTTCAACAGTGACGCGCGTGTAGCCTCGGCGCGTCCCTCATCCGGGGGGGCGTGCGTACCCAGATCGAGGTCAACAGGCACCGGAAGCTGCCTTTCCCCCAGGGCCGCGGAGGTGATAGGGCCGGTTGAGCCAGATCAGCTGGAGGCAGTAGCCGGAGGCGTCGGCCGAAACGAGCCGGAGCGGGCTGTCGGCGGCGGCGCTGACGCCCGCGTACGTGCCGGTGATCTGATGAGAGCGCTCGACGATCGTCCCGGCTTGCTGGAGGAGGTTCTCGGGTGTCGCGACGTTGCCGTTGTCGGTCGAGTGCAGACGCGACCTCATCGAAGTGGCGAGCACGCCCATGAGGACGAGCGTGAAGACAAGCGACAGGAGCCGCAAAGCCATGACGAGTCAATCGGTCGAGCCCTGGGATTGCTTGAATCTTGAATAAGGCTGACTTATGACTCGGATAGGAGACGCTGGTATAGTCCGCGACATGGCCGCCGCCCACGTGTTCGACGTGCTCGTCGTCGGGAGCGGCGCTTCCGGCTTGGCGGCAGCTGTCTCGGCTCAGCGCGCCGGTGCGAGGGTGGCGCTCGTGGCCAAGGACGCAGTGCAGTCCTGCAACTCCGCGAAGGCCCAGGGCGGGATCCAGGCGGCTTTCGGCGGCGACGACTCGCCGGAGCAGCACGCGGAAGACGTGTGGCAGAGCTCGCACGAGACGGCGGACAGGCGGCTCGATCGATGTCCTGACGAGCGAGGCTCCGGGCGCGATCCACTGGCTCGAGGAGCTCGGCGTCGAGTTCACGCGCGAGAACGGCGGCTACCGCCTCGCCCGGTGCGGCGGCGCTTCGCGCAAGCGGCTTCTCCAGGTCGGCGACCGCACGGGCCACGCGATCACGAGCGCGCTGCGCGACGCCGTCAAGGCGTCGAGCATCCAGGTCTTCCCGCGCTCGCCGCTCGCGGAGCTCGAGGCCGGCGAGAACGGCTGGCGGGCACTGTGCGGCGAGCACGTGATCGACGCAGGCACTGTCGTTCTCGCGGCCGGCGGGCGCTGCTACCGGGTCGCCGAGGAGCGTGGCGAGCTGACGACGAATCATCCGGGCGCGACCGGCGAGGTGACTCAGATCGCCGTCGACCTCGGCGCCGAGACGCGCGACTACGACGCGCTCCAGTACCACCCGAACGGCGGCGCCTGGCCCCAGCCGATGCAGGGCTACTCGATTCCCGAGACGACTCGCGCGTACGGCGCCGTTCTCCTCAATGCCGGTCGTGAGGAGTTCACCGACTCGCTGGGTCCGCGGGACGAGGTCTCGCAGGCGATCTTCGACGAGGTGGAGGCGGGACGTGGCGTCGAGACCCCCGACGGCCGGCCGGCGGTCTACCTCGACACGACGCGCATTTCCAAGAGCGACGCGGAGATCTCGCTTCCGTACATGCTTCGCCGCTATCGCGCCGGCGGGATCGATCCGCTCGAGGAGGCGATCCTCACGTTTCCGGTGCTGCACTACCAGAACGGAGGGCTGGTGATCGATGAGCAGGCCGAAACGACGGTCGAGGGTCTCTACGCGTGCGGCGAGATCGCCGGCGGGACGCACGGTCGCAACCGGATGATGGGTAACTCGCTCCTCGAGTGCACCGTCTTCGGCCGGCGTGCGGGAGCGGCGGCCGCGGAGCAGGCGGCATGAGCGCGGCGGTCGCCACCGACATCCGGCAAGCGGTGGAGGACGCTGCGGCGCACCTCTACGTCTGGGCGCTCAAGGACATCCCGCAGGACCTGCGGGACGCGATCGCGGGCGCTCTGGACCGGGAGACCTCGGTCCCGGGTCGCCGTGTGCTGGAGACGATCGTCAAGAACGTGCAGGTCGCCGAGCGCGAGAACAACATCGTCTGCCAGGACACCGGCATCGCGGTCTACACGTGTCGCGTCGGCGAGCATTTCCCCCTGCATCCGGCCAGATCTACGAGGCGCTCAAGATCGGGACGGAGCGCGCGACGATCGACACGCCGCTGCGCTCGAACGCCGTCCACACGATCACGCGCGAGAACACGGGGCCGAACACCGGCTATCGCCTCCCGATCGTCCACTGGGAGTTCATCGCGGATTGGGACGGGCTCGACGTCAAGTGCGTCCCCAAGGGCTCGGGCTCCGAGAACATGAGCTTCCTCAAGATGTGCGTCCCCGCGGACGGGGTGAAGGGGATCAAGCAGTTCGTCCTCGAGTCGATCGTCGGCGCGGGCGGCAAGCCGTGCCCGCCCGGGATCGTCGGCGTCGGGATCGGCGGCTCCGCGGACTACGCGATGTACCTCGCGAAGGAGGCGATCGCTCGGCCGGTCGGCACGCGCAACGCCGATCCGCACGTTGCGAAGCTCGAGGAGGAGCTGTACGACCTCCTGAACCAGACCGGCATCGGGCCCATGGGCCTCGGCGGCGACGTCACCGTCCTCCAGTGCCACATCGAGCACGCGGACACGCACATGACCCTCAACCCGGTCGCCGTCAACTACCAGTGCTGGGCCGCGCGTCGAGCGAGCGCGCACGTCGACCCCGACGGCCATGTCGATTTCGACCGAGAATTCTGAAAGATGCCACCCTTTAGTCACACATCTTTTCCGGGGTCTGACCCCTCTTCGAAGCGCGATGCTGCTATGCGAGCGAAAGGTAGGGGTCAGACCCCTTTACAAGTCGATGGCTGAGCACAAGCTGACGTTCCCGGCGACCGAGGAGGACATCCGCAAGCTGCGCGCGGGCGATCTCGTCACCGTCGACGGCCACATCATCGGGATCCGCGACCGCACGCAGATCCGGATCTTCGACCAGGGCGTCGAGCCACCGCTCGACCTGAACGGCGCTTTTCTCCTGCATACGGCGCCAAACGTGCGCAAGATCGGCCCCGGCAAGTACGAGCCGATGTGCGTCGGCACGACGACGAGCGCACGCATGGTGCGCTTCACGGAACCGCTCGGCCGCGACTACGGCGTACGCGCGATCGCCGGCAAGGGCGGCCTGCCCGACGAGGCGATCGAGCCGATGGCGAAGCACGGGATGGTCTACTTCGCGCTCGTCGGCGGTGCGGCCGCGCTCGAGACGACGCAGATCGAGGAGATCGAAGAGGTGCTCTGGGAGGAGCTGATGCCCGAGTGCCTCTGGAAGTTCCGGGTCAAGGACTTCGGGCCGCTCTGGGTCGGCATCGACTCGCACGGCAACTCGATGTACCACGACGTCCAGACCGAAGCCACGAAGAAACTGGAGGGACTCATTGCTGGACTTTGAGCCACGATCCGGACGGCCTGACGCACGTCCTCGACAAGGGCCTCGGCCCGCGCGCATGGGAGGACGTCCTCGAGACGTGCCGGCGTCTACATCGACGTCGTCAAGCTCGGCTGGGGCACGGCGTACGTCACGCCGAACCTGCGCCGCAAGCTCGACATTCTGCGCGAGAAGCCCGTCGTCATCGGCGGCACGTTCTTCGAGGTCGTCTACGTCAAGGGGAAGATCGACGAGTACAAGCGCTGGCTCGCCGACCTCGGTCTCACGCACGTCGAGATCTCCGACGGCACGGTCGAGATCCCGCGCGAGGAGAAGCTCGAGCTGATCGCCGACTTCGCGCGCGACTTCACCGTCCTCTCCGAGGTCGGCTCGAAGGACTCCGAGGTCAACTTCGCGCCCTACCTCTGGGTGCAGTGGATCAAGGAAGAGCTCGAGGCCGGCGCCTGGAAGGTGATCACGGAGTCGCGCGAGAGCGGCACCGCTGGGCATCTTCCGGCCCGACCGGCGAGATGCGCACCGGCCTGATCGACGAGATCGTGCACGAGATCGACGTCGACGACCTCATCTTCGAGGCGCCGACGAAGGCCTCGCAGGCCTGGTTCGTGAAGGAGTTCGGCCCCACCGTCAACCTCGGGAACATCCCGCCCGACGAGGTGATCCCGCTCGAGACGCTGCGCCTCGGCCTCCGCGGCGACACGCTGAAGGAGGTGCTGCTCCCTGACGAGCGCGCCCGCACTTCCTGACGCTCGACTTCGAGACGATGACCGCCGAGGAGCTGCTCCAGCTGGGTCTACGGCGAGTACGGCGACCGGCTCTGCCTCACGTGCTCGTGGCAGAAGCAGTCGTCGGTGCTCGTGCACATGGTCTCCGAGCTCGGCCTCGACCTGCCCGTGATCGAGCTCGACACGCAGCTCTTCTTCCGCGAGACCTACGAGACGCGCGACCGGCTCGTCGAGCGCTACGGGCTGAACCTGATCTCGAACCCGATCATCACCGTCGCCGAGCAGCACCGGCAGGAGGGCCCGAACCTCTGGGAGCGCGACCCCGACCGCTGCTGCCACATCCGCAAGGTCGAGCCGTTGCTGGCCGCGCTCGAGCCCTACGACGCCTGGATCTCCGGCATCCGCCGCGACCAGTCGCCGAGCCGGGCCGAGACGCCGAAGCTCCAGTGGTCGGAGCGCTACGGCGTCTGGAAGGTGCATCCGCTCGCCGACTGGGACGAGAAGCGCGTCTGGGCGTACATCAAGGTGAACGAGATTCCCTACAACCCGCTGCACGAGGCGGGTTACCGCTCGATCGGCTGCATTCCCTGCACCCGGCCGATCTCCGCGGACGAGGAGGAGCGGGCAGGCCGCTGGGCCGGCTCGGACAAGCTGGAGTGCGGGATCCACGAAGACACACCCCTGAAAGGCAGACAGCAGACGTATGCGCTAGACGGATTCACGTCCTGTGGTTCACCGGCCTGTCGGGTGCCGGCAAGACGACGATCGCCGAGATCGTCGGCCCCGAGCTCGAGCGGCGTGGCTCGCCTCGTCGAGTACCTGGACGGCGACGCCGTTCGCCAGCACCTCTCGAAGGGCCTCGGCTTCTCGAAGGAGGACCGCGACACGAACATCGAGCGGGTCGGCTGGGTCGCCTCGCGGCTGACGCGGCAGGGAGGCGCAGTCATCGTCTCGGCGATCTCGCCGTACGCGGAGACGCGGGCCAAGGCGCGGGAGATGGTCGAGGAGTTCGGCCCGTTCGTCGAGGTGCACATCGACGCGTCGGTCGACGCCTGCGCCGAGCGCGACGTCAAGGGTCTCTACGAGAAGGCCTTCGCGGGCGAGATCAAGGAGTTCACGGGCGTCTCCGACCCGTACGAGGCGCCGACGAGCCCGGAGATGCGCGTCGACACCGAGGCGCACGCGCCGGAGGAGAGCGCCCAGCTCATCCTCGGCAAGCTCGGCCGAGCTCGGCCTGTCGAGGACGAGGTGCCGGCGTGAGACTTTGCAACAGTCTGTTGCTAAGTCCTTGATCGCGTCCGCACGGAGGGTCGCTCGTCGACCGGACCGGCGAGCGGCCGGACGACCTCGAGTCGCTCGAGACGATCACGCTGACCCCGCGCGAGGTGTCCGACCTCGACATGCTCGCCTCGGGTGCGCTCTCGCCGCTCGAGGGCTTCATGGGCCAGCGAGGACTACGAGCGCGTTGTCGAGGACATGCACCTCGCGAGCGGCCTCGCCTGGGCGCTGCCGGTCTGCCTCGCCGTCGAAGCAGCGCCCGGCAGGAGACCGCGTCGCGCTCGCCGACGAGGAGGGCCGCCCACTGGCGGTGCTCGAGGTCGACGAGGTCTACGAGTACGACAAGGAGCGCGAGGCCGAGAACTGCTTCCGCACGACCGACGAGGCCCATCCCGGACGTCGCGCGGCTCTACGGGCAGCACCCGCTGTACCTGGCCGGCAAGGTCACCGTCTTCGACCGGCCCGAGCCGGCCTTCCCAGAGCTCGCGCATCGATCCCGCGGAGACCCGCGCGGCGTTCGACGGAGCGAGGCTGGCGGCGCGTCGTCGGCTTCCAGACCCGCAACCCGATCCACCGCGCGCACGAGTACCTGACGAAAGTCGCGCTCGAGACGGTCGACGGCCTGCTCATCCACCCGCTCGTCGGCGAGACGAAGTCCGACGACGTGCCCGGCCGCGACCCGGGTCGAGTGCTACCGCGTGCTCGCTCGACAACTACTACCCGGCCGGACCGCGTCGTCGTCTCCGCCTTCCCGGCGGCGATGCGCTACGCGGGCCCGCGCGAGGCGATCTGGCACGCGATCTGCCGCAAGAACTACGGCTGCTCGCACTTCATCGTCGGTCGCGACCACGCCGGTGTCGGCGACTACTACGGCACGTACGACGCTCAGCTGATCTTCGACGAGTTCGAGCCGCACGAGCTCGGACATCGAGCCGATGTTCTTCGAGCACGCCTTCTGGTGCAAGGCCTGCGGCTCGATGGCGACGCCGAAGACGTGCCCGCACGGCGGCGACGACCACGTGTTCCTGTCCGGGACGAAGGTCGCGCGAGCTGCTCGAGGCCGGCGAGCTGCCGCCGGTCGAGTTCTCGCGGCCCGAGGTCGCCGAGGTGCTGATCGACGCCTACAAGTAGCGCCGACTGAATGACCTGGCAGCTCTCGATCACCGGCCTGCTGATCGGGACGCTCGTCGGGCTGACGGGGATGGGCGGCGGCTCGCTGATGACGCCGATCCTCATCCTCGTCTTCGGCTTCGAGCCGACCCTCGCCGTCGGCACGGACATCCTCCACGGCGCCGTCTTCAAGACCTTCGGCGCGGTCCGTCACCGCCGGCTCGGGACCGTGCACGCGCGGATCACGTTCTGGATGTTCCTCGGCTCGGCGCCGATGTCGCTGCTCGGCGTCGAGGTCGCCGACCTGGTTGGAGCAGCAGTACGGGAGTGGAGTCGGGACGGCGTCCGCGAAGGTGATCGGCGCAGCGCTCATCCTCGGCGGCCTCGGCTTTCTCGCCAAGACGTTCGTCAAGCGTGGCGTCCAGCCCTCGGACGCGCCATTCCTGCTCAGCAACCGGGACCGGGTGATCTGCGTCGCGCTCGGAGCGAGCCGGCGGCTTCGTCGTCGGCCTGACCTCGGTCGGCAGCGGCACCTTCTTCGGGCTCGTGATGCTGCTCGTCTTCCCGCTGACCGCGTCGAAGATCGTCGGCACGGACATCTTCCACGCCGCCGCCCTGCTCTGGGTCGCGGGCATCAGCCACCTCGTCCACGGAAACGTCGATCTCGGAGCCATGGGCTGGCTCCTGCTCGGCTCGATCCCCGGGGTGCTCCTCGGAAGCAAGCTGACCGTGCGCGTCCCGGAGGGCGCACTACGGATCGGGCTCGGCACCGTGCTCACCGCGAGCGGCGTCAGGCTGCTCGAGATGCCGGACTACGAGATCGCCGTCCCGGCGATTCTCTTCGTCGGTGGCGTGGCGGCCGTGGTTACCGAGATGAGGCGGCTCAACGCTCGAGCCGTAGCCCTCCTAGGGCACCAGGGCCGACGACTCGTCGCTCCACTCACCGCCGGCGCGCTTGGCCAGATCGGCGAACGTCGTGTGCTCGAGGACGTCGATGGTCGCGTCGCGGACCTCGCCCCAGGCCACACGGAGAGAGTCGGCGACGAACTTCGGGCAGCTGTCCGGGTTTCTCCGCGTCGCGTAGCCGATCGGGGCGAGCTGCCCCTGGAAGAGGCGCACGACGCGTTCGAGGGTGATCTCCTCGGGGGCCTTGTTCAGCCGGTAGCCACCGGACGGACCGCGTTGCGAACGGACGATGCCGGCGGTGCGAAGCGTCGGCATGAGCTGCTCCAGCACCGACTGGGGAGCACCCGTCCGGCGCGCGAGCTCCTCGAGTTTCATCGGCCCGCCGCCGTCGAGCGTCAGGGCAAGAAGCGCGCGAGTCGCGTAGTCAGTTCTGCGCGAGACCCACATCAGCGGTTCTTATTTGACGGATTAGGACTCCGTCGCTTAGAGTTCATTGTCGACTAACTTTACAGTAACAGTAAACAATGTCAACAACTAGGGATACCAGGGGGTCGAGCTCCATGCGCTCAAACCGTCGAATCGTTGTTCTCACAGGAATCTTCGCCGTTCTCGCAGCTGGGGCGCTCGCCGCGATGCTCACCTCGAGTGACGCCTCTGCGCGCCGACAAGGCGGAACCCTCAGGCTCGTCGCCTACTCGACCCCGAGGGAGGCCTACGCGAGGTTGATCCCGGCCTTCGGCGACACGACCGCCGGGCGCGGCACGTCGTTCGAGCAGTCGTACGGGGCCTCCGGGGAGCAAGCCCGCGCGGTGATCGCCGGCCTTCGGGCCGACGTGGTCGCCTTCTCGCTCGAGCCCGACATGACGTCGCTCGTCAAGAAGGGGCTCGTCGCGAAGACCTGGAAGCAGGGACGGTTCGGAGGCATGGTGACGCGCTCGGTCGTGGTCTTCGCCACACGCAAGGGGAACCCCAAGAACATCCGCTCGTGGAACGACCTCGTCAAATCGGGCGTCGACGTCGTGACGCCGAACGTCCAGACCTCGGGTGGCGCGAAATGGAACGTCATGGCCGCCTACGGCGCGCAGCGGAAGCTCGGGAAGACCCACGCGCAGGCGGTCAAGTACCTCGAGCAGCTCTACGACCACGTCGTCTCGCAGGACAAGAGCGCGCGCGAGGCGCTGCAGACATTCCTCGCGGGCAGAGGTGACGTCCTGCTCTCGTACGAGAACGAGGCGATCTTCGCGCAGAAGCGAAACCAGTCCCTCGACTACGTGATCCCGAAGGCGACGATCTCGATCGAGAACCCGATCGCGGTCGTCAAGGAGAGCGACAACAAGGGAACCGCGAATGCGTTCCTGCGCTTCCTGCGCACCTCGAAGGCGCAGCTGATCTTCGGTGAGAACGGCTATCGCCCCGTGCTCCAGAGCGCGGCGAAGAAGTTCGGCTTCCCCGTGCCGAAGCGCCAGTTCACGATCCGGTACCTCGGCGGCTGGGCGAAGGTCGACAAGCAGTTCTTCGACCCGCGCAACGGCATCGTCACGAAGATCCAGCGCAAGAAGGGCGGATGAGCTCAGCCGCCGGCGCAGAGCCATTGCTGCCCCCGCCGCGGGGGCGCGAAGACCCGGTCCGGGGCTCGGCATGGGCTTCGCGACCGCGTACCTGAGCCTCATCGTCCTGCTGCCGCTCGCCGCCCTCGTCTGGTTCGCGGCAAAGGCGGGGAGGGCCGGCTTCTGGGAGGCGGTCTCCGACCCGCAGGCAGTCGCGGCGCTCAAGCTGACGTTCGTCGTCTCTCTCGCGGTGTGCCTGATCAACGCGGTGATGGGGACGATCGTCGCGTGGATCCTCGTGCGTGACCGCTTCTTCGGCCAGGGCGTGGTCAACGCCATCATCGACCTTCCATTCGCGCTGCCGACGATCGTCGCCGGCCTGACGCTGCTCGCCCTCTACGGGCCGAACGGGCCGGTGGGCGTGAACATCGCCTTCTCCCGGGTCGCCGTCCTGCTTGCGCTCCTCTTCGTGACGCTGCCCTTCGTGATTCGCACCGTGCAGCCCGTGCTGCTCGAGCTCGATCGCGAGATGGAAGAGGCCGCGGCGTCGCTCGGGGCCGGGCCATTCAGGACCTTCCGCCACGTCGTCTTCCCGAACATCTTTCCGGCAATTCTCTCCGGCGTCGCGCTCGCCTTCGCGCGCGCGATGGGTGAATTCGGCTCGGTCGTGCTGATCTCGGGCAACTTGCCGTTCAAGACGGAAGTCGTGTCCGTCTTCATCTTCGGGAGGATCGAGAGCGGCGATTCGTCCGGAGCGGCCGCGGTGTCGGTCGTGATCCTCTTGATCTCGTTTGCGGTCCTGCTCGCGATCGGAGCCCTGCGCCGGTGGACGACGAGGCACGACCGTGCCTAGGTGGATTCTCCGCTTCCTCGGCCTGACGTACGTGGGCGTGCTGCTGGCGGCACCTCTCGGGCTCGTCTTCTGGCGCGCCTTCGAACACGGCTTCGGGCCGGCCTGGCGCGCGGTCACGACGCCAGACGCGATCCACGCGCTCAAGATCACCATCTTGATCGCGGCGATTGCCGTGCCCGCGAACACGATCTTCGGGATCGTCTGCGCCCTCGCGATCGTCCGCCGGCGCTTTCCCGGCAAGGGGGTCGTCAACGCACTCGTCGACCTGCCGCTCGCGCTCTCGCCGGTCGTCGTCGGTCTTGCGTTCCTCCTGCTCTACGGCCGCACCGGCTGGTTCGGAAGCTGGCTCACCGAGCACGGGATCCAGATCGTTTTCGCGCTGCCGGGAATGATCCTCGTCACGATCTTCGTCTCGCTCCCGTTCGTCGTCCGCGAGGTCGTGCCTGTCCTGCGCGAGATCGGGATCGAGCAGGAGCAGGCGGCGGCGACGCTCGGCGCCTCGCCGAGCCAGACCTTCAGGCGCGTGACGCTGCCCGCTATCCGCTGGGCCGTGGCTTACGGAGTCGTCCTGACGACGGCTCGCGCATTGGGCGAGTTCGGCGCCGTGAGCGTCATCTCGGGCCACATCGTCGGCAAGACCGAGACCATGACACTGCACGTCGAGGACCGCTTCCAGGCGTTCGACTACGTCGGCGCCTATGCCGCTTCGGTCGTCCTCGCGATGCTCGCGATCGCGACGTTGCTCGCGATGAACCTCTTCAAGCCGAAGGAGGAAGTCTCGTAATGGCGATCGTCGCCCGGTCCCTGACGAAGCACTTCGGCTCGTTCACCGCCCTGGACGACGTCTCGATCGAAGTCGAGGACGGGTCTCTGACCGCGCTTCTCGGGCCGAGCGGCAGCGGAAAGTCGACGCTCTTGCGGGTGATCGCAGGCCTCGAGCGCCCCGAGTCGGGCACCGTCGAGCTCGACGGCGTGGACGTCTCGAAGCTCGCGGCGCAGAAGCGCGGCGTCGGATTCGTGTTCCAGCACTACGCCGCCTTCAAGCACATGACGGTGCGGGAGAACGTCGCCTTCGGGCTCAAGGTGCGCAAGCGTCCGCGCGCCGAGGTTCGGCAGCGGGTCGACGAGCTACTGGAGCTTGTGCAGATCGCCGGCTGGGCGGACCACTATCCGGCTCAGCTCTCGGGCGGCCAGCGGCAGCGGATGGCGCTTGCCCGCGCCCTCGCCGTCGAGCCGACGGTGCTGCTACTCGACGAGCCGTTCGGAGCGCTCGACGCGCGTGTTCGGAAGGATCTGCGCGTCTGGCTTCGGCGCCTGCACGACGAGATGCACGTGACGACGATCTTCGTCACGCACGACCAGGAGGAGGCGATGGAGATCGCCGACCAGATCGTGCTCATGAACCATGGGCGCGTCGAGCAGGTCGGGGGCCCCCGCGACCTCTACGAGGAGCCGGCGAACGAATTCGTGATGAGCTTCGTCGGCCCGGTGAATCAGCTCGGCGAGTCGTTCGTTCGCCCGCACGACCTCGAGCTGCGCAACGAGGCGAACGGGAAGACGACGCCGGGAACGGTCCAGCGCGTCGTCCATCTCGGCTTCGAGGTGCGCGTCGACGTCCTCCTCGAGGACGGCCGCGAATGCTGGGCGCAGGTGACGCGCGAGGAAGCCGAGCAGCTCGAGCTAGCTCCCGGTGCCAAGGTCTTCGTGCGACCTCGCCGCACCAGGGTTTTCGAGAGCGCGAGCTAGGAGGCGAGCTCGAGGAAGGGCAGCCGGCTCGTCAGCTCGAGCGTGCCGATCGAAGGGAGCCAGTCCCGACGACAGGTCGTCCATTGGAGCGCGCTCGACTCACGGCGCATGAGCCAGTTATCGAAGACCTGGTCCTGTGCCAACTGCACGAGGGCTGCGCGGATCGAGGCACTCGCCTCGGCGAGGGAGAACGCCCCGAGGGGCGCTGTCGGGGTGAGCGCCCGCACGCGAATCGCCTTCTCGCGGGACAGCAGCGTGACCGTGCGGCCTGCGGGGATCCGGAACACCATGGCCGGAGCCATCCCCTGGATTGCCACTCCGCGAGCCCGTCGCCCGAGCCACGGCGGGGCAGGCGTGGCCGTGATCAGCCGGGCCAACGTCTCGGAATAGGTGCCGTGGTACTCGGAAATCTCAGCCCGAGAAGGCGATGCCACCCGGAAGTGCCGTTCGATCCGGGCCTGCCGCAACTCGTCGGCGATAACGCCGCGCGCAATCGCCGGGGATGCCCCTTCCCGCGCAAGCGCCCTTCGGTACGCGGCTCCGCTGCCGCCGAAGCGGGCGGCGACGATCGCTCGCTCCGCTGCCTTCAGGTCGGCGGGCTTGATCGGCATGTAGCCCTTCAGCACTAGCCGCGCGAAGAGCGATGTGTACGCCACCTCGCGGTCGCCGGTGATCCCGGTCAGGGTGGGCAGCGCGCCGCTCCGGAGCGGTCCCCACGGCGTGCTGCACTGCGCGCCGGCCGGAAGGATCAGCTGGCCGATCGTGAGCGACCGATCGAATCCCGGCCCTGCCATGCCCGGCCCCCCGCAGAGGTTGTGCGAGCGCGTCCAGAGATACACGCACGCGGCGGCGGGCTTGTCCGGGTCCCGGTCAGCCTGGGCCCATTCGCCCCACCCCCACGACCAGATGGTTGCGAAGTGGATCTCGCGGCTCACTTGCTTAATGGCCAGCACCTGCAGCTTGATGTGGTTGAACCACGCGCTCGCCGGTTTTAGTCCCTCACGTCCGCCCTGACCCGGGTTCGTGTGGAAGCCGAGGAAGATGCCGATCTTCGCGGGCGGAATCCCGATGCTCGTCAGGTCGACGATGCCCTGCCGGAATGAGTTGCGCAGGTTGCGTGAGCCGAGGATCGGCCCCTGGCGATGGATCTGCGGCGCGGCGAAGTACACCTCGCGCACGAAATCGCTGTAGAGCGCGACCTCGCGCCACCAGTCGCCGGCCTCTCCATCCGTGAACGGCCTCGTCGAGAGCAGCAGGAAGGGATGCGCGCCGAGCGCCTTCAGCCGTCTGACGAAGATGATCACGTTCTGCCGGTACTGGGCGTTCGTCGGCGACCATGGCGTCGCCAGGTTCGACCCCCACATCTCGTTCAGTGCGATCCACGGCGTCGCGCAGGCCGATGAGGCGACGGCGCGATAGAAGACGCGGTCGGCCCAGTCCTCGACGACGGCCGGATCGAGCGGGTTCGTGGGCGTGCCGACCCGCTGGCGGAAGTTCATCTCCCAGTAGACCGTCTTCGCGCCTAGCGCCCGCAGTTGGGCGGGGAAGATGAAGTTCGCAGCCGCGCCGACGATGCCGGGTCGCGCGAACATCGGCCAGTACGGCACGGAGCCGTCCGCGAAATCGACCCAGACGGGCGCCTTGTTGGGCAGGCCGCACTCGCGTGCCTGAGCTTGTCCGGGCGCAGCCACGAAGATGGCGATGCAGCCGAGGCAGACGACGAGGAGCCGCTTCACGTCGCTGAAAGGCTAGCTGAGGGATTGCAGGCCATGGGCTGAGTCGCAGGGCCGCGCTGCTCGCCCCGAGGCCGGGTCCTCAGTCGCCCCGGTAGTGGTCTACCGGGGCTCCCTGCGTCCGCGGCCTCGGAACGACCATCGCACCCCTGCGACGAGCAATGACCTCCAACCCCTCAGCGATCTGCGCGAACGAGGAAGCCACTGCGCCCTTGTTTGATGAGCACGCGGCTAAACCCTGCCCCGCCGAACAGAAACCGAAGCTCACGCTCGCTGTAATTGAAGATCGGGCAGTTGTTGATCACCTCGTAGCGCAGCTTCCGGACCGGGCCCTTGAGCCAGTTCCAGCGCGGGAAGCTTGCAACCGCGGAACCCAAGGCATCGCTTGCGATGCCGCTTGAAGGCGATGCCGGCTCTGCCGGCGTCGCCGATCTACCGCAGAGCTCGGCGATTCGCCGGACGAAGACGTGTGCGTCGGACTGGTAATCGAAGAAGCCGAGCGCGAGGACGACGTCGAACTTCCCCTCGAGCGGAGCCGTCAGGAAGTCGCCGTGGACGAGCTTGACCTTGTCGCCGAAGCGCGCGAGCCGCTCCTTCGAGAGGTCGAGCATCTCCTGGGCGATGTCGGCGTTCACGTACTCGCCGGCGCCGGCCTCCAGTACGAGCTCCCCGACGCGCCCCGAGCCGCCGCCGATGTCGAGCACACGCGGCTTCGAGTACTCGCGAACGACCTCGATCGCGAAATCGCGCCGCTTCAGGAGGCCCGGACGGGCCGCCCGCTGAAGGGGGTGCTCCTCGTCGTAGAGGGCGTCAAAGGAGGACGCCTTCTCGCGAAAGTGATCTCGAACCAGCTCCGTAGCGTTCGACGACTTCTCCATGTGCCTCCTCGTAGCTGACGAGCGGAAACTCTCGGGCGATTGCACGAATTCGATCCGCGACGCGCCGCCGGCCGGGGTTGCGCTGCACGCTCTTCGCGGCGGCGAGCAACCGCTGCCGCGGAGTCGGGCTCTCTGGCAGCGTGGCCCGCAGCGGGCGCGGGTCGAGCTCGTACGGGTGGAAGTACAGCACAGGAAACGCGTTCTCGTCGGCGACCTGCCTCAGCGCTCGACGGAGAATCGCGGCCGGCAGCACGCGCCAGTACGCGCCTCCGCCGATCGGCACCGATCGCCCGCGGATGTGCCAGACCGTGACCGGGAACTCCCAGATCTCGCGGCCCGAGGGCAGCTCGAGCCGATAGGGAGTCGCCGGAATGCGGCGGATGCGCCTCGGGATGCGAGGCGAGTCGTACTGGCTCGAGTCGTAGCGGAAGCCGAGCTCGGCCAGCGTCTCGTAGGCCCACGGCGTCTCCTGCGTGATCGAGAACGCAGGCGCCCGGTACCCGAGCGGCCGCCGGCCGCCGAGCCGCTCGAGGAGGTCGGCACAGCGCTCGACGTCGTGCCGGAACTCGTCTCGGCTCTGCGCATGCACGCGCTCGTGCGCGTAGCCGTGGCACGCCAGCTCGTGCCCGCGGGAGGCGATCTCCCGGATGAGGTCGGGGTAGCGCTCGGCCGTCATGCCCAGGACGAAGAAGGTCGCCTTGGCGCCGAGCTCGTCGAGGAGATCGAAGATCGCCTTGGCCTGGCGCTCGAGCGCGTCGCCGTGGGAGTCCCAGTCCGGCGCGTCCCAGTTGGCGGTGGACGAGCTGGTGCCAGTCCTCGAAGTCGAAGCTGAGCAGGAGCTTGGCCACGGCCGCAACTCTAAGATCAAGGGCCTTGAAGAGTCTCGCTCCCACCGTTCTCGTCGTCTGCCTGCTCGCCGCCACCGCGACGGCGTTCGCGGTCACCGAGCGCCTGAAGCTCGAGGACACTCCCGTGCTCGGCACGCAGATCAGGCATCTCTTTTCGCCGGTCTGCACGGCCTGCAAGCCCGAAGCCCGCTCGGCGCAGATCAGGTTTCGGCTGCGGCGGGAGGAGGAGATCAAGCTCGACATCGTCGACTCGGCAGGCGCCGTCGTCAGGCACTCCGTCGGGGCAGGTGTGTTCCGGGCGAGCTCCCAGCAATTTGCCTGGGACGGACGCGACGACGCGGGCAAGGTCGTCGCGGACGGGGTCTACAAGGCAGAGCTCCGGCTCGTCGACGAAAACCGAACCTTCGAGTTCCCGGACGAGATCCGTGTCGACGCGACGCCGCCCACGATCGAGGACGTGAAGCCCCGGCATCCCGTCTTCTCTCCTGACGGCGATGGTCGAGCAGACCACGTGGATCTCCGCTACCGCTTCAGCGAGCCCGCCTATGCCGTCCTCTACCTGGACGGAAAGAGGCTCGGGACGAGCGGGCGCCGCAAGCCTGCCGACACGAGGCAGTGGTACGGGCGCGGAAAGCCACCCGGCGAGTACCGGCTGGCGCTCGCGGCCCAGGATCTCGCGGGGAACGTCGCTTTCACGCGTGAGTTCAAGGTTCGGATTCGGTACGTCGAGCTCTTCCGGCACCGCTATGTCGTCCGCGGAAACGTCTTGCGCCTGCGCGTCTCGAGCGACGCCAGGACGGTTCGGTGGCAGCTCGGGGGACGGAGCGGCGTCGCAAAGCCGCCGAAGCTCGCGATCCCGGTTCCGAGCAGTCCGGGCCGGTACCGTCTGACCGTCACGGCCAACGGGCATCGGACTTCGGCAACCGTCGTGGTCAGGTACCCCCGCCGCTAACCTCACCCGGGTCTTGCTGCTCGCTGCATCGCTCGAACGTGCGGTCACGTACTCGGCCGAGCTCCTGCTCGGCGCAGGAGTCGTGCTCGCGCTCGGCTATGCGCTCCTACGCGACCGCGTCGGGGTGCTCCGCTGGGGTCTCCTCGGGCTGGCCATCGCCGCCGTCGGAGCCGGTACCGCGCTCGGCGCCTGGGCCTGGCACGAGAAGCAACCCCGAAGCGTGCGGGGGTCGGCGACCAAGGAGTTCTCGACCGTGCTCCGCGAGCAGCCGAAGCCGAAGCCGAAGAAAGACCCGCATACGGGACGGCTGTACGAGGAGCAGTGGCCGACCTACGGCTACGACGCCCAGCGCACGCATCTCGCCCCGGGCTGGAGACGGCTACGGCCTCCGTTCCACGGGCTGTGGCAGCTGAAGGCCCGAGCCGACATCGAGTTCCCACCGTCCGTCGCGTACGGAAAGGTCTACGTCGCCCAGCAGAAGGGGCGCTTCTACGCGATCAACGCGCGGACGGGGAAGATCATCTGGACGAGGCACTTCTCGCGCTGCGCGGCCGCCTCACCGACGATTCGCGACGGCGATCGTCTACCAGGCCTATATGCACCCGCTTCCCTGCCAGAAGCACGCTGGCGCTGCGCGGGGGTTCGTCATCGCCTGGAACGCGCGGAACGGCCGCGAGCTCTGGCGGGTGGAGGCAGGGTCCGTCGAGTCGTCCCCGCTTGTCATCGGCAAGACCCTCTACTTCGGCTCGTGGGATCACCGCCTCTACGCGTACGCCCTCCGGGGCGAGCGCAAGCCGCGCCTGCGCTGGACGTTCACCGCGGACGACCAGGTGGTGGCCGCGCCCGCCTACGCGAACGCCGGCGTCTTCATCGCAACGAGCAGCGGGAGCGTCTACGCGGTCGATGCGCGCACCGGGCGGCAGCGCTGGCGCGCCACCTCGTTCTCGCATTTCGGGCGGCGCGAGTACTTCTACGCCACGCCCACGGTCGCCTACGGCCGCGTCTTCATCGGCAACGCGGACGGGACGGTGTACGCCTTCGGTGCGAGCAGCGGCCACCTGCTCTGGGCGCGGCATGTCGGCACGTACGTCTACACCGCCGCCGCGGTCTGGCGGAAGACCGTCTTCGTCGGTACCTGGGACGGGTACTTCGTCGCGCTCGACGCCCGCACGGGGGACGTGCGCTGGCGCTTCGAGGCCCCCGCGTCGATCACCGGCGCTCCGACAGTGCTGGCGGGTCTCGTCTACTTCTCGACGTGCGGACGCTGCGGCGTGGGCGGTCTCCGGCGCGTGAAGGTCGGCCCGCGGGGGACGTGGGCGCTCAACGGTCGGAACGGCGAGCCCGTCTGGCGCTTCCACGACGGGAAGTACTCGCCAGTCGTCGCCGACGGGTTCCGCGTCTATATCTCGGGACGGAACAAGGTCTATGCCCTCATTCCGCAGGCACGCTGGTTGACGCTCCAGAGAGGGCGGAGGGTCGAGAAGTGCGCTCGAATCCGGCGAGCAAGAGCGCGAGCGCGATGCCTGTCAAGGGCCAAACGAGGTACGAGCTCTGGAAAACCCGGCTCAGGAACAGCAAAACGAACATCGAAACGGAAAAACCAGCGGCCCCCGACCACAAAGTCCCCGCCCGCCTCTGGTTCCACAACAGCCACGCAGTGATCGGCACCCAGACGGCGAGCGCGAGCGGCACGAAGGGGTAGTAGCCGAAGCGGTCGTCGATGAGGCCCGCGTTGAAGAGGAGAGCCGATAGGCCGTAGCCGATGATCCGGTACGTCCCGGCGCCGTAGGCGATGGTGTCGTCCCAGAACGCTCTCGGGCCCGCGACGAGGAACGGCAGCAGGCTCGCGAGGAAGACGCCGCCAAACGCCGCGCCCGCCTGGTAGAGCGTCCGCCGCGGCACTCGCGAGGCGAGCAGCATGACGAAGAAGAAGGGGACGGCGACCAGCGCGAACTGCTTCAGCGCGAGCGCTGTTCCCAGGGCGGCAGCCGCCCAGAGCAGTCGCCCCCGCGTCAGGAGTCCGAACGCGATCACCATGGCGAGCAGCGCAGGAGCGTCCGCGGTCCCGAACCACGCCGCTTTCACCAGCAGCGGGTTCGCGGCCAGCGCGGCCCCGACGGCGAGCCGCCAGTGCAGCGCGCCCGGGAAGATCAGCGCCGCGGGCAAGAGAGCGAGCGTCGCGAGCAGGACGAAGACCCGGTAGTCGTCGAACGGCCTCGGCGTGAGCCGCCAGGCGGCGGCCGTCAGCGGCGTACCCGGGAAGTACGCGAAGTGGCTCAGGGCGACTTGCGGAAAGCCCTCCGGCTGGTCGTGCGCCGCCGGATAGAAGCGCTCGAGCCCGGAGCCGGCCGTAGTCGTGCCCGTACGGGTTGTGCGCCGTCGAGGACGAGGTCGCCGGCGATCTCGATCTGGTACGTCGAGTCGTTCGTGAAGTACCAGGGCGCCGTCGCGTCGCGCAGGCCGACCTGGAGCAGGACTGCCGGCACGAGCAGCATCGCGCAGACGAGGCCTGCCAGCCCGATTGCGGCCCAGCGGGGCCAGGATCGATAGCGGAAGGCGGCCGCGGCGCAGAGCGCGACGAGGAGGCCTGCGAGCACCGCGATCGAGCGGATGATCCCGAGATCCCACTCCCGGTCGGCAGCGCGCACGAGCGGCCCGAGGATCCCGCGCGGGTGGACGGACGAAGGCTGGAACGGCCAGCCGCCGCCGCCGAGGTTCGGCATCGTCACGATCACGAGGACGCCGAGCGTCGCCAGCAGCGTCCAGATCTCGACGCCTTGCAGCGTCTTGCTTGGAGCTCGGCTGGGTCGACCGGTCATTTCAGACGGACGGTCGGTGAAGCCGCGTCCTGAAACGGCGCCGCAAGCGTCGCCTTGGAGGCGCTTCACGATTCGAGTATGGCGTCGCCGTCGGCCCGTGAGAGGACGAAGCTCGCCGCGACCGCGATCACGAGCCACGTGATGGGGTCTTCGAAGAAGCCGCTGTAGCCAGCGAGTGCACGAAGAGAGCAAGCAGGACCGCTGCGAGCCCGAGGCCGAGCTCGGGCGCGCGCCGGCGTACCCGCTCGATGAGCACCGCTGCCCCTACGAGCAGCGCGACATACGCGGCCAGCCCGATCACACCGAGCTCGGCGGCAACCGTGAGCGGCGTCGTGTGCGAGACGAACCTCGTCGGTGAGCCGCCCTGTTTCGAGCGCGGCCTGGCTCGCGAGCGGCTGCCCGCCGAGGCCGACGCCGGCAACGGGGTGCGAGCGGAAGACCTTCGTCGTCAGCTCGATGCGTCTCGACCGGTCGCTCGTGAAGCGGCGGGCCGAGTTGTCACCGACCGAGACGACGACGATCCGCCGCCGCCGCGACCAGGACGACGAGCGCGGTGAGCGCCGCGGCGAGCTTCAGGCTGCGGCTGCCGGCGAAGGCGGCGATCGCCAGCGTGACGACGAAGAGGGCCGCCATGCTCGACTGGGAGTACGAGAACCAGAGCCCGGCGAAGAGCAGGGCGACGAGCGCCGCAGCGAGGAGCGGGTTGATCCTGCGGTAGAGCAGCGCGACGAGCACGATCGCGATCCCGAGCACGACATGGCGCGCGTAGAGGCTCGGGTCGCGAAAGAGGGACGTGACGCGGAAGAACGAGCTGTAGGCGTTTCCGATCTCGACTGCGGGCGAGAAGAACCAGAGCTTGTGGGTCGCCGCCTGGATCAGCCCGACGACGGCGAACAGCGTCGCGAGCGCGATCGCGATCACCGCGAGCACCCGCGTCATCCAGTCCGGGAACGGCGCTCGGGCGACGACCGCGACGAGGACGGCGAACGGGAAGAGGAAGTACGCGAGGACGTTCTCGCCGGAATGGAGGTCGTTCGTCCAGAGCAGTGAGAGTGCTGCGACTGACAGAAAGGCGACCGCAGGCAGGGCGACGACCGGCGGTACGCGCTTCACCTCGCGAGCGCGCAGGACGTTCCAGCCCAGAGCGAGCGCGGTGGCCCCGAGCACGCCGTAGAGCGGCAGCAAGCGGCCGAGCTGCCCGAGCTCGCGACTCCGACGAAGAACCGATGCTCGCTCCCGAACGAGAGTGGGGGCCGGAAGGGCGCCGAGGCGAGCACGAACCGGCGTGACCAGGGCCGGCCAGCGCACGAAGAACGCCGCGAGGAGCGCCATCGGGACGACGGCTGCCGCACCGAGGGCGACGAGCGACGGCGAGACCCTGTGACCGTGGTCGGAGAGGTCGACGACGAGGCCGGTCTCCGCGACCGCGAGCAGAGCGAGCCCGGCGAGGATCGGGACGCGGGCCTTGCCGAGCAACACGAGCGCGGCGCCGAGCGCACCAACGATCGCAGCAATCTGGCCCACCTCTCCCGCGTCCACAGCGTCGAACGGTAAACGCGCCGGTCTATCGCGCGCCGGCGAACACGCGCCGCCGCAGCGCGCCGATCCTCTGCCGCTCGGCCGGGAGGTAGAAGCCGAGCGAGCGCGAGCACGAAGGGGTAGGCGAGCGTCGAGCCCGACTGCAGCGGGGAGGCCCGCGTGCACGAGCTTCCCGAGCACGGTCAACGCGGCCGCAGTCCCGACGACGAGCGCGACCCGGCGCCACTGGTAGTACGACGGGGAAGACGCGCTGGGCCTTCCACGTGATGCCGAGGAACATCGCGAAGTACGAGGCGACCATCGAGATCGCGGCGCCGATCATTCCGTACGGCGGGATCAGGATCAGGTTCAGGACGACGCACAGGACCGCCGCCGACCCCGTGACGATCCAGTTCGACCCGCGGCGTCCCGCGCGCCCGATCGAGGTGACGACGATCACGTACGCGCCGAAGATGACGAAGGCGAACGAGAGGAGCGGTACGACGTCCGCGCCGCTGTAGAAGTCAGGCGTCGTCAGCAGCCGCACGATCCAGGGTGACCCGAGCCCGAGCCCGAGCGCCGCCCAGGACGAGAAGAACGTCACGTACGTCAGCACGAAGCCGTAGGTGCGCTTGGCTTCCTCGTCGTCGCGGATCGAGTACGCGAACGCAGGCCAGGCAGTTCGGAACGCAGCGAGCACGAAGAGCAGTGCGGCCGAGATCCGCATGCCGATCGCGTACAGCCCGAGCTCGTGCTGGTCGCGGATGCGAAGAAGCATGATGCGGTCGCTGAAGTCGATCGCGTTGAGCGCGATCACCGACGGCACGAAGGGCATCCCCAGGCCGTCATCCTCCGGAACACGTCTCGGTCGAACTCGAGGCCGAGCTGGGTGCGCCTATATGCGAGCAGGACGGCGTAGACCGCGAGCGTGCCGCTGAAGTTCCCGACGAGCACTCCCAGCGGCCCCTGGTCGAGAACGACGACCAGGAGGATCGTCGCTCCGACCGTCAGCAGCACGTTCGTGAGACTCGCGATTGCGTAGCTCACCGAGCGCTCCTCGACCCGGAAGAGCGCGGTCAGCTGCTCGTAGTTCATCGAGGCCCAGAGGCCGACGAAGGCTGCGCGGACGAGGTTGACGTGCTCGTCTGAGCCGTAGAGCCACTGCGCGATCGGCTCCGCGAAGGCGATGCCCGCGACGAGCGCGAGCGTGGCCGTGCCCATCGTGAACCAGAAAGAGGTGCGAACGACGGTCAGGCGGCGGACCTCGTCCTCGGAGTCGAAGTAGAAGCGGAAGAACGAGCTCTGGATGCCCGCACGGAGGAGCGCGAAGATGACCGCCGAGAGCGCCACGAGCGCCTCGATCGCCCCGTAGTCGGAGGGCGAGAGGTAGCGCGTGTAGAGCGGGAGCAGGAGAACCGCGACGACCCGCTGGATGAGCCCGCCGAGCCCGTAGATCGCCGAGTGCTTGCCGAGCCGCTTGATCTGCTGAACGAGACCCAAGAGCTAGAGGCGAGAGTAGATGTCGAGCAGGCGGTCGGTCATCCGCTCCACGTCGTGCACCTCTTCCACGTACGCACGCCCCGCCTCGCCGAGGCGCTTGCGCTCCTCGAACGACTCGACGAGCGGGCGGAGCTTGTCGACGAGGTCGTCCTTCGTCGCCCGGACGATCGGCACCTTCACCCCGAACGCCTCCTCCGTCTGGCGCACCGCGTCCTCGTCGAGCGACGTGACGACCGGCTTGCCGAGCGCCATGCCCTCGATCGAGAAGATCCCGTGCCAGTCGCGCAGCACCTGGTCGACGACGATGTCCGCCTGCTTGTAGCGCTCGAGGGCCTCCTCGTTGCGGACGCCGTGGACGACGTCGAGGTCGACCGGGAGCTGCTCTGCAGGCCTCGATCACGTGCTCGGTGCCCTTCTTCTCGAGGTTCGACGGCGCGTGCACGATCCGCACTCGCTCGCGTTCGACCGGCGGCACCGGGTCGTATCCGGAGAGGTCGATGCCCGGCGGGAGCACCTCGGCGTCGAACGGGATGAAGTTGAGCGCCGCGAACGAGCCGACGACCCGCGCGTCAGCCTTGAGGCCGTACAGGAGCTCTTCCTTGGGGCGCTCGCGGATATCGGCACCGAGGAAGTGGAAGAGCGACTTACGGCGAGTCGCCTTGAGGATCGGAAACTGGAGCTTCTTCGGGACGAGCGTCAGCCCGAAGTAGAAGTGGAAGATGTCCGTCTCGGGCAGCAGCTTGGCGAATGCGCGCCACTGGACGGCCTGCTGACGGAGGAGTCCGGTCCGCGGACGCTTCAGATCCCAGTCGGCCTGGTCCGGCCGGAACGGCTGCGTGTTGAAGACGACGAGCCGCGCGTCGACACCCCGTCTGCGGAGCGCCTGCACGTTCGTCCAGCCGACCCCGGCCAGGTTGACCGGGCAGTGGGTGACGCGCAGCGGCACCTACGTGTCGGGGAAGAGAAAGCGGACGCGGTCCCAGCGGGCGATCTGGCATCCGTCCGTGCGGCTGAAGTGGGCGGAGACTTGGCGGCCGCGGAACCGTCCGCGGACCTCCGCGACCTGCGGGCCGCCGTAGATCTCGGTGCAGGCGACGTTTCTGGGGGCAGGGGCGAAGGGATTCTTCAATCGCTCGAGTCGGGCGCACGCGTGGGCAGGCTTCGGGAGCGTGCCCCCCGGAGGAGAGCACTGCAGCGTCCAGAGCTTGGTCGGGCCGTCTCCGACCGTGACAGAGATCTCGAGGTCGTCGGGAATCGCTTCGCCGTCGTCGGAGACGCTTGGACCTGCGCAACCCGCGACGACCAGCGCCGCCAGGGCAAAGACCGGCACAGCCCTCACGCTAGAGCGCGTTCGCCGGCAGGAGCAGCGCGTAACCCTCGCGCAGGTACGGCGTCCGATCGACGAGGGAGCCGACGCAGTCGCTCGCCACCGATCCCTCCTCGGTGACGATCTCGGTGATCAGCCCCGGCGGGGTCAGCTCGAAGAGCGCCCGCTCGGCCTCGCTCAGCTCCGGCGCGCTTGCTGCGTCGATCGGGGCCAGCTTCACGATCTCGCAGGCGACGACGACGGGTATCTGCAGGGCCTTCGCAGCCTCGGCCAGCCCGGTCGTCCCGATCTTGTTGCAGACCGTCCCATCGAGGAAGACCGTGTCCGCGCCGATCAGGAAGAGGGTCGCGCCGTCGAGAGCCGCGGGCGCATCCGCGTCCTCGACGAGGTCGACGTTCAAGCCCTCGGCCCGCAGCTCCTCCGAGAACGCGCGCCCTTCGCCGACCGGCTCGGACACTGCGCAGATCGTCCGGGCGGGCGGGGTGTGCAGGAGCGAATGGAGGAGCGCCTCGCGCACCGTGGCGGAGGCGGAATGGGTGACGACGACGCTCTCCGCGAGCCGCTCCTGAAGCTGGATCGCAATCGAGGCCGCCGCGCGGACACGGCCGTCGAGCAGCCCGTTCGCTTCCTCGTCGATCAAGCGACAAAGCTCGTCCAGGTCGAGGTAGCGATGCGCGTTCGCCGCGGCCAGGATGCGGCCCGTGGCGCCGGCGATCGCGCCGACTCCGGGTCGCGTCTCGGAGAGCTCGCGACTCGCCTCGATGAGGCGCTCGACCAGTGCGTCAGTGCTGTCCGCCGGCTCCTTGCTCACCTCGAGGAGGGTCTCCACGGCGCGGCGCGCCATCCAACTCGCTCCGTGCTCGCGGTCGTTGCAGAGCTCCTCGACCGTGGAGGCAAGGCCCGACATGCAGGGAGTTTAACCGGAGGTAGATAGATTTCCGCTGTGGCGACCACCCGGCACGAGGCCCTGCCGCGGCCGCTCCAGGCCGATCCCGACGCGCCCGCGCCGTCGATCTCGGTCGTGATTCCCGTCTACAACGAGGGCGGCAGCATCGGCGAGCTGTACAGGCGGGCCGTCGAGTCGCTCGATGCGGCAGGACTCAGCTTCGAGCTGATCTTCGTCGACGACGGCTCGACCGACGCGACCTTCGCGGAGCTCGAGCGGCTCCACGCCGCGGACGGGCGCGTCCGCGCGGTGCGGTTCAAGCGCAACTTCGGCCAGCACTCGGCGATGCACGCGGGGCTCGTCCGGGCGCGAGGGGAAATCTTCGTCACGATGGACGGGGATCTCCAGAACGCTCCGGAGGACCTGCCCCTGCTGGTCGCGGCGGTCGAGTCAGGCGCCGACGTCGCGAGCGGCACTCGCGCGGCACGGCGTGACTCGTGGGGCCGCACACTGCCGTCGCTCGTGATCAACGGCATGCTCCGCCGCTTCACCCGCGTCGACATCTCGGACTTCGGCTGCGCGTTCAACGCGTACCGGCGGAGCGCGATCGAGCCGATGCTGGGCGCGATCGGCAAGCAGAAGTTCACGAAGGCGCTCGTCCTCTCGAGCGGCGCGAGCGTCATCGAGGTCGACGTGGCTCATTCGCCGCGCGCGGGCCGCTCTCGGTACTCCCCGCTACGCCTCACGCGGCTCGCGCTACACGTACTGGCGGGCTTCTGGCCGCAGCCGATCCAGTGGATCGGGATCGCTCTCGGTGTCCTCTGCACGATCTCGGCGCTCGCGCTCGGGGTCTACGGGGTCGTCTTCTGGATCGGGAACGCGAACTTCCCCGGCCCGCTCTTCGGAGGCGTCGGGGTCATCTTCGTCCTGGGCATGCAGGGCTTCATCCTGGCGCTCGTGGGCGAGTACCTCGGCCGCATCCAGCGCGACGTCGAAGGCCGCCCGCTGTACACGATCGACCGCGAACTGTAGGTCCCGGGCCACGGGCCCGGGACTCGCGCAAAGTGCTTCGCACTTTCCGCGACCAAGAGCACGCAAGCCGAGGAACGACGCTTCAACAGGCCCGCCCATGCCACGGCCGATGGGAGGGGATTAGCGGAGCTGGCCGGCGTACTGCGTGCCCTCGAGGGCGTCGCGGACCTCGCCGTAGTTCTCGATCAGCTCCTCGTGGACGGTCGGGTTCAGCTTCTGCAGCGACGACGAGACCGGCGCGGGCTCGACGCTGAGGAACTCGAAGAGCGACGCGAACCCACCGTTGTCGCCGACCAGGTCCTCGTAGACGACCTCCAGGTAGGGAAGCCCGACGCGCTTGAACCGGACACGTGCCCCGGCGATGGCGCGCTCGTGGAGCGTCATCCGCCGGAGAAGGTCGTCGGTGTCGAGCCGAAGGCGGACCGGCTCGACTTGCTCGCCGTCTCGCGCGTGAAGCCTTCCCTCGCGCGCGGCACCGGCCTCCTTCGAGAGGACGACGTCGAGCGCGTTCCGCCGGATGAGGTGGATGATCCGCACACGCCTCAGCCAGAGGGCGGGCATGAGCGGCTTGACGATGCTCGTCAACTGGCTGTACATGAGCTTGAAGCCGATCGCGTCGATCTCCGGACGCTCGCTGAACGCCTGGCCGAGGTACCGCCACAACCAGTACGGGCGGGCGAGCCGGCCACCCCTCTTGCCGCGCGCGTACGTCTGCCAGTACGGCAGGTCCTGCTCCTGGCCCCATTTCGGGACGCCCTCGCCGCCGTGCATGAAAAGCTCGGAATAGGCGACGACCCGGGGGTGGCTGGTGAGCATGTCGACGACCCAGGTCGAGCCGCTGCGCTGCGTGGAGAGGACGACGAATTTCGTCACGGCAGGGGAGCCTAGCCACCGCCGGTAGGCTTCCGGGCCGTGAAGGCGAAACGCGTTCTCGTCACCGGCGGGGCGGGGTTCATCCCGTCGAACTTCGTGCGCCACATCCTCGAGGCGACGCCCTACGAGGTCGTCTCGCTCGACGCGCTCACGTACGCCGGGAGCATGGACAACCTCGCCTCGGTGAGCGGTCACGAGCGCCACTCGTTCGTGCACGGTGACATTCGTGACCCCGAGCTGGTGCGCCAGGTGGTGGCCGGCGTCGACGTGATCGTGAACGCGGCGGCGGAGTCGCATGTCGAGAAGTCGATCGAGGCCGGCGCGTCCGAGTTCGTGACGACGAATGTCGAAGGCACGCAGATCCTGCTCGACGCGATTCGTGACACGCCCGTCGAGCGCTTCATCCTCTTCTCGTCGAGCGAGGTCTACGGGACGGCGCTCTACGCTCCGATGGACGAGGAGCACCCGCTGAACCCGCGCAGCCCCTACGCGGCCACGAAGGCGGGGGCCGACAGGCTCGCGTACTCCTACTTCGTGACCTACGGCCTCCCGGTCGTGATCGTGCGCCCGTTCAACAACTACGGCCCGCGGCAGCACCCGGAGAAGGTGATCCCGCGCTTCATCACGCAGGCCCTGTCGGACGAGCCGCTGACGATTCACGGTGACGGTCACGCGAGCCGCGACTGGCTCTACGTCGACGACGACGCGGAGGCGATCGAGTCGATCATCGCGGCGGACGACGTCGTCCTGGGCGAGGTGATCAACGTCGCGACGGGCGTCGACATCACCGTCTCGGCGATCGCGGACATGGTGCTTGAGATCCTCGGCAAGCCGAAGTCGCTGAAGGTGCATCTCGACGAGCGCCCCGGGCAGGTCGACCGGCACATCGGCTCGACCGAGAAGGCGCGAGAGGCTGCTCGGCTGGAAGGCACGCACGTCGTTCGAGGACGGGCTCGACCGCACCATCTCGTGGTACCGCGACAATGAGGCCTGGTGGAGGGCCCCCGAGCGGCGACCGGCAAACGTCTTCTCGTCCTAGGGGCGGGACCGGCGCAGCTCGGCCTGCTCGCGTCCGCTCGCGAGCGGGGGTTGTTCGTGATCGCGCTCGACCGCGACCCAGCCGCGCCGGGGTTCCGGTACGCGGACCGGCGGGCGATCATCTCCACCGAGGACGAGCAGGGCATCTCGCACCTGGCCGGAGCGGAAAGCGTGGAGGGGATCATCGCGCCGGGGATCGACTGGCCGGTCGGGATTGCCGCCCGGGTCGCCGAGCGCCACGGGTTGCCGCATCCTCTCGACCCCGTGACCGCCGGCCTCGCCGTTTCCAAGCTGAAGCAGCGTGAGCGCCTCGCCGACGCCGGCGTCCCCCAGCCGAACTGGCAAATCGTCAAGGCCCCCGACGAGACATTGCAACAGACTGTTGCTAAGTCCTGGGTTGTCAAGGCGCCCGATCGGCAGGGACAGAAGGGCCTTGCGCTCGTTCGCTCGAAGGATGAGCTTCCGGCAGCGATTGGACGGGCGATCGAGGAGTCGCGGAGCGGCGTCGCCATCGTCGAAGACCTGGTGGACGGCCCGGAGGTGACGGTGAACGCGTTCTCGGTGCGCGGCGAGTTCCATCCGCTGACCGTGACCGACCGCCTGACGGCCGAGCCGCCGGCGTTCGGGGTCGCTCTCGCCCACGTCTGGCCGAGCGAGGCCGGCGGAACGGCCGCCGAGGTCGCGCGCGCCGCGGTCGAGGCACTCGGCATCAAGGACGGCCCCACCTACACGCAGCTCCGGGTCGGTCCCGACGGCCCGCAGGTGATCGAGGTCGCGGCTCGCCTCGGCGGCGGCCACGACGCGGAGCTCGTCCAGGCTGCGCTCGGCGTCGATCTGAACGGCCTCGCCCTGCAGGCGGCGCTCGGCGAGTCGATCTGGTCGGCCGCGCTCCACGTCGTGCCGCAGGTCGGCGGTGCAGTCGTCCGCTTCCTGGTTCCGCCCGAAGGCGTCTTGCACGAGGTCGAGGGCGTGGAGGAGGCGAGCGCCGTCGAGGGCCTCCAGGAGGTGCGCGTCTACCGCGAGCCGGGCCACGTGTTCGGGCCGTTTCTACGAGGGGCAGACCGGGCCGGAGCGGTGCTGGCCGTCGGCGACAGCCGTGAGGAGGCGCTGCAGCGGGCCGATGAAGCCGCCGGTCTCATACGCTTCAAGGTCGGTGCAGAAAGTCTCGTCTGAGAGAAGAGAAACGATGCTCGGCTTCCAGCCGCCGGCGATCGGTGAAGAGGAGATCGCTGCGGTCTCGGAAACCCTGCGCTCCGGTTGGCTGACGACCGGCCCGAAGGCGGCCGAGCTCGAGCGACGCTTCGCCGAGTACGTCGGCGCCGAGTACGCACTGGCCGTGGCGTCGGGGACCGCGGCCCTCCACCTCTCCTTGCTCGCGGTCGGCGTCGAGCCCGGCGACGAGGTGATCACGAGCCCGATCACCTGGCCGGCGACCGCGAACGTGATCGTCCACGCGGGGGCCACTCCGGTCTTCGCCGACGTGCGCGACTCGGATCTGAACATCGACCCGGACCACGTGGCCGAGCTCATCACCGACCGGACGAAGGCGATCATGCCGGTCCACCTCGCCGGCCAGGTCGGCCGACATGGATCCGCTCCTCACGCACGGCATCCCGGTCGTCGAGGACGCCGCTCACGCAGCGGAGAGCGCCTACCGCGGGCGCAAGATCGGCGGGCTCTCCGACGCGACCTGCTTCTCGCTCTACGCGACGAAGAACATCGCCGCCGGGGAGGGCGGCCTCATCACGACGAACGACTCGGACGTTGCAGCCGCGATCGAGAACCTGCGGCTGATGCGCCGCGGCGACGGCTCGCTCTACGACATCGTCGTCCCCGGCTACAAGGCGAACCTCTCCGACGTCCTGGCGGCGATCGCGCTCTGCCAGCTGGACAAGGTGGAGCGGCACGGGGAGATTCGGCGACGCCAGTTCGCCGTCTACGACGAGGCCGTCGCGGAGCTCGAGGGAATCGAGCCGCTCGCGCGGGACCCGCGCGACACGCACGCCTACCACCTCTACGTGGTGCGAATCGACGCCGAGCGCGCAGGCGCCACGCGTGACGAGTACCAGCGCCTCCTCGCCGACGAGAACATCGCGACGAGCATCCACTTCCTTCCGGTGCACCAGCTCACTGCCTACCGCGAGCGGCTCCCCGACCAGGCTCCGCTCCCGGTTGCCGAGCGAGCGGGCGCCGAAGTTCTCTCGCTGCCGCTCACGCCGGCGCACTCGGACGAGGACATCGCCGACGTCGTCGCAGCCCTGCGCCGCGTGCACGCCTCTCTCAGACGATGAGCCGACCGCTCCGCGTCGCCCTCACGCTCGGTGTCACCGGGCTCTGCATCGCATACCTCCTGTGGAAGATCGACGTCGGGCGCACCGTGCGGGTGATCCTGGACGCGAACCCCGTCTACCTCGCGCTGGCGCTCGCGTTGATGCTCGTGACGATCCTCCCGATGGCCTGGCGCTGGCAGCTGCTGCTGAAGACGAAAGGGGTCGACGAGGGGATCCCCTGGCTGACGCGCGCGTACTTCGTCTCCTATGCGGCCGGCCAGGTCCTCCCGACCTCGGTCGGCGGGGACGCAGTCCGGATCTTCGAGACGGCGCGCCGCCATCCCGGCCGCGGGGACACCGCGGCCGCCTCAGTCCTGCTCGAGCGGGCGATCGGAGGCGCTGCGACGCTGATGCTCGCAGCGGTCGGCTTCCTGCTTGCCGTCGGGCACTACGACGTCGGGCCGTACCTCTGGATCGAGGCGTTCTTCGTCGTAGCGACGATCGTGCTCGGCTTCCTGCTCTTCGCGAAGGGCGCCCGCCCGCTCCTGCGTTTGGCAAAGCCGGTGCTCGCCTTCGTCAAGCTCGACCGGCTCGCGACACAGGTCTATCTCGCCATCCACTCCTACCGCGACCACGCGGGGGTGCTGCTCACGGTGTTCGCGGTCACGCTCGGCATTCAGGCGACTCGCGTGCTCGCCATCTGGCTCAGCGGCGAGGCCGTCGGCATCGACCTGTCGCCGCGCCCGTACTACGTGATGGGCCCGCTCCTCTTCCTCGTCATGCTCGTCCCGTTCACGGTCAACGGGCTCGCGGTGCGCGAGTCGTTCTTCGTGAGCTTTCTCGGGAACGTGGGCGTCGACCCTGACAGCGCCTTCGCGGCCGGATTCCTCTTCTTCGTCGTCACCGTGCTCATGTCGGTTCCGGGAGCGCTGATCCTCGCGTGGGAGGGCGTCCGCGGCTCGGGCCGGCCCCTGCCGCGCGAAGCCGATGGCTGACGTCTCCGCGATCGTCGTCACCCACAACGCCGCGCCGTGGATCGAGCGCCCGCTCGAGAGCCTCCGCGGGACGGGCGCCGAGGTGATCGTGGTCGACAACGACTCGGAGGACGGCACACTCGACCTCGTCCGCGCGCGCTTCCCGGAAGCGCAGATCCTCGAGCGGGACAATCTGGGCTTCGGCGCCGGCAACAACGCCGGCATGCGCGCGGCCTCGGGCCGCTACTTCCTGCTCCTGAACCCCGACGCGTGGCTCACCGATGGAGCGCTCGACAGCATGGTCGCCTTCGCGGACGAGCATCCGGAGGCCGGCGTCGTCGGTCCGAGGCTGCTGAACCCGGACGGCTCGCTCCAACGCTCGGTGCGCGGCTATCCGACTCCCTGGCGGCTCGCCACCGAGTACTTCTTCCTCCGCAAGCTCGCGCCACGCTCGCGAGCGTTCAACGCGCTCTTCGGTGCGGGGTTCGATCACGAGTCGGTGCGCGAAGCCGACTATCTGTTCGGCGCCTGCCTGCTCGTTCGCCGCGAGGCTGTCGACTCGATCGGCGGTTTCGACGAGGACTTCTTCCTCATGAGCGAGGAAGTGGACTGGTGCTATCGCTTCCGACAGGCCGGTTGGAAGGTGCTCTTCTTTCCGGGCGCCGAGGTCTACCACGTCGTCGGAGCATCGCTCGACCCCGCCCGGTTCAAGGACGTCGTCCGCGGCCACCTGCAGTTCCTCCGCAAGCATCGTGGCCTGCGTGAGGCCGAGCGGGCACGGCGCGTGATGCTGTGGGGGCTGCGCATTCGCGGTGTGCTGTTTCGCGGAGAGCGGGGTCGCGCGTACAGCGCCGTGGCCCGCTGGCTCGGATCGGGCCAGGTCAACGCCCTCCTAGAATCGAGCGAGTGAAAGCCCTCGTCGTCGACGTCGGCTGGGTCAACGGCCTGGCCGCGATTCGTTCGCTCGGGCGAGCCGGAATTCCCGTCCTGGCTCTCGACCATCGGTCGAGCCCGCTCGGCTTCCGCTCGCGGTACGCGACGCCGGTCCCGGTCCCGGACCCCGCGGTCGACGAGGAAGGATTCATCGCCCGGGTCGCCGAGATCGAGGGGCCGGCTGTCGTCTTCCCGACCCACGACCCACCGCTGAACGCGCTTGCGCGCAACCAAGAGCGCCTCCCGGGCCTCTTGTTCCCGTTCCCTCCCTGGTCGGCGCTCGAGGCGATCCAGGACAAGCGCCACCAGCTCGAGGCCGCCGCTGCAGCCGGCGTGGCGACTCCCGAGACCAGATATCCCGAGAGCGCCGCCGAGGCCTGCGCCGCCGCCGCGGAGCTCGGCTGGCCGGTGCTCGTCAAGCCACAGCATCCCGACGGCTTCAAGCGTCGCTTCGGCATGCAGGCCTTTCGCTGCGAGACGCCGGAGCAGGCTGAGCTCGCCTACGTCGATGCAGAACCGTTCGGCCCGATGGTGCAGGAGCTCGTCCCGGGCGGCGACGACGAGCTCTACAGCCTCGGCAGCTACCTGCGGGAAGACGGCGAGCCGCTCGGTCTCTTCTGCGGACGCAAGCTGAAGCAGGTCCCGCCGGTGATCGGCACGTGCCGCGTGGGCGAGGCGGTGTGGGTGCAGGAGGTCGTCGACTCGGGGCTGCGCTTCCTCCGGGGGCTCGGCTTCCACGGCATCTCGCAGGTCGAGTTCAAGCGCGACCCCCGCGACGGGGCCTTCAAGCTGATGGAGATCAACCCGCGTCTATGGCAGTGGCACTCGCTGGCCGCGGCCTGCGGCGTCGACTTTCCGGTGATCGCCTACCGCGACCTCACCGGCGAAAAGGTGGAGCCGGTCTCCATGAACGGCTCGGGCCGCATCTGGGCGATCTCGCTTCTGCCCGGTGAGCGGCCCCTGTTCCCGCGCCCGCCCTTCACGGACGCGGTCTTTGCCCCGGACGACCTGAGGCCGGGTCTCGTCCACGCTGCCCGGGTCCTGAGAGGGACGTTCCGGTGATCCCCGAAGCGGTCGAGCGGAAGGCCCGCTGGGTCCTCGACACGATTGGAGCCCGCGACATCGGCTTCGGGGACGACGTGCCCTACCGGGCTGAGGCCTGGGAGCAGGTGGAGCGCGGCGAACGGCCCGAAGGGGACGACCTCGCCGAGGCGTTCTTCCACCTCGCGCGGCTCGAGGAGCGCGGCGGCACGCGGGACGAGCACGGCCGCTTTCGCGCGAGCTCCTCGAGCCTCGACCCGCTCGACCCGCCTCTCGAGCGGCTGCGGCGCCGGCTCGGCGTCGAGCCCCCTCGTTGGGGCGGCGCCCGATTCGCCGTTGCGCTCACTCACGACGTCGACACGCCGTGGAAGTGGACTTCGAGGGGTCTTCGCGGCGGCGCGGCGCGCTTCAAGGCCGACGTGCTCCGCCGCCGCGCCCGCCCGGCCCGGCGCGAGCTGCGCGCGCTCGCGGGCTGGCCGCTCCACAAGCTGCGCGGCACCGACCCCTACTGGGGCTTCGACCGCATCCTCGCCGACGAGCGGCGCAGCGGTGCGTCGTCCACGTTCTTTCTCATGGCCGACCACGCCCACGAGCTCGACGGGCCCGGCGGGGCCTCGTACGAGCGGCTTCGGCCCCGTCTTGTCGAGACGCTGCTCGAAGGCGCGGCCGAGATCGGTCTCCACGGGAGCTATTCGGCCGCGGAGGACGGCGAGCGGCTAGCCCGGGAGAAGAACCGGCTGGATCAGCTCGCCGGACCGGTGCAAGGGCAGCGCTACCACTTCCTGCGCTTCGATCCGCACCGCAGCCCGTCGCACCTCGAGGCGGCGGGCTTCACGTACGACTCGACGCTCGGGTTCAACGATGTGCCCGGCTTCCGCGCCGGGATCGCGCACCCTTTCCGCCCCTGGAACGCCGAACGGGACGCGCCGCACGACATCGTCGAGATTCCGCTCGCCGCGATGGACGTAACCCTCTCGGAGGAGCGCTATCTCAATCTCAGCGCCGCGCAGGCCGGGGAGCGGCTGCGCACGCTCCTCGACTGGGCGGCCGAGCACGGCGGCGGGTTCTCCGTCCTCTGGCACTCGGAGCAGTACGACTCGGCGATGCTGCCGGGCTGGGACGTCCTGTACCGGCGATTCATGGAGGACGTTCGCGTCCGGGGCGGCATCTGTGTGCAGGCGGGCACGCTCGCGGAGGAGGCGCGCGAGTGGCTTCGGTGAGCGTGCCGATGCGCATCTATCGCGTCGGAGAGGGCCGACTCGGCTCGGCCGCGCTCTTCCTGGCGCTCGTCGCTGCGGGGCCGGCTGTCCTCGGGCTCAGCCGGCTGTTCCCCGCGGAAGGGCTGGGCCTCGTGCTCCGGCTGACCGCCGCCACCGCATGCGTGCTCCTCCTGCCGGGAGGCATCTTCGTCCGTGCGCTCGGCCGCCCTGCCACCTTCGGCGTGGCGATCGCGGCCTCGTTCTGCTGGAGCCTCGCCGCGCTGGCCGGCGCGCTCGCGCTCACCTTCGCGCTCGACGGAACGATCACGACGACGCTCTGGCTGCTCGCCGGCTTCGGTGCCGCCGCGCTCGTGCCGGCGCTCCTCCGCGCGCCGGTCGCCTCCGAGCCGACCGAGCGCCGGGCTCTCGCCGCAGTCGCCGCCGCCGGCGTCGTGTTCGCCGGGGCTGTCTGGTGGGCTGCGAACACGATCTACGGCGACGCGCTCTTCCATCTCGGGCGGATTCGAAAGCTCGAGTCGCTCGACCTGACCTCGCTGAACGTGCTGAACGAGTTTCGGCACGGAGGGCTCCACCCCGGGTATGCGTTCCCCGTCTGGCATTCCGCGGTCGCGCTCGTCGCGCGGCTGGCGGACGTCGATCCCGCGGTGGCGCTTCAGCATCTGCCGGCGATCCTCACTCCGCTCGCGGTGGTTCTCGCGTACGCGGCGGGTGCCACGCTCTTCCGGTCCTTCGGCGGCGGGATCGCGACGGCCGCGGCCCAGGTCGGCCTGCTCGGGTTCTCGCGCTCGGGCACGGGGTCGTTCGACTTCCTGGCCCTGCCGCCGACCGTGGCGCGCGCGCTGATCACTCCAGCGCTGCTCGCCCTCGTCTTCTCCTTTGCGGCAGGCGGCCGGCGACGCGGCGTGCTCTCGATTGCGGCCGCCTCGCTCGCGCTCGCTCTCGTCCATCCGACCTACGCGTTCTTCGTGGCCGTGCCGCTCACGGGCTTCCTGGTGGCGCGCGTCGCGCTGGCGCCCAGCCGCTGGCGGGAATGGATGCGCATCGCCGCGACGGTCCCAGCGGTCCTCATTCCGGCCGGCCTCTACGCGCTCTGGCTGAAGCCGATCGTCGACAAGACCGTCTCGCACCAGCCGGACGCGGCGAAGCGTGCGGAGGCGATCGCCCACTACTCGGGCCAGATCGACGTGGTCGGTGGTCTCCTGCGGCTCGCGCCGGAGACGATCTCACGGGGCGGCGCGATCGCGGTCGCGGGCCTGCTTGCGATTCCGCTGGCTGCGCTCGCCGGGCAACGACGCTGGGCCGCGTACGTCCTCGGGGGGTCACTGGCCGTGCTTGGCGTCGTGCTCTGGCCGTGGGCGTTCGACCAGCTCTCGGATGCGGTCTCTCTCTCGCAGTCGCGTCGCCTTGCGGCTTTCCTGCCGATCCCATTCGCCGTCGCGGGCGCAGCGGCGCTGCTCGGAAGGCTCCGCCTGGCCGGCTGCCTCGTCGCCTTCGGCGCCGGAGGGCTCCTACAACTCGCGTATCCCGGCGAGTTCTCCTACTTCCTCGTCGTCGGCGGCCCCGTGTGGCCTGTGTGGCTCGCGCTTGCCGGAGGCACGGTGGGGCTGGTCGCCGCGGCGGTCGTCCGCCGAGGGCTACCGGAGGCCGCACCGCTCTGGACGACGGCCGTGGCGCTCTCGCTCGTCGCTCCGGTCGGGCTCGCCGGCATCGTCTATCTGAAGCAGGACGAGCCGGACCGGTTCCGCCTGACGCCAGGGCTCGTCCACGCGCTCCGCACCGATGTGCCGCCCAGGGCGGTCGTCTTCTCGGACCTCGAGACGAGCTACCGGATCGAGGGCTACGCGCCGGTCTACGTCGCCGCCGCTCCGCCTGCTCACGTCGCCGACACGAAGGAGAACATGCCCGAGCACCGGCGCGATGCAGTGATCGACTTTCTGGCGAGCGGCAGCGTCGCAATTCCGCGGCGCTACCACGCGGGCTGGATCGTCGTCGCCAAGCGGCGCTTCGACCTCGAGCTCAAGCTGCCGAAGGTCTACGAGGACGAGCGCTTCGTCCTCTACCGAGTGCCTCAGTTCCTGACCGCGAAGGCGAACGACGCCTGGCCCAGGTTCTCCTGCGCGTCGAGCGCATCCACCTGGAGCACGTAGCCGCCGTTCGGCAAGAGCCGCGTGTCCAGCTCGTGCGCGAGGTAGTACTCGTACCGGCCGGGGCGGTTCGGCCGGTTCTGGTACGTGCCCGGGGCATAGACGAAGTCGAAGAGCGAGAACGGGAGCAGGAACGTCCGGAAGTCGACGGCCGTCTCCCAATGCCGGATGGTGTTCTGCCCCTGGACGATCCGCCAGCGGATGAGAGTGGGCGCGAGTCTCGCATCCGCCCAGTCGAGCGGCGGTGACGGCAGCGGCGGCGGGTCGTAGGCGTCGATCGTCACGTCGACGGAGCCGGTCACGTACTCCGTCGTGATCGGGTAGCCGAACGCGTAGAAGCTGAGCCGCGTGATCTGGGGCACCGTGTCGTCGATGTACGGCGCCAGCCCTCCGAGCCGCAACGGGTTGACGTACGTTCCTTCCTTGTACTCGGCGAGGTGGACGTGGCCCGCGCCCGGCATGACGTGGCCGATCAGCTGGTGCCGGCGGACGCGCTGCTTGCTCCTCACAACCGGCATGACGTGCCAGTACGAGAGGCGATGTCCGCCGGGCTTCGGGGAGATCGAGACCGTCATGCCATGCACCCTTGCACGGCCGCCTTCGATCGCGTAGACGGCCTCGTTATCGCCGGCGACGATGTCCACGCCGAAGTGAAAACCGGTCTCGTCGCCCGAGAGGCGCGGGTCGTTGAAGTACCCGCGGATCGCATGTGGTTGGTAGAAGGGCCGCAGCGGCCAGGGGTACGCGCCGGCGACCGCCGGCAGGAGTAACGCCACGACGGCGAGGCCGAACAGGAACCGCAGAGCTCGACTCATGGGGGAGTTGTACCAGCGCATTTCGCTAGGGTGGCGCGTCATGGCAGGGCAGGAAACAGTGACTGCTCCGCGCGGCACCTCCGTCTTTGCGGAGCCGCGCACGGTCACCGATCTCGAGGACTGCTACTTCTACCACTCGATGGAGATCCCTGGTTATGGGCTTGTCGAAGGCCCGTGGGACCTCCGTGGCGGCGTCGACGACTACCTCGGCGGCGTCGACCTCAACGACAAGCGCGTGCTCGAAGTCGGAACGGCCAGCGGCTTCCTCTGCTTCACGATGGAGGGCCTTGGCGCTGACGTCGTCGCGTACGACCTCTCCGACAAGCAGTCGTGGGACGTCGTGCCGTACGCCCAGTACGACCACGAGTCGTTCGATTCCGAGCGCCGCGAGCACCTGCAGAAGCTGAACAACAGCTGGTGGCTCGCGCACAGGGCGTTCGAGTCGTCGGCGAAGGTCGTCTACGGCACCGTCTACGAGATTCCGGAGGAGATCGGCCGCGTCGAGGTGGCGACTTTCGGGAACGTGCTCCGGCACTTCCGCGACCCGTTCCTGGCACTCGAGCGCGCTCTTCGCCTCACGACCGAGACCGTGATCGTCACCGAGAACCCGTCGCTGCGCTACTCGCTGCCGCAAATGGCCGTGAGCCTGCTCAAGCCGAACATGGCGTTCCTGCCGAACTTCGAGCGCGTCCAGCCCCGCGAGTCCTGGTGGCATTTCACACCGGCGGCGATCAAACAGATGCTCGGGATCCTCGGATTCGAGGACACGACGGTGCGATACCACGTGCAACGGTTCGCCAAGAAGCGGAAGCCGCTCTTCACCGTCGTGGGCCGCCGCACCCGGCCGTTGGCGGACTAACGTAGGCGCCCGTGAGGGTGCTCCTCGTGACGATGTACTTCCCGCCCGCGGGCGGAGGGGGTGTTGCACGACCGCTGAAGCTCGCGACCCACTTGCCCGAGCTCGGGATCGAGACACACGTACTCGCACCGGATGACCCGAAGTGGGTCGCTCGGGACGACGAGCTCGACATTCCATCCCAGGCGCATGTGCATCGCGCGCGGTATCTCGGCCCGCGCGGGCGGCTCCCGGCCGAGGAGCTGCACGGACTGGAGGGCGCGGATCGCACGTTGCGCCAGGCCGCCCTCTTCGGGCGGAGGCTGCTCCTCCCGGACGAGTTCGTGAGCTGGGGCCTGACTGCGATCCCGGCGGCCACGCGGATCGTGCGCGACGAGAAGATCGATGTCGTCGTCACGACTTCGCCGCCGGCCTCGGTCAACCTGATCGGTGCCGCGGTCAAGCAGGCGACCGGCAAACCCTGGGTCGCGGATCTTCGCGACTCAGTGGCCGCGAATCCCGACCGCCGAGTCGACCGGCTCTCGGTGCGCGTGAAGGAGCGGGGCCAGGCGCTCGTGGCCGGGCTCGTGGCAAAACACGCCGATGCGGTCGTCACGGTCTCGGATGCGATCTCGCAGGAGATGCGCGACCTCGGCGGCAAGCGGGTGGAGACGATCCCGAACGGCTGCGACTTCGAGGACTTCGAGGGGCTCGAGTACCACCCTGGGGAGCGCTTCCGGATCACGCATACGGGAAGCTTCTTCGGCCATCGCGACCCGAAGCCGTTTCTCACTGCGCTTGCGGAGGCCGACGGCGATGTCGTCGTCCGCTTCGTGGGCGGCATGCGATCGGCCGACCGCGAGTTCGCCGAGGGCCTCGGGCTCGGCGATCGGGTCGAGGTGATCTCGCACGTGCCGCGGCGCTCCGCGCTCGAGCTCCAGCGAGACTCCGAGGCGCTGCTGCTCCTGCTGCCCGAGGCAGGCGGCCGGGGACGGACGGTGCCCTCGGGGAAGATCTACGAGTACCTTGCCGCCGAACGGCCCATCCTGGCCGCGGTGCCGACCGACGGAGTTGCCGCCGACCTCGTTCGCAGCGCGAACGCGGGAGTCGTCGTCGCTCCGGACGACGTCGAGGCGCTCGGCGCGGCGATCGCGGGGCTGCGAAAGCGCTGGCAGGCGGGGGCGCTCGACGGGAGCAGCCTGTCGCCGGAACTGAAGGAGCGCCTTTCGCGCCGGACGCGGTCGCGCGAGTTCGCCGACGTGCTCAGGAGCTTCGAATGAGCGCCAACACGACTTTGCAACAGCCTGTTGCAAAGTCTCGAGGGCGCCTCGTCGCGTTCCTCTTCCTCGCGACCGTCTTCTCCGTCTCGTTCCAGAACGTGTACTGGAACGTCGCCGGTCGCGTGAACCTGGCCGACATCCTGGCGCTGCTCTTCATCGTCGCCTTCGTCGCCGGACGCGTCAGCGAGCGCAACGGGGTCGTCCCGTCGACGACGCTCGTCGTCCTCGGCTTCGGCGTCGCCCTGCTCGTCGTCTACCTGTTCGGATTCTTCAACCTCGAGACGAACGAGGCGCTGTCGCTCTACGAGAAAGGGCTGACGAAGTTCCTGATCCATTTCCTCTTCGTCGCCGCGGGCATCGCGTATCTGGCGAGCCGATCCGAGCGCTTCTACTGGCGAACGTTCGGCTGGTACATCGCGGGCTTCGCGGCGAATGCGGCCTACGGGCTGCTGCAGCTCGCCGCGACGCTCGGGGGCCGGAACCTCGACGCGCTGGTCCTCAATCCGATCACGGGCGGTGCCGCCTCGATCAACATCTGGGGCGCGGTCGGCCAATCCAGCGTCTATCGCGTGAACGCGCTGACCGGCGACGCGAACCATCTCGGCGTGATGCTCGTCGTCCCGCTCCTGCTCCTCACGCCCGTCTACCTTCGTCTCGAGCGCGGCCACCGGCTGCGCGTGCCGCTCGCGGTCTTGCTCGGGTTTCTCCTGCTGATGGAGCTCTCGACACTCTCTCGCAGCGCGCTCTTGGGCCTCCTCGCCGGTGGCCTCTTGCTCGCGGTCGTCTATCGGTCGCTCCTGCTGACGAGGGCCTTGCTCGTCCCGCTCGGTGCGGTCGCGGCCTGTCATCGGGCTGCTGGTCGTGCGTCGGCTCGACTACTTCTCGAACGTCCTCCATGCGCGGCTGCAGACGAGCGACACCTCCTCGACACTTCATTTCCAGGTCTACGACTTCATTCCGCAGACGATCCACGCGTACCCGCTGTTCGGCTTCGGGCTGAACACGTTCTCGGTCTACTTCGAGTTCGTCACCGGCCGCACGCAGTGGGGGGCACATTCCTACTACGTCGCGACGGTCGTCGAGACAGGGCTCGTCGGGACGCTCGTCTTCGCGCTCTTCCTCGTCTACATCTTCAAGCGGCTCGGTGTCGCGCGGGGGATCGGGCGCGCGTTGGCAGCAGCGGGCGACCCCGCGGCCGCTCGTGTCCGCCCGCTCGCCTGGGGGCTGACCGCGGCGCTCGTCGGGACGATCGCGGCGAACGCCTTCTACCTGACGATGCAGTTCTACTACTTCTACGCCCTGGCGCTGATCGCGCTGGCGACCCCGATCGTCTTCGGCCGCCGGCTCGCGAAGCCTTGAAGGTCGCCGTCCTCACGACGTCGTACCCGCGCCACGCGGATGACGCGGCTGGGCTCTTCGTCGCCGACCAGGTCGAGCGGATCCGGGAGCGAGGGGTTGACGTGGAGGTCGTCTCTCCGGCGAGCTTCCGGCACTACGGAATCGCCTACGGCTCAGGAGTCGCCGGGAATCTCCGGAGCCGGCCCTACCTCGCGCTCGCCCTGCCGCTGATGCTCGGGGGGTTCGCGCGAGCGGCTCGCCGTGCGGCCCATGACGCCGATCTCGTGCACGCCCACTGGCTGCCGGCCGGCGCGGTCGCCATGACGACTGGAAAGCCGTTCGTGGTGCAGGTCTGGGGAACCGACGTCGAGCTCGCCCTGAAGGTGCCGGCGCTCGCGCGACGGGTGCTGCGAAGAGCGCGGCTCGTGATCTCCCCCTCGACCGCGCTGGCGGACGAGGCTCGCCGGCTCGGCGCGCAGGACGTGCGCACGATTCCGAGCGGGATCGACGTGCCCGACCACGTCGGCGAGGAGGACGAGCCCGCGCACGTCCTGTACGCCGGGCGCCTGTCGCCGGAGAAGGGAATCCGTGAGCTCGTCGCGGCGGCCGACGGGCATCCGCTCGTCGTCGCAGGCGACGGACCGCTCCGTTCCGAGGTGCCCGGCGCCCTCGGGTTCGTCCCGCACGACGAGCTCGAGCGGCTCTACGAGCGCGCCGCGGTCGTGGCTTGTCCGTCACACCGCGAGGGCTTCGGCATCGTCTGTGCCGAGGCCATGGCTCATGGACGGCCGGTCGTCGCCGGGGACGTCGGCGGCCTTCGCGACCTCGTCGTCGACGAGGTGACGGGCCTCCTCGTGCCACCTCGTGATGCCGGCGCGTTGCGCGCGGCGCTCGAGCGGCTCCTGGCCGACCCGGCGCTCCGTCGCCGGATGGGAGAGGCGGGGCGGGCGCGAATCAGCGAGCACTTCACGTGGCAGCGCTTCGCCGATGAAACCCTGCGGGCCTACGAGGATGCTCTGGCTAAGGGCTAAGCTCGCCGCCGGATGCTCGTGGTCAAGTTTCTCTTCTGGGCCTCGCTTGCGGCGCTCGTCTGGACTCACGTGGGCTATGCGCTCTTCGCTGCGCTGGCGGCGCGGATGCGCCGGCACCGTGTGAGCGGAGCAGAGATCGAGCCGGCGGTCAGCATCGTCGTCGCCGCTCATGACGAGGAGGACGTGATCGAGCGCCGCGTCCGCAACCTGCTCGAGCTCGATTACCCGGCCGAGCTGCTCGAGGTCGTCGTCGCCTCCGACGCGTCAGCCGATCGAACGGACGAGATCGTGGAGCGCCTGGCCGTCGAGGATCCCAGGGTCGAGCTCGTCCGGTGTCCGCGCGGCGGCAAGGTGGCCGCTCAGAACCTCGGTGTCCAGGCGGCGAGCGGTGAGATCGTCGCCTTCTCGGACGCGAACGCGGTCTGGCAGCCAGGGGCGCTGCGACTACTCGTACGGAGCTTCGCCGATCCCGCAGTCGGCTATGTCTCGGGCCGGGCGTCGTACGAGGCTCCGGACGGGACGAACCGCGAGGGCGCCTACTGGCGCTTCGAGCTCTGGCTGCGCGCGCAGGAGTCCCAGCTCGGGTCGATCACGGCCGGCAACGGGCCGATCTATGCCGTGCGCCGGTCGGACTGGGTCGATCTCGAGCCCTGGTGCGGGCACGACCTCGGGCTTCCGTACCTGATGGTGCAGCGAGGCCGTCGTGCCGTGTACGACTCGGATGCGGTCTCGATCGAGAAGCCGTCGCGTGACATCGAGGACGAGTACCGGCGGAAGGTGCGCATGCTGCGCGGCGCGTGGGTGCACGTGTTTCGCGGGATGTTGCGCCGCGTCGGTCCGGTCTACTTCGTCGAGCTCGTCTCGCATCGCCTGCTGCGGTACGCAAGCGGCATCCTGCACGTCGTCCTGCTCGTCTCGAGTGCCGTCCTGGTGGGAGAGGGTTGGGCATACCAGGTCGTGCTCGCGGCACAGCTCCTCTGGTTGCTCCTCGCTGGAGCGGGCCGGCTGCGCATCCCGATACCGGGCGCAGGTCTCGCCTACTACTACCTCGTCGTCACGTGGGCGACGCTCGCCGGCCTCGCGCGCTACCTGCGGTTCGGGCCGCCGCTTCTGTGGGAGCGGATCGAGGGAACCCGGTGAACCGGGCGCTCGACGTCGCCGGCGCGTCGCTCGGGCTGGCGCTCGCGAGCCCGTTCCTGGCGCTCGCTTCGGTCGGGATCAAGCTCGAGGACCGAGGCCCGATTCTCTACCGCCAACGGCGGGTCGGCCGGGACGGGCGCGAGTTCGAGCTCTTGAAGTTGCGGACGATGGTCGTCGACGCCGAGCAGCAGGGAGCTGGGTGGGCCGTGAACCGGGGTGATCCCCGCATCACACGCGTCGGCCGGGCGCTGCGGAGGCTTTCGCTGGACGAGCTGCCTCAGCTCTGGAACGTCGTACGGGGCGAAATGAGCCTGATCGGGCCGCGCCCGACTCTCGCCTACCAGGTCGAGCAATACACGCCGCGGCAGCGTAAGCGGCTCGACGTGAAGCCCGGCATCACCGGCTGGGCGCAGATCCACGGGCGCGCCACGCTGCCCTGGGAGGATCGGATCGAGCTCGACGTCTGGTACGTCGAGAACCGCTCGCCGGGCCTCGACCTGAAGATCCTGCTGCGCACTCCGCGGGCGCTCCTCGGGGGCACGTACAAGGGCGAAACCGGGGGCTGGCGGGCGAATTGAGCCCTTGACGTCACCCTAAAGTCGGTTCGCCCGGCCTCCTCCCCACGGCGATCGTACTGACGAAGGTGTGACACGTGTGAAACCGGTTTGTGCCGGAAGCGTGACGGTTTCACGGGAGGCAGTTTCCGCCGAGTCGTTACCCTCTTTCGCCGTGACAGCGGTCCTCTTCACCTGCGCAGGGCAGCGGGTCGACATCGTCTCGGCCTTCGGCCGGGCCGGCGCGACGACGGTCGCCGTCGACGTCAACCCTCTGGCGCCCGCGCTGTACCACGCCGATCTCTACGAGCTCGTGGTCCGCGTCGACGACCCCGGGTACGTCTCGCAAATCAAGGACATCGTCTCGGAGCACGGCATCGACCTCGTCGTCCCGCTCACCGATCTCGACCAGCTGATCCTCGCCGGCTCACGTGACGAGCTCGGCGCCGCCCTGCTCCTCCCACCCGCCGAGGTCACGGCGCAGATGGGCGACAAGTTCGTCGCCCATGAGACCTTCGAACGCCTCGGGATCCCTTCTCCGCCGAGCTGGCTGCCGGAACACGTGCCGGCCGACGCTGGAGTTCCCGGTGCTCGTGAAAGCCCGCGAGGGCTTCGGCTCCCGCCACATCTACCGTGCGAACGACCGCGAAGAGCTCGACTTCCACCTCGCGCGAACGCCCGTCCCCTCGTTCGTCCAGGCCCACTGCCGGGGCGAGGAGTTCTCGGTGGACGTCTTCTGCGACTTCGACGGCCGCTGCCTGAACGCGATCCCGCGGACGATGATCGAGTCCAAGGGCGGCGAATCGATCAAGGGCATGACGATCAAAGACCGGGATCTGATCGAGCACGGCCGGCGCGTTGCCGAGGCGCTCGCCGATCTGGGGCCCCGCGAACATCCAGTGCTTCCGCGAGCCCGACGGCTCGCTTCTCGCCACGGACGTCAACCCGCGCTTCGGCGGGGCGTTTCCACTTCCGCTTGCAGCCGGCAGTCGCTACCCAGAGCTCGCGCTCGCTCTCGCGAACGGCGAGCATCCCGAGCCAACCGTCGGTGAGTTCCGCGAGGGTGTCGTCATGACACGCTTCTTCTCCGACCTCTGCCTGACCGAAGACGGGGCAGGGCGGCTCGAGCCGTTCGCCGAGGAGCTGCCCGAGGCGATCGCCGCAGAGCCGGGAGAAGCATGAGCACCAAGCCGCCGGCCCAACCGGACGTCGACGCCGAGCGCGAGGTCGACCTCGGCCGCTTCCTGGACGCCCTCGTCGCGCGTTGGTGGCTCCCGCTCCTGGGAGTCGTCGTCGGCGTCGTCCTCGGTTATCTGCTCGCGCTCGGAGGGAAGCAGGTCTTTCGAGCGGAGTCGACGGTCTACGTGGGGACGCCCTACAGCGTGGGCGGGGGCGCCGCGCTCCAGGGCATCCAGACGAACCCGAACACCGTCGCGCGCATCGCCCGCGGGCAGGAGACGATCGAGAGAGTCGCGGCCGAGTCGAGGATGTCTCCGCGCGAGCTTCGGGCGGGGATCTCGACGCGGGCGATCAAGTCGGGCCTGGCGAAGACGGCTCCGAACCAGCTGTACGTCGTCTCCGTGAAGGGAAGCCGGCAGAAGGAGGTCGGCGCGGCGACGGCCGCCATCGCAGAGCGAGTCGTGGACGAAGTCGGCGGCTACGCGAGGCTGAAGCGGAAGACGTTCCGGGACGAGATCGCCTCCGACAACCGCCAGCTCGCCGCGATCGACGGGGTCATCCAGCAGGGCCAGGACGCCGTGCGCGGTGCTTCCGGGACCGAGCGGCTGACGCTGGCGACCCTCGTCCTGAGCGCCGAGCAGCGCCGCGGGGCGCTCCAGCAGGACCGCCTCCAGGCCAGGCAGCTACTGGCGCTCGCCGAGCAGGTCGAGCTTCCGCGGATCATCGACCGCGGCGCGCCGATCAAGACAACGGCGCGGAGCACGCACAACTCGGCGGCCGTGGCCGGCCTGATCGGCCTCCTCCTCGGCACCCTCGCCGCCCTCCTCTGGGATCCGATCGCCGCGCGAACCGGCCGGTCTTAGGAGGGTTTGTGTGATGTGGTCAGTCCGTTCGACCGGTCATTTCAGACGGACGCACGAGCGAAGCTCGAGCGTCCTGATGTCGGCACCGCGAGCGGCGCCTTAGTGCTAGAAGGAAACGAGTCGCCGTCGTCGTGCCGGCGTTCGACGAGGAGCGCCTGATCGGCACGACCCTCGGCGGCATACCCGAGTTCGTCGATCGCATCTTCGTCGTCGACGACGCGTCGAGCGACGGCACCGTGGCAGCAGCGAGCGCGACCGGCGATTCGCGTATCGAGGTCGTCACCCACGACAAGAACCGGGGAGTCGGCGCGGCCATCCTCACCGGCTACCGGCGCGCCCTGGACGAGGGGATCGACGTCACCTGCGTCATGGCGGGCGACAACCAGATGGACCCGGCCGATCTCGAGGCGATCGCCGGCCCCGTCGCCCGCGGCGAGGTCGACTACGCGAAGGCGAACAGGCTCTTCACGGGCCGCGCCTGGGAGCTCATGCCCCACACGCGCTACCTCGGAAACGCCGTCCTCTCGCTGCTGACGAAGATCGCCTCCGGCTACTGGCACGTCGCGGACTCGCAGTCGGGCTACACCGCGGTCGGCCGCTCGACGCTCGAGCTGCTCGACCTGGATCGGATCTATGCGCGCTACGGCTTCCCGAACGACATGCTCGTCCACCTGAACGTGGTCAACGCGCGTGTCCGTGATGTCCCTTCACGCCCGGTCTACGGCGTCGGCGAGACGTCGGGGATCCGCCTGAGCCGCGTCATCCCGGGGATCTCGTGGCTGCTCACGAAAGCCTTCTTCTGGCGGATGCGCGAGAAGTACGTCATCCGCGACTTCCACCCGCTCGTCTTCTTCTACGTCTTCGGGATCCTGTTCTCGCTGCTCGGCCTCGCGCTCGGGGCAACCGTGACGATCCTCCGTATTCTCGGCAACGAGCTGACCGTCGCGACCGTCGTCCTCGTCGCACTGCTTCTGATCGCAGGGCTCCTGTTCACCCTGTTCGCAATGCTCTTCGACATGGAGTCGAATCGCGAGCTTCGCTAATTTCCGCGAGGCGCCTAGAATTCGCGGCCCTCGTTACAGATGTCGAAAGACCGCGATCAAGCCGTCATCGACGGCATCCGCTCGGCCGTAGAGGCGGCTCCAGACAACCATGCGCTGCGGATTCATTTCGCCGAGCTGTTGATCGACGCTGACCAGCCGCAAGAGGCCCTCGAGCACTGCGATCTTGTTCTCAGCGCAGATCCCGGCAACAAGGTCGCGTTAGCAGTGGCCGCGCGGGCAGCGGATTGGGCAGGTGACCGCGAGGGAGCGAAGAAGTATCTGCGACCTTCGGCTCCCGGCTCATCTCAGCCTGACAGTGGCCTCGAGCTTCGCGCCGGAAGCGAAGGCACAGTGCATCAGCTGCAAGGTCTTCCCGGTGGTCGTAGCGGAGCCGACGTCGAGGGCCCCCCCGTGACACTCGACGACGTCGGAGGCTTGGAACATGTCAAGCGCCGGCTGCGGAGCGCGTTCCTCTCTCCGCTCCGGAACCCCGGCCTGAGCGAGATGTATGGGAAGTCGCTTCGGGGCGGGCTTCTGCTCTGGGGCCCGCCGGGGTGTGGCAAGACGTTCGTCGCACGCGCGACTGCAGGCGAATTGGGTGCACGGTTCGTAGGAATCGGACTCCACGATGTGCTCGATATGTGGCTCGGTGAGAGCGAACGCCATCTGCACGAGATTTTCGAGACTGCGCGCCAGAATTCCCCGACGGTTCTTTTCTTTGACGAAATCGACGCCCTGGGGCGCAAGCGTGGACAGCTGCGCTACTCCGTGGGTCGTGACGTTGTTGTCCAGTTCTTAGCGGAGCTGGACGGCTACGAGAAGAACAATGAGGGCGTGTTCATCCTCGCCGCGACGAATCATCCCTGGGATGTGGACACCGCCTTGCGACGGCCAGGCCGGCTCGATCGGATGTTGCTCGTTCTTCCCCCTGATCTCGAAGCTCGGGAAGCAATCCTCGACTTTCACCTACGGGGGCGGCCGCGCGGTGAAATCGATTTGCCGGCCGTAGCTCAAGCCACAGAGATGTATTCGGGCGCCGATCTCGCACATGTCTGTGAGACGGCTGCCGAGTTTGCCCTTGAGGAAGCCGTGCAGACCGGCGTTCCGCGCCCGATTGAGACGGCGGATCTCACAGAGGCTGTCAAAGAAGTCACGCCGAGCACGATCCCTTGGCTCGAAACCGCACGGACGTACGCGGAATTTGCCGGCGAGGGAGGTACATACGACGAGCTGACCGCGTACCTGCGCGAGCGTGGAATGTGACGAATTTCGAGCTCGACGATGGAGAGGATCCCTTCGCACGAGTCGGTGCTCTGCTCGAGTTGGGGAAGAGCGCAGAGGCGATCCGCCTTCTTGCAGCTGCGTTAGCTTCCGATCCTGAGGACACGGATCTACTCACACAGCTGGCCTGGGCTCATTTCCAGCTGCTCGAATACTCGCAGGCGGAAGTTGCCGCGCAGAACGCGATCGCATCAGATCCCGAGCACGCACCGGCGCATAGGGCGCTCGCCTGGGCTCGTTGGAATCTTGGCGACCGACGTGGCGCGCTCGTAGCGGCGCGCACCGCAGCAGAGCTCGACCCAGAGAGTGCCCATGCCTGGAGCGCTATCGCGTTCATCGCCGGGCGGATGGGGCGCCGGCGGGAGGCTCGGCGAGCCGGTCGCAAGGCGACGGCATTGGAGCCCGAATCGCCAGAGATTTGGCTTGAGTCGGGAGCTTTTGGACAAAGCGATGAAGAGCTTGAGGCGCAGCGTCGAGCGCTCGAGCTCGCGCCTGAGGTGTCCATGTCGAACAACAACTACGGATACGGCCTTCTTCGGCGGGGCAGGTTCGAAGAGGCGGTTGCGTTCTTCGAAAAGGCCCTCGAACTCGATCCCGGAAATCGACTCGCATTAGGTAACCTCGCCCGCGCGCTGCGACATTGCGGGCGTGTTGAAGAGGCGCTCGCCGCAGAGCGATACCTCGACACGATGCTTCTGCGCGAGACTGACAGCGCGCTTGAAAATGACCCCAACACAGGTTGGGCGCTTCGTCGGCAGGGCTGGCTGCTCGTGGAGCAAGGAAAGAAACAGGAGGGCCTCGAGTTGCTGCGCAGGGCCTGCGACGAGGACCCCGAGAACGCTTCGACTTGGTCTCGACGTAGTAACGCCGAGCTCGCAGTTGGAAATGTGGAAGAGGCGCGCCGTGCGGCAGAGAAGGTCATCGTCTTAGAGCCGGACTTCCCCGACGGACTCGAGGTCTTGGCGGACATTGCAGTTCTCGCAGGAGATCCGGCTACCGCTCGGGCTTGCGCCTCGGAGCTGGAACAGCGATTTGCTGGAACTGATCAGATGTTGGCGGCGGCGGCGAGCGCGGCACTTGCCGAGGGGGAGCTGGAACTCGCGGAGAAGACCTATCGTGACCTGCTTCGCTCTCGCGCCACGGACTGTTGTACTCATGCTCTGCTCGGGCTGACTCTTACCCGTGCCGGAGAGTATGAAGCGGCCCGGGCGAGCCTGGAAACCGCCAAGATTTCGCATCCGGCATGTCCAAAGATCGGATTCGTAGAACGAGAGCTGGACGCAGTTAGAAGTTCGTAAGGATCGGAGGGCAGTTCCGAGGCCCTGGATATCCTGCGCCCTCGTGCCAAGCGCAGTCGTCACCGGCGGAGCCGGCTTCCTCGGCTCTCACCTTTGCGAGTACCTCCTCGCGAAGGATTACCGCGTCATCGGCGTGGACAACCTCGAGACGAGCTCGCTCTCGAACCTCGAGCACATCCGCGACGACGCCTTCACGTTCGTGAACCACGACGTGATCGACCACATCGAGGTCGCCGAGCCCGTCAACATCGTGTTCCACCTCGCCGCACTCGCCAGCCCGATCGACTATCTGCGTCAGCCGCTTGCCTCCCTCAAGACCGGCTCGCAGGGGACACGCAACGCGCTCGGGCTCGCGAAGTGGAAGCGCGCCCGGTTCCTACTAGCCTCGACGAGCGAGATCTACGGCGACCCGCAGGTGCACCCGCAGCCGGAGACCTACTGGGGGCACGTCAATCCCATCGGTCCGCGCGGCGTGTACGACGAGGCGAAGCGCTACGCCGAGGCGATGACGATGGCGTACCACCGCCAGCAAGGGCGTGGACACGACGATCGCCCGGATCTTCAACACGTATGGACCGCGCATGCGCGCCTGGGACGGCAGGGCAATCCCGACGTTCGTCCGCCAGGCCGTCGAGAACAAGCCGTTGACGGTTTTCGGCGACGGTTCGCAGACGCGGAGCTTCTGTTACGTGGACGACCTGATACAGGGCCTGTACCTGCTGGCCACGAGCAACGAGCACTTGCCCGTGAACCTGGGGAACCCACGCGAGTTCACGATTCTCGAGCTCGCGGAAACCGTGCTCAAAGTGACGGGGTCAAAGAGCGAGATCGTCTTCGAGGCGCTGCCGGTCGACGACCCGCAGGTCCGCCAGCCCGACATCACCCGCGCCAAGCAGGTGCTCGGATGGCAGCCCGAAGTCGAGCTCGAAGAAGGGCTCCAGCGCATGCTTCCCAGCGTGGAGCCCGTTCGTGCGTAAGCACCTGATCGGCGTCGCGATCGTTGCCCTGCTCGCAGGCCTCGCTGCGCCGCCCGCCAACCCTTCACGTGGCCTGATCGCCGGCATCTTCGACGAGCAGTCGACGCTCGGGAATCCGGACTGGGCCTACCCGCAGTACACCTCCCTCGGCGTGGAGGCGCTTCGCGTCAACCTGTACTGGGGCGGGCCGAGCGGCGTTGCTCGCGCTCGACGGCCCGCGAACGCCGTCAACCCGGCCGACCCGGCCTACGACTGGAGCGTCTACGACGCCATGGTCAAGCGCTCGAAGGAGAACGGGATCAAGCCCGTCTTCTCGATCCTCTGGACACCCGGCTGGGCGGGCAAGGCCAAGAACCGCGCGCCACGACGCATGATCGACCTACGGAACTTCGCCTATGCGGCGGCCAAGCGCTATAGCGGCAGCTTCCGCCCGAATCCCGATGCTGCCCCGTTGCCGGCGGTGCGTTACTGGCTCGCGTGGAACGAGCCGAACAATCCCGTGTTCCTCAGGCCGCAGTTTCTCTATGCGGGGAGGGGCCGCTACAGCGCCGTAAGCCCCGGGATCTACGCCCAGATGTGCAATGCGATCTGGTCGGGCGTCCACCTGACCGGGCTCGCCGGAGAGAAGGTCGCCTGCGGCGTCACGGCTCCCAGGGGGAACAACAGCGGCCAGCAGCCGCGGTCCTCGCTCTCGCCGATCCCGTTTCTCCGAGGGATGAAACGGGCCGGGCGCGCGGTTTGACGCGTACGCGCACCATCCCTACTACCAAAGCCGGAACGAGGCGCCTGGCACACCGCCCCCCCTCAAAGGAACCGCGGTGACGCTCGGCAACATCAACGTTTTGATCCGGGAGCTGACGCACCTCTACGGGCCGAAACGAGTCTGGATCACCGAGTACGGCTTCCAGACGAATCCCCCGGATCGGTACTTCGGCGTCTCGTTCGCGAAGCAGGCGCGCTACGTGTCGAAGTCCTTCGCCATCGCCCGTGCCAATCCGCGCATCGACATGATGATCTGGTTCCTGCTTGAAAGATGAGGCACGGATCCTCAACGGATGGCAGTCTGGCCTCTTCACGGCTTCGGGCCGGCGGAAGCCGAGCTGGCTCGCCTTTAAGCGAATGCCCAAGTAGCAGGAAGGGGCCGTATCATGGAACGGCCCGTGGCTTCCGAACAAGCCCCTCCGGTGCGGCCGCCTACATCCGCTCCGCGCCGCCGGGGTGTGAGTGGCGACGCCACCCCGCTCGGCGACATCCGCTCTTCGAGCCCGTACTTCCCGATCCGCGGCGCCGCACGCCGCGCGGCGAGCATCGCAGCGCTGGTCGTTCTCGATCTCGTGGGGCTCGTGCTCGGGCTCTACGGGGCACTCGTCCTGCGAGAGCTCGTGTACGGCGACGGCGGCGCTCTCTACTGGGGCCTGCTCTGGAACGGGGAGACCGACTGGCTCCCGTTTCTGACCCTGATCACGGTGCTCGTCTTCTGGCAGGCGGGCCTCTACGCCGAGCGTGAGCGGCGTGGCGGCTTCGGCCGGATCGTGGCCTCGCTCATCCTCGTCGCGGTGATCACACTGATCTTCGCGCGCGGCTCCGGGCACCCGTTCGGCACGTACGGGCTCGCACCAACCGCGATCGTCCTGACCTCGATCTGCATCGGGTTGCTGCGGGGGAGCTACGACATCGTCACGGGCGATCTGCTCAAGCTCGCGGGTGTTCGCCGCCGCGCGATCCTCGTCGGCGAGGGCGAGAGCCTTGCACGGCTCCGCCGGACCCTCGGCGCGAGCCGCGGCGGGATCGACTACGACTTCGTCGGCGCGGTCGCGATCTCGTCCGACGGAGCAGGACTGCCCGTCCTCGGGAATCTCGCCTCGCTTCCGACAGTCCTGGCTCAGCGCGAGGTGGACGAGCTGATCGTCACCGACTCGGACTTCAACGACCGCGAGCTCGTCGAGATCGTCGAGCAGGCTCACAGGCGGGGCGTCAAAGTGCGGGTCGCCCCGCGCGCTACCGAACTGCTCATCGAGCGCCGCGGCGAGTACGTGCCGGGGCAGGGCGTGCCGCTCTTCGAGCTCCGGCCGCCCGTGTTCGCCGGCGCCGACTGGGTCGTCAAGCGGGGATTCGACCAGGTCGTCAGCGCGATCGTGGTCATTCTAGGCCTGCCGTTCTGGGCGCTGATCGCGCTCGCGATCAAGCTCGACTCACGTGGGCCCGTGTTCTACCAAGACCGCCGGATCGGCCTGAACGAGCGGGAGTTCGGAATGATCAAGTTCCGCACGATGCGCGCCGACGCGGAGGCCCTGCAAGCCGAGCTCGAGGCGGAGAACGAGGCCGAGGGCGCTCTCTTCAAGATCCGTGACGATCCGCGGGTGACGCGCGTCGGTCGGGTGCTTCGCCGCTTCTCGATCGACGAGATCCCCCAGGTGCTGAACGTCGTGCGTGGCGAGATGAGCCTCGTCGGCCCCCGGCCTCTTCCAGTCCGCGACTACGAGCTGCTGGAGCCCTGGCACCGGAAGCGCTACCTCGTGCTCCCGGGGATGACGGGCCTCTGGCAGGTCGCCGGCCGCTCGAGCCTGAGCTTCGACGACCTCGTGCGCCTCGACTTCTACTACCTCGAGCACTGGTCGATCTGGCTCGACGTCTCGATCCTGCTGAAGACGATTCCGGCCGTCCTCAACAGCCGCGGCGCCTACTAACGAGATGGAGACCCTCGAGCGCCACGGCCGGGACTGGGAGGAGCTCGCGGCCGCAGATCCGCTCTGGGCGATCCTGGCCGGCCCCGATCAGCGCGGCGGCCGCTGGGACACGGAGGAGTTCTTCGCGACCGGTGAGCGGGAGATCGCGGAGCTGATGGAGCTCGTCGCGCAGGTGGGAGGCATCGAGCAGATGGGGCGGGCTCTCGATTTCGGGTGCGGCGTCGGCCGGCTGACTCGCGCACTCGGGAGCCGCTTCGAGGAGGCCGTCGGTGTGGACATCTCAGAGGAGATGGTCCGGCTGGCCCGCGAGCTCAACGACGAGGTTTCCAGCTGCACCTTCGTCGGTCAATACGAAGCCCGATCTCTCCGTGTTCGACGAGTCGTCGTTCGACCTCGTCTACACGACGCTCGTGCTGCAGCATCTGCCGCGGCGAGAGCTGCAGCGCGCGTACCTGGCCGAGTTCCTCAGGATTCTGCGACCCGGTGGGCTCGCCGTGTTCCAGGCGTTGGCCCACCTGCCGTTCGCCCTCCATCTTCAGCCTCGCCGCAGGGCCTACAGCCTGCTCCGCGCCGCCGGCGTGTCCGGAGACGTGCTTCTGAACCGTTTGCGGCTTGCCCCGACGAGGCTGCTCGCGATCTCCGAGCCGGATGTCCGCGCGACGGTCGAGAGCGCCGGCGGCAAGGTCGAGCTCGTTGAAGAGCATCCCAAGAGGACGGACGGCATTCGCAGCCTTCGCTACTACGTCCGCCGGGCGTAGGCCGATTGAGCGTCTCGGTAGTCACAGTCGCCTACCGGACGGGACCGAGCCTGACGAGGTGCCTCGACTCGCTCGGAGGCGAGGCTGAGGAGATCCTCGTCGTCGACAACGGCGGCGGCGGAGCAGGAGATCGACGAGGCAAGACGACGCGACGGCGTCCGGGTCATCGACCCAGGGAAGAACCTCGGATTCGGCGGCGCGAACAACCTCGCGGCGAGCGAGGCCACCGGAGACGTCCTCATGTTCTTGAATCCCGACACCGTCGCCGCACCTGGAGCAGTCGACCAGCTCGCCCGCACGCTCGGGGATCCGAAGATCGGAATCGCCATGGCCCGCCTGCGGCTGTTGCGCGATCCGGAGAAGCTCAACTCCGCGGGGGTCCAGGTGCACGTGACGGGGATCGGATGGGCCGGCGGCTTCGGCGAGCCCGCCGAGGAGGTGCAGCGCCTCCAGGACGTACCTGCGCCCAGCGGTACCGCGATGGCGATTCGGGCGGAGACGTTCCGCGAGCTCGGCGGCTTCGCGGAGGAGCTCTTCATGTACCTCGAGGATCTGGAGCTCGGCTGGCGCGCGCGCATCGCCGGCTATCGCGTCGTCGTCGATCCTGCTGCGGATGTCTTCCACGACTACGAGTACGCACGTGTTCCGCGCAAGAGCTACTTCCTCGAGCGCAACCGTCTCGTCTTCGTGCTCTCGGCGTATTCGGTGCGCCAGCTCCTGCTCTTGTCGCCCGTGCTCGTGGCCACAGAGCTCGGCATGGTCGCGATCTCAGCCAGGGAGCGTTGGCTTCGCGACAAGATCTCCGGATGGGGCTGGCTGGCGCGGAATGCAGGTGTCGTCGCCGGGCGCAGGCGAAAGACGCAGCAGCTGCGCCGCGTTCGTGACCGCGACCTGGCCGTGTACATGACCCCGACTTTCTCTCCCGGGATGGTGCCCGTGCCCGCTCTGCTTCGTGCAGCGAACCCGGTCGTCCGCGGCTACTGGAAGCTCGTCAGGAAGCTGCTCTGACGCTGATCTCGGTGACGTCCTCGCCGGCTTGTGACCGACGGCGCGCGCGGAGGAAGATCGTCGGCACCCGCACGCCGTAGCTCGGCGAGTACCAGCCTTCCTCAGCCCGGAACTCGAGGCCTTCGGCGTGGATCTCCACATTGCCCTCGGCGCCTGGAGCCAGCGTGAACGTCCACTCGAGCTCTCGTGGCGCGGCCGAGTTGACGGTGTCGCGGATGCGCAGCCCGTCCGGCGTGAGCTCGAGCCGGCGGGTGTGCGTCGCTTCCGGGAAGCCGTGATGGCGGCCCTCGAAAGTCGTGCCGTCCCAGTGAAGAGCCTCCGCCTGGGCCCGGTCGGCCATCGCGAAGAGATCGTCCGAGCGCAACTCGTTCTGCTCGCCTCCGTCGATGCGCAGCGTCGAGTGGAAGCCTGTCGATCGAAAGAGGTTCCGCGCGGCGGGGTCCGGGGTGTAGATGAATGTGCCGGGATCGACGACGAGCGGCCGGGCGCCGTTCATCAGCTCGAACGAGAGCTGGTCGTTGTGGCCGTGGCCGCCGAGACCGTAGCGGCCCACGTCGCCGCAGCGGACGATCACGTACATGTCGCCCTCGCGCAAGACGAAAAAGCCGCTCTCTGGGAAGGCGACCGAGCGCGTCGCCGGCTCGAACCTGCGACCGGCCTGCGCAAAGAGATGCCGGTGGTCCTGCGGATCCCGCCCGTAGTCGCCGAGTGGGAGAAAGCGACCGTCGTCGGCATCGCCCATCTGGGGTGCGAGGCCGTCAGGCCTCGTGTAGCCGGCCACGAAGGCAAGCATCTGGTCGAGCCGGTCGTGGTACGAGGCCGGCAGACGTCCAGGTGTGAGCGCCTCGGCAGCCTGGGTGCCGCAGATGAAGAGCTCGGCGACGAGCCGGTGGTACGGGATCGATGCCTCGTGTGCGCCGCCGTCCTCGCGCACCTGGTGCTCCATCTCCGCTGCGAGCTCGTCCGCAGCCCACTCGGCCCAGTGCATGCCTTCCCGGCTACCTGAAAAGAGAGCAGCCAGAGGCAGCAGGCCGACGACGTCGGAGAGGTAGTGGTTCCCCCGCACCGGCCCGTATTCGAGGTGAGCTCGGACGAAACGACCGTGGAGCAGGAGGCTTTCGAGTGCAGGGTTGAGCCATCGCTCATGCGCCGCAGCCTCGGCCGCAATCGAGAGCGCGGCGGTCCAGTTGGCCGCCCGGATCGCGACGTCCATCGTGCAGGCCCAGTTCGGGCCGAGCTCGACAGGATTGGCCTGGATCCAATCGCTCAGCTGATCGCCGAGCTCGTCCAGGTAGCGCTTCTCCCCCGTCAGGCGGTACGCACCGGCGAGAAGCGGGAGATGCTGGGCACGGGAGAGCTCCCACGGAACCTTGATGTCGGATCCGTCCCCGTACGAGACGGGCAGCAGAGAGCCGTGTCGCAACGGCCAGCGCCGGCCCGACTTGAAGTCCGTTCGCCAGTCGATGTGCGAACCGAGCTCCGTCGGGCCGGAGCCGAGGAGGTCGAATCGATGGGCGGCGATCTCGTCGGCCCGCTGGACGACGGAGTCGTCGAGCTCCTGCTCGAAGCGCGCGACGCTCGGCATTGCGGCGAGTACGGGCCCTCGGAGCGAAGCGACGGGATCGGCTCCGCCGAGCGCAGCCGCCAGCTCGCCCGGCCGAGCCGCCAGCGGTCTCGCGCGAAGCTGGGCTTCACGAGCCGCTCCACGCGCGAGGCCTCCGACCCTCCGTGCCGCCGCGAGCCCGCCTTGCCTGAGGCCGGCGTGCCGCCAGAGGGCGACCCCCTCGCGGATACTCGGTCTCAACTTCTCAGGCCAGAGCGCGTCCTGCGACCCAGAGGTCGTGCCAGACGCTCACGTTGTAGAGGTTCCAGAGCTGGAAGGCCCAGTCTCCGCGCCCGGCGCGGTGCGCGGTCCACAGGTCGTCGATCGCGTCGTAGTTCAATAGGCCACGCTCGGCCAGCGACGACTGGCGGATCTCCTGCTGTGCCCGCACGCCGAGATCGGCCCGGAACCACTCGCTGACGGGCGCGGAGAAGCCCTGCTTGGGCCGATTCACGATCTCCGGCGGGAGGATGCCGGCAACCGCGCGCTTGAGCAGGTACTTGCCCTCGTTTCCGCGGACCTTCATGTCGGGCGGAAGCGCCATCGCGAACTCGACGAGCTCGCGGTCGAGGAACGGGACTCGCGCCTCGACCGAGTTCGCCATCGTCATCTTGTCGACCCGCATCAGCAGCAGCTCGGCGAGCCGGTTCTTGAGCTCGAGGTAGGTCATCTTCTGCAGGAGGTCGGCTCCCGGGAGCTGCTCCTCGGCCTCGTCCAAGAAGCGCTCGACGATCTCGTACGAGTCGGGTTGGGCCCGTCCGTTCGAGAGGATCCGGTCCTTCAGCTCGCCGTGGTAGGCGATCGCGCCGCCCCAGAAGGAGTTTCGCCCGTCCACGGCCTGCTCGAGCGCCTCGGCGTGCCCCACGAACCGGCCGAAGCGACGCGAGAAGGCGGTCGCCCCGAGGCTCAGGGCCCTGCGCAGCGGCCGCGGAACCCGCTGGAGTGGAGGCATGTACCGGGAGTCGAACCGGGCGTGGCTGTGGTAGCCCGGATACCCGTGGAAGATCTCGTCCGAGCCCTCGCCGATCTGGACGACGACCGTCCCGTCGTCGCGGGCGAGCTTGGAGACGTAGTGGAGCGGCACGGCGACCCAGTCGGCGATGGGCTCGTCCTGGTGATAGATGAGCTCCGGCAGGAACCGCTCGAGATCGTCGGAGTCGATGATCACCTCGTGGTGGTCGGTGCCGAACTCCGTCGCGACGCGGCGCGCGTGCTCGAGCTCGTTGTAGCGCTCGTGCTCCGCCGCGTATCCGACCGAAAACGTGCGCACGGGACTGGACATCAACTCGGACATGAGCGCGACGTTCGTCGACGAATCGATGCCGCCCGACAGGAAGACGCCGAACGGAACGTCGGACATCATGCGCCGCCGGATCGATTCCCGGAGCAGTGCGAGCAGGCGCTCCTCGAGCTCCGGCTCCTTCATCGAGGCCACCTCGGCGGCGGCGCTCTGCGACATCGGGCTCCAGTAGCTCTCGATCTCGGTCGAGCCGTCTGGGCGCACGGTCATCCGCTCAGCCGGGCGCAAGCTTCCGGATCCCCTTGAACATCGTGAGAGGCGCCGGCGTGCAGACGAAGGTGAGGTAGTGGAAGAACGCCTCCTCGTCGAGCTCGGGTGAGATCGCCGGGTGCTCGAGGAGCGCCTTGATCTCGGAGCGCGAAGGCAAAGCCCCCGTCGGCATGCGACGTAGTAGAGCGGCTTCTTTCCCAGCCGGTCGCGGGCCAGGTGCAGCTCGCGCGTGCGGCTGTCCCAGATCGCGTAGTGGAACATCCCGTCCAGGCGCTCGACGCAGCGAGGGCCTTCCTCCTCGTAGAGGTGGACGATCGTCTCGGTGTCGCAGTGCGACCGGTAGACGTGTCCCTTCGCCTCCAGCTCCGGGCGGATGTCCATGTGGTTGTAGATCTCGCCGCCGAAGGTGATCCAGACGGTTCCGTCCTCGTTCGACATCGGCTGGTGGCCGGCCGGAGAGAGGTCGATGATCGAAAGGCGCCGGTGACCGAGTGCGACCCGGTGTTCGGGCGAGTGCCAGGAGCCGCCGTCGTCGGGACCGCGGTGGTGGATGCGCTCCCGCATGGTCGTCACGAGCTCCTCGTCGACCCGGAAGTCGTCTCGGTGGCCGAGGAGCCCGCAGATCCCGCACATCAGTCCGTCCCCGCCGGAGGTCGCTGAACCTCGACCGGCTGTCCGGACGCGATCGACTCGAGGGCCGCGAGGGCCACGCTCTGGGCGATGTAGGCGGCGCCGAGCCCGGGCTCGAACGGTTGCTCCCCGCGCGTTGCCACCAGGGTGCGATGGAGGAGCTCGGCATGCCCCTTGTCGCCTCGAGCGCTCTTGGTCTGCGCGCCGTCGGCGCCGTAGGACGTGAGGCTGCGGAAGTCGTCGAGCACCCAGGAGTGTCCGCTACGCAAGAGCTCGATTCGCTCCTTCGGCATCGAGGCGGGACCGAGACCCGAATAGTGGATCGTCGCCACCGAGCCGTCAGCGTACTGGATCGTCACCGAGGCGCTCTCGGGCGAGCCGACCCCGGCGGGAGCCGGCACCGCCGCCGCGATGACGCGCTCAGGCGTGCCCAGGAGCCAGTTGGCGAAGTCGAACATGTGGCAGGCCTCGCCGAGGATGCGACCGCCTCCCTCGAGCGGGTCGTTCAGCCAGTGATCGTGCGGCACCGGGGAGTTGACCCGGTACACGAGCTGAGAGGGGCCGGTCAGAGATCTCGTCTCCCGGGCGAGGCTGCGGGACAGCTCGGCGAATGGCCGGTTGAACCCGATGGCGAGGCGGTCGTTCTTCGCTCCTGCGGACCAGACGTCGTCGATCTCCTCGCGCGTGAGGCCGAGCGGCTTCTCGACGAAGACGGCCTTGCCGGCGCGGAGCGCTGCGGCGGAGATCTCGGAGTGCGAGTCATGGCGCGTGGCGACGAGGACGAGGTCGACGTCGGGCGCCTCCACCGCCTCTTGCCAATCCGTGCCCGGCCGAGCCCCGTTGAGCGAGCGGGCGAGTGACGCGGCGGACGACCCGCCGAGGCTGACCACCGTTGTGATCCGCACACCGTCCTCGCGTTGCAGGTTCGGGAGGTGCATCGAGCGCACGAAGCCGCCGGCGCCGATGAGAGCGACCCGAATCTCGGAGCCGTCGCGTGGCGCCGAAGCAGCGGACGAGCGGGACACGGGCTTCTCCGGTGCGCTCCGTTCCGCATAGGTCAGGGCGGCTGCGAGCGGCGGAGAGTCGCCGGCGAGCGCCTCGTAGGCTTCGACCGCCCGCTCGACAGGGAGCTCCAGCTGGACGAGCGGGTCGAGCATGACGAGGCCTTCGGAGAGGAGTCGCAGGAACTCCTCGATGTTCCGCCCGGCCGTCCAGCGCGCGTAGGGCAGCGGGTAGTCGACGCCGGCCTCCTCGTAGGACGGGTCGTAGCGGCCCGGGCCGTACGACGTCGAGATGAGGACGTCCGCCTCGCGCTCGTACAGGGCCTCGCGCGCCAGACCGAGGCCAACGTCCCCGACGGGGACGACGCGACCCTTCCGCCGCAGCATCCGCACCGCGTCGTTGACGAGCTCGTCGCTCTTGGCAGAGGCGGTGACGATCACGGCGTCAGCTCCGACGCCGCCGGTCCAGGCCGCAACTGCCTCGAGGGCCTCGGACGGCTCCAGGACGAGCTCGGCGCCGAGCTCCTTCCCGAGCGAGCGACGCGCCTCGACCGGCTCGACCCCGACCACTCGGCAGCCGGCTGCGCGGAGCGCCTGCACGGTGATCAGGCCGAGCAGCCCGAGGCCGACGACGACGACGCGCTCGCCGAGAGTCGGCTCAGCCCGGCGCACGCCTTGGATGGCGATCGCTCCAATCGCCCCGAACGACGCGTCGCGGAGCGACACCCCTTCGGGCACCGCCGCGACGAGGTTTGCCGGCACGGAGACGACCTCCGCATGGTTCGCCTGGCCCGCGCCCGCGGCGGCGACTCGCTGGCCGACGTGGACTCCGGCGACGCCGCCGGTGTCGAGGACCGTTCCAGCCGTCGGAGTAACCGAGTGGAGAGTCCTCGGCGACCGCGCCCTTGACGGCCCCGATCGTCTCGCGCACGCCGTGCTCTCGAGCGTGTCGAAGGGTCTGCGCGACGAGCTGGGGGTTCTTGATCGCCCGCGCGGCGAGCGAGCCGGAGCCGGACGCGACCACCGAGCGCTCGGTGCCGCTCGAGATGGCCGACGCCGCGTTCGCGACCAAGACGAAGCCGGGAGCGGGCGCCGGCTCGGGCACGTCCACGACCTGGGTCTTTCCGCCCCGCAAAACAACTTGTTTCACGCGGTTGAGAGTATCGGCAGCGAAGGCCGTCGAACCGGCCCGCTCTCTATCCTCTGACCGCATGGCTAAGCGCCCAGGCACCGCTTGCGGTGCCGCTGTCAGGATGCGCGGGCTCTGCCCGTGCATCCGTCTGAAATGAACGGTCGAACCAAATGAACCCCCAACCATTCCGCCACAAAGTCCTCTCGGTCGTCGGCACGCGGCCGAACATGATGAAGATCGCGCCCATTGCGGCCGAGCTGCAGCGCCGTGGCGATGAGTTCGAGCACGTCCTCGTCCACACCGGCCAGCACTACGACCGCGAGATGTCGGCGATCTTCCTCGAGGAGCTCGGCGTGGGGGAGCCCGACTTCTCGCTCGGAGTGGGCTCGGGCTCGCACGCTCAGCAGACCGCCGGCGTCATGGAGCGGCTCGAGCCGGTGTTGCTCGAGGCGGAGCCCGACGTCGTGCTCGTGCCCGGCGACGTGAACTCGACGATGGCGGCGGCGCTGACGGCGTCCAAGCTGATGTTGCCGGTCGCGCACGTGGAGGCGGGGCTGCGCTCTTTCGACCGGACCATGCCCGAGGAGATCAACCGCATCGTCGCCGACCAGGTGTCGGACTTCCTCTTCATCCACTCGCCAGAGGCGCGCGACAACCTCCTGACCGAGGGCTGCGCCGCCCCGAGGATTCACGATGTCGGCAACACGATGATCGACTCTCTCGTCGCGATGCGCGAGCGAATCGACGCAAGGGGCGCGCCGGAGGAGCGCGGTCTGCCCCGGGGCGAGTACCTGGTTGTCACGCTGCACCGTCCCGCACTGGTCGACGGGCCTCTGCTGGCCGAGGCGATGACACAACTGGCGGCCGTCTCGGCCGAGCTGCCCGTGGTGTTCCCGGTTCACCCGAGGACGCGCGCCGCTCTCGAGACGCTGGCGATCGACTTCGATCTCGAGCGGCTTCGTCTCCTCGAGCCGATCGGCTACGTCGAGTTCCTGAGCCTCGTCGCAGGGTCGGCCGGAGTGCTGACGGACTCGGGCGGCATCCAGGAGGAGACGACCTTCCTCGGGCTGCCGTGCTTCACCCTTCGCGCCAACACGGAGCGCCCGATCACGGTCTCGATGGGACGAACGTCCTGCTCGGGCTCGACCCCGGTCGCATCGGCGACGTTCCCGTCGCTGATCGAGGCGGCTCGTGACCAGCAGGCGACGGTTCCGCCGCTCTGGGACGGGAAGGCGTCCGAGCGGATCGTCGAGGTGCTCGCACGGTCGCTAGGAGGCGACCGTGTCGAGGAGCTCGGCCAGACGCTTGGCTAGCCGCGGGCGCTCGTAGGGCTCGAGCTTCTCCGGCGGGACCGGTGGCGGAAGGTCGCCGGCGCTGATCCGGTCGAGCGCTGCTTCGATCGAGCTCGGGTCGTCCAAGCGCGCAGAGAGCTGGTCCGCGCCGAGCCGCCGCAGGAGAGCCTCCGTTGCGCCTCCGTGCGAGAGGCAGAGCACCGGTTTGCCGAGCGCGAGGTACTCGTAGACCTTCGCGGCGACCGCCGTCGCGTCGCCGGCGCCTCCGGCCTGGGTGACGAGCGCAACGTCGGCCTCGGCGATTCGCCGGATCGCGTCCTCCCAGTCCGACGGTGGGACGAGCTCGACTTCGACCGGCGAATCCTCGATCTCCTTCCTGATCTCGGGTGCGACGTAGCCGTGCAGGACGAGCCGAAGGTTGGGAGGCAGAACGTGCAACAAGGGCGCGAGTGGACGGTCGACCGTCAACGTCCCCGAGTGCAGGATCGTCCTCGCCGTCTCGGCGGGCGGGCGGCGCAGGTCCAGGAGCTCCGGCTCGAACCCGTTCGGGATCTCCTCCACGAGCGAGCCGGGATGACGCTGTCGCAGGTCGATAGCGGCCTCGGGCGTGACCGCGACAACCGCGGCCGAGCCCGAAGCGACCCAGGACTCGAGCCGGCGCAGGATCGGGCCCGCCGCGGTCGTACGCCGGGTTCCCCGCCCAGAGGTCGCGGAGCTCGACGACGAGCGGAACGTCGCCGGCTGCGCGCCGCGCGGCGATCAACGCCGCGAAAGGCGGGCCCGTGGCGAGGACCGCGTCGTAGCACCCTTCGCCCAGCCGCCGTCTCGCCTGAGCCGTCCCGCGCGGGATCCAGGTCGTCGAGAGAGGCATGGCCTCAGGACGCAGCCTGAGCAGTCGAAAGACGGGCTCCGAGATGCGGCCCAGAGCGCCCATGGCGCGCGCTCGAGTCTGCGCGCGGCGGGCGTCGCCGAACTCGTTCGCGCTCGCGCGGATCGGAGCAGCCAGGACGTCGACTTCCCACCCATGCTCCGGAAGGTGACGGACGAAGGAACGCCAGCGGGCGGCGGGGCCCCCCGCCTGGTCGACCGGGCGGTGACTGACGAGGAGCAGTCGTCTCACCGCCGAATCATCACACGGCTCTGCGACGATGACTCAGATGGAACCTCAGGTGTTCCTTCCTCCCGCACAGCCCGCGCGGCTTCGAACGGACGTCTTCGTCACCTTCGGAGGCAAGGCGGCGACGCTCGTTCTCGGTCTCCTGACGGCCGTCGTGATCGCTCGGGAGCTCGGCCCGTCCGGCCAGGGAACGTTCGCGGTCGCCTACAGCCTCGTCCTCCTTCTCGTCCAGGTAGGAAGCCTGGGCATCGCGAGCGCCAATCCGTACTTCGTCGCGAGAGAGCCGCGACTCTTGCCTCGCATCGTCGGGAACTCCCTCTGGCTCGCAGGCGTCCTGTCGGTCGCTTCTCATCGCCACGGGCGTCGCGATCAAGATCCTCGCGCCGGGGCTGCTCGAGGGGCTCGGCTGGACGCCGCTCATCGTCAGCCTGGCGGGGATCCCCGGCGCGCTCGCGGCCTACTTCTTGCAGAGCGTCATGCTCGGTGCGGGCCGGATCGTCGCCTACAACTCAGTGGAGGCGGGCCAGGCAGCGCTCACCCTCGCCGCGGTAGTTGTCGGCTTCGCGGCCTTCGACTTCGGCATCACAGCTGCCCTCGCGCGATCTGGCATCGGCCGGTACGCCGCGGCTGTGACCTATCTGCTGCTTCTCGCTCGGCCTGCACGGCCGAAGGCCGGCTTCGATCGGACGTTGGCTCGTCGGATGCTCGCCTACGGCTCCCGGGTCTACGTCGCAATCGTCCTGTCCTACCTCATCGTCCGTTTCGACCTCCTGCTCGTGAACGCCTACCTGGGCAAGCACGAGGCGGGCCTGTATTCGGTCGCGGCGACGCTCGCCGACGGCATGTTCGTGATCCCTATGGTGATCAGCTTGAACCTGTTTCCGCGGGTGGCCCGGGGTGACCCGACCAAGGCGAGCGCCGAGGTCTTTCGTTCCGTCGCCGTGCTCTACGGGCTCGTGTGCCTCGCGACTGTGCCACTCGCCGGACCGGCCATTCGAACGTTCTACGGCGAGAGCTTCTCCGACGCCACGTCGCTCTACTACTGGCTGCTCCCCGGGATCTACGCCTACGGGATGCTGACGATCCTCTCCGGCCACTTCGCGGGCCGGGGCTTTCCCCGCCGCGCGATGGGGATCTGGATCGTGGGCATGTCCCTCAACGTCGTTTTGAACGTGGTCTTCCTTCCGGGACGAGGTGCCTGGGTTGCTTCTCTGACGTCGAGCATCACCTACAGCGTGCTGCTAGGGCTCCATATGTGGCTCTTCGCCGAGGAGGCCGGTGGCTTCGGGGCCATGCGTCCTCGCGCCCGCGAGGTCGTCCAGTTCGTTCGCGTCGCGTTCACGAGGGACTCCACCTGAGCGGCGGCGCACGTCCTCGTCTGTCGCGTCCTGACGGGCACCCGCTCTCTCTGCCGCTGCGCGTTCTGAGTCGTTGCTACGCGGACGGCCCGAAGGTCGTGCGGGATGCGTTGCTGTACGCGACCCCGCGGCTCATCGCGCCTCGCTTGCCGTCGTTCGTCGCCCACTACGACGACCGGGCATTCGAGCTACCTGCGGATCAGGGGCTCTACGCGCAGATCTTCACGCTCGGAGAGTTCGAAGCTGCCCAGAGCGAGACCGTCCGTCGCCTCCTGCGACCCGACGACGTCGCGGTCGACGTGGGAGCGAACCTCGGCTGGTTCTCGCTGCTCATGGCCGCATGCGTGAAGCCGAGCGGGAAAGTCCTCGCGATCGAGCCGATGCCTCCAATCTTGCCCGCCCTCGAGCGAAACATCAGCCTCAATCCCGGGTTGGCCGTGGAGCTCCTCCCGCTGGCAGTCGGCGCCGAGCGGGGAGAGCTGGAGCTCCACCTCTTCGAAGGCCTTTCGCCCGGACACGCCTCTGCAGCGACCCTCGGCCGCAGCGATTACGAGACGTTCCGGGTTCAGGTTCGGAGCCTCGACGAATTACTGGATCGAGAGCGCAGCCCCGCCTTCGTGAAAGTCGACGTCGAGGGATCCGAGCTGCAGGTCCTCGCCGGCGCCAAGCACTTGCTCGCCAGCGAGCGCCCTCCGATCTGGATGCTGGAGGTGAACTACGAGACAAGCGGCGCCTTCGGCTACCGCCCGGTCGAGATGATCGAGCCTTTCCGGGAGCAAGGCGGGTACCAGCTCTACCGGGTAACGGAGGTCGGGCTCATGCGTGAGAACGAGCCGGAAGCTGCTCCGAACGGGACCAACTGGGTCTACGTTCCGAAGGCGTATCGAGATCGGCTCAGCCGGTCGAGCCGTCCTTGAGGGCGACGAGCTCCCACTCGACGACCCAGATCACACCGCCGAGGTGGCGGGCGAAGGCGGACAGGACTCGGCGGCCGACCTCGTTCCGGATCGGCACGTATCTCCAAACAGGCTTGATCCAGTAGACCTGTGAGCGAATCGAGAACTTCGCCTTCGAGTAGTAGGGCCGAATTCGCCCGTGGCGTCTCGACGGGTCGAAGAAGTCGAACGTGTACTCGTTGAAACGCGTGCGGTGCGTCGGGTCGCTCGCCCAGTCCTGCGAGTTCCAATAGGGGACGCGGATCTCGACGACCCCGTCGGCCGCGGTGATCCGGTGCAGCTCCTCGATCGCTCGCATCGGCTCCGCCAGGTGCTCGAGCACGTGGTACATCCGCACCCGTGAATAGCTGTCGTCCTCGAAGGGCCACGGGTACGTATCCAGGTCGTGGACGACGTCTACGCCTGGCAGCTCGATGAGATCGTGATTGACCCAGCCGGGCAGGATCTCGTGCCCGCAGCCGAGGTGAAGCTTGGCCTCAGGCATGCTCAGGCTGAGAGAGTAGTCGCTCGTAGGATCGAAACAGGTCGTCGAGCACGGCTTGTTTCTCGAAGAGCGCACCGGCCCGCTCCCGTGCTTGCCGGCCGAGCTCTTCCCGCTCTTCGGCAGAGAGTGCGAGGACTTCCGTGATCCCTGCGGCGAGCGCCGAAGCGTCGCCCGGCTCGACGAGCATTCCGTCTACTCGGTCCCGGATCACCTCCGGGGCGCCCGCGATGCGGGTTGCGACGACAGGCACGCCCGCGAACATCGCCTGTACAAACGTGAGCCCGAGGCATTCGATCGTCGTCATCGTCGGGAATACGAAAACGTCAGCTGCCGCGTAGTAGGAGGGCAGCTCATCGTCGGTCACGGCACCGACCACGTCGACGGCGTCGTCGACTCCGTGTTGCTCGGCCAGATGCGCGAGCTCGTCGGCCAAGCCGTAGTCGGGCCCGACGAAGACCGCCCTCGCTCCTGGGAAGCGCTCCCGAACTGCGCCCAGGGCCTCGACGAGCAACTGCGGGCCTTTGCGTGCGCGCACCTGGCCCACGAAGAGCAGGAGCGGGCCGTCTCCTCCGTGGCGCGCTCGAATCTCCCGGCCATCCTCGTCGGGCTTGAAGGCATCCATGTCGCCGATGACCCGCACCAGGTCGACATCCTCCGGCGAGAGGCCGAGGTAACGGACAAGCTCGCGGCAGTGCCGGGTCATGCTCGCCGCGAGATCCATCTGCTCGAGCGCGGCTCGGCTCGCGGTCACAAACGGGCGGCTGATCGAGTCGTAGTGTTCGACCTCCGATGCGTGCGGGAGGACATCGCCGAAGAAGGAGAACATGCCTTTGGCGCCGGTCTCGTCAGCGAGCACTACGGTCGCGAGACCATAGGACCATGGAGTGTCGAAGCCGTGAACGATCGCCGGGCGGTCACCTCCGAGCAGTCGCTCGCCGGAGCGGACGAGAGACGCGGTCATCGCCAGCTCGCGGATCGCATAACGGGGAGCTCGGGCGAGCGCCCTGGCGTACCAACGGAGCAGGCGTCCAAGGGTTCGGGGACGCCGCAGCAACCACCCGAGCAGCGTCGGCATCCCGGGGTACTCGACAACGGCGGTCCTCAGGTCGGCGCCATCGGGCATCCGAGGCGGCTCCGGCGCGGGGCCGCGCCCAGGATGGACGACGGCGATCCTGTAGCCACGTCTCGCTAGCGCCGGCAGAACGAGCTGGATGTAGCGGGCAACCCCTCCGTACGGGGGCGGCAGCGGTGCGCCGATCAGTAGAACGAGCGGGCTCTTATCGGTCTTCAGCGAGGCTTCCGGCCGCGGATCACGCTGAACCACCCGAGCCAACGCCCCGTCAGGCCCGCGACCGGACCGAGCCACCGGCGGTCGTACGGAGTTGGGATCTTCTCGACCCTCAGCTCCTCGAGGCCGTGGAACATCTCCCGGAGCTCGCCCTTCGTGAAGCCGCGCGTCCCTTCACTTTCCATGTGGGCGGAGAGCACGTCGGCGATCGAGCGTGTCGGCCGCCCTTCGAGGAGGGCGAACCGCACCCAGAGCTTGTACGCGACCCATGAGTGGCGGGAGTAGAGCATGACGCAGAGGTCTCCGCCGGGACGAAGCACCCGGATCGCCTCGCGAACCGCTTGCTCGGTGGCGGGGGTGTGATGGAGGACTCCCCACGAGTAGACCTTGTCGAAGCTGGCGTCCTCGAAGGGTAGATTTTCCGCGTCGGCCACACGGACGTCTCCTCCGAGCCCTTCTAGTGCGAGGCGCCGGCGGACGAGTTCTACTCCGTGCTCGGTGAGGTCGATTCCGGTCACATGTGCGCCGGCGCGAGCAAAGCGCGTGAAGTCAGTCCCGAGCCCGACGCCGATCTCGAGCACGCTTCTACCTCGAGCGCTGTCAAAGTCGGCCAGCGGAAGGATGAACGGCTCGAGCTCGTAGCGGCGCTGCTCGATCTCGTCGAAGTACTCCTTCGTGCCCTCGGGCGCGCTTCCGTGGACGGAACCGCAGGGCTCGTCCTCCCAGAATTTCCGGACGCGGCTCTTCGTTTCCTGGGCAGCGGTCGGAGTCGTGCTCAGAGGGTGAATCTTACCCTCGGCCCGCGACGCATTCGGGGTTCGTGCCTCAAGGCACGAAGGCTGGCGGCCGATACCGACATCGTGCGCACTGCGCAGGGACGATCGACCAGGCGAGCGCTCTCGGCGAACGCTGACATCAGCGTCGTCATCACGTGCTTCGACTCGGGCGCGTGGCTTGGTGAAGCCGTCGAGAGCGCGCTGAATCAGACGGGTGGGTCGCCACATGTCCTGGTCGTCGACGACGGATCGACCGACCCGGACACGCAGCTCGTGCTCTCGCGCCTTCCGAAGACGGTCGAGGTCGTCCGGCAAGCGAACTCTGGCGTGTGCGCGGCCCGGAACCGCGGCCTCGAAGAGGTGAAGACGCCCTACGTCATCTTCCTCGACGGCGACGACCGGCTCGCACCCGACGCCCTGGCGACGATGCGCAAGCCTCTGGACGAGAACCCGGAGCTCGGCTTCGCCTACGGCTCGATGCGGTTCTTCGGGGCCTGGGACGGCGAGCTGCGCTTTCCGCCCTACGACCCCTTCAAGCTCCTGTACCGCCACATCGTCGGACTGAGTGCACTGGTTCGCCGAGGCGTGCTCGAGGAGATCGGCGGCTTCGACTCGAGCTTCGAGCAATTCGAGGACTGGGAGTTGTGGCTGAACGCGCTTGCACACGGCTGGAGCGGCCAGCAGGTGGATGCCACGACGATCGAATACCGTCGTCACGGCGAGTCGAAGTGGCATCAGGACCGGAAGAGCTTCCGCCGGGTCGTCCGTCAGCTCCGCGCCAAGCACCGCGACCTCTATCGCCGCTCCACGACGCTCGCCCGAACGAGCGGCCTGCGCCCCCACGGTCGGCTCGTCTACCGGATCTACTGGGCGTGGAGGCCGATCCCGGCGCGCCTCGAGCAGTTGCTCTACTCGCTCCGCTGGGCGCACTAACCGCCCGTGGACAGCTCGCGGTAGACCTCCTCGTGGAGCTTGGCGCTGCGCTCCCAGGTGAAGTGCCTGCTGCGCTCCAGCCCTGCCTCGACCAGGCCTTCGGGGCTGTCGACGACATTCACGATCGCGTCCGCGATCTCCTCGACGGACTCGGGATCGAAGTAGCGCGCAGCGTCGCCGCACACCTCGGCCAGCGCTCCGGCGTTCGATGTGGCCACCGGGCAGCCTGACGCCATCGCCTCGAGCGGAGGAAGCCCGAAGCTTTCGTGGAGGCTCGGGAAGATCAGTGCGGAGGCGCTGCGGTAGAGCTCGGCGAGCTCGGACGCCGGCATTCGTTCGCGAACGGTGACCCCGGGAGCGTTCACGGCCGGCAGGCCCCGGCCCGTGATCACGAGCTCGATCTCCGGACGTACCCGGTGGACGAGCGCGAACGCCTGCAGCAGGCGCTCGTGGTTCTTGTGCGGATAGAAGTCCGCGGGATAGAACACGAACGGCTCCCGCGCCCGGCCGTCGGGGTGAAACGTCTCCGTGTCGACGCCGAGCGGGATCGTCCGCACTCGAGCGGCGTCGGTGCCGGTGCGCTCGACCAGCGTCTGCCGTGCGAACTCGCTCGCGACGATCACGATCCGGCTCGCCGACAGCGTCCAGCCGTAGACGACGCGCCGGTACGCCCGCTCGCCTCTCGACAGGAACTGGGGCGCCGCCAGGTGGAGCACGTCGTGCAGCGTGCTTGCCGCAGGCGGGCGCTCGATCCTCGGGAGCATCACGCTGAGGGGGAAGTGCATGGCGTCCAGGGTGTCGAGATCGAGCTCGCGGCGAATTCGGCGAGGTGCCACGGCGGCGAGCGTCATCGCGGCGAGACGTCCGGGCATGGAGTGCGCGGCCGGGTACGCCTGCACGACTTTCGTGGGCAGCCTCTGCGTGGGGGCTTCTGCGATCCGCGGGACGAAGACGCGGTACTCGAGGTCGCCGAAGCGCTCGAGTGCACGAAGCAGTGCTGCTGCGTACGTCGCCGAGCCGCCGAAGACTCCTGGAACGAGCGTCAGCAGGCTGATGCCGATCACGCGGCGAGCCTATCCGGGGCTGGCCGCGCCGAAGCGTGGGATAAGCTCAGCGGGCGCGGTCTCGATGACGCAGAACTCCACCACAGGCGCGCACCAGGCGGTCGATCCGCGGCTTGCGGACTTGCGGCGATTGGCGATCGTGCCCGCATACAACGAAGCCGAGGCGATCGAGGCCGTGATCGACGAGCTGCGTTCGGTCGATCCCGACCTCGCGATCGTCGTCGTCGACGACGGCTCGGTGGACGGAACGGCCGCGCGCGCGGAACATGCAGGCGCCGACGTCGTGCGCCTGCCCTACAACCTCGGCATCGGGGGCGCGATGCAGACGGGCTACCAGTATGCGCGCGACCATGGGTTCCAACTCGCGATTCAGGTCGACGGCGACGGGCAGCACGATCCCCGCGAGATCGCGGCGCTGATCGAGCCCGTCGTCAGCGGGGAAGCGGACATGGCAGTCGGAACGCGGTTCGCAGGCGGCCGGCGCTACCGCCCTCCGTTCGCGCGCCGGATCGGGATCCAGGTCTTCGCGCGCATAGTCTCGGTGATCATCCGCCAGCGGGTCACCGACACGACGTCAGGGTTCCGGGCCGTCAACCGGCTGGGGATCGTCCTCTTCGCCTCCGACTATCCGCACGACTATCCCGAAGTCGAGACGACGGTGCTCGTGCACCGGCACCGCCTGCGAATGGTCGAAGTGCCCGTCGCGATGCGCACGCGCGCAACGGGCCGTTCCTCGATCACCCTCTTCCAGTCGATCTATTACATGCTCAAGGTCTCGCTCGCGCTCTTCGTCGGCCTGTTCAGACGCCAATCGACACCAATGGAGGAACGATGACCGTTCGCATCTCCGTCGTCGCCGCGATTGCGGCACTGCTTCTGCTCGCCGTGATCTTCGAGCTGATCCGAAGCCGCAGGCTCCACGAGCGTTACGCGATCCTCTGGCTCGTGACGGGGACGATCATCCTCGTGCTCGCAATCTGGCGCGATGCTCTCGGCAAGCTGTCCGACGCGGTCGGCATCGCCTATCCGCCTTCGGCCCTGTTCGCGCTTGCGGCTCTCTTCATCCTGATCGTGCTCCTGCACTACTCCACGGTCATCTCGAAGCTCGCTGATCAGAACCGGATCCTTGCCCAGCGGCTCGCCCTGCTCGAGAGTCGGGTGCAGGAAGGCGAGCCTGCCGAGGACGGCTAGTCGGCTGGACGGCCCGATCCTCGTCACGGGCGCCGACGGCTTCGTCGGAACGCATCTCCTCGCCGGGCTAGGTGACGATGCACAGCCCCTCGAGGTAGACGTACGGGAGGCCGGCGAGCTGGTGGAGGCGGTTCGATCAGTCGCGCCTGCCGCGGTCGTCCATCTCGCCGCCGTCTCGTCGGTAGGAGAGTCGTGGTCGAGCCCCGGTGAGACCTGGCAGGTGAACGCGGTCGGGACCGTAAACCTCATCGAAGCGCTGCTCGCGGCGCAGCCCTCAGCCCGACTGTTGCTCGCGTCGACGGGCGAGGTGTACGGACGCGCGAGGAGCTGCCGACGACCGAAGCCGCGCCGATGGCGCCAATGTCGCCGTATGCGGCCTCCAAGGCCGCGGCCGAGATCGCCTGCGAGCAGGCGGCCAGGTCGAGGGGCCTCGACGTCGTCGTGGCTCGCGCCTTCCAGCACGAGGGCCCGGGCCGCGACGCTCGGTTCGCGATCGGCTCCTGGACTCGACAGATCGCCGAGCTCGAGCTCCGGGGCGGCGGGCAGCTCCTCGTTGGCGATCTCACGGCCGAGCGCGACATCTCCGACGTGCGTGACGTCTGCCGCGCATACGGGCAGCTGCTCGATCCGGGCGTCGTGCGCGGCGACGTACAACGTGGCCTCGGGACACAAGGTCCGGATGACGGAGGTCGTCGATCTCCTCGAGGAGCTCGCGAAGCTGCCCGATCGAGGTCGTCCCCGACCCGACGCGCTTGCGCCCCGCCGAGATCCCCGTCGTTTGGGGCGACGCCTCGAAGTTGACCGCCGCAACCGGCTGGCGGCCCGAGATCCCGCTCCGAGCAGACCCTTGCGGATGCCCTTGACTATGCTCGGGCTCTCATCGAGCAGGAGGACATCGCCAAGGCATGATCACGAAGAAACGAGCACTGATCACCGGTATCACGGGCCAGGACGGCTCGTATCTGGCCGACCTCCTCGCTCGACGAGGGCTACGAGGTCTTCGGGATGGTTCGGCGGGCGTCGACCGAGAACTTCGAGCGGCTCTCGCACATCATCGATCAGGTCACGCTCGTGCAGGGCGACCTCCTCGACCAGTTCTCGCTCGTCAGCGTGCTGGAGGCCTCGCAGCCGAACGAGGTCTACAACCTCGCGGCCCAGAGCTTCGTGCCGACCTCGTGGCGACAGCCCGTCCTGACGGCGGAGTTCACGGCGGTGGGTGTGACGCGCATGCTCGAGGCGATCCGACAGGTCGATCGGTCGATTCGCTTCTACCAAGCTTCATCGTCGGAGATGTTCGGCAAGGTGCTCGAGATCCCCCAGACGGAGGCAACGCCGTTCTATCCCCGCTCGCCCTACGGCGTAGCCAAGGCCTACGGCCATTTCATCACCGTCAACTACCGCGAGTCGTACGAGCTCTTCGCGACGTCCGGCATCCTCTTCAACCACGAAAGCCCACGGCGCGGGCTCGAGTTCGTGACCCGCAAGATCACCGACGGCGCGGCGCGCATCAAGCTCGGGCTCGCGGACGAGCTGCGGCTCGGCGATCTCGACCCGAAGCGTGACTGGGGCTTCGCAGGCGACTACGTGCGCGCGATGTGGTTGATGCTCCAACAGGACGCCCCCGGCGACTACGTGATCGCGACGGGCGAGCAGCACTCGGTACGGGAGTTCGCCGAGATCGCCTTCGGCCACGCCGGACTGGACTGGGAGCGCCACGTCGTGCGTGACGAGCAGCTCGTGCGCCCAGCCGAGGTGTTCAACCTCGTCGGAGATGCTTCACGGGCCCGGGCCGAGCTCGGCTGGGAGCCCCGCGTCTCGTTCCGAGAGCTGGTCGAGCTGATGGTCGACGCCGACATCGATCGGCTTTCGGGCGAGCCTGCTGCCGCTCAGGGACCGCCTGCGGTCGTCCTCTAAAGACAGTGATGCCGGCTGAAGGCTCGCTCACGCCGAGCGCCCCGCCGCTCGGAACGCACCGCGTCCTGCGAGCGCACCCGACTCTCGTGCTGACCCTGCTCGTGAGCGGCATCCTGCTGCTCGGCTTCCTGCTCCGCTTGTACCTGGTCCGCCGCATACCGGCTCCCTGGATCATGGGCGACGAGCTTCTCTATTCCGACCTCGCGAGGAGCTTTGCCGAGGACGGACAGGTCGGGATCAGAGGAGTCGCTGTCGGCGCGACGGCGTACGGCCTGTACCCGGTTGCGATCTCACCGGGGTGGCTCTTCGACTCGACGTCGACGGCGTACGGCGTTGCCAAGACGCTCAACGCCGTCCTGATGACGCTGGCCGCTGTGCCGGTCTACTTCTGGGCGCGCCGGCTCGTGCGCGTCGAATACGCGCTGTGCCTGCTCGGGCTCGTTCTGTTACTGCCTGCGTTGTCGTATGCGGGCACGCTGATGACGGAGAACCTCGCGTTCCCGGCCGTCGTGCTCGCACTCTTCGCAATCGCGGTTGCGCTCGAGCGGGCGACCACCACGTCGCAGCTGCTCGCGCTCGCGGCGGTGCTCTTCGCGATTGCCTCGAGGCTGCAGAACGTCGTCTTCTTCGCGATCCTGCCGACGGCGGTCGTCCTGAAGGTCCTGCTCGACGCCCGGGCAGCTCATGGCGGCCGATTCCGTGCGGGGGTGATCGCCGGGCTGCGGCGATACCTCGTCACCTGGGCCGGTCTAGCGGGGCTCGCGCTCGCGTACGTCGCCTACCAGGTCGTGCGAGGTCGGCCCCTTTCAGGCGGCCTCGGCGCGTACCAGGCGGTGGCAAACACGCACTACGCCCTGCGAGATGTGGGCCGCTGGGTCGTCTTTCACGCCGCCGAGCTCGGATTCGCCGTCGCGATCATGCCGCTCAGCGCGCTCATCATCCTGTTTGGCCTCAGCTGGTCGCGCCGGTTTGCGACGACCGCAGCCGAGCGAGCCTTCCTGGCCGTCGCGGCGGCGTCGATGTGGTTCGTGCTCCAGGCCGGCGCGTTCGCATCGCAGTTCATCCTGCGCATCGAGGAGCGGAACATGATCTATGTCGAGCCGCTGCTCCTGCTCGCATTCGTGCTCTGGCTCGAGCGAGGAGCGCCGCGGCCGCCACGCCTCACTCTGGTCGCGCTGCTCGTGCCCGTCGCGCTGCTGACGACGATCCCGTTCGAGCGCCTGTTCAACGTGTCGATCTTCTCGGACACGACCGGCCTGCTCCCGCTCTTCCGCGTCTCGAGCCTCGTGTCCGGCGGCACCGACGGCATGCGCGTGCTGCTCGCGCTCGGCGTGATCGCGACGTGCCTGTTCTTCGCGCTCGCCCCGGGTCGCGTGCTCGTCTACGGCGGGCTCGCCGGGCTCGCGATCTTTCTCGCGACCTCGACCCGGATGGTCGTGGGGTCACAACGCAGCCAGGCGGTCGCCGCACACGCTGCCCCCGGGGTCCTGAACGAGCAGTGGGTGGACGACAGCGTTCCCGAAGGGAAGAAGGCCGCGCTGCTCTTCACGCCCGACTTCAGCGCCGATGCGCACCCGCTCTGGCAGACGGAGTTCTGGAACCGCTCGGTCGATCGGGTCGTCTACCTGGGTGCGCGCGACTTCTCGGGCTTCCCCGGCTACGACGTCAGCGTCGGGCCGACCGGAAAGCTCGTCCTTGCGAACGGGACGACGCCGCCGGCGATCGACTACCTGGTCGCGTCGCCGAACGTCCAGGTTGCGGGCACCCGCGTCAAGACGGAAGGGCGTTTCGCTCTCTACAAGCTCTCGCGCCCGCTCCGTCTGTCTGTGGGGACCGAAGGCGTGTACTCCGACGGCTGGACGGGGCCGGACGCGACCTACACGCGCTACGTCCCGGGCGCGCGGGAGGTGCTCGTCGACCTCTCGCGATCCGGCTGGCGAGGCCCGGACGTCCCCGGTGCGGTGCGGGTCGAGCTCGTCAGGGAGGGCAAGGTCCTGGAGCAGCGCGCGTGGGTCGTGCACAGCGGCGCCGCTCGGAGCTTCCGTTTCAGCGCGCCCCCGGCGCCGTTCTCGGTGCGAGTCCACGTCGCGCCGGGCTTCTCGCCGTCGCAGTTCGGCCTTGCGGACACGCGTCAGCTTGGCGTTCAGGCCTCAGTGAGGACCCTGCCCCGGTGAGGAGGGCGCTCCGGCGAATCCGAGCTCTTGTGGGCCGCCGCGGCAGGAGGGAGCGCGGCGTGACGGCGGAGCACTGGGGCGAGGAGGCGCGCACCAAGGTCGAGGGTGACGAATGGACGGGTCTCTACTGGCAGTCCTTCATCCTCACGCAGCGCAACATCAACAAGGCGATCGCCGGCGATCCGGACGAGAACTGGCTCCACTTCACGAAGCGGCGCTTCTTCGAGCAGCCGAAGGAGCTTGGGCTCAGCCTGGGCTGCGGGTACGGCGTCCTCGAGCGCGAGGCGGTGAAGCTCGGAATTGCGGAACGGTTCGACGCGTTCGACATCTCCCCCGAGGCGGTCGACGTCGCCCGCGAGGAGGCGGAGGCTCAGGGGCTGGGCGACCGGATCGACTACGCCGCCGCAGATCTCAACACAATCGAGCTCGAGCCGGGTCGCTACGGCACCGTCTTTGCGATCCAGACGTTGCATCACATCGAGGCGCTAGAGCACCTCCTCGACCAGATCCGGAGCTCGCTCACGAAGGACGGCCTCTTCGTGATCAACGAGTACGTGGGCCCGGCGCGGTTCCAGTTTCCCGACGACCGGCTGCCCCTCATGAACAAGCTCCTGGCGACGATCCCCGAGTCGTACCGCAGAAGCCTGCGCGACGGATACCTGAAGGACGAGGTTCTCCGGCCGAACGCGAAGGAGGTCAAGCGTGTCGACCCCTCCGAGTCCATTCGCTCGGACGAGATCATGGGCTTGCTCGAGGAGCGCTTCGAGACCGTCTACAAGGCCGACTTCGGCGGCACCCTGCTCCAGTTCGTCCTCTCCGACATCGCGGGCAACTTCGATCCGGCCGATCCCCGCGACGTCGCGCTCGTCGACCTCATCTGCCTCTACGAGGAGACGCTGATCGAGCACGGCGTGCTGCCGAGCGACTTCACGTACGTCGTTGCGAAGGCGCGCTAGCTTCCTCGGTTGGCTCGTTCTGCCGGGCCCACATCAGGTCGGGCTGGAGCTGCTCCGGGTAGACCGCCCCGCCGGGCTTCCCGTAGCGCGGGAAGACGAGCTTGTCGAACACGACCTTGCCTAGGTAGCGGTCGGTCTCCGCCACGATGATCTCCGGCGAAGGGCTGGCCACGATCTTCAGCCCGGCGCTGCGGATGAGCGGCGGCAGCGCCTGGTAGTTCGGGATCCACCAGTTCGTCGGGTCGTCCTTGTATCGGTGCTCGATGAACGCGAGCCGGGGGTAGTCCAGATGTTCGAGCTCGCTCTCCGCTTCCGGCAACTCGGGCAGCTCCTTGCCCGCTGTCCCCACGCTGTGCGACTGGAGCACGAGCCGCTCCTTCGTCATCTCCGCGAGCCGATCGAGCACGAGCCCCGGGTACTTCAAGTGGTAGAAGAGGCCGAGGAAGAGGACGTAGTCGAAGCGCTCGTCCGTCGTCAGGGCGTACGTATGGACGTCCGCGTTCACGATCTCGAGCTTCACGCCGAACTGCTCGGCAGCGAAGCTCGCCTGATCGGTGAACTCCTTGAACGGCTCGACGAGGACGACCCGCGTGGCCCCTCGGAGCGCCATCTGGATCGCGAAGAACCCCGAGTTGCCGCCCACGTCGAGCACGGTCCTGCCACTCAGGTCGGCGGGGATGAACGGCTCGAACGCGTTCCAGCGATCGCGGGGGTCGTATGAAGGCGGGTTGCCGTCACTCGTCCAGAGCCCGTTTGGAAGCTCGAAATGCTGGTACCACCAACCCAGTGAGCGCAGCTCGCGCTCGACCTCGGCGCGCGTCTTCTCCGTCCGGCGGCGGCGGCGGAGCCTCATGCTCCGGGCTCAGCCACCCGCCGCGGCGAGCTCGTACGGGGCACCGTCGAAGGCTCCCGCCGGCGGGAGCACACCGAGGTGGCTCATCGCCTCGGCGAGGGTTCGGCGGAACGTTCCGCGGTCGAAGCTGTTTCGGGCGATGTCGAGCAGGCCCCGCTGTGCCCGCCGCCACAACTGCTCGTCCGTGTAGAGCGCGTGCGTGAGCTCCGCCAGCCGAAGCGGCTCCTCCGCGACGAGCTGGGAGCGCAGGCCGCCGAGAGGCAGGCCTTCCGCGCCGACGGCTGTCGTCACGAACGGCAGGCCGGCGGCGATCGTGTCGAGCAGCTTCAGCTTGATTCCGGCGCCGTAGCGCATCGGACTGACATGCACGCGGGTACGACCCAGCCATTCGGCAGGGTCGTCCACGAAGCCGACGACGTTGACGCGCTCGCCGTGCAAAGCCTCGACCGCCGGAGTGGGATCAGCGCCGACGACGTGCAGCCGCAGGTCGGGCTCGCGCTCCCAGAGGATCGGCATCACCTCCTTGACGAGCTGGAGCAACGCATCCTCGTTCGGCGACCCCGGACCGGCGAGGAAACCTCCGAAGAAGAGGAGATCCTGCCGCGCCGCGAATCCGGCAGGCTTTGCGACGGTCTCGACCCAGTTCGGGAGCACGAAGGTCGGCTTGCCCGGTGCCATCTCGCCGATGAACTCGGCCTCCTCGGCGGAGACAGCGAAGACGACCGCAGACTCCTGCAGCGCCCCCAGCTCCACCTGGCGAGAGTTGATCGCCTCTGCGCTCACACGCGAGCCCGCCGCCGGGTCGCCGAGAAAGCCGACCATCCGCTCGAGCCGCCGGAAGGCGAGTGCTTCTGTGTCGAACGCGCGCAGCGCCTGGGGCTGCGTGGTCTGCAGGAGCCCGCCGAAGCGCGAGACATTCGTGCCGCGGCTGACGATCGCCGCCGAGTAGTGGAACGTGCGGCTTTCGAACCACTTGCCCCAGTCGACTGGCGGCGCGACGACTTCGATCCCACGGGCGAGCAGAGGCTCCGCGTACCGCTCGACCTCGCTGTCGTCGGCCGCCGCGAGCGTGATTCGCGCCTCCGGCCACAGCTCGACCATCTCGTAGAGCATCTTCGCCATCCGCGGATCGCCAGAGCCGCGGTCGTGGTGGGGCACGCGATCGTCGATGACGAGGATCCGGTCGGCGATCTCTGCATCGCGGGCCGACACGAGCCGCGAGCGCTTCGTCTCGAGCTCGATCAGGTTCGGGCGCCGCGCCAGCCGCTCGCTCCAGCGCTCGAAGAAGATCGTCCGGTTCGCCTCCATCTGCCGGCGGGCCTGCAGCGACCCGCCGGAGCCGTGCAGCTCGTGCACGACGCGGGACCGGGGCTCGTACATTGTCCGAAGCCCGCGCTCCTTCAGCTTGAAGGCGAGATCGACATCCTCGAAGTAGCCGACGCCGTAGACAGGGTCGAAGCCGCCCACTTCGGTGAACGTCTCCGATTCGATGAGGAGGCATGCTGCCGAGCCGTAGTCAACCTCTCGGAGAAAGCGGTGCTCGGTCGCATCGGCGCTCTCGCCCGAGCCCAATGCCTTCGTCCAGCCGACCGAGTCCACCACCGACCCCGCCTCCTGGATCGTCCCGTCCGGGTTGAGCAGCATCGGGACGACGGAGCCGACCTGCGCCCCGCTCTCGAGCGTCTCGACGAGGGGGTCGAGCCAGCCCGGCTGAACGAGCGCGTCCGGGTTCAGGAAGCACAGGTATCGTCCGCGCGCCTGCTCGGCGCCCCGGTTCGAGCCGGGTCCGAAGCCGGCGTTCGTCTCGCTCAGGATGAGCGTTGCGCCCTCGACCTCCTCGCTGAGCTTTGCGGGGGTCTCGTCGGGCGATGCGCTGTCGAAGACGATGAGCTCGTAGATAGGGGCCGTGTTTTCGTGAAGGGCCTCCAGTGCTCGGCGCGCGAGCGGCCAGTTGCCGTACGTGACCATGACCACCGAGACGAGCGGCTCGTCGACCGACGGAAAGTGGAGCGGCGTCATCGTCCGCGCATGCGGCGGGTCAGGCGGATCCCGCCCCGTAGAGGCGCCGTCAGGCGCCACGAGCGGGAGCCGTAGACCACGGCGTGCACGTGCGCCAAGCCCTCGGCGAAGGCCACGCGCTCGTTCACGATCCGCTGGCCCTGAACGGCGTGCGCGCGCCGTACAGCATCGTTCTCGGCGCGGAGGCTCGCGACCTCCTCGCGCAGAGGACGAAGCTCGCCGAGCTCCTGGTTCGCAGCGGCGAGCTGGACCGACGCGTCTCTGTGGCGGCGCAGCTCTTCGAGCTCTTCTCGCATCGTCTTGAGCTGGCTGGCCGGCTCGGAGACGCTTGCCCGCAGGACGAACTGGTACGTCGTCGATTCCGGGTCGGAGCTGAGCCATTCGCGCACCGCATCCGGGATGTCCGGAACGCTGATCTCAGTCTCGCCGATGTCGAGCCGCTGCCGCAGCCAGTGCGTGACGACGTAGCCCGTTTCCTCGAAGAGGTCCTGGATCGAGGAGCGGGTGAAGAAGCGCAGGTGTGTGTCGTCGAGGAGGCCCCAGTCCCGGTAGCGGAACTCGCCGCTGAGGAGCGCGAGGCGCACGCTGCCGTGCGCGATGTTCGGAATCGACGCGATGACGACGCCGTTCTCGGCGATGAACGGACGGACGCGGCGGAGGACGTCTCCCGGCTCCTTCAGGTGCTCGAGGACGTCGGCGAAGAGGACGACGTCGAACTCCTCGCCGGCGAGCTCTGCGGCGAAGTCGATCTTCTCCGCGTCACCGACGATCACGCGCTCGGTGTGCTCCTCGGCGAGCGCCGCGGCTTCGGGGGAGATCTCGACGCCGGTCACGGTGCAGCCGAGACGGTTCTTCAGCACCTCGGACATGTACCCGGTCGCACAGCCGAACTCGAGGACGCGCGTGGCCGGCGGGACGAGCGAGACGACCTTGCCGTGCGTCGAGGCCGGGTCGGCCTGGAACTCCGTGTACTTGAAGGCGTGCGGAGGCGGGGCTCCTGCCTTCTCGACTGCGATTCGGGGCTCTTCTTCCATGACGTCCCTGGGGTCGGAGGTTAGCGGCTAGATGTTGCGTAATCGTTCGGGATGCTTGCGCACAAACCTCGCGATCGAGCGCCAGTGCCAGAGGGTCTGGCGCGTCAGAAACCGCCGGTCCGTGACTGCGGCGTGCGCGTGGCGGACGGCGGCCTGCGGCACGAACCACCGCTCCCAGCCCGCCTGCTTGGCTCGGTAGCAGAGGTCGATGTCCTCGCCGTAGAGCCGGTAGCCCTCGTCGAAGCCGCCGAGCTCGTCGAGCATCTCGCGCCGCAGGAGGAGGAACGCGCCCAGCATCCAGTCCGATTCGACCGGCTCGGCGGGACGCTCTTCCAGCAAGTAGTGGCGGCGTTGCCGTTCCTGCGGCTTGAGGAGCAGCCTGAGGGGCGTGCGCCTGACGATCGTGCCCGAGACCGTGGGAAACGTCCGGCGCGATGCCTGAAGCGTGCCGTCGGAGTTGCGCAGGAGGGGCCCGGCGACGCCGCAGCGCGGGTGCTCCTCCATGAAGTCCCGCAAGGCGGCGACAGCTCCCGGCCTGGGCTCGGTGTCGGCGTTTGCGACGACGACGTACGGCGCGGTCGTCTCGGCGATGCCGCGGTTTGCGTTGGTGGCGAAGCCGCGGGCCTGGTCATTGACGATCAGGCGCGACTCCACCGCCGGAGCGGGCGGGTTGGAGACGACGACGAGCTCGTCCACCTGGGGGCCGAGTGCGGCGACGCACCGTTCGAGCTCCGGGTGCGGCCCGTGGGTGACGACGACGCCCGCGACCTCTCGGCTCACAGCAGCTCACGGTAGGTCTCGAGGGTCAGCCGCGCAGTCTCGGCCCAACTGAACTGGCCGGCCCGCTCGAGGCCGGCGGCCACGAACCGCTCGCGGTCGGCAAGCGCCTGCTCGATCCCGGCGGCGAGCGCGGCCGGATCGCCCGGCTCGACGAGGACAGCTGCGTCGCCGGTCACCTCCGGGCATCGCGCCGGCCGACGCAGCGACGACCGGCGTGCCGGACGCCATCGCCTCGAATACAGGCAGGCCGAAGCCCTCGTAGCGCGACGGGTAGACGAGGCAGGCCGCGCCGCGGTAGAGCGCGGCCAGCTCGTCGAGCGTGACGTGGCCCGTGATCTCGACTCGGTCGCCGAGGCCGAGCCGCTGGATCGCCGCGCGCAGCTCGTCGCCGCCGCTCTTCTCGGGGCCGGTGAGGAGCAGGCGCAGGTCGCCGTTGACGTGCGTGAGCGCTTCGAGCGCCGTCAGCGGATCCTTCCTGGGCTGGATCGCGCTCACGAACAGCGCGTACGGCGGGCCGTCGCGGCGAGGCCCGTCCGGCTTGAAGATCGGGTCGACGCCGTAGGGCGTGACCGTGATCCGCGCTTCGTCGATTCGCCAGCGCTCGATGAGATCCCGCTTCGTCCACTCCGAGCCCGTCAGGACTCGGTCCGCCCGTCGCGCCGAGCGCGGGACGAACGTCCGGAAGAAGAAGCGGTCGCTTCGGGACATGAGCTCGGGCATGACCTCGAAGGAGAGGTCGTGGATTGCGACCACGGCCGGGCCTCGATACGCCGGCGGGATCACGTAGAGGAAATGCGCGAGCGCGGGACGAAGGCGGCGAAGAAGGAGCGGCAGCCGGGAGGCCATGCGCAGCGGCTGGCTGCGCGCTTTCAGCTCCACGGGCTCGATACCGGCCGGCACGAGCTCGGGGTGCCTGGTGATCGCTGCGAGCCGCTCGCGGTCGGCGATCGGCACGAGCTCGCGCAGCAGGGCCGAGACGTAGCTCTCGTCGCCGGTGCGGCGACGGCCGAGCACGTCGGCGTCGATCGCGACGAGGGGCTTCACGCGGCGAGCTCCCGGTAGAGATCGACATGTGCCTGCACGGCGCGCTCCCAGCTGAAGTCGGCAGCCCGCCGCGCGCCGACGAGCTGCTTGCCGCCCGCAACCGCTCGTTGTAGGCCCTGTGCGATCGAGTCGGGGTCGAGCGGGTCGACTTCGAACGAGATGCCGTGCGCAAACTCGCTGTACGGCCGGCCGGCCGGGGCGACGACCGGCACGGCGCAGGCCATCGCCTCCAACACAGGCAGCCCGAATCCCTCGTAGAGCGAGACGTACGCGACGCACGCCGCGCCGCGGTAGAGCCGGGCAAGCTCCTCGTCGTCGACGTTTTCCAGGCGCCGGATGCGCTCGCCGTCGACGTGCACGTCGCCCCAGCCTTCGGCGCCGACGAGACGCAGCTCGAGGCCGTCGAGCCCCGACCGGCGGAAGCCTTCGACGAGCCGAGACAGGTTCTTCCGCGGCTCGAGCGTCGAGACCGCCAGCACGTAGGAGCCTTCCTCTCGCTCTCCGTCCGGCTCGAACGGCGGCCCGACCCCGTACGGGATCACGCGGATCTTCTCGGCTCGCAACGTCGAGGAGCTCGCGCACCTCGTCGGCGGCGAACTGCGACCCGACGATGATCGCGTCAGCAGCCCGGGCGACGCGGGGGAGAGCGCGCGCGCTGTAGTTGCGCGTCCAGCGGTTGAAGGTCTCCGGGTGCCGGAGCACCGCTACGTCGTGGATCGAGACGACGAGCGGCGCGCGGGAGCGGAAAGGCGCACGCATCGTCGTGCAGTGGAGCACGTCGACCCCCTCCCGCCGGGCCTTGCGCGGCAAGGTTACGGGGTACCAGACGGTGTCTCGCACGATCCTCCTCAGCCGGCCCGATCCGCCGTAGGAGAAGCGCCGGACCTCGAGCGAGGGGTCGCCCTCGAGCCCGGCCAGGAGGTTGGTCAGGTAACGGGCAGTTCCCGCCTTCGTCAGGGCAAGCGGAGAGACATCGAGGCCGACGCGGAGCACGCCCGGAAGTGTCTCAGAGACCTGCTGAGAATCCTTGAAGCTGGGCCTCGCCGCAGGCGCGCCACGTGAAGCGCTTCGCGTGCTCGAGGCCAATTGCCGAGAGTGACTGTCCCTCCGTCAAGGCGCGCTCGATGCCCTCCGCGATCGCCTCCGGGCTCTCGGGGTCGACCCGCACGGCGGCGTCGCCGCTGGCCTCGTCCAGCGAGGGGTGCGAGGACGCGACGACGGGAGCCCCGCTCGCCATCGCCTCCACGATCGGGATTCCGAAGCCCTCGAAGAAGGACGGGTAGGCGAAGACGGCCGCGCCGCGGTAGAGAGCGGGCAGCTCCTCGTCCGACACGTGGTCGGGCGCCAGCAGGCGCAGCTCCGGCCTCTGGGCACGGACGATCTCCATCGCTGCTGCGAGGTTCGAGTAGTTCTTCCGGGGGTCGTTGGGGGCGAGCATCAGCACATAGTCCCCGTCCTTTGCAACAGTCTGTTGCTTTCTCTGGTGGGCGTGAATCGTTCGTCCACTCCCGGATAGGCGACGACGATCCGCTCGCGCGGGAAGTCGAGGCGGTCTGCGATGTCGTCGGCGGTGAACGAGGAGATGGTCACGATCACGTCGCAGGTGCGCGTGGCGTGCGCGTACTTCGCCAGGTTCTGCCGTCGCGTCCGCGGGTGCACCCACTCCGGAAAGTGGAGCGGTATGAGGTCGTGGACGATCGTCGAGCGCAGGCCCCCGCGCTGGCGCGGGTACATCCAGTCGGAGAAATGGAAGACGTCGAGCGGGCCTGCGAGCCGCTCGACCGGGGGAGTGCCGACGCGGCTCCAGAGCGTGCGCCAGAGGTGTGCCGACGGTGGGAGGGTGACGAGGCGGCGCTCGACGGGGATGTCCGCGAGCGCCTCGCGCAGCCGATTCCGCGAGAGCATGCTGACCGCAGCGAAGGCGACGATCTCGTGCTCTCCACCCGATGCTTCTGCCAGTCCATGAAGCGAGCCGCGCAGGTAGTTGCCGACCCCGGTACGCGGGTGGGAGAGCGGTGTTGCGTCGACGACGATGCGCACGGCGGGTGACGATAGACCCCTACACTGTCCACGGCCGTGACGCTCTACGCAGACCTCTTCCGCTACGGCGATCTCTTCCTCAACCTCTTCCGCCGCGAGCTGAGCCTGAAGTACCGCGGATCGGTGCTCGGAGTGGGCTGGACGCTCGTGCTGCCGATCGTCCTGATGGGCGTCTACACGATCGTCTTCTCGGTCATCCTGAAGGCGGTCGACATCAAGCACTACCCCCTCTTTCTGCTCTCCGGCCTCGCCACGTGGATCTTCTTCCAGGGCGCGCTCCAGACCTCGTGCACGAGCCTGCTCGGCCAGGCGAGCCTCGTGAAGCAGGTGCGCTTCCCGCGGCAGCTGCTCCCGTTCGCGGTCGTCGCGACGAACGCCGTCACGCTGCGTCGTGATGCTCGCGATCATCATCCCGGTGAACCTGATCGTCATTCCCGAGACGCGGTCGACGTTCTGGGCCGCGCTTCCGCTGCTGCCGTTGCTCGTCGCGTTCGCCGGCAGCCTCGCCCTCGTGCTCGCGGCGGTGACCGTGATCTTCCGGGACGTCGAGCACCTGCTGACGGCGGTGCTGCTGCCCTGGTTCTTCCTGACCCCGGTCTTCTACACCCTCGACCTGCCGGGGATCGGCAACCACCCCAAGCTCGTCGACCTCATCCACTACGGCAACCCCGTCTCGCCGTTCGTCCTGGCGATTCGCGACCCGCTCTTCTTCGGGGAGCTTCCGGCCCTCGGCGACGTGGCGTACGTGATCGTCGCCGCTGGTGTCGCCCTCATCGCCGCAGCGCTCGTCTTCCGACGCGTCGACGACCAGCTCGCTGCCTATCTCTGATGTTGACGCCCACTCCTCGTCAGAGCCGCGCGCCTGGAGCCGGTCGAGCGGACTCCGGTCTGGTTCATGCGCCAGGCGGGGCGCTCGCTGCCCGGCTACCGCGAGATCCGCAAGCACCACAACTTGTTCGAGGTCTGCCGGCAGCCGGAGCTCTGCGCGGAGGTGACCCTCGAGCCCGTGCGGGTTCACGGGGTCGACGCAGCGGTCATGTTCGCCGACATCATGCTGCCGATCCTCGGCATGGGGATCGACGTCGAGCTCGTCGAGAGCATCGGCCCGGTGATCGACAAGCCGGTACGCACTCCGGCCGACGTCGAGGCTCTTCGCGTGCCCGACCCGGAAGAGGCGGTGCCGTTCATCCTCGAGGCGGTGAGGCTCGTTCGCTCGCAGCTCGAGCCTGAGCAGGCGCTCGTCGGCTTCTGCGGCGGGCCGTTCACCGTCGCCGGCTACCTCATCGAGGGGAAGCCGACCCGCGATTTCGTCGAGACGAAGCGCTGCATGTACGGCTCGCCCGGCGTGTGGCACGGTCTGATGGAGAAGCTGACCGAGACGTCGATCGCCTATCTGCGGGCGAAGGTCGCGGCCGGCGCCGACGTGGTGCAGCTCTTCGACTCCTGGGTCGGCGCGCTCTCGCGGGCCGACTACGACGAGTTCGTCGCGCCCTACTCGGCGCGCATCCTCGCCTCGGTGGAGGCTCCGACGATCCACTTCGGGACGGGCACCTCCCACCTGCTCGAGGCGATGGCGGCCGCAGGCGGTGACGTGATCGGGCTCGATTGGCGCGTGCCGCTCGACGAGGGCTGGCGAGCGGGTCGGTTACGACCGGGGCGTGCAGGGCAACCTCGACCCTGCGCTTCTGCTTGGACCGTTCGAGCGGACGCGCGAGGCTGCGGTGCGGATACTCGAGTCCGCCGGCGGCCGCCCGGGGCACATCTTCAATCTCGGGCACGGCGTGCTCCCGGACACCGACCCGGCCGACCTCAAGCGCCTCGTCGAGCTCGTCCGCGAGCAGACCTCGAGGGTCGCAGCGTGACGTTCGCCGTCCTCCTCATGGCCTACGGAAGCCCGTCGCGCCCGGAGGACGTGCCCGCGTACCTCGCGGACGTTCGCGAGGGCAAGCCGATCTCGCCGGGCGCGGTCGAGGAGCTCGCGGAGCGGTACCGGCGGATCGGCGGCCAATCTCCGCTCGACGAGGCGACCGAGGCTCAGCGGGCCGCGCTCGAAAGCGAGTTGGGCTGGCCGGTGTTCGTCGGCATGAAGCACTGGCAGCCGCGGATCGCCGACGGGGTCGAGCGCGCGCTCGCCGCGGGAGCGGACACGATCGTCGCAATCGTGCTCGCGCCCCACTACTCGCGCCTCTCCGTCGCGGGCTATCGCGAGCGGCTCGAGGACGCGCTTGCCGGCCGGGCCGAGCTGCGCTTCGTGGAGAGCTGGCACACACACGAGCCCTATCTCGACGTGCTGGCCGACCGCGTGCGCGGCGAGGCCGGGCACGTCGTCTTTACGGCGCACAGCCTCCCGGCGCGGATTCTCGAGTCGGGCGACCCCTACCAGGATCAGCTGCTCGAGACTGCGCGTCTCGTTGCGGAGCGGGCCGGGCTCGAGCGCTGGTCGTTCGCCTACCAGAGCGCGAGCGCGACGGGCGAGCCGTGGCTGGGGCCGGATCTCCTGGAGGAGCTCGACACGCTTGCCGGCGCCGGTGTCACCCGCGTCCTCGTCTGCCCGATCGGCTTCGTCTCGGACCACCTCGAGATCCTCTGGGACATCGACGTCGAGGCCCAGGAGCGTGCGGCGGAGCTCGGGCTCGACCTGGAGAGGATCGAGTCGCTGAACGACGATCCCGCGTTCATCCGCGGGCTGGCCGAGCTCTCACGTGAGGTCGTTGGAGTACCCTCGAAGCTATGAAGACGGGCGAGATCCTGGTCGAAAATGTCGGGCGCCGCTTCCGGGTCTACCCGAAGCGGAACATGACCTTGAAGGAGGCGATCGTCCGCCGGCGCGACCTGAAGCCGACGGACATCTGGGCGCTGCGCGACGTCTCGCTGCACGTCGAGCCCGGCCGCTCGATCGGCTTCGTCGGCCGCAACGGCTCGGGCAAGACGACGCTCCTCCGGCTGATCGCGGGCATCTTCAGCCCGACGATGGGACGAGTCGAGGTCGGCGGATCGGTCGGCTCGCTGCTCGAGCTCGGCGCCGGCTTTCACCCCGACTTCACCGGCCGCGAGAACGTCTACCTGAGCGGCTCGATCTACGGGCTCAAGCGGCGCTTGATCGACGAGAGGCTCGACGAGATCGTCGAGTTCGCCGAGCTCGACCGCTTCATCGACTTTCCGGTGCGCACTTACTCCTCCGGGATGCAGATGCGGCTCGGCTTTGCGATCGCGGTCCACGTCCGGGCCGACGTGCTGCTGCTGGACGAGGTCTTCGCTGTCGGCGACGAGGCGTTTCAGCGCAAGTGCGTGAACAAGATCATCGAGTTCACCGGTCAGGGTGGCACTCTCTGTTTCGTGTCCCATGTGGCCTCAGCCGTCGAGCACCTCTGTGACCGGGCAGTGCTCCTTCGGGCCGGCCGGATCGAGTACGACGGCGAGACTGACGAGGCGCTCCGGCGCTACCACGCACAGCTCGCCGATGAGGAGGAGCCTTCCGAGACCGGTGCCAGGGCTGCACGAGTGGGGCTCCGGCGAGGTGCGCCTTGCCGGGCTCGCCGTCGAGGGCACCGACGGCGTTTCGCGGGACCACTTCGTCGCCGGTGAGCCGGTTTCCGTCCGGCTGCTCGTGGAGACGGAGCGGTCGGTTCCCCCGCCGCGACTCTCGCTGGAGCTGCGGGACCTCTCGGGTGCGCTCCTCGGGGCGAGCCAACAGGATCTCGGCGAGCTCGGCTGGGACGGCGCACCGGGGGTGAGGCAGTTCCGGTTCGCAGTCGACCGACTGCCGCTCGCGGAGGGCACGTTCCAGATCGGCGTCACGATCGTCGACTCCGAGGGATCGCACCGCTACCACCGCCTCGATCGGGCGGCGCAGTTCATCGTCTCGGGCGCCGACGGCGCGCGGGGGCCGCTGCTCTTCGAGGGTGCGTGGTCGCTCGAGGGCTCGCGGCCTCAGGTGGGGGCGGTATGAGCTCGAGGACCTGCCCCGACTGGCCGCAGCTGACGGAGATCGCGCCCGACCTCCAGTTCAAGCACTACACGGTCGCGGAGGCGAAGCTGCCGGCGGACGCTTTCGTGCACCTGGCGGACGTCTCGGTCAACGAGGTCGCAATCTGCGCGGATCTCGACAAGAACGTCTTCTACGCGGAGCACACGGATCCGAGGGTGGCTGCGGCGCTGCGGGATAGCCACTGGTACGAGGTGCGCGAGTGGACGACGACCGGCCCGGGCACCGACGCAGACGCCTGACGGGCTGCATCACCCGTGGTCGAGGAGCGTCGCGAAGGTCTCGAGCCGGTCCGCGATCTCCGCGTTCGAGGTGCCTTTCTCCGGGGTCACGGCCATAGTGTTCCCGTGCAGCTCCGATTTCTCGACGAGTTCGACCACGGATTCGGCTGGAGCCCCGAAGGCGAGCGGCTTCGGAGGACGTCGCACGCCGTCCTCGCCGGAGGGCGCGTCTGGCTGACGGACGTCGTCGACGGCCCAGGGATCGACGAGCGGATCCGCGCGCTCGGCGAGCCGGTCGGCGTCGTCCAGCTCGTCGACCGTCACAAGCGCGACAACGCAGCGGTTTCGGAGCGATTCGGCGTTCCGCTTCACGTCACGCCCTTCACGGACGTGCCCGGTGCGCCGTTCGTCGTGCTGCCGCTCGTGCGGCGAAGGCTCTGGAGGGAGATCGCTCTCTGGTTCTCCGAGGAGCGAGTTCTCGTCTGCGGCGATGCCCTCGGCAGCGTCGGCTACTTCACGGCGCGCGACGAGCCGTTCGGCGTCCATCCGCTCTTGCGCCTCTTCCCGCCTCGTCGCGCCCTCGGCGCCGTCGAGCCGGAGCATGTCCTCTTTGGACACGGTGAGGGCTTTCACGGGCCCGAAGCCGGCCGGGCGCTCCGCGAAGCGCTCGCGACGGCCCGGCGCCGACTGCCGCGCGCCCTACTTCCCGGCTGAGCGCCTTCGCAGGGCGATCCCGGTCATCACCTCGCGAACGATCCGCTCGGCGACGAGAGCCGTCACGTCGGCTGAGCCGACGGCAGTCGGGATCACCTCGACCACGTCGGCACCGACGACGTCGAGCCCGGCAGCGGCCGTTCGCGCCGCCCAGAGCAGCTCGGCCGAGGTGAGGCCGCCCGGCTCGGGCGTCCCGGTTCCGGGCGCGAAGGCCGGATCGAGCACGTCCACGTCGATCGAGAGAAACACGGCGCCTTCCCCGACGATCGAAAGCGTCTGGCCGATCACGTCCTCGATTCCGAGGCGCCGTACGTCGTGCGCGAAGAAGCTCGTGATCCCGTGCCAGTCCTGCCATCCGAACTCGTCCGGCCCGGGCCAGTAGCCGCGCAGCCCGATCTGTACGTAGCGCTTGGGGTCGATCGCTCCCTCCTCGACGAGGCGGAACATCGGCGTCCCGTGCGAGACCTCGACGCCGAAGACCTGTGTCCCCGTGTCAGTGTGGGTGTCGAAATGGACGAGGCCGACCGGGCCGTGTGCCGCCGCGCAGGCCCGGATGTCCGGCTCGGCGATCGAGTGGTCGCCGCCGAGCACGATCGGGATCGCGCCGGCCGCGAGCACCTGACCGACGGTCGCCTCGATCGCCGCGTGCGAGCGAGCAGGATCCGCCGGCAGCACCGGTGCGTCGCCGAAGTCGACCATGCGCAGCTCCGCGAACGCGTCGATGCCGGCCTCGAGATGCGGGCCTGGCGGACAGCTCGCGGCGCGGATCCCCCTCGGCCCGAAACGCGTGCCGGGGCGATCCGAGACGAGGTCGTCGGTCGGCGCCCCGACGATGGCGACGTCGACGCCCGCAAGCTCGGCCGGATCCTCCGTGTAAGGAAGGCCGCCGAAGGTGAGCAGGCCCGCGAAGTCGGGCTTCTCGCCGTACTCGCGCCAGCGGTCGAGAGGATCGATCACAACGGGATTCTCCCACCGACCTTGTCGGTCTCGTCGAGACGCTGGTCGACGAGCTGGTCGAGCGCGCCCGAAGCTGCGTGGCTGCCCCCGACGGTCTCGAAGAACGCCTCGGTGTCGAGCTCGTACAGCCGTGCGTCGTTGCGGGCAACCACGGTCGCCGTTCGCTTGCCGGTTCTGAGCAGCGCGATCTCCCCGACGAGATCGCTGCGCCTGAGAACCGCGATCGGCTGGCCCGCGACCGAGACGTCGAGCTCGCCGTCGGCGACGAGGTAGGCGCGGTCGCCGTCCTCGCCCTCGCGCATGACCGTCTCCCCGGCACCGACGCTCGTCGGGGTCAGGCCGCGGGCAAGCCGCTCGAGCTGCGGCGCGCCCAGCAGGCCGAACGTCGGCGACGACCGGAGCAATGCGATCTCCGTGACCGGAACGGTCGCGCTGCGGTCGATGCTCAGCAGGCTCCGGCCCGCGGCGAGAGCGATCAGCGGCAGCAGGGCTCCGATCCCGATCAAGGCACCTTTCGCGCCCCAGAGGCCGACGAGCACTGGAACGAGAATCGAGCCGATCGCGAGGGCGAGTGTCCCGAGCCCTTCGAGGACGCCGAAGATACGCGACAGAAGCTCGGTCGGCGCCGTGCGCTGGAGGAGCGTCCGCCCGGCGACGTCGAGCAGGCTGCGACCTGCGCCGGCCGTCGCCAGCAGCACGACGGCGCCGATCGTCGTCGACCAGGCCGCGAGCGCCCAGAGGGAGGCGGCCCAGACAGCGAGGCCCGCGAGCAGCGGCGGGGCGAGCCGCGGCCGTCCCACCAGCGCCGCCGTCGCGGCGATCCCCAGCACGCCTCCGGCGCCGAAGGCGGCATTGAGGTAGCCCGCTCCGGATTGCCCGAGGTCGAGTACGCCGAGCGCGAGCACGACGTAGAGGACGTCGAGCGCGCCGATGCCGATGTACTGCGCTCCGAGCAGCGTGACGAGGGTTCGCGCCGGCCGGTCGCGCGCCAGAAGGCGGAAGCCCGCGAGAGTCTCCTCCAGGGGCCCGGCCTCGCCCTCGCTTCCGGCCGTGCCGGCGGGGCCGGGGAGGCCGACCGTGATCAGCGCACCCAGGAGCACCACTGCCGCCATCGCCGCGAACACCGCTCCCGGGCCGCTGAGCCCGAGCAGCACGCCCGCCACAGCCGGCGCCAGGAAGATGCTCGCGCTCTCGATCCAGGCCGAGACGACGTTCGTCGCGGTCAGCTCCTCCGGGGTCCGTGCGAGGGCGGGGAGCACCGCCGACTGCGCTGGGCGCGTGAGCGTGACCGCGGTCACGCAGGCGGCTCCGAGCGCGTAGACGAGGAGCGGCGGCCCGTCGGCGAAGAGCGCGACCGCCGTCGCTCCCATCGCGACGCCCTGCGCGACGTACCCGATCGTCAGCATCCGGGCAGGGCCGCGCCGGTCGGCGAGCACGCCCGCGAAGGGCGCGAAGAGGCCGGCCGGGATCAGCTGGGCGACCGCGACGACACCCGCCGTCGTCGTCCCACCCTGCTCGTAGGCATAGACGAGCATCGCGATGTACGTGCCCCACTCGGCGGCGTTGAAGGCGACGAACGCGAGCTCGACTCGCCGCAGCTCGGGGTTCCGGAAGACGGCCGCGAGGACCCTGTGGACGGCCATCAGCGGACGCGCAGCCGGTACTCGACGGCAGCTCTGATCACCCGCTCGACGCTCCGAAGCTCGCGGACGAGGCCCTGCAGGCTTCCGTCGGGGTAGACGAGGAGCCGGAGCGGGGTCGCCGCAATGACCTCGGCGATCCGCGGGTAGCCGAACCCGGCTCCCCAGTCGAGCGCGGCGATCTCGCCGAAGAACTCACCGGGGCCGAGCTTCGCGATCCGCTCTCCGTCGACGAGCACGTCGACCGAGCCCTCGACGATCACGAAGAAGTCTCTGCTCGTCGCCCACTGCTCGACGATGATCGTGCTCTGCTCGACCTCGCGCGGGGTACCGAGCTCCGTGACGCGGCGCATGTCTTCGGGTGTGAGCTCCTCGAGCAGGCTGAAGCGCGACCCGCGTCGGTACGGCGTGACTCGTGGTGATGTCCGGATGCCGCTCGTAGCGCGCAAGCGGGCTCGTCTCTGCGTCTCCGACCTCGGCCGTCTCGAGGAAGTCGAGGACGCGCTCGACGTCCGCGGGGCCGGTCGTGTGGCTCATGACGCACATCCGGATCGCGTACCTGCCGTGGAGTCGCGTCGACGAGACGAGCCCGAGGCCGCTCGCCTCGAGTGCCGACACGAGCTGGCCGTTTCTCGCGTCGAGCGCCTCCCCGTCGGCGAGGCCGCCGAAGCGCCGCCGGAAGCAGACGACGCCGAGCGACGTCGGCGCCAGCAAGCTCGAGCTCCTCGCTCCGCTCGATCCGCGCCGTCGCGAGCGCGGCGAGCTCGAGCGAGCGCTCGATCGCCCGCCGAAACGCGTCGAGGCCGAAGTAGTGGATCGAGACCCAGATCTTGAGCGCCCGCGACGAGCGGCTCAGCTGCATGCCGAGGTCGGAGAAGTTGATCTCGCCGGCTCGCGCGACCGCGTCGTTCAGGTAGTCCGGGGTGATCGCGAAGGCGCCTGCCGAGCGCCGGCCCCGCGCGGACGAGCAGGCAGCCGCACTCGTACGGCTGGTAGAGCCACTTGTGCGGGTCGAGCGTGATCGAGTCCGCGAGCGCGAGGCCCTCGAGCTGCGCCCGGCCGGCGTCCGCGAGCACGGCGAACCCGCCGTAGGCCGCGTCGACGTGGAACCAGGCACCCCGCTCCCGGCAGATGGCCGCGATCGCGGGCAGTGGATCGACCGCTCCTGTGTTCGTCGCGCCGCCGTTTGCGCAGACGAACAAGGGCCGCCGTCCTGCGGCGAGGTCCGCGTCCATCGCGGAGGCCAGCAGGTCGGTGCGCAGCCGGTAGCTGTCGTCGACGGGCAGCACGCGCACCTGGTCGTGGCGAAAGCCGAGATTTCGTGCGGCGCGGGCGAACGACGAGTGGGTCTGATCGGAGACGTAGGCGACGAGGTCGTCAGCCATGCCCCCGGCGCGCGTCTCCCGCGCGCAGGCGAGCGCCGTGAGGTTCGCCGCCGAGCCGCCGCTAACGAGGATGCCCGGCCGCCTCGTATGGGTAGCCGACCCAGTCCTTGAACCAGCCGAGCACCTCGAGCTCGACCTGGCTCGGGCCGGCGGACTCCATCCACGAGCCCGCGTAGACGTTGCAGGCGCTCGCCACGAGGTCGCCGAGGGCGCCCGGCCACGTCCCCGAGAACGGGATGAAAGCGAAGAAACCGGGATGGTCGCCCCTGCTCATGAAGGGCAGCACGTCCTCACCGAGCCGCCGAAGGATCTCGTCGAAGCTCTCCGGATCGCTCGGAGGCGGGCCGCTGAGCCTCGCTGCCATCTCATCCGGAGTCGCGCGGCGCAGCGGCGGAATTGAGGGATCGCTCAGCCGCTCGACGAGGACGTCGACGGCGAGGTAGCCGAGCTGCCGCATCGTCTCCGGGTCGAGCTCGAGTGGGTCGTCGGTCACGGCACCCCCTCCTCGGCGGGAATCCTGCCCGAATGTCGGAGCGGCGCAAGCACGATGAGACCGCCGAGCGCGATGACCGACGCGACGAGGAATGCACCGTTGTAGCCCCAGACCGCGGCGACGCCGCCGAGCGTGAACGCGCCGAGCCCGATCGCCACGTCCACGAAGGCGCCGACCGTGCCGACCGTTGCGCTTCGCTCCGCCATCGGTGTCGCCTCCATGGCGAGCAGCACCGCCGAGGGGTATGTGAGCGCCTGCCCTGCCGCGAAGACGACCGTTCCGACGAGAAGGCCGGTCGTCGACTGCCAGACGCCGATGATCGCGAGCCCGGTCGCGAGCGCCAGGAAGGAGAGAAAGAGCGTGCGTTGCGCGCCCAGCGCATCCGGGATCCTGCGCCCGAAAGCGCGGACGAGGCAGATGACGCCCCCGAAGAGCGCGAAGACGAGCCCCGGACGGTCGATGCCGAGATCGCGGGCATAGAGCGCCGCGAAGGTCACGTAGCCGCCGAAGCCGAGCAGGCCGACGAGCACGAGCAACCCGGGGAGCAGCGCGCCGCGAGGCGGCAGCCAGCTCAGCGGAGCCGCCTCTTCCAGGCGCGGTTTCGTCTCGGGGAAGGTCGCGGTCATCGCGAGCGCGACGAGAACGAGCCCGGCGGTCACGAGCCAGACGGCCACGAAGCGGTCGCCGCCGAGAATGAGGTCGGCAAGAACGGGCCCAATCGTCAGACCGAGATAGGAGGCGAGGGTGACGAGGCTCAACGCCTCGCCGCGGCGATCCTCGGGCGCGATGTCCGCGACGACCGTGTAGGCGCCGACCACGAAAGTCGCCTCGGCAGCACCCGCGACGAGTCGTACGCCGATGACGCCCGCGAGCCCGGGAGTCAGTGCCAGAGCGAGGTAACAGCACGACCATCACGGCTGCGCCCGAGAGCAGGAGCGGGCGCCGTCCATACCGATCGGCGAACCGCCCGGAAAGAGTCGAGAAGACGATCGAGGTGAGGCTCGCAGCGCCCATCGCGATGCCGATCGCAGCCGAGCCACGACTCAGCTCGTCCTTCGCGTACAGCGGCAGCGTGAGCACGACCATGCCGAACGAGGCGAAGGCGCACAGCGTCGCGAGCCAGATCCGGACGAAGGGTGCCGTCAGCAGGCGGGAGCGCTCAGCCTCCACCCCTCGATTGTCTCAGCGAGGTCGGGCGGGAGTTACTTCAGGCTGGGAAGCAGTGCGACGACGTAGGGCGCGGTCAGCCCGACGGCCCAGCGCGTCGTACTCCAGGTGACTGCGAGGAAGAGCACGGCCGCGCCGGAGACGATGAGCAGCGTCTGCGCGGCGAGCGCGAATCCCAATGCCTGCGTGGTGCCGATTCCCGAGACCACGAGGAGCGTCGCGCCTGCTCCGATCTGAGTCGCTGCGCCGCCAAGGGCGATCGGCAGGGCGGCCGCCGCAGAAGCTGCGCAGAGGAACATCATCGCGAGCGGGAACGAGTAGCCGTGCCCGAGCGCGGCGAGTAGGACGGTGAGTGCCGTCGCCCGAACGAGCCAGGAAGCGGACACGAGGGCCCAGGCTTCCAAGGCACCCCGCAGCGGGGTTGCCCTCGGTGCCAGCCAGCGGGCGATCCGGAACCGCATCAGCCGGGGGCTGCGCGCGACGTGGGGGAGTGCTGCGAGGATGCCCGCCGCCACGATGCCGCCCACGCCGACGACGGCGAAGCCGATGCGAACTCCCACGGAGTTCCCTGGCCAGGCGGCTGCGATCAGAGCGAAGGGGGCGAGGGCGACGCTGTCGATGAGGCCTAGGGTGACGAGCGAGAGGCAGATCGTCGGCACTCCCGCCGGGCAGCCGGGAAAGCGCCGGACGATGGCGATGCGGACCAGCTCGTCGAATCGGCCCGGAAGGACCAGCCCCATGATCGTCGCGCCGCCGCCGGCGGCTGCGAGGGAGGCCGGGCCGGGTCGCTCCCGGACGTGGAAAAGCCGAGCCCAGCCGATCGCTTTCAGCGAGGAAGGCGGCCAGAAAGAGAAGGGCGACCGACACGAGCAGGACGGGCTTTCCGTGCGTGAACGGCATCGGCATGTTCCGGACGTGCTGAAAGACGAGGCCGACGAGCACGAGCCCCACGGCGACCGAGCCAACGATGAAGGCGATATGTCCCCAGCGGGTCGAAGCCGCGTGCCGGAGGAACGCGACGGCTCTCCGGAGAGTTTGGGCAGACTGTGGGTCGATGGCTCGGATCATCGTTCTCTTGGCGCTCCTTGCCGGACTGGCTGTAGCGCCTCTCGCCTCATCGGCAAACGAGAGTCGGATCGCGAGCCGCTGTAGCCAAAGTGGTGACGTCTGCTACGGAATTTTCAAAGACCGCGGTGGCCTCATCCGCTTCCAGCTGACGACGGCGGCGAAGTACTTCACACGGTACCGGATCTGCGTCCGGCCTCTCGGAACGGCGTCCAAATGCAGGAGTTTTCTGGTGCGCAAGGTGGGCGCGAACTGGGGCGGAAAAGTGATCTGGCAGCGAAACTTCCCCCTGCGCGGCCCGCGGAAGTATCAAGTCACGTGGTCGCAGGCCGGGCACAGGCTCGGCCCGTCGCTCAGCTTTACGCTGCCCGCGCCGGTCTGAGCCCCTAGCCCGGCCGCGTGTAGCGCGGGTCGAGGTTAGAGGCCACAGAATGGAGCGCCTCGTGAAGGGCCTTCCGGCTCTTATCGTCCAACGGCGCCAGGAACGACTCCTCGATCTCCCGCACGGTCGACCGTAGCCGCACGAGTTGGCGCTTTCCCTCAGGGGTGATCGACACCGCATGGCGGCGCCGGTCGTGCGCGTCGCGCTTGCGTTCGACGAAGCCGTCCTTCTCGAGCATGTCGAGGACGCCAACCAGTTGGCTCCGGTCGACGCCGAGACCATCCGCGATCGCAGCCTGCGTCTCCTGCGCTCCCTCGCCGAGCATCGCGAGGACGCCGTAGCCGTAGCCTGCGCAGCCGGCCTGCCCGAGCTCGTCCATCACGCGCATCTTGATCGCCACGCCCACCCGCGCCAGTAGGAACGCGGTGCTCGCCACGAGCTCCTTGGGGAGGCCGGTCTTGAGCGGCGTTTCGGAATCTGTGATCTGGGCTGGAGTGCTCATCGGCACTTAGTGTAGCGCACGACCATGATGTTATGTGTATATTGTGGAGTAACTCAACGATAGGAGTCGCCGATGAGCCCTCTAGAAAATCGTAGACGATGGATCGGATTAGCACTCATCGTCCTCGCGCAGTTCATGGTCGTGCTGGACGTCGCGATCGTGAACGTCGCGCTCCCGTCGATCAAGACGGATCTCAACTTCAGCCAGGAGAGCCTGCAGTGGATCGTCACCGCATACGCGATCCTCTTCGGAGGCGTGCTCTTACTCGGAGGTCGGCTCGCCGACCTGCTCGGTCGGCGCCGTGTGTTCGTCGCGGGAGTGGCTCTCTTCACGGTCGCCTCGCTGCTCGACGGACTGGCGTGGTCCGAGGGATCCCTGATCGCTTTCCGCGCACTCCAGGGCCTCGGCGCGGCGCTTCTCTCGCCGGCCGCCCTCTCGATCCTGATGACGACGTTCGCCGAAGGACGCGAGCGCAACCTCGCGCTCGGCATCTGGGGAGCCGCTTCAGGTAGCGGTGCGGCCGCCGGCGTGCTGCTCGGCGGAGCGTTGACGAGTGCGTTCAACTGGTCCTGGATCTTCTTCATCAACATCCCGGTTGGTCTGCTCGTCCTCGGGCTCACGCCGCTGCTGCTTCGGGAGAGTCGAGCCGACCTGGATCACAGACACTTCGACACTGCCGGCGCTGCGTCGATCACCAGCGGGTTGATGCTCCTCGTCTATGCGATGACGCGTGCAACCCAGCACGGGTGGCTGACTGCCGAGACGATCGGCCTCCTCGCGGCCTCGGCGGCGCTCGTGATCGGATTCGTCGTCATCGAGCTGCGCTCGAAGGCGCCGCTCCTGCCGATGAGGATCTTCCGCCTGCGGACGCTGACCGCGTCGAATGTCAGCGGGTTCCTGCTCGCCGGCTCGCTGTTCTCGCAGTTCTTCCTGCTCACGCTCTACATGCAGCAGGTCCTGCACTACTCGGCGCTCGAGACCGGCGTGGCGTACGTCGCGTTGACGCTCACGGTCATCGTCGTCTCCGGCGTGGCACAGGCGCTGACGACCCGCTTCGGAGTCCGTCCGCTGCTCGTCTCCGGGATGGTCATCTCCGGTGTGGCGATCGTTCTCTTTGCGCAGCTGCCGGTCGATGGGCAGTACTTCTGGGATCTCTTCCCCGCGTTCCTGATCAGCGGAGTCGGGCTCGCTTTCGCATTCGTCGCGATGTCGATCGGCGCACTGACCGGTGTGCGCCGGTCCGAGGCCGGCGTGGCGTCGGGGTTGATCAATACGAGCCAGCAGATCGGTGGCGCGATCGGAGTCGCACTCGCAACGACGATCGCGACGACGTTCACGGGTCACTACGTCAACGCGCATCCCGGCACGAGTCCGCTCGGGCCCGAAGCCTTGACGCACGGCTTCACGATCGCGTTCTACGCCCTCGCGGCGATCGCAGCCGCGGGCGCGATCGTGGCGGCCGTGTTGACGGAGCCGAATGCTTCGGTCGCCGCGGAGGAGCCCGCCGAGGCCGCGGTCGCGTTGGACGTGGCCGCATGAACGTGACCGAGCACGACCGAGGGACGAACGAGATCAACGATGTCCTGACGCAGCTGAAAGGGCTCGTCCTCGTTCGGCCCATCCTCGAGGCCAGAGGAGTGAGCAACGAGGATCTCGAGCGGCACACGGACGAGATCGATCGGGTCCGCTCGCGGCTTGCGGACCTCGTCCGGAGCTCAGGCGGCGGTGTCGAAAGCACCGCCGCCTGAGTCGCGCCGGCGATACCAAAGCGCGACGGCGATCGTCGTCGCGGCGACCGTGAACGCGACTGCGTTCGGGATGATCAGGAACCAGTTGTCGATCGAGATCCCGTACGCGAGCCAGAGCGCGAAACCGACTAGGAGCACCCAGAAGTAGACGATCGAGACCTGACGCGAGGACCGATGGTGCAGCATCTTGCGGATCTGGAAAGTCGGCGAGATCGCCATCAGGACTCCCCAGGCCGCAGCCGAGGTCGCGAGGACCGTTTCCATCGGCCTCCGAACTTCGGTCTTCGTCGATGATCCCCTTGCAATGGGGGAACGGGCGCTTCGCTTCCGACCGATGGAGCCAGACGACCTGCGCATCGTGCACGAGTGGCTACAGCGCCCACACGTGCGACGGTGGTGGGTCGACCGGGAGACGTACGAGGAAGTCGTTGAGCATTACCTCCCCTCCATCCAAGGGAGAGATCCGACCGACCACTACATCGTGCTTCTCGGCGAGCAGCCGATCGGCTTCCTCCAGACCTATCTGGTGTCCGACTATCCCGACTACGCCGCGGTGGTCGGAGCCGGTGAGGGCGTTGCCGGCGTCGACATCCTGATCGGCGACGAGGAGCTGACGGGGCGGGGAATCGGCAGCGAGATCCTCCGCCGCTTCGTCGAGGAGATCGTGTTTGCCGCGCCGACGACCATCGCCTGCCTGGCCGATCCGGACGTCCAGAACGTCGCGTCGATCCGGGCCTTCGAGAAGGCCGGCTTCCGTGTCGTGGAGGAGATCGTCGATCCCGAGGACGGAGAGCGGCACGTCATCGTCCGACGCGACCGTCTCGACACTCCTTGAGTCCTGGAATATCGTGAAGCCTCTGGCGAGTGATACCGACATGCTCGAGCGGGGGCGCGCGGCCTTTGCGCAGCGTGCGTGGCTCGACGCCTACACGGTGCTGGCGCAGGCCGACGAGACGGCTCCGCTGGCGCCCGAAGACCTCGAGTTGCTCGCGACGTCCGCGTCGCTCGTCGGCCAAATGGACGAGTACCTGGCGATCCTCGAGCGCGCCCATGTCGCCTATCTCGATGCCGACGAGGGGCTCAAGGCGGCAGGGTGCGCGCTCTGGCTCGGCATGACGCTCGCCATTCAGGGCGAGGTGGGCCGCGCAAGCGGCTGGTTCGGCCGGGCGCAGCGTCTGGTCGAGCGCGACGGAGGAGACTGCGTCGAGCAGGGCTACCTCATGATCCCGGTCGCGTTCCAGCGCGAGGCTCAGCGCGACTACGAAGCGGCTTACGAGGCAACGACTGCCGCCGTCGAGATCGCGAACCGGTTCCGGAACCCGGACCTCTCGGCGCTCGCCCTCCATCTTCAGGGCCTGTTTCGCATCAAGCAGGGAGCGATCGAGGAGGGGCTGCAACTTCTGGACGAAGCAATGGTCGGCGTCACTGCCGAGAAGGTGTCGCCGATCATCGCCGGCGTCGTCTACTGCGGTGTCATCGCCGGCTGCGAGGAGGCGTTCGAGCTGCGGCGCGCGCGGGAGTGGACGAACGCCCTCGCGCGCTGGTGCGAGGAGCAGCCTCAGATGGTCGCATTCAACGGCCGGTGCCTTGCGCATCGCGCCGGCATCCTCCAGCTCCAGGGCCAGTGGCAGGACGCTCTCGAGGAGGCGCGCTCCGCCCGCGAGCTCTGCGAGCAGGCGATGAACCGCGCGGCGACAGGTCAGGCGCTCTACCAGCAGGGCGAGCTTCATCGCCTCCGGGGCGATCTGGAGGCCGCAGAGGCGGCGTACAGGGACGCGAGCAGCTACGGGCGGGAGCCTCAGCCGGGCCTAGCGCTGCTTCGCCTCGCGAGAGGAGAGAGCGAGGCCGCTGCCGCGACGATTCGCCGAGTCGTCGGCGAGACTGTCGAGCCGCTCCAGCGTGCAGTGCTCCTGCCGGCGTACGTCGAGATCATGCTTGCCGTCGACGACCTGGAGGAAGCGCGTCGCGCCAGTCAGGAACTGGGGGAGATCGCGGCCGGAGGCAAGCGCCCGATGCTCGAGGCGATTGCCGCCCGCGTCCAGGGCTCGGTTGAGCTCGCCGGAGGCGACGCGGATGCGGCCGTCAGCGCGCTGCGCCAGGCGGCCCGAATATGGCAGGAGCTCGACGCGCCGCACGAAGTGGCGCGCACACGCGTTCTACTCGGGCTCGCGTGCCGGGCCTTCGGCGACGAGGACGCGGCCGCGCTCGAGATTGCCGCTGCACGTGAGGTGTTCGAGCAGTTGGAAGCAGCACCTGATCTCGCACAGATCGAGGCGCTGAGCTCGAACGGCGCAACGCACGGACTGAGCGCGCGCGAACTGGAAGTCCTTCGCCTCGTCGCGGCCGGCAAGACGAATCGTGAGATCGCCGCCGAGCTTGTCGTGAGCGAGCACACGGTCGCCCGCCACCTCCAGAACATCTTCAGCAAGCTCGGCGTCTCGTCGCGAACCGCGGCGACCGCGTTCGCGTTCCAGCACGAGCTCGTCTGACGCCAGATAGTCAGAACGGACCATCGTCGGGCGACCGGAAGTTGGTGCATCCGCGCGATGCGCCGCAGCGATCCGCGTCCTACCGTCGGTCTCGTAAGCGATCTGACGAGAGGAGGAAGTGTGGCGGTCGCGATGATGGTCGACACCGAGGGCTCACAGGCGGTGTACGAGAAGGTCCGTGAGCAGCTCGGGTCCGAGAAGCCGGTGGGCGGGATCTTCCACATCGCAGGGCCGAGCCCGCACGGCGGCTGGCGGGTGATCGAGGTCTGGGAGAGCGCCGAGCAGGCGAACCGCTTCTTTCACGAACGACTCGTTCCGGCCCTACAGGCCGCAGGAATTCAAGGCCCGCCTCCGCGGCGCGAGCTCTGGCTCGTGCATGCCGCGATGAGGTGAGGAACCCCACGATCGAAGGGACGTCTGAGATGAGCACCATGGATGCGGAATACGTGGAGACCGTCGTCATCGGCGGAGGCCAGGCCGGGCTCATGGCCGGCTACCACCTGAAGAAGCGAGACAGGCCATTCGTCATCCTCGATGCGCACGACCGGGTCGGCGATGCCTGGCGCACGCGGTGGGACTCGCTGCGGCTGTTCACGCCGGCCCGCTACAGCACTCTCCCGGGCAAGCGGCTGCAGGCGCCGGCGTGGTCCTTCGTGACGAAGGACGAGCTCGCCGACTACCTCGAGTCCTACGCCGAGCACTTCGACCTTCCGGTGCGAACCGGCGTCAGGGTTGACCGGCTGTCGAAGGTCGACGGGCAGTTCGTCGTCTCGGCAGGAGACAGCCGCGTCGTCGCCGACAACGTGATCGTGGCGACGGGCGCCCATCGGATTCCGAGGGTTCCCGACTTCGCGCGGGAGCTCGATCCGAGGATCGTGCAGCTCCACTCCTCTGAGTACAAGAATCCTGCGCAGTTGCAAGAAGGCGACGTCCTGCTCGTCGGTGCCGGCAACTCTGGAGCTGAACTCTCGGTCGAGCTTTCCCGGACGCACCAATGCATGCTCGCCGGCCCGACGGTCGGTCAGATTCCCGTTCGCCATGGCACACGACGAGCTCGGGTGGGCTTCCGGGTCTTCCGCTTCCTCGGTCATCACGTCCTCAAGCTCGGCAACCCGATCGGGCGGAAGGTCGGTCCGAAGCTCATCTCGGGCGCCGACCCGCTCATCCGGACGCGAAGCGGGGACATCCTCGCCGCGGGCGTGGAGCGCGTGGGTCGCGTGCAGGGCATCGAGGGCGGCCTGCCCGTCCTGGAGGACGGCCGCGTTCTCGACGTCGCAAACGTCATCTGGTGCACCGGGTTCCAGACCGATTTTGGTTGGATCGACCTCCCGGTCTTCGAAGACGGGAAGCCGGTGCACTCGCGCGGAGTCGTCGAGTCGGAGCCCGGCCTGTACTTCCTCGGGCTCGTCTTCCTCTACGCGCTGTCCTCCGACGTCCTGCCCGGGCGGGACCGGGATGCCGCGTACGTCGCAAAGCACCTTGCTGCAAGGCAGAACGGCGTAGGGAAGCCGCGGGCCAGGGCGCTCGCGACGGCCTAGAGCCGGCTAATCGATGCCGACCGCGGTCCCGCCCCAGGAGGCGGGATCGACGTCTGCGATCGACTGGGAGAACGTCCAGTGGTGGCCGCCGATGTCCTCGGCGGTGTACTGGCGCTCGCCGTAGGGGTAGTCGGTCGGCGGGTGCAGGATCCGCGCGCCGTGGCTCGCGGCCTGCTCGTGATGGCTGTCGGCATCCTCGACGCGGACGAGGACGGAGCTCGTGGACGCGTCGTCGCCCCGCTTGGTCGCGATCACGGCTCCGTCACCGAAGACGAGCTGCGCCCGGTGATCGCCGATGCGCAGGCGTTCCTTCAAACCGAAGGCGGCAGAGAGCCAGTCGCTGGCCTCGCCCACGTCGTCGTACGGGAGCTCGGGAATGACAGTCGCGTTCGGAACCGAGCGATTCGGAATCACGGCCGCCGAGCCCCGCTTGCTAGTGCTCGCCGGTCTCGACCGTGTCCAGGATCCGCCCCTGCGGGAGCTCCAGGCCGAGCTCGTCGCCCATCCGGCTCCACAGCTCGCGGAGCTTCGCGGCGAAGGACTCCGCCTCGCCGGTGCTGTCGAACTCGAGCTCGATGACGACGTAGTTCGGGTCGTCGGTTCCGCGCAGGATGCGGTAGTTCCGCACCCCGCCCTGCTCGCGGCCGATGGGATCGCTGTCGAAGCTCTGCTTCCAGGTGTCGAAATCGCGGGTCTTGTGCTGAATCTGAAGTGTTGGCATGCGCCTACCTTACGCCCCTCCTTGAGGACCTCGGTGGGGCCGGGCACCGCGTAGCGCTCGCGGATCTTGTCCGACTCCGCCCGGGTAGAGGCCTTAGTCTCTCACCGCAGCCGTTCCATCGTTGATCAACGAGTCGCCGGCGACACGCATTCCGGACCGGCCGTTTGGCAGAGTGCGCCCGTGCCCGAGGACTACTTCGGTGAGCGTGTGGCAGAGCGGTATGACGAGTCGAGCGCCGACATGTTCGACCCTGCTGTCGTCGAGCCGGTCGTGGACTTCCTGGCCGAGCTCGCGGGCGACGGGGCCGCGCTCGAGCTCGGGATCGGCACGGGCCGGATCGCGCTCCCGCTCGCGCAGCGCGGCATTCGCGTGCACGGCATCGACCTGTCCGACGCGATGGTCGCGAAGCTCCGCGCAAAGCCGGGTGGGGAGGAGATCGGCGTGGCGATCGGCGACTTCGCGACGACCAAGGTCGAAGGCACGTTCTCTCTCGCCTACCTCGTCTTCAACACGATCAACAACCTGACGACGCAGGACGAGCAGGTCGCCTGCTTCGAGAACGTGGCGGCGCATCTCGAGCCGGGTGGCTACTTCGTGATCGAGGTGGGAGTGCCGCGCCTGACACGGCTCACACCGGGCGAGAGATTCCATGTGTTCGACTTCAGCGAAAGCCACCTCGGCGTCGACGAGTACGACGTCGAGAACCAGGGCCTCGTCTCGCACCACTTCTGGCCCGTCGACGGCAAGTGGGAGCGGCGATCGATCCCCTTCCGTTACGTGTGGCCGGCGGAGCTGGACCTGATGGCGCGCCTGGCCGGGATGAGGCTGCGCGAGCGCTGGAGCGGCTGGAAGCGCGAGCCGTTCACGAGCGAGAGCACGAAGCACGTCTCCGTCTGGGAGAGCGGGTGCGTGAGCGGGCCACCGGGAATTGCGGAGTCGACATTGCGTCTCTCGGTGCCGCCCGAGGGAATTCGCGCCGGCGACGTCGTCCTCCGCTTCCCTTCACTCGACGACGTCGACGCGATCCTGCCCGCCTTCACCGATCCGGAGCTCCGCGAAGCCGGGAACCTCCCCGCGTTCGGTCGCGCAGAGCTCATCGCTTCGTTGCAGGACTTACCGACGCTTGCCGAAGCGGGACGGTTGCTGGCGCTCGCAGCCGTCGATGCTCAGACCGGCGAGATCCTCGGCGGAGGCACGCTCCACCACCTCGATACTGAGCGCAGGATCGTCGAGATTGGCTACTTCGTGCTGCCGCATGCGCGCGGACGCGGCGTCGCGACGACGATCGCGCGCCTGCTCGCACAGCACGCCTTCTCACTCGGCATCGAGCGAGTTGCTGCGTATGTCAACGTCGGCAACACCGCGTCGGAGCGTGTGGCCGACCGCGCGGGTTTCACGCGCGAGGGCGTCGTCCGCTCGATGCCGAAACCAGATGGACGACGCGTCGACAAGACGCTCTTCTCACTGCTTCCTGGTGAGTGACGAACCGCGCAGGGGTGGCGGTGGTCGTCCGCCACCCCTACGCTGGTCAGCTCGTTACGGCTGGAAGTCGCAGCCGGCGGAGATCATGTCGATCGTGCGGCTGGCGGCAGTCCCGCCTCCGTACTTGACTCCGATCGAGATCCCGACGCCCCACAACACTTCCGGCGCATGCGCAACCCCGAAGCGCCGGAACGGCTGGATCCCTGAGAGGTTGACCCCGTCGTGGGCGGCGACGCGGACCTCCCCGTCGTAGATGTGCACGTCGCGGACGACGGCGTTCGTCCCACCGGTTTGGAACCGCAGCATGCACGGCCCGATCACCTTGCGGTCGTTGTTGACGATCACCGGCGTCGGGAGCGCGAAGTGGAACCAGTTCGTCGTGTTCGGCTTCCCGATCAGGCGCGTGAAGAAGCCGAAGCGGCGAACCGACTCCATCTGCGTGGGCAACTCGACCGTGATGGCCGTTCCGTGTAGCCACGACGCCTCGGCGATCGAGTACCCGCCGTAGATCGACGTGATCCCGGCGATGTCGTCGCCGTGGAGAACGCGGCGCGGCCCGCCGTAGAACGGCTCCATGACCGAGCCGACGACGGGCGAGTGGTTCAGTCCGAGCGCATGCCCGAACTCGTGGATCGCGACAGTCGTCAGGTCGAACTGGCCGGCCGCGGGCGGGACCGTGATCGTCCACGTTTCGGCCTCGTCGAAGTGCGTGTCGCCCTGGATCGGAATCGGCGTGTTCGGCGGCACCGGCGGGAAGAACGCGTGGGCGAGGATGCCGCTCGCGCCGTCGAACGGATTCCCGTCGCCGTGGTCGCCGGCGACGAATCGGATGATGATGTCCGGGCCGTTCGCCATCGGCACCTCGCGGAAGCTCACTCCGGTCCACCCGGCCCACGTGCTGAAGGCTTGGTGGATCGCTTGGCGAACCGAGGCTGCCGGCAGGTCGAGCCCTGTTTCCTGCAGTGCGTACCTGAGTGCGTTCGTCGGCCAGCGGCCGCCGGTGGCGACGAACCCCGCGATGTCGGGGTTGACCATCGACGCGATGTTCGTGTTGGTGAGCGGTGTGATGTCCGGGTTGCCGCACCGCGGCGCCATCATCTTCTCGCGTGTCGGCGCGTCGAGCTCGCCCGTGACCTCGAGCCCGGCCATCTGCTGGAAGAGGCGCAGAGCCTCTTCGGTCGCCTCGTCGAACTCGCCCGGCTTCGTCGTCGAGCGCAGCTCGAGCTCATCGAGGCCCTTGCCGTCGTCCTTCGACGGCGGCGGCGACAAATAGCCGAACCGCGTCAAGTACTCCTGAAGCGGCTTGACGTTGGTGCCGGTGCTGCCCTTGGACAGTCCCTCGGGCGACGCCATGAGCACGGCTTGGCCGTTGCTCTTCTTCGACGACTTCGTCTTGGTGGCTGCCATTCTCCCTCCCATCGGTCGGTTTCACTCGCCGCAGCGCCGCAGGCGGTGAACTCCGTGGCGTGGCCGCGCCACGCCGCAGGGGGAGATCGGGGACATCGTCCTCCTCTCGGGCGGACGAGTCAAGCCGCGCTAGCGGGCTGCGTGGAGGCGCGAGTCGAGCACGGCGCGCACGTCGTCGTCGAGCTCGGCCTCGTCGTAGCGCAGCCGCTCGCTGCGGTCGCCGTAGTCGAGGACGACGTCATAGGTGCTCTCGTCCTCGGGGGCGCCCGCCGCGGCCGGCGGGCGTGCCTCGTCGAGCAGGCGGCTAATCGCGCCGGCGACGTCGGCGGGCATGTTCGCGGGATCGATCTCGGCGCGGAGAGTCTCGCCGCCAGAGCCCCCGCCGCGCTCGATCACGATGCGCTGCGGTCGCGCACGCACGCGAAGGAGTCTAGCGCCGTGGCGAGGGGCGCTCTAAGCGTTCGCCGGCCGCAACATCGTGTAGATGAGCAGCCCCACGAACGGAAGGATCAGCATGATGATCGCCCACGCCCCTTTCGCGCCAGCGCTCAGGTCGTTGCGGCGGAAGACGTCGATCACCGCGCGGACCCAGAGGATGAGGAAGAGAAAGACCGCGGCCAGGATGAGGATTCGCATGGAGAGACCCTATCCGACGACGATGCTCGAGATCTCGGCCTGCAGCGCCGTTCTCAGGCGACGAGCGTGAGGATCAGAATGATGAAGAACACGCTCTGGACGCTGTGCACCACGATCCCGATCAACGCGCTCCGGTAGCGCTTCGACGGATACGCGATGATGAACGTGTCGAGCAAGGTGGCCGGGATCACCCACGGCACGTGTAGGTGGTAGGCGGCGAACAGGATGCCGTTCGCAACCCAGTCGCCACGTTTGAACGCGCCATTCATGCGCGGCAGGAGCAGCCCGCGGAAGAGGAGCTCCTCGCCGAGCACGGTGTTGAAGATCTGGAGCAGGACGATGAGGCCGTACCAGCCCCAGGCGCCGCTGAGGAAGCTCTTGCCCACGTCCGAGTCGATGAAGTCCGCGAGGTCGCGGTTTGAAGGCACGCCTGCCGCCGGAATCATCGATTCGACCGCGAAGAGCAAGATCAGCGGAATCAGGATCAGCCACAGCCGGCCGCCGCGACGGCCGGTCTTCGGGTTCCGGGGGGCACGGAGCCAGAGCACCTCCTTGACGACCGGCCAGTGGAGAGTCCCCTGCTCGCGCTTGACGAGGATGACGACGAGCACGAACTGCCAGATCAGGCCAAGGGTGAGGCAGATGAGCAGCGCCTTCACGAGAGGCACGTTTTCCTCACCGCCGAAGCTGTCCTCGAGGGCGGGAGCCACGAGCCAGGCCAGCGCCGCCATGGGGAGCGCCGCGGCAGCCCAGACGGCCAGGATCTTCAGGAGCGAGTACTGCGGAATCTCGACCGAGTCCGCAGTGTCACGAGCTGCGGGGGTTTCTCCGGTGACCATCGGAGCCACGGATCCTCTTACATCGTTTCCGACCGACCGCGTCCACTTCACGTGGGACGTCGACAACGAGCCGGTGCTCACGATCGAGAGCGGCGACACGGTCGTCTACGAGACGCGTGACGTGAGCGACAACCAGATCACGCCGGACTCGACCGCCGAGGCCATCGCCGCGCTCGATTGGGATCGCGTCTACCCGCTGGCGGGACCGGTGCTCGTCGAAGGAGCCGAGCCGGGCGACACGCTCGCGATCGAGATCCTCGCGATGGAGACGCGGGGCTGGGGCTACACCCTGATCATCCCCGGCTTCGGCCTGCTGCCCGACGACTTCCCGGATCCCTACATTCGCGTCTTCGACCTCTCGAACGGCGAGTTCGCGTATCTGCGCGACGACATCGCCATCCCGGTCGAGCCCTTCTTCGGGACGATGGGCGTGTGTCCCGCGGGAGCGAAGGAGCAGGCGATCATGCCGCCCGGCAGGTTCGGCGGGAACATGGACACGCGACAGCTCGTGCAGGGCACGACGCTCTACCTGCCCGTGGAGGTCGAGGGCGCGCTGTTCAGCTGCGGCGACGCCCACGCGGCCCAGGGCGACGGCGAGGTGTGCGTGACCGGCATCGAGGCGCCGATGCACGGCGAGCTCCGCTTCACGCTCGAGAAGGGCCGGCGGATCCCGGCGCCGCAGTACCTGACCGGCCGGCCCGCTGACGCCGCGCGTCGACGCGAGGAGGTTGGTACGGAACGACCGGAGTCGGGCCTGATCTCTACGCCGCGGCGCAGGACGCCGTCCGCGCCATGATCGACCACCTCACCGACGAGTACGGACCTCTCGCGGGAGGACGCCTACGTGCTGTCGAGCCTCTGCGTCGACCTGCGGATCTCGGAGGTGGTCGACGCGGGGCAGTACATCGTCAGCGCGCTGCTCCCGCTCGCGGTGTTCACTCCTGAGCCGTTCAAGGGAGAGGATCGAGCGCATTGTTCTGTGCGGCGCAATTGAATATGGCTCTGTGAAGTCGCTAGATGATCACCTGGACGCACTGATTGGGGCAGGCGCCCCAGGTGCTGTCGCTCTAGCCGCCGCCGCGGGCCTGTCGTGGGAGAGAGCGGCGGGCGTTGCCGATGTGGAGACCGGAGCTCGCCTGACTCCGGATCACCGTTTCCGGATCGGGAGCGTGACCAAGCTCTTCGTGGCCACGGTCGTCCTGCAGCTCGTCGGCGAGGGCGCGCTGGCTCTCGACGGCGAAGTCGGATCGATCGCAGAGGGCGCGACACTGCGGCAGCTCCTGAACCACTCGAGCGGTCTGCCGGACTACTACGCCGACCTCGACTCGGTGATCGAGCCGTATCGGACAGAACCGGCCGTATCGCCCGAACTTGACGCCCCGTGCCGCGCTCGAGCTCGTGCACGCCAGGCCGCGGCTCTTCCCGCCCGGGGCAGGCTGGTCGTATTCGGGAGGCAACTACCTCGTCCTCGGGCTGATCGTCGAGGAGGCGACGGGCTCGACTCTGCGCGAGGAGCTGAGACGAAGGATCATCGAGCCGCTCGGGCTCGCGGCAACCGATCTGCCGGACGGCGGTCCTGCTCCCGCCGGTCTCGCTCGCGGGTACCTCCCGCCGGACAATCCGCTGCTTCCGGAGCGCGGCCCGGGCCTCGTCGACGTGACCGACATCCAACCGTTCGGTTGGGGTGGAGGCGAGATGGTCTCGACCGGTCGCGACGTTGCGCGCTTCTTGCAGGCACTGTTGGGCGGTGAGCTCCTGCCACCGAGTCTGCTGACCGAGATGCTGACTACCGTCGTCTCCGACTGGGAGGAGAGCGAGGGGTACGGGCTCGGGATCGAGGAGGTCTCGTCCGTCATGGGAATGGCCGACTCACCATGCGGATCTGCGTGGGGGCACCTCGGCTTCGCGATCGGGTATACGACGGTCGCGCTGGCGAGCAAGACCGGCGATCGTCAGGTCGTGATCCTGGCCAACACCCTCCTCATGTCCGACGAGACGTGGGAGGCTCTCGGCGACCTGACCTGGGCTTGCTACTGCGGCCTGCTCTCTGCGTCTCGGTGATCCTGATAACCGGAGCGACGGGCTAGGTCGGGCGCGAGGCCGTCGCGGATCTCGTCCATCGCGGGTTGAACGTCAGAGTGCTCGTCCGTGACGTCGCGCGGGCGGACGGGCTGGAGGGCACGGAGCTCGTCCGGAGCAGCCTTCTAGGACGATCCCGCGTTTGCCTGCGCGTTCGTCGGCGTTGACGTCCTGCTTCTCGCGGGCCGGGACAGTCCCCGATGCCGTCGCTCAACACCAACGCGTCCTCGAGCACGCGCGGGAGGCCGGCGTGCAGCACGTCGTCAAGCTGTCTGCTCTTGGCGCCTCGCCGACCTCGCCCGGTCGGGCTGATGCGGGAGCACCACGCGAGCTGCAGTGACCTAGGTCCCTTCCGGTCTGGCCCGTCATCGCTCGCCGCTCACAGTGATGTGAGGTCGGCAATCGCAGCTGCGCGTTCGCGAGCGAGGTTCGCGATTTCGGCGTGAAGTGGGACAGCCCATCCCTCAGATTCAGCCTCGCTGAGCGAGCGGTCGACCGCGGCAAGTATGCGGCGACCGGTTTCTCCGAGCCGCCGACGCGCTGCCGCGGTCGTGAGGCCGGCGTCCACTAGCGCATTCGCCCAGCTTTCAGCTCTGAGGTCGCGTCCGTACAGCTCACCGCCTATCCGCATCGCAAGTTTTGGAGTCAGATACGGATAGACGGCCGTTGACACGAGGTCGTAGGCGGGTGCGAGACGGATCCCGCCGGCCGTGTGAAGGAGAGCGATGTTCTTCCCGTGAAAGTCATCGTCGCCTACTGCGACGCTGAGTGCGATGCGGTCGATGAGGGCCGGTAAATCGCGAGCGACGTCAGCGGAATGGGTTCGCACAAGGTCAGCAACCGCCGCGATCGACGGCCCGTCGGGCTCTTCATACTTCTGATGCGGTAAGAGGCCTAGGGCCTGACATACGTCCTCCTGATGGAGCCGACGCAGACGATCAGTGTCCTGTAATCGATCGAAGCGCTCGACCATAAGGACCTCGATGCGGCCGAACACCCGGAGGCTCCCGTGAGCAGCGGGAATGCCTGCGGCGGCTGCAACTCGAAGACAAAACGCCTCGTTCCTTACGAGATCTGGGTAGGCAAGCTCACCATCGAGCAACTGGCGGCCGCTTGGCGGCTTCACAATGTGTGTGCTCGGCGAAGTGCCTCGCGGAAGCGCTACTCGGCCGTCGGGAGCGACGATCACGACGAGCTTGTCCTGCGCCCCAGCCAGGCTGATTCGAATTCCGTGCTCCGGATCAACGGCCAACGGGCGGACTGGCAACTCTCGAAGGATCTGCGCGAGTTCATCTTCCTCGAGCCAGCGAGGTGCCTCCTCCTCGGGGAAGGGCTCATCAACGGGGAAGAGAGCCACAGCTCCGGCGCAGTCGCCGCCGATAGCGCGTAGAAGTGCAAATACATCCCATTCAGGGACTCGAAGCTCGTTCGCGATGCCGGTTCTGGCGTCTCCTTCCGGCAGGAGCCCTTCGAAGTACGCGCGTGTCTGCACACCTGGATAGGCCTCTGCGCGAACGGGCAGCCTTATGCTCAACAGTGGAACTCCTGCTAAATCTGCCACGACGCGTTCGTCGTACTGAAGACCGATGTAGCCCTGCCCGGCGTCAACGGCGTGTGCGACGTATTCGCCGTTCAGGTAGACGGCTAGATCGGGGAGGGGCACTAGTCGCCGTGCGTTAACCGGTTGGTTCGGTCGCGGAGCTCGACGTCCAGGCTGAGGGCGCTCAAGATCGCGAGCGCGGTGTCCAGACGGATGAGCCCACGACCAGTCTCGAGTTTTTGAACGACGCCGCGCGCAACCCCCGCAGCAAGCGCAACGTCCTCTTGACTCAGCCCGCGGCGACGGCGTGCGTCCCGAACTTCTTTAGAAAGGCGACTCAGTGGATCCAACGTATCGCTCACGATCGTGAGCATATCAAAGAGAATCGAGTGCGGACGGCTGTTTTGCACACGTTCGTGAGCAAAACAGCCTTGTGCAGGGTGTGTGAGGTCACTTGCTCACCTTCGTGGGCAGTTGACGCTTGCGCTAGCGGACGAGCGGCTAGCTACAGCCGGTGTTCGTGCCGCAGTCTCGGCACGTGTAGCAGCTGCCCGTGCGGATCATGCGGCCGCCGCACTTGGCGCACTCGACTGCGTCCTCCCACGCGTTGAACAGGGCGGTTTGGCCCGGTGGTGGGGTCTCGAGTGGCGCCGCCGGGGCTTCGGCCGAGCTCTCGCCGCCGCCGTTGTAGCGCTCCGCTAGGCGGGCCTTCACCTCCGGCGAGAGGATCCCGATCTCCTCCTGCTGGTCGGCGTTCAGGAACTTCTTGCCCATCCAGCGGAAGATGTAGTCGACGATCGACTTCGCGATTCGGATGTCCGCGTCGTTCGTCTGGCCGCTCGGCTCGAAGCGCATGTGCGCGAACTTCGAGACGTAGACCTCGAGCGGCACGCCGTACTGGAGGCCGAGCGAGACCGAGATCATGAACGAGTTCATCAGGCCGGCCAGCGTCGTGCCCTCCTTGGCGATGTCGACGAAGATGTCGCCGGGCGTGCCGTCCTCGTAGAGGCCGACGTGGATGTAGCCCTCGTAGTCGCCGACGCGGAACTTGCGGCCGACCTCGACGCGGTCCTCGGGCAGCCGGCGGCGCTGCGTCAGCGGCACCGGCGGTGCGGCGACGCCCGTGAGCGCTCTCGATCGCCGCGCCGGCTCTTCGACGACAGCGGCTGCGCGACCTTGCAGTTGTCGCGGTAGATCGCGATCGCCTTCACGCCGAGCTTCCACGCGTCGGTGTAGAGACCGGCGACGTCCTCGACGGTCGCCTCCTCGGGCATGTTCACCGTCTTCGAGATCGCGCCCGAGATGAACGGCTGGACGGCGCCCATCATCTTCACGTGGCCCATGTAGTGGATCGCGCGCTCGCCGACGGCGCAGTCGAAGACCGGGTAGTGCTCGGTCTTCACGTGCGGCGCGCCGATCATCGTGTTCTTCTCGTCGACGTAGGCCTCGATGTCGGAGACCTCGTTCGGCGCGTAGCCGAGCCGCTCGAGCGCGGCCTTCACCGTCTGGTTGACGATCGTGATCTCGCCGCCGCCGACGAGCTTCTTCGACTTGACGAGCGAGAAGTCGGGCTCGACGCCGGTCGTGTCGCAATCCATCATGAAGCTGATCGTCCCGGTCGGCGCGAGCACGGTCGCCTGCGCGTTCCGGTAGCCGTGCACCTCGCCGAGGTTGAGCGCCTCGTCCCACGCGCGCCGGCACGCCGAGAGGAGATCGGCCGGCACCGAGTCGGTGTTCTCGATGTTCCCGACCGCGGCGCGGTGCTGCGCCATGACGCCGATCATCGCGGCGGCGTTCGGCCGGTAGCCCGCGAACGCGCCCATGCGCGCCGCGATCTCGGCCGACTTGCGATACGCGCGCCCGGTCATGAGCGCCGTGATCGCGGCCGCGTACGCGCGACCGTCGTCCGAGTCGTACGGGAGCCCGCGCGCCATCAGCAGCGCGCCGAGGTTCGCGTAGCCGAGGCCGAGCTGGCGGAACGCCTTCGCGTTGCGCTCGATCTCGGGCGTCGGATACGAGGAGTAGCCGACGAGGATCTCCTGCGCGAGGAACATGACGTCGACGGTGTGCTCGAACGCCTCGACGTCGAGCTCGCCGTCCTCGCGGCGGAACTTCAAGAGGTTGATCGACGCGAGGTTGCACGCCGAGTCGTCGATCGACATGTACTCCGAGCACGGGTTCGACGCGTTGATGCGGCCCGTGTTCGGCAGCGTGTGCCACTGGTTGATCGTCGTGTCGTACTGGACGCCCGGGTCGGCGCACTTCCAGGCCGCCGTCGGCCATGTCCCGCAGGAGCTTCTTCGCGGGCATCGTCTCGACGACCGTGCCGTCGGTGCGGGCGGTCAGGTTCCAGTCGGCGCCCGCCTCGGCGGCCTCCATGAACGCGTCGGTGACGCGCACCGAGTTGTTCGCGTTCTGGTACTGGATCGAGGCCCAGTCGGCCGAGTCGAGCGACATGTCGTAGCCGGCCGCCTCGAGGACGCGCGCCTTCTCCTCCTCCTTCGACTTGCACCAGATGAACTCCTCGATGTCCGGATGGTCGACGTCGAGGACGACCATCTTCGCCGCGCGCCGCGTCTTGCCGCCGGACTTGATCGTGCCGGCCGACGCGTCGGCGCCGCGCATGAAGCTCACCGGCCCGGAGGCGTAGCCGCCCTTCGAGAGCTGCTCCTTCGAGGAGCGCAGCTTCGAGAGGTTGACGCCCGAGCCCGAGCCGCCGCGGAAGATGACGCCCTCGCGGCGGATCCAGTCGAGGATCGACTCCATCGAGTCCTCGATCGAGAGGATGAAGCACGCCGAGCACTGCGGCTTCTCCTCGAAGCCGACGTTGAACCAGACCGGGCTGTTGAACGCCGCGTACTGGTTGACGAGGATCGTCTTCAGCTCGGCCTCGAAGGTCTCGGCCTCCTCCTCGTCGGCGAAGTAGCCGCCCTCGCGGCCCCACGAGCCGACCGTGTCGACGATGCGCCCGATCATCTGCTTCACGCTCGACTCGCGGTCGGGCGAGCCCATGCGGCCGCGGAAGTACTTCTGCGCGACGATGTTCGTGGCCGTCTGCGACCAGAACTTCGGGAACTCGACGCCCTTCTGCTCGAAGACCGGCTTCGTCCTTGCCCGGGATCAGCGCGTCGCGGATCTCCCACTCGACCTCCTCGAACGGGTCGCGGCCGGGGATCGTGAAGTAGCGCCTGACGGCGACGTTCTGGGCGCTCGTCGACGACCGTGTTCGTGACCTCGTCGAGTGCGGTTTCTGCGGTCTTTGCTTGGCGGACGCCATTCCTCTACCTCCTGGTCTAAGCCTAGTTATGAGCGCCCAGTCGGCGGAACGGCCGTCGGCGAGCGGACCTGCGAGATTAGGAGTCGCGTCGGACGGAACGCGAAAAGGGCTTTAACCAGGGACTTTTGCGGCCCCGAGGTGGCGCGAGACGAGGCCGGCGGCGCCTGCGGCGATCAGTCAGCGCGAGGCCGGCGAGGATGAGGAGCGGGAGCGGGACGGCGTTCGCAGTTCGTCGGGCCGAGCTTGTCGAACGCTTCCTTGTAGAGGCCGCGATCCGGGTCGTTGCCCGCCGTGCTGCGGCGTGGCGGCGGGAGCGGGGTTTCCTGACGTTGAGCGTTCGAACCCGGCTCGCCTGCTGCCTCGCGCTCGTGATGTCGTCGACGATCCCGGTGTAGGCCTTCAGGTCCTCGGGAACCGTGCGATCGCCTCGCGGTAGCAGTGGAGCGGATAGACGCCCGGTCGATCCGGTCGTCGGTCGACCCAGTCGTCGATGATCTGCCGCGCGCACGGGCTCTTCGTCGCGGCGGAAGCGGACGGGGTCGCGACTGCAGGCGCAAGCGCAGCCAGGCGACCAGCACGGTGACGGCGATGATGCGGGCGGCTCGGATAGGCTCGAAGCCTACCTTCTCGGGGTCGGAGGCATTGGCAACAGTCTCTCGACTGGGAGTGATGCCCCCGTTAGCCGGTTGTTAAGCCTTTGTAAGCCGATCCTCGCACGCTGGTACGCTTCGCCTCCTATGCGCCGCGACGTAGGAGCGCTCGCGCCGTCTCGCTCGCGACGGCCGGTGTCGCTGATCGCGGCCTCGCTCCTGTTCGGAGGGGGGTCGAGCGACGGGGCCGTTGCCTGGATCGGCGGCGGCTGCGTCGTGCTTGCGGCGTCTGCTGCGATGCGGGCTCGCGCTCTGGGGGCTCCTGCCTGCGCCCGGCGCTCGGCCGCGAGGGGCTCGCGTTCGCTGTGCTCGGCGGCGGGTTCGTGGCCTGGAACGCCGTCACGATCATCTGGTCGGCTGCTGCCGGACCGCTCGTGGGAGTACTTCAACCGCGGGCTCGTGTACTCTCGCGTTCGCGGTCGTCGGCGCGTTCGTCGGCTCGGCCGTTGCCCCGCGGCTCGTCGTCTGGCTCGTCGGCGCGCTGATCGGGGTCACGTGTCTGTGGGCCTTGGCCGGGAAGGCCGTGCCGGCGCTCTACGACGACTACGGTCGGCTGGCACGGCTTCGCTCTCCGGTCGGGTACTGGAACGCGTTGCGCATTGGTCGTGGTTTTCGGGTTGCCGATCGCCTTGTGGGTGGCGACGAGGGCGCGGTACTCGCGCTTGGTGAGCGCCGGTGCGGTCGTCGCTCTCTATTCGCTTCTCGTCACGCTAGTCCTCACGTACTCGCGCGGGGGCGATCCTCGCGGCGCTCGTTGCGCTCGGGCTCTGGCTCGCGCTGACGCGGGAGCGGTTCGACAGCGTGGCGGCGCTCGTCTTTGCTGCTGTGCCGGCCGCGGTCGTGCTGGCCGTCGCGCTGGCGCTGCCGGGAATCTCCCAGGACGGGCAGCCGCGCGCGGTTCGCGTGCAGGACGGTGCCGTGCTTCGCGCTCGCGTTCGTGCTCGGCGCGGGTGTTGCGTTCACTGCGGCGTTCCTGGTCCACGAACGGCCGAGTCTCGAGCGCGAGCGGCTTCTGCTGCGCGTCGCCGCGGGGGTGCGCGGTCGCTGCTCGTCGTCGGGGCGGGGGTGATCGCGCTCGCGAGCGGGAACCCGCTCAAGGGGAACGAGGTCGTCAACGGCCCGAGCCGGCTTGGGCGAGGGGAGCCTCAACAACCGCTGGGGCTGGTGGAAGGAGGCCTGGCAGGCTTTCGAGGGCCAGCCGCTCGGCGGGACCGGCGCCGGGTCGTTCGAGCTCGTCCACCGGAAGTTCCGCACGAGCAACGTGAGCGTGCGCGAGATGCACAACCTGCCGCTGCAGTTCGCGTCGGAGACGGGGCTCGTCGGGTTCTTGCTCGCGGCGGGCGCGATGGGCGCGGCGCTGCTCGGCGCCTGGCGGGCGCTGGGGCGGCTCGACGGCGACGAACGAGCGGCGGCGGCTGGCGCTGGGCGTCGTCGTTGCCGACGTTCCTCGTGCACGGCGCGCCTCGACTACGACTGGGAGTTCGTCGCGCTCTGCGGGCCGCTCTTCTTCGTGACCGGATTCCTGCTCGCGACCGGGCGCGAGCCGGTTCGCGTGCGGTCGTCGCGTGCGGCTGGGTCGTCGATCGTTCTCGTTGCGTGGGCCTCGCTCTACTCGATCGCCGCGCCGCGGCTCGCGGCGGCGCGGGTCGACGACGCGTACGCGCAGATCGATTCGGGCGCGGTGGAGGAGGCGGTCGTCGTCGGCGAAGAGCGCGCACTCGCTCGACCCGCTCTCGATCGATCCGCTCCTGGCCTGGGCCTCGGCGGAGGAGGCGCGGAATCATCTGCCTCGCGCGCGTGAGCTCTATGTGCGCGCGGTCGAGCTCCAGCCGCTGAACTGGGCCGCCTGGTACGAGCTCGGGCGCTTCGACCAGGAGGTGCTCGGCGACGACATCGCTGCTGCGCGCGAGCTGCAGGCGGGCGATCGAGCTCGACCCGCACGGCTGTCCGGCGCGCCAAGCCCTCGGCCAAGCCTGCAAGGAGGGAAGCTGAGGGAGGTGCTCCTCAATCTCGGCGGCTAAAGGAGCCGTGTCCAGGTGCCAGGCACCAAGACATGTCCGGTGCCAGGCACTGGACATGGCCAAAGTTCGGCGTCGGCCCACTCCCTGACTCGACAGGGAACGCCTGTCCGCGGCCAACGCAGACATGTCCTGGTGCCAGGCACCGCGGACCTGTCTGGAGGGGCTAGGTGCCGAGGACGACGACGACCTGCGCGCCGAGGAGCTGGCGCGGCGTGATGCCGTCGAGCGGGCCGACGAGGCGGATGCCCATGTCGGCGCCGAGCCGCTTGGCCTCCGGTCGGCGGCCGGGGCGGTACATGACGACGCTGCGCCCGTAGCTCCGGGCCGTGTTCCCGGTCCCGAGATCGAGTACCCGCGCGCGCGCGCGCGCGAGGCGGCCGGTTGCGGCCGCGCCGGCGATCCCGTTCCCGTTCAGGACGAGCACCGAGGTCTCGTCACGCGCGAGCGTCGCGCTCCTTCGGCTCGGGCCGGACGGCCCGGATGCCGGCCGCTCGGGTGAGCGCCGCCTCCTTCGCGTGCGCGGAGAGAGGCTTCGACAGCAGTGCGATCGCCGATGATCAGGAGCAGGACGAGCTCGAACGCGGCGACGCCGCCGGCGACGATCGTCGCGGTGCGCCACGGATGGTCGAGCTGGGAAGGAGCTGGGGGCCGAGATCTCCACGGGCCGAACGTGATTCGCCTCCGCCCGCGCGCGTTCCTTCCTACTTGGACATCACTCCCAGGTCTCGCGCGAGGCCGTCCTCGAGGCTGTGCTCGGGCCGCCAGCCGAGCTCGTCGACGGCGCGGCTCGATGTCGAGCACGGAGCGCTGGAGCTCGCCCGGGCGCGGCGGCATGAACATCGCGTCGAAGTCGTCCTTGCCCGCGATTCGCTGGCACAGCTCGTAGCAGCTCGACGACCGACGTCTCGCGCCCGGTGCCGACGTTGTAGACGCCGCCGTCGCGCTCGGCTGCGGCCAGCGTCGCGCGCACGACGTCGCCGACGTACACGTAGTCGCGCGTCTGGCTGCCGTCGCCGAAGACCTTCGGCGTCTCGCCGCTCGAGCAGCGTGCTGAAGAAGATCGAGACGACCCCGGCCTCGCCGTGCGGGTCCTGCCGCGGCCCGTACACGTTTCCGTAGCGCAGCGTCGACGTGACGTGTCCCGTAGCAGCCGGTTGTAGGTCGCCAGGTACTCCTCCGCCGGCGAGCTTCGACGTCCCGTACGGCGAGAGCGGCAGGCGCGGCGCGTCCTCTGGCGCGGGGCCGTCGCACTCGCCGTAGATGGCGCCGCCGGTCGAGCTGAAGACGAGCCTGCGTCCCGTGCTCGAGCGCGGCCTGGAGGATGTTGACCGTCCCGAGGACGTTGATCTGTCGCGTCGTGGTCGGGCCGCTCGACCGAGACGCGCACGTCGATCTGCGCCGCGAGGTGGTAGCAGACCGTCGGCTTCACGCCCGCGAAGAGCTCGTCCTGCGGCTCGCGGATGTCGCCCTCGACGAGCTCCACGCCGTCCGGCAGGTTCTCGCGCTTGCCCGACGAGAGGTCGTCGAGGACCACGACCTCCTCGCCGCGCGCGACGAGCGCCTCTGCGACGTGCGAGCCGATGAACCCCGCTCCTCCGGTGACGAGCACCGTCACGCTTCGTATCCTAGGCGCGTGTTCGTCACCTTCGAGGGGCTGGACGGCTCGGGCAAGACGACCCAGGTCGGAGCTGCTGCGGGCAGCACCTCGAGGAGGCAGGGCGGGACGTCGTCCAACGCGCGAGCCCGGAGGCACGGAGCTCGGCGAGAAGGTGCGCGAGCTCGTGCTCGGCGGGACGGACGATCTCGCCGTGGGCCGAGGCGGCGCTCTTCGCGGCGGCGCGGGCCGAGCTCGTCGCCGAGGTGATCCAGCCGGCGCTCGAGCGTGGGGCCGACGTCGTGTGCGACCGCTACCTCGACTCGTCGCTCGCCTACCAGGGAATCGCGCGCGGGCTCGGCGTCGACCGCGTGCTCGCGCTGAACGTGAACGCGATCCGCGGCATCCTTCCCGACGTGACGTTCCTGCTGCTCGTCGATCCCGAGGAGGCGGCGGCGCGCTCCGGGCTCGGCCGGCGGACCGGATCGAGCGCGAGGGCGACGGGTTCCTGCGCGGGTCGACAAGGCGTACCGCGAGCTAGGCTCGATCTTCGCCGGGCGGATCACACCCTCGACGGCTCGCGGCCCGCCGACGAGATCGCGAAGGAGGTGCGTGACAAGCTTCCAGGGCTTTCCTGAGCAGGCCGAGGCGCAGCCGCCTGCTCGACGCCGCGCTGGCCGAGGGGCCTGCGCACGCGTACCTCTTCCACGGGCCGCCGGGCGTGGGGAAGCGCCGCGCCGCGATCGGCTTCGCGGGCGCGCTGCTCGGCGACCCAGGTCGGGTGGAGCGCCGCGCGCACCCGGATCTGTACGTGCTCGAGCCGCTCGGCGACCAGATCCGGATCGACGCGATTCGCGAGCTGCGCCACGACCTGCACATGCGGCCGTTCGAGGCCGACCGCCGCGTCTACCTCATCTTCGGCGCGCACACGCTGAACGACGAGGCGGCCGATGCGCTGCTCAAGGATCTCGAGGAGCCGCCGCCGTACGCCGTCGCCGTCCTCGTCGCCGACGACCTCGGCCCGTTGTCGGCGACGATCCGCTCGCGCTGCCAGCTCGTCCCGTTCCGGCGGCTCGCGGAGAAGACCGTGCGCGACGAGATCGTGGCGCGCGCGCCGGAGCTGTCGGAGCAACGAGGCGACGTCGCTCGCGCGGGTTGCGCGCGGGCGGCTCGACCGGGTCGACCGGCTGCTCGATCCCGCAGGCGGCCAGGCGGCGCGAGGTCGTGCTCGAGGTCGCGCGCTCGGTCTACCGCGAGCCGGGGTTCCAGCCGCGACGGCGCCGCTGAAGTCGGCTGATGGGCGATCGCCGGCGAGCGGGCCGGCCGAGGCGAAGGAGCGCGCGCAGGCCGAGAACGAGGAGCTCGACCTGACGCCGCGCGAGAAGGAGCAGCGGACCCGGCGAGCGATGCGCGGCGCCGAGCGCGAGGAGATCCTGCTCTGCCTCGAGGAGCTCGAGGCGTGGTACCGCGACCTCGTCGTCGTCGCTGCCGGCGCCGAGTCGGCGGCCGCGCACGTCGACCGGCTCGCCGAGCTGCGGGAGGACGCGACCGTCGAGCAGCTCCCGGGCGCCGAGGCGGCAGCCGAGACCGTCCGCGAGACGTGGCGGCTCTTCGAGGAGCTGCAGCTCCAGGCGGGGCTCGCGCTCGAAGCGCTCTTCGTCAAGCTGCACCGCGAGCTCGCCGGCGTTCCGGTCTAGCGCCTAGTTCGGATAGGGAATCGGAACCGGGCCTGAGGGCGGGGGCTCTCCACGGCGTCCTCCGCGGACCTCCTCCGAGGTCTCTTCGCTGACGTCGAGGTCCTCGAGCTCCGGCTCGTCTCGTTCCTGATCGTCGGTCTCGTTCATGCGCGAAGCATGACCGACGCAGGCGATGAATCACAAGTGACCGTCCTACAGGACGTAGAACAACGCCCTAGATAGGGGTCAGAGCCCGCTAAAGATGTGTGCCGAAAGCGTGCTCGAGGTGTCAACGCGGCAGGCGATCTACCGGAAAGAGCGAGAACTTCGACCCGGCAATTGTTAAGGGGTCTGACCCCGCCCTAGCTCGTGTCGAGGGCGTCGAGAAGCTGGTCGACCGGCTTCCAGAAGGCCGCACGAGCGCCGGGTGAAGTGTCCAGTGGCGCGAAGTGATCGGCCGTGAAGGCTCCGTGTGAGCCGATGAAATCGAGCTGGATTTCATCGCCCGGAAATCCGCCAGCCTGTAGGCGGGCGGCGAGATACCTTGCGCCCGTTTCGCCCACGACCGTGTCCTTGTCGCCGACCATCATCACGAGCACAGTCGAGTGATCTAGCGATGTGAGATCGATCGGTTGGCCCTGGTTCCCTCTGCCCGCCGGGAAGATGCTCGTGATCAGCGCGGGCAGTTGGCAGATCATTTCTCTCGGCGACTGCTCCGTACTCGACGGCGATGGCGCCACCCCTCGAATAGCCGAGCGCCATCACGGGAAGCCCGCCGACGTCGACCTCCTTCGTTGCAGTCTTGACCCCGGCGACGATGTACTGCATCGGATCGGTCTCGAACTCGACCTCGTACCGCGGGTACACGACGATGCTGCCCCGCGCTACGAGGTGCTTGATCCACGGCAGGTGATTCTCGGGCGTCGCCTCCGTGTAGCCGCCCTGGCCGTGGAAGTAGACAACGAGGTCCTTCGGCTTCCCGGCGGGCCGGTAGAGCCAGACGCCGGACGCGCCCTTGCCGATCGGGCCGACCGAGGTCGCTCGCTCCGGCTGCTTGCTCTCGCTGCAGCCGAGGAGGGCGAACATGGCGGCCAGGGCGACTAGGCCGGGGCCGAGCTTCATCACTCCTTCCGACGCTGGAAGCGCGTTCCGGTTAGGCGTCAGCCAGCTTGCGCGAGTGCCCCGTCGAGCTTCTCGAGACCCTCGTCGAGCTCTTCGCGCGTGATAGTCAGCGGCGGGGCGACGATGATCACGTTCCAGTGCGTCATCAGGTAGAGCCCGTGTTCAAGAGCAGCCTTCCCGATCCTCGCCATCGGCGCGAACGACTCGCCTGACGCGTTGAACGGGACGAGCGGCTCGCGCGTCTCGCGGTTCTTGACGAGCTCGACGCCGTAGAAGAGGCCGAGGCCGCGCACCTCGCCGATCGACTCGTGCTTGTCGGCGAGCGCCGCCAGCCCGTCGCCGAGCACCTCGCCCATCGCCGCAGCGTTCTCGACGATCGCCCTCCTCGCGAAACGCCTCGATCGACGCGACGCCCGCGCGCACGCGAGCGGATGGCCGCGGTACGTGAACCCGCCCGCGAAGTACTTGTCTTGCACCCAGTCGGCAATCGCCTGCGAGACGTCATCGCCCCGAGCGGCACGTAGCCCGAGTTGATCCCCTTGGCCATCGTGAGGATGTCCGGCACGACGTCCCAGTTCTCGCACGCGAACCACTTGCCCGTGCGCCCGAAGCCGGCCATCACCTCGTCGAGGATCAGCAGGATCCCGTGGCGCTCGCAGACCTCGCGCACCGACTGCAGGTAGCCCGGCGGCGGCGGGATGACGCCGTTCGTCCCGGTCACGGTCTCGAGCATCACCGCGGCGACGTTCTGCGGCCCCTCGTACTGGAGGATCTCCTCGAGATGCGGCGCGCCCGTGCAGACGGGGCACGGATCGGGGTGACCGGCCGGACAGCGGTAGGTGTAGGGGTCGAGCATGCGCACGATCCCCGGCACGCCCGGCTCGGCCGGCCAGCGCCGCGGGTCGCCCGTCGCGGAGATCGCTCCCGCAGTCGCCCCGTGGTAGGAGCGATACCGCGTGACGATCTTGTCCCGTCCTGTAAACCAGCGGGCGAGCTTCATCGCGTTCTCGTTCGCCTCGGCGCCGCCGTTCGTGAAGAACGACATCGTCAGGTCGCCCGGGCGTCACCTCGGCCAGCAGCCGCGCCAGCTCGGAGCGCTTCTCGTTCGCCATCATCGGTCCGATCGTGCAGAGCTGGTCCGCCTGCTCCTTGATGGCCGCGACAGCTTCGGGTGCTGGTGGCCCAACGAGACGTTGACGAGCTGCGACGCGAAGTCGAGGTAGCGCTTGCCGTCGGAGTCCCAGAAGTAGCGGCCCTCCCCGCCCGCGATCGGGATCGGGTCGATGGCGGACTGCACCGACCACGAGTGGACGACGTACTTCTTGTCGTCCGCCTTGACGCGGTTGGTGTCGGCGACAGCCATTACTGGGGGAACTCTGCCGGAATCGAGTCGGGCGGTGTGCCGATGACGACCGCGATCTCCCGCCTGTCGCTCAGCTCGATGTCGCGCGGATCCCCGGTGAACCTCTCACCATCGACGTAGATCGCGATGTCCGTCTTCGGCTTGCAGTAGTCACCCACGCAATCGGGGTCGAGGCGAACGTCCCACTCGACGAAGAACTGACCGAGCTGGTTCGGCTGGACCGTCTTCGTCTCGGTGTGTAGGACGCCGTCCGTGGCGTGGGTGTGCAGCGGCGAGATGCACGGCCGGTCGCACACGCGGAGCAGCCCGACTCCGTTTGAATCCGCTTGAACGGCCGGGTTGTTGGTGTCGATCCCGAGACCGGCCGGTACGACCACAGGGTCTCCGTTGAAGAAGACGTCGAGGTGCGCGTGGACGTGGTACTGGAGGAACTCCGCGCGCTCGGGCGTCAGACCCGCCTTCCGCGTGAGCTCCATCGGGTTCGGCGGCGCTGGCCACTCCGGCGCCGAGCCAGGCGCCGCCGCCGCCGAGCTGCTCTTGCCGCCGCCCCCGCCTCCGCACCCAGCGACGGCGACCGCGAGGAAGGCGCACGCGAGGGCTGCACGGACAGGCATGGGGCAACACTATCTCCGGCGCGCTAGGCTGACCACGAGCGTCAGGAGGCTCGCAATGACCGAGGTCGTACAAGCTCCAGATCGCGCGGGGGAGCCGAGACTGCGCCGCATCAACCACTGGATCGGCGGCCAGAGCGTCGCCGGCGAGTCCGGGCGGAGCGGGCCCGTCTACGACCCTGCGCTCGGGGCGCAGACCGGTGAGGTCGATTTCGCGTCGGTCGAGGAGGTCGGAAAGGCCGTCGCCGCTGCCAAGGAGGCGTTCGAGAGCTGGCGCGCCGTCTCGCTCTCCAAGCGCACGGACATCATGTTCCGCGTCCGTGAGCTCGTGCACTCGCGGCGCGACGAGATCGCGAAGATCCTCACCTCCGAGCACGGGAAAGTGCTCTCCGACGCGATCGGCGAGGTGCAGCGCGGGCTCGAGGTGATCGAGCACGCGTGCGGGATCCCGACGCTGCTGCGCGGCCATTTCTCGGAGCAGGCGTCGACGGGCATCGACGTCTACTCGATCCGCCAGCCGCTCGGCGTCGTCGCGGGGATCACGCCGTTCAACTTCCCGGCGATGGTGCCCATGTGGATGTGGGCGCCCGCGATCGCCTGCGGGAACACGTTCGTGCTGAAGCCGTCCGAGAAGGACCCGTCCGACGTCGCTCTTCGTCGCCGAGCTGCTCGCCGAGGCCGGCGTCCCCGACGGCGTCTTCAACGTCGTGAACGGCGACAAGGTCGCGGTCGACGCGATCCTCGAGCACCCGGAGATCGCCGCGGTCAGCTTCGTCGGCTCGACGCCGATCGCGAAGTACATCTACACGACCGGCTCGGCGAACGGGAAGCGTGTACAGGCACTCGGCGGCGCGAAGAACCACATGGTCGTGCTGCCGGATGCGGACATCGACATGGCCGCCGACGCGGCGGTCAGCGCGGCGTACGGGTCGGCCGGCGAGCGCTGCATGGCCGTCTCGGTGGTCGTCGCGGTCGGCGACGCGGCCGATCCGCTCGTCGGCGCGATCAACGAGCGGCTCCCGAAGGTGAAGGTCGGGCCCGGCACCGACCCGGAGTCGGAGATGGGCCCGCTGATCACGCGCGAGCACCGCGACAAGGTCGCCTCGTACATCGACCGCGGCGCCGAGCAGGGCGCGAAGGTCGTCGCCGACGGCCGCGAGACGAGCCCGAACGGCGACGGCTTCTTCCTCGGCGTCTCGCTGCTCGACGAGGTCACGCCGGAGATGGACGCCTATCGCGACGAGATCTTCGGCCCGGTCCTCTCGGTCGTGCGCGCCAAGACCTACGACGAGGCCGTGCAGATGGTGAACGACAACCCGTACGGAAACGGCGTCGCGATCTTCACGCGCGACGGCGGCGCGGCCCGGCAGTTCCAGTTCGAGGCCCAGGCCGGGCATGGTCGGCATCAACGTGCCGATCCCGGTTCCCGTCGCCTACTACTCGTTCGGCGGCTGGAAGTCGTCGCTCTTCGGCGACTCGCACGTGTACGGGCCGGAGGGGATCAACTTCTACACGCGCGGAAAGGTCGTCACGTCGCGCTGGCCCGACCCGGCCACGAGCAAGGTCGACCTCGGTTTCCCGCAGACGAGGTGACCCGGAGCTAGCCGAGTCAGCGGGCGCTGCGGAAGAGACCCGTCAGCGGGATCTGCAAGTTGCGGCCCGAGTACGCGAGTGCGAGCACGCAGGTCGGTTTCGTTCCTCGGCACGAGCCGCCCCAGCGGACGAAGCGAGCGCCCGGCCGGGGATTCGCCCGCAACGACAGCTTGCTCCTCCCCGCTCTACGCAGCCGAACGACCTCGTGGCACTGGAAGCGAGGCCCCGGGGAGAAGCCACATTGGATACCCCCGTCACTCGAGGTGACGAGACCCGGACCCGACACGGTTACATCCACATAGCCCCGGGGGAGGGGCGGTGATGGTAGTGGCGGCGGGGGTTCATAGTTGACCCCGACCTCGGTTGGGGCGTCGATGACGAGTGCGCAGCGGTCAAGCGTCTCACCCGTGCATGCGCCCGCCCAAAGGCCGCTGCTCCTAAGCAGTGTGACGATGGTCCCCGACGGGAAAGAAGCTTGACACGTGGGCGGGCAATTGATCCCCGCCGGCTGACTCGTCACGCTGATAGACGAGTGGTAGGGGGTCACCGTCAGCGGCTGGTCTCCCGCCTGCGGGGAGCTGTGCCCGAATGCAGCCGCCGTTTGTGTCACCGGGCTTTCGGCACGCACCGTGCAAGGACCGGTCCCCGCTGCAGCGCAGGGTCCGTCCCAGGCGGCGAATCGTCCCCCGGCGGCCGGAAGCGGGGTCAGCGTGGTCTCCGACGCATAACGCGCCGCCACGCTGCACACGTGGCTCCCTTCGCCACAGTTGATGCCCTCGACGCTCGTCACGCGCCCGGGGCCTCCGACCGAGATCACGAATCCGGACGGTTCTCCGACAAAGCCGGCCCGCACCGAGGTGGCGCGGTCCAGGGCAACGTCGCAATTCGGCGCCGTCCCGATGCAGTCGCCGGACCAGCGCGTAAACAGATAGTGGGCCGCCGGCTTCGCGGTCAGCCTGCGGATCGTGCCGCGCTGATACCGGATGGAGCAGCGGGTCCGGCAATTGAGCCGACCGTCCGACGTCATCACGCGCCCGGCGCCCTTCGACCACCGTCGCGCGGAGAACCGTGCCTCGATCGGGGCGCGCGGCCGCTCCTCCGCCGACGAGGAACACGGCGAGGGCGAGGACTGGTACGAATCTGCGCGCCCGGTTCATCCCGCCCGAGGAAGCATAGGCCGCTCCCTCGCAGCGACGAAATCAGCCGAACAGCAGCGTCTTCAGCGCCCAGTACGCGGGGCGCGGGCTGAGGTCGGTCTTGAGGAGAGCAAAGCCCGCCTCGCGTACCTCGTCTCCTCGAACGGCGCGCTCCTTGTACCAGTACATCCGCTCGACGTACGGGTAGCGCGCGCGGACGAGCGCGATCGCGCGGACGATGTACTGGGCCTGCATCTCGGCGCTCACGCCCCGCTGCCACAGCGGCATCTCCGGCGAGTTGTCGTGCACCGACCAGCCGAACTCCGTGAACCAGACCGGCTTCGCTCCGTCGCCGTGGCGTGCCATCAGCTCGTGGACGGCCTTCACGTGCGTCATCAGCCACCAGTCGCTGCCCGTGTCGACCGTCTCCGGCGCGGCATCGCCGACGCCCTGGTACGGATGCGTCGCGAAGACGTCGAACGAGCCTCTGATCCCGGCCCTGTACGCGCGCGGCGAGCCAGCGGTCGTTGTTGTGCACGACCCCGCCGGTGACGACGAGCGCGCTCGGGTCGCCGGCCTTGATCGCGGGGTACGCGGCGCGGATGAGCTTCACGTACCGCCGCGTCGAGCCGTTGAAGAAGACCCTGTAGTCGGGCTCGTTCCAGATCTCCCACGCGCCGATCCGGCCGCGGAAGTGCCGCGCGGCCCAGCGTGCGAAGCGCGCGAAGTCCTTCGACCTTGTCGGCGGCGTCGTCGCGCCTCGGCTGCGGTTCGCCCACGCTGGCGTTCCGTAGAGCGTTCCGAGGACGCTCATCCCGTTTCTGCGCGCGATCTTCACGCAGCGGTCGACGAGACTGCACGTGCCAGGGGCTGACCCGTCGGGGCCCGTTCGGCTGGAGTCGATTGCCAGGCGACGTCCAACCGAACCGACTTGACCCCGGCGGCGGCCATCTTCGCCATCACGGCACGCCGGGTCGCATCGGAGTACTGGCTCCACGTGCAGTGGAACTGGACGCCGACGGTAGGCCCGAGCTCGAGCTTCCGGGTTTGCGTAGCAGCGCCGGCCGGTGCGGCGGCACAGCAAAGCAGCGCGGCAATGAGGGCGATGCGGCGGTAGATCGCGGGGGAGGGTAACGCTCCGCCTGGTCGGATCACTCCCCCAAAGGGGGCATCCTCGGAGCGTCGAAGCCGGAGCTAGACTGAAAACCCCTCGCCGACGTAGCTCAGCTGGTAGAGCACTTCACTCGTAATGAAGGGGTCCCCGGTTCGAGTCCGGGCGTCGGCTCTCGCCTCCCTGGCCGGCGAGTCGCTACCGCCCGGCGGAGCCGGGCTCCGCGACTCGCCTCGCGCCGTTCCGCGCCCTCCAGCCGACGGGCCGTGCGTCCTGGCACTGTCCCGCCGGCCTACGGGCTCGGAGCGACGCGCCGGGAAACCGAGAGCGAGGGTGCGCCGAACCGCGGCCGGACTCCTGTCCGGGCCGGCAGACCAGGCTACCGGTACTTGAACCTTGACGGCAGGGCTGCGATCCTTGGAGGCGGCAGAGAGGGATCAGATGGAGGTGTCGGGCCTGCGTCGCGCGTAACGCTTTGATTTCGCGGCTCGGGGCGGTATGGACATTCTTGCGCTCACGTTGCGATTCGCAGTTGCGACTGTGCTCGCCGTCGCCGCATGTGCGAAGGCCTCGAGCTTCGGCGCCTTTCGGGGGACAGTTCAAGAGCTCGTGCCCTGGCACCGGGGCGTCTCGACGGTCGCGGCCGCGGTGATCGTCACCGAAGCAACTCTCGCGGGGCTGCTCGCCGCAGGCGTTCTGGCGAGCGCGGTTGCTTCGGCGACGCTGACTCTCTTCGTCGGCTTCGCGGCGCTGTCGCTGTGGGCCGCACGCCGCGGGCTCCGGGTCCAGTGCAGCTGCTTCGGCCGCAGCGAGCGCGAGCTCGGGAAGGACACGCTCGTGACGTCCCTCCTGCTCGCGGGGGCGACGCTCGCGTACTGGGCGCTACTTCAACGCACGGAGCCCTCGCTTGCCCTCGGCGAGCTACCCCTCGCCGCCGCGCTCGGCATCGCCGCCGTCCTCGGCGGGCGATGGCTGCTGCTCGCAGGAGAGTTGGCCGGGATCGTCCGTCAGAGAAGGCGGCTCGACAAGGAGCTCGAGGTTACGGCGGGGGCGATCGCTCGATGACGACCCTGATCGTCGTCAACCTCGTGGTCTTGTGGCTTTTCGTCGTCTTCCAGGGGCTCGTGCTCCTCGAGATGGTTCGACAGGTGTCGCAGGTCCGCAGGCAGCTCGATCTCGACGATCGGCCGGTTCCGATCGGTCTGGGCGAGCTCGCCGGCCGGCCTCTTCCCGAGCTTGCACGAGCCGCCTGGTCGGAGAACGGCGCCTCGCGACGGCGTCCTCGTGCTGCTCAGCGTGAACTGTGCAACCTGCAGGCTCGTCGCATCGGGACTGCGAGACGTCGTGAATCGGTTCGAGCACCAGAGAATCGTCACGGTGCTCCAGGCGCGCAATCACGACGAGGCGGCGGAGATGCTGGCCGAAGCGGGCCTGGCCTGGGACGAGATCGTCGTCGACCTCGAGAACGAGTACGGGGACGCTCTTCGGGATCGACATGCGCCCCGCGGCGGTCGTCGTGCGCGACGGGATCGTCAGCGAGGGGGCGGTCGTTCGCAACTCGCGTCAGCTCCACCAGCTCCTCGAGAGACTGGAAGCGCCGACACGAAAGGGGGCCATGCGTCCGAGAGCTTCATCGTTTCCACTCCGACCTAGTGGAGGTATCAGGTGACGGCTCTACGAGCGGTTCGAAAAACTCAGCGAAGACGGACACCTCGACGTCGACGCGCCGTCGCTTGCTGGGACGAGCGGCGAAAGCTTCGCTCGGATTTGCGCTCGTGGCCGCCGGGCTGTCGCGCGGGTAGGAACGCCGCAGCCGGACCGGGGCCGGCTGCTGTGTTCTCGCCTACCAGAACCAATGCCCGCACTGCACGGGCCATGGCTATGACTGCGGCGACGGCTGCACCCGGTGGGCCTGGTACTGCGTCGATCAGCGCCCATCGAGTCTGGATCTGCGGCGAGTGCTACGCAGGCGGGGGCTGCCACGGGTGCTCGTGCGGCGCGGTCGCACTGACGCTCACCGAACAGCCGCCTCCTGCGCACCTAGGCTGGCATCGGCGTGACCCTCGGCGCCGCCTGCGCGCTGGCGTTCCTGGCCGCGCTTCCCTCAGCTCTGCAGCCCCTGAGGGGCCTCGATGGTCGGCGTCATCGGTCCCCTCGTGCAGGGGAAGCGTCAGCTACGAGGTTCGGTTGGATCGGTCACGGTCTTCGGACTGGGCGCGGTGGCAGGCGCGGCGATCACGGGATCGTTGATCGGCCTGCTCGGAGGCTGCTGCCCAGGCTCTCGCCGAGCGAGCGCGTGCTGGCGGTCGTGGTCGGCGCCGCCGGGTGCGTGCTGCTGCTGGCCGACCTGGGGTTCCTCGGCCTGCGAACGCCGACCCTTCGCCGGCAGACCTCCTCGGCGTGGTATCGCGAGCGCGGGCCGCGGGCTGCTTGGGCGCTCTGGGGATTCGACCTCGGCCTCGGGTTCTCGACCATTCGCCTCAGTTCGCTCTACTGGCTCATGGTGCTCTTCGTCGCGGCCTTCGTCCCGCCCCTTCTCGCTCCACTCGTCTTCGCTCTCTACGGCCTTGGGCTCGGCGTCGCGTTTGCGGCCGCAGTCGTCGCGCAGGCGCTGAACGCCTCGCCCGCCGACGGGTCGCCAGGGCTGGGCCTCCTGCGCGCAGCCAGGCCGGTGAGGCTCGCGTCCGACGCGTTCCTCGGACTGGTCTCGATCACGATCGTCTTCGACCCTGGGGAGTGCCGTGGTAGGCGACGTCGCCGCCGACTCGACCTCGCCCGAGGAGCCGATCTGCGTCGTGACCAAGATCACTTTCGGAAGGTGGTGGTCGCTTCCCGGCGCAATCCTCCGCTTCCGACGGCTGCGCCGCATCGGACGCAGGACGATCCCGGGCCTGGTCGACGTACACTGCGCGTCGGGAGAAACGCGACGCTGACGATCATCTCCCTCTGGCGAAGACGAGCTGGCCCTCTTGCAATTCACCACCCTCGAGTCCCATGTCAACGCGGTCCGCTGGACGATCCGGAAGAAGGGACAGGTCTGGTCGGGAATCTTCCGGCTGACGGGGACGTCGTCGATGAGCAAGCCGTGGATCGGCACGATCCGGCAGTGGGAGCCGCTGGCAGCGTCGCCGGCAGAGAGAGTGGCCGTCGATGAGCCTGTCCTCCCCAGTCCCATCCAGTCGCACGAGTCCACCGAACCGCCCGTGGAGAGCGGCCCAGGCTGACCCTGAGCCGGGTGGGCGCTCCATCAGGTGAGCGGTGTGCGCTCGTCGCTTGCCTTCGACGGTCGACGTTCCGACGAGCTGGGTTGCAACTTCGCCAACGCACCTGGTAGTCCATGAACCGATGACGACCTAAGCCTCCCTTCGGCGGGCGTATACTCGCCCCGATACCGGCTACCCAAAGCTGGTTGTAACCGCGCTCGGGAGGAACGGATCATGAAGCTACTTTCACGCGCTTTCGCTTTCGCCGGTCTCGCCGTCGTCGTGGCGGCCACGGCGGCCTGCGGCGGCAGCGACTCGAAATCAAGCTCGTCGAACACCACCTCTACGTCAGCTACCTCAACGGCCATCGATGCCAGTGCGCTCACCGCGGACTTCTCTCAGATGAAGAAGCTCACGAGCCTGGCCTCGGAGGGCAAGGGGTTGGTCGGGGTCTTGCTCCCCGACACCACGACGTCCGCTCGCTACGTGACCTACGACGCGCCGTACCTGAAGAAGGCGTTCGAGACGGCCGGGCTCTCGTCCGACCAGTTCAAGATCGACAACGCCCAGGGCAGCGCCAGCACGATGCAGCAGCAGGCCGAGGCTGACATCACTGCAGGCGCCTCCGTGCTCCTGGTCGACCCGCTCGATCCGGGCTCCGGCGCGGCAATCGAGGAGAACGCCAAGTCCAAGGGTGTCGAGGTGATCGACTACGACCGCCTCGTCACAGGAGGACCGCCGGATCGCTACTACGTCAGCTTCGACAACGTGAAGGTCGGTCAGCTGATCGGTCAGGGCGAGGTGGATTGCATCGCCGGCATGGAAGGTGAGCAAGCCGAACATCCTCGTCATGTCAGGCGACCCGAAGGACAACAACGCGAAGCTGTTCGCCCAGGGCTACAACGGGGTGCTGCAGCCGAAGTTCGACGATGGGTCATACGTGAAGGTCGGAGCGCCTGCCGGCACATGGGATCCCCCGACCGCGGCCACCACCTTCGAGCAGCAGTACACGGCCCATTCGAACATCAACGCGGTCGTGACGCCCAATGACGACAATGCAAACGCGATCATCGCCGTGCTCCAGAAGAACAAGATCCCGGCGAACACCTTCCCGACGACCGGGCAGGACGCATCTCCGTCGGGCCTGCAGAACATCCTCAAGGGCTACCAGTGCGGAACGGTGTACAAGCCGATCTACCTGGAAGCACAAGCGGCAGCGGCGCTGGCTCTCTACCTCAGGGCCGGCCAGACACCTCCCACTTCGCTCGTGAACGCCACCACCCCGGACACCACGCTCAAGAAGGACATCAAGTCTGTCTACACCACCCCGATCTGGGTGACGACGGACAACATGGCGGACACGGTGGTGAAGGACGGCGCGATCAAGGTCTCAGATCTCTGCGCCGGCAAGCTCGCGAGCAAATGCACGGCGGCAGGAATCAGTTAGTCGAGCCGGCAACGCGCCGGGCCTCACCCCGCTGCGGGTGAGGCCCGGCGTGCCGGCGAGTTCTCGAGCACCTGAGAAGGGCAGGCGCGATTGACCACTAGCGATACCGGCCCTGCTGAGCCGCTCCTTCGCTTACGCGGCGTCTCGAAGAACTTCGGCCCGGTGCAGGCACTGACCGGGGTGGATCTCGACCTACGGGCGGGGGAAGTGACGGCCCTCGTGGGCGACAACGGCGCCGGCAAGTCCGTGCTCATCAAGTGCATCGCCGGGATCCACAGCCCCGACCAGGGGGAGATCTTCTGGGAGGGCGAGGCCGTCCGGCTTCGCACGCCGCGGGAAGCGTCCGCTCTCGGGATCGAGACCGTCTACCAGGATCTCGCGCTCTGCAACAACCTGGACATCGTGCAGAACATGTTCCTCGGACGCGAGCGCGTGAACGGCATCGTCCTGGACGAGGAGCAGATGGAGGCGGCCGCCCAGGAAACACTCTCCAACCTGGCTGTGACCACCGTGCGCTCGATCCGGCAGCCGGTGGCATCGCTCTCCGGAGGACAGCGCCAGTCCGTGGCGATCGCCAAGGCGGTGCTGGGGCACACGAAGCTCGTGATCATGGACGAGCCCACGGCGGCGCTCGGCGTCGCACAGACGGCGATGGTGCTCGAGCTTGCGCGTCGTCTCGCCGAACAGGGGCACGCGGCGTTGATCGTCTCCCACAACATGAACGACGTCTTCCAGGTCGCCGACCGAATCGCCGTCCTGTACCTCGGCCGGATGGTCGCTATCCGTCCTGCCGCGGAGCTCGACCGCCAGATCGCCGTCGACCTGATGACCACCGGCGCGTCCACACGAATGCCGCCCGAGTCGAAGCCGGCCGATCGAGAGCCCTGATCGATGTCGAAGATCGACGAACACGTAACGCCCCCGGCACCCGAGGTCCCTGCCGAGGCGCTAACGGAGGAGGCCGCCCGCCAGGCGGAGCTCGCGGTCCCGCCGGAGATCGTCGCCGACTCCGTCGGGGATTACCTGCGCACGTCGCTCACCAGGATCAGGGCCGGCGAGAGCGGAGTCCTGCCGGTCGTCGGCGGGCTGATCCTGATCTCGATCCTGTTCCAGTCCCTCAATTCGCACTTCCTGACGGCGGGGAATCTCGTCAACCTGCTGGTTCAGGCCGCGGTCTTCAGCCTGTTGGCGATGGGCGAGGTCTTCGTCCTGATCCTCGGCGAGATCGACCTCTCGGTCGGCTTCGTCGCCGCGCTGGGGGCGGTGATCATGGCCGACCTCGCCGGGACCAGCTCACGGCTGGCCTTGGTGGGCGGCGATCGGCGTCGGGTTGCTGGCGTGTGCAGCGATCGGGACGCTGCACGGACTGATCATCACCCTCGTCGGGCTTCCGTCGTTCGTGGTCACGCTCGCCGGCCTCCTCTTCTGGCAGGGGGTGCTGCTGAAGATCCTCGGCACCGGCGGCACCATCCCGATCAACGACGACGTGATCAACAACATCGTCAGCGCCAATCTGAGCCCGACCGCAGGGTGGGCCGTGATGCTCGCCCTCGTCGGGGTGTTCGGCGCGGCGATGTGGCGGCGCGATTCCCGACGACGGCGAGCCGGGCTCGTCGCCCCACCGGTCAACGTGACGCTCCTGAAGATCGGCGGCGCCTTGCTGGGCGGCGTGGCGCTGGTGCTCGTCTGCAACACCGATCGCGGAGTGATCGTGCCGATCCGCGGCATGCCCTGGGTCGTGCTGCTCGTCGTCGGGGTGCTCATCGTCTGGACGATCCTGCTCGGCCGCACGAAGCTCGGCCGCTACATGTACGCGATCGGCGGAAGTGCCGAGGCGGCTCGCCGCGCCGGCGTGAACCTGGTCACGGTGCGAACCACGGCTTTCATGCTGCTGTTCGTTGACGGCCGGTATCGCCGGTGTGGTGTACGCCTCGCGACTACGGTCGATCTCGACAGCCGTGGACGGCGGGACACTCGTGCTCTACGCGGTCGCGGCTGCGGTGATCGGAGGGACGAGCCTCTTCGGCGGTCGCGGCAAGGCCCTGCACGGCGTGTTGGGCGGCATCGTGATCGCGGCGATCGACAACGGCATGGGGCTCATGGGCTTCACCGCTGCCTCGAAGTACATGGTCACGGCCCTCGTCTTGCTGGCGGCGGTCACGATCGACGCGTTGGGCCGCCGGGGCCGCGTCGAAGGCACCTGATCGCGTTACGCGGCGGGTACCGGGCCGATGGCGACCAGCGCGTCGACGACGTCATCGAGGGGTCTGCTCGCATCGATCTCGTGCGTGCACGTCGCCCGCAGCAACGGCTCCACCGTCTCGACGTGCGAGAGGATGCGGTCCCGTTCTCCAGGCCCCTTGCCGTAATCGTTCGTCGTCCTCCCCTCGATCCGTTCGAGGATCACCTCGACGGGCGCGCTGAGCAGGACGATCGCGTCGAACCGGTCGTAGAAGCGCCCCTGGTTCGACATGCACCCGGACACGTACAGCGTCTGTTCGTGCTCCGAGGCCAGAAGCTCGGCCATCCGGTCTTCCCGCCAAAGCCACTCGCCCGCAGGATCGTCCGCAGCACGAACCCAGTCACTCCAGCGCGGAGAGTCCGTGTCCACGACCGGGAAACCACGCCGCCCGAGCTCGGCCAGCGCCGTCGACTTACCCGTGCCCGACATCCCGGTTACCAACACTCTCCCCATGTCCGGACAGTAGAGAATCCGTGATGATCGGCCCGATGGCGCGGACAGCCGCTCTGGGGTTCTTCGTCGCCCTGGCGCTCGCCTTGTTCGCAGCACCGTCGAATCCGGGTCGCGCCGCTCCGGCCTCCGGTCGGGCCCAGGTGTGGCTGGCATACGGTCATGACGGGCAGCTAACGAACTTCGTCCGCTTTCCCGGCTTGACCCCCGCCACGGCACATCGGCTCAGGGAAGTGTGGACGAAAAAGCTTGACGGGCCCGTCATCGCCTCGCCGCTGTATGTGAGCGGCGGCCTGATCGGGCTCCCGTCGTCCACGCACATCGTGATCGCCGCTACGGAGGCCGGAACGGTCTATGCGCTTCGGCCGAGCAACGGCGCGGTGCGCTGGAAGCGGACCTTCGGCGTCGTGACCCCGGCCGCTCTCTGCGGTACCTGGGGGATCAGCTCTACCGGCGCAATCGACCTGCGGAGGCGTGTCCTCTACGTCATCTCCGCCGACGGCTGGCTCCATGCTCTCGACCTTGGCACGGGGGCCGAGAAAGCGGGCTGGCCAATCTCGATCACGGCTGATCACGCAGACGGCGAGTACGTCTGGGGAGGATTGCGCCTTCTTCGAGACACCCTCTACGTTCCCGTCGCCTCGTACTGCGACGAGCCCGGGTCAGACGGCGTGCGAGCGAACGGCAGGCTCGTCGCAGTCGACGTCAACCTGGCTGCGCAGATTGCCGTCTTCGACACCGTTCCAGGCGACGGCAACCTTGGAGGAATCTGGGGCTGGGGCGGCGTCTCGGTCGACCAAGGGACGGACGCTCTACACGGCCACCGGAAATTCGTATGTGTATGACCCAGCGTGCGACTGCTACGTCGACGATGCGGGCTACGCCAACAGCATCGTCAAGCTGACGCCCACGCTGCGCGTGCTCGGCTGGAACCGACCCAAGGAGTCTCCGCGCACGGGGGATTTCGACTTCGGAAGCGCGCCGCTGCTGTTCCAGCCGCCGGGCTGTCCGGGCCTCGCGGCGGCGAACAGCAAACTCGGAGTGATGTATGTCTGGAATCGCGACCGGCTGAGGACGGGCCCCGGTTTCAGGTTGCCCTCGCGGGGCCGCCTCCTTCATCGGCCAGCCGAGCTACGCGCCGACCCTCCGGATGATCTTCGAGAGTCACGCCAGCGTCTTACCGGGACGGGCGAAAGATCCGGACGGCATCGCAGCGTTCTCGATCGACGCGCGCTGCCGCTTCCGTCTCCGTTGGCACACGAGCGTGGGCGAGGGGAACGAGCCGCCGCCGCTCATCGTTGGTGATGTCGTGTTCGCACCCGGCGGCGACAGAGGCGGCTACACGGCGCTCGCGGCTCGCACCGGGAAGGTGCTCATGCGAATCGGCGCCGGGTGGGTCTACTCCGAAGGAAGCGACCGACGAGGCGCCGGATCCAGTTCGGCGCGGTTGGCTCGCATCGGTGCATGGATAGTCGACCTCGGCGGCCGGAATCTCATCGTGTCGCTCATCGTCGGCGGCGCCGGTCGTCTGCCGACGCCGGGCGGGGACGAGGTTGGTCTCCTCCGGCTGACGCTGGGCTCTCGCTCGCCTGCTTGCTCCCTACGTGGTCGCCGTCTGGACGAGGTCGGACGGAACGGTGACTTCGCTCGACGTACTCCGTCGCCCGCATGCCCTGGCTTGCGGGAGACGTCTAGGCTCCAGCCGTCGTGCGTAAGAGTGCGATTGTTGCGGGGCTTTCGGCCCTCGCCCTGTGCTGGCGCCGGGGGTGGCTGCCGGGCGCACGCTCGCGACCGGCCAAGCGTCGGCTGGCCTCTCCGTCGAGACCCGCGACCGCTCGTCGATCAGCGCTTCGTCGTCCACGGGGTGTACACGCGGGAGCAGCGCTCCCAGCTCGTAAGCGAGGGCTATGACGTCGGCGAGGCGTACTGGGCCGATCACGTCGAGCTCTACGGGAGCAACGAGCAGGCAGCAGCGCTCGCCGTGCGGGGCTTCCGAGTCGTCCGGAGCCTGAGGCCCGACGACTTCCCGCCGCCGGACTCGAACTACCACAACTACGCGGAGATGGTTGCCGACCTCCAGGCGGTCGCGGCCGCGCACCCGGCGATCGTGCACCTGTTCTCACTCGGGACCTCGTACGAGGGGCGGGACCTGATCGGCGCGCGCATCTCGAACGACGCGACCGACAACCTGAACGAGCCGGGCGTTTTCTACGTCGGCCAGCATCACGCACGCGAGCACATGACCGTCGAGGTCGTCCTCTCGCTCCTGCATCGGTTCATCGAGAAGCCGTTGTCCTCGAATCTCATCAACACGCGCCAGATGTACTTCGTCCCGAGCCTGAACCCGGACGGCGCCGAATACGACATTGTCGGCGGCTCGTACCACTACTGGCGGAAGAACCGGCAGCCACCCAACGGCACCGATCAGAACCGCAACTACACCTACAACTGGGGCTGCTGCGGCGGGTCGAGCGGCAACACAGGGGACGAGACCTACCGCGGGCCGAGCCCGCTCTCGACACCCGAAGACGCGCGCATGGCCGATTTCATGATCGCCCACCCGAACGTCAAGACCGGGATCAGCTACCACTCCTACGGGGACCTGATCCTCTACCCGTACGGGTACACGTACGAGGACATCCCGCCGGACATGACCGTCGTCGACCACAACACGTTCGTGGCGATGGGCGCGGAGATGGAGCGCACCGCCGGCTACCACGCTCAGCAGTCGTCGGACCTCTACATCACCGACGGGGATTGGAACGACTGGATGTACGGGGCGCTCCACCGCTACCCGATCACGATCGAGCTCGATGGCCACGGTTACGGGTTCTACCCACCCGACGAGTTGATCCCGGCCGAGAGCCTGCGGAATCACCAGGCGGCGATCTTCGTGGCTCAGATCGCGGACTGCCCGACGAGGATCGTCGGCGTAAGCTGTTAGCGCTGGCGTAAGAGCGGACAAGGCCGACCGGCCGACACGAGGGGCCGACTGGGGGAGAACAGGATGAAGGCAAGGATGCTTGGCGCAGCGGCGCTTGCCGCGTTGCTCATCGGCGTCGCACTCGGGCTGAGCGCGCTCGCCGGTGCGGCGGCGCCCGCGCCGCGCCTCCCCGAATCGAGTTGGAGCGTGGCTGCATCCTTGCCGCAGGGTCTGTACGGCGCGGCGGGTACCTCCAACGGCACGTATGCCTACGCGGCCGGCGGCTACGCAACCGGCACGGGTACGACCCTGGACACCTTCTACCGCTACAACCCGGTCAACGAGCGGTGGGAGTCCCATTTGCCCCAGATGCCCGATGCCGTGGCGATGGCGTCGGCCGTCTACTACCCGACCGCGAACAGGATCTACGTCTTCGGCGGCCAGGACCCGAACACGGGCGTCGTCAGCAACGCCACCAGAGTCTTCGATCTCGAGACGAACACGTGGAGCTACGCGGCGAACATGCCCGGGCCGCGCTACTCCATGGCGTCCGGATACAACGGCGCAACAGGCCGGATCTACCTCGTCGGCGGCAACAGCTCCTCCGGTCCGCAGACGACGACGTGGGAGTACGTCCCGGCCTCGGACACGTTCACGACCAACCGCGCACCGATCCCGCACCCGGTCGGTAGCGCCGCCTCCGGAGTCATCGCCGGCCATCTCTACGTGGCAGGCGGGCGCGACGCAGCCAACGTGCTGGACCTGGTTTGGGACTACAGCATCGGCCCTGACACGTGGACGGCAAGGACCGACATGCCGACTCCGACCAACGCTCCCGGGAGTGCTGTTGCAAACGGCAAGCTCTGGGCTTTCGGGGGCGAAACGCCGTCGACCCCGTCCGGGGCGACCGTCGCCTACGACCCGTCCACCGATAGCTGGTCGAGCACCTCGAGCCTGAACGTCGAGCGCTCGCTCTTGACGGGAGCGGCGATCGGCAACACGCTCGTGGCGGCCGGCGGGAAGATCGGGTCGTCGTCGACCACAGCGACGGAGGTCGTGGCTGCCGGCACCGCGTGTGCGAACCCCGTCACCACCTTCAGCGAAGCTTTCGACGGCGTGACACCGCCCCAGCTGCCGGCAGGCTGGACGGCGACGAACGTGGAGGGCCCGGCGCCCCCGTGGCAGACCTCGCACACGGGCATGCCTACGCCCCCGTTCGACACGGCGCCGAACGCGGTCTTCGTCGACAGTCCCCAGGTCGTCAGCGACAAGCGGCTCGAGTCGCCGAGCATCCCGATCACGACGAGCGCCGCGCAGCTCAGGTTCCGGAGCAACTACTACACGGAGACCACTTTCGACGGCGGGGTTCTGGAGATCAGCGTCAACGGCGGCGCCTTTCAGGACATCCTCGTCGCCGGGGGCAGCTTCGTCGTCGGCAGCTACAGCGGGACGCTCTCGGACTTCAATGGCAACCCGCTGCACGGCCGCCTGGCCTGGACCGGCAACTCGAACAACGGCTTCATCACGACGACGCTGATCCTGCCGCCATCTGCCGCCGGCCAGAACATCGTGCTGCGCTGGCGCTCGGGCACCGACACGGGCATTGGAGCTCCTGGTTGGCGGGTCGACACGATCGACATCAGCGAGTGTGGCGGCCCGCCGCCTCCTCCACCGCCCCCGCCACCGCCGCCCCCGCCACCACCACCACCGCCGCCTCCGCCTCCGCCTCCCCCTCCACCACCGATGTGCCCTACGGGAACCACCCCGGTTGCGATCGGCGACTTCTTCTACAACCCGATCACCGTGGACGTCGTCGAGGGGACGACCGTTTGCTGGGGAAACGCAGGCCTCGCGGCGCACACGGTCACCTCGGATATCGGCGAGTTCGACTCCGGCGACATGCAACCCGGCGCGATCTACACGTACACCTTCGATATCGAGGGCAGCTACCCGTATCACTGCGACTACCACCCGTTCATGACCGGCACGGTCAACGTCGTTGCAGCGCCTCCTCCACCGCCACCTCCGCCCCCGCCCCCGCCCCCGCCGCCGCCGCCTCCTCCTCCGCCACCTCCTCCTCCACCACCACCGGTCGTCAGGTGCGTCGTTCCGAGAGTGATCGGCATGGCTCTCCCACGAGCGCGGACACGAATTCGCCGGGCGAACTGCTCGGTCGGCCGCGTCCGGCGCGCCCGCTCGAGGCGGGTCGGGCGGGTGATCGCCCAGAGCCCGAGGCCCGGAACGAGGCTTCGCCGCTTTGGACGGGTCAACCTCGTAGTCGGTCGCAGATAGCTCCGGTCGCGCTTGCTCGCGGCGTGCTCAGCGTCGAAACTTGAGCGAATGGCCGACAAGAAGATCCTTGCAGTCGACGTGGGCGGATCAAACGTCAAGCTGCTGCTCTCATCCGACGGCGCCGAGCGGCGGCGCTTCCCATCGGGGCCGGAGCTCACGCCGCCCGACATGGTGAAGGGCGTGCTCGATCTGGCCGGCGATTGGGCCTACGACACCGTCTCGGTGGGTGTACCCGCCCCGGTGCGCGGCGGCCGTGTCGTCTCCGAGCCTGTGAACCTCGGTCCGGGCTGGGTCGGGTTCGACTTCGAAGCCGCATTCGGCAAGCCGACGAGGATCCTCAACGACGCGGCGATGCAGGCGCTCGGAAGCTACGACGGGGGCAGGATGCTCTTCCTCGGGCTCGGCACGGGCCTGGGCTCGGCGCTCGTCGTCGACGGGGTTATCGCTCCGATGGAGCTCGGCCACCTTCCGTTCCGGAAGGCGACGTTCGAGGACTACGTCGGAGAGGGTGGACGCAAGCGCCTTGGCAAGAAGAAGTGGCTCGAGGCGGTCGAGGAGACCATCAGGCTGCTGAGCGCAGCGCTCGAGCCGGACTACGTCGTGCTCGGCGGGGGGAACTCGAAGAAGGTCGACGACCTGCCGGAGAACGTCCGGCTGGGAGCGAACGACAACGCCTTCGCCGGCGCGTTTCGCCTGTGGGATCCGCGCTAGCCGCACAAGTTCTCAGGCGGATTGGGCATCGCTCTACGTTCCACCCAGGCCGACCCCTCTCCTAGCATCTCGGATGTGCGATTGGCTTTGTCTCGGGCGACGCGAGGGTGAGCGGCACGAGATCCAGGCGCCCCCACATCACCTCTGAACCGCGCCTCGTGCACGTCGAGCACGCGCTCCCTGGTGAGGCCCGGGTGCTCGCGGCGGCGGAGCGCTCGCTCTCGGGTGAACGGCGCGGACTGCGCGCGCTGCTGCCCTTCCTCGGGCCGGCCTTCATCGCAGCCGTTGCTTACATCGACCCGGGAAATTTCGCGACCAACATCGCCGCCGGCGCCAAGTTCGGCTACACGCTCCTCTGGGTCGTTCTCGCAGCGAACCTGATGGCGATGCTCGTCCAGTCGCTCTCGGCCAAGCTCGGGATCGCGACCGGGATGAACCTGGCGGAAGTCTGTCGTGAGCGCTTCCCGCGGCCTGTCGTCATTTTCCTTTGGCTCGAGGCCGAGGCGATCGCGATGGCGACCGACCTCGCAGAGTTCGTCGGCGCCGCGCTCGGGCTCTCGATTCTCTTCGACCTGCCGTTGTTCGCGGCGGGGCTCGTGACTGCCGTTGCCGCGTTCGGGGTGCTTGCGCTCCAGGAGCGCGGGTTTCGTCGCGGCGAAGCCGTGATCGCCGGGCTCGTCGGGGCGATCGTGTTCTCGTTCGCAATACAGGTCTTTCTCGCTCCCGTCTCGGGCTCGGAGGTAGTCGGCGGGACGTTCGTGCCGCACCTTCCGGGGAGCGAGGCGACGCTGCTCGCCGTCGGGATCATCGGCGCGACGGTCATGCCGCACGTCATCTATCTCCACTCCGCGCTGACGCAGCGTCGTCTCGTCGGCGTCGACGACGAGGCGCGGCGCCAGATCTTCCGGTTCGAGCTCGTGGATGTGATCATCGCGATGAGCATCGCCGGATTCATCAACATGGCGATGCTGACGACGGCAGCCGCGGTCTTCCACACGCGTGGGCTCACCGAAGTCGGGAGCGACCTGACGCTCGTGGCGACCGAGCTCGGAAGGCACCTTCATGCCGACGCGGGCACGCTCTTCGGGATCGCCTTGCTGGCCTCCGGGATCTCCTCGTCGTCGGTTGGGACGTTGGCCGGTCAGGTCGTGATGCAGGGGTTCATCCGGCGCCAGATCCCGCTTTTCGCCCGGCGGGCCGTGACGATGGCGCCCGCGCTGATCGTGCTGGCAATCGGCACGAGCCCGTCGCGCGCGCTCGTCCTGAGCCAGGTCTTCCTCTCCTTCGGGATCCCGTTCGCGCTCGTGCCGCTCGTCATCTTCACGCGCGACCCAAGTCTCATGGGCGGCCTCGTGAACCGGCGCGTGACGACGTGGCTCGCGGTCGTCATCGCGACCCTCATCATCGGGCTCAACGTCTACCTGTTGGAGCAGACTTTCCTCGCTTGATCACACCTCTTGCTCGGTGGGGCGGATCAAGATCTCGTTGACGGCTTCACGCCGCGGCCGCGTGACGATGTAGGCGATCGCGTCGGCAGTGCCCGGCCGCCTGCCTTCTCGATCTCCGGCTGGTGCGACTCGGGCGCAGGTGGTCACGCAGCTCGGTGATGACCGCGCCCGGCCCCGTCGCGAGCTGCTCGAGCCGGTCCTTGCGGCGGGCGACGATCGAGACCGTTGCGCCCTTCCCGGCGAGCTCGCGCGCCGTCGCCTCTCCAATTCCGCTGCTCGCGCCCGTCACGGGAGCGACTGTCCCTTCGAGCGAGTCGGGCATCTTCTCCTCCTACCCGGATAGCCTGCTTCCGTAGCATGTCAGCGTGCGCAGGACGTGGCTTCTCGTTGCGCTCGTCCTGCCGCTTCTGACGGGTGGCAGCGCGGGGGCGCAGCCCACCGGAGGCTGGCTCGTGTACGGCAACGACCTCGCGCGCAGTTCCGCCACGGACGCGTCCCTCTCGCCGCCCTCGCTGCGGCCCGCCTGGTACACGCCGGTCTCCGGCCGGATCAGCTCACAGGCGCTCGTCGCCGAGAACGTGCCCGCACCGGGACGGCGCACCGTCTACGTCGCGACCTCGAAGGGCGTCGTCTACGCGCTCGCAGAGAACGGATACGTGCGCTGGCGAGTCGAGACGGGCCAGCTCGAGCGCATCTGCCAGCAGATCGACGGCTACGGCGTCACGGGCACTCCGGCGATCGACCTGGCGACGAACGCGCTCTACGTTGCGGATGGCTTCGGGCGGCTGCACGCGCTCGACCTCGCGACTGGACAGGAACATGCAGGCTGGCCGGTCCGGGTGTACACGGACTACCGCCGCGAGCTCGTCTGGGGTGCGATGACGATTGTGAACGGATCCGTGTATATCGGCACCGGCGCCTACTGTGACCGACCGATGGAGGGCAAGGTGATCCGGGTCGAGATCGCAACGCGGAAGGTTTCGCACTGGGTTTCGGTGCCGTTTGCCCTCGGTGGGGGCGGAAGCGTCTGGGGTTGGGGCGGCGTCGCTTACAGCGCCCGGCGCGGCTCGCTGTTCGTGGGCACGGGCAACGCCTTCCGCGGCGGCTCGAACACGGGGAGGCGCTTCCGCGAGTCGGCTGGTTATGGCGAGCATCTCGTCGAGCTCTCTCCCGCCCTCTCGGTGCGTGCAGCGAACCATCCGCCCGAGATCGAACCGCGACGTGACTTCGGCTTCTCCGGCTCTCCGGTCATCTTTCGCCATCGCTTCTGCGGAGAGCTAGCCGGCGTACTGAACAAGGACGGCTACGTCTACGTGTGGCGAACCGCGAAGGTCGCGGCCGGCAGGCTCTTCAGGCTCAGGCTTTCCCGCTCGACGGTTGCCGCTCCGCTGCTCTCCCAGCCCGCGTACTCCGAGCGAACCGGCGCCCTCTACGTCGCAACCCCAGGCAGGCTCGTACGGATCGACATCAATCGCCGGTGTCGCGGCCGAGTGACCTGGGGGAAGCCGGTGGGGAGCGGCCTCTTCAACGGATCCCCGACCATCGCCGGGCAGACTGTGTGGCTTGCCGAGAACGCGAACGGGGGCTCGGCGCTCCTCGGCTTCGATGCTCGGACCGGCGCCAAGCGCTTCCGTGCCGCGCTTGCCGGTCCGGCGTACGTCGCGCCAACCGTCGTCGGCGACCGGCTCTACCTGGGGACCTTCACGGGAGGGGTCCAGGGGTTCGCGCTCGCCTCCGACCTCAAACGGGTTGTCGGCGCCGACGAGACCCGGCTGCCCGAGCATCGGAGCTTCGCCGACGGGCTGCACGGCTGGGCGAGCCGTGAGGACGGCGTCTACGCAACGGAGGACGGGGGACTCTCTTGGCGCGCGATCTACCCGCGAAGCGCCGTCAGGGTCGCGCGGGTCTCGGCGCTGACGGGGATGATCGCCGTCGGCGAGCGAGTCTCGCCCTGTGGCTGCAAGCAGGTTCGCCTCTGGACGGCCGACGGAGGGCTCAGCTGGCATCCGACGCCCCAGGGGGTCGGAGGCGGGTTCGTCGGCGCCGCCGGCACGCTCTGGTGGTGGCGGGGCGACCGCCTGTACCGAGCGGCCCAGTGGCCACCGGGCCCGGCGGGACTTCGAGCCCGGCACGCGGCCCACCTGCCCGGATCGATCGTCGACGCCGCTCCGGTACCGGGCGGCGTCGCCGCGCTGGTGACTCAGCGCGTCGCGGGCCTCGGCCTGGACAACTCGCCGCGGATTCTCCTCGTCCAGGGGCGCAGCGTCCGGGTGCTCAAGCTGCCGCGCGTACCGGGGGAAATCCTCGTGCGGTCGGTCGAGGCGAGCTGGCCGACCCTGAAGGTGCGCGCGCTGGACACGACGGCATTCACGCGCGGCGAGCCCGGCTCGGTGAGCTGGACCTCGTCCGACGGCGGCGGGACGTGGAGCGCGGTTCGTGAGTAGGGGCCTTTAGTGGCGGCCGCGGCTGACGGTCAAGTGCACGCGTCCCCGCGGGCTCAGGCGCACGCCCGCGCGAGGGGTCTGCACCGCCACCCGACCGGCTCGGGCTCGGGAGCGGGCCCGGCGCACACGACCGACGCGGCACCCGGCGCGCTCGATCCGCTGCCGAGCAGCGCTCAGGCGGCGGCCGACGACATTCGGTACGACACAGACGCGTAGCGCCAGTCGCGGCGCCGCGCCCAGCATCAGCGCCCCGCTCCCGAACGCGGAGTCCTTGCCCGGTGCTCCGAGGTCGACGGCGTGCTCCTCGAGATAGGCCTGGAGCTCTGCCGGCCCGAAGGACGGGTTCGCCTGCTTCACGAGCGCGGCTGCGGCGGCGACGTGCGGTGCCGCGGCCGACGTCCCGGCGAACCCGGTGACGCCGCAGCCGAAGAACAGGCCGAACGTGTAGGACGAGACCGAGTCGGGGCCGACCAGATCCGGTTTCACTCGGCCGTCGATCGTCGGGCCCTGGGAGCTGAAGGCTTCGAGGTCACGGCTATTCCAACATGCGGCCCCGACCGTGAGCGCGGACTGAGAGGCGCCCGGCTCGGTGACGCTTCCCTCGGCGACCTGATGTTCGAGGTCCGGCCCGGGGTAGACGAAGAGGTCGAACCTCACCGGTCGGGCGGTGACGCTCTGTGCCCGAATGGCGATCGCGTAGGACTGCGTCGCCGAGGAGCTGTTGAGGGCGCACGCAAGCTCGGTGGGCGGCTCGAAGCCGGTCTGGGGTCCGGCCGAGACTGCGGCGACCGAGCCGCCGACGGTGCGCGTCAGGTACAGGTCGTAGTCCTCGGCGCTTGCGGGCCAGTCGTCCCACTTCAGGGCGACACAGGCAACTCCGCCACCGCGAACAGCGATCGTGTTTCCCTCGTCACCCGGAGCGAACTCGTTCCAGCCGTTCGAGTTTGTGTCCACGAAGGCGCCACTCCAATGCTGCTGCGCCCGGTTGCCTGCGGCGTTCACCCAGAGGATCCCCGCCGCGCGTGCTGCCGCGACGATCCCCTCCGGCGTGTCGGGCGCGCCGGAGCCGTCGCCCCGGCCCGTGTTGAACCAGCTCACGGAGTGGTTGACGATCTGAATCCCGTGAGCTTGCGCGTAGGCGACGGCCATGCCCAGCCCGGCGACGTCCTTGATGCAGACGAGGTAGAGCTTCGTGTCGGGCGCCATCTCCGCTACGACCTCGGCGACGGCGGTGCCGTGATCCGTCGCCTCGAAGCCGCCCGGGCCGCACAGGTTGACCTTGACCGCCGACTCCGGGAGGTCGCCCGTTTCCTGGCTTCGCTGGAACCCGCTGAAGCCGAGGTCGACGATCGCGACCTTCACGCCCCCGCCGCGCGCCCCGGCCTTGTGCCAGAGAGCGGCGCCCGTCGAGGAGACGCCCTGGCCGTGCACGGACTCGGGCACGGGCCGCGCGGGCTCGCGCACGAAACGAACGCCCCGGCTGTGCGCGATCTCGGCGAGTGATCTCGCCGGAACGAGCGCCTCGATCACCCTTCCGTAGACCGCCTCGACGCGTCCGCCTCCGCGGATGACCGCCGACTGGGCCCGCGCGGGTCGGTTTGCCAGAAGCTCAACGCGGACGCTGCCGGAACGCAGGGCCACAAGACGGGAGTCGAGCCTCGCGATCTTGACGCGGTGCGCAACCGGCTGCAGCGACTCGCGCGCGCGCCCGAGGGTGCCCGCGCCACTCGTCGCCGCGGCCGCAGCAGCGATCAGCGCGCACAGCATCCCCAGAACCACCCTTCGCACCCCAGCCTCCCCCTCGAAGTCTCATCTAAGGGATAGCTGCAAATAGGGCCCACGTAAATAGGTCGCCCGACCTAGGGATGCCAATCCCTCGTCCTAGGTGCCAGATATTTGCGCCGCGGGCCGATAACTGGTCTGAAATGCCGAGTTAGGCGGGGCGGCCGCGCCAAAATCCAGGAGGTCCGACGTGACACCCCATAGAAATTCGAGCTCTACTGGCCAGGCCCGCTCCGGCGAGCAGGGCCAAGTGCTCGTTCTCGCTCTCATCTTCATCGTCGTCGTGCTGCTCGGCATGGCTGCGATGGTCATCGACGTTGGGTACGCCTACTACGCGCACCGCTCGCTCCAGTCCTCTGCCGACGCATCGGCGCTTGCAGGGGCGCAGGAGCTTCCCGACGCGGCCCGTGCCCAGACGGTCGCCAACAGCTACGGCGGCCAGGCGGGCGGCAAGAACGAGCACGGAAACATCCCGGGCGTCACCACGACGGTGACGACGAAATGCCTCGACGTCGGTTCCGGGCTGCGATCCGGTCAACGCCGTCGTTGTGACGGAGCGGGCCGCGAGGGTGCCCACGATCTTCGCCAAGCTCCTCGGAATCGATCATTTCGACATCAAGGTCAAGGCGACTGCGTGCTCGCCCTGCGGGACGAAGCCGCTCGACATCATGCTCGTCCTCGACCGGACGGGGTCGATGTGCCAGGACCACAACGGTAACAACGACCCCAACTGCACCGACCTGAAGAACGCGAAGGCCGGGATGAAGACGTTCCTGGGCTACATGGACTCGTCGCAACAGTACGTCGGCTTGGGAGTCCTGCCGCCGGCGACGAGCGTCGGCAACCGCTGCGCGACGCCCCAGACGGCGAACTACAACTCGACCAGTTCGCCGTACACGGTCGTTCCCTTGTCGAGCGACTTCATCGCTCAACGGTCAGCTCAACAACAACTCGAACCTCGTCCAGACGATCAACTGCGTTCAGGGGAATGGCGAGCACCGCCTACGCGAACGCGCTCGAGGCGGCGCAGGCCGAGCTCGACCTCCACGGGCGCCCGTCCGCGCCGGACATCATCGTGTTCCTCTCCGACGGCGCGGCGAACACAGGCCCGACGTACTACTCGACCAGTTCGCCGTATCGCGTTCGGCCTTGTCATCAGGGCGTTTCGTCGGCCGCCGTGATCAAGAACAGAGGCACGCTGATCTACTCGATCGGCTACGACCTCGACGCCAACAATGGCGGCGCCAACAAGTGCACGTCGTACACGGGGTCGAACGAGAGTCCCGCGATCACCGCCTACTCGGCAATCGCCCAGATCGCCTCTCGTCCCGACACGTTCTACAACCAGCCTGGCCCAGGCGAGCTGAAGACGATCTTCTCCGCCATCGCCGCCGACATCGCCAAGGGCACTTCGTCGCTGATCGACAACGACACGAACTGAGTCGCGGGGCCGCCGATGGCGGCCCCCTTCTCACCTGCGGGGGAACCCTTGGTTCCCCCGCAGCCCTCTGATCGCTTCGCTCTCATCGCGGGGAACCCCTGGTTCCCCGTGAGCCCCCTCCTTGCATGCGGTTTGGTCGGCGGGAGTTTCAGGAGCCGCCGCACGTGGTCGCGCTTCGGATGTGTGTACGTGAGCCTCCCGCCGGGCTGAGCCCGGCTCCGGCGGCTGCGGACGTGGTCTCCGAAAGCGGGGGCTGTATCGAAATCGTTACGCGACGGTGACGGGGTTGTTTCGCGGCCACGCACGATTGGGTGCGAGCAAGCAAAGGAGGAGACATGAAGAAGCGAACGATTCATCGTACTCGCCATCGTACGGTTCTCGGCGCCGCCGCCTTCGCGTCGGCTCGCCTCTGGGCCGCCTCGCCGTCGTCCTCGTCCTCGCCGCGGCCCGCTGCTGGCACGGCGCTGCGATCCGAACGACTCCGTGCTCTTCGGACACGTCAAGTCGATGGCGCCGAGGGGTCGCGCCTTCGAGACTGCAGTTCGACCCCGCCTGGTTCACGACTGGGCTCACGGCCAGTCGGGCCAAGCTCCAGGACACCGGCTACGGCGACGTTCCGAACGACAACTACGTCGTCGAGGAAGGTCACCGGCTTCTGGCGTACCGGCTGCCGGCGAACGCGCGGATCACCGTCCTGACGAAAGCGGGCCGGCTCGACAGCAGAGGATTCCCCTCGACGGCGGTCACGCCTTCGCAACTCGCGGAGCTCCTCGCGGGCAAAGAGCCGGTCAAGCTCTGGGAGGGGCTCGACACCGGCTTCTGGATGCACGTCCACGTCGACACTGTCTGCTCGCTCGACCAGCAATATCACCCGTAACGGCTTCGCTGGCGCTCGCCCCGCGGGGGAACCCCTGCTTCCCCCGCGGGCCCCCTCCTTGCGCGCGGGTTCGATGGGCGGCCGTTTTCAGGAGCCGCCTGAGGTGGTCGAGCTTCGGAGGTGCGTAGGTGAGCCTCCCGCCGGGCAGAGCCCGGCTCCGGCGGCGTCGTTGTGTTCTCCGAGAGCGGGAGGGTTCTAGCGCTGGTCTTGTTGCTGCTTTTGCTCGAGCTTGATGAACTCGAGGTCGTCTTTGGTGACGACGAGGCTCGGGCCGATCAGGCCGATGCCGTTCGACTTGAGCTGGCCCATCGCATCCTCGAGCGCCTTTCGCGCGAGCGGCGTCGCTGGCGCTTGCCTTCACGGGGAAACCCTGGTTCCCCCGTGGCCCCCTCCTTGCGCGGGGCCGAGGGCGGCCGTTTCAGGAGCCGCCTGAGGTGGTCGCCCTTCAAACGAGCGTGGTGAGCCTCCCGCCGGGCAGAGCCCGGCTCCGGCGGCGCTCGTTGTGGTCTCCGAGAGCGGGAGGGTCTCTAGCGCTGGTCTTGTTGCTGCTTTTGCTCGAGCTTGATGAACTCGAGGTCGTCTTTGGTGACGACGAGGCTCGGGCCGATCAGGCCGATGCCGTTCGACTTGAGCTGGCCCATCGCATCCTCGAGCGCCTTTCGCGCGTCGTCTTCGTTCTCGGCGACGTCAGCGCGCGTCGTCGAGCCGGAGCGGAATCTCACGTAGGCCTGCCACATGGTCGCGGGATCGTAACGGAGTTTCCGGCCAGCGCGAAATCAGACATGTGTGCTGCCTGGCAGCGGACATGTCCTCGTGCCTGGCACGTGGACATGTCCTGAGCGTCCGCCGAACCGCTGGTCTTCGAGCCTAACCGTCTCCAGGAGCCATGCCTAGGTGCCTGACACCGGGACATGGCTGGTGCCTGGCACCGGACATGTCCCGTGAAGCGAGCGGAAGTGGCTACGCGACTTCCGCGTCGGCGTCTTCGTCGTCGCGGCCGAGCTGCTTGTTCCACCACTCGGATTCACGACGCTGGAGCGCGCCCTGGGCTTGCGCGACGTACGCCGCGAGCTGCGTCTCCTTGCTGCCGAGCTTCTCCTCCAGCTCGGCCAGAGCCTTCTCGCGCAGCTCGAGCTTCTCGAGGCGGATCTCGTAATCGGTCTCCTCGCGCGCCTCGCGGCGATCGAGCTCTTCCTCGCGGGTGTCGATCTCCCGGGTGCGCTCACGGAGATTCGCCTCGGTCTGGGCGAGGCGCTTCTCGCGTTTGTCGACTCGCTCGCGTGCTGTGTCGGAGAGGTCTGACTCCTCGGCGATCGCGGACTCGCGGTCGGCGAGGCTCTTCTCGCGCGCCTCGAGCCGAGCGGTCCACTCGTCGAGGTCGCGTCCGCGCATGCTGTCGGTCTCCAAGCGGGTGAGCTCCGACTCGCGCCGGTTGAGCTCGGCCTGGCGAGCAATCAACTCTTCCTCACGGCCTTCGATCTCGGCCATCCGCGCCTGGATTTGCTGCACCTCGGCACCTGAATTGGTGAGCTGGGACTCGAGCTGCTTCGTCTCCGCGCGGATGCCCTCAAGTCGCTCATGAACCTCGGCCTCGCGGCGTCGCAGCGCAGCGTCTTCAGCGGCGAGCCGCGCACCCTCTTTCGCGATGCGCTGCTCGCTCTCGGCGAGTCGTCCCTCACGTCCGCCGAGATCCTTCTCGCGGCGCTTCAACTCGTTCTCGCGCGCCTTCCACTGACCCTCGCGGGTCGCAAGGTCGCGCTCCGTCTTACCAAGCTTCTCCTCGCGTGCGGCGACTGCGGAGCCTCGCTGGGCGAGCTCCGAGGAGCTCCGGCCCGCGAGTCGCTCGGCCTCAGTCAGCTCGGCGTCGCGTGCCTGGAGCTCCTCCTGTAGCTCGGCGGCAGCAGATTGGGCTGCTGCAACCTCGTCCTGGAGCGCTGAGAGTCGTTGACGCTCGGCGTTGACCTCGCTGCGCTCCTCGGCGAGCCGCTGTTCGCGCTCGCGGATCTGGTTTTCGGTCGACGAAAGCTTGGCGCTCCGCTCGTGGAGCTTCGTCTGCTCCCGCGAGACGTCGTACTCCTGGGAGAGCTTGCGCTCGTACGCCTCCACCTGCTCGGCGAAGGCCGCCCGGAGCTCCACCTCGCGCTTCTGCGCCTCGGCGAGCTGTTCATGCAGCTTCTCGAGCTCGGCGCTTGGCTCGAAGCTAGAGCCGTTTACCTGAGGGGGCTCTGGGGTGTCGAGGTCGATCGCGCCAACAGGCGCGCTCTCGGCAGGTGGTGCAGGTGCAGGAACCGGAGCCTGCTCTTCGGGCTGGTCGGCGCGGCGCTTCTGGAGCTGGGCCCTGAGGCCCGTGCCGAAGCCGCCCTCGGTTGCCTCGCCCGCTACCTCTTCCTGCTCGTCCTTCATCCTGTCTTCACCGCTGGACATGTCGTGTCTCCTAGCCGAAGAGCTTCTGGACGTTGAGGATCGCCGGCCCGAGGATGACGAGGAACATCGCCGGGAAGATGAAGAGGACCGTCGGGAAGCAGCATCTTGATCGGCGCCTTCATTGCTCGCTCCTCTGCGGCTGCCTGCCTGCGCAAACGGGCATCGGCGGCCTGCACACGCAGAATGCGGCTGAGGGAGGTGCCGAGCTTGTCGGCCTGGATGATCGCTCGGGTGAAGGCGGAGAGCTCCTGGGTATCGACGCGCTCGGCGAGCCGCTTCAGCGCCTCGGTCCTGCTCTCGCCGATCCTCATCTCGGACAGCGTCAGCCCGAACTCCTCGGCGAGGGGGCCCTCCATGTGCTCGTTCATCTTGGCGAGCGAGGCATCGAAGCCCATGCCGGCCTCCACGCTCACTGCGAGGAGGTCGAGCGCATCGGGGAGGTCGGCGCGCACGCGTTCCTTGCGACCGCGCGCCTTGAGGGTCAAGAAGTAGTCGGGCCCGAGGAAGCCGACGACACCGAGAAACATTGCGCCCATCATCAGTCCGCCGAAACCGCGGCTCATCCCGAGCAGCGAGCCCAGGAACATCCCGACCAGGGCGAAGAAGCCCTTGATCGCAAGGAAGCTCGTGGGCGAGAGAGTCCGGCCCATGCCTGCGGCGAGGATCCTCATCCCGACGGCGTCGGTGCTCGAGCGGGGGTTCACCTTGAGCGCCCACTTGGCGAGCCACTCGCCGATCGGGGCGAGCACCCGCACCTTGAGGCCTTCCTGCGGCGTGCCGGAGGGGACCTCCATACGCCCGTAGGTGGCGGCGCGGCGAACCGAGAGGAAGCGCTGCCGTGAGGGCAGCATGACGAGCTCTCCGACGAGGAACGCGGCGCCGGCGAGGCAGAAGACGGCCAGTACTAGGAGGATGGTCATGTCATTACCCCTTGAAAGAGACGATCTTCTTGAGGATCAGGGAACCGAACGCCATCATCCCGAGGCCGCAGTAGATGAGCATGTGGCCCGTGCTCGAGTGGTAGAGCGGGTCCATGTAGTTGGGGTTGATGACCGTGATCGCGATTGCGATGAAGAACGGGAGGGCAACGAGCGTGTAGGCACCGGCGCGCCCCATCGCGGTGAGCCCCTTGACCTTGCGGATGAACTGCTGTCGCTGGCGAACCGTGTCGGCGACCATGTCGATCAGGCCCGCGAGGCTGCCGCCGACCTGCTGCTGGATCTTGACGGCGGTGATCACGAAGTCGAAGTTCTTCGAGCCGAGCCGCTCGGCCATGTCGGCGAGCGCCAGGTCGAGCGGGCGGCCGAGACGCGCTTCGGCGAGCACGCGCTGGAACTCCTTGCTCGCCGGCGGGTTGCCCTCATCGACGATCGTCTGTAGGCCTTGCTTGAAGCTGTGTCCTGCCTTGAGCGCGGCGGCGAGTGTGATGAGAACGTCCGGAAGCTGGTCCTCGAACGCCTTCAGGCGCCGTATCGCTTTGAACCAGACGACGCCGATCGGCGCAAAGCCGAAGCCCACGAAGACCGCGAAGGAGATCAGCCCGGACTGGCCCGTGAGCGTCGCGAAGGTTGCGCCGAGTAGCCCCAGCCCGCCCGCCAGGTAGACGAGCTCGACCGTGCGGAGCGGCATGTCGCTGCGCTCGAGCAGGCGCTCGAGCTTTGTCCAGAACTTCCAATTCGCAAGTGCTCCCTCGGTCGCCTTGAAGAGCCCGGCCGCGGCGGCGAAACGCTCTTTCTGCTCCTGCTTGCGCTTGCGCACCTCCGTGCTCGTGGCGAGGTGGGGGGCAATGCGCTTGCGGAGCCGCGAGCCCTTCACGGTCGTGAGCGCGAGCGTTGCGGCAAGGAGAACGATGAAGAACGAGACGAGGGCCATCACCTGGGTGCCGAGGACGGTCTCGTAGAAGACGTTGGGGAGCAGGTGCGACGGCTTCGGATCGGCGGCACCCGGCCCGAGGCTCGACGGTAGCTCCAGGTCGGCCGCCTTCGACGTCTCGCCGTTCCAGTACGCCTGCAGCGTCGCGTGCTCTCCCGGGCGGGCTGCGGTCGCGTACTCCAGCCGCCACGTCCGCCGGAGCTCGGAGGCGATCGCCGCGTACTCCTGGCCGAGGGTCGCGCTCGAGGCCGCTCCGTGGTAGGCGCCGCCCGTCTCGTGGGCAAGCTTCCGGAGAGGCTCGGGATTGAACTTGGGGCTCTCGATTGCGACGACGTAGATCGCGGTCCTCGCCCGGCGCGCGGCTGAGATCGCAGCCGTCAGGCTGGCCGCGCTTCTCGTCTCGTTCCCGTCCGTCACGACGATGATCACGCGCGCCTCGAGAGGCTCGTTCGCGAGCGTGGCGGACGCCTGGACGAGCATGTCGTAGAGCGTCGTCCCCTGGACGGGGTCGACCTGGATCGACCTGAGCGCTCCGTCAGCGTCACTGCGCTTGTTCGAGAAGTCCGTCAGCATCACGGGCCGGGTCGCGAAGGTGGCGACCGCGAGCCGGTCGGCGGCGGGCTTTCCGGCGAGGAACGCTCGTGCGGCGACGACCGCTCGGCTCAGCGGCGCCCCTCTCATCGACTGCGACCGGTCGATCGCAAGCACGACCGACTTCGCGCGCCCGAGGTTCTCCGCGTTCGAGACCCAGACACGCCGGCCGTCCTCCGCGAGCAGCGGCGGAATCGAGCTCGGCTCGGACGTGACGACGCTGACGCGGACCTGCGGGAACGAGCCCGTGTCGATGCCCTTGACAGCGACTCCAGCCTGGGCCGCCGGAACGAGGAGCGAGAGCGCCCCGAGCACGGCGAGGTATGTGACGGCCCTTCGGGTCACGAAAATCCGCCGAAACTCGCGGACGAGAGTGTCGACCGGTAGGCGGCGCCCTCCTCCTCTTCAAAGAAGTTCGGCGGGAGGGTGACTCCGTGTGCGGCCATCTTGTCCAGGAATTGCGGCTTCAGCCCCGTGCACGAGAGCGGAGACAGAAGCCTGACGGAGTGTCCTCCCGCGGCGCTGTCTTCGTCGGGCGGCTTCGCGTGGAAGATGTCCTGAAGCGTGATCACCTCGGACTCCATGCGGAGCACCTCGGTGATGTGCGAGACGCGGCGTGAGCCGTCGACCAGACGCGTGATCTGCACGAGGAGGTCGAACGCGCTCGCTGTCTGCTCGCGGATCGCTCGCAGGGGCAGGTCGACGCCGGCGGTGAGCACCAGGGTCTCGAGCCGCGACAGCGCGTCGCGAGGGGAGTTCGCGTGGATCGTAGTCAGCGAGCCATCGTGGCCCGTGTTCATCGCCTGGAGCATGTCCAGGGTCTCGGGCCCGCGGACCTCACCGACGATGATCCGGTCCGGGCGCATTCGCAGGGCGTTGCGGACGAGCTCGCGGATGCGGATCTCGCCCTGGCCCTCGATGTTCGGCGGACGCGACTCGAGCGTGATCACGTGGTCCTGCTGGAGCTGGAGCTCGGCGGCGTCCTCGATCGTGACGATTCGCTCGTCGCCGGGAACGAACGCGGAGATCGCATTCAGCGTCGTCGTCTTACCGGTGCCGGTACCGCCGGAGATGAGGACGTTGAGCTTCCCACGCGAGCAGGCGGCCAGGAACTGGGCGGCCTTCGGCGTGATCGTCCCGAAGTTGATCAGGTCGTCCATCGTGTACGGGTCGCGCGAGAACTTCCGGATCGTGAGCGTCGGCCCGCGCAGCGAGAGCGGCGGGATGATCGCGTTCACACGGCTACCGTCGGGGAGGCGAGCATCGACCATCGGCGACGACTCGTCGATGCGGCGGCCGACCTGCGAGACGATCTTGTCGATGATGCGAAGCAGGTGGGCGTTGTCGGCGAAGGTCGTCGGGGACTGTTCGAGCTTGCCTTCGCGCTCGATGAAGATGCGGTCGAAGTTGTTGACCATGACCTCGGTCACCGAGTCGTCGCGGAGCAGCGGCTCCAGCGGGCCGTAGCCGAGGATGTCGTCGGTGATCTCGCGGACGATCCGTCGCCGCTCCTCGCGCGTGAGCGGGGTGCGGTCGAGCGTGAGCTGCTCGGTGACCTCGCGCAAGACGCGCTCGTTGAGGTTCTCGCTCGTCTCGGTGGTGAAGAGCGACGGGCCGAGCTTGGCGATGCACGCGTGATGGACGCGGGTCTTCAGCTCGCCATACGGATCCGCCGCTGAGCCCTCCGACTTCGGCTGCTCGCCGATCGCCGGGTTTGTCGCGAGCGCGATCGGCTGCTCTTCGGGCCCTCCGCCGTTGGTCTCGTTCTTGATGCGGTCGTGGAGGCCCATCGCTAGCTCCCGTTCCTTCCGAGGAACCTGCGGTTCTTGCCGGCGGCCCCGTTCTTCGCGGCCTGGGCCGGGATGAGGGCCTTCGCCATCTCACGCAGGGCTCGGCCGAAGTCCGACTTGGGGTCGGAGAGCACGGCCGGGTTCGAGCGGTTGACGGCGAGCGGAACTGCCCGGTCGCTCGGGACCTCGAAGCGGATCTTCGTCTCGAGGGCAGCCTCGACCTCGCCCTTCTTCATGCCCACGTTCGAGTTCGCGCGGTTGAGGACGACGCGAACCCGCTCGGGCGGGAAGGAGAGCAGTTGCAGCGTCTGCAGGCTCAGCCGGACGTTCTTGATCGTCGGCACGTCGAGCCCGCACAGGAGCAGCAGGTCGTCGGTCTGGTCGAGCGTGGCGAGCATGGGGCCGTGGAAGAACGGCGACGTGTCGACGACGATCAGGTCGTACGACTCCTTGGCCACCTCCATCAACCGGGCGAGCTTCGCCTCGGTCACGAGCTCGGCGTCCTCGGGCCGGATCGGCGCAGGGAGCACGTCGAGGCCGCACGGGTGGCGCGTGATGTAGCCAGCAAGCTTCTCGGTGTCGAGCTCGCCCGGAGCTGTGACGAGATCCTGAATCGTCTTCTCCGGCTCGATGCCGAGCATGATCGCGGCGTCCCCGAACTGCAGGTCGAGGTCGAGGAGCAGCGTGCGCTTGCCGGCGAACTTGGCGAACGTGGTCGCCAGGTTCGTCGCGGTGACGGTCTTGCCCGTTCCGCCCTTTGGCGAGAACACGGTGATCACGCGACCGTTGCCGCGGGGCCGTCCAACGGATCCGCGGCGGCCCGTGTGGCCCGCCTTGCGGATCGCGAAGACGACGTTCTCGGTCAGCTGCGGAAGGAGGAGGACGTCCGCGACGTCGGCGTCGAGCGCCTCCTCGAGCAGCGCGGACGACTCGCCCGACGCAAGGAGGACGATCGGCGCCTGCGTGTACTCACGAATGGCGGCGAGCTCGTCCGCGGGCAGGGCCGAGCTGCGTGTGGCATGGAGCACCGCCTGGAGGTGGCCTCCGGTGAGCGGGCCTGCGCCTTCACGGACGTTGTCCGACCTGCCGACGAGCTCGACTTCGCTGTGCCGTCCGAGGGCGTCGGTCAGCTCGGCCAGGCCCTCGCAGTTACCCGTGATGAAGACGCGAGTCTTCTCACGGGCCGGTGCCTGGGTCTCGACCGTCATTACTGGCCTCCTTTGATGAGCTTCCGCTGACCGCCGCGGAGGCCGTCGCCCAGGACTGTCTGGGAAGTGTCGACGGACTCAGGGCTGTCGGCGGCGTCGGTCACCGGACGCAGTGAAAGCGTCCACTTGCCGTTCTCGACGACGTAGAAGAGCTTCTGCGCCTGCGCGTCGGTGACGGCGAGCATGGCCGAGAACGGTGAGTTCGGGTCGCTCCCGAGCTTGCTCCCGATCCTGGTCGTCTGCGGCGCCTGCAGGACGAGCAGATCGCGGAGGATGACGCGGGTGGCGGCCGTCTGGAGCTGGCCGCTGAGCTGGACCGATGCGACGACGTCAACTCGATCGCCGTCCACCAGTGTGCCGTTGAGGAGCTGATGATCGTTGCCGGCCAGCTGGAAGGCGCGGAGATTGCCCTTCAGCTGGGCGCGGATCCCCTGCTCCTCGGAGGTGCGGAAGCGGCGGGTGGAGACCTGCTCGCCGGCGTAGATCGGCTCGACGGCGACGAGCTTCTCGATCTGATTCGGCTGCGAGATCGCACCCGGGACGACGCTCCGTCGCGGTACGTGCTCCACGCGCAACATGTTGCGGTGGGCGACGTCGGAGCCCGGCGTTCCGAGTCCGATGTCGTGCGACGCGACGTAGACGGGGACCTTCTGCTCACCCTGCTGGACGGTGCGCTTGTAGTTCGTGACGTAGAAGGTCGTTAACAGGGCGGCGACGATCGCAAGCGCGACCGCGATCCCGATGTTACGAATTCTGTAAGTCATCTGTATCGGCTCTTTCTCTGTTCGGAGGCATCAATGGAGGAACTGGGCTATTCCACGCGCTCTTTTGTCGTGCTGTGCATCCGCCCAGACTTGACGACAAGACCGAGCAGGCTGATCGAGTACGGGTAGTCGGCCGTGACCGTGGCCTCTGCACCGGCTTGCCAGGCAGGATCAACGGTGACGGCGACGTTCAGATCGGACTGTTTGAGATCGGTTGCGGCACTGCGAACAGCCGCGGTGGCCGCGCCGGGCGGATCGGGAAGGCGTCTCCCGACGGCTGCCTTGCGGGCGCCTGCGCGAACGGCGTCGGTCAGTGTGAGGTAGTGGTTGAAGACGATCCCGAACTGGATCACGCCGAACAGAAGCAGGGCGAGGATGGGCAGGACGAGAGCGAACTCCGTCATGGACTGCCCCTGCTGATTTCTGAGTGAGATTCTCTTGGTCATTCAGATCCACGTCGTTTCGTTTGAACCTTGTTGGAGGGGGGCGGGCTCTTCATGGGAAGAGCCCGCCCAGTGCCATGCCATCGGTCTCAGGTGATGTACCCGGCGACCCTGTTGACGGCGTTGACGATGTTGCCGGAGAGGAGCGCGAGTGCGCCGAAGACGGCGATCGTAATTACGGCCAAAACGACACCGTACTCAGCCATCGTCTGCCCCTCTTCGCGCTTGAAAGCGTCGAAAAGCCTCAGCACCTGATTCACCTCCCTTCCTCGAATCAGGCGGGCCTTTCGGCGCGCCGAGACAGTACGGCTTGCGAAGGAAGCAGATGAGCGAGATTGGTGTGAAGAGCCTGGGAAAGTGGGGGCGAATTGTTTGGTCACGCCGGGAAGACCTCCGGAAAACGTTTTCGGCGTGGCCGCGCCGCCTTATGGCTCAGTCGATCCCGTCATCGCCCCAGATTGGTGGCCCGGTAATCCCTCGTAATGGTGATTAGCGACTCGGTTCCTCAGATCGAGTGAGCGGCCCGGCCCTCGTAGGCCGATAGTCGTCTCGATTCCGTTGCGGCCGCGGACTCGACATGAGATCCGCGCCGAAGTGGCGGCCTCGGCGCTCGAACGAAACGGAGCAAGGCAATGCCACAACGGAGACAACCAGGAAGGAAGGGCCTCATCCACATGCTCTTCCTCGCGGCTGCGCTGTCGCTTCTGAGCGCCGTAGTGCGACGGGAGCGGAGCCGGCTGGTCATGACCACGCGAGCCCGGAGGAAGAAGGTTCGGGTCGCACCGAGAAGGATCGCCGCGAGCCTCGCGTTCGCGACGCTCTTCTTCGCGGGCGCTGCGCTCTCCGCGGGAGCGGGGAACAGCGTCACCAGCTTGCTCGACCAGGGCAACGATTCGGCGATGTCGTCGGAAACGACTACCGACACGACGACGACCGAGGATCCGGCGCTCACGCCGGCCGAGGCAGCACCCGCCGAAGCACCGCCGCCAACCGAAGCACCTGCATCAGACCAGCAGCTCTCCGGTGGTCCGAGCGAGCCTGAGTCGCCGGCCGACCAGTCCCCCGACGCAGCTCAGGCACCTGCAGAGGCGCAGTCCGCCCCAGCGGGTATCTCGCAGAACGCCGGGGTCCAGTCGGCCCTCAACAAGGCGGCTCGGACCGAGCTCACCAAGGCTGGCACGCAGGCCCCGCAGCAGGCCGAGAAGGCCCACGGGACGCCTGCCGACAAGTTCGACCGCCAGCCGCCGGTCATCAAGTCGCAGCCGAAGGCGCTGCGATCGCCGGTCGACCGTGAGCCGGAAGCCGACGACCCGAACGTGGCCGCGACGGTATGGCTGCACCGCACTCTCCCCGATCCGACTCCGCCGTCGCGACGCCTGAAGCCGGCATTCGCCCGGAAGCTGCTACGCATCTCGGCTCGGAATCACGTCGATTGGGCGCTCACGCTCGCCGTTCTACGTGCCAGTGGCGAGCGCGGCTCCGTGCCCGCTTCCAAGCTGCGACTCCTGTCGCTCGACCAAGCAGCTGCACTCGCTGCACTCCGGGCGCAGCGCCTGGAGCTCCGTGCTCTCACTCGAAGGCCGCACGACGTTCGCCGACCGCACCGTCGCCCTGCAGCATCTGTACCGGGCCGTCGGGCTGAAGGCGCTCGTCAAGGGCCTCGACTGGGCCAAGCCGTCCCTGTCGAAGCGGATCCTGAACGACACCCGGATCACCATCTACCCCGGCGGTCGGTCCGACATCCAGGCCGGTCGCGTCAACATCCGCGTGCTCGCGCTGATCGCGTACCTCGCAGAGGCACACGGCCAGGTGACAGTCTCGTGTCTGATCAGCGGGCACCGGCTGTACGCGCGCCCGGGAGTAGTCTCGGCGCACATCTACGGCCTCGCCGCCGACATCTCGGTTCTCGGCAACACCGCGATCTTCGGGCACCAGCAGCCCGGCGGTGTGACCGAGCACGCAGTGCGCAACATCCTGCTGCTGCCGGCCGAGTTGCAGCCGAGGCAGGTCATCTCCCTGCTCGGGCTGGGTGGGCCGTCGTTCCCACTCGCCAACCACGACGACCACATCCACGTCGGGTACTAGAAATGCTGGCGACCCTCAGCCGGGAAGACGGGACCGTCGTTTGCGAGCGGTGCACGCTCGCGGACTCCCCCGTCACCCGGCTGAAGGGCCTCCTCGGACGGGACGGGCTGGAGCAGGGCGAAGGCCTCTTGCTCCGGCCCGCCTCGTCGATTCACACGTTCTTCATGCGTTTCCCGATCGACGTCGTCTTTCTTGACCGGGCACTGGTGGTGCTCGGGATCGAGGAGACGATCGAGCCGTGGAAAGCGACGGCGCAACGCGGCGCGAAGGCCGTCCTCGAGCTGCCTGCCGGTGAGAGTGTTCGGCGGGGTCTCGCTGTGGGCGACCGGCTCACGCTGGCTGCCTAGCTGCCCCGCTGCCAAGCTCCGCTCTGCCTCGCTAATCTCTAGAGCCCGTCACCGGCTCGAGGGAGGAAATCTGTCACAGGAAGCTCAACCGCAGAGCAGCGACGCCGTCGTCATCGTGCACGAGCTCACGCGGCGCTACGGAGAAGGGGACACTGCCGTCGACGCGCTGCGTGGCGTCTCGCTCGAGGTCGCAAGCGGGCACTTGACCGCCATCATGGGGCCGTCCGGCTCCGGCAAGTCGACGCTCATGCACATTCTCGCCGCGCTCGACCTCCCCACCACGGGACACGTGACGATCGCCGGCACCCGTCTCGGGAACCTCAGTGACACGGACATTACGAAGTTGCGCCGGCGGCACATCGGCTTCGTCTTCCAGTTCTTCAACCTCCTGCCGATGCTGACGGCCGAGGAGAACATCCTCCTGCCGCTCTCGATCGGCGGCCGCAAACCCGACAAGGCCGAATTCGAGGACCTCCTGAAGAAGGTCGGCCTCGCGGATCGGCGCAAGCACCGTCCGTCCGAGCTTTCCGGCGGTCAGCAGCAGCGCGTCGCGATCGCGCGCTCGCTCGTCACCAAGCCGACGGTGGTGTTCGCCGATGAGCCGACCGGAAACCTCGATTCGACAACGGGCGGGGAGATCCTCGAGCTCCTGCACGACGCTGTCGACTCCTACGGCCAGACCCTCGTGATGGTCACCCACGAGACGCGCGCAGCGGCGATCGCCGATCGCGTGCTCTTCCTCGCCGACGGCCGCATCGTTCGCGACCTGGGCCAGGTCAGCGAAGACGAGATCATCGAGACGGCCCGCGCAGTAGCGTTGCATTGATCCGGGTCTCGCTGAGAGGGCTCGCGGGGAGGAAGCTGCGCGCCGCGCTGACGGCGATCGCGATCGTCCTCGGAGTCGCGATGATCAGCGGGACCTACGTGCTGACCGACTCGATCGATCAGGCGTTCAGCTCGATCTTCACGGACGTGCGCAAAGGCTCGAACGCCGTCATCTCCGGCCGAGCCGCGTTTGGCCTGAGCGACGATAGCGGCGCAACCGAGCCGTCCTTCGACGAGTCGCTCCTGGCGAAGGTCCGCGCGGTCCCCGGCGTCGCCGCCGCCGAGCCGAGCGTCGACGGGGAGGCGCAGCTAATCGGCAAGGACGGCAAGGCGATCGTGTACGGCGGCGCGCCGAACCTCGGCTTCAGCATCGCCAACGGCGATTCTCGCTTCAACCCGCTGACGCTCGTTGACGGGGCATGGCCCGGGCCCCGGGAGGTCGTAGTCGACGAGTCGACGGCGAAGAAGGAGGGACTGAAGATCGGGCAACTGATCGGCGTGCAGGCAGAGGGGCCTGCCGACCAGCTTCGGATCTCGGGCTTCGTCAGGTTCGGATCCGTGGCCACGATCGGGGGCGCGACGCTCGCGGGGTTCGACTTGCCGACTGCTCAGCACCTCTTCGAAAAGCCGGGCAAGCTCGACGAGATTGCCGTCGCCGCCGAACCGTCGGTGAGCGACGCGGAGCTCAGTCGCCGGATCGGGTTGATTCTGCCCCCGCGGACGCAGGTGAGATCGAGCGCGGATCAGGCTGCGGAGGACGCAAAGGGCACGAACGAGTTCATCAGCTTCCTCCAGAAGTTCCTGCTCGCTTTCGCGGGTATCGCTCTCTTCGTCGGCAGCTTCGTGATCGCGAACTCGCTCTCGATCACGATTGCGCAGCGGACGCGGGAGCTCGCGACGCTCCGCACGCTTGGAGCCTCCCGGCGCCAGGTGCTCTGGTCGATCGTCGTCGAGTCCCTGCTCTTGGGAGCGGTCGCGTCGGTGATCGGTCTGTTCGCGGGGCTTGGCCTGGCAAAGCTTCTGTTCAAGCTCTTCGACGCTGTCGGCTTCACGCTCCCGAACAGCGGCCTGATCTTCCAGACGAGGACGATCGTCGTCGCCCTGCTCGTCGGAATCCTCGTCACGCTCTTGGCCAGCCTGCGGCCCGCGCTCCGCGCGACGCGCGTGCCGCCAATCGCCGCTGTCCGCGAAGGCGCCACGCTGCCCGAGTCGCGCTTTGCCCGTTTTCGGACGCCCGGTTCCCTCGCACTGACGGCGATCGGGTTCGCCGCGCTCGCCTACGGCCTTTTCCGGAGTGGGCTCGGGACGACTCAGGTGCTCGTGTGGATGGGAGTCGGCGCTCTGCTCATCTTCCTCGGGGTCGCGCTCTTCTCTGCGCGCTTGGCGCGTCCGCTGGCGGCGGCAGTCAGCCCGGTCGGCACGTGGGGCGTCGTTGTCCTGTCGGTCCTGTTCTGGCCGTTCTTCACCTTGCCGTTCTGGCTTCTGCGCCTCGGTGCCTGGGGACCCGGCGGTCTCTGGCGACGAGTGGCCGCCACGATCCTCGGCGTCGTGCTCAACCTGGGTTTCCTCCTTGCGATTCTTGGTACCGTCTTCGATGTGGCTCCGGGGCTGGTCTCCCTAGGTGCCGCACTCAGTCTGGGTCTGGTGCTGCTCGTCTTCGTGATGTGGCTTCGGAGCGTCGCGACATCGTGGGTGCCGGAATGGCCGATCGATTTCCCGAGCGTGGCGCCCGACCGGACGGCGAACGCCATCGGGTCGCACAACACGAAGCGGAACCCGCAGCGAACTGCTTCGACGGCGGCCGCGCTCATGATCGGGCTCGCGCTCGTCACACTCGTGGCCGTGCTCGCCAGCGGTATCACAGCCACGTTCGAGAGCGCGGTCAACGACATCTTCACCTCCGACTACGCGATCACAGCTCAGAACAACTTCTCGCCAATTCCGATCAGCGCCGGGAACGCAGCAGCGAAGGCACCGGGCGTCGAGACGATTTCGAGTGTTCGCGTCGGCGAGGCGCGCATCTTCAGCGCAACTGAGGCGGTCACAGGTGTCGATCCCCAGGCCGGCAGCGTGCTGACCCTCAAGTGGAAGGATGGCTCGCAGGCCGTGCTGGGCCAACTCGGCCGGGACGGAGCGTTCGTCGACGACGGCTACGCGGACGACCAACATCTTCGAGTCGGCTCGCACATTCCGATCCTCACGCCGGGCGGTAAGAATCTCGTCTTCGTCGTGAAGGGCATCTTCAAGCCACCGAGTGGCGGCTCGCCGTTCGGTCACGTCACGTTTTCGAGCAAGACCTTCGACGCCAACTACGAGGCGCCGAAGAACCTCTTCACGTTCATTGAGATGCGCGGCGGTGTGACCGATGCGAACACGATGGCGCTCGACGACACGCTCGCGCGTTTTCCGAACGCAAAGGCTCAGACGCGGCAGGAGTTCGTGGACGCGCAGATCAGCGGGCTCAAGTCAGTCCTGAACATCCTCTACGTCCTGCTCGCGCTGTCGGTGGTGGTGAGCCTCTTCGGGATCGTCAACACGCTCGTGCTGACCGTCTTCGAGCGCACCCGCGAGCTCGGGATGCTGCGCGCGATCGGGATGACGAGGCGGCAAGTTCGGCGCATGATCAGGCACGAGAGCGTGATCACGGCTCTGATCGGCGGCGCACTCGGGATCGCGCTCGGCATCGTTCTCGGCGGCTTGCTCGTCGCCCGGATCGATTTCATCGAGTTTTCGTTGCCGGTCTTCCAACTCGTCGTGTTCGCGATAGCGGCCGTCGTCGTCGGCATCGTCGCGGCGATCTTCCCGGCGCGGCGGGCCGCCCGACTCCGCGTGCTCGAGGCGCTGCAGTACGAGTAGCGCCAAAGCGACCAACTGACCCCTCTCTAAAGGCACACGCGCGCGCCCCACCCGGGTGGGGATGACGGGTTCCACCCGCCGCCCGCCGCGAGCGTACCGCTGAAACCGGCACCCGGGTGTGCCGGCTTGGCGCCAATTTTCGTCGTCGGACGGCGATTTCGATCCGGCAGGCTACGGGCCCGCTCGAGCGCCTAAGCTAGCCGCGTGGAGCTGACCGGCCACCGCGATCGCTTTCCGATCCTCGCGGAGACGACCTACCTGATCAGCCACTCGCTCGGTCCGATGCCGGCCGAGGCCGAGCGCCGCCTCGCCGAGTACGCGCACTCCTGGAACACGCGGGGCGCGCGCGCGTGGGGCGAAGGTTGGTGGGAGCTTCCGATGACGGTGGGCGACCAGGTCGGCCGCCTCATCGGGGCGCCGCCGGGCTCGACGGTCATGCACCAGAACGTCACCATCGCCGAGGCGGTGATCCTCTCGTGCTTCAACTTCGAGCCCGGCCGTAACCGGATCGTCTACGAGGAGGAGAACTTTCCCTCCGTTCGCTACCTCCAGCAAGCGCAGCAAGCCCATGGCGCCGAGGTGGTCGTCTGCCGCGACGAGGAGGCGATCGTCGCCGCGATCGACGAGCGCACGCTGCTCGTCCCGATCAGCCACGTCATCTTCAAGTCGGGGCGGATCCAGGACGTCGAGCCGATCATCGAGCGAGCCCACGAGGTCGGGGCATACGTCGTCCTCGATGCGTACCAGTCCGTCGGCGCCGTCCCTCTGGACGTGATTGCACTGGACGTCGACTTCGCAGTCGGCGGCAGCGTCAAGTGGCTGTGCGGCGGGCCCGGCGCCGGGTGGCTCTATATCCGGGCCGACCACGCGCAAGAGCTCGAGCCGACGCTCGTCGGCTGGCAGGCACATGCTCACCCCTTCGCATTCGCCCCCGAGCTCGAGTACGCGGAAGGGGCTGCGCGTTTCCTCACCGGCACCCCGAACGTGCCCGGGCTCTACGCGGCGACGGCGGGCTACGACATCGTCGAGGAGGTCGGCATCGATCGCATCCGCGCGAACTCGATACGCCAGACCACGCTCCTGATCGCGCTGCTGGACGAGGCCGGCTTCGACGTCGTCAGCCCTCGCGAGACCGAGCGGCGCGGCGGGTCGGTCGTCGTCCGCACACCGAGCTTCGAGGCGGCTCATGCCGAGCTCGAGGCACGCAACATCCTGTGCGACTACAGGCCCGATGTCGGGCTGCGTTTCGGCCCGCACTTCTTCAACACCGACGAGGAGATCGAGCTCGCCGTGTCCGCGCTCGAGGAGATCGTCGGCCGGGGCGCGACGGTGTCGGCTTCGGCGGGCGCTTAACTAGCCTTCCTCGTTCGGATCCTCCTCGGCCGTAGTCGATATCGGTTGCAGCGGGTCGGTACCCGGGCGTAGGTTGTCTCCAAACGTCCCAAAGGAGGAGCTCGTGACGACGTATTGCGCGTTGACGGTCCGGAAGCTCAAGCCCGGGAACTACGACGAATGGCGGACGGCCTGGGGCGAAGACGATCCGCCCGAGGGGGCCGAGATCTACATCCTGCGCAGCCTCAAGGATTCGGATGAGATCATCGCCTTCGGCCTCATCGAGGGTGACATCGAGGAGATCAAGGCCTCGATGGACCCCGCGGTGGCGAAGGCGCGCGACGAGGCCATGGCTCCTCACATCGAATCGGTCGGTGCCGACGGGGTGTACGAGGTCATCGAGCACATCGGCGCGAAGACTGGCGCAACGACCTAGGAACTAGCCGGAGAGGAGCTCGAGTAGCCGCTCGGCGTACGTGGGCGCACTCGGCTCCTCTTCGTGCTTGAAGTAGCAGTAGACGTCGATCCCGTCAGCGATCAGTGGACGGATCCGCTCCGCCCAGTCCTCGAGCGCGGCATCGTCGTAGGGCGGCTCGCGCAGTCGTATGTAGCGAAACCGAGCCTCTGACTCGAGCTGGTTGACCCGCACGGCGTTCGGCGGCAGATCGGCCTCGACGCCCTCCCAGGACTCGTGCCGGAAGTCGAAGGCGATCTTCAGCTCGGGGTCGAACGAGCCGAGCGTCAGCGCGAGCAACCCCTCGTCTCGAGCCGAGCCGACGAGCACACGAATGGGCCCGAGCCGGTCGCCGAGGAGCCGCACTCGCTCCTCGAAGGTGCCCGCACCACCAAGCCGGAACGAGTTGAACTTGACCGCGAAGCGGAACCGCGGCGAGACCTGCTCCGCCCAACGCCGGAACTGATCCTCGGCCGGAATCCGGTAGCCGGTCGTGTTCAGCTCGACGCTCGGCAGCCGCTCCGAGTAGTGGCGCAGGAAGTCGGGCGGCTTGACCTCGGCCGGGTAGAAGCCGGGTCGCCAGGACGGGTAGGACCAGCCGGAGGTGCCGACATAGGCCCTCGCTAGACTCGCGTTCGTGGCAGTCACGCCGGAAGTCCTATCGGAGAACACGATCCGCGTCCTCGATCACGGCTTCGTCCGTTTGGACGACGCAATGGCGGACGACCTCTCCGTCGTGAACGGCGCGCGAGTGAGCTTCGCCCGGCGCAAAGAGGAGATGGACGAATCGGATCAGGGTCTCATCGGCTTTCTGATGCGCGAGAGACACGGGACCCCCTTCGAGCACAACTCCTTCCGCTTCCACATCCGAACGCCGATCTTCGTGGCCCGCGAGTGGTTCCGTCACCGCATCGGCTCGTTCAACGAGTTCAGCATGCGGTACGCGAAGGCGACCGACGAGTTCTACGTTCCCGCGTCCGAAGACGTCCGGTCACAGGTTGGGAAGCCGGGGGCCTATTCGTTCGAGGAAGTTTCGCCGGACATCGCTGAGCAGACGCGCGAGGAGCTGCGAGCTGTGTATGAGACGGCTTACGACACGTATCAGCGGCTGGTGGAGCTCAGGTGTCGCTCGAGAGCTCGCCCGATGCGTGCTCCCGGTCGGCGCTTATACCGAGTTCTACTGGACGGTAAATGCCCGCTCGCTGATGAATTTCGTCTCGCTGCGCGCATCGGAGACGGCTCAGCGTGAGATCCGGCGCTACGCCGAGGCGTGCGAGCATCTTCCTCGCCGAGAAGATGCCGATCACGCACGCGGCGTTCGTGGCGAACGACCGCACCGCACCTTAGGAGGGTTTGGCGGAACGTTGCCCGGCGGCACAGACCATGTTTCGCCAAACCCTCCTACGTCCTCAGCAGCGCCGGGCCGGGCTCGCGCTCGCCCCGGCGCCAGCGCGTCACGATCCAGCCGTCGCCCGACTCGAACGTGTAAGGGACGGTGAAGTCCACGCTCGTTGCGCCCGCTTCGACGTTGAAGCTGCCGCAACGCAAGAACTTCCCGTCACGCGTGACGAACAGCTCGTAGTAGCCACGCTCCGGGAGGCGGGGGAGTCCCTGCACTGTGACGACCATCGGCCAGTTACCGGCATCGTCTTGCTTGCCGAGCTTGATCACGCCTCGAGCGTTTGGTGTGACGGAGGTCCCATGCATCGTCACCTCTCGCGTCTTGTCGAAGTCGTTGTGCCTGAACCCGATGACGTATCCGCCCAGGAAGGCGACCAGCGCGATCGCGGCGGCGAGCGAGAGCGCGGCACCGAGGCGGCGGCGCGGGAGCCAGGAGGGCTGCTCCGCGCCGCTCCGGGGAGCCTCGGCAAGCGAAGGTGGAAGCTCGGGCGGGGCGCCCGCCTCCACGATGAGGTCGTGCACGCGCTCGAGGCGCGCCCGCTCCTCGGCCGGAAGATCGTCGCCAACGAGGTCACGGAACTCCGGCGGGCCCGTCACGCGAGCTCTCCTTCCAGAAGGTCAGCCAGGCGGGAGAGCGCGCTCCGCGTGCGGGTCTTGACCGTGCCGAGCGGGAAGCCGAGAAAGTCTGCGATCTCGCTCTGGGAGAGACCGCCCCAGTATGCGAGCTCGATCAAGCGGCGCTCCTGTTCCGGGAGCTCGCCGAGCGCTCGGTGCACGCGCCAGGCGGTCCAGCTCGCCTCGACGCGCTCCGGCGGCCCCGGTCCTTGGACGCCTCGTCGACCGGCTCGGCCACAGGCTCGCCGAGCGCGCGTCTTCGGTCGACGATCGCATTGCGGGCAACGGCGTAGAGCCACGGCGCCCCGGGCCCCCGCTCCTGCCGGTAGCTCGCAGCTGAGCGCCAGACCGACGCGAACGTCTCCTGGACTGCGTCTTCGGCCCGGCCGCGGTCGCCGAGACGTCGGAGCGCGAGCGCAAAGACGGGTCGTGCGTACCGCCGATAGAGGACCTCGAACGCGCCGGAGTCGCCCTCACCGACGCGGGCGATCAACTGGCCGTCCGTCATCGGATCGGGAGCCACGGCCTGGATGGTTGCGAGTCGGGGCGCGCGCGGCAAGCCGGTACGCAAGGTGAGGGCAGTAGACATCGTCTTTCTATGGTCATTACGGCTGCGGTCGTCGCTCGGTTTGGAGGAGCCGGCCTCCGTCGACGACGAGGGTCGTGCCCGTGACGAAACGGGCGTCCACCAGATAGAGCACGGCATCGGCGACATCATCCGGCGAGCCGATCCGGCCGAGCAGCGTCTCGGCGGCGCGGCGTTCCTCCTGTCCGGGCTCGACGGCGACCGGGCCGGGGGCGATTCCGCAGACCCGAACCTCCGGGGCCAGGGCGCGGGCAAAGACGCGGGTGAGCATCGCCTGTGCAGCCTTGGCGGCCGAATGGGGAGCGAAGGAGGGCCACGGCTGGTAGGCGGCGACGTCCTCGATCGTGACGACGAGGCCGCGGCTCTCGCGCAAGTGCGGTGCGGCTGCCTGCGTGACGAAGAACGTTCCCTTGGCGGTCGCTCCGAACGCCGCGTCCCAGTCAGCCTCGGTGATCTCACCGACAGGCTTGGGCACGAACCCTTCGCCGGCCGCGTTCACGAGCAGGTCGAGCCCGCCGAGCTCCTCGACGGCGCGCGCCACGAGCATTTGCGCCGCCGCTGCTTCCGATAGGTCGCCGCCCGCCCTGCCCGCCGCAAAGACGGACCAGCCCTCGGTTCGAAGCCGCTCGGAAACAGCCGTCCCGACGCGTCCTGTGCCTCCTGTGACGAGCGCGTGCATGGAGGGCAGTGTAGGGCTCTGCATGTCGGTTCATCCGGATTGGGGATCAAACTGAATGACCAGCAAACCGAAAGGTTTTCCATGAGGAGGCTGCCGCTCAGCATTCTCGCCGTAATGGGCGTGCTCGCCATCGCCCCCGCGCTCTCCGCCACGAAGCCCGTCGACATCACCCAGGCCGGGTTCACGCCGAACAAGGTGACGGTCGACTTCGGGGACACCGTGACGTGGACGAACAAGGACGCGGGCAGCCACCAGGTTCTCGCCGACCAGATGGCGTTTCCTACGTCGCCGGTTCTCGCGGCCAACCAGACGTACTCGTACACGTTCCAGCGCTCCGGAAGCTTCGGATATCGCGACGCGCTGAACACGAAGCGCCGCGGGACGGTGACCGTCCGCCAGGGCGTGTCGCTGACAGCAGCACCGGCCGCCGTCGCCTACCGCAAGGCGACGACGCTCTCGCGGCCTGGTCTCGACCGCCGCTGCCGGCCAGACGGTGACGATCGACGCCATGGAGTGCGGGAAGACGGGTTTCACGAGGCTCGCCTCAGTCTTGAGCGCAGCGAACGGCGCCTGGTCGGTTCCGGCAACACCCGGGCTCAACACCGTCTACGAGGCGCACTGGAAGGCGACGAAGAGCGCGCAGCCGACCGAGAAGGTCACTCCGGTCGTAGCGCTGAAGCGCGTCCGCGCGGGTCGTTTCTCGGCCAGCGTGACAGCGGCGCAGTCGTTCGCCGGGCGCTACGTCGTGCTCCAGCGCTACGTTCGGAGCCGGCGTGCGTGGAAGACCGTCAAGCGGGTCACGCTTCGCATTGCAAAGGCCGGCGCTCCGCCGACGATGACTACCTCGGCCGGCTTCCGGGCTCGCGTCCGCGCGGCGAACCCGGCTCAGGCTGCTGCTGATCCAGACGCAGGCCGGGACCTGTTACGCCCCCGGCCGCAGCGCGACGATCAGGGCCTAGAGGCACGAAACCCGCTGCGCCGCACGCGCAGCCGGTTTTCGCACAAAACCTTTACAGCCCGCACGTAACTTTTCCCGGCACGGCTCGTTCCACTAAATAGCCGTCAACGACTGGGGGACCCACCATGAAAACGAACGCTATTGATCGCCACTGCGGTGTGTGCCCTTGCAGGCCGCCGGCTTCGCCGTCGCGTCTGTCGCGACGCTGAAGATCGTCAACATCCGAAGCACCGGCTTCGCGCCGAAGACCGTCACGATCGCCGGTGGTGACACCGTCCGGTGGAAGAACGTCGACACCGTCAACCACCAGGTCGTGGCCAACAGCGGGGCGTTCGCCTCGGGTCAGATCCAGCCCAACAAGACGTACTCGAGGCGCCTCGACACGCCTGGCGCCTATCCCTACCACGACGCCCTTCATCCCGCCCTGAAGGGCACGGTCAAGGTGACGGGCGCGGCGCCTTCGGTCTCGATCGGCGCGTCGGTTCCGATCGCGGTGTACGGGAACAGCATCCATGTCGGCGGTGCCATCTCGCCGGCCGCCGTGGGCGACATCGTCTCCGTCTACGGACAGCCCAATGGCCAGCTCTCGTTTGTGAAGCTCGCCGATGTCCAGACGACGACGAACGGCGTCTGGGACTTCATCACCTCGCCGCAGCTCCTCACCTCGTACAAGGCGACGTGGAAGGGGAAGGAGAGCGCAGTCATCCAGGTCGCTGTCTCTCCGCGTCTGACGCTCAAGCGCACCGGCCGCTGGTTCCTCGCTCGTGCCCAGGCCGCGAAGTCCTTCTCGCACCGCACGGTCTACGCGCAGCGCCTGAACGGCTTCGGTGACTGGGTGACGCTGAAGAAGGTCACGCTCAACAGTCAGGGAGCCCAGCGCTTCCGCCTGAAGTCGCTTCCATCGGGCCGCAACCGGCTCCGGATTTTCATGACCACGAACCAGGCAGGGACCGGGTACTTCTCCGGCACCAGTCCTGTTCTCAGCTTCCGCCGCGGATAGCGCGTCGGATGAAAGCCAAGCCGCCGGCGGAGGGGTCCTGCCGGCGGCTTCGGCGTTTCCTTAGGTGGCGGCCTTGACCTTGCCGGTCGCGTGTGTGTAGCGCTCGGCGACTGCGGGCCAGCTGACGACGTTCCACCAGGCTTCGAGGTAGTCCGGACGACGATTCTGGTACTTGAGGTAATACGCGTGCTCCCAGACGTCGATCCCGAGGAGCGGCTCGTCGGATTGCATGATCGGTGAGTCCTGGTTGGCGGTCGAGTAAACCGCGAGGCCCGTTCCGTCGTGCACGAGCCACGTCCAGCCGGAGCCGAAGCGGTTGACACCTGCGTCGTTGATCGCCTTCTTGAGCTCGTCGAGCGACCCGAAGACGTCGTTGATCGCATCGCCGAGCTCACCTTCGGGCTCACCACCTCCGTTCGGGCTCATGATCTCCCAGAACAGCGTGTGGTTCGCGTGGCCGCCGGCGTTGTTGCGGATCGCAGTCCGCTTCTCCTCGGGGAACGTCTCGAGGATGGACAGGACGTTCTCGACCGACTCGTGCGCCGCGTCGGTGTCGGCGAGCGCGGCGTTCGCCTTGTCGACGTAAGCCTGGTGATGCTTGTCGTGGTGGACGCGCATCGTCGCCTCGTCGATGTGCGGCTCAAGCGCGTCGTAGTCGTAGGGGAGCGGTGGAACTTCGAAAGCCATCGGCACTCCTTTCTGTGTCAGGGACCAAGGCGCCGACTCGTCGGCGCCGACCAGAAGAAGCCATGCCGGCTCCGCTGGCGTGGCTGGCCCATTATGCTCGCCGTCGCCCAACCCTGAGGAAGGAGCTCCATTGGCAACCCTCGTCTTCAACGCCGAAGAGATCGCACCGCGAGAGCTCAGGCCCGAGCTGTACGAGCTCGAAGGCATCTCGCGCGAAGCCGTCGAAGCCCACTACAAGCTGTACGAGGGCTATGTCGGAAAGCGCAACGAGATCCTCGCCAAGCTGGCAGATGTCGACCTCTCGGCCGGAAACCAGGTGTACTCGGAGATCCGCGCGCTCAAGGTCGACCTGACGTTCGCGATCGGCGGCGTCAAGAACCACGAGATCTACTTCGAGCACCTCGGTGGCGACGGGGGCGATCCCAGCGGACCCATGGGTGACCTGATCGCGCGCGACTTCGGGTCCGTGGCCGACTGGCGAGCTGACCTGAAGGCGACCGGCATGGGCGGCCGGGGCTGGGCATGGACGGCGTACGACTGGGACGAGGGACGTCTGTTCAACTACATCGGCGACGCCCAGAACACCTATCCGATCTGGAATGCGACGCCCCTGGTGGCGCTCGACGTCTACGAGCACGCCTACTTCCTGGATTACCGCACCGACCGCGCTTCGTACATCGACGTGTTCTTCGACAACCTCGACTGGGCGACCGTGAACGACTGGGTTTCGGCCCACGGGATTCCGCTGAAGTAGCCGGCGATCGAGACGCTCGCTTTCATCGTCGTCGGCTATCTCGCCGGCAGCCTTCCGTTTGGATACTGGATCGGCCACCTGGCCCGTGTGGACGTTCGCACCCTCGGGAGCGGCAACATCGGGGCGACGAACGTCTGGCGAGCCGCCGGCCCGCGCTACGCGATTCCGGTGATCATCCTCGATGTCGCGAAGGGATTCATCCCGACGTTCGTCGCGACGATGGAAGCGGGGGCTGTCGCAGGCGCGCTCACTGGCGGTGCTGCGATGCTCGGACACTGGCGCCCGCTGTTCCTCCGGTTCGCGAAGGGCGGGAAGATGGTCGCGACCTGCGGCGGGGCGCTCCTCGGGCTTGCGCCGCTCGTCGGGCTGATCGGCATCGTCGTCTGGGTCGTGGTCTTCGCGCTCACCCGCTACGCCTCTGTCTCGTCGATCCTCGCGACGGCCTCTTTGCCGCTGGCCGCGCTCCTGCTCGACGAGCCTTGGCCCGTGGTCGTCTTCACGACCGCGGCTGCGGTCGGAGTCGTCCTCCTGCATCGTCCGAACCTCGCTCGGCTGCGAGCGGGAACGGAGACGCGGGTGCAGTTGCGGCGAAAGCCTGCCCGGGCCTAGTACTAGTTCCGGCTCGAGTTCCGGCCCGCGAGCCACTCGCGCAGCTCGGTGTGGTGCTCGAGCGGGCCGCCTCCAGCGAGCTCACGACGCAGCTCTCCGACGGTGCCGTAGCGTTCGGCGAGCACGTCGTGCGTGTGGATCGTCTCCAGGTTCACCTGCCGCGAGAAAACGAAGTCCTCGTCGCGAAGGGATGGATGTGCATCGAGGGCGCCTTTCAGGGCGAGGCGGACGGAGTCCTCGACGAAGCGCGGCTGCAGGTGCGCGTGCTCGACGACGAAAAGCTCGTCCGGCCTCTTCAGGAGCTCGTAGACCGGGGCGCTCATCGATCCCTCGACGATCGTGACGAGCTGCTCCGCGTCGACCCGGCCCTGCGTCCCCAAGTAGAGCGTCCCGCGGCCGCGCTGGTTGTGGGTCGCGAGTGGGACGAGCTCGAGAATCCGGTCGACGTCGTCGTCGGCGAAGCCGGCTTCGAGCAGGCGCTCGCTCGCACGGCCACGGACGAGACCCTGGGCGCACGGGCATGCGTTGATGCCCGCCGCCTCGACTCCGACGAGCCTGCGCACTCCTCGTGCCGAGGCGGCTGCGATCCCGATCAGGCTGACCATCTCCTGGGTCGGGAGACCGGTGACCGGCGTGGTGCGCTCGATCGGGATATCTCGCAGCGATCCGAACCTCGGCGCGGAGCGCTTGCTGGCGCTCGACGACGTGCGTCGCGATGTGCTCCGCGAGCACCTCGACGAGGAACGCTTCGCCGATGACGACCTCCTCGATCGCCTCCGCGAAGAGCTCCGGGAAGCGCGACATGTGCACGCCCTTCTGATCCGGGTCGAGGTCGACGGTGCACTCGATCTCGGCCGCGATCTGCTTCTCGTGGTCTCCGTACTTGATCCTGATCGCCTTGCTCGCGCCGGTTACGCCCGCGCGGGAGAGGCCGAGCGGGACCTCGGACAGCGAGGCCTGCAGGTCGTCTTCGAGCAGATGGGATACGTCGTCCATACTCGAGCGCCTCCCGCCAACCGTACCAAGGAGATTCGTGGCCTCCGAAGCCAGCTTTGCCCAATTCGTCTCGCTTGCGTGCCACGACCTGAGGACGCCGCTGGCGACGGTTTCGGGGTTCGCGCACACATTGCAGCACGGCGAGTCGATTGGGGAGCCTGCCGAGCGATACGTCGGGATGATCCAGGCGGCGTCGGTCCAGATCGGGGAGCTCCTGGAGGACCTCGGGCTGGTCGCCAGGATCGAGGGCGGTCGCTACGAGCCGACAGTCGCGGAGGCCGACACGCTCGAGCTCGCCCAGGCCGCCGCGGCGCGCGTCGGCGAGAAGGCGAGCGCCGACGGCTCGGGCGCGGCGGTTCGAGTCGATCGAGAGGGCGTCGAGCGCGCTCTTGCCGGTCTTGCTCTCTGCGCCCTCCGGCATGGTGGGCTCGAGCAGGTCGTGGTGTCGGCGGACGGCGCATCGGTGTGGATCGAGCCTGTTGTTCCGAGCGCGGCCCCGGTCGTCCTCGGCGACGATCTCAAGGACCTCGGCGCGGCCGCCGGCAGGCGCCTCATCGAAGCCCTCGGCGGCTCGGTGGAGCTCCAGGGCGAGCGTCTCCTGGTCCGTCTACCCACGTAGTCAGCGCAGGAGGCGCGACAGCCTCCGGTCCTTGAGCACCCGGCCGCCGGTCTGGCACTCGGGGCAGTAGTAGATCGTGTGCTCCTCGAAGTCGACCTGCGCGATCGGCGTGCCGCAGACGTAGCAGGGCTCGCCGAGCTTCGTGTGCACGCGGTACGTCGCTTGCGTCGTTCGCGCCGCGCTCGCGCAGCTCGAGCCCGCGTTCGAGCTCCGAGTCGATCGCGTCCGCGAGCCGTCGACCTCCTCGGGCTCAGCGTCCTTCGACAGCGCGTACGGGGACAGCTTCGCGGCGTGGAGGATCTCGTTCGCCCACGCGCGGCCGATCCCCGCGATCACGCGCTGGTCGCGGAGCAGCGAGTGCAGGCGCCGCGACTCGCCGCGCGAGGATCTCGCCCAGCCGCTCGGCGTCGAGCCCGAGCGCCTCCGGGCCGAGGTGGCCGAGCTCGGCCTCGACGGCCTCGGGCGTGAGCAGCCAGACGCCGGCGCGCTTCTTCTTGCCGGCCTCGGTCAGCACGAGCTCCGCGCCGCCCTCGAACGCGAGCCGGAACGCCGGCGTCTTCGGCCCTTTCTCGCCCGCGAGCAGGTACCGCAGGCGCCCCGCGGTCATCAGGTGGACGAGCAGGACGAGCTCGCCGTCCTCGGTCGGGAACAGGAGCCGCTTCGCGCGTCGCTCCGCGCCCGACAGCCGCCGGCCCTCGAGCGCGGCGAGCGGCGGGTCGAACGTCTTCAGCGTCGCGATGTGCGCCGGGCCGGCCTTCGCGATCGGAAAGGCAGAGACCGGGTCGTCGAGCTCGCGGCGCCACGCCTCCATCTCCGGCAGCTCGGGCACTCTAGTGTCCTTGCTCATGGTTGAGCCGATCAGGGTAACCGTGCGCCGGGGCGAGACCGTCGAGTCCGACCACCGCGTGCACGCGGTCGCCGTCCGGGACGGCGAGCTCGTCGCGTCGGCCGGCGACCCCGAGCTCGTCACCTTCATGCGCTCCTGCGCGAAGCCGATCCAGGCACTCCCGCTCGCGCGCGCGAGCGAGCCGACCTCGACGACCGCGACCTCGCGATCGCGTCCGCGTCACACCTCGCCGACGAGGCACCAGCTCGACGCCGTGCGGGCGCTTGCTCGCGAAGGCGCCGGCGAGCGAGGACGACCTCGAGTGCGGGCCGACGGAGAGCCGCCCCGGCGGATCAACCACAACTGCTCGGGCAAGCACGCGGGCATGCTCGCGCTCTGCCGGGCGAAGGGGTGGCCGATCGAGGGCTACCGGCTGCGCCGAGCCATCCGTGCCAGCAGGCGATGCTCGACGGAGATCTCGGACGCCGCCGGCAGCGAGACGTCGATTGCGACCGCCGTCGACGGCTGCGGTGTCGTCAGCCTTCGCCTTCCCGCTCGAGGCGATGGCGCACGCGTTCGCCGATTCGAGCAGCTGGCGGGCGGCGAGCGCGTCGCCGGCGCGATGCGCGCGCACCCGAGCTGATCCGGGCGGGCGAAGGGCCTTGACACGAATCTCATGCAGGCGTTTCCCGGGCTGGATCGCCGAAGGGCGGCGCCGAGGGCCTCCTCTGCGCGGCGGCCCGGACGGTCTCGCGTCTCGCGCTCAAGGTCGAGGACGGCAGTCCCAGCGCGCCCTGCGGCCGGCCCTCGGAGCGTTCCTGCGACACCTCGGCCTCGACGGGCTCGGTCTTCGGTCCGACTCCGAGTTCGCAACAGTCGAGACGAAGTGGTGGGCGAAGTGTCGACGTGCTTGAAAAAAATTCTTCACAAGGCTTGTGGATAGGTGTTAAGTTCCAGCGCGCCGAGAGTGTGAGCCGGGGGAGGACGTCACACCGGCTCTTTGCGTTCCGGGGTCCCCGTCCCCCTAAGCGCGAAAGAGAGGTCAATTGCTCACAGTCGACATCTCCCTCCCGGACGTCGAAGAGCTCCACAAGCTGGTACAGGACGGAACAGAAAAGGGCTTCCTCACCTACGACGAGATCGTCGCGGGGCTCGAGGAGGTCGACCTCACCAAAGAACAGATCGAAGACTTCTACACCTACCTCATCGACCACTCGATCGAGCTGGTCGAAGGGGAGCAGCACAAGCATCCGCCGCACGAGCAGCCGGCGCTCGCCGAGGAGGAGAAGGGCCCGAAGCTCGACCTCTCCGTCGAGCCGTCGCTCGACTCGCTCCGGCTCTACCTGCGTGAGATCGGCAAGGTCCCGCTCCTGACCGCCGACCAGGAGGTCTACCTCGCGAAGCGGATCGAGCGCGGGGACATGGCCGCGAAGACGCACATGATCGAGGCCAACCTGCGGCTCGTCGTCTCGATCGCGAAGAGCTACCTGGGCCGCGGCCTCTCGTTCCTCGACCTCATCCAGGAGGGCTCGCTCGGGCTGATCCGCGCAGTCGAGAAGTTCGACTACCGCAAGGGCTACAAGTTCTCGACGTACGCGACGTGGTGGATCCGGCAGGCCGTCACGCGCGCGATCGCCGACAAGGCGCGCACGATCCGGATTCCCGTGCACATGGTCGAGAAGCTGAACAAGGTCGTGCACATCGAGCGCCAGCTCGTCCAGCGGCTCGGGCGCGAGCCGCAGCCGGACGAGATCGCGCTCGAGCTCGAGATGACGACCGAGGAGGTGCGCGAGATCCTGCGCATGGCCCAGCTCCCCGTCTCGCTCGAGAAGCCGATCGGCGAGGAGGAGGAGTCGGAGCTCGGCGACTTCGTCCAGGACGAGCAGGCCGAGTCGCCGTTCGACACCGCCTCCGTCTGCGCTCCGCCGGGAGGACATCGAGAAGGCGCTCGACTCGCTTCCCGACCGCGAGCGGCAGGTGATCGAGCTCCGCTTCGGGCTCACCGGCGCGCAGCCCTGCACGCTCGAGGAGGTCGGCCGGGCGTTCGGCGTCACCCGCGAGCGGATCCGCCAGATCGAGAACAACACGCTGAAACGGCTCGAGACGCTGCCCGAGGCTCAGGGCGCTTCGAGGAACTGTTCCAGCTACGGCGGCTCTTCGACTTCGGCGCGCTCGAGCGGGACGAACAGCCTGCAGTGCGGGCACTTGAAGCCGGCTCGAGCGTCTCGTCCGCGCCGATCAGCTCACCGCGGAACGACTTCCTGCAGTGCGGGCAGATCGACCGTCGTACTCTTGGGCGCCGGACAGCGCTCGACGGTAGCAGCGCGCGGAGTTAGCCGCTGCCGGGGCAACGGCCCGCTTGGTACGCCTTGCCGCCGCGTCGTTCAGGACCCAGTGCCACCGTGTCCCGATCTTCGACCTCGTGGCTGACGAACGTGACGCTCGTGCCGTCCGGTGGACGTCAGATCCGCACTCGGACGGCCTTTGCCTGACTGCTCGCCCTCACCCGGAATCTCGAACCGGATCGTCGAAGACGTCGAGGACCTCGATCGAGTCGAGCTGCCCGACGGAGATCGTGCCCGCGCGCAGTCCGAGAACTGGCTTCGGGAGACGATCCGCTTGTAGGCGGGATGAAGCGTGGCGTAGGCCTGTTCGAACTTGCCCTTGTAGAGCGCCTCGAGGTAGTCGACCTGAGCACGCCCCGCCGGGGTCGTCGCGGGATCGACGTCGCCGCCGCAGCCGGCGAGCGCCACCGTGATGAAAACGGCGAGCACGAGGTACCGCACGACCCCATGATGGCTCATGGATGGGACGGGCTCAGCTACTTGCCGGGCTCGAGGCCGGGACCCTGGGCTCGGTGGGCCCTCTCGTCGGCTGTTGCGCTCGGCCGAACCGGCGAATGGCGAGCCCGGTGATCGTGGTCGCGGCTCCGAGTAGAGCGCGAGGAACCAGCCCGCCCCCGAGTCGGTCCCGGCGCCAAGCCCATGAAGCGTTGCGCCCAGCCACACGGCGAAGTTCAGATAGTGAAGGCGCCGCCACAGCGCGTGGGGGAGCCGCTTGCGGTAGTGATTCGTGAAGGCGAGGGCAACGAGCAGCTCGGCCGCGACGATGCCCAGGCCGGTCCAGAACGGGCGATAGTGCGACGAGAACGGGACGATCAGCTCCCAGAGTCCGAGGTGCGCCTGGGAGTCGATCCCGATCGTCACGACGTGGAGCGCAATGAACGTACCGGCGAGAACTCCGGCGAACCGGTGCACGTCTTCGAGCGCGAAACGGGGCCAGCGCTCGAGGCGCTCCTTGCCGGCGAGGGTGAGGCCGAGCGCGACGGAGGACGACAGGAGCAGGTACGCAACGAGCCCGGCCGCGCGAGCGGCATACCAGTCGATCGTGAACGACGCGAGCATCATGCGGTGGTCGCATTCGCCGGCGCTGCTCGTTGCCATGCGCTGTTGAGAACCGCCTCGCCGCCGGATTGCAGAAACCGCCCGGCAAGTCCTCGTCGATCCAGCCAGTCAGGCCCCCCGGCGCCGAGGAGGAACGCCGCCTTGGCGGCGATGTCCGCCTGGAGGCAGGTTGCGGCGCTCACCGTGACCTCTTCCCAGGGCGTCCTTGCCGGACGCCCGGTTCGCGGGTCGATCAGATGGTGTTGCCAGACGCCCGCACGCACCCAGCGGCGCGTCGTCTTGCCGCTCGTGGCAAGACCTCCGCGAGTGACGCGAACCGCTCCACTCCCCGGCAGCGCCACGTCGAACGATCCGCGGCCCGCGTAGTCGCCGCCGGCGGCCACGAATCCATCTCCGGAGATCAGGGCGAGGGCATCGTCGACAGTTTGCCCCTTGACGACGCCGTTCAGATCGAGCAAGAGGCCCTCGGGCCGGCGAAGCAGCCTCCCTGTCAGGCGCAAGGAGCGCCAGCGGCCCGAGGGAGCCGAGATGGCCGGGTCTCGTCTCGCCCTCAACTCCCCGAAGTCGCGGTCGTATCCGGCCGATTGGATCGCCTCGCCCAGCGTCGGATCGACGAGCCCGTTTGTGTGGACGGCTGCGGCGATGGCACGTTCGAGCATCTCCGCGAACGTGTCCGAGACGGCCAGGATCTCGCCCCGCTCGCGATTGACGCGGCTAAGCTCACTGTGCTTCCGAAAGCGGCTGAACTGCTCGTCGCGAGCACGGAAGAGACGCTCGATCTCGCCGGTTTCGTGCGCTGTGGCGCCCTCGAGCTCGACCGAGCAGCCCATCGCATGGAACCGGTGGACGCTCACGACGTGCCGGTCGAGGTCGAGGGCGGCCCCTGGCTGGGAGCGAGCCCTCCCGAATCAAATCCGTCCGAATCGTCGATCGAGAATGGGGCCGAAGTGGGAGACGAGTGATTTGCTTTCGGCGACGCCGTTCCGCGCTCCACGACGATGGCGCCGAAGAAGGCGAGGAACGCGGATACGAGGAGAACTGCCTTGGCGGCCTCTGCTCGCTCCCGCGCGGCGGCGATGCGCGACGGGCCGCGCTCGGGCTGGCGGGAAGCAGTCATGCCGATATGGAAGCCACCGACCTTGAGAAGCGCCTGAGGCGGACCTAAGAAGTGGCTAAGAGTTCGAGCCCGATGCGCCGTTCAGCTTCAGCCTCATGATCGTCCCGCCGCCGTTCGCTCGCTCCGCGACCACCGTTCCGCCGTGCGACTCGGCCACCTGGCGGACGATCGCGAGGCCGAGCCCCGAGCCGGGAAGCCCGCGTGCCGAGCTCGCGCGGTAGAAGCGGTCGAAGACGTACGGCAGGTCCTCCTCGGCGATGCCCGGCCCGTGGTCGCGGACCGTCACCTCTCCGTCGCGAACCTTGACCTCGACCTCTCCGCCCGGTGGGCTCCACTTCGCCGCGTTGTCGAGCAGATTGGCGAGCGCGCGCTCGATCGTCCGCGGGACTCCGTGCACGAGCGACTCCTGCGAGGTCGGTCGTGAAGCTCACCCCCGGGCGGTTGCGCCGGCTCCGTTCGACGGCGTCCGCCGCTGCAAGATCGAGGCGCACGTCTTCGCGGACCTGCCGGGGATGCTGCTCGCCTCGCGCGAGCTCGATCAGCTCGGCGATCAGCGTCGTCATCTCGCCGAGCTGCTCGATGACGTCGCTCAGCAGTCGCTCGCGCTCTCCGGCGGGAAGCGCGCGGTCGCTCGCGAGCACCTCGATGTTCGTCCGCAGGCTCGTGAGCGGCGTTCGCAGCTCGTGCGACGCGTCGGCGACGAGCTGGCGCTGCGCCCGCGTCGACTCTTCGAGCGCGCCGAGCATGGCGTTGAAGCTCGAGGCGAGCCGGCTGAGCTCGTCGCGCCCCTGCGCGTCGATCCGCTCGGACAGATCGCCGGTCTTCGTCACCTTCTCGGTCGCGTCGGTCAGCCGTCGCACCGGCGCCAGCGCGGCTCGAGAGACGGCCAGCCCAAGGCCGGCGGCGATCCCGATTCCGCCGACCGCGATCAGGATCAGGAACAGCCTCATCCGGTCGAGCGTGCGGTCGACCTCGGTCAGCGAGCGGGCGACCTGCACGGCCGAGTTCCCCACGTACGGGAAGGTGAGCACGCGGAGGTGCGTGCCCCCGGCGTGCAGGTCGGTGAAGAACGTGTCGCTCTTGCCCTGAGCGACCGCGACGGTCGTGTCGCTCACCGGCAGCTGGACCGTCTCCCCGGCGGGCGGGCAGAGCTGCCGTCCGCGCGGACGACCTGGAAGTATCCTGCCGCGCCGCCGGGCTCCGGCTCGATCGGACTAAAGGGCCTGTGACCGTTGAGGACCTCGCCGGCGCTGTGCTTGAGCCCGTCGTCGATCGGCTTCCGCAGCTGCCCTTCGACGACGAAGTAGGAGACCGCGGACGCAAGCACGACGGCCAGTGCCACGGCCGTAGCCGACACGAGGGCGATCCGCGCGCGAAAGCTCATGGCTCGCGGAGGGCGTAGCCGACGCCGCGCACCGTCTGGATCAGGCGAGGCTCGCCGCCCGCTTCGGTCTTGCGGCGCAGGTAGCCGATGTACACATCGAGCGAGTTCGAGGCGAACCCGAAGTCGTAGCCCCACACGCGCTCGAAGATCACCGAGCGCGTCAGGACCTGGCGCGGGTTCCGCATGAAGAGCTCGAGCAGGGAGAACTCGGTGCGGGTCAGCTCGATGGGCCTGCCGCCGCGCCTAACCTCGCGCGTGCCGGGATCGAGCTCGAGGTCGGCGAACCGCGTGACCTCTCCGGCGTCGTCGCCCGCCCGGCGCAGCAGAGCGCGAACGCGGGCGAGCAGCTCCTCGAGCGCGAACGGCTTGGTCACGTAGTCGTCGGCGCCAGCGTCGAGGCCGGCGACCCGGTCCTCGACCTCGGTGCGCGCGGTCAGCATCAGCACCGGCAACTTGCTGCCCGTTCCGCGCAGCCGTCGGCAGACCTCGAGCCCGTCGATCCCGGGCATCAGCACGTCGAGGATCATCGCGTCCGGCTCGTCGTTCGCCTCGAGGCGGTAGAGCGCCTCGTTGCCGTCGCCGGCGAGCTCGATCTCGTAACCCTCGAGCTCGAGAGCACGCCGCAGCGATTCGCGGACCGCACGTTCGTCGTCGACAACGAGGATCTTCATGAGTCCAATTCTTGCGCCGAGAGTATGAGAGGCGAGTAAGAAGCCACTCTCTTAGCCAGTTCTTAAGTACCTCTCAGGTGCTCCTTAGCCGTAACTGCTCTCATAGGGGCATCCAACGTGAAAGGAATCTGATGAATCGCCGCCCAGGACGGATCACCAATGTGCTCTTGGCACTCGTTGCCACTCTCGCAATCGGCGCAGGTGCCGGGGCCGTGGCCTACTCGGCGTACTCTCCGGAAAAGACGGTCGTCCGTCAGGTCGCCGTCAAGAACTCGGAGCCGGCGGCTCGCACGTCCGAGCTGACGATCGGGGAGATCTACCGCCGCGCGTACAAGGGAGTGGTCGAGATCACGGTCACCTCCACCGCGCCGGCCAGCCCCTCGCCGGCCGACCCGTTCGGCGGCGGCCAGTCGCAGCGCTCGCAGGGCTCGGGCTTCGTCTTCGACGAGCAGGGCAACATCGTCACGAACGAGCACGTCGTCGACGGTGCGAAGTCAGTGTCGGTGCGCTTCTGGAACGGCGACATCTACAAGGCGACCGTCGTCGGGTCGGACTCTTCTACGGACCTCGCGGTGATCAAGGTCGACGCGCCGCATCGCTCTTGAGCCGACTCACCGTCGGTGACTCGAGCAAGGTGCAGGTCGGTGACGGCGTCGTCGCGATCGGCAGCCCGTTCGGCCTCGAGGAGACCATCACGAGCGGCATCGTCAGCGCGCTGCACCGCCAGATGCAGGCGCCGAACAACTTCACGATCAACGACTCGATCCAGACGGACGCCGCGATCAACCACGGCAACTCCGGCGGCCCGCTGCTGAACGCGCAGGGCCAGGTGATCGGCGTCAACGCGCAGATCAGAAGCGACGGAGGCGGAAGCGACGGCGTCGGCTTCGCGATCCCGTCGAACACGATCAGCCTGATCGCTGCGCAGCTCATCGACAGCGGCAAGGTGGAGCACGCCTACCTCGGCGTGTCCGTGCAGACGATCCCCGCCTCGGTCGCTTCCCAGCTGAAGCTCGTCGCGGGCGTCGAGGTCGACACGGTGAAGAACGGCACGCCCGCGGCCAAGGCAGGGCTTCGCGCTGCGACCGGAACGAAGATCGTCGACGGGGACCAGTACTCGACCGGCGGCGACGTGATCACCGAGTTCGACGGCCAGAAGGTCACGACCTCGGAGGAGCTGCAGCGGGCGGTCGACTCCAAGCGCCCGGGCGACACGATGTCGATCACGTACTGGCGAAATGGCGAGAGCCACACGACCGACGTGACGCTCGGAACGAGACCTTCCTAGCAACGACTTGAGATCGGGGCACGAGAGAGGGCCGCTGCAAAGGCGGCCCTCTCTCATTCTTAGCCTCTTCTTAAGCGCGCTTCAGATTGGCCTTAGACATCCCTGTTTCGATGAGAGGACGCAATGAGAAAGGATTTCCGATGAACATGCCCAACTCGAAGCGAACACTGACGGCCGCAGCAGCACTCGCTGTCGCGGTCGGAGCCGGCGGCGCGATCGCGGCGTCGAAGAGCTCGCCGAGCTCGGGGAACGGATTCCTCGCCCGGGTCGCCGGCCACCTCGGCATCTCGACACAGAAGCTCGAGGACGCGACGAAGGCCGCCGCGATCGACCAGGTCGACGCCGACCTGAAGGCAGGCCGGATCACGAAGGCGCAGGCCGACGAGCTGAAGGCCAGGATCAAGGCGGGGAACGCCCCGTTCTTTGGCCGCATGCATCGCTTCGGCGACGGGCGGGGCTTCCGCGGCTTCCATCACGGCGGGCCCGGGCATCTGTCCGCAGCCGCCGACTACCTCGGCCTGACCGTGCCGCAACTGCTCCAGAAGCTCTCCGCGAGCACGTCGCTGGCCGACGTCGCCAAGGCACAAGAGAAATCAGTCGCCGGGCTGAAGCAGGCCATGCTCGCCGATTCGAAGAAGCACCTCGACCAGGCCGTGAAGGACGGCATGCTGACCGAGGCGCAGGCGAAGAAAGAGCTGACCGAGCTGAAGTCGCGGATCGACGCCATCGTGAACGGCACGTTCCGCGGCCCCGGCCGGCGTGAAGGCTTCCGCTTCCGCGGCGGCCCAGATCGCGACGCGGGCACCTTCCTCCCCGCCGCGTAATACAAAGACCTCCTCCGACGGCAAGAGGCCCGCCCCGGCGGGCCTCTTCGCGTGGCGAAGACTCGTCTGGGCCGCCGGAACGGGGCGAAATCATCCTCTTCGGGTGACCGCGTTGCAGCCGAGGCGACTACCTTCGGCCGAGGTGGTCGACTAGGAATGCCCGCAGAAAGGAAGCGTCCACGCATCCTCATCCTCGGAGGCGGTTTCGCCGGGATCGGCGCTGCGCGCAAGTTGAAGGACGCCGACGCGGAAGTCGTCCTCGTCGACAAGCACGACTACCACACTTTTCAACCACTCCTTTACCAGCTCGCCACGGGCCTGCTCGAAACCACCGCCGTCGGCCACTCGCTGCGCGACCTGGTCCATGGTCAGGAAAACGCGACCATCCATCAGGCGACAGTGACAGCCGTCGATCTCGACGAGCGCGAGGTGCAGTTCGCCGAGCTCGAGCCGTTGACGTACGACTACCTCGTCCTCGGGCTCGGCGCCGAAGTCAACTTCTTCGGAGCCGAGGGAGCGCCGGAGCACGCATTCCCGATGTACACGCTGCCCGATGCGGTGCGACTCAAGAACCACGTCCTGCAGCGCTGGCAGGAGGCGGACCGGCAGCCGGCGCTCGTGGACGATGGTGCGCTCAACATCGTCGTCGTCGGCGGCGGGCCGACTGGGGTCGAAAGCGCAGGCGCGCTGGCCGAGCTCTACCGCGGGTCTTTCGCCAAGGACTACCCGACCTTGCCGCAGGACAAGGCGCGGATCATCCTCGTCGAGGCCGGGCCGGAGCTTTTTCCGATGTTCAAGGACGACATCCGCGCCTACACGGAGAAGGCCCTCGCGAAGCGGACCGTCGAGGTGATGGTGGGAGAGGTCGTGGAGTCGATCTCTCCGACTCGGGTCACGCTCAAGTCCGGAACTGTGCTCGAGGCGCACACGCTCGTCTGGGGCGCCGGCCTGCAGGGAAACGCGCTCGTTCAGTCGCTCGAGCTCGACCTGGTGCGAGGAAACCGCATCGGCGTCGGGCCGGAGCTCAATCTCCACGATCGTCCTGAGGTGTACGTCGTCGGCGACATCGGGGCAATCACCGACGCGAAGACAAACCAGGTCTTGCCCCAGCTCGGCTCGGTCGCGCTTCAATCCGGAGAGCACGCCGGCGAGATGCTCGGCCGGCAGATCGCAGGCAAAGAAGCCAAGCCGTTCGAGTACCACGACAAGGGCACGATGGCGACGATCGGCCGAGGCGCTGCAGTGGTGCAGATGCAGGGTGGCCGCACCATGAAGGGCAAGGCGGCTCAACTGGCCTGGGGCACCGTGCACCTCGCGCTTCTGCCGACGAACGAGGATCGCGCGAAGGCTGTGGTCGACTGGTCCGGTGCCGCGCTCACCCACCAACGTGTCGGCCGGATCACGGTTGAGACGGGCGGCGAGCGCGACTGACATGACCTCGAAACGCAAAACCATCCCCATGCACGGAGAGAGGAGACGTCGATGACGACGACTACAGAATCCGCAGTGGCAACGCGTCCGGCGGCCCCGGCTGCCGAGGTCGACGGGCAACACCCGCCCGCAGACGTCTTCGTCGTCTTCGGGATCACGGGCGACCTGGCGAAGGTGATGACGTTCCGCTCGCTCTACCGGCTCGAGCGCCGCGGGCTGCTCGACTGCCCGATCGTGGGCGTGGCCGTCGACGACTGGAATCTCGACCAGCTGAAGGAGCGGGCCAGGGACTCGATCGTCGGGACGGGCGAGTCGCTCGACGAGAAGGTGTTCGACCGCTTCGCCGACCGGCTCTCGTACGTCGCAGGAGATTTCTCCGACTCGGCCACGTACGAGCGCGTGGCGCGAAGCCATCGCGAGCGCTGCGAGCCCGGTCTTCTACCTCGAGATCCCGCCCTTCCTCTTCGGCACGACCATCAAGGGCCTGTCCGAAGCGGGCCTGACGAAGACCGGGCGGGTCGTGGTGGAGAAGCCCTTCGGGCACGATCTCGCCTCTGCGCGGGAGCTCGCCGCCGAGCTCCACCAGTACATCGACGAGTCCCAGCTCTACCGGATCGACCACTACCTCGGGAAGATGGGGCTCGAGGAGATCATCCACCTCCGCTTCGCCAACGCGATGCTCGAGCCGATCTGGAGCAGGAACTACCTGGCGTCCGTCCAGATCACGATGGCGGAGGACTTCGGGGTGGAGGATCGCGGCCACTTCTATGACCCGGTCGGCGCCCTGCGAGACGTCGTCGTCAATCACCTGATGCAGGTGGTCGCCGCGGCCGCGATGGAAGCGCCTTCCCGGGGTGACCCGACGACGATCAAGGACTCGCAGGTGGCTCTCTTCCGCTCGGTGGCGGAGGCCGATCCGGCCCACTACGTGCGTGGGCAGTACGACGGCTACCTCTCGATCGACGGCGTCGCCCCCGACTCGACGACGGAGACCTACGCGGCCCTGCGCCTCGAGATCGAGAACTGGCGGTGGTCGGGGGTTCCCTTCTTCATCCGTACCGGCAAGCGCCTTCCGGCCACCCAGACCGAGCTCCGGCTCGTCTTCAAGCACCCGCCTCGACTGGGCTTCTTCAGAGTCACGGGTCGCGAGCTCGAGCCGAACCAGCTCGTCATCAAGCTCGACCCCTCGACAGGAATCAGGCTGGTCGTCGAGGCTCACCGCGCGGACCACCCCGGCGAAGGAAAGATCGAGCTCGACATGGAATTTTCGGAAGAAGGCGGCGAGGGCCCGACGCCCTACGAGGTGCTGCTCCACGCGGCGATGGTCGGCGACAGCACGCGCTTCACGCGCCAGGACGGAGTCGAAGAGACGTGGCGTGTCATGCAGCCGCTGATCGACGCTCCTCCTCCGGTTCATCCGTATGCGCCGGGGACGTGGGGGCCGGAGGCGGCTGAGCAGCTGGTCTCCGGCCATGGTCGCTGGCACGAGCCCTGGGTGACCGCATGAGCACCGCTGCAGAAAAGACCGTCGCCCAACCGCAGAGCGCTGCCGCACCCTCGCCATTTCCGCCGATCGCGGACTACGCGTTCCTCTCGGACTGCCACACCGGTGCGCTCGTCGCGCCCGACGGAGCGATCGACTGGCTCTGTGTGCCGCGGTTCGACGCGCCGAGCGTGTTCGGCAGCCTGCTCGACCGCGAAGCAGGGACGTTCCGGTTCGGGCCGTTCGGAATCAACCATCCGACGGCACGGGTGTACGAGGCCGGGACGAACGTCCTGTCGACGACGTGGAAGACGCCGTCCGGCTGGATCCTCATCCGCGACGCTCTGACCCTGGGCCCGCGAGACCACGAGGACAAGATCACCCCGCACACCCGGCCGCCGGCGGACGACGATGCAGAGCATCTGCTGGTGCGCACGGCCTACTGCCTAGAGGGCGACGTCGAGGTCGAGCTCATCTGCGAGCCCGTCTTCGACTACGGCCGCGTCCCGGCAGAGTGGACGCTGGTTGCCGGGGACGACCGGCATACGGCCGACGCCGCGGGCAACGACCAGACGATCAGGCTGCAAACGGACATGGCGGTCGGCATCGAGGGGAACCGCGTTCGTGCGCGGCACGTCCTTCAGAAAGGCGAGCAGCTCTACTGCTCCCTTTCCTGGGCCGAGGGCCTCGCCTCCCCGGACGACGTCGTGGACGCCCAGGCGCGGCTCGACACCACGGCGCGCTTCTGGCGCGCCTGGCTGGGGCGGGCGCGAATCCCGGACCATCAGTACCGGGACCCGATCCAGCGCTCGGCCCTCACCATCAAGGGGTTGACCTTCATGCCGACGGGGTCGACGGTGGCGGCGCTCACGACGTCCTTGCCGGAGACACCCGGTGGCGAGCGCAACTGGGACTACCGCTACACGTGGCTGCGGGATTCGACGTTCACCCTTCAGGCGCTCCACTGGCTCAACCTGGACTGGGAGGCCGACGAGTTCATGCAGTTCGTGGCCGATCTCGAGACGAACTCCGACGGCGCGCTGCAGATCATGTACGGGATCGACGGCCGGCGCGACCTCACCGAGTCGACCCGCGACGACCTCTCCGGCTACGCGGGAGCACGTCCGGTCCGGATCGGCAACGGGGCCTTCGACCAGCGGCAGAACGACGTCTTCGGCGCGGCGCTGGATTCGATCCTTCTCCACACTCGCCGCAGCTCGCGCTTGCCGCGGCGGCTCTGGCCCATCGTCCAATCGCAGGCCGCCTGCGCAACAGGTGTCTGGCAGGACCCCGACCAGGGCATCTGGGAGGCGCGCGGCAAGCCACAGCACTACGTGTCCTCCAAGCTGATGTGCTGGGTGGCCCTGGACCGGGCGGCCAAGCTGGCCGAGATCCGCGGGGACCCGGAGCAAGAGGCGACCTGGCGCGCGACTGCGGAGGAGATCAAGGCCGACATCCTCGAGCACGGCGCCCGTGACGGCGTGCTCCGCCAGCACTACGACACCGATGCCCTCGACGCATCGACGCTGCTCGCCGGGATGTTCGGTTTCCTCCCTGGAGAGGACGAGCGCATGCGCAAGTCCGTCGAGGCGATCGCAAGCGACCTGACCGAGGACGGCTTCGTTCTTCGCTACCGGACCGACGAGACCGACGACGGCCTCTCCGGGAAGGAGGGCACGTTCCTGATCTGCTCGTTCTGGCTCGTGTCCGCCCTCGCGATCGTCGGCGAGATGCAGCGAGCCCGTGACCTGATGGCGCGCCTCCTGCGAATCGCCTCGCCGCTCGGCCTGTACGCGGAGGAGTTCGACACGGACACCGGGCGGCACCTCGGAAACTTCCCGCAGGCGTTCTCCCACCTCGCGCTGATCGAGGCGGCCGCTCGAATCGTCCTCGCCGAGCGGCTGGAGGAGATCACCTGAGCTCCTACGACGTGATCATCGTCGGCACCGGCGCGGGCGGGGGCACGCTCGCCAGGCACCTCGCCCCGTCGGACAAGCGCATCCTCCTGCTCGAGCGGGGCGACTGGCTGCCGCGCGAGCCGCAGAACTGGCTCTCGCAGGACGTCTTTGTCGACAACCGCTACATCTCGGAGGACACCTGGTACGACGAAAAGGGGAAGGCGTTCCAGCCCCAGATCCACTACTTCGTCGGCGGCGCGACCAAGCTCTACGGGGCGGCGCTCTACCGGCTCCGCGCCGAGGATTTCGGCGAGCTGCGCCACCACGATGGCATCTCGCCCGCGTGGCCGATCTCGTACGACGAGCTGGAGCCGTACTACACGATGGCCGAGCAGCTCTACGAGGTGCACGGCGCGCACGGAGAGGATCCGACCGACCCGCCGGCGAGCGCGCCGTACCCGTTTCCTGCGGTCTCGCACGAGCCGCGCATCCAGCAGCTCTCCGACGACCTCGCGGCCGCCGGCTACCACCCGTTTCACGCGCCCTGCGGGATCAGGCTCCTCGAGGACAACATGCCCTACAGCCCGTGTGTGCGCTGCATGAACTGCGACGGCTTTCCCTGTGCGGTGCACGGAAAGTCGGATGCCGAAGTCCTAGGCGTGCGGCCGGCGCTCGAGCATCCGAACGTCGAGCTGCAGACGAACGCGAAGGCGGTCAAGCTCGAGACGAACGCTGAGGGCAGTGCCGTCACCGAGGTGGTCGTAGAGCGCAACGGTTCCGCCGAGCGATTCACGGGCGACGTGGTCGTCCTCGCGTGCGGGGCCGCGAACACCGCGAAGCTCCTGCTCGTGTCCGCGACCGACAAGCACCCGAACGGACTCGCCAACGGATCGGACCAGGTGGGTCGCAACTACATGTTCCACAACAGCCAGGCGGTGCTCGCGCTCTCACGCGAGGAGAACCCGACCATCTTTCAGAAGACGCTCGGGTTGAACGACTTCTATTTCGGCAGCGACGACCACGACTACCCACTCGGGAACATCCAGATGGTCGGCAAGTCGCAGGCGCCGATGTTCCGCGGTGAGAAGCCGGGCGAGACGAAGCTCGCGCCGGAGTGGACGCTGGATCGCGTCGCTCGGCACGCGATCGACTTCTGGCTCTCGACCGAAGACCTGCCGATGCCGGAGAACCGGGTCACGGTCGACGGCGAGGGCAGGCTGACCCTGAGCTACACGCCGACGAACGACGTTCCGAAGAAGGAGCTCTACGGCAAGCTCAAGTCGATCCTCGGTCGCCTGGACATGAACTCGGATCACCTGCTGCAGCGCTTCGCGTACATGAAGAACGAGATCCCGGTCGCGGGAGTCGCGCACCAGGCCGGCACGTGCCGGTTCGGCACGGATCCGGCCACCTCGGCCCTGAACGTCGACTGCCGCGCGCACGAGCTCGACAACCTCTACGTCGTCGACACGAGCGTCTTCCCGAGCATCGGCGCGGTCAACCCGGCGCTCACGGCGATGGCCAACTCGCTCCGGGTCGGCGACCGGCTCCTCGAGCGGCTGAAGTAACCCGGGAGTGATCGGCTGAGGTGACAACCGCGGCGCCCTCCGGCGAGCAGATCGAGCTTGCCTTCGCCGAGCAGCGGGCCGTCGTCGTCGAGATCGGAGGCGGGCTCCGCACGTACTCGGCGGGAGGCCGCGAGCTTCTCGACGGCTATGCGGACCGACGAGGCCTGCACCTCGGGCCGGGGCAGGTGCTGATCCCGTGGCCGAACAGGCTCGAGGACGGCAGCTACGAGTTCGACGGGCGGAGCCACCAGCTGCCGCTGAGCGAGCCGGACCGCCGAAACGCGATCCACGGCCTCGTCCGCCGAGCATCCTGGTCGGTGGCCGAGCGCGAGCCGGACCGGGCCGTCGTGGAGTACATGCTCGAGCCGCGGGCGGGCTACCCGTTCACGCTCGAGCTCAGCATCGAGTACGCGCTGTCCGCGACGGGGCTCCGCGTCCGGACGACCGCCACCAACACCGGCAGCGAGACCTGTCCCTACGGGAGCGGCGCTCATCCCTACCTGAGCATCGGCTCGACGCCGATCGACCCTGCGGTGCTGCGCGTCCCCGCGAGAACCGTCCTCCGCTGCGACGAGCGGGGGCTTCCGGTCGGCTCGGATGCGGTCGAGGGGACGGAAAACGACTTCCGCCGAGGAAGGCCAATCGGCTCGACGAGGCTCGACCACGCGTTCACCGACCTCGAGTGGGCCGACGACGGGCTCGCCCGGGTCGAGCTTCGCGATTCGGACGCTGGTGTCGGGCTTACGCTCTGGGTGGACGAGAGCTACCCGTACCTCATGCTCTTCAGCGGCGATCCGCTGCCGGACGTCGACCGTCGCAGCCTCGCCGTCGAGCCGATGACGTGCCCACCGAATGCGTTTCGCACCGGCGAGGCGCTGATCCGCCTGGCGCCGGGAGATTCGGTCACGAGCACCTGGGGCATCTCGCCAACGGCCACCCGTGACTAGAAGCGGCGGATCGTCGCGCGCGTTCCGATCACGATCAGCGGCTCCCTGGCCGGGCGAAGCCAGCGGAGGATCGTGAGCAGGCGGGGAAGCGGCAGGCTCACGCAGCCGAGCGTCGGATTGTCGTGGCTGACGTGGAGGAAGATTCCTGAGCCCTTGCCGGCGACGACCGGGTTCGTGTTGTAGTCGATCACCGCCAGGTGGCGGTACGCGGTCGGCGAGCGCGACATGTCCTCGCTCGTCGTCCGGAAGGGCGGCGGCGACCCGCAGCGGACATGACGAAACTGGTTGTAGTACGGCGAGCGCGGGTCCTCGACCCACCAGTCGCCGCACACGATCCGGTGATAGCGGTAGCGCACGCCGGGGTTCGGGCCGAGCCCGTACATGACGCGCTGGACCCCGAAGGCGCCACTCGGAGTCGTCCGGTCGCCCTCGCGCTTTCGCTCCGAGATCCCGCGCTGGCCGAGCCAGGCGGGCCAGGGCCCGGCGACGGGGGCCCAGCACTCGCCGCGCTTCTCCCAGGCGCGCAGCATCCCAGTGACGGAGGCCCTGCGAACGGAGACGACCGTGACGAGCTGCGTTGCCGAGCCCGTCGAGGCCAACTGGTTGGCGAGTGTCGGTGGGCACGCGGTACGAGCGGCTTGCCCGCCTGTCGCCGCCGCGACTGGAAGCAGGGCGAGGGCGGCCAGAAGGGGGAATAACTTCGGCATTCGACCGTTCAGACTAATCTCGGCGATCGATGAGCTTCGCCCTTCTCGCACTGCTCGCCGTGCAGGCTCCTCCCTTCGCGCACACTGTGTCGCCGGTCACGAGGGCCCAGCTGCCGAGCTCCTGGCACTCGGGCTGCCCCGTCGCGCCGTCGGCCCTCCGCCGCGTGCGGCTCACCTACTGGGGCTTCGACGGCCGGCCGCACACCGGCGGGTTGATCGTGAACCGGTCCGCCGTTCGCGACGTGGTCGTCGTCTTCAGGCGCCTATACGACGCGCGGTTCCCGATCCGGCGCATGCGTCCGATCGACGCCTACGGCGGTAGAGACGAGCGTTCGCTCGCCGCCGACAACACGGCGGCTTTCAACTGCCGCTACGTAGTCGGCTCCGGCCCGCGCCGCTGGTCGACCCATGCGTACGGCCTCGCGATCGACGTCAACCCGGTCGAGAACCCGTACGTCGAAAGCGGGCGAGTCCACCCTCGCGCAGGACGCGCGTACCTCGACCGGCGCAATCTTCGATCGGGAATGGCCGTCACGGGAGGAGTGCTCGTGCGCGCATTCGCCGCGGTCGGCTGGCACTGGGGAGGACGCTGGCGTGGCACGCCCGACTACCAGCACTTCTCCGCTACCGGAGGCTAGGCCGCTCGCGCGAGCAGGGTGGCCCAATCGTCGTCCACCTGCCGCTGGATCTCCTCGAGGAGATCCTCGTTCCCGGGCTGGAAGACGTGGCGGAAACGTGTCTGCTCCCGGAGCCATTCTTCGATCGGCCTCGGTCGCTGCACGTCGTATGTGAGCCTGTAGCGCCCGTCGACGACCTCGTACAGCGGCCAGAACCGGGTTTCAACCGCGAGCCGTCCGACCCGCGGCCCGAGGCGGGCTTCGTGGCCCCAGCCGAGCGGGCAGTCGCTGAGCACGTTCAGGAACGCCGGCCCGTTTGCGGCCGCCGCCCTCTCCGCCTTCAGGCTCAGGTCATGCCAGAAGGCGCCACCGGCCTGCGCGACGTACGGGATCCCGTGTGCGACTGCGATCGCCGTCATGTCCTTCCGCCTCTGCGCCTTGCCGAAGCTTTCGCGACCGGCGGGGGTCGTCGTCGTGTTCGCGGCAAACGGCGTCGCGCCGGAGCGCTGGATTCCGGTGTTCATGTAGGCCTCGTTGTCGTAGCAGACGAAGACGAAGCGGTGACCGCGCTCGAGCGCGCCGGACAGGGCCTGGAGCCCGATGTCGTAGGTGCCTCCGTCGCCTGCGAAGACGACGAACGTCAGCTCCTCGTCGATCTGGCCCCGCTTGTGCAGGGCGCGATACGCGCTCTCGACGCCCGAGGCCGCAGCTGCGGCATTTTCGAACGCGACGTGGAGCCAGGGCACGTTCCAGGCCGTCGTCGGGTAACGCGTGGTCGCAACCTCGAGGCAGCCGGTTGCGTTGATGACGACCTTCGGCGTCTTGATCGAGTCGAGCACAGTGCGGACGACGAGCGGGACCCCGCAGCCCTGGCAGAGGGAGTGCCCGCCGGCGAGCGGCGGGATGCCTGCTTCGTTGCGGACGAGTGTTTTCAGACGTCCCATTGCAACCCCACGTAGTCGGGCGCCGTGCCATCGAAGACGGCGCGAACATGCTCGGGCAAGAGGTCGCGGCCGCCGAGGCCGTAGACGTGTCCGTGCAGCCGCACGTCGAGGGAGCCGTACAGCGCCTCGGCGGTCTCCGCGTGGAGCGGAGCGGCCGCACCCGGAGAGAGCGCCCGGTCGAGCACGTGGACGTCGTCCACCCACTCCAGCAACTCGCGGACCGCCTGCCGCGGGAAAGGCCGGAAGGAGCGGATCGCGAGCACGCCGACCTTTTGCCCGTCGGCCCGGAGCTCGTCGACGACGTCCTTCACGGTCCCGGCGCTCGATCCCATGATCACGATCGCCGTGGCAGCGTCCTCGAGCCGATAGGCGTCCAGCGGTTCCAGCCGCCGCCCGGTCAGCGACGCCAGCTCGGCGCCGAGCTCCTCGAAGGCTGGAAGCGCTGCCTCGAGGGCGCGTGCCTGCCCGACCTTCAGCTCGAAGTAGGTGTCGGGCATCGAGAACGGCCCGTGGGTCGTGACGCCCGGTGTCAGGAGCGCGTGCGGGATCTCGTAATCGCCGACCCAGTCTCGGACGACATAGTCCTCCAGCAAGGCGACTGGCTCCGAGGTGTGCGTGACGTTGAAGCCGTCCTGGCAGACGAGGACGGGGAGGAGGATGTCACCCCGTTCGGCGAGTCGCGTTGCAAGTAGCGTGAGCTCGTAAGCCTCCTGCGCGTCCTGTGCAAAGAGCTGCACACAGCCCGAATCGCGTACGAGCATCGAGTCGGAGTGGTCGCAGTGGATGTTGATCGGGCCCGAGAGCGCCCGGTTGCCGACGAGCATCACGATCGGCGCCCGCATGGCGGCGGCGATGTAGACGACTTCCGCCATCAGCGCGAGGCCTTGTGAAGACGTGGCGGTCATCGTCCGAGCGCCGGCGAGCGCGGCCCCAACGGCGGCGCTCATTGCGGAGTGCTCCGACTCGACGTTGACGAGCTCGGCTCGAGCCTCGCCGTTCGCGACCATCTTCGAAAAGGTTTCGATCATCGGCGTCTGAGGCGTGATCGGGTAGACCGGAACGACGTCCGGATCGATCTGGCGCATTGCGTGAGCGACGGCCTCGGCGCCGGTCAGCAGCCCGGGTGTCATGAGCATGGTCATTCGGCCTCCATCGCGATCGCGTTGGTGGGACAGATCTCGACGCAGACTTCGCAGCCCTTGCAGACGTCGAGGTCGAAGTCGACGAAGGTGGTTCCGTCGAGTCGTACCGCCGAGTCCGGGCAGTACAACCAACAGAGCAGGCAGTTGACGCACAGGTCGAGGTCGGCGACGGGCTTGCCGGCCGTGCGCCAGCCACCCGTGCGGACACGCGGAGCGTCGGCCCGATCCACCCAGGCGTTCAGGCTGCCCATTGCAGCTCCTCCACGGCGTGGTAGCCGGCCTCGACATCGGCGATCGCGACACCCTTGGCGCCCGCGACTGCGAGCAGCGCCTCGAGCGGCGGCTCGCCGAGCGCCGCGGCGGCCGCGCCGAGCATGACGACGTTCACGTAACCGGCGCCTTCCTCGGCCAGCCTCGTCGCCGGCACGCAGAGAGCGCCTTCGATCTCTCGCTCGGTGTTCACGATCAAGAGACCGGTGTCTCGCAACCCCTCGGTTGGGTTCGCCTCGGCGAGCAGCGACTCGTCGAGCACGACGACGACGTCCGGCTCGGTGATTCCGTAGCGGCGCCTGATCGGCTTCGTGTCGATTCGCGTGTAGGCGCGCATCGGAGCGCCGCTCCGCTCCGGGCCGTAGTCGGGGAAGGCCTGCACCTGCTTGCCGGTGTCCAGCGCGGCGGCCGCGAGCAGCTGCGAGGCGGTCTTTGCGCCCTGCCCCGCTCGACCGTGCCAGCGAATCTCGATCACAGCTCGGCCTCCAGCGCTCGGGCGACGAGCTTTGCGCCGCGCACGGCCTCGACGACGGTGGCGCCGCCGGTCAAGTCGCCGGCCGCGTAGTACTTCGGGTTGCCCGTGCGGCCGGTCGCAGGATCGATCTCGACGCGAGAGCCGGCGAGTTCGAGGCCCTCGATCCAGGAGAAGAGCTCCCTGCGCGGCTGCTGGCCGATGGCAAGCACGACGGTCTGGGCGGGCAGCACGAACTCGCTGCCGGGAATCTCGACGGGGCGGCGACGGCCGCTCTCGTCCGGCTCGCCGAGGCGCAGCTCCCTACATTCGACCGCCTCGACCCGCCGGTACCCGAAAAAGCGGGTGGGCGCGGCGAGGAATCGGACCTCGACTCCTTCTTCTCGCGCCTCCTCGACTTCGTGCGGGTAGGCGGGCATCTCGGCTTCGCCTCGCCGGTAGACGAGCATGGCGCGCTCTGCTCCGAGCCGCAGCGCCTCGCGGGCGACGTCGACCGCGGTGTTTCCTCCGCCCACGACGACGACATTCGGCCCGACGGCGAGCCGCTGGCCTGTTTTCAGCGCCTCGATGAACTCGAGCGACTGCCAGATTCCTTCGAGGTGATCACCGGGACAGCCGATCTCGGAATCCTCGCCGAGCCCGACCGCGAGCACGATTGTGTCGTATGCGGCTTCCAGCGTCTTCAGCGCGGCCGGGGAGTCGATCGCGACGCCGAGTTCAAACTCGACGCCGAGTCGCTCGAGCATTCGCGCTTCGGCCGGGAGCGGCTCGCGCTCGATGCGGTACGGAGCAATGGCAAAGCGGGCGAGGCCGCCGACCTCGGCCCGCTCGTCGAAGACCGTGACGTCGTGCCCGCTCACCGCGAGCTCACCCGCGGACGCGAGGCCTGCGGGCCCGGCGCCGATAACGGCGATGCGGCGACCGGTGCGCGGCCGCCTCTCCCTGGGCTCGAGGTCACGGGCGAGCGCCCAATCGGTGGCGACACGCTGCAGGCGCGCAACCTCGACAGGGCGTTGCCCCTCGCTGAGCAGGACGCACGCGCCCTCGCAGAGCACTTCGACCGGGCAGACCCGCGCGCAGGTCGCGCCTAGGAGGTTCTCGGCGAAGATCGTTCGTGCGGCGAGCTCCGGGTCAGCGGCTGCGAGCGCTCCGATGAATCCTGGGACGTCGACATCCGCGGGGCACGCGACGACACATGGCGCCACGGCGTGTGCCTCGCCGCATTCGAGGCAGCGATCCGCCTCGACGACCGCATCCTCGCCGGTCATCGGGGGCCGCAGCTCAGAAGCAAGTTCCGTGGGCCAGGTCGACATGTCTTGAGCCTCGCGCGCGCGAGAGAGGATGGCATCCGCGAGGTCGCTGCACGGCCCTGCGGGCGACTACTGATCACGTATCCGCGTACTTGTCCGAGCGAGCACTCCGCGGATGCCCCGATGGCGTCTCGCCGCACCCGAGCCAGGCTCTGGGCATGGCGCGCAAGCAGATCGTCATTCTCGGCTGCGGGACCGGTGGGACGATGACCGCCAACCGGTTGCGCCGCCGCTTCGACGAGGACGAAGCCGAGATCCACGTCGTCGACCGCGACGACCGGCACGTCTACCAGCCCGGACTGCTCTTCGTCCCGTTCGGGCTCGCGTCCCTCGACGAGATCGTTCGGCCGCGCCAGGCGCAGCTGCGCGACGGGATCGTTTTCCACGAGCGGGAGGTGGACGCCGTCTGGGTCGAGCGCGACGAGGTGCTGCTCGACGACGGAACCGTGCTCCCGTACGACGTGCTCGTGGTCGCCACCGGGTCGCGTCTGCAGCCCGAGGAGACAGAGGGCTTGACCGGGCCTGGCTGGAACGAGCGCGTCTTCACCTTCTACTCGACGGACGGAGCGGAGATGCTGCAGCGAGCGCTTCAGGGCTTCGACCGCGGCCGACTCGTCGTCAACCTCGTCGACATGCCTATCAAGTGTCCCGTCGCGCCGCTCGAGTTCGCCTTCCTCGCGGACTGGTACTTCCGCGAGTGTGGCGTCAGGAAGGACATCGAGCTCGTCTACTCGACGCCGTTGGACGGCGCCTTCACGAAGCCGGTCGCCTCAGAGCGGCTGGCGGGCCTGCTCGCGGAGAAAGAGATCGAGCTCGTGACCGAGTTCAACGCGGGCGAGGTCGACGGTGTCGGCGGCAAGCTCCTCTCCTACGACGGACGCGAGCTCGACTTCGACCTGCTCGTCACCGTTCCGCTCCATGGCGGCGCTGCTTTCGTCGAGCGCTCACCCAACCTCGGCGACGCCCTTGGCTTTGTCGCGACGGACAAGAGGACGCTGCAGTCGACGGCAAAGCCGAACGTGTTCGCGCTCGGCGACTCGACCGACCTGCCGATCTCGAAGGCGGGCTCGGTCACGCATTTCGAAGCGGAAGTCCTGAGCGAGAACATCGCGCGCTTCCTGGCCGGCGACGAGCTGGATGCGGGCTACGACGGGCACGCCAACTGCTTCATCGAGACGGGATTCCACAAGGCCTTGCTGATCGACTTCAACTACGAGACCGAGCCGCTGACCGGCCACTTCCCGACTGCCGTCGGGTTGCCGCTCCTGCGCGAGTCGCGGCTCAATCACCTCGGAAAGCTCATGTTCCAGTGGGTCTACTGGCACGCGCTGCTGCCCGGCCGGGAAATCCCGGGGATAGGCCCGACCATGCCGACCGCCGGCAAGAAGCATGTTCCCGACCCCGTGACGTAAGGAGGACGAGATGACCGCAACGATGATCGCCGACACAGCCGTCGACGTTGATGCCGAAGGCTTCCTGACGAGCCCGGAGCAGTGGAACGAGGAGATCGCAGCCGAGATCGCGCGGGCGAACGGGATCCCAGAGTTGACTTCCCGGCACTGGCTCGTCGTCAACTTCATGCGGGAGCGGTTCCTCTCGACGGGCGCCGCACCGTCGATTCGTGCGCTCGGCAAGGAGTCCGGAGTCCCCGTCAAGGAGCTCTACCAGCTCTTTCCTAAGGGTCCGGCGAAGCTCGCCGCCAAGATCGGCGGCATCCCCAAGCCGCAGGGCTGCATCTAGGAAGGAGCAGGAAATGATCACGTACACCCTTGACCACCCGGAAGTCGCGGAGACCGAGCCGACGACGATCGAGAAGGTCGCAATCGTCGTCTCGAAGGGCTCTCTCGAAGGCATCTACCCGGCTTTGATCATGGCCAACGGAGCTCGCATGGAAGGGATCGAAGCCGACCTCTTCTTCACCTTCTTCGGCCTGGATGCGATCCGCAAGGACCGCTACGAGAAGATCAAGGTGGCAACCGTGGGCAATCCCGGGATGCACATGGCGACCTGGCTCGGTGCCATTCCGGGCTTCTCTGCGCTCGCCACGAGGATGATGCAACGGCAGATGGAGAAGATCGATATCCCGCCGATCCCGGAGTTCATCGAGCTCGTCGCCGACTCGGGCGTGCGCCTGTACGCCTGCAAGGCGACAGTGGACATGTTCGGGCTGACGATGGCGGACTTCGTCCCCCAGGTCGAGGGCATCATCAGCGTCGGCGAGTTCTACGAGAAGGCAGCCGGCGGCCAGATCGTCTTCACGTAGCGATTGCGGTGTATCCGCAGTGAACCTGCGGGTTGCTCGGGACGGCTCGAGGCCGCAGGCGAACTACGTTCGGAAGCGACACGCCAGCGTCCACGAAGGAGTCACCGATGGCATCGCATCCAGCTTCTGTTCACCGTCCTCCTGAAACCGATTCCGGCGCCTTCTTCAAGGCTGCGGTAGTTCTGCTCGGCATTGCCGTCGGTGTGGTGGGGTTCTTCGCTCTCATGCTGTGGGCCGATGCTCGGAACGCTCGCGACGAGGCGAGCGCGGCTTCGCAGACAGCTGGCCAACCTCTTGCCCACGACCACAATGTCGCGCTCCCGCTGAACAGTTTCGCCGGAGTCGTTCCAGCGAACGCTCAGGCGCTGGCGGAGGCACACAAGGCGTACGACGCGTCCCTCCCCGCCGCGCAGGCGGGCAACCTCGTCAAGGTGCACATGACGCTCAGTGACGAGACCGTCCAGATCGCGCCCGGAGTCAAGTACAACACCTGGTCGTTCAGCGGCCACGGCGCGCCCGGCCCGATCGTCCACGTGCGCGAAGGCCAGACGGTGGAGATGACGCTGACGAACGGCGGGGCCATTCCGCACTCGATCGACTTCCACGCCGCGCGGATCGCGCCCAACCTGGCCTTCCGCGACGTTTCGCCGGGTGAGTCCTTCACCTTCCGCTTCAAGGCGGGCGATCCGGGCGTCTACATGTACCACTGCGGCACGAAGCCCGTCCTCGCTCACATCGCGAACGGCATGTACGGGGCGATCGTCGTCACGCCCACAAAGCCGCTCCCGAAGGCAGACAAGGAGTACGTCCTCGTCGCAAGCGAGTGGTACCTGAACGGCGACGGCATCAAGGAGCCAGCGTCGCTCGATATAGCCAAAGCGCACGCGATGGAGCCCGACTGGACGACCTTCAACGGCTACGCGAACCAGTACGTCACGCATCCGCTGACCGCCGACCCCGGCGACACGGTGCGCTTCTGGGTGGTCGCTGCAGGGCCGACGCTCGACACGGACTTCCACATCGTCGGAACGATCTTCAATCGGGCCTGGCCGAATGCGAACGTGACAGGCACGCCGCAGCACGGTGTGCAGACGGTGCTCGTTCCGGCCGGCGGCGGCGGCGTCTTCGACGTCAAGATCGACCAGCCCGGCCTCTATCCGTTCGTCTCGCACGCCTTCGCACACGTCGACCTCGGGCAGGTCGGGCTGCTGAAGGTGGGCAACCCGAAGGGCACGATGTCTCACTGAGCCGGCGCCGGCCAAGCGACAAGCCGAGGCCGGACATAGGCTTTCCGCACGGTGGATGAACACGTGCTGCTCGTGGAGGACGACGCCTCCATCCGCGAGATCGCGACGCTCGGCCTCGAACAGGCCGGGTTTCGCGTCACGGCGAGCGGCGACGGGCGCGACGCGCTCATTCGCTTCCGGCAAGGCGTGTTCGACCTCGTGCTCCTCGACGTGATGCTCCCCTCCCTCGACGGCTTCGAGGTCTGCAAGGAGATCCGCCGGGAGAGTCAGACGCCGATCGTCATGCTGACGGCGCGAAGCGAGCTGCACGACGTCGTCGTCGGGCTCGAGCTGGGAGCGGACGACTACGTCACGAAGCCGTTCGAGCTGCCCGAGCTCGTCGCGAGGATCAAGGCGGTGCTCCGCCGCTCCGGGGCAGAACCGGCCGAAGGCCCGATCGTGGTCGCCGACCTCGAGATCGACCCGGGCTCGTTCACCGTGCAGCGGCGGGGCGAGGACGTCCAGCTGACCGCGACGGAGTTTCGCCTCCTGCTCGAGCTCGCCCGCCGGCCGAAGCAGGTCTTCACCAGGGAGCTGCTGCTCGAGCTCGTGTGGAACTACGACTACCTCGGCGACTCTCGCCTCGTCGACGTCGCAGTCCAGCGGCTGCGCGCCAAGATCGAGGACGACCCGAAGGAGCCGAAGCTGATCCACACCGTGCGCGGCGTCGGCTATCGGTTCCACGCCGACTGATGCCGAGGAGGATCTCGTCGGGAGGCCTCCGCCGCAGGCTGACGATCGCGTTCACGCTCGCGGTCGGCGCCTCGGCCGCCGCCCTCGCCATCGGCTCCTATTTCGTCGTCCGGCACAATCTCCTGGCGGACTCGGTCGACACGGCGATCAGCCAGGCTCGCCGAAATATCGCGATCGCCCCGAATTACACGAGCCCCGACAAGCTGCTTGCGGCGTACCTGCGCCGGGGCGATTTCGACACGGTCGGGATCTATCGTGGGCGACCCTTCTCGTCGAGCTTCTCCGTCAGCGTCCGGCAGGTGCCGGCGGGCTTGAGGCGGATCGTCAGCGAAGGCGAGCTCGGCTATACGCGCAAGACGATCTCCGGCACGCACTACGTGGTCGTCGGCGGCCCCGCCGGCCGCAACACGGAGCTCTACTACTTCACCTCCGAGCAGTCGCTTCGCAACGAGCTTGCGCAGCTCCGAAACATCCTGCTCGTAGGCGTCGGGATCCTGATGCTGGTCGCGGCGTTCGTGGGCGCCTTCCTCGCACGCAGCACGCTGCGACCGGTGGCGCGCGCGAGCGAAGCCGCGCACTCGCTCGCGGAGGGACTGCTCGAGACGCGGCTGCCGGTCGAAGGCCAGGACGAGTTCGGCAGCTGGGCGCAGTCCTTCAACGAGATGGCGGCGGCGCTCGAGGCGAAGATCTCGGCTCTGTCGGCGGCCCAGGCCCGCGAACGCCGCTTCACCGCCGACGTCGCCCACGAGCTGCGCACTCCGTTGACGGCGCTCGTCGGCGAGGCTTCATTCCTTGCCGAGCATCTCGAACGGATGCCGGTCGAGTCGCGGCGCCCAGCCGAGCTGCTGATCGCCGACGTCGGGCGCCTGCGGCGGCTGGTCGAGAACCTGATGGCGATCTCCCGCTTCGACGCCGGCCGTGAGAGCGTCGAAGAGGAGACGGTCGACGTGGGAGCCCTCGTCGCGGCAGCTGTCCATGCCCGGGGCTGGGACGGCCAGGTCCGCCTCGATGCGGACGACGTGGTGATCGAGAGCGATCCGCGCCGGCTCGAGGGCATCGTCTCGAACCTCGTCGGGAACGCCATCGAGCATGGCGGCGACGGCGTCGCAGTTCGGGTTACCCGCGACGGCGAGGGCGCCTTGGTGGAGGTGTCCGACGACGGGCCGGGGATCCCGCCAGAGCACCTGCCCCATCTGTTCGAGCGCTTCTACAAGGCCGATCCCGCTCGCTCGAGCGGCGGCACAGGCCTCGGCCTCGCGATCTCACATGAGAACGCACGCCTATTGGGCGGCCAGATAGAGGTTTCGAGCGAGGTGGGGAAGGGCAGCCGCTTCACGCTGCGCCTCTAGCGGTTACGGAACCGTTACGAACCCGTGACGGGGTCGTTTCGGACGGGGAGCACGATGGGTGCATCCAATGAAGGAGACCCCATGAAGATGCTCCTGACACTTACAAGCTTTGTTGCGCTCTCGGTGATTGTCGGCGGTACGTCCGCCGCTCAGAGCACCGCACCGGCCTCGAATGTCGTCGAAACGTCGCGCGTAAGCGTCTCGAGCAAGGGCGGGCAGGGCGACTACTCCAGTTTCGCGGTCGGAATGAGCGCTCGAGGACGCTACGTAGCCATCACCTCCGACGCGACGAATCTCGTCGCCGGGGATACCAACGGCAAGCGCGATGCTTTCGTGCACGACCGCTGGACCGGCGAGACGACCCGAGTCAGCGTCAGTAGCTCGGGTGAGCAGGCGAACTGCTCAGATCCGTTCGGCTGCTCGAGCGCCGCAGGGATCAGCAGTGACGGCCGCTACGTCGCCATCGATTCCGACGCGCCCAACCTCGTCCCCGGCGACACGAATGCGGCGTCGGACGTCTTCGTCCACGATCGCAGGACGGGGCTGACGACCCGTATCAGCATCAGCGACGGCGGCTCCCAGGGAAATGGAGCCAGCGACTCCGCGGCGATCAGCACCGACGGTCGCTACGTCGCCTTCTCCTCGACGGCGTCGAACCTCGTTCCAGGCGACACGAACGGCGCAGTCGACGTCTTCGTCCATGACCTCAGGACAGGTCGGACGACGCGGGCCAGTCTCGACAGCCACGGCCGACAGACCAACCGCGGCAGCGGCAGCTGGGACTCGGCTCTCAGCGCACACGGCCGCTATGTCGCGTTCACCTCCAACGCGTCGAACCTCGTCGCCCACGACACCAACAACCTCGCCGACGTCTTCGTACGCGATCTCCGCACCGGCCGGACGACCAGGGTCAGCGTGAGCAGCCGCGGCAGGCAGGCGGGCGGGGACCGCACGCGCAACGGCAGCAACGCCCCCTCGATCAGCGCCAACGGTCGGTGGATCGCGTTCCATTCGGCGGCTTCGAACCTCGTCCGAGGCGACACGAACCGCGTCTTCGACATCTTCGTGCGCGACCGCAAGACGCATCAGACGCGACGGGTGAGCGTCAGCAACCGCGGCCGGCAAGCGAACGCCGAGAGCTTCGGCCCGCCGAGCATCAGCCCCGACGGCCGCTATGTGGCGTTCGGGTCGCTGGCATCGAACCTCGTTGCGGGCGACGTCAACGACACGACAGACGTCTTCGTCTACGACCGGCGGGCCAGCCGCGTAATCCTGGCCAGCCGCAACACAGACGGGCAGCAGGGCGATGACGGAAGCGCGAATGCGGTTGGGGCCTTCAGCGGCAACGACCTCTACCTGGCCTTCTCGTCCTGGGCGGGGAATCTCGTAGACGGAGACACCAACGGCGGCCCCGACGCATTTCTAAGGAGGCTCCGATGAGGATCGCCCTCATTCTCGTAACCCTCGTTGTTCTCGGCGGCTCGCTCGGCGTCGCGGCGCTATCCGCCACTGCGACTCCCTCGTTTGCCCGCTCGAGGAGCTACGCAGCTGGACGCGCGCCTGTTTCGGTCGCGATCGGCGACCTGAACGCCGACGGCCAGCCGGACCTGGCGGCCGCGAACTACGAGTCGGACACCGTCTCCGTGTTTCTCAACAGAGGCGGCCATGGCTTCGAGGCCCAGCGCGACTACCCGACCGGACGCCAGCCTGAGACGGTCGCGATCGGGGACCTGAACGGCGACGGCAAGCCGGATCTGGCGACCGCGAACGAGGCCGACGTCAGCGTCTCCGTGCTCCTGAACGCCGGCGACGAGGGCTTCCAGTCCAGTCTCGACTACCCAACCGGAACCGGACGCGGTCCATGCACGATCGCGATCGGCGACCTGAACGCCGACGGCAGGCCGGACCTCGTGACTGTGAGCAGCGCTCCGGGAGCGAACACCGTCTCCGTGCTCATCAACAGCGGCGACGGCTTTCGGCCCAGTCTCGACTATAGAACCGGGCGCAAGCCCGGGGACGTCGCGATCGGCGACCTGAACGCAGACGGCAAGCCGGACCTCGCGACTGTGAACGGAGGCGACAACACGGCCTCGGTACTCCTCAACAGGGGAGACGGCAGCTTCCAGCCCAAGCTCGACTACCCAACGGGACGCGCCCCCGCCTCGGTCGCGATCGGCGACCTGAACGCCGACGGCCAGCCGGACCTGGCGACTGCGAACGAGCACGACAACACGGTCTCCGCTCTTCTCAATAGGGGCGACGGCAGCTTCCGGGCAAAGCTCGACTACGCAACCGGAGGCGGTCCCTGGTCGATCGCGATCGGCGACCTGAACGGAGACGGCAAACCGGACCTGGCAACCGCGAACACTCCCTTGAACACCGTCTCCGTGCTCACGAACACGGGCGACGGCAGCTTCGAGGCGAAGCTCGACTATGCGACCCCCAAAATCCCCGACGAGGTCGCGATCGGTGACCTGAACGGCGATCTCAAGCTGGACCTGGCGACAGCGAACGAAGACGCGAACACCGTCGCCGTGCTCCTCAACACACCGGGCCTCTGCACGGTGCAGCACCTCTGGGGAAAGACGCTGGCCGCCGCGAGGCGGACAACCGCGCGGGCCAACTGCCGCGTCGGGACGATCCGCCGCGCCTACTCGAAGCTCAAGAGGGGCCGCGTGATCCGGGAGATGCCGAGGGCCGGAACGGTGCTGCCGAAGGGCAGCAAGGTCAACCTCGTCGTGAGCCTCGGAAGGAGGCCCTCGTGAAGAAGCTCGTCTCACTCTCGAGCCTGCCCATCGGCGCCGGCTCACGTCGCTCGTTCTGCCTGGCGTTTCTCTTCTTCTTGTCGATCTCGCTGGCAGGAGCCAGTGCTGCCGCAGAGCTCGCGCCGAGGGCCGGCGCCGGCGGAACGATCGTGTTCGCGCGCAGCATCGACGAAGCGACGCACATCTACGCGGTCAACCCGGACGGAACAGGCCTCACGCAGTTGACGAACACCTCGACCGGTGAGTACCTCCCGGTCCCGTCGCCCGACGGAAAGCTCATCGCCTTCCACTCCGACGACGCGGTCCCTTCCAAGGTGATGAACGCTGACGGGAGTGGCCAACGTCCCCTGGCCGGCTGCTCGACCCTCCGCCCCGGAGCGTGGTCGCCGGACTCGAGCAAGCTCGTCTGCGAAGTCGGCTCCGAGGAGGAGGGCCTCGCCGTCGCCGAAGTTGCAAGCGGTGCCGTCACTCCGCTGACCCCCAGCGGGCGCTATCCGACATGGTCTCCGGACGGACGCTCGATCGCGTTCGTCGACCGGGAGCGGCTGTGGGCCGTCCCCGCCGAAGGCGGCGCGCCTAGACGGCTCGGCAATCGCAAGATCGACGAGGCGGCCGCGCCGTCCTGGTCGCCTGATTCGCAGCGGCTCGCATACATGGCTTCGGCCGGCACGAAGTTTCGACAAGACCTGTTCACGATCGGAGCCGACGGCTCGGGCGAGCGTCGCCTCGTACAGGGCATCTCCGACTTCCAGACTCCTCAGTGGTCACCGGAGGGCTCGCCGATCGCCTTCGTGAAGGAGCTCCCGCACTATGTCACCGCGGTCTACACGGTCCGACCCGATGGCACCGGGCTCAAGCGGATCAGCGTCAGTCCGGGCCGCGAGTCCTCGGACAGCCCGGCGTGGTCCGCAGACGGTTCTTCGCTTCTCTACACCCGCTGGCGCTATCGCTTCGGCGGAGGCACGGACGTGTTCCTGGCCACGCCCGGAGCAGGGGCGGGCCGCGCCGTCACGCGTCCATTTCCAGCAGGTGGCGCGAATGAAGAACCGCTCTGGATGACCGCGCCGCCGCTCACGGGTGTGGAGCCGGTTCCTCCGACGGTCACCTTGCCGCTGGCGCGGAAGCTCAGCTTCACCGATCCGCTCGAGGGCCTGACAACGGACGGTCACCGTGCGATTCCCTACGTCCACGTCGACTCCGGCTCCTCGCCCAGGAGCCTCCTCGTTTGGGACGCGGTCGCTCGACGCACGATGCACACGCCCCGCCTGTGCTCCACGGCCGCCGTTCTCGCCGGTAGGCGGCTCGCCTGGATGTGTGCCGAGCGCGGCAACACATACCTCTCGATCTGGCTCGAGACCCTCCGGCTCGGCGCCCGGCGCCCGACGTTCATCACCGAGACGATTGCCGACGACGACGGCGGCGACACGATCGGCACCCTGGTCGGCCATGGGAGCACGATCGCGTTCACGAGCTACCACGGGAAGAAGGAGAGGGCCAAGGCTTGGCTCCTGCTCGCGCGGCGCGGGAGCAAGTGCCCCCGGAACTCAGACCTCATCGGATCAGAGCATCCGCCCGCCGTCTGCCGACGCCTGGCTCATGCTGCGGGTGGAGTCACGGCCTCGGTCGACGCGGGAAGAGTGCTCACGATCGCTGCCAACGGGCGCGTGCGCCTGCTCTCGACGCGCGACCGTGTGCTCCGGAGCTGGAGGCTCGCCCCCCACATCGTCAATGCCCGGCTTCGCGGCAGAGCCCTTGCAGTGCAGCATGGCCAGACCCTCGACGTCTACGACACCTCGACTGGAGCAAAGAAGCAGGCGCTTCCGCTCGCTTCAGACGGAGGAAGTAGTCCGTTCCTGCTCGACGTCCAGCGCGATCTCGTCGTGTACGCAACCGGCGGCGCGATCCATCTGTTGCGGCTCTCGGACGGGCGCGACGTGGCGCTCGACCTGCCCGGCGCGGCGCCGTGGCTGGATGCTCGACTCGAGCCGAGCGGCCTGTTCGTGACGTGGAACCAGATGTACAGCCGGCGGCCCGGTCGCATCGCTTTCGTGCCCATGCGGACCGTCCTACGAGGATTCGAATGAGGATCGCGTTCGTCGTTGCGGGCATCGTCGCGCTCGCCGGCTCGGTCGGGGTCGCGGCGCTAGTTGCCGCCTCTGCGCCATCGTTCGCGCCCCGACGAGCTACGCAACCGGAAGGACCCCCTGGTCGGTCGCGATCGGCGACCGCGGCAAGGTCAATCTCATCCTCAGCCTCGGAAGGAGGCCATCGTGAAGAAGCTCCTGTCACTCGCAACCGTGCTGGCTCTCAGCGGCGCGCTCGGCGTCGCGGCACTGTTCGCCGCCTCGGCGCCGTCGTTCGCCAAACCGGCGAACTATGCGACCGGAGGAAACCCCTTCTCGGTCGCGATCGGCGACATAAACGGCGACGGTAAGGCGGACCTGGCGACCGCAAACTACGGCGGGAACACCGTCTCGGTGCTCATCAACAAGGGCGTCGGCGGCTTTCGGCCCAAGCTCGACTACGCAACCGGGCTCAATCCGTTCTCGGTCGCGATCGGCGACCTGAACGGCGACGGCAAGCTCGACCTGGCGACCGCGAACGGCGGCAGCGAGGCGGACACAGCCACCGTCCTCCTCAACGCAGGCGACGGCACGCTTCCAGCACGGGGTCGACTACCCAGCTGGATACAGCCCCTACTCGATCGCGATCGGCGACCTGAACGGCGACGGCAAGCTGGACCTGGCGACCGCGGACTACGGCTCTTCCGGCGTCTCGGTGCTCCTGAACAGAGGAGACGGAACCTTCCAAGCCGCGGTCTACTACTACGCCGCACGCGGCCCGCACGCGGTCGCGATCGGCGACCTGAACGGCGACGGCAAGCCGGACTTGGTAACTGCCAATCAGGGCCTTTTCGTGAGCACGGTCTCAGTGCTCTTCAACAACGGAGACGGCACCTTCCAGACCAGCCACGACTACGACACTGGAGGCAACCCCGGCTCGGTCGCGATCGGCGACCTGAACGGCGACGGCAAGCCGGACGTGGCGACTGCGAACTCCGCCGAGGACACCGTTTCGGTATTTGCCAACAGCGGTGATGGCAGCTCTCCAGGCTAGGCGCGACTATCGCGACCGGACATGTCCCAGTTGAGGTCGCGATCGGTGACCTGAACGGCGACGGCAAGCCCGACCTGGCGACGGCGAACTATGACGGCGGGACGGTGTCCGTGCTCGCCAACAAGGGCGACGGCAGCTTCCAGGCCAGGGTCGATCACGCAGACGCGGGGGCGAGCTTCAGATCGGTCGCGATCGGCGACCTGAACGGCGACCGCAGACCGGACCTTGCGACTGCGAATGGCGACACCGATGACGTCACCGTCTTCGCCAACACGACCGGCGCCTGCAAGGTGCCTAACATCAAGGGGAAGGCGTTGCCGGCTGCGAAGCGCGCGATCGCTCGAAGCCGTTGCCGTGTGGGCAAGATCCGCCGCGCCTACTCGAAGACCGTCAAGAGGGGCCGTGTGATCTCCGAGAAACCCAAGGCAGGCACGGTGCTGTACCGCGGCAAGGTCGACCTCGTCGTCAGTCGCGGGAAGAAGCTCTCGTGAAGAAGCTCGTCGCAACCCGCAAGAGAATCGCGCTCGTCTGCGCAGGCTTCGTCGTGCTCAGTGTCTCCCTGGGCATCGTCCTTGCGGGCCGGAACTCCGATGTCGTCTCGCTGGGGCCGGCACCTCGTGTGGTCACCGGCTCGGAGATCTCCAGCGCGCTGCCCTCGCAGCCCTCGTTCGAGGTCTGGTTTGCGAAGGGCGAGAGCATCGTTCCCGTCGCGCGGACTCACCAGCCGACACCGGGAGTGGCGACCGCTGCGATCGAAGGCCTGCTCGCCGGCCCTACCCGGGCCGAGCGCAGGTTGGGTCTGACCACTGCCGTCCCCACGGGCACGCGGCTCCTCGGCATCTCGCTCGCCAATGGCGTCGCGACAGTCGACCTCACCTCCGAGTACCAGTCCGGCGGCGGCTCGCTGTCGATGCAGAAGCGGCTCGGGCAGGTCGTCTACACGCTGACCCAGTTCCCGAGCGTGAGATCCGTTCGCTTCCGGCTCGACGGTGCGCCCGTGAACGTCTTCTCCGGCGAGGGGATCATCCTCGACCACCCCGTCGGCCGGAGCGACTACAAGGACCTCGCGCCGGCCTCTCCGACCGTCACTGGAATTTGGCGGCCGCTGCCGCATGCCCCGATCGCGGCCCCCGATCTGCTTCTGAGCGTCTGGACCGGCGAGGAGATGATCGTCTTCGGCCGAGTGGACAAGCACGGTCCGACGGGTGAGATCCTCGGATCGACGAACGTTGCAGCAGCCTACGACCCCGCCGCGAACACCTGGCGCCGGCTGGCCTCTCCCCTGTCAGCCGTCGGCTACCCGGGCAACTGGGACGCGGTCTGGACGGGTGAGGAGATGCTCGTCTGGGGCGACGTCAACCAGGCGTACGACCCGGCGACGAACCGGTGGCGGCGACTACCTCCTTCGCCGGGAGGTCGTGGCGGGATCGTCGTCTGGACGGGCCGTGAGCTGATCGAGTGGGGCGGCGGCTGCTGCGGCGACGTCAGCTCCGACGGCGCGGCCTACGACCCGTCCACCAACTCCTGGCGGAAGATCGCGCTCCCACCCGTCGGCGGCCAGCAGTCGCCGGTCGGCGCCTGGACAGGCAAGGAGCTCGTGATCCTCCCGGGGCGCTCCCCTGACGGCAAGCCAGTCGGTGGCGCTGCGTACAACCCGGCAACGAACACGTGGCGCAAGATCGGGTCGAAGCCCCAGCCAACCCCGGGCGCCTACGCAGCCTGGGACGGCTACGAGGTGCTCGTCGCCGGTGGCACTCGTCCGGGGCACGGTCTGTCGAACGCCGTCATCGCCTACAACCCTGCGACGAACCGCTTCCGCCGCCGATCCGCAATCGGATCCGGCCGGGCGGGAACCGCGGTCGTCTGGACCGGCAGGCGGCTCCTCGTGTGGGGCGGGGAGACATTCCCGGGCGCGACCGTGACCGCAGGCCACGGATTGAGCTACGACCCGATCGGCAACCGCTGGTCGCCGCTCCCGCGGTCGCCTCTCCCCGCGCGGGTGGACCCCACCGCCGTGTGGACCGGACGCGAGCTGATCGTCTGGGGCGGCAGGACGACAGCGTGCCGCCGAAACGCCCCCTGCCACACTCGGCTCCATGCCGACGGAGCGGCCTTCAGGCCGACCGCGCCCTGATGACGCGGCTTGCCACGATCCTGACGAGCGTCGCGGCAGCAGTCGCACTGGCCGGGTGCGGCGGTGGCGGCGGCCGGAACGAGAGCGCCGTCTGCGCAAACGGCGACGGCGGTCTCGACAACAAAGCGTTCGTCTTCGTCGAGGGCCCGAGGAGCGGTGAGCGGGTTCTGAGCGGTTTCCGCGTCACCGGCTGCTCGAGCACGTTCGAGGCGAACGTGAGCTGGCGCCTCCGGGCCAGGGACGGGCGCGTGCTCGCAAGCGGCTACACGCAAGGCGGCAGCCTCAAGCCCGGGCCGTTCGAGTTCGCGGTGAGCTATCCGATCGGAGCGCGGCAGGTCGGCCAGCTCGAGGTCTACGTACCGAAGGTGACGGCGGAAGGCTTCCCTCCGGTGAAGAACGTCGTGCCACTCGTCCTGGAGCCCTGAGGAGCGACTTGCGCAGGCTCAGCATCAACAACGGAGAAAAGAGACTCTCGTGAAGATCGCTCTCATATTCGCAAGCCTCATCGTCCTCGGCGGCTCTGCCGGTGTCATCGTCGCCAGCCGCGATTCGGAGAGCGCCGTCTCGCTTGGGCCGGCGACGCCCCCGGCCAGCTCGACGACCGGCTCGGACACGACGCTTCCTGCTCCCGCCACCCTCGAGGTGTGGTTCGCACGCGGCGAAGAGCTCGTCGAGCGTGAAACGCACGCACGCGGCGACGCCCCGTGTCGCGACCGCGGCGATCGAGGCGCTCCTTGCCGGGCCGACCCGGGCCGAGCGCGCATCGGGGTTCGACTCCGCGATCCCCGACGGCACCCGCCTGCTCGGAGTCTCGATCAAGGACGGGGTCGCGACCATCGACCTCACCTCGGAGTACCAGTCCGGTGGCGGCTCAACCTCGATGCAGGTACGCCTGGGCCAGGTCGTCTACACGCTCACGCAGTTCCCGACCGTGAAGAAGGTCAGCTTCCGGCTCGACGGCACCCCGGTCAACGTCTTCTCGAGCGAAGGCATCGTGCTCTCGCATCCGGTCGGTCGCGGCGACTACAAGGACCTGCTCCCGGTGATCGTCGTCTCGCACCCGACGCCCGGGTCGCGCGTCACGAGCCCGGTCACCGTCTCCGGGAGCGCGAACGTCTTCGAGGCGAACGTGACCGTGAAGGTGCTCGATGCGAACGGGCGCGTCGTCGGCAATACGTTCACGACGGCCACTTGCGGGACGGGCTGCCGTGGGACCTATTCGGTAGACGTGCCGTTCCGAATCGGAGCCGAACAGCGTGGGACGATCGTTGTCTCTGATGACGACGCAGCCGGCGTCGGCCACCCACCGCACGAGGTTCGAATTCCGGTTGTGTTGATGCCGTAACAGGATTAGTCCTCCTGGGCCTTGTGCGATAGATTGCGACGCGGGGTAATCGACGTCAGAGAGGCCGCGTGATCAGGCTCTGGTCGATCGGGATTCTGGTGAGCTTCGCGCTCGCGCTACCGCTCGTCGCAGGGGCAGGAGCAGGGCCAGTCGGTCCGGCGGCCCGTGCCTCGGTCACGGAGTTCCCGCTGCCCCACCCGGAGAGCCGCCCGTACTCGATAGTCCGCGGCCCGGACAGGGCGCTCTGGTTCACCGAGTCAAACCGCGGCGTCATCGGGCGGATCACGCCGAGCGGCGACTTCAAGGAGTTCGCGCTTCCCAATGCCGGAAGCGGCCCGTACGGCATCACCCTCGGCGCCGACGGCAACCTCTGGTTCACCGAGCGCTTCGCCGACACGATCGCGATGATGAATACGGCCGGTGCGGTCACCGAGTTCTGCTGCCTGACTCCGATGTCGCAGCCCTGGGACATCGCCGCGCTGCCCGACGGAAGCCTCTGGTTCACCGAGGAGAACGTCGACCAGGTCGGTCAGATCTACCCGAACGGCGCGATCTACGAGTTTCCGACCGGCCCAGGTGAGCTGCCGACGTCGATCGCGGCCGGCCCCGGCGGGACGGTGTGGTTCACGAAGGAGCTCGGCAACAAGATCGTCAAGCTCACACCCGGCCCGAACCCAGGCGATCCGCCCGACATGGCGGAGTACCCGCTGCTGACCGAGGGTGCGCTTCCCTGGGACATCGCCGCCGGCCCGGACGGGAACATGTGGTTCACGACCCTGGCTGCACGAATCATCGGGAAGGTCACTCCGAACGGGACGATCACCGAGTACCCCGTGCCGGGCGAATACGGCATCGCGGGGATCGCCTGGGGGCCGAGCGACCGCATGTGGTTCACCGAGAACGACACCGGCCTCGTCGGATCGATCACGACGGACGGCGTAGTCGAGGAGCGCTTCGGAACCAGCCCGTATCCGTTCGGCATCACCTACGGCCCGGACGGGAACATGTGGTTCGCGGGTGGGTACGGCAACACGATCGGCCGCCTGAGCCTGCGGCACGCAGCGGCGTCTAGCCCTCTGCGGGCTCGTCGCCCGGTGCTGAGCAACAGCTCGCGAACGCTTGCGGAGAGCGGAATTCCCGGCCGCAGTCCGGGCGAGGGAACAGGCGTGCCGTACGACGTGACGATCGGGACGACCCCCGCCCAGGTGTCGAGCGCGGCATCCGGTGAGTCGTCGTCGTCCGGCGGACCCGTTCGCACCTTGGCCGACGCTTCGTCGATCTCCATCGCGAGAATCGTCGTGGCCTTGAGCTCCTGTGCGTTCGGCTGCCGAACCTCGTCCCATCTCCCTGGCAGGAGCTTCTCCGTGAACGCCTCGAACGCGGCGAGGCGCTCGGCCTCGTCGTCGATCCGCTCGAAGGTCCCGAAGGCCATCACCGAGTCGTAGTTCGCCGAATGCTCGAAGGCCGAGCGCGCGAGGACGAGGGCATGGACGATCGTCACTGTCACGCACGCGGCGGCCCCATCGGCGAGGGCCCGCATTGCTCGGCTCGCGGTCGAGCCGTGGATGTAGATCTTGTCGCCGAGTTGCGCGTAGAGCATCGGGATGCAGCACGGGTCCCGCCCGTCGAAGAACGCGACGTGGGCCAGCAGGCCGCGGCCGAGGACCGCGTCGATCGAGGCCCGGTCGTAACGGCCCTTCGTCGGGCCGCGCCGCACCCTGACGCGATCCGAGACCTCGTGACGTGTCTGCGCCAAGGCTCCGTCGATGATAGTTGTCCCGCTACGAAGCCCTATCCACTCAGTTACAACGAAGCGGACTTCGACTCCGGCGCGACGAGCGGCCTCGTCAACTCGAGAGGGACGCTGACGCTTGCGGACGGAGAGCTGCCGTCGTTTGCGTACACGGATCCCCACGCCTCGGTCCCGGTGCTCGGCTCGGCCGTCGACGGCTCCGGCGCCTATTCCTACGGCACATGGACCTCACCTGCGTATCGCCTCGCGTTCCCGTTCACCGAGGTCGTCTCCTCGTGGAACGCGAGGACTTCGCCCGGAACGTGGATCCAGATGGAGGTGCAGCCGCAGCTCGACGACGGCGATTGGGCTGAGTGGTACGTCCTCGGCCGCTGGTCGTTGGACGACGCTGATTTTCACCGTACTTCGGAGGGGCGACAGGAAGACGGTGCCGGTTTCGTCTCGACCGACACCTGGTTCGCCAAGGATCGTCCGGCGCTCGCATACCGCCTGCGGCTCACGATCTGTCGGCGCGTCGGCCTGAGCGCGGTGCAGGCGCCCGTCTCCGTCAGCCGCCTCAGCTCGGTTGCGTCGAACCTGAGGAACCAGCGGAGCACGTTTCCGAGCGCGACGTCGATGAACGGGCAGGCGATCGATCTCGGCCTGACGCCGTATTCGCAGGAGGTCCACCACGGCCACTATCCGGAGTTCGACAACGGCGGCGAGGCGTGGTGCAGCCCGAGCTCGAGCGCGATGGTCGTGCGCTACTGGCAGGAGAGGACCGGAGCACCGTACGCGCCGACGACTGCGGAAACGGCGTGGGTGACCCCGCGGGTCGACCCCGAGGTCGACTACACCGCGCGCTTCGTCTACGACTACCGCTACCAGGGTGCCGGCAACTGGCCGTTCAACACGGCGTACGCGGCCGAGCGCGGGCTCGTTGCCGACGTGACGCAGCTCCACGACCTGAGCGAGGCGGAGCCGTTCATCAGAGCCGGGATCCCGCTCGTCGCATCCGTCGCCTGGGCGGCGAACCAGCTCGACACCGCGATCAAGAGCACGAATGGCCACTTGGTAGTGATCGGCGGCTTCACCGGGACCGGTGACGTGGTCGCCTACGACCCGGCCTCGACGACCAACGCCGACGTCCGGCACGTCTACGACCGCGAGCAGTTCGAGCGAGCGTGGATCCCGGCGTCTGGCGGGATCGTGTACGTCATCCGCCCAAGTGACTGGGCGACGCCGTCGCTGACTGCGCACAACGACTAGGACCGAGCGCCGGCCCAAGGGCCGAGGCCCCTTAGGCCAGGCGACGGTCGACGTTCAGGTTGTGAGTTGCCCCTCGCCGGGTGTTGGACGCGCGATCATGTAGACGAGTACTCCGAGCAGCGGCAGGAAGATCACGAAAAGTGTCCAGCCCGCCTTCGCCCACCCGGAGTGATCCCTCCGGCTGAAGTTATCGGCCAGAACCATGATCAGGAGCCAGATCCAGATCACGAATGCGAAGAAGATGATCATCGTCCAAACGATGTCGAGGAACGGGTAGTCCGAAGCCAACAACTGTTTGACCTTTCTCTCGACGTTCAGTGCCCGCGACGTCAGTGCTCGCGGTGTCGAGAAGCAAAATGGACCTCAGGCGGCCGTTCATCGTCCCGATGGGGTGAATCTGGCCAGGACGAGGGATCGCAATAGGCTCCCGGCTCGGCGAGCGCCGGGATCTACGAATCCGTCCAGGCGGCGCTAGCGGCCTTCGCTGAGGAGAGCAAGTGACCCTCCTTGGGTCGCCTGGCGGTGCGCCTGCTACAGCCCCTCTTCCGCAATGACGCTTCCGTCGCGAACGGCCTTGGCGAGCGCGTCGTAGTCCTGCTCGTTCAGGTCCGCGTACGCCGAGGCAAATTCGGCGAGCGCCTCTTCGAAGACGGCGCCCTTACCGAGGTAGGCCGCGATCGCGATGCGGTCACCCGAACGCGCGTGCGCGCGGGCAATCGTCCACCCACAGGCCAGGGCGTAATGCTCGAGTCCTCGCAGGCAAGATCGTCTCGAGATTCGCGGACGTCTTCCAGTCCCATAGCTGCCGTACGTAGAAGTCGCGGGCGACGCCGTCGAGCCCCCGAGGGTTGCGGACCCACCCGAGGAAGATGTCGCTTGCCGCCTGCATCATGCGCTGCCCCTCGACGACCCGCTGCCCGTGGTTGCGGAACGCACTGCGGCCGAGCATCGGCTCGAGGACCGAGGGCTGCGCCTCCTTGACCTGCAGGAAGAGTGGGTCTGACTCGTCCCGTCCGAGCAGCAGGACGATCCAGGCGCGCGTGCCCACGCTGCCCACGCCGACCACTTTGCGCGCCATGTCGACGTAGCGGAAGCTCTCGACGACTACCCGGCGGTCTCGCTGCAACGATCGGCGATACGTCTCGAGCAAGCCCTCGATCTCGTCGACAATCCTCGCTCGAGTCTCCCCATCGGCCAGCTCCTCGATAGGCACGATCAAAGGCGGGTCGGAGACGATCCGGCGTTCCCCGTCGACCACCGTGGTCAGCTTGTCGAACGCCTTCATGCTGTCTTTCGTCTGAGCCTTGGCGGCCCCCTTGTCGACGACCTTGGTCTGCTTCTTCGCCTTCGCAGTCTCGAGCCGGTCCCTGATCTCGTCGACCGTGAGCCGCGAGTACCAGACCGCGAGGTTGCTCATTGAGGCGAACTCGCGCATCGACTCGCGATATGCACGACCGACGGCGAGCACGCTGCTTCGCCGCTCTGCGTCGTTGAAGCCGCGGTTGCGGGCGGCGATCTCGAAGCTCGCTGCGAGGCGCTTGACGTCCCATTCGAAAGGTCCCGGAAGTGTCTCGTCGAAGTCGTTGAGGTCGAAGATCAGTGTGCGGTCGGGTGACGCGAAGCCGCCGAAGTTCGAGAGGTGGGCGTCGCCGCAGAGCTGCACGTTCAGTCCCGACCTCGGGCTCGCCGCGAGGTCGTGGGCCATGATGTTCGCGGCGCCGCGGTAGAACGTGAACGGCGAGACGAGCATCCGGCCGTAGCGAATGGGGACGAGCTCGGGGACGCGTGACGAAGCCTGTTCCTCGAGATACGCGACCGGGTCTCGGTCGGACGCCGCCTCGAGCGCGGCAAGCTGCGCCCGTGGAGCATCTGCTCGCGCTGCCTTTCCTAGCTGCGCTCGCTCGGCGGCCGAGGGCTGGGACCCGGGCTCGACAGACGAGGCGCCCTCAGCGGCGCTGTCCTCTGCCTCCGCCTCCGGCTCTTGCGATTTGCTCGCGGTGGTGGTCACTTGCGCTCTCCCTTCATAGGCACGGCCTCGTCCACGGCCGCTCGAGCCTTTCAGCCAAACGGGTCCGACATGTGTGACAGGCTCGACAATATGGACTGTTCTTGCATCGTCCCGACAGGATGAAGCATCGCCGAGGCCGCCGAGTCACCAAGGGTCATCCTGGCCAAAGGTCATCCTGACAGGATGATGAGCGCGACACGCGCGTGCGGCTCCATACGGGCCATGTGGAGGCGAGCATGAGCGTCACTGCGCCCACCATCCCCGACGAGCCGAAAAGGCGACCCAACTGGGAGCGATTGCTCGGGCTCGCCCTGCTGCTCGTCGTGTTCGGCGCGGCGGCGAACCTGCTCGGCTGGAACATCAGGGATTGGTTCCAGAACCTCTGGGATGTCCTCAACGACATCTCTCCGGCCTACGTCGTCGCGGCGATCGTCCTGAAGACAGTGCAGACCGTCGCGACGGCGTTCGGCTGGTACTCGATCCTCCGTTTCGCGTACCCCGGCAAGGTGCGCTGGCTCCCGATCCTCGCTTGCTACGCGACCTCCGTGGCGTTGAACGGGCTCCTGCCCGCGAACCTGGGCACGCTCGTCATGCTCTTGATGTTCACGTCCCTCATCGCCGGCGCGACCTTCGCGGCGATTCTCGGCGCGTACGCCGTCCAGAAGATCTTCTACACGCTCGTCGGGCTGTTCGTGTACCTCTACCTCTTCCTGAGCGTCGGAGGCTCGTTCGACATCAAGTTCGAGTTCGTCCACACGCGTCCGTGGGCCACTCTCATCCTCCTCACCGGCGGTGCCTTCCTGATCTTCCTCCTGGTACGCCGACTGTGGCCGAGGGTGCTCAAGTGGTGGGAGCAAGCGAAGGAGGGTGGAGAGATCCTCGCGCATCCGCGCGCCTACTTCGGACGGGTATTCCTGCCCTCGTTTGTGAGCTGGATCGCGAGCCTGGGGGTGATGTCGGTCTTTCTGGCGGCGTACAGCATCCCAGTCAGCTTCCACACGTTGATGCGGATCTCCGGCGGCAACTCGATCTCGAACGTCACCTCGGTGACACCCGGCGGTGCCGGCGTCAACCAGGCGTTCGCCGTTGCTTCCTTGAACGGCATCGCGACCCCCACGGAAGCCACCGCCTATTCGGTCGCGCAGCAGCTCGTGACGACCTCGTGGAACATCGTCTTCGCGATCGTGCTCGTCGTGTGGGCGTTCGGCTGGACCGGCGGCAAGCTGCTCGTCTCGACCTCATACACAGACGCGAAGGAGAAGGCAGGGGAGCAGAAGGACGCGCGCGCGGCCAGGAAGGAGGCCAAGCGGGCGGCGAAGGGGACGGCCGAGCCCGCGTAGCGGCGTCCTCGGGAATCAGCCTTCGGGAGGTCGGCCTACGCCGAGCGCCAGTGGCGGAAGAGCAGTCGCGCGAGCCGAAGCGCTGCAAGCAGCGAGACGAGGGTTTCGATCAGAGAGCGCTGGAACGACCGGCGACGGCGGTGGAGCGAAAGACGCATCGCCGAAGACGATACCGGCGCTGGAAACGACCGCCCTCACCCGATGCGGATGATGTCCCGGAGTGGAAGCGCATCGAGAATGGTGCCGACGAACGAGGTAACGCAACTACGGAGGTAGGAAGATGGCAATTGGACCAGTTCAGCTCATCGTGCTGGGCTTCGACCACCCGGACTTCCACGGTGAGGTCATCGCGGAGCTGGAGCGTCTACGCGAGAGCGACACCATCCGGGTGATCGACTCCCTCGCGGTCCACAAGGACGCTGCCGGCGAGATCGAGGTTGCGCACCTGAGCAACCTGACCAAAGACGAGGCGATCGAGCTCGGCACGACCATTGGCGCCCTGATCGGTCTGGGCATCGAGGGCGAGGAAGGCCTCGAGGCAGGCGCCCTCGCAGGCGCCGAGATCGCAGCGGAAGACGGGCTGCATCCCATTTCCGGCAGCGAAGAGGCCTGGGACGTGCTCGAAGAGATCCCCAACGACTCGGCAGCGGCTCTGATCCTGCTCGAGCACCAATGGGCCGTGCCGCTTCGCGACGCGATCTTCCGTGCCGGCGGCTTCCGAATCAGCGACGGTTTCATCAGCCCACTCGATCTGGTCGAGATCGGCCTGATTTCGGCGGAGGACGCCAAGCAGCATCACGAGATGGAGACGAAGAAGGCGGCCGTGCCCGCCACAGCGTGACGGTCGACCACAACGAACTCAGGAGGTAGAAGAATGCTTGGAGCCCGAAGAGTCGCACGTCGCACTTCCCGGCGCACTGCGCGACGGCGGTAGGAATTGCAGCAGTTCATCCTCGCGGTCGAAGGGCCGGGTCTCGAGAATCTGGAGAAGATCGAGTTGCCCAAAGCGCCGGTCGACGGCGATGCGATCGAGACTCAACTCGGCACGTGTGTCGTGATCCGGACTGAGCCTCTGCCCGAGGACAGCCAGTACGCGGGTCGGATCGTCTGTCGCCTGCCCTAAGACAGGCAGGCCCTCGGCCGTGAGGACGAACGAAGAGAAGAGCACGACATGACGTCATTGGGGTGCGCCTAGCTCGGGGGCCCGAGCACGATCACCTCGTCGACGAGGTCGAGCCCCTCGGGCCGGTGTGTGATGAGGAGAACGGACCGGTCGCCGGCGGCGGTGAAGACGTCTCGCACGAGCTTCGTCGCGGTCTCCTCGTCCAGGTGCGCGGTCGGCTCGTCGAGCACGAGCACCTGAGCCTCGGCGAGCAAGGCTCGGGCGAGCGTGATCCGTTGACGCTGCCCGCCGGAGAGCTCCCGTCCCTGCTCGCCCACCGGCGTGTTCCAGCCATCGGGTAGCTCGCAGATCCAGTCCCAGATCTCCGCGTGACGCAGCGCGGCCTCGATCTCGTCGTCGCCCGCCTCGGGGCGAGCCAGTCGCACGTTCTCGCGGATCGAGGTCGAGAAGAGGTGCGCATCCTGCCCTGCGACCGCAATCGCATGACGGACGTCCTCCTGCCTGTATTCACGAAGGTCGCGGCCGGCGAGGGTGACCCGCCCTTCCTCGGGATCGAGAAAGCGCAGGAGCAGATTCACGACCGTCGTCTTCCCTGCCCCGCTCGGGCCGACGAGCGCGACGCGCGCCCCCGGCTCGAGTCGCAAGCTGACGTCGTCGAGAGCCGGCGTCGCGGCGGTGCCGTAGCGCGCGCGCACCCCTTCCAGCGCGACGGCGAAAGGTCCCTTGGGAGGAGCTGCGGGCCACTCGGGATCGACGATCACGGGGTCGCGCTCGCTCAGGTCCAGGAGCCGCTCCCCGGCGCCCAACGTCGCGAACATCGCGCGCACAGCCTGCGAGAGCGGTTGCACCGCCTCGAACGAGGCGAGCGCGAGGAGCGCAAGCGTGGCGATCAGCACGCGGTCGAGATTCCCGGTGTCGTGCGCCGCAATCGAGACTGCGAGCACGCCGACGACCGTTGCTCCGGTGACGGCGATCCGGAGACCGTCCCCGAGACCGTCCGCGAGCGCTGCCCGCTTGGCCAGGGACGTGAGCGTTCGGTCGGCTTTGCGAAGGCGGTGCAGCCTCTCCTCCTCTTGCCCATAGACGACGAGCTCCGGCGCTCCGCCGATCACGTCGAGCAGCTCGACGGAGAGCTCGCTCCTGGCCGGAGCCTCGAGCCTTCCCGCCCGGCGGCCGAGCGCTCCGGCGAGCGCCGGAACCGCGGCCCCGCCGACGAGCAGGCCGGCCGCGAGGACGAGTGCGGCCGCCGGCAGGACGAGTGCGGCAACGACGACCGAGATGGTGCCCGCCGCCAGGGCAACGAGGAGCGGGCCGAGACCACGCAGGTAGAGATCCTGCAGCGCGTCGACGTCCGCGACCATGCGGGACAGCAGGTCCCCGCGGCGGTAGCCGTCCAGCTGCGCGGGCGCGAGCGGCTCGATGCGCTCGTAGAAGCGCACGCGGACCCGGCCGAGCACCCGGAACGCGAGATCGTGCGACGCGAGCCGCTCCACGTAGCGCGCGAGTGGCCGTGCAAGCCCGAAGAAGCGCACGCCGACGATGGCGACGGTCAGCGAGAGGATCGGCGGATGCTCCGCAGCGCGGGAGATGAGGTACCCGGCCGTCGCCATCAAGCCGGTGCCGAACACGATCGTCAGCGTGCCGAGCACCACGGCAAGAGCGAGGCGTGCGCGAGGCGCATGCACGAGGGGAAGCAGGCGACGGAGAGTCGTGCTCACGCGGCTTCGCTTTCTCCGAGCGGGCTCGCGCGGCCGGCCTCCACGACGAGGACGCGATCCGCGATTCGGGCGAGCTCGGAGCGGTGTGCGATCACGAGAACCGTTCGCCCGGGCCGGATGTTCTCGATCGCGTCGCCGACGATGCGCGCACTCGCCGGGTCGAGATCTGCGGTGGGCTCGTCGAGGATCACGAGCGGCGCCTCGCGAACGAATGCCCGGGCAAGCGCGAGACGGCGTTGCTCTCCGGTGGACAAGGCGCGACCGCCGTCGCCGACGACCGTCTCGTAGCCGAGTGGAAGGTCTCGGACGAAACGATCGGCGCCCGCGAGCGCTGCGGCGCCGAGTAGCTGGGTGTCCGACGCAGCTCGGTTTCCGAGCCGGATGTTGTCGGCCACCGTGCCGCCGAAGATCGTCGGACGTTGCGGAACCCAGGCCACGTGACGCCGCCAGTCCTCCGGCCTGCACTCGAGCAGGTCGATGCCTCCGACGGTGATCCGTCCAGCCATCGGATCCGCAAGGCGCAGTAGGAGGTTCGCGACCGTGCTCTTGCCGGCGCCGCTCGCGCCGAGGAGCAGGACGGTTTCTCCGGGGCTGAGCTCGAGATCCATGCCGTCCAGCACAAGGCCGCCGCGCGCCGGATACCCGAAGGAGACGCCCTCGAGCGCGACGACGGCTTCGGCGGGGCTCGGTGGAGTGAGCCCGCCGCGAGACGTCACCGTTGGCGGCGCCTCCAGCAGGCCGAGGAGGCGATCGGCGACGGCGAGGCCGTCCGCACTGGAGTGGAACTGGGCGGCCAGCTGCCGGAGCGGAAGGTACAGCTCGGGTGCCAGCAGAAGCACCATCAGACCCGCTTCGAGACCGATTCCGGCGCGGACGAGGCGCACACCGACGGTGACTGCGACGAGCGCCACGCCGAGCGTGGCGGCCAGCTCGAGCACGGACCCCGAGAGAAAGCTGACCCGGAGCGTTGCCATGGTCGTGCGCCGGTAGCGGTCGCTGACGGCTCCGATCGTCGCCGTCTGTGCTCGGGCCTGATTGAACGCCCGCAGCGTCGGCAACCCGCGTACGACGTCGAGGAAGTGCGTCGACAGGAGGCGAAGCGCAAGCCAGCGCTCACGCGTTCGCTCCTCCGCGTAGCGGCCGATGAGCCACATGAAGAGCGGGACGAGCGGCAGTGTCAGAAGCATGATCAGCGCCGTATCGAGGTCCACGGCTGCGACCCAAACGAGCACGACAGGCGGGACGACGCACGCAAGCACGACCTGTGGCAAGTACCGGGCGAAGTACGCCTGCAGCCCCTCGACGCCCTGAACTCCGGCAGCGGTGATCTCGGCCGCCTCCGTGCCGTCGAGTGCCGCCGGGTCCGCGCGGAGACGCCGCTCGGCGAACGCAAGGCGCAGCTCGGAAAGCACGGATGAGGCGGCGCGGACGCCCGCGACCTCGAATCCCCAGGCGAGCCCCCCGCGTAGCGCGAAGACGAGCGCGAGCAAGGCGAGCTCGGTCGAGACGGCTCGAAACGGGGCGCCGTAGAACGCTCGCGTCACGATCCGTGCTGCGAGCAGCGCTTGGAGGAGGACGAGCGCCGCCACGGCGACACCGATCGCGACATCGACGCCGAGCAGCAGTCGCGCTGCCCGGGCGCGACGAAGCAGGCGCGGATCGAGGGCGCGCATGGCGGCTCAGGCCGCCGGAGTCCCGCCGGTCGGCGGTGAGACTGCACCCGCAGAAGGGGAGAGCTCCACCGCGGGGACTCGACGTCCCCACCGGTGACCCGTGCGCGAAACACGTAGTAGGTCCAGCCCTGGTAGAGGAGGACGACGGGCGTGAGAATCAGCGCGACGACGGTCAGCACTGCGAGCGTGTAATGCGTCGACGCCGAGTTCGAGACCGTCAGGCTGTTCGCGAAGTCGGGGCTCGAGACCATGACACGGGGATAGAGCCCCGTGAAGAGCGTCGCGACGGCAGAGACGATTCCGACCGCGATCATTGCGAATGCCCACCCGTCTCTTCGCATGCGCGCGAGGACGAAGCCCAGGACAAGAGCAGCTGCAGCGGCAGCAGCGGGAATCGCCGGCCCGAGCAGTCCCTTGTCGTTCCGGTCGTGCGCGACGACAACGGTCCAGACGACGAACCCGACAGTGGCGACCGCGGCCGGCAAGGCGAGCGTTTGGGCGGTGCGAGCCGCCCGCTCGCACAGCTCCCCGGTCGTGCGGAGAATCAGGTAGCGGGCGCCGTGGAGCGCGAACAGGAGCACGAACGTGATGCCCGCGAAGACCGTGTACAGGCTGAACAGGTCCGTGAACGTCCCTGCGAAGTCGCCACTCGAGTTGAGCGGCACACCGTGCAGCAGGTTTGCGAGGGCGATGCCCCACAGGAGTGGCACGCCGAAGCTACCGACGGCATTCGCCCACAGCCACACGCTGCGCCAGCGTGGGCTATCGCCCTTGCTGCGCCACTCGAACGAGACGACGCGGATGATGAGCAGGAAGAGGATCAGCAGCAACGCGATGTAGAAGCCTGAGAACATCGTCGCGTACCAGGCGGGGAACGCTGCAAACGTCGCGCCGGCGGCGACAACGAGCCAGACCTCGTTGCCGTCCCAGACCGGACCGATCGACCTGAAGAGCGCGGCGCGCTCAGGTTCGTCTCGCGGCAGGAACGGGAGCAGCATCCCGACTCCGAAGTCGAAGCCTTCGAGCACGAAGTAGCCGCACCAGAGGACCGTGATCAGGCAGAACCAGAAGATCTGAAGTGTCATCGCAACGTCCTCACGAGCCCGGCACCGCCATGGGGAGGTCCGCTGACTCGGTTGAGGGCGGCGCTCCGGGGTCAAGCCGCGCGTAGCGCCGCATCAGGACGAAGTCGACGACGCCGAGCGCGATGTAGAGCGCAACGAACACCGCGAGGCTCGAGCCGATCGTCCAGGCGCCGACACTAGGCGAGTTCGCCTGCGACGTCCTGAGCAGGCCTTGCACGATCCAGGGCTGCCGGCCTACCTCCGTCAGTACCCAGCCCGCGAGTGCAGCGAGGAACGGGAACGCAATCGTGACGACGGCCGTCCAGAGGAACCAGCGTCGACGCTCGAGCGACCCGCGCCAGTAGAAGAAGGCGCCGAGCGCGACGACAGCGAACACGAGCGAGCCGAGGTACGCCATGACCCTCATGGCCCAGTAGACGGGTTCCACGGGCGGGATGTAGTTGCCGCTGCCGTACTTCGCCGCCTCCTGCTGCTGGTTCTCGTTCAGGCCCACGACCTTCCCGTTGAACGAACCGGTGGCGAGGAAGGAGAGCAGCTTGGGGATCTCGATCGAGAACGACGGCGTCTGGTCGTCCTTCGTGAAGCCACCGATCTGGAAGATGGAGAACGAAGCCGGCTGCTCGGTGTCCCAGAGAGCTTCCGTCGCAGCGATCTTCATCGGTTGAATCTCGGTCGTGATGATCCCGAAGTTGCTGCCGAACCAGAGGTTGAAGGCCGAAACGGGCACCGCGACGATCAGCGCGAGCTTCGCAGCGCGGCGAAACAGGTCTGGATCGCGCCCGCGAGCGAGCTGCCAGCAGGAGACGCCGAAGACGAGGACCGCCGCGGCCGTCAACCCAGCGAGAATCGTGTGTCCGAACGCCCAGAGTGCGAACTTGCTCGTTAGGAGATCCCACACGCTCGTCAGCTCGGCCTGCCCGCCCGAGACCTTGTAGCCCACCGGGTTTTGCATCCACGAGTTCGCGACGAGGATGAAGTACGCCGACATCCACGTCCCCGCGGCCGCAAGCCAGATCGTCGCGAGGTGGAGGCGTGGAGAAAGACGGTCCCAGCCGAAGATCCACAGTCCGAGGAAGGTGGACTCGAGGAAGAAGGCAGCCAGGCCTTCGATTGCGAGGGGCGCACCGAAGACGTTGCCGACGTACTTCGAATACACCGACCAGTTCATCCCGAACTGGAACTCCTGGACGAGCCCGGTGGCGACTCCGATCGCGAAGTTGATCAGCAGAAGCGTCCCGAAGAATTTCGTGAGCCGCAGCCAGGCATCGTTCCCCGTCCTGTGCCAGAGCGTCTGCATGACCGCGACGAGCGGCGCCAGCCCGAGTGTGAGCGGGACGAACACGAAGTGGTAGAGCGAGGTCGTTGCGAACTGAATCCGCGCAAGGTCGACGGCTGTCGAGGCGACGAGACCCATGCCCACGTCAATGCTGGCTTTCGTAACGGTCAGTGCATCATCCGCATGGGATGACCGGAGCGGCCGGTGCTCCATCGAGCCCGCAATCGCATTTCGTTCACGGACGGCACGCCTACCGCGACATCCTCGGGGTGCTGCCGGCCCAGCTCCGCGGAGCGACCGGGGAGATCCGCATCCCGGACGAGGCAGGCTCGAGCCTTCGCGAACGGGCTGGCGGATGGGCTGCCGGACGCAGACGAGCCGGCCAACTCGGATCGCCTGCTCAGCCGGGCCAGCTCCTGAGCCGTGGGCCTCAGCGTGCGGCCGGCTCGAGCCCTTCCTCGCGGTCTGGCTGCGCTTGAACAGCGCTGTCTGCCTCGTTCCCAGCGTTCAGTTGGGTGCGCCAGCCTCGGAGCAAGAGGTTGACTGCCGCCGCACCGACGATCGGCTCGTCACCAAGCGAAAGCGACGAGGGATAGAGCAGGAACGCGCGCGTCTGCGGCCCGCCCAGCCCGCCGTGGAACGAGATCAGCTCCTCGAAGGCGCAGCCCTCCTCGAGCGCGGGATCGTAGAAGCTGCCGACCATGATGTCCGCGACATGGGCGAAGCCGTCCGTGCGCAAGAGGTGCTGTGCCGCGGTCGGCTGGAATCGGCCCAGTGGGTCCGCTCCTTCCACGCGACCGGTGGCGAGATAGCGAGTCCCGCCCGCGCCGAGGACGACCGGGCCGTCAGCCTCCGAGCGCACGAGCACCCAACCCACGTGAGGGTGGTTGCGCAGCGCAGCCAGTAGGCGCGGATGCCGGTCGTCGATCTCCTCGAGCGTCAGCCGGCGAGGCTCGTCCATCAGGTAGACGAGACCGAGGTTTCCGGAACCCAGGACGATGACCTCGCGCCCGGAGACGTCGTTCTTCTTGGGCTTCTCCTTCTTTCCCGTGGCCTCTCCGATCGCGTGGCCGACCATCGAGTCCTGCTCGTCGCCGCCTGCGATCTCGGTCACGTCACCCCGCTCGAGCGACTGCTTGACGAGCTCCTCGAGGCCGTAGCCGTTTCGCTGCTTGAAGGTCGCCCCCTGCGTCTGCCCGTGGTCCGAGAGCACGACAATCTCGTAGGGCCGGGCCGCGTACCGTCGCGCGCGCTCGATGCGGCCGAACTGCTGGTCTAGCTTGCGCAAGGCCTCGAGTGTGTCTGCGCGCTCGAGCCCGGAGTGGTGTGCGACCTCGTCGTAGCTCGAGAACGTGGCGTAGACCGCGGGCCGCCCTTTCATCATGTCGGTGAGCACTCCGTAGACGATGACGTCGCGGACGACGACGCACATGGCTGCACGCATGAACGGATACAACCCCCCGCGGTGCCCTCGGGGGAGCACTCCTCGTCGCTTGGCTCGCGAAGCCGCCATCCATTCGAGACCGACCTCCCACCCGAAGAGGACGAGCGTTCGCATCACGTTGAAGCCGTTCGCGAAAAAGGCTCGATAGCCCGGATTCGCTCGCTTCTCGGCCTCCATCCGGCTCACCGTGAGGATCACGTGATCGGCCTCGCCCGACAGCAAGTTGCCCCGGCTTGCCCCGTCGTCGGTGAGGAGCCCCCGCCCTGATTTGTGACGGCGCTCGATCTCGGCGCAGTCCGGCGGCGCGGAGCACGTCATCAACGTCGCGGTTTCCTTCTCCACCCAACGAAAGGCCGGAATGTCGTCGTTCGATCCGAGGAGGATGCCCGCCTGGCTCGCTCCGGTCTGCGACGAGAGGTCCGTCTCCCACTCGGCGAGCTTGTGGGACCCCTCGGAGACCCAGCGTCCGAGGTTCGGCGCGCTTCCGTCTCGCATCGCCCGTTGCAGCACTGGGAGCGCCAGGCCGTCGATCTCGAGGAAGACGATTCCCGGTGCGTCGGTTGTGATGCGGCCGCCTTGACGCCTGGCGATTCGCTGGATCACGCGGAGCGCGTAGGTGTCGTCGTCGTTCGCGCCTGCGACGACGTCGAGCACCACTCCGACTGCTGCAGAGACCAGTGCCACGCCGAGCGCCGACCAGAAGGAGTCCACCGAGAGGTCGCCGTCCGTCAACCGGTCGGCCGCAAGCAGCATCAGCGCATCGACTATCAGGATGAGCAGGAAGCCGACGAGCAGCATGAACGGCAGTCGCAGAGCCGCCACGAGGGGTGGGAGCACCGCGTTCAAGATCGCGATCACGAGCGCTGCCACGAGGGCTCCGCCGAAGTTGCGCACGGAAGCTCCGGGCACGATCCAGGCGGCGATCAGAAGGGATGCGGCGGACAGGAGCCACGCGCTGAGCAGGCCGACCGGTTGAAAGCGCGGGCGGGCGGGAGCCCAGGAAGGGCTCTCGCCGTACTGCGCTTCTGTCTGCGTTGTCGTCATCCCGTCAGCTCGCCGTCAAGGAGCGATTGTGCCGCCTGTCGAACGGGCTTCCGTCATCCAGAAAGGGCGAAGCGTCGACCCTTGGCAGATGATCCTCAGCGTCTCGGCTCCCCCGGCAGCCGTCTTGTGAACCAGAACGCGATGACGGCGAAGAACGCGACCGCGAGGAGCGCCTTCTTCAGCCCCTCGAGCTGCGCCTCGCCGTAGTCGCTCGAGATCGCCGTCGCCTCGGCCTTCGAGAGGCCCGCGTCTTGGGCAGCCTGGTCGACCTGCTCGACGGACACGATCGGAATCCCTTCGGAAGCGGCTTGCTCGATGCTCGTCTTGGTCTGCTGGGAAAGCGCGGGGTTCTGCTCGATCCGGGAGACGAAGCCGTTCGTGAGGCTTAGGAGGAGCACTGCGCCGATCAGGGCGGTGCCGAGCGAGGCGCCGAGGTTCTGCGCCGTCCCCTGGAGGCCGCCCGCCTCGTTCGACTTCGACTGGTCGACCGACGACATGATCACGTTCCCGAGCTGAGACATCAGCAGACCGGCGCCGATCCCGAACACGACGAGCGCGAGAGCGAACGTGCCGCCGTTGAGGTCGACGTCGATCGTCCCGACGAGCGCGAACGCAGAGACGGCGAGGGCAGCGAGCCCGATCCGGCAGACGAGCCTCGGCGCCAGGCGGGTTGCGAGCCGGGGCCCAGCGAGCGCGGCGAGGAGCAGGGCGATCGACAGAGGGAACAGCCGCTTCCCGGTCTCGAAGGCGTCCATTCCGAGCACGACCTGGAGATACACCGGGAGGACGAAGAAGGTGCCCATCAGGATGAGCTGCTGCATGAGCAGGGTCGAGAGCCCGGCCCGCAACTCGACGATTCGCAGGAGCGCGCGGTCGAGGAGGGTGTCACGGCCCTCCCGCTCGCGGCGGTCCTCCCACATCGCGAACGCGCCGAGGAACGCCGCACCGCCGAGGATCAGGAACGGGACGACCGAGAAACCGAACGGCGTGATCTCGTGGCCGTTGATCGCGGGCGCGCCGAGCGGCTTGACCCAGCCCCATTCGCTGCTCTTGAGGATCCCGAAGACGGCGAGCCCGAAGCCTGCCGCCGCGAGTCCCGCCCCGAAATAGTCGAGCTTCGGCCGCCGCTCCGGAGGCGGTGCCGGATGCATACGGCGGCGGCGCACGAGCAGGATCCCGAGCACGACCACGACCTCGCCCACGAAGACGTAGCGCCAGCTGAACGTCGTCGTCACGTAGCCGCCGATCAAAGGCCCGGCGGCGATCGCAGCCCCCGCGACGCCGCCGACGATTCCGTAGGCGAACGCGCGGTCCTTGCCCTCGTAGTTCGAGACGATCAGCGCTGCGATTGCAGGGATCACGAGGACCGCGCCGAGCCCCTCGATCAGCGACCAACCGATCAGTAGCACCGTGAGGTTCGGGCTCAGCGCGGTGATCAGCGAGCCGAGACCGTAGACCGCGAGGCCGACCCCGAACGCACGGTCACGGCCCCAGATGTCCCCGAGCTTGGCCCCGACGAGCATGAACGACGCCATCACGAGCGTGTAGGCCGTGATTGCGAGCTGAACGCCCTGGATCGTGGTGTCGAGGTCGGCGACGATCTGCGAGATCGAGACGTTCATCACGCTCGAGTCGAGGACCATCACGAACTGCGCTGCGGAGAGGATCGCAAGCGGCAGCCAGCGGCGCATTGAAAGACTCTACGACACGGTCGGAGGCGAGAGCCCCGGGGGTGCCTGCGGGCGCAGTGTCTGCGGAGAAGGCTCCCGTTCCGTTCGTAGTGCCCGCTGGTTGATGTCATCCAGTCCGGACGATGCATCGCGCACCGACGGCCGGTTAGCTCGATCCGAATCGTCCAGGTCATCGAAGGGAGAGCGGTATGAGAACGACGCAGGACTACGAGCCTCCGCGACCGTACGACGTATCCGCAGGTGCGTACGGCGGAGTCGACTCGCCGCAAGGCGTCGGCTGGGTCGTCTTCGCCGCCGTCATGCTCGGCTTCGCGGGGATCTGGAACATGTTCGCGGGCATCGCCGCGATCTCGTCGGCGAATGTGTTCGTCGCCAATGCCCACTTCGTGTTCAGCAACTTGAGCACGTGGGGCTGGATCGTGCTGATCCTCGGCATCTCTCAGGGATTTGCGGCGCTCGCGCTCGTCGCCGGCAGCGAGTTCGCACGCTGGTTTGGGATCCTCGTCGCGGGAATCAATGCGATCGGCCAGCTGATGTTCGTGCCCGCTTACCCGTGGTGGGCGCTGTCCATCTTTGCGGTCGACATTCTCATCATTTACGGGCTCGCGGCGTACGGCGGCCACCGTCTTCGGACCACGTGACGGGAAACGCGGGGCGTCGGCCCCGACGCGAGTGCCGACGCCCCGCCAGTTCGCTGTGTCCGACCGAAATGCGACATTGAGCATCGACTAAGGAGGTCCGAAGCGGTGCGCTTCCTCAGACACGGGCGCAAGGACAGCAAGGTGGTCGAAAGCGAGGTCGACGAGCGAGGCCGGCGCGGAGCGCGACGTCGTCGTCATCCGCGGAGTCGAGCTCGATGAGCTCTCGACTCTCTTCGCAGCTCCGCGCTGGGTGCGAGACCTCGGTTGGACGGCCTGGTTCCTGGTCGGCATCTTCGCCCTGCTGGCAGGGGTCGCCTGGTTGGTCGGAACGACCTTCGTCATCGTCGGCCCCCTCGTGGCGGCGACGATCGTCGCGACCGTCGCGATGCCGCTCGTCGCGATCCTTCAGCGCCACCGCGTTCCCAGGGCGGCCGGCGCGGGGATCGTCCTGCTGGCGCTTGTCGCGATCGCCGTCGTGATCCTGGTGCTCGTTCTCGGAGGCATCACGTCGCAAACGTCCGAGATCTCGAAGAACGCAAGCGAAGCCGCGACCAAGGCCGAAGGATGGCTCAAGAGCGCCGGCGTGGATCAGTCTGGCGCTTCGAGCGCAAAATCGACGACCGAGTCCGACGTCCCGAAGATCATCTCGACGCTCGCGCACGGCGTGATCTCCGGCATCAGCGGTCTCACCTCGCTCGTCTTCGGCCTCTCCCTGGCGGCGCTGAGCCTGTTCTTCATCCTGAAGGACGGGCCGTCGATGCGTGCCTGGGTCGATCGAAGCCTCGGGCTGCCGCCGACCGTGGCTCAGACCGTGACCGGTGGCGTGATCAGGTCGTTACGCGGCTATTTCCGCGGCGTGACGATCGTGGCCGCCTTCAACGGGATCGTCGTTGCCATCGGTGCGCTCATTCTCGGTGTTCCGCTCGCCGGAACGATCGGGGTCGTCACGTTCGTCACGGCGTATGTCCCGTACATCGGGGCGTTCATCGCCGGCGCGTTTGCGGTCGTGATCGCCCTGGGCGCAAACGGCACGACGACCGCGTTGATCATGCTCCTGATCGTGCTCCTCGCGAACGGTCTGCTGCAAAACGTCGTTCAGCCGTTCGCAATGGGGTCGGCGCTCGACCTCCATCCGCTCGTCGTGCTCGTGGCGACGATCGGGGCCGGTTGTCTCTTTGGCATGGTCGGCCTCGTGCTGGCCGCGCCGCTTCTGTCCGCCGGGGTGCACATCACGCGTGACCTTGCTCGGGCTCGTGCGCAGGCGCTCGCCGAGGCGACAGACGACGTCGGCGACACGGCCGGCGCCCCGACCATGGCCGGCTAGCTGCGTTCGCGGGCCTCGACCGGTGACCCGGCGCGTGCTGCGGCCACCGGTTTGTCCCTACCTCAGTTCGACACCTGCGCGGCCTCGAGCGCAACAGCGACGTCGAAGCCGAGCGCGAGCCCGAGCTGTGGCGCCGCCGAAACGACGCGCGCGATACCGAGGGTTGGAATCATCGCGATGAGGCAGCCGACGATCTCCTCGTCGGATGCTCCGTGCGCTCGCGCAACACCGATCGCTCCCAGGTAGCAGGGCGCGGCTCCGTCGATCGCCACGAGCCCTCCGAGCCGTACGAGCGCGTGCGTCTTCGCGTCCAGCCCGGAGGCTTCGAGGTTCACGCTGTCACAGGCGAGGAGAGCTTCGAAGTACGCATCGTCTGCGATCGAAAGCTTGCACAGCGTTCCTTCATGGCTTTCCATGACAGTTACTCCACATTCGATCTCCGGCGGACACCGTCTTCATCATCCTGCACGGGTGAAGAGGCTTCCGTTCCGAGCAGTCCGGCGCGACGCCGATCGCACCTTCGACGTGCTTCACGAGCGCTCCAACCCAGCGGCCAGAGACTCATCGACGTCGACCCAGTCGATCGTTGACAGCTACCTCCTGCTGTTGCCCACCGCTCGAACCGACAGCACCTCCCGACTCGCCGGCGTAACGAGAGCCCATCTGCCGAGGAATGGGCGGTGCTATCGTTTTGGCGCCGCGCGTCATCGACCGGCGCTGCGAACCGTCAGCCCCTCAGCAACGGTGGGTTGAAGCAGTGACCGGCCGGCATGACCGTGGGTTGGCGACCAAGTCCCTCGACCCCCCTGGAGGCTCTGATCGTGGAGATTTGCGTTGGCGCTGCGAACGCCGCCGATGCGGGCACGCTGCCGCGGGGGCCGAGACGTGTTTCCTCGTGCTCCAGTCGAGAGCTGAGAATCCGCGTCGGCCACGAGTGCGATCCGTGAATTCCCTGATGGACGCCAAAAAGACGCCGAGCATCGTTCCTCGGGACGAACTAGGGGGCAGGGAGGAATGGTCGTTTGCGCGTAGCTCCTGAACGTAGAGGCTCGACTTCCGAGAGCCAACCGAGAAACGGGGCTCAGCGGGCCCGGCGGGCCCTCGCCGAAGAGCCGCCGTTCGACATCGTCGAGGCGAAGCTGCGTGCGCCCGTCCTGCGTCCGGGAACCATTTCGAGAACGGCTCTGGTCAATCGGTTGCGGGCTGCGCGCGCGTTCCCCGTCGTCACGGTCGTCGCCGCAGCGGGTTACGGCAAGTCGACCGTGCTGGCGCAGTGGGCCGAGCGGGACTCACGACCAGTCGCCTGGGTCTCGCTCGACGAAGGCGACAACGACCCCGTTGTCTTCCTTCGGCATGTCGCGACCGCACTCGACCGAGTCGAGCCACTCGACGCCGGCGTGCTCGATGCGCTCCGGTCGCCGGCCCGAGCGATCTCGTCCGCCCTTCCGCGACTTGCGGCGACGTTCTCGTCGCGGGAACGCCCGATCGTCCTGGTGCTGGATGATCTCCACGCGCTCCACTCTCGCGAGTCGCTCGGCGCCGTCAGCAGCCTTGCGGCACACGTCTCGCCCCGCTCGATGATCGTCCTGGCGTCGCGGGTCAAGCCGACCTTGCCGATCGCCAAATGGCGTGCCGAGGGAAAGCTCTACGAGGTCGGCGTCGATGAGCTCGCGCTGAGCCCACGCGAGGCGACCATGCTTCTCAGCGCCGCTCGGGTGAAGCTCGCCGACGATGAGGCGACGGAGCTCATTCGGCGCTGCGAGGGGTGGCCCGCAGCTCTCTACCTCGCGGCCCTGGCGCTGCGAGACGGAAATCGGGATCTGATCGATTCGGGAGGATTCTCGGGGGAAGACAGCTATCTCGCGGACTACCTGTATGCCGAGTACCTGTCCGTGTTACGACCCGGACACCTGCGTTTCTTGCGTCGAACCGCGGTGCTCGACCGAATGTGCGGCTCCCTATGCGACGCCGTTCTCGACGACAAGGGGTCGGGGCGAGAGCTCGAGATGATCGAGCGTTGGAACCTCTTTCTCACTCCTCTCGACCGCCGGCGCGAGTGGTATCGGTATCACCACCTGTTCCAGGAGTTGCTCCTGCACGACCTGGCCGCGAACGAGCCTGAGCTCATTCCGATCCTGCACAGGCGCGCCGCGGATTGGTTCGAAGCCAGAGGCGACCCCGAGTCAGCGCTGAAGCATGCATGTGCCTCGGGAGACCGCACTCGGGCAGCAGCAATCATCACTCGCATCGCGCTTCCCGTCTACAACAACGGGCGAGTCGTGACGGTCGAGCGCTGGTTGCGGCAATTCGAGCGAACGACCGAGCTCGAGCGCTTCCCGGAAGTTGCTGTCCTCGGGAGCCGCATCCACGCCATGCGAGGTCGATCCGCCGAGGCAGAGCGCTGGCTCGAAGCCGCCGAGAGAGGCATGAAGAGCGAGCCGCTCGCAAGCGGCGCCAGCACAGTCCGTGCGTGGATCGCGGTGCTTCGTGCAGTGATGTGCCGAGACGGCGTCGACCAGATGCGCCTCGATGCAGAGTCGGCGCTCTCGGAGCTCGAGAGGAACAGCGAGTGGCGGACTTCAGCGCTGCTCATGCAGGGCTCGGCCTATTCACTGCTCGGCGACGACGAGCGGGCCGACGAAATCCTGGCGGAGGCCGTCGACGACGCCGAGCGCCTCGGGGCGAACGACGCACAGGTGGTCGCCCTGAGCGAGCGCTCGCTGATCGCGGCCGCTCGCGGTGATCACGCCGAAGCGGATGCCTTTGCGCTGGAAGCCCGCGTGATCGTCACAGCCGAGCAGCTCGAGGGATACCCCTCGAGCGCGATCGAGGATGCCGCTTCTGCACGCGCTCTCCTTCGCCACGGCCACTGGCACGAGGCTCGTACACACCTCAACGCGGCTCGGGGTATCGCGTGGCGTCTCACCGAGTCGGTCCCGTGGCTCTCGGTTCGTACGCGCCTCGAGCTCGCGCGGGCGTGCATCACGCTGCGGGACACGGACGGCGCACGTGCTCTCCTGGACGAGGCAACGGCGATTCAGGGCGCCCGTCCCGAGCTCGGCGTGCTCCGTCAGGAGACGCATGACCTTCGCAAAGAGGTCGACGCGATACCCGAGCTGGCCAGGGGCACAGTGACCGGGCTCACGCCGGCTGAGCTGCGCCTGCTGCCGCTGCTGTCGACCCATCTCACGTTCCGCGAGATCGCGGAGAAGCTGCACGTGTCCCGCAACACGATCAAGACGCAGGCGATCTCCGTGTACCGGAAGCTCGGTGTGTCGAGTCGAAGCGACGCGATCGCGGAAGCCATACGGCTCGGCTTGCGCGAGACAGTCCCCGGCGCTTGGACGACCTGAACGACGACCAAGATCACCTGGATCGGACACAGCACCTCGCTCATCGAGCTGGACGGAGTGCGGCTGCTCACCGATCCTCTCCTCAGAAAACGGGTCGGCCACCTTCGGCGCGTGCCCGAGCTTCAGCCGTTCGCGGCGGACGCTCTGGACGCGGTGCTCATCTCCCATCTTCATTACGACCATCTCGACCTGCCGTCCCTTCGGCGACTCGGTCGATCCTCTCTTCTGATCGTCCCCCGAGGAGCGGGCCCTTTTCTGACCAAGCGCGGCTTTCGACGGCTCATCGAGATCGATCAGGGCGAGACGGTGCAGGTGGGAGCGGTAACGGTCAGGGCAACCCGCGCGGACCACGAGGGCAGGCGCGGCCCGCTCGGAACTGATGCGCCCTCTCTCGGGTTTCTCGTCTCCGGCTCAGGAAGCGTGTATTTCGCAGGCGACACCGATCTATTCGAGGAGATGGGAACGCTCGCACGAGATCTCGACGTCGCTCTCTTGCCGGTCGCGGGTTGGGGCCCCAGGTTGCCGCCTGGACACCTGGACCCGCGGCGTGCCGCAGAGGCGCTCGTGCTCCTCCGCCCACGCGTCGCGGTTCCGATCCACTGGGGGACGTACCGCAGGATCGGACTGATCCGGGACCGGGAGGTTCTGCGAGCACCGGCCGAACTGTTCGTGCGACTTGCGGCCGAGCTGGCGCCGGCCGTGGACGTGCGCTTGCTGGATCCCGGCGGGAGTGTCGAGGTATCCCGGTCGAATACTGGGTGAGTCGGGACGGCGGCGTTGACCGGCGTTACGCGCGTTGCATGCCGGCATCGGGAAACTCCTGCAGGGTTTCCCGGCGTAGGGCAGCGACTCCGGCCGCCAGCAAGGTGCCGAGGATGACGATTCCCCACCAGGTGCGAAGTGCGTGGGTACCGCCCCACAACACGAGCAGCAGATAGGCGGTCCCGGCGACTCCCCAGGCGACACCTGGTCGCGTGTTCATCACCGGCGCGATCCGGCGCCGAATTTCCGTCGCGACTGAGGTCGGGCCTGCGAGCACTGCTCCGAGCGCGGCGATGGCGCCGTACAAGATGACCGCCCAGCCGATCTGGCCCAGAATCGAGGTGCTGATCACCCAAACGCGGTGTCCGGTCTTTGCGTACGCCGGAGAGGTGAGCGCTGGGACGACGTAGTTGCCGCCCAGGTGGCGCATGACGAGCACGAGGAGTCCGACCAGGATGAACGCGCAGCCGACATTCCGGAGCGTCTCACGCCGTTGACCGCGCGCCAGGTAGATCGCCAGCCCGTACAGGAAGAGCACGAGCACGAGCAACCAGACGCTTGCGTACCTGATCGTCTTCACGGCCCTCTGCGCAGTACTCAGCTGGTCGGAGCGCATGACGGTGATCATCCCGGCATCGGGCGGAAGCCTGTCGAGGGCCTTGCTCGTTACGCCGAGATTCGTCCCAAGTTCCGCGAGGAGCGTCCTGAGATCGAGAGTGACGGTGCCGTTCCCGCTCGAGATCCCGGTACCCGTCTTGTCCTCGAGCACGTTCACGGCCTGTCTGTGCGCCCGCACGCTCGAGTTGACCCAGACCTGCTGCACGCGCGGCGCGGCGAGAAGGCGGCCGACCGCCCGTGTGGCCGGCTCCCGCAACGCTCCAGCGAGGGTGCCGGCGAGAGGCTTGAGGTTCGACGGCAGCCTTTGCTCCAGCGCCGCGGTGACATCCACGTTGTCGTACAGCTCGTTGACGAGGTAGATGGAGAGCGTCTTCTGCACCGCCGGGTCCTGGATGAGCTGCGCGCTCGCGTTCTCCCACGACTTGTCGTCGAGCGCTTGGCGGTTGACCCAAGTCGTCAAGATCGAAAGGACACCCAGGAGCGAGGCGAGGACGACGAGCGACCAGACTGCAGCGCGCCGGCGTCCGCTGAGAGCTACGGAGTCGTTTGACAACGCGCCTCCGACACTGCTTCGTCGCGGCGCCGGCAGCATCATCCCATCCGGACGAGCACGGTCTCCCGACCCAAGCCCGTTATCCCCCGAATCGGACGATGAAATCTGTGCCCGACACAGGGAAGGTTCATGCACGCGCAGCGATCTGACAGAGCAGTTCTACCGGGAGGAGCCACACATGCGACTCGAGTTGGGGAAACAGGTTCACTGCAGTGACGGCCCTCTTGGCGAACTGTCCGACGTGATCGTCGATCCGACCAAGAAGCGCGTGACCCACCTCGTCGTCAAGCCGGACAAGCTCGACGGTGGGCCCCGCCTCGTTCCGGTCGAACTTGCCGAAGCCGGGGAGAACGGTGGCCAGGAGCTGACGCTCCAATGCACGATCGAGGCTGCTGCGCAGCTCCCCTCGATCCAGGAAAGCGCATACCTCCGACTCGGTGAGCTCCCGGTCGCCGATCCGGATTGGGACGTCGGCGTCCAGCAAGTGCTTGCGATGCCGTATTACGGAGGCGAATTCGGCGATTACTCTGGCGAGTTCGACTCCTCGTACGGCGTGGTCTACGACCGTGTGCCAAAGGGGGAAGTCGAGATTCGGCGCGGGAGCTCAGTGGTGACGGGGGACGGCGACTACATCGGTCAGGTCGACGGCTTCGTGGTCGACGCGGACGACCAGATCGCACACTTCGTGCTCGAGAAGGGCCATCTCTGGGGGAAGCGCGAAGTGACGATTCCGATCAGCGCAGTCGACAAGGTGGAAACCGACACGGTGACCGTGCGCCTGTCCAAGGACGAGGTCGCTTCGCTTCCATCGGTCCGCGTCCATCGCTGGCACTAGGGCCTCGAGGAAAGGAAGGCGCGGTCATCCCCTCCGGATGATGCGGAGCACGCCTCGGAGAGGCCTAATCGAGGATGCAAACGCAGCCATTCCAAGGGAGATAGAACATGTGTCGCTGGCTCGCATATTCGGGCTCACCCGTCCTGCTCGAGGAGCTGCTCTACAAACCGCAGAACTCGCTGATCGTCCAGAGCCTCCACTCGCAGCTCGGCGCCGAGGAGACGAACGGGGACGGATTCGGCGTCGGCTGGTACGGAGCGCAGGAAACACCGGCCGTCTTCCATAGCATCGAGCCCGCCTGGAACGACCGCAACCTCCGCGAGCTCTCGCGCCACATCGCCTCGGGACTCGTCTTCGCACACATCCGCGCTTCGACGGGCTCCCCCGTGCAACAGACCAACTGCCATCCGTTCCGCCACGGGCGCTGGCTCTGGATGCACAACGGGTTCATCGCGGATATGAACACTGTGAAGCGGGATCTCGTGCTCGAAGTCGACCCGTCGCTCTACCCCGAGATCGAGGGCACGACCGATTCCGAGCTCTTTTTCCACTTGGCCCTCACGTACGGCCTGGAGAACGACCCGCCTGCGGCCGTCGAGCGCGCGGTCGGCTTCATCGAGGCGACCGGGCAGCGACACGGCGTCGAGCACCCGATCCAGATGACAGTCGCGACCACCAATGGAGAGAGCGTCTGGGCGTTCCGGTACTCGAGCGAGGGCAAGTCGCGCTCGCTCTTCTACAGCACGAATGTGCAGACGCTGCGGGCACAACATCCGGACAACCCGGTGCTCCACGAGCTCTCCGACGAGTCCCGGCTCGTCGTCTCCGAACCGCTTGGCGATCTCGCCGGCGCCTGGAACGAAGTGCCCGAGTCGAGCTACGGAGTGATCCAGGAGGGACAAGACGAGCTCTTGCCCTTCACCCCCCGAGCGCCGGACGGCGCGGGCGCGCGCGTGCCAGAAGCCACCACCACGCAGTAAGGGATTGGGCTTCGCACTACCCCGAAGCGCCGTCCGGCTGGGAGCCGCTCGCCGCGAAATCGGTCGGCCCGTTCACCACCCATGTCAGCTACCGGCGGCCCGACGGCAGGGTCGCCGAGTGGTCGTCCCGGTTCCACCGCAAGCATGCGTCGCGGCTCTCAAGAGCCCGCGCGCACCCCGGCGTCTGGTGGGCACCGCGGCGCGCGTCCTGGTGGATCGGCGTCCTCTTCGGGATCGGCTCCAGCTGCTTCCTGATCGCCGCCCTCCCGGGTTTCGTCGAGCTTGTCGGATCGGCCGTCGACGGCGCCGTCTTCTTCGCCGGCTCGATCTTCTTCACCTCGGCGGCAACGCTCCAGTACGTAGAGACCGTCAACGCCGACCGGGGACCGGGCGGCGCGCAGCAGCGGAGGCTTCGCCTCCTCACCTTCGAACCGCACCGGATCGATTGGTGGAGCTGCGTCGTTCAGCTCGCGGGCACGATCCTGTTCAACGTCAACACCTTCCACGCCCTACAGTCCGGCCTCGACTCGACGCAGTACAACAGGCAAGTCTGGGCGCCCGACGCAATCGGCTCGCTCTGCTTCCTCGTCTCGGGCTACCTCGCCTTTCTCGAAGTGTGCGGCGGGTTTGCCTGCCGCCCGCGGCGCACGCTCGAGTGGTGGATCGCAGCCGTCAACCTCCTCGGCTGTGTCGCGTTCGGGCTCTCCGCGATCGCCTCGTACATGCTCCCGAGCACCGGCAGCCTCCTCGATGTGGCGGCGGCCAACTCCTTCACTGCGCTCGGGGGTCTCTGCTTCCTGATCGGGTCGGTCCTTCTGCTGCCCGAGAGCGCGGAGTGACGTTTCTCATTGGCCCACAACCTCCACGACGACAAGGAGCCGACACATGTCGCTGAAACACCCCAAAGGCCCGGCACGACCGACGGGCGATCTGGCCGTGAGCCCCCTCTTCACGCGCGAGGGCGAAAGCATCCCGCGCCACGAGATTCCCGCCGGCGAGATGTCCCCCGACGTCGCCTACCAGATCGTCCACGACGAGCTGATGCTGGACGGCAACGCCCGCATGAACGTGGCGACGTTCGTCAGCACGTGGATGGAGCCGCAGGCCGAGAAGCTGATGGCCGAATGCTTCGACAAGAACATGATCGACAAGGACGAGTACCCGCAGACAGCCGAGCTCGAGATGCGCTGCGTCAACATCCTCAGCAGGCTGTGGCATGCGCCCGATGCCGAGGAGGCGACCGGCTGCTCGACGACGGGGTCGAGCGAGGCCGCAATGCTCGGAGGCCTCGCGCTCAAGCGCCGCTGGCAGAAGCGTCGTGCGGCCGAGGGCAAGCCGGCCGATCGGCCCAACCTCGTGATGGGCATCAACGTCCAGATCTGCTGGGAGAAGTTCGCGAACTACTGGGACGTCGAGATGCGGCTCGTGCCGATGGAAGGAGACCGCTTCCATCTCTCCGCCGAGGAGGCGGTCAAGCTGTGCGACGAGAACACGATCGGAGTCGTCGCGATTCTCGGCTCGACCTTCGAGGGCTCGTACGAGCCGGTGAAAGAGATCTGCGACGCGCTCGACGACCTGCAGGAGCAGACGGGCCTCGACATCCCCGTGCATGTGGACGGAGCGTCGGGCGCGTTCGTCGCTCCGTTCGTCGACCCCGACCTCGAATGGGACTTTCAGCTGTCACGCGTGGCCTCGATCAACGCGTCCGGCCACAAGTACGGCCTCGTCTATCCGGGCGTCGGCTGGATCGTCTGGCGTGACGCTTCGGCCCTGCCTGACGACCTCATCTTCTGGGTCAACTACCTCGGCGACAACATGCCGACCTTCGCGCTCAACTTCTCGCGCCCGGGCAGCCAGGTGGTCGCCCAGTACTACAACTTCCTCCGCCTAGGGTTCGAGGGGTACCGCAGGGTGCAGTCATACGCACGCGACGTTGCGACCCGCTTGTCGGCGCAGATCGCGGAGATCGGGCCGTTCGAGCTGCTCACCAAGGGCGACGAGTTGCCGGTGTTCGCGTTCACGCTGAAGGGCGAAGTCGACAACTTCACGGTCTTCGACGTCTCTGGTGCGATGCGCGAGCGCGGCTGGCAGGTTCCGGCGTACACGTTTCCTGAGAACCGGACGGACCTCGCGGCGCTCCGGGTCGTCGTCCGGAGGGGCTTCGGTCACGACATGGCCGACCTGTTCCTCGCCGATCTCAAGCGGCAGCTGCCTCGTCTCCAGAAGCAGCCGGCTCCCGTGCACGACAGCACAACCGACGCGAGCTTCCACCACTAGGCAAGGCCCCTTGCAGCTGTGTTGGGAGGGACCATTGGAGTATCTGCAGCCATACGGGCCGCTGCTACGTGCCCGAAGACCTAGGGCTGATAGGCCTGCTCGAGCGAGACGACGGGGTTGGGGTACTTGTTCCCGACGCGGATGCGGTAGCCGAGCTGGTTCGAGGGGTCGAACAGTGCTCGCTGCTTAGGATTCTTGCCCTGGACGATCTGCGCCAGCTCGGAAACCGGGACCGTCAGTGGCTTGAGACCCTTGCCGATGAGGGTGACGTCGGCAGTGGAGAGAACGTCGTACGTCAGGAGGCGGTGCCCCTCCTCCACCGTGTAGTGGTCGTTCGGTACCGGCTCTCCCGGCTGTAGAACGCCGTCCTCCACGGCCGCGCGCTCCGCGGTGGTCCCGCTCAGGATCCATACAGGGTCGAACTTGAGCTCGAAGCCCTGACCCTTTGGCACGAGAGACTTGATGTGCCCGACCAGCACCTGCTCCTGCGCTCCCAATTCCGCGGTTGTCGTGGTCCCGGCGACCGTCACGGTGGTGGTCGCCTCGGTGCTCCCACCACATCCTGCCGCGACCGCCGTCACGCCGATCGCAACGACGATGCCGAGAGCAACGAGGCCCGGCCTTACCGTTCGTCCGGCTCTCGAGCGAGCCGACGACCATCTCGGCGACATGGTGCCTCCCTTCTCTACGTGGGGATGCTCCGGCAGGGGGCGTTACCTCTGTCGTCAGGCACAGTCTCGCCGCGAAAGCGCCGCAGGGCATCAGCGACGGCACGGATCGCGGTTCGGACAACTACTCGCGGTAGGGAGTCTCGCGGGCAATCGGTGTCCCCGGTACAGGAACGTCGCGCCAATCTCGTGGCTTGCCGGGGAAGGCAGGTTCATCCAATGCGGGTGAGGCCGCTGGGCGCGCATCGTCCTAGCGTCGACGAAGCGGCCGTCAAGGCACACATCGGTATGCAACGAGGGAGAGTCCAATGAGTAAGCCGTTCAAGGGCACGATCAACATCGACATCAAGGATTCGACGCCGGACTGGGAGCCGTACACGCAGCCAATCGCACGGGACGGCGCGCCGAACGTTCTGTACGTCGTCCTCGACGACGTCGGCTTCTCGGCGATGGAGCCATACGGCGGACTGATCGAGACGCCCAACATCAAGCGGATCGCAGATCGCGGCATCGCATACACGAGCTTCCACACGACGGCGCTCTGCTCTCCGACGCGCTCATGCCTCATGACCGGCCGCAACCACACGACGAACGGCATGGGCTGCATCACCGAGGCGACCTCTGGCTTCCCGAACGCCAACGGCCACATCCCGTTCGAGTGCGCGAACATCGCCGAGGTGCTCGGCGAGCGCGGCTGGAACACCTACATCGTCGGCAAATGGCACCTCTGCGCGGAGGACGAGATGAACCTCGCATCCTCGAAGCGGCAGTGGCCGCTCGGTCGAGGCTTCGAGCGCTACTACGGGTTCCTCGGCGGCGAGACGAATCAGTGGTATCCCGACCTGATCTACGACAACCACCCCGTGCCACAGCCGAGCTCACCGGAAGACGGCTACCACTTCACCGTCGACATGACGGACAAGGCGCTCGAGTTCATCCAGGACGCCAAGGCGATCGCCCCGGACAAGCCGTTCTTCCTCTACTACTGCCCAGGCGCCGCGCACGCCCCCCACCACGCGCCGAAGGAGTGGGCGGACAAGTACAAGGGGAAGTTCGACATGGGCTACGAGGCCTACCGGGAGCTCGTCTTCGAGCGGCAGAAGGAGCTCGGGATCGTCGCCGAGAACGCCGAGCTCTCCCCGATCAACCCGTATGCGGAGACGACAAGCCACGACGGAAAGCCCTGGTCGCCGTTCGACCTCGTTCGGCCCTGGGACTCGCTCTCGGAGGACGAGAAGCGACTGTTCGCGCGGATGGCCGAGGTCTACGCCGGCTTCCTCAGTCATGCTGACCACGAGCTCGGCCGCCTGCTCGACTATCTCGAGGAGAGCGGGGAGCTCGACAACACCATCATCGTGCTCGTCTCCGACAACGGCGCGTCCGGCGAGGGCGGGCCTAACGGCTCCGTCAACGAGAACAAGTTCTTCAACGGCCTTCCGGACACGATCGAGGAGAACCTGAAGTACCTCGACGAGCTCGGCGGAACGAGCACGTACAACCACTACCCAATCGGCTGGGCCTGGGCGTTCAACACGCCGTTCAAGATGTGGAAGCGCTACGCGAACTACGAGGGCGGCACCGCCGACCCGCTCATCGTCTCCTGGCCCAAGGGAATCGATGCGGCCGGTGAGATCAGGCGGCAGTACACGCATGCGACCGACATCGTGCCGACACTCTTCGAGTGCCTCGGCGTCGAGCTGCCCGACGTCGTCAACGGCTACACGCAGACGCCGCTTGAGGGCACGAGCTTCAAGTACAGCTTCGGCGACGCCGACGCGCCGACGCAGAAGGAGACGCAGTTCTACTCCATGCTCGGGACGCGGGCGATCTGGCACAAAGGCTGGAAGGCCGCGACGGCCGTTCCGGCGGCGCCCGACTCGTGGGGTGACTTCCACCTCCAGAAGTGGGAGCTCTTCGATACCGATGCTGATCCCAGCGAGTGCCATGATCTCGCCGAGCAGCACCCGGACAAGCTCCAGGAGCTGATCGCGCTCTGGTGGACGGAGGCAGGCAGGCTCCAGGCTCTGCCGCTCGAGTCCCGCAGCGCGATCGACATCCTGGGCACCGAGCGGCCGCAGCTTTCAAAGCCGCGTACCCGCTACCTCTACTACCCTGGCGGCGCCGAGGTGCCCGAGTCCGTCACCCCCAACATCCGCAACCGGTCTTACACGATCGCAGCGGAGGTCGAGGTCGAGACGCCCGAGGCCGGCGGCGTGCTTTTCTCGCAGGGGTCGCGCTTCGGGGGCCACGCCCTGTACATCAAGGACGGCAAGCTCAAATACGTCTACAACTGGGTCGGCGAACAGGTGCAGACGATTGAGTCGGAAGAGGGCGTTCCGACCGGCCACGTCATCCTCTCGGCGACCTTCGAGAAGGAGAACGAGGGGCTGCCGACCGAGGGGACGCTCACCCTGCATGTCGGCGAGGAGAAGGTCGGCGAGGGCAAGATCATGACCCAGCCGGGCAAGTTCGGGCTCGGCGGCGGCGGGCTCGTCGTCGGCAAGTCGGGTGCGGAGCCCGTCACCGACGACTACCCGGGTGAGCGGCCGTGGCCGTTCGTCGGCGGGACGATCAAGCGCCTGGCGATCGACGTCAGCGGTGAGTCGTTTGTCGACCTCGCCAAGGAAGCCCAGGTCGCCTTCGCGCGCCAGTAGCCATATGACGACCGCGCCTGTCGCTACGCCCCGCTCGTTCCATCTGCTGGCGAAGCCGACAGGCGCGGTTTGCAATCTCGACTGCTCGTACTGCTTCTTCCTCTCGAAGGAGATGCTCTACCCGGGCTCTCGCTTTCGGATGGCAGACGAGCTGCTGGAGGCGTACCTCCGGCAGCTGATCGAGGCGCACTCGCACGTGCCGGAGGTGGCGATCGCCTGGCAGGGCGGAGAGCCGACGCTGATGGGCGTGGAGTTCTTCCGGCGTTCGGTCGAGCTCGCCGATCGGTACCTGAAGCCGGGGCAGCGGGCCGCCTACACGATTCAGACCAACGGCACCCTGATCGACGATGAGTGGGCTGCGTTCTTCAAGGAGAACGACTTCCTGGTCGGGATCTCGATCGACGGGCCGCGCGAGCTCCATGACGCCTACCGGGTGAACAAGGGCGGCAAGGGCTCGTTCGACCAGGTGATGCAAGGCCTCGACCACCTGCGGGCGGCGGGCGTGGATTGGAACGTGCTCACGACGGTCCACGCCGTGAACGCCGAGCACGGACGGGAGGTCTACACCTTCTTCCGGGACGAGTGCGATGCCCGCTTCGTGCAGTTCATCCCGATCATCGAGCGGGTCGCGGAGGCCGATGCCGACGGGACGGTGCCCTGGACGTCGTGGCGGGACCGGCCGCTGTACGTGCAGGAGGGAGACGTCGTCACCGGCCGCTCGGTGACCGCCGAGCAGTACGGCCGCTTCCTGATCGACGTCTTCGAGGAGTGGGTGCGGCGGGATGTCGGCGAGGTGTACGTCCAGATGTTCGACGTCGCGCTCGCAAACTGGGTCGGTGAGCCGCCGGGCCTGTGCGTCCATTCGGAGACCTGCGGGCTGGCTCTCGCCCTGGAGCACACCGGCGATCTCTATTCGTGCGACCACTTCGTCGAGCCCCGCTTCAAGCTCGGCAACATCAAGGAGCGGCACATGCTCGAGCTCGTCTCCTCGCCGCAGCAGCAGAAGTTCGGGCAGGACAAGCGCGACACGCTGCCGCGCTACTGCCTGGACTGCGATGTTCGCTTCGCCTGTCACGGCGGCTGCCCCAAGGACCGCTTCATCACCACGCCCGACGGCGACCCCGGCCTCAACTACCTCTGCGCCGGCTTCAAGGACTTCTTCCACCATGTCGATCGCCCGATGCGGACGATGGCCGGCCTGCTCGCCCAGAACCGGGCGCCCTCGGAGATCGTCGCGCTCTACGCAGCCGAGGATGCCAAGCGCGGGCGAAATGACCCCTGCACGTGCGGGTCGGGACGCAAGTGGAAGCATTGCCACGGCGTCTCCGCTGCCGCCACGAGCGCCTCGAGCTAATCGCCGTCTCAGCTCGGGACGAGGTGTTCCTGGCGCCCGACGGCGACGGCTTCGAGCCGGGAGTGCACGCCGAGCGCTTGCAGGATGTGACGAATGTGGTTCCGGACCGTCTCGACACTCAGATGAAGCTCGTCGGCGATCTGGTGCGTCGATCGCCCGTGTTCGAGCATGCGCAGCACCTCGGTCTGGCGCGGGGTGAGGTGCGGGTGGGGAGGTCGCTGCGGAACCTCCTCGACGTCCGAGATCTGCCCGAACACGCCGATGACGCTATCGCCGCTGAGCAGGGGTACCGAGCTGAGGTCGACGGTGAGCCGATCGCCGTCTGCGTCCAGAACCGTGACGTGAGAGTCCCTCGCCCTCCCCGGCCCGGCGATGTTCTGCGCAAAGACCTCGCGTGAGCGCCGCATCTCCTCGGGTGCGACGACCGAGGTGAACTGCTTGCCTCGGGCATCGCCGACGAGGCGGCGCGCCGCGGCATTGAGCCAGCGGATCACCCCGGTTCGATCAATGACGTAGCTCGGAACGTTGATCGACTCGAGCGCGGTCTCGACATCGCCGCCAATCGAATGAAGATCGGCCACAACCTTGATTCTGCGCCAGAGCGAAGCGCGACGGATAGTCCACATCGGATGATGTGCCGCCCTTCTCCTGGCGGCAGCGTTGATCTGAAAACGACGCTAGGAGACAGCGCATGTGGTGGGTATTCGGCGGACTTGCAGCTCTTCTCTACATCGTTCTGATCGTCACCCTCGGCGTTGCCACGCTCAGGAACGGCCATATCTTCATGTTCATCCTCGGGATCTTCCTACCGATCTTCTGGATCATCGGGGCGATCATGGCGCCGGCCAGCCGACCCGCGCAGACGTAGGCGGGAAGAGACCGGATTCGGACGTCGCGCGACGAGCGGCGACGCCCTGACCAGTCCGGATCAGTCACGGGCCTCCCGGGCCCTGGGCCGGCCGCTTGCGGTCCTGCTTAAGCTCAGCCGGGTCGGCCCGGTCGCCGTTCAGCGCTTCTACGCCGACAAGTGCACGCAGCAGGCGGCAGGGATCGCGTACCGAGTCCTGTTCTCGATTGCGCCACTTGCAATCGTCCTCGTTTCGATCTTCGGGCTCGTCCTCCAGAACGACAGCGTTCGCAGCGACGTCGTGAACACGATCGTCGACGCGTTGCCCGTGTCGCCGGACGGTGAGAAGGAGGTCGAGGACGCGATCACGGCGATCGCGACTCCGGTGAGCGCCGTCGGCCTCGTGAGCCTTGTCCTCTTCGCGTGGGCGGCATCGGGAATGATGACTGCGATCCGGCAGGGTCTCGAGTCCGCGATGCATGTCACCGAGTCGCGACCGATGGCACGCGGCAAGCTCGTCGACCTTCTGCTCATCGTGGGCGCAGCGGCTCTCGTCGTCGTGACGGCGGCGCTCACCCTGCTGGGCAATGTCCTGCAGAGGTCATCGGGAGGCGTCGCCGACGCGACGGGCATCGGCGCCGGCACGCTTTCGGAGCTCCTCTTGCGGGGATCTGCCTTCGGCCTCTCGATCGTCGTCGTGATGCTCCTCTACAGATTCGTCCCCGCCAGCGGGCTGCGGATCCGAGACGGGCTCACCGGGGCGATCGTCACCGCCCTCCTCCTGCAGGTGATCTCACTCGCTGCGGGCTGGACGTACGACAGGGCGACGAGGCTCAGCGTCGTGTACGGATCTCTCGCGGCAGCGCTCATCTTCCTCTACTCCCTGTACCTGTACTCCTCGGCCCTGCTCCTCGGTGCCGAGGTGGCCGCCGGCTGGGCGGAGCCGGATACCGGGGAGCCGGCGATTCCGATCCGAACGCAGATCAAGCGGGGCGTGCTCGGGCTCTTCGTCAAGCAGAAGGAATGACCCAGACGGACTAGAGCCAACGGCGCCCGGGTGGGCGAGACTCAGTACATGCTCACTCAACTCGATGACAAGCTCTTGCGGAAGGCCCAGCGGGGAGATGCCCAGGCGTTCTCGGTGATCGTCAGCACCTACCAGACCCCGGTGTTCAACTACGTGCTGCGCCTCGTCGGTGACCGCGGTCTCGCGGAGGACCTGACACAGGAAGTCTTTCTTCGCGTGCACCAGAGCCTGCCGCGCTTCTCGTTCCGCTCGAAGTTCACCACTTGGTTGTTCCAGGTGGCGAAGAACCGCGTCTTCGACGAGCTTCGTGCACGTGACCGACGCGTCCGCACGGTCGACATGGAGAGAACGGTGGAACCGCTGTCCGTCGTCGATGCGCCGATCGAGAGGGCGGAGCTGATCGAGTCGCTCTGGGCTGCGATCGACGAGCTGAACGCCGACCTGAAGGCGGCGCTCCTGCTGCGCGACGTCGTCGGGCTGTCCTACAACGAGATCGCAGACAGCCTCGAGATCCCGTTGTCCACCGTGAAGTGGCGGATCTACATGGCACGCGAAGGCGTCCGGCTCACGCTCGAAAAAGAGGGGATCGAGCCAGTGCCCGCCGACGCGCCGAGCGCTTCGGTGTCGTCAGCGCCGGCTTGACAGGAGTTCGCATTCGGATCATCCCTATCGGATGACGCCGAGGCAGGAGCCATCGCTAGGGTCCCTGCTCCGTGCGCCTGATTCCCGTCGCCCTCGTGCTCGCCTTGGCGCTTCTGGCGGCCGGCTGCGGCTCGAGTAAGAGCTCCCAGTCGACCTCCACGGCCGACTGGGCAAACGGGGTCTGCTCTGCCATCTCGACCTGGAAGAGCTCGATCACGTCCGCCGGTGACTCGCTCAAGGGCGGCAACCTCTCGAAGGACTCGTTGCAGAGCGCCGCTGACGATGCGAAGTCGGCGACCGAAACACTTGAGTCCGATTTGAAGGATCTCGGTAAGCCGGACACACAGGTGGGGCAACAGGCGAAGGACTTGGTCGACCAGCTCTCGAGTGACCTCAAGGCAGATGCGGATTCGATCGCTACGGCAGTGGACAGCGCCTCGAGCATCAGCGAGCTCGCCGCTGCGGCGGCCACGGTCGGCACGACCGTCGCGACGATGGGGAGCCAGGTCTCCTCGGCCTTCGAGAGCCTCAAGCAGCTCGACGCCAAGGGAGAGCTGCAGACCGCGTTCCAGCAGGCGAGCTCCTGCAAGCAGCTCTCGAGCTCGACTAGACCTAGAGACGTAGGCTCGTCACATGGAATGGGCGTTGGCGGTCGTAGCGCTCGCGTTGATCGCCTTCGGCGTCGTTTCGCGCCGAGTCGATGGCACGCCCCTGACGCCCGCGATCATCTTCGTCGGCATCGGGCTCCTCGTCGGGACACAGGCACTCGATCTCCTCGACACTTCACCGAGCGGGGAGGCCGTCAAGGTCCTGGCCGAAGCGACGCTCACGGTGGTGCTGTTCGCCGACGCCTCCCGCATCGACCTGCGGGCCCTTCGGCAGGAGTACGCAGTGCCTGCCCGCCTGCTCGGCTTCGGGCTCCCGCTGACGATCGCCCTCGGGGGGCTCATCGCTGTAGCGCTCTTCGGCGCGCTCTCCGTCCCTGAGGCATTCGTCCTTGCGGTGCTGCTCGCCCCGACCGATGCAGCTCTCGGCCAGGCCGTCGTCACGGAGCCGCGGCTGCCATCGCGGATCCGCCAGGGGCTCAACGTCGAGAGTGGCCTCAACGACGGCATCTGCGTGCCGCTCCTCTTCATCCTGCTCGCCGTCGCCGAGGCAGAGGACGGTCAAGTCGGTACGGCGCACGCCGCCCGGCTGGTAGGGGAGGAGATCGGCTTCGGCATCGTCGGAGGAGTCGTCGCCGGGGCGGTCGTAGCAGCCGCGATCACGTTCGGAAGCCGCCGCGGCCTGATCGAGCGATCCTGGCTCCAGATCTTGCCGGTCGCGGGTGCCGCGCTCTCGTATGGGATCGCCGCGCCGCTCGGCGGCTCTGGCTTCATCGCCGCGTTCGTCGCGGGGATGACCTTCGCGGCCCTCCGGCGTCCGACCGAGGGAGGTGACGTGACGCTCTTCTCAGACGGCCTCGGTGAGCTCCTGACCGGCGTCACGCTCCTCGTCTTCGGAGCAGTGCTGCTCTGGCCCGCGCTCGACGGCCTCACCTGGCGAATCGGCCTGTATGCAGTCGCGAGCCTGACGGTCGTCCGCATGCTGCCGGTGGCCATCGCCATGCTCGGCTTGGGCGCGCGACGCCGGACGATCGCGTTTCTCGGGTGGTTCGGCCCGCGGGGTCTCGCGTCGATCGTATTCGCCCTGATCGTCGTGCAGGAAGCCGACCTGCCGCATGCGACCACGATCCTGCTGACGACCTACGCGACCGTCGGCCTCTCCGTCCTTGCCCACGGCGTCACTGCAGCGCCCCTCGCAAGCCGCTACGCGTCGTGGTTCGCCTCGCATTCGCCCGACAGGCTGCCGGCGATGGAGAGCGTGCCGGCAGCCAGTCACAGTTGGCGGAAACCGACTGTGACCCCTGACTTCGTCCCGGGAGACCCTGCTCGTCTCTGACGGTGCACCTTGCATTCGCTGCAGGGATGGGAGACGCTGCACCGAACGCCGCTGCGGGGTCCTTCAACGGGAGGTACGGATGAACGAGAAGAGCATGGCAGGCTGGATCGGTTTCGCGGGAATCCTGATGCTGATCGTCGGCACGATCGATTTCTTTCAGGGGCTGATCGGCCTGTTCAAGGACGACTACTACGTCGTTACGGCGTCTGGCTACCTCGCCGTCAATCTGACGACGTGGAGCTGGATCTTGCTGATCTGGGGCGTGCTGCTCGTCTGCGCGGGCTTCGGCTTGCTCAGCGCGCAAGGATGGGCACGCTGGTTCGCGATTTTCGCAGTAGGCGCGAACTTCTTCGCCCAGCTCGGCTTTCTCGGCAACAGCAACTACCCACTCTGGGCGCTGACTGCCCTGACGCTCAACATCATCGTCCTCTACGCGCTCACGGCGCGCTGGAGCGAGAGCACGGCAGATCTCGCACCCAGGTAGCGAGTTCTCGGTCGAGGCCGTCGCGCAGCTAGTTCGGCTGCGTGACGGCCTCGACTCGTGCATTTCCGACTGAGCACTCACGCTACGTTCATCGACCGTTGCCAGGCTCGTGGACGCGGCGACCCGTGATGAGCGATACGACTCTGCTCGGCTTAGCGTGCGCCTGGCAAGACCTGCACTAGGGCGTCCGGCTGCACGGCGAAGGGGCCGGCGAACGGCCTGTCCTGGGAGGCAATCAGCAATAGGCACACCGCCACGGCCGAGGCGAAGATGCCCATCGTGATCGCTGTGGTGACTCGGTTATCGCTGTGAACGAAGGCGATGGCGAGCAAGGTGAGGACTCCTAACAGGAAGACGGCCGCCCACTTGGCCCAGGTGATCCGCGATTCGCTGACGATGATGCGTTGCCGCCGTGCGTCGAGAGCATTCTCGAGCGCCACGACGATCTCACGCTGCGCGACCTTTTGGCCCTCCGAGTGAGGCGTGAGCGCGAGGGCTAACTGGAGCGCCTCGGCAAGCGGGGCCGGCACGACTGTGAGAGTGGCGTGCTGACCGGCCATGGCCGGCCATTCCTCATGAACGGCTTCCTCGATGTGCCGGCGCACGAGCGTGCGCATTCGGGCCTCTGGCTCTCCGGGGAAGCTAGCGTCGAGGAGGACGACGGCCCGCAACGCGCTGGCCTCGCGATTGACCGCTGTCTGCGCTTGACCGGCATCGTTCCAGACCTGGGCCGCGAGAAATCCGACGAGCAAGCCGAAGACCAGGCCCAGTGGTGGGAGCATCCCCGGCGACACGGCTTTGAACGCGAGCGCCCGCTCGCCGACGGCGAACGCCAGCACAGTCCAGGAGATCGCAGCGGCGACGAGGTAGGTGGCGCCGAACACCACGACGACGAGCCAGATGAAAGGTAGGTCGTGTAGCCAGTCGATCATGGTCAGCGGAAGACTAGTGCGACTGCGACTTGCCGAGATTGCCCCGGGGCTGGCTGCTCGGCCGTCGGGCCCATTCCGTCAGGATGCGCCTATGGTCGGCGGAACGCCACTGGTCGGTGGGTCACCCGTGTGTCCGGTGCCGATGTCGTGAGCCTCCTCTGGGCCGGCCTCGTCGTCGTGGTTGTCACGACCCTTGCGATCACGGCGATGCTGCTCGTTCGCCGCCGGGCCCCGGCGGGAAGCTACTTCGAGGACGGCGACCGCGCCGCCGGGGTCTTCGGCGTCCTCGCGACGGGGTTCGCCGTGCTCCTCGGGTTCGTCGTCTTCCTTGCGTTCGAGAGCTTCGACACCTCGCGGAGCGGCGCTGAGGTGGAGGCGGAGATCGTCACACAGCAGTTCGAGACGGCGCAATTCTTCCCGGTTGCCGTGCGTGCCCGCCTCTCAGGCGAGCTCGTCTGCTACGCGCGGACGGTGATCCGTCAGGAGTGGCCGCAGATGCAGGCGGGCACCCTCGGCGACACAGTCAATCCGTGGGGCGTCGCCACGTTCCGCACCCTCAAGACCGTCGAGCCTCGGTCCGCCTCCGAGCAGGCGGCCTACGCGAAGTGGCTCGACCAGCGCGCCGACCGCGAGGATGCGCGGGCCGACCGAACCCACGGCGCGGAGGGGGTGATCCCTGTGCCGCTGTGGATCGTGCTGCTGCTCAGCGCGGCGGTCATCTTCGTGTTCATGCTGTTCTTCGCCGACAGCGCCGAGCACGTCGTCGTGCAGGCGACGATGATGGGCGGAGTGGCGATCGTGATCTCGTCGACGCTGCTGCTCCTGTGGTTCCTCGACAATCCGTACCACGCCGGCATAGGCGGTCTCCGGCCGGTCGCGATGGAGCGCACGATCCGCATCCTCGACCAAGAGGCGGCCGTCGTCAGTGGGAAGCTGACGATCCCCTGCGACGAGCGAGGGACCCCGCGTCGCGGCTGAGGCGGACGGACTCGACCCATCACTGTGGGCCGCGCGGTACTCCGGACTAGAGCAGAAGAACGGCGTTGACGAGCAGCGCCAGGCTCACGAAGACGAGGACGTAGACCGTCGCCGGGCGGCGGTGGTCGTCAAGCCATTCGAGAGCCGCGTCGAGCTTCGCCACGACCCAGTCGCCGAGGAGAAAATAGGCAAGAACGGGTAGCCACACCAGCACTGTCGCCAGCAGCCCGTACCAGCAGATCAGCGCGGCCTCGCCGGATCCTGTGATTCCCGCCGACGTGATCGAGGCCGAGGCCAGGGCAGTCAGGACGAGGCGCTTCGGGCCGCCGATGCCGAGCAGGAGCCCGACGCCTGAGGCCGTGACGACATGTACGCGCTGGAGCCGATCGAGCGCTGCCTTCGACCGGCTGTTCGACGTCGGGCGCGACATCTGTGGACGGCGATGAACTACGAAGGCGTACGACAGGAGCAGGAGGGCGAGTCCGAGCTCGAGCAGCCCCTCGAGCGTCGGGTGAGAATTCGAGCGATCGGGTGTCGCGACGGCTCCGACCGCGACGAGAGCCGAGCACGTGAGCAGCTGGCCGAGGACGACGCCGAGCGCGAACCCGAGGGCTTTGAGCCGTGCCCGTGCGCATCACCGTGAGCGTCGCCGCGAAGCCGAGCGGGCTCAGCGTGGCAAGCAACGCGTAAGGGATCAGGTGAACGGCCGCGCTCAGCATGAGCCTGCAGGGCTGCTTCGGCGGCTCTTCGAACGTTTCATCACTGAGGTGGACGCCTTGTCGATCTGGACTATCCAGGTGCGGACCGCGTCGACGAGAGCAGCTCGCGACACTGTCCGATCATCTCCACGGGCCTGCGGCCAAACGGTCGGTTCACCCGGGTGAACATGCGCATGGAGCCAATGCTCATGGCAGCTTGGTGGCCGAGAACAGCGTCGCGGGTTAGGCTCGCGCCGGTGATCAGCCTCGAGGTTTTCGGTGAATCTGCAGCGATGTCCACGGTCGCGAAGTTGGTCGACGAGGTCGATGGCGTCAGCCGGGTCCGGGTGGTCGATGCGGCCCGGGCGGGGCACTCCATTGTCGCGGCCGCGGTTCGCCCGAGCGCGGTGGACGCGCTGCTGGCGGTGCTGCGCCGGCAGGGCGTCTCCGATGCTGAGATCACCCTGACGCGCGTCGAGGTCGTCGGCTCGCTGGCCACCGACCCGGCTGAGGCAAGCCTGGTATGGGCCGACGTCCTCGGCACCGCCTGGCTGAACGCACGACCGATCGCCCGCTACCTGGCGTTCATGCTCGCAGCCGGCGTGATCGCCTGTTACGGCGTGATCGACAACAACGGGATTCTGATCGTCGGTGCAATGGCGGTCAGCCCGGACCTGCTGCCGATCACCGCGATCGGTGTCGGCATCGTCGGCCGTCGGCCGGCGCTCACTGGTCATGCGCTGCTGACGCTTGCACTGGGCCTCGCGGTGGCGGGCGCCACGGCAGCGATCCTCGCGTTTGCGCAGGATCAGCTCGACCTCATCCCGTCCAGCTTCAACCTGCACGACACCGGCGTGTTAGGTGGGCTCACGAGCGTCAATGACGAGACAATCGCGGTCGCCCTGGCTGCCGGCGTAGCCGGCATGCTGGCACTCGAGACCCGCGCCAGCTCGGGCGTCGGCGTTGCCATCTCGGTAACGACGATCCCCGCAGTCGCTTACCTGGGCGTTGCGGCGGGGCTGGGCGAGTTCACTACGGCCACAGGCGCACTGGGCGTGCTCGGCGCGAACGTCGCCATGATGGTGGCGGGCGCAGTCGCCACGCTCGCATTCCAGAATGCGTTCATGCGCCGCGCAGCCGCGAGGCGGAGCAACGCGTTCTGAGGTGCATGACGAGGGATCTCAGCGTCGAGGCGAAGCCTGCGTTTCACCCGGGCGGGTGATCCGCTCTCTGCGTGTTGCGACTAGGCAATTGTCGAGCTTTCCGCGCTTGCGGCCACCGGCTGCCGGAAGACCTCGTCCACGACGCCGTCGACGAACGCACGTCGCCTGCTCCTCGAAGTCGGGCTTGAGGTTCGGCGGCGGCATCTTCAGCCCCATGACGCGCTCCTGCGGCTCGCCGTGCTTCATGTAGCCCGAGCCACGCGAGCATCGACTTGACCTGACCGCCGGCGCACGACGAAGTGCGTCTTGTCGATCAACCGCCCGCCGTTCTTCTCACCGAGCTTTCTCTGTTGCCCGAGGTTGATGCTGTAGTAGCGGCGGGAGATCGACGCGCACGCGAAGGGCTTGCCGTCGAGCACCGCGCTTCGCGGCCGGCGACTCGAGGTACGAGCGGATCGGCATGCTCGTCTGGAACCACCAGGTGGGAGACGCGATCAGCACGAGGTCGTAGTCGCCCGCCTGCGCCTCCGGTGGAATGCACGATCTCCCCGGTCTTGTGGCGGAGCTGCGCGGTCAGGATGCTCGCGATCTGGGGCATTGGGTGCTTCATCGGGAACTGCGAGAGCTTCGGCACCCACCGTTCGTCGGTGAACTCGATCAGCGCCTTCGTCACGTCGCAACCTCGCGCCGTCGAGACGCCTGCGCCATCGCCTCGGCGACTCGAGCAGCCTGCTTGGTGAGACTGAAGTACACGATCAGGACCCTCGGTTTCGTCTCGATGCTCACGCTCGTCTCCTTTCGACTCGAGTCCGCCGACGCGCTACTCCGGCTTGGGAAGCCCGAGCTCGCGGACGAGCGCTCGATCCCTCGCCCGGTCGGGGAGCGCTGCCGCGATCGCGACCTCCTTCCCGCCGTGGCCGGCCAGGTACCTGGTCTTCGGGCTTGTCCGACGTGAGCGCATCGGGCAATCGCCTTCTGCGATCACCAGGGGCGGATCCGCATCCGCCGCCGCCTTCTCGGTGGCCTTCCGGACTGCGGCGATCTGCTCCTCGTACAGCCGGTAACCCGCCTCGCCGAGCCTCTTCTCGAGCCCGTCCAGCTCGGCATAGGTCTTCCCGAAGATCGCGGTCTTGACGGGCGCGACCTCGATCAGGGACACGTGGATATTCCACTGGCGCAGCTCGAGCCGCAGCGCGTCGGTGATGGCCCTGATCCCGAACTTCGACGCGCTGTAGGCGCCGTTCAGGGGAAGCACGAGCAGGCCTCCGATCGAGCCCACGTTCACGATCCGCCCGCCACCCCGCCGGATCAGCGGCAGGAACGCCTGGATCATGGCGACGGGACCGAACAGGTTGACCTCGAGCTGCGTCCGGAAGTCGGCCATCGGCTGGAACTCGATGGGCGCTGGCTTGGCGATACCGGCGTTGTTGACGAGGCCGGCCAGGCCGCGATCGCCGACGGCATCGGCGACCGCGGCCGCCGCCGCCGAGATCGTCGCTTCGTCCGTGACGTCGATGATCAGCGGCGTCAGCCTCGTCCGGGGCTTGCGCTCGCAAGCGCCTCGCCGTCGCTCGGCCCGCCGCACGCCGGCGAAGACGTGGAACCCCTTGTCGGCGAGGTGGAGTGCGGTCGCGGCGCCGATCCCGGTCGACGTGCCCGTGACGACGACGAAGCCGCGGTCCTTGGGCTCGGAGCTCATCGTCTTCAGCCCGCGAGCCCTCGCCGACGCCTCCTCGAGACCGGCCTTCAGCTCCTTCGCGGAGGCCTTGTCGATCTGGGCGGTCGAGCGTGCGGATCGCAGTTCGGCGAGCGCCTCCGCGACCGCGTCGGCGTCGTCGTGCTCGTAGATCGCGATGATGCCGGCCGAGCCCGGGGGAAGCGCGTCGTCCAGCTTGTCGCCGATCCCGGCCTCGACCCGGTGCTTGCGCGAACTTCCCGGCCAGCGCCCCGACGGCGGCGCCGACGGCGGTCGCCGCGAGGAGCGGCGGGCGCGAAGAGGCCCGACGACGAGCCCGACGCCGCCGCCGCATCGTGGCCCCTTGCGACCGAGGTGGTCGCCGGTCTCCTGCACCTGAACCTCGCCCTCGGCGTCCTTGGTGACGAGCACGACGCCGTCGGACGAGATCGCCTTCTCCTCGACGAGCTCCACGAACGCGTCGAAGTCCTGCTGCGCCAGATCGGGGATGAGGTAGACCGCGATCAGAACGTCCAGCTGCGTCGTTGTCGCTCATCATGCTGCTCCTCTCGCCTCCATCTCAGGCGCTCGCCGCGTGGGCCGCGAGGGCCTGCGCCGCGTGCTCGTGCAGGGCCTTCGCGTCCTCCTCGCTCAGGTGCGGGGCGACGTCGAAGACGACCTGCTTGATCTCGCCCGTGAAGGCGAACGGCGCCTTGTCGGCGTAGCTGCGGTCGACGACGAGGCCGTTGTCGCGACCGATGTCCATGCCGGAGTAGCCCGAGAAGCGGCCCGGCACGGTGTGCTCCATCCGCCCGCTCGCGACCGGCTCGCCGTTGACGAGCAGCGTCACCTCGCCGCCGGTCGCCGGCTTCGGCGCGTCGGCGGTGAAGACGAGCTCGACGTTGACCTCGCCGGTCGGGCAGCGGCTGCTCGGCCGCCTGGGTGTACTCGAGCACCCCGAGCATCGAGTAGCGTGTGCTTGAGCTTCCCGTCCTGCACGAAGAGCGCGAAGCCGCCGAGATGGTCGGCCTCCGCGACGATCACGCCCTCTGCGCCGCCTTCGGGGATGACCAGGTCGGCGCTGATCGTGTACGAGTGGTTGTAGATCCGCGGGATCATCCCGCTCGGGACGTTCTGGATGTCGCCGCGGAAGACGAACTTCGACTCCTCCGGGATCGGCGGCACCATGCCGAAGAACGACGTCAGCCCGCCGAGCAGCGGCAGGACGTTGTTGGCCTCGGCCTCCGCCCAGAAGAGCTCGCTGAGCTCCTTCACCTTCTCCGGATGGTCGGCCGCGACGTTCTTCGACTGCGTGAAGTCGTCGGGCAGGTAGTAGAGCTCGACGGGCTCGTCGTCGGGATTCCAGCCCGGGCCGAACGTGCGGAGCTTCTCCGGGTCGAGGTCCCAGGGGATCCGCTGCAGCCGCTGGGCGAGCAGCCAGCCGTCCTTGTACATCCCCCGGTTGCCGAGGATCTCGTAGTACTGCTGCGTGTGCCGCTCCGGCGCGGCCGCGTCCGAGAACGAGTCGGCGAACGTGACGCCGTCGAAGGGCTGCTGCTCGACGCCGTCGATCGAGTCGGGCATCGGGATCCCGGCGAGGTCGAGGACCGTCGCGCCGACGTCGGTCACGTGGGTGTAGTGGCTGCGAACCGCGCCGGCGTCGCCGATGCCGCCCGGCCAGTGCACGACCAGCGGGTTCCGCGTGCCGCCGAGATGCGAGGCGACCTGCTTGCCCCAGTCGAACGGGGCGTTGCCGGCCCAGGCCCACCCGGCCGAGTAGTGCGGGGCGAGCTGCTCGCCGCCCCAGGCCTCGAGGCCGCCGTGCTTGAAGAGGAGCCCCATCTGCTGCTCGGGCGTGAGCGGGATCCCGTTCAGCGTCGTCAGCTCGTTGAACGTGCCCGTCGAGCGTGCCCTCCATGCTGGCGCCGTTGTCGCCCCAGATCCACATCACGACGGTGTTCTCGAGCTCGCCCAGCTCGTCGATCGCGTCGATGATCCGGCCGATGTTCCAGTCGGCGTTCTCGGAGTAGCCCGCGTAGACCTCCATCTGACGGGCGTAGAGGCGCCTGTGCGTCTCGTCGAGCGAGTCCCACGTCGGGAACGCGTCGTTGCGCGGCGGCAGCTCCGCGTCGGCGGGGACGACGCCGAGCTCCTTCTGCCGCGCGAACGTCTCCTCGCGCATCACGTCCCAGCCCTTGTCGAACGCGCCGCGGTACTTGTCCGACCACTCGCGCGGCACGTGGTGCGGCGCGTGGCTGCAGCCGGTCGCGACGTAGGCGAACCACGGCGTCTTCGGCTTCTCGGAGCGGACCTTGTGAAGCCAGTCGATCGTCTTGTCGGCGAGGTCGTCCTGGAAGTAGTACTGCTCGCCGTCCTTGGCCTCGGGCACGCCGATGATCTTCTGGTTCTCGGCGATCAGCGGGTCGTACTGCCCGGCCTCACCGCCGAGGAAGCCCCAGAAGTAGTCGAACCCGAGCCGGGTCGGCCAGCGGTCGAACGGCCCCGAGAAGCCCTGCTGGTTGTCCGGGGTCAGATGCCACTTCCCGAACCCTCCGGTCAGGTAGCCGTTCTCCTGGAGGATGCGCGGAAACGGCGCGCAATCGTGCGGGATGGTCGCGTTGTACCCCGGGAAGGGGCCGGAGAACTCGCCCACCATGCCGAAGCCGACCCGGTGGTGGTTGCGCCCCGTCAGCAGCGCCGCCCTGGTCGGCGAGCAGAGCGCCGTGACGTGGAAGCGGTTGTAGCGCAGCCCGTTCTCCGCGAGCCGCGTGTAGTTCGGCGTCTGGATCGGACCGCCGAAGGTGCTCGGGTTGCCGAAGCCGGCGTCGTCGATCAGGACGAGCAGCACGTTCGGCGCGCCCTCGGGCGGCTGTGACGTGGCTCGCCTGGTTCCAGTCGGGCTTCGAGTCGGCGAGCGTCCGTTCGGTCGCGCCCGAGAACGGCGGTCGCCGGATCGGGAGGC
>CAWANR010000006.1:0-373900 GCA_963783465.1 uncultured Actinomycetes bacterium | reverse complement strand
ACAACGGCGACTGGGTCGGCCCCCTGCCGGCCCGACAACAACAGGATGCCCCCTCGGTGATGGATTTTTCCACCGCCGCCCTTCCCTACACGCTGGAGCAGCGGCACACGGCGCTGGTGCTGAACATGTCAACGGGAACGCATGTCGTACAGGCCATCAGCCAGGGTGTGGAAAGGGTCACGGCTGTCGAGCCGAATCCGGTCCTTCTTTCGCTGCTCGCCGAAGAACTCGCCGGCGAGGTGGACGGCCTCCTGAAGCATCCCGCATTGACCGTCATAAATTCCGATTCCCGGACCTGGCTCTTGACGGATCCTCTGCCCTATGACCTGATTGTCCTGCCGACGATCGATACGTTCGGCGGCACAGCCGGGCTCAACGCGATTCAGGAGCACTATCTCTTCACGAAAGAGGCCTTCGGCGACGTCTGGCGGAAGCTGACCCCGCGCGGCGTTCTGAGCCTCACGTGCTGGATGGATTATCCGCCGCGTCATGCACTGAAAATGCTTGCCACCCTCGCTGACATGCTCGCTGAGCGGGGCATAGAGAATCCCCGAAACCACATTGCCGCCGTGCGAAGCTGGGGTGCGATCACCTTCATGGTCAAGAAAACACCCTTCAGTCCTGAAGAAATCAGCAATATCCGCGCATTCTGCCGCCGCCTGAACTTCGATCCTGCCCTTCTGCCCGACATCCAGGCAGCCGAACGCGCCTTCTTCAACGCCCTGCAGGATGATCTTTTTTTCAACCACCTCGACCAACTGCTTTCGCCCGAACGAACATCTCTGTATGCCGCTTACGATTTCAACATTCGTCCGGCCACGGACGACCGCCCCTACTTTGCCCAGTTTCTGCGCTGGAAAAGCCTGCCGAACATCGCGGAACATTTCGGGAACCGGACCGTTCCCTTTTTTGAAATCGGCTATCTGGTGGTCTTTTTAACCCTGCTTCAGGCCGCGCTGGCGGCGGTATTGCTGATTATTGTGCCTCTTTTTCACAGGCCGGGGCAGCGTCGCGGCAAGGCACAGATTTTCTTTTATTTCAGCGGGATCGGCATCGGCTATATCTTCGTCGAAATGGCCATGATCCAGCGCTTTGTGCTCTATTTCGGAAACCCCCTCCATGCGGCAGCCGCGGTGATCAGCATGATGCTCATGGCTTCCGGAATGGGAAGCTATGCTTCCGCGCGGATAAAAGCCCTGTGGACAAAGCCGTCCGCCATTCTGGCGGGGATCATCCTGCTGTTGCTGCTCGAAAGCGTCTTTCTGACGCCGCTGCTGCTGAAGACCATCGGCATTGTCGCCGGTATCCAAGATCCTGATGGCCCTGCTCATCCTCTTCCCGGCGGCCTTCCTGATGGGCATCCCCTTTCCGGCCGGTATCCGGATGCTGACGGAAGAAAGTGAAAGCGATATCCCCTGGGCCTGGGGGATCAACGGATGCTTCTCCGTCATCAGCACCGCCCTGGCGACGATCATCGCCGTCGAAGCCGGATTCACCGCCGTGATGCTCTGCGCCGCCCTGGCCTACGGCTTGACGCTGGCAGCCGGAAGATTGTACAGGCAGGGCAGCATGAAAGTTTAATATGAAACCTGATTTTCCCGCTAAGTGAAAGATGCTGGTTTTGACCGCTTCCCTTTTTTTCTGAAAAAAGTTAGTCTACAAAACAAGGGCTTTGCATAACCGGTGAAAAATGGTTCGCAAGCGGCGAATGAAAGATTTTTCGACTTTCCAGAAATTAGACTAATTTATTGATTTCAAACATATTTAAGCATTATCATATTTTATAGCGAAAAAGATTTTGAGCCGCGGCGAAGCCATTTTTCAAAGGTCTCAAAACGTGGGACGCAATAATCATTCAGGAGGCGCGCTATCATGAGCTGTGATTTTACAATTTACGATATGATTGCCCGAAATGCGGACCTGTATCGGGAAAAGGATATGATGGTGTACGAGGCCTCTTCAGCACCGGAGGCGGGCTCGGCGCACTGTGGTGGGCGACCGTCGCCTTCATCCTCGGCCTCGCCGCCATCCTCGGCCTGGTCAAGGGCGCCTGGTGGGCCGGCTTCCTGCTCGTTCCGCCTGCGTGCTGGCGTACCAGGCATCGCGCTCGTTCAACAGGGGAGAGCGATGAGCCTGGGCAGGGGCCGCTACCCGTTCGCAACGGTAATGGCGGTGGTCGCCGGCGTCCTGCTGCTCGTGTCCGGAGAGGGCCTGTGGGCCGTCGTCTTCTTCGCGATTGCGGTGGCGCTTGGCGTCATGACCCTGAGGAGCGCCAGGTGAGCGAGAACGGCGGAGACGGGAAACTCGTCCAGCTGACGGCGAAGGACTTCAAGTCCGACCAGGAGGTGCGCTGGTGCCCGGGCTGCGGGGACTACGCGATCCTCGCCGCGATGCAGGGCTTCATGCCGGAGCTCGGCATCCCGCGCGAGCGGATCGTCTTCATCTCCGGGATCGGCTGCGCCGCGCGCTTCCCGTACTACATGCAGACCTACGGCATGCACTCGATCCATGGGCGCGCGCCGGCGATCGCGACCGGGTTGTCCACGATCCCGCCCCGACCTGTCCGTCTGGGTCGTGACCGGCGACGGCGACGCGCTGTCGATCGGCGGCAACCACCTGATCCACGCCCTGCGCCGAAACGTGAACGTGAAGATCCTGCTCTTCAACAACCAGATCTACGGGCTGACGAAGGGGCAGTACTCGCCGACTAGCCCGCTCGGAACGCGGAACAAGTCGACGCCGATGGGCTCGCTCGACTGGCCTTTCAACCCCGTCTCGATCGCGCTGGGCGCCGAGGCGAGCTTCGTCGGTCGGTCGATCGACACCGACAAGAAGCACCTGACCGGGGTGCTGCGGCGGGCGGCCGCGCACAAGGGGTCGGCGCTCGTCGAGATCTACCAGAACTGCAACGTCTACAACGACGGCGCCTTCGATGCGGTCAAGGAGCAGACCGAGAACCAGATCCGGCTCGAGCACGGGCAGCCGATCCGCTTCGGGGCCGAGGACGAGCGCGGCGTGAAGCTCCGCGCCGACGGCTCGTGCGACCTCGTGGACGTCTCCGACGTCGGAGAGGACGCGCTCCTCGTCCACGACGAGCACCACGAAGCGGCCAGCCTCGCATTCTCGCTGTCGCGGATCTCACACACGCCGCACGGCCCGACCCCGATCGGGGTCTTCCGGGACATCGAGCGCCCGGTCTACGACGAGCTCATGGCCGAGCAGCTCGAGACGAGCAAGACCGAACGCGGCGAGGGCGACCTGGCGTCGCTGCTCCACGCGGGCGACACCTGGACGATCTAGCCGCTCGAGACTATGGCGCTGTCTTGCCCAGGCCGCCCGAGTGGAGCGTCGCGATGATCTGCTCGACGTCCTTCACCTCGAGCAGTCGCTTCTGGTGCTCGTACTGAGCTCTGCGGGCGTCTGCTCGCCGGCGCTCGGGAGACTTGCCGTCACCGAGGTCCAGCACGAAGGGCTCTTCGGGGGCGCGGTGTCGCTTTAGTCGGAGCACGGTGAACCTCCGTGTGCTCACGGCGTGACCGCACCGCCTGGGGGTTATCTGTCACTACGTCTTATCGGTGATCCGGGCTCACCCCGGTATCCCTTGCCTAAGTGAGCAGGCCGGCGACGCGACCGATCGCGCCCGTGCTCGCTGCGGCAAGCAGCGCAAACGCGGCCAGGCAGGCCAGCGTGATGACCGTCAACACCGTTGCGTACTCGGTCATCGTCTGAGCATCTTCGCGCGCGAGCGACGTGTAGAGCTTCTGCATCGTGCAGACCTCCTGAACGTTCGGCGCGGGCCGCCACACCGAATTAGGGGGTGGGTACCCAAGGCATCGTCCAATCGGTGGGCAGGCCCCATCCCCCGCGGCAGGGATCCGCTCCCTGAAATACCAAGCGGCGCGGCTGGACTGGGTCCGAGCCGCGCCGCGAGTTACGTCGTGCGCGTTACGTGATGTAGCCGGCGACGCGGTTCAGGGCGCCAACGATGTTCCCTGAAAGCAGGGCGAGAGCGCCGAAGACCGCGATCGTGATGACTGCCAGAACGACGCCATACTCGGCCATCGTCTGCCCGTCTTCACGTGCGAGCCAGTTGTAGATCTTCTGCATCGAGCAGACCTCCTGGACGGATCGGCGCAGCAGCTGCACCGACGATTGGGGTGTTGACTTACATCGTTCAGCCCGCCCGCCGGGCAAATCCCTTGAAAGAGCGTTCTTGCGTCAAGAACGACGAAGCCCGCCTGTGGGGCGGGCTTCGCGGGGAGCGAGGTGTTGGGGAGGGGAAGCTTTAGTCGTCCTTCTGCGTCGTCGAGACGGTGTGGACCACCTCGCAGTTGACGTAGGTGTCGTGCTCGTTCGCGTTGATCCACACGACATCCTGACCAGGCCCGCAATCGAGCATGTCGACCTGGTTGTCATGGGCGAGTGAGTGGAGGACGTCGTTTCCGTCGCCTCCGTTCTCGACGTCGAGACCCCGCCCGACGAAGAGCTGGTCGTTGCCGGGGCCGCCGTCGACGTTGTCGTCTCCGTGGCGGCCGCGGATGCGGTCGTTGCCCTCGGAGCCGTTGAGGACGTCATTTCCGGGCCCGCCGATGATCCGGTCGTTCCCGAGTCCGCCGTCGGCGATGTCGTCACCCCAGCCGGCGAAGATCCGGTCGTTCCCGTCCAGGCCGTTGACGCCGTCGTTACCGGCCTTGGCGAGGATGAGATCCGGCGACGGCGTTCCCGTCAGGGCGTCGTCGCCGTTCGTGCCTCGGATGACGACGACGTGCCTGGCCGCTGCTGCACTCGCGACGACGAGTGCGAGCAGGGCGACGAGCGTGAGGAACCTGACCTTGTTCATGCCTCACAGTGAAAGGCGCGCCCGTGAGCAGGGCGTTTTCGATCCGAAAGGATTCAGTAAGGATTCGGCACGAGTAGCTCCACGTTGCGGTCGAGCGGAGTGCCGCGCCGGTCCCGAAAGCCGTCCTCGCCGTTCTCGGCTTGAGGGTCGTTGAAGGAGAGCTCGCGCGCGATCGAAGCGAGGCGCGACACAGCTGCCGGAGTCAGGAGCCGACCGCGGCTGCGCACCGGCGGGCCTGGTCGCGGCGGCGCTTTGTGCTCGATGACGTGGGTGAGGATCGAGAGCGTGCCGTCGTGGTTGTCGAAGAGGTCGATGATCCGCGACTGCTCGGGCCAGTCGGTGTGCGACGAGGTGACGATCTCCCAGAAACCGCCGCTTGTCCGCGGATACGGAGTGATCTTGTTGCGATGGCTGTGGCCGACGACGAACGCGATCACCGACGGGTGGCGCGACAGCAGGCAGAGCACGGTCTCGTCTGGGGCCGGCTGCGTCGCCGGGTCCGTCGAGGCGCATGAGCCCGCCAAGCCGTAGTGCGTGTCTCTTTCCGCTTGGTGCATCGACGAGACGGAGTGGTGCGCGAAGACGACGACGAGCTCGCGTGCCGCCTCCGCTTCGACCAGCTGGGCATGCAGCCAGAGGAACTGGGCGTGGTCGAGGTTTCCGTCAGGCCCGGCCGCGGCAACCGTGTCGAGTGCGACGAATCGGAGTCCCGGCCTCGGCACGAACGAGTAGTTGCCTTCGCCGCTTTCGAGGTTGACCTGGCTGAAACCGTGCCCCACGGGGGTCCCGCGCGTGCGCAGGTGCTCGCGCATGAAGTCCGGCTTGCGGAACAGGAGCCTTCGCTTTGGGTCACTCGCGATTCGTTTCCACAGCGTGCGGTTCTTGCCGGGGCTCGAGATCGTGGCGAGAAAATCGCCGTAGATGATCTGGACGATCTGCGTGTTCTCCTCCTCCGTGATGCCGCCTGCCTCATACGGCTTGATCAGATTCCACGCCCGACGGGAGAGGCCGGTGACCTTCACGCAGCCGACGGCGACCTGGGAGAAGAACGCGTTGCCGGGGACGTTGCCCTGAATCAGTGCGTCGTGGTTCCCGATCACCGTGTACCAGGGGGCCCCGAGCCCCGGCGAGCGGAAGGGGCGGTTCATCTCTTCGAACAGGCCCGGGTAGTCCCGGACGGCGTTCGAGCGGCGGGCTCGCTTCATGTTCACGCGCATGAGCGGCGAGTAGCCGGGGCCGTCCTCACCCGTGCTCCGGTCGGGCTCGTAGTAGAGGCGCGAACCGCGGAGGCCCAGGAACCGGCCGCGAGGGCGCACGCACTTGCGGCTCGTGCCTGAGTCGGGCGAGACGACGCCTCCGTCGAGGGTGTCGATGAACCAGCGCGTCTCGTTCAGCTGGGTGTTGTCAGCGTTGTCGCCCGTGACGATTACGAGGTCCGGCTTCTCGGCGCGGACGGCCTGGACCTCGGCGGAGAGCACCATGGGTAGTAGGCCCTCCTGTGGGCGGTAGGCGGCGGTGTACGGCTCGCCGATGCGGTCCGCAAATTCCACGCGGGCCGGCGACTCCTCGTCGACGAGCTGCGTGTCGGTCATCTGGGCGAAGTGGAGGAGGCGGGTCGGCGCACCACCGGCGCCACGCTGGGCTAGGTCTGTCCGGACCGTGTACCCCTCCTTCGGCCCGAATTCGAGCCGATTGTCGTGGTTTCGGTCGACGATCGTCTTGAAGGTCGGGTGGGCCTGGGGTACGGCGGCTGCCGCTCCCGCGAGCACGAGCACCGAGAGCCCCGCGGCGAAGAGCTTCACGCGACGATTCTCTACCTATCGGAGCGATAGTCGAAGTCCGACGCGTAGCCGCAGACGCCGCTGAGCTCGAACTGGAGCGGGCCGGCGTCGACCCTGAGCTCTTCGGCGATCACTTCCTCGCCGGAGCGCTCGTGGCCGGGGATGACGCACGTGACCGTGTCCTCGCCTTCATACGGGCCGGAGATGCGCACGCTGATGACATCCTTGACGCGAAACCACTGCCGCCGCGGCGTGTGGTCGATCTCGATCTGCGCCGGACTTGACGCCGACGAGATTGCTCGCCTTCCAAGCCCACGGGAAGTGCGCGAGCTGCTCACCGGCGACCCGGCCGCTCCAGATCTCTTCGAGCGCACGTTGCTGGTTTGCTTCTGCGCGCTCGTCGAGGTAGAGCATCCACGTCCACGGTGATCCCTCCTCGTCGTCGCTGTACCGAGAGGCCAGCGCGACGTTCAGGCCGGAGAGCTCGGTGCCGTCAGCCGCTCCATCGACGATCTGCCACGAGAGCGCGCCTTCGCAGATCCCGTGGGTGGAGCGTCCCCCGGAACGCCGTTGATCCGCCGACAGGGGCAGATGGCGTCGCAGTTGCACGACTCGAGGTACGTGCCGGCGACGCGCCAGTCCACCTCAGGCGGCGAGCTCGACGACGCGCTCCGAGCGCTCGTGCCGGTAACCCTCGCCGAGCGCTTCGGTGAGCCTGCGCTCGAGCTCACCGCTCGCGGCCAGCTCCTCGACGATGTCCGCGCCGCCGACGAGCTCGCCCTTCAGGAAGATCTGCGGGATCGTCGGCCAGCCGGAGAGGGCCGAGAGCTCCTGGCGGAAGCGCGGATCAGGGAGGATGTCGATCGCGGTCACCGGCGCACCCGCAGCTCGTAGGGCGTTGAGCGCGCGCTGGGAGTTGCCGCACGCCGCGAAGCTCGGCGTCCCCTTCATGAAGATGGTCACGGCCTCGGAGTCGATGAGCTCGGCGATCTGGCTGCGGAGGTCGGAGGTCATGGGGTTCCTTTCGTCTGGATGCGAAGCTCGTGGATGGAGCCGTCGGCGAGTGGCGCGGCGAGCGCGTCGTAGACGAGCTTGTGCTGCTCGACGAGGGACAGTCCCTCGAAGCGGGCGCTCGCGACGGTCACCTGGAAGTGGTCGCCGCCGCCCGTCCGGTCGTGGACGTCGAGCTCGGTCGCGTCGGGAAACGCCTGTTGCAGGAGCTCCTGCAGGGGTTCGGTGGCCACCGCTGCATCGTAGCCCCCGCGACCCGATGCGCTGTCACGATCTTGGCCCGAATCCGTCACACACGCGTGCGTTTTTCGCCGCTACGCTCGCATCGGGGAGGAGGCTCGGGCACCTAGGCGAGACGCGTGTACATCTATGTCGGCTCCGCGGGGCCGAGCTCCTCCAGGCGCCAGTCGCGGCCGTACGTTCTCGTTCGGCGCTCGACTCGCAGACGGGGGCGGCGGCGCTCCGGGAGGGCGGCAACGAGGCGGGCCCGGGTGCGCAGTGCCGCCTCGACCGAGGTGCGCACTGCTCGCGGCGGCTTCGGGAACCCGAACGCTGCGAGCAGCGTGTCGTCCATGAGCGCGTAGATCGCGTGTGCCCCGAAACGCTTCGGCAGCCCGGGAAACCAGGCCAGGAACATGTCCCGGGTCGCGCCTCCGACGCGGCGGGCCTCCTTGCTCGGCCGGAAGTTCCGGGCCTCGTACTCCAGGTTGAAGCGCTCGAGCTCGTCATAGCTCTCCGGGACTTCCCTGATCGCCATCCGGCGGCCCACCTCGCGCCAGTACTCGAACGTCGCGAGCTTCTCCGTTTCGATCAGCGGCCGCCACCCGAACCGCGCGTTCCAGCGGATCGGCTCGAACACGAACGACGAGAGAACGTAGAGAAAATCCTCGTTCGAGATCTCGAAGCGACCGTGGATCCGGTTCATCTGCCGGACCGCGCGCTTGCCGTCCTCGCTGTCGTAGCCGGCCTCGACGATCGTCGAGAGGATCAGATCCGTGTCGTCGTACCGCTTCTGAGCTGCCCGGCGGAACTCACCCGTCGAATCGAGGAGCCCGGCGATCGACGCCGAGGCGAAGGTCCGGAAGAGCGCCAGCTCGAGCGAGCGCGTCGTGTCCCAGGGGAACTCGAAGCACGCATCGAGGTAGACGATGCGCCGATGGTCCGCGACCGGATCGAGGGTTCGGATCTCGCGCAGGTACGTCGATTCGCGCAACACGGCAGAAGATAGTCGCCGCACCGAGGATTAGACTCGCGGCCGAGGAGGGAGGATTCTTTCGATGTTTCGACGCCGGCGACAGGTGACCGAGGAGACTGCCGTGGCTCCGCCCGCGGGCCGTTACGTGCAGGAAGAGGTCGTCACGCCTCCTCCGAGGCGGCCTTTGATCTGGCCGTGGCTCGTGCTGCTGCTGGCGCTCGTCGTGACCGCGATCGCGGCTGCGTATCTCCTGACCCGCGACGACGGGGCCTCCGCGACGACGACCGAGGTGCCACAGGTCGTCGGGCTCAGCACCACCCTCGCCACGGAGAAGCTGGCCCAGCGAGGATACGCGGCCGTCGTCCGGGGGCGCGTGAGCAACCGCGTGCGGCTCGGAACCGTGCTTGCGCAGGACCCACCCGCCGGCACCGAGCTCGACCGGGGAGGCCGGGTGACGATCGTCGTCGCCCGAGGCCCCTCGACTGTCGACGTGCCGAACGTCGCCGGGCGGCCGGTCGAGCAGGCGTTCGTGCGCCTGCAGTCGGCCGGCCTCAAAGGGCAGGTCGTCAAGGTCGCCTCGACGCAGCCGAAGGACCGGGTCATCCGCCAGGCGCCGCCCGGGGGTCACCAGGCGAAGAAGGGCTCGACGGTCGTGCTGACGGTTTCGAAGGGCGCGGGCGCGAGCCTGGCCAAGATTCCTGTTCTCAAGGGCCTCACGGAGGCTTCGGCCAGGGCGATGCTCAGCCGCCTTGGCTTCCGAGTGAGCGTGTCGCGGATCGCCTCGACACAGCCGAAGGGGATCGTGATCTCGCAGGAACCGGCGCCCGGCACCAAGGCGCCGAAAGGCTCGATCGTCGGAATCAACGTCTCGAGCGGCTCGAAGGCCGCACCAGGCGGTGTCGCAGTGCCGAGCGTCGTCGGGCTCAGCCAGGTGCGCGCGATCGACAGCATCGAGCGGGCCGGGCTCAGGGTCGACTCCTTCCCGGTGGCCTCCAGCAAGCCACGCGGTACCGTCGTCTCGCAGCTGCCGGCGGCGCAGACACGGGTCCCGCCACGATCGCTCGTGCGGATCAATGTGTCGCTCGGCCCCGGCACTCCCCCGCAGCGCACCGTGCCGGACGTCCTCGGCCAAACGGAGGTCGACGCAAGGCGCACGCTTGCTCGAGCGGGTTTCACCGTGCGCACGAGCGACCAGCCGACGTCGGATGCCTCCGAGAACGGCATCGTCGTCAAGCAGAAGCCGACCGGTGGACAGCGCGCAGCGGCCGGCTCGCAGATCCTGCTCTACGTGGGACGCCTTCCCACTGCGACCGACTAGTCGGCTTCCTGCAAGCTACGGGCGTGAGCCGCAGCGCCTGGATCGCGCTCTCCGCCGCACTCGCCCTCGCGGCGGTGATCCTCGCGATGGTGCTCGTCGCCGAACGCGCCGGGACCGAGCCGACGGCGGAGACCACGCCGAGCTCTCCGCGGCAGGCCTTTTCGCTGCCACTAGTCGACGACCCCTCGGCGCTTGCGCTCGCCAAGCACTCGGGCAACGTGCTCGTCGGGCTCGCCGCGAAGGCCGGCGGGCCGGTGGAGGTGGTCGTGCTTCGTGCGGAGACTCCGGTGGAGACGGATGCCCTCGACGTGCAGATCGACGGGCGGACGGTCGAGGCTACGCCGTGCGGCCGGGGCTGCTCGCGGATCGACGAGCCCGTCCTCGACGGCTCGGTCAAGCGACTCGTTGTGCACACAGGTGCCGCGACCGTGCCTTTCGAGCTTCCCGCCCGGCTTCCCCCGACCGGCGCTTCCCTCTTCGCCCGTGCCCAGAAGACGATGGGCGGTCTCGAGTCGTTTCGCTTCAATGAGCGCCTGACCTCGGGCACCGGCGGCGTGACGACCGACTTCGACGTCCAGGCTCCGAACCGGCTCCGCTTCCGCACGGCAAACGGCTTCCGCTCGGTGATCATCGGCCGGTCTCGGTGGGACTTCCATGACGGACGCTGGGAGCGCGGCTCGTTCCCTGGATTGACCGTCGCACAAGTGTTGATGTGGAACCGCGCGAAGCATCCGCGCATCGTCGCCCGGAGAGAGAACGGGATCACCGAGCTCGCGGCCTTCGGCGTCCAGCCGGTGCCTGCATGGTTCCGGCTCGCCGTCGAGCCCAGCGGGCGCGTCGTCGAGGCAGAGATGATCGCGGCGAGCCACTTCATGGTTCATCGGTACACAGACTTCAACGGCCGGTTCGCGATCAGGGCTCCGAAATGACGCACGGCCACGACCACACGCATCGGACGAGCAGTCGCCGTGCTCTCGGGATCGTCCTTGCGCTGACCGTCGCCTATCTAGGCGCCGAGATCGCCGGCGGGATCCTGACCGGCAGCCTGGCGCTGCTCGCGGACGCGGGCCACATGCTCGGAGACTCGGCCGCCCTCGCGCTTGCGCTCGGCGCAGCCTGGCTGGCGACGCGTCCCGCCACGCCGGAGCGGAGCTTCGGCTATCGCCGGGCCGAGATCCTCGCGGCTCTGGCGAACGGTCTCGCCCTCGTGGCGATCGCGATCTGGGTGTTCGTCGAGGCGATCGGCAGGCTCGACGATCCCCCGCAGGTGCTGGGCGGCTGGATGCTCCTCGTCGCTCTGGTCGGGCTCGGCGTGAACATCGCGGCGGCGGGGATCCTCGCGCGCTCGGCTGAGGAGAACCTCAACGTGCAGGCCGCGCTTCGCCACGTCTTCGCCGATATCGCGGGGTCGGTGGGTGTCACGGTCGCGGCGCTCGTCGTCCTCACGACCGGCTGGGAGCTGGCGGATCCACTTGCGAGCCTCGCGATCGCGGTCCTCATCCTCGCCAGCTCCTGGACGATTCTTCGCGACTCGGTGGCGATTCTGCTCGAGACGAGCCCTGCCGGAATCGATGCCGAGGAGGTCGGGCGCCGGATGGCGGAAGCAGACGGCGTCGTCGAGGTGCACGACCTTCACATCTGGACGATCACGTCGGGCTTCCCGGCCCTCTCCGCCCACGTGCTCGTCCGGCGCGGCGACGATTGCCACGCGCGGCGGCGCGAGCTTCAGCAGCTGCTCGCTCGGGAGTTCCAGCTCGACCACACGACGCTGCAGGTCGAGCACGTGGGCGAGAAGGAAGGCCTGCAGATCACGCAGCTTCGCCGCGAGAAGCAGTAGACCGAGCGGCTATCTGGTGCGCCGTTGCGCGTGGCGCTCGTGGCTCGCGCTCGCCAGCGCCTCGAGGCCCGCGAGGAATCCCGTTGGAACGGGAGGCGGCTCCGAACGGCGCGCCAACTCGGCCTGCTCTTCGGCGAGCCTGCGCTCGCGCGCAGCGAGGTCGGCGGTCGCCTGCCGCACTCGGCCGGCCTCGTCTCGTCGGCTCTGCTCGGCCGCCTCGGCTTCCTGCTCCTTGCTCGCGAGCACAGCAGATCGGGCTTCGAACTCGATCTCCGCCGCGGCGAGTGCCTGCGTGCGCGCCTCGATCGTCCGGATTGCCTCGGCCGCGGCCTGCTGGTCCTGCTCGACGTCGGCCTGGAGACGAGTCAGCGTCCGCTCGATCTCCTCGAGCGTCTTCGTTCGCTCTTCGAGCTCCGCCTCGCGGGCGGCGATGCGGTCCTCGACGCCCTCGACCGCAGCAGCGCGCTTCTCGATGTCGCGCTCGCGCGCGGCTAGAGCGGTCGAGAGGTAGTCGGGATCGGGCGCCTCTGGCGAGGACGCGCGGATGCTGAGGCGCTTGCGGCGGAGCTTGCGCTCTCGTTGCTCGACCTCGGTCTCGCTCGACTGAAGCGCCTGCTCGCGCTCCTTGACCCTCCGCTCCCGCTGCTCGAGCAAGCGTTCCACCTGCCCGGCCTCTTCGGTAGCGGCGGCGAGGGAACGCTCGCGCTGGACAACTCCTCGCTCGCGCTCTTCGAGCTCTGCCGAGCGGCTCTCGGTCACCTGCAGGCTCTCGTCGAGAGCAGCGCTGCGAGCTGCCAGAGCCTCCTCCCGGGCCGAGAGACTCTTGTGAGCGCTCGGCGAACTGCTCGTCCGCACCCGATCGGCGCTGCTCCGCCTCGGAGACCTCCTCCAGGCGGGCGTCGAGGTCGGCGAGCAGGGCCTCCCGTCGCTCGAGGTCGTCGGAGCGTGCGTCCAGCTCGGCGGCCCTCGCCGCCACGGCTGCGCCTTCTGCCGAGACCTCGCTGCGCAGCTTCTTCAACTCGGACTCGCGCTCCGTCAGAGTGGCCGAACGCTCGTCGAGCTGCCTTCGGGCTTCGGCCGCGTCGGCGTCGGCCTCCGCAAGTTGCTTGGTGCGGCCGTCGAGGTCGGCGCCTTGCGCATCGAGAGTCTGCGCGCGGGCCTCGAGCTCGGCAGCACGCCCGTCGAGCTCTGCCTGCTGCGCGTCGACCTGCCCAGCGCGTGCGTCGAGCTCGGTCCGGGTCTCGTCGAGCTCCTCTTGCCCGGCTTCGACATTGCGTCCGAGCGCGTCGAGCTCGGCCTGGCGCTCGCCGAGGTCCCGCTCGCGTTGCACCAGCGCCTGCTCGGCGGACGCGAGCTCGGCAGCACGCTTCTCGAGCTTCGGCCGTTCGTCCGTGTGCTCGGCAACCTTCGCCTTGAGGGGCGCGAACCAATCACGCTCGGCGCGGAACAGACGAATCCTGCGGGCGATGCGTCGCTCACGAAGCTCGAGCTTGCGCCCATCTCGCTCCAGCTCCCGCTCTCGCCTTTCGACCGCTTGCGCCCGCTCGCGCAGGCGCTGCTTCAGCGCCTCGAGCTCCTGGTCGGGCTCGACGGGACGCTGCTTCGCCTCTTGGTTCCGCTCTAGCACCCGCTTTGCCACCGAGACCTCGACCCTACACGCTCTAGGCGAATTCGAGAGGGCGGAATAAGATCGAGCAACCTTGGGGGAGCGAGGGCTTAGGGGAGCGTGGACCGCGATCGCCGCCGGCGCCGCGCGTCGGGCTGCTCGTCGTCACGAGCGGGTCAGCAGGAACCGTGATCGCCACCCCGATCAGCAGCGATCCGTACACGAATCCCGACAGCCAGCATGCGACCCAGGTCGAGCCGGACTCCTTCGCCTTCGGGAACACGATCGTCGCGACGATCCAGACCGGCCGCTATGTCAACGGCGGCGGGGCCAGCAACATTGCTTGGGCGACCTCGACCGACTCGGGACGCCACTGGACGACGGGCGTGCTGCCGGGCACGACGATCCGCGAGGGCGGCCCGTGGGCTCGGATCAGCGACCCGTCCGTCGCCTACGACCCAGCGCACGACGTCTGGATGATCTCCAGCCTCGCCTTCGGGACGGCGTCGTCTCCGTCCGGCTCTCCGAGCGCGATCCTCACCAGCCGTTCGACCGACGGGGGCCTAACGTGGCAGAACCCCGTCACGACGTCGTTTGGCGTGATCTACGACAAGAACTGGATCACCTGCGACACGTGGGCGGCGAGCCCTTACTACGGGCGTTGCTACACGGAGTGGGACGACAACGGCCAGGGCAACCGGCTGCTGATGAGCACGTCGACCGACGGCGGCCTGACGTGGGGCCCGGCCACCCCGCCCGGGGGGCTCCCGTCCGGCCTCGGCGGCCAGCCGGTCGCGCAGCCGAGCGGGACGGTCGTCGTGCCCTACTGGACGGGGAACGAGATCCGGGTGTTTCGCTCCTCCGACGGCGGGGCCAACTGGACGAGCTCGACCTCGGTGTCCCCGGTCACCGAACACGGCGTTGCCGGCAACTTGCGGACGTCAGCACTGCCCTCGGCGGAGGTCGACGGTGTCCGGCCGGGTCTACGTGGCCTGGCAGGACTGCCGCTTTCGCTCGGGCTGCACGGCAAACGACATCGTCTACAGCACGTCGACGGACGGGAACTCGTGGACGGCTGTGACACGGGTCCCGATCGATCCGACCACGAGCGGCGTCGACCACTTCATCCCGGGAATCGCCGTCGACAAGAGCACGTCCGGCAGCACCGCCCATCTCGCACTCGGCTACTACTACTACCCGGTGAGCAGCTGCAATCCCAGCACGTGCCAGCTCACCGTCGGCTTCGTCTCCTCGCTCGACGCGGGCGCGACCTGGACGGCTCCGACGCGCGTCACGGCGCCGATGATGCTGTCCTGGATAGCCAACACCGACCAGGGCCGGATGGTCGGCGACTACATGTCGACGTCGTTCACCGGCGACGGCAAGGCGCATCCGGTCTTCGCCGTTGCGAAGGCCCCGACGGGGAGCGTCTTCTCGGAGCGCGCGGCGAGCGCGACCTTCGACATCACGGCGCCGCAGCTCTCGCGTCCGGGTGCGGGCAGGCAAGGAACGACGCTTCTCTCGCGGGCACCACCAACGGAACAGCCGGAACGTTCGCAGAGCGAACTAGGCGAAACTCGTGCGAAGGGCTAACATCGAGCGATCGTGGGGGAGAGAGGGCTGAGGGGAGCACGGACCTGGGCTGCTGCCGTGGCGGTCGCCGCCGGGTTGCTCGTGGTCTCGACCGGCTCTGCCGGAAGCGTCATGGCGACGCCGATCAGCAATGACCCGTACACGAACACGACGGGCATCCCAGCACAAGACGCAGGTCGAGCCCGACTCGTTCGCCTTCGGGAACACGATCGTCGCCGCTGACGCAATCGGGCCGCTACGTCAACGGCGGAGGCGCGAGCAACCTCGTCTTCGCCAGCTCGCAGAACGGCGGACGGACGTGGACGACCGGCGGCCTGCCCGGGACGACGGTCAACGAGGGCGGCCCGTGGCCGAGGATCAGCGACCCGTCGATCGCCTATGACCCCCAGGACGACGTCTGGCTGGCTCTGGGTCTCGGGATCGACGCGGGCGGAACCGGCCACATCCTGCTCGTCAACCGCTCGACCGACGGCGGCCTGACGTGGTCGAACCCCGTCACGCCGGCAGAGTCGACGGGAAGCTTCTGGGACAAGACCTGGATCACCTGCGACACGTGGGCCGCGAGCCCCTACTACGGCAACTGCTACATCCAGTACGACGACAACGGCCAGGGCAACGTCATGAAGATGGTCACGTCGACCGACGGCGGGGTCACGTGGGGCCCGATTCGCACGCCGGCGGGCTGCTCCGTCCGGGCCTCGGCGGCCAGCCTGTCGTCCAGCCCAACGGCAACGTCATCGTGCCCTACTCGGCCAACGGGGGCGCGACGCACTCGTTCCGGTCGACTGACGGCGGCGACGAGTTGGGGCTGCGGCACCGCTCGTCGCAGCGTGCAGGAGCACGGCGTCGCCGGCAACATGCGCACCTTCTCGCTTCCGTCGGCCGAGGTGGCCGGCGACGGCAGGGTGTACGTCGCGTGGCAGGACTGCCGCTTCCGGTCCGGCTGCCCCGCGAACGACATCGTCTACAGCACGTCGATGGACGGCCTCACCTGGTCGGCCGTGACGAGAATTCCGATTGACCCGACGAACAGCAACATCGACCACTTCCTGCCGGGGATCGCGGTCGACAAGGCGACCTCCGGCAGCGGCACGCATCTCGCGGTCGGGTACTACTACTTCCCGGTCAGCAACTGCACGAGCGTGTCGGTTGCGTGTCAGCTCACCGTCGGCTTCGTGTCCTCGCTCGACGCGGGGCCACGTGGACGCACGGGCAGGGCGATCAGCGGGCCGATGAACATCTCCTGGATTGCGAACACCAACCAGGGACGCATGGTCGGCGACTACATCTCGACCTCCTTCACCGGCGACGGCAAGGCGCACCCGGTCTTCTCGCTCGCGAAGGCGAACACCGGAAGCGTCTTCGCCCAGCGGCTCTCGACGGCGAGCTTCGACATCACCGCGCAGCAGCTGACCACGGCCAAGTCGCACACAGGCCCGGTCTTCCTTCCGCGCACCGGCCCGAAGCGCTCGCGCCCGGCTCCGCACCGCGAACTAACTAGGCTTCGAGCTCCGCCCGGGCCGGCACCGCGGCCAGGAGCCACGGCCGAAGCTCCTGGAGGAAAGCCGGGTCGACGGTATGCGGAAGCGGCGACTCCCGATAGAGCACATCTGCCCCGGCCTGCTCGAGGAGATCCTTGGCCCGACGGCCCCACTCGACCCCGATGATCGGGTCGTACGTTCCGTGGCCGATCGCGACCGGCGGCAGGGGTCGTGCCAGATCGAGCTCGAGCCCGTCGACCGTCGGCACGAAGCCGCTGAGCGCAATCAGTCCGGCAGGCCTGGGCCGGTCCGCGCCGAGGCCGAGCGCGTAGCTCATCACCGCGCCCTGCGAGAACCCGCCGAGCACGGTGCGCTCCGGCGGAATACCGGTCTCGGAGGCGAGGTCGTCGAGGAAGGCGGACGCCTGCCGGTACGACGGGAGAAATGTGTCGGGCGGCGGATAGCCGAGCTCGCCGAGCACGTACCAGTGTGCCCCGCCTGGGGGCAGCGAAAGTGGGCCGCGCGGAGTGACTCCGAGCAGCCGCCGGTCTGGGTCGAGCGCGTCGAGCAGCGGGAAGAGGTCGTTCTCGTCCGTGCCGCGGCCGTGGAAGAGCACGAGCACGCCCTCCGGGTCCCCGGCAGCAGGGCGCGTTCTGAAGACGAGTCCGCTCAGCGCTTGGCCCAGCTCTCCCGTGGGTTCGAGATCGGTGTCAGCACAGGCTCGACCTGCGCGCGGAGGTGCTCGAAGTTCGGGGGCAGCGACAGCCGCTCGCCGAGACTCTCCAATGGCTCGTCCGTCGTGAATCCGGGCCCGACCGTCGCAATCTCGAATAGCACGCCGCTCGGCTCGCGGAAGTAGATCGACTTGAAGTAGAAGCGGTCGATCACCGGTGTCGGCGAGGCGCCGCCCTCGATCGCGCGCTGACGCCAGCCCTCGTGGTCCTCGATCGTCGACGACCACGCCACGTGGTGAACCGTCCCGGCACCGGGAATTCCGGGCTCATCGGTGCGGTCGTATCCGTAGAACCCGCCGCGATGCTCGCCGCGTACCTCGAAGTCACGCTCGCCCGCGGGCTCGAACCCAAGCGCCTCCTCGAGCAGCGGTCGGCTCGACGTCGGGATCCCTCGTGAACGCGCGGACGCCGTCGAAGCCTCGGATCCGGTGCTCCTCGGGAATCTCGGGGCTCTCCGCCGTGAGCGGCTCGTCGCCGGTGTCGACGACCGCGAGCTCGAGCCCGAGGCCCTCGGGATCGGAGAATCGCAGGCGGCGCTCCTCGCGCGACACCTCGACGTCCTCCGCACGCAGGCGCTCCTCCCAGAAATCGAGTGCGTCCTCGGATCCGACGCGGAAGACGACTCGGTGGACCATGCCGACCCCTGCTCGCCCGCGGCGGGCGCCGGGGTATTCGAAGAAGGTGATGTCCGAGCCTGCCGAGCCCTTCTCATCCGCATAGAAGAGGTGGTAGACGGTCGGGTCGTCCTGGTTGACGGTCTTCTTGACGAGACGCAAGCCAAGCACGCGGGCGTAGAAGTCGACGTTTCCCGGCGCGTCTCCGGTGATCGCGGTGACGTGGTGTACTCCATCAAGGCGCATCTGGCGGCTCCCCTGGTCGCTTTCCCTCTAGTCGAACGAGAAACTAGCGCGTGTATTCCGGCTCCGACGTGCCCCTACGCCGGCTCGAAGAGCTCGACGACGTTGCCGGCCGGATCCTCCAGCAGGATCTGCTTACCGCCCGGGCCGGTCACGATCTCGTTTCTGAAGCTGAGCCCGGCCTGCTTCAGCTCCTCGACGCGGGGCTCCAGGTCGTCGACCTCGACCACGACGCGGTTCCAGCCGCCCGGTTCGGGCCTGCGACCATCGGGCATGGCCCGTGCGGCGGAGCTCTTCGGCCCGCTCAGCCAGAGCGACAGGCCGTCGCGCGAGACGATCGCGAAGGCCGGGCCCATCTGCTGCTCCAACGTGAAGCCGAGCCTCTCGGTGTAGAAGGCGATCGCGCCGTCCACGTCGTCGACGATGTATCTCACCGTGGCCATACGACGTTCTACCGAATTGCGCAACCCGCCGGGAGGCTTCGGGGACGGGAGCGACGGGACTCAGGTTCCCAGCCGCGTCTTGTTCGCCTCAACTGAGATATGCGAGCTCACGGAAGATCTCGAGGTGGTGGGCCACCTGTTGCACGCACCGCGGTCCATTGGGCCGCTCGTACTCGACGGCGACGGTCACGCGCGTCGCGGGCTCGCGCGCGAAGTAGCCGGCGGCCGAATCGAGCAGGGTGCGGATACGGCGCTGCGGGCCCAGGAACTCCACGCGCCGGAATAGGGCCAGCTTCGAGACATCGCGCCCTTGGACGTCGACGAGCGGCGGATCGAAGGTGCACGCGACGTTCAATGCCGGCCGGTCGGCCAGGTTCGCGAGCTCGAGGTACAGCACGCCTCCATCGAAGACGACGTCGACTATGACGCCGTCATCGGTACTAGCCGCATCCATGTTCAGGCTCGCTCGAGGCCCTCGTGCGCGATCTCGATCGTCTCGATCGCGACTTCATTCGCCTTCGCGTTGAGCGTCGGGCCCTCCCACTTGCAGATCCAGCCGTTCCGGAAGTTCCACCGCACGACCTCGTTCCGCGCGTCGTCGAGCAGCACGATCGCACCATTACGGCGATCGATGTTGCCGTCCACGACGCTCTTGCGCCAGTTCCACAGGTCGGCATCCTGGGTAACCCCGCGACGGAGAATGATGTTCCCGAACTTCGTCAGGCCGGGCAGCTTGCGCACGACGGTCTCGCTGCCGTTGCGATATTCGATCACCGCCGTCTCGCTCTCGAGCCCGCTCACTTCGCAGAAGGCTCCGCGTGCAACGCCTTCGATCTCGACGATGAAGCCGAAGACCTTGAAAGGATCGTCGCGTTGCGGAGCGGGCATGAATGATCGGGTTCGACGGGTCGCCGACGGATCCTGCGCCACGGTTCCTCCCGATGACTTTCGAGGGCCCAACGGGTCCAAACGGCAAGCGACAAGGAAACGGAGGATCGAGATGGCAAGGATCGTCGTAACCGAGTTCGTCTCGCTCGACGGTGTCATGGAGGCGCCGGGCGGTGACGAGGAGTTCGAGCACGCCGGCTGGACCTTCGAGATCGATCGCGGAGAGGAGGGCGACAAGTTCAAGCTCGACGAAGCGTTCGACGCCGATGCACTCCTGCTCGGGCGGAGGACCTTCGAGGGATTTGCCGCGGCCTGGCCGTCCAGGGAAGGCGAGTTCGCGGACAAGTTCAACAGCATGCCCAAGTACGTCGTCTCCTCGACGCTCGACGCGGCCGACTGGAACAACTCGACGGTGCTCAAGGGCGACGTCGTGGACGAGGTCGACAAGCTGAGGAAGGGGCCGGACGGCGACATCGTGGTTCACGGCAGCGCCCAGCTCGTGCAGACGCTGATCGAGCACGACCTCGTCGACGAGCTGCGGCTGATGGTCTTCCCCGTCCTGCTCGGACGCGGCAAGCGCCTGTTTGGCGAGACGACGCGGCAAGAAGAGCTTCCTGCTCGCGGACTCGAAGACCGTCGGCGCTGGAGTCACGATCCTCGTGTACAGGCCGGCCTAGCGTGCGAAACTAGTCGCGTGAGCGCTGTCGTCGACGGCATCGAGATCGACGAGTCCGCATTCCGCGGGCACGTCGTCCGTCCAGGGGAGCCGGACTACGACGTGCACCGGAAGATCTGGAACGGCTCGTTCGACAGGCATCCGGCCCTGATCGTCCGCTGCGCCGGTGTCTCGGACGTGATCGCCGCCGTGAAGTTCGGGCGGGCGAGCGGCCTCCCGGTTGCGGTGCGAAGCGGCGGGCACTCGTTCCCGGGCCTCTCGGTCGCAGACGACGCGTTGATGATCGACCTCTCGCCGATGAAGGGCGTGCGCGTCGACCCGGAGAAGCGCACGGCTCGCGCGCAAGCCGGGGTCCTGCTCGGTGAGCTCGACAGGGAAACGCAGGCGTTCGGGCTCGCGGTGCCCTCGGGCATCGTCACGCACACCGGAGTGGCGGGACTCACGCTCGGTGGCGGAATCGGCTGGATCATGCGCAAGCACGGGCTCTCGATCGACCAGCTCGTCTCGGTCGATCTCGTGACCGCCGAAGGAGAGTTCGTCAAGGCGAGCGCCGACGAGAACGCCGATCTCTTCTGGGGCGTCCGCGGAGGCGGCGGCAACTTCGGGATCGTCACGGAGTTCGAGTTCCGCTGCGTTCCGCTCGGGACGCAGGTGCTCGCAGGTCCGATCTTCTGGCCGATGGAGCAGTCCGGCGAGGTTCTGCGCTTCTATCGCGACTGGGTTGCCGACGCGCCGGACGAGCTGATGACGCTCGTCGTTCACCGGAAGGCGCCGCCGCTGCCTTTCGTTCCCGAGGAGCTGCACGGCAAGCCGGTGGTGATGGTCATCTGCTGCTGGGCCGGCGACATCGAGGAAGGGGAGAAGTTCATCCGCCCGCTGCGCGAGTTCGGCTCGCCGGTTGCGGACGTCTGCACGCCGAAGCCGTACCTGGCGCACCAGGCGATGCTCGACCCGAGCTTCGTGCCGGGCCGCTGGTACTACTTCAAGAGCTGCGACGTCGCGGAGCTGAACGACGAGATCATCGACATCACGGTTGAGCGCTCGCTGCAGATCGACTCGCCGATGACGTCGTTCCCGATCTGGCAAGGCGGCGGAGCTGTCGGCCGCGTCGGCGATGAAGAAACCGCATTCAACGGCCGCACGGCGGGCTTCACGTACAACATCGGCGCGTGCACCGAGACGAGCGAGGGGTTCGAGGAGGAGCGCGAGTGGGTGCGCAGCTTCTGGTCGGCCCTGGAGCCGTGGCACGAGGGCGTTTACGTGAACTTCCTCGGGGACGAGGGGGCCGAGCGGGTTCGTCAGTCCTACGGACCGGAGAAGTACGACCGGCTGCAGTCCCTGAAGCTGAAGTACGACCCGGACAACTTCTTCCGGATCAACCAGAACATCTCGCCGAGCTAGCGGGCTCAGAAGTCGGGTCAGCCGGCGGCTGAGTGGTGGGACGGCACGGCTCGGCGGGCCGGCAGTCGCTCGGCGGTGTCTGCCTGTACGGCGTCGCAGTCGCGTCTGCTCTCGCGGGTAATCGTCGAGCTCCGGGAGCGAAAGGAGAGCTACCTGCCGGGCCACTCGGTTTCCGACGATCATCGCCCACCTGGCTCGGATTAGCCGTCGAGCGCGGCTCGCGCCGCTACGTCGAACGGCGTCAGCTCGAGGGGGAGCAGCTCCCGGATGCGCTCGTCCTTCGCGACGGTCTCGTTTCGCAGGCCTTCGATCAGCGGGCGGGCGACCGAGGCCTTCACGGGCGTCACGAGGTGGAGCCAATACGAGGAGAGACGGGGCGTGAGCACGGGTACTTCTACGATCAGCGGCCGTTTGCCGCGCTCGGTTCCAACCCGCTCGATCATCTCCCGGTAGGTCATTACGTCGGGCCCGCCAATGTCGAAGCTCTCTCCGATCGCTTGGGGAAGACCGCAGACACCGGCGAGGTATTCGACGACGTCCACGATGGCGACCGGCTGAGTACGTACGCCGACCCAGCGCGGGCACAGCATTGCCGGCAGGCGGTCCACGAGCGCGACGATCGTCTCGAAGCCGGCGCTGCCGCGGCCGATGACGATCGCGGCTCGCAGCGTGGTCAGCGGGACGGCACCAGAGGCGAGCTCCTTCTCGGTCTCGAGCCGGCTACGGAGGTGCGGAGACAGCTCAGGAGAATCGTCGCCGAGGCCGCCTAGGTAGATGAGCTGGCTGAGCCCGGCCCGCGCGGCCTCCTCGGCGACAGTCCTGGCCGCGGAGAGATCGCGCTCCTCGAAGTCACGCGTGCCGAGCGAGTGCACGAGGTAGTAGGCGACGTCGACTCCCTCGAGCGCACTGCGGACGGATTCGGCGTCGCCGGCGTCGGCCCTCAACCAGTTCACTCCGCCGCCTTCCCGTTCGCGTCGCGACAGCGCGACGACGTCATGCGAGCGGGCCAGAGCCGGTAGCAGGGCGGTGCCGATGGTGCCGGTTGCGCCAAAGACGGCGACCTTCATCGTGCGTCCCGGCCGAGTCGCGCGAAGTAGCGGCGGCTGATCAGTGAATGCAGGCGAGCCTGCACCTGAAAGTAGAGCGTGCCCGCAAGCCGGGGCACGTATTCCGTCAGTGTCGAGCGCAGAACGACCGGATCACCGTTGACCTGTTCCAGTGCGAGCGCCCCGCCGGGCCGGCCCACCAGGAGCCCGCCGACGATGGGGTACGTGCACGTAACGGATGCGAGGTCGGCAAGGACGGCAGGACGTCCAAGCCTGATGAGGACGGGCCCTCGACCGAATAGGCGAACATCGATGCGCCCGGCAACGGCGTCCGCCCGCACGATGCGGCGCGTCGTCGTCTCGACCTCCCGCCAGTAGCTCGCGGCGAGCATCTCCGCCCCACGCGGCGTCGGGTCGACGACCGGTCCGGTGGCGGTCGCCGTTTCGACGGACGTCACGGGTTTCAGGCAGGCCTCATTGTCTTGTGGCGGCTACGCGGTCCGCTGCGGCCACCGGGCCGACCTCGAGGAATGTTGCCCGTCCCTTCTTGGCGAGAGCTTCGCTGGCGCCTGGCCCGGCGAGCCACACGTGGGCAATGCCCGCCAAGCGTCGCAACTCGGCCCCCGACCTCGAGAGCCGTTCGGGCGAGGCGGATGAGATCACGATCGCGAGCGGCCCGAGCGAGCGGGCAGTCTCGGCAAGCGTTTCGAATGGTGTGTCCTGGCCGAGATACGTGATGCGCCAGCCTCGGGCACGCAGGGCGAGGCCAAGCGCGATCAGCCCGAGATCGTGCTGCTCGCCCGGAGCGCAGGCAAGGAGCGCGCGCGGGCCGGCGCCGCGATCCCAGCCCCTCGCGAGCCCGAGGAGCCTGCCTCGGATGAGTTGGCTGGCGAAGTGCTCCTGGCCCACCGACGCCTCGCCGCTCGCCCAGCGCTCACCGAGCTCATGGAGGTAGGGCAGCACGAGTTCCGTGAGCACGGTCTCGGTCGAGACCTCTGCGAGAACGCTGTCGAGCGTGCTTTGCGCCGCGCCCTCGTCGAGGTCGTCCAGTGCCTGGCGAAGCTCATGAGCACGGCGCTGCAGGACGGGTTCATCCTCATCGCGAGTGGCGCCGTCCGCCTCCGTCAGGGTGAGGCGGGCAGCCTCTGCAGCTGACATTCCATGCTGCAAGTGCGAGCGCATGAGCGAGACACGGCGCTCATCAGCCGGCGAGTAGAGACGAAATCCGCCGCCGGTGCGAGTCGGGTGGAGCAGCCCGTACCGGCGTTCCCACGCGCGCAGGAGCTCGGCGCTGACGCCTGTTCGTCGGCTCAGCTCGCCGATCCGGAGCTGCTCGGTCACGGGTTCCATGGCAGCATTCTACAGACATTGAACAAACACTTGACAAGATGACCCAATACTTGTACGTTCTCTTGACAAATGCTGTACAGAAAGGAGTACACCGTGAAGAAGCTCGACATCCTCGCAGCCGTCCTTCTCATTGTGGGCGGGCTCAACTGGGGTCTAGTTGCCGTCGCCGATTTCGACCTCGTCGCGGCGCTCGTCGGCCTCGACTTCGGCGAGACGAACGCGGCCAGCCGCGTGATCTACGGCCTCGTCGGTCTCGCGGCCGTCTATCAGTTGGCTCAGCAGGGCGCCATCCGGCGCCGCTGGAGCCGCAACCCACAAGTCACAACCGCATAGTGGAAGGGAGAATCACCATGACCAAGATCGTCGCAGCAATCCTCACCGCCTCCGTTCTCGCGATCGCCGCGTTCGCGGCCGCAGGGACGAGCGCGGCGGCTCCGGCCCAGAGGCCGACAGCCCAGAAGAACATCGTCCAGACCGCAGTGGCTGCCGGCCAGTTCAGGACGCTCGTCATGCTCGCCAAGCGCGCCGGCCTCGCCGGCGCTCTCACCGGCCAGACGAAGCTGACCTTGTTCGCACCGACTGACGCCGCCTTCAAGATGGTGCCCAAGGCAACGCTGAACAAGCTGCTCCGCAACCGCGCTCAGCTTCGCCGGGTACTGCTCTACCACGTCGTCGCGGGCGACGTAAAGGCGACCCAGGTGGTCGGGCTCCGCTCGGCCAAGACCCTCGCAGGGCCCTCCGTGCGGATCAAGGTCCGCGGCGGAAACGTCTTCCTCAACGGCTCCACGCGGGTCGTGAAGACGGATATCGCGGCGTCGAACGGCACGATTCACGTCATCAACAAGGTGCTCCTCCCGCCGGCACGCTAAACCGCGCTCACCGGTCGGTGGCAGACGGGCGGCCTACGGGCCGCCCGTCTGCGTGTCACGTTCCTCGAGGTTGCGCCCTGCTTAGCACCGGCCGCTCATGCGGGCGTCAGGTCGCGGCGCTCGAACATCCACACGGCTCCGATCGACGTGAGGGCGGCGATCACGAGCATGACCGCGGCCGCAGTGGCCTCGAACGGCTCTCCGGGAACGAGGCCGACGTCGTGGAAGGGGGAAAGGGCGAGGAGCCATCCGGGCGCCTCCAGGAGGGCGCCGAACAGCTCCCAGAGGAACGCGACTGCGACCAGCCCGTAGGCGACGCCGGTGCTTGCCCGAGGCGCGACAGCGAAGCCCAGCGCACCGAGGCCGAGGAAGAGCAACGCCGTCGGCAGGCAGTTGGCGCCGGCCCCGATCATCTCCGCGAACCCGACCTCGGCGCCCTGAGTCGCGGCGCCTGCCCAGGCGAGCACACCGGCCGCGAGTGCCACCGCCGCGGCCCCCGCAGCGGCCAGGAGCAGTCGCCCGGCGAGCCAGCCGCGGCGGCTGACGGGGAGGGCGAGCAGGGTCTCGAGCCGCTGCTCGGCCTCCTCGCTCCGGATCGCGCCCACCTGTGTGCAGCAGAACAGGCTGACAGCGAGGACGAAGAAGATGAAGGAGAAGCCCAGCCAGCCTGACGCCGTGATGATCGAGCCGGCTCCGAGCTTCTCCAGCTGGCGCCGCACGTTCTCGGAGATCACGTCCGGGGTGACGGCACTGGAGATCGTGCCCATGAGGAGAGCGAACGCTCCGACCCCAAGCAGCCAGGCCAGCAGGGCCCCGAGCTCGGAGCGAAACGTCTGCGCGACGGGCGATCCGAGCAGGTACAGCCGCGGGGGCACGCTGTCCCGCGACGGCAGCAGGCCGCTGCCGACGTCTCGCCGCACCGCCAGCACCGCGGCCACCACGAGCAACAGGGTCGCTGGTTGCGACGGGCAGCAACAGGACGAGCGGCCGCGGGCTTGCGAACGGCCGCAACTCCTCGGCCCAGCCCAGAGGCGTCGTCCAGCGCAGCCACCCCAGGCCGCCGGAGGACGTGTCGGCAACAGTGCGCAGCGCGAACGCGATAGCGAGCACGCCGGTGGAAAGCCCGGTCGCCAGCCGTCTGGTCGGGGCGAGCTGGCTGGCGAGGGCTCCGACGCCGACGAACACCGGCACCATCGAGACGATCGCGAGCGCGAGGTAGGCCGAGCCGCCCACGGAGACCTCCCCGCCGGCGAGGCCGACGAGCAACGCGAGCCATAGCACCACGGCGCCGGCGCCGATCGCCGCGAGTTGGGCGAGGAAGGCCATCCGCCGACTGACGACTCCCGAGAGCACGAGCTCCGCTCGCCCCGCCTCCTCCTCGGCGCGCATGGCACGGACCGCGCCGAGGAGCCCCCAGATCGCAGCGAAGATCGCGAGGCTTCCACCCACGCGCCAGCTGACATAGCCGCCGACGGAGAGCAGATCGTGGGGCTTGCCGTAGAGCAGCCGGGTGGCGTCGTTCGCGCCGACGCTGCGCGCGAACTTGCTCCGGTCCGCGAGCGTCGGGTAGCCCTTGCGGTAGGCGGTGGCCTGCACGAAGGCGCTGACTGCGAAGAGGAGGGCGAAGGAGACGGTCCGGACACGCGCGTCGGCGAACGCGCGGCGGGCCACCGCGCTAGCCGTCGACACGGGGTTCCTCCTGGTAGTGGTGGAGGAAGATCTCCTCCAACGACGGCTCGCGGCTGGTCAGCGACCGCACCGGATGCTCGGCGAGCGCGGCGATCAGGGGCCCGATCTCGCCGGTCACCTCGAACCGAGCGGTATTCGCACCCGCCCTCGCCACCTTGACGCCCGGCAGCGGCGGGAGCTTCGGGACGGGGCCGTCGAAGGTGACCTCGACCGTCTGCGCGCCGAGGTGACGGAGCTCGGCGAGCGTGCCCTGGTCGACGAGTCGGCCCCGGCGCAGGATCCCGACGCGGTCGCAAAGCGCCTCGACCTCGCTGAGGATGTGCGAGGAAAGGAAGACCGTCTGACCGCGCTCCTTGGTCTCCAGCACCGTCTCGCGAAACGCCATCTCCATCAGCGGATCGAGGCCACCGGTCGGCTCGTCGAGGATCAGGAGGTCGGCGCGGGTCGCAAACGCCGCGATCAACTGCACCTTCTGACGGTTGCCGTGCGAGAGCGCGCGCACCTTCTTGTTCGTGTCGAGCTGGAAGCGTTCGACGAGCAGCTCGCGGTAGGCGTGATCGACCTGCCCGCGCACCCGCCCGAGGAACTCGAGCGTCTCGGCGCCCGTCAGCGCGGGCCACAAGGACGGCTCACTGGCGACGTAAGCGAGCCGCCGATGGGCGGTCACAGGGTCCCTCCAAGCGTCGACGCCGAACACCTCCGCTCGACCGCCGGTCGGGCGGAGCAGCCCGAGCAGCAACCGGATCGTCGTCGTCTTGCCCGCCCCGTTCGGGCCGAGGTAGCCGTAGACCTCGCCGGACTCGACTGCGAGGTCGAGCACGTCCAGGGCGAGCTCGGCACCGAAGCGCTTTGTCAGCTTCTCGGTTCGGATCGCGGTCATGCCATCACGGTAGAGCCCGGGCTCGGCGGTGCGCCGCCCACCAGGCTCGGGGAGAGCTAGCCGCCCGGTGCGAGTATCGACGAGAGGTAGGCGAGGACGTCCTCCTCCTGGCGGCCCTGAACGAGCTTTGGCGGCATCCCGGCGCCGCCGTTGTCGATCTGCGCCTTCGCGGCGGCGAGCGAGATGCTTGCGCCCGCGAGCTTTGGGCCGATGCCGCCCTGAGCAGCATCGCCGTGGCAGCCCGAGCACGTTGTCGAGAACACCGCCTGGCCGCGGTGTGCGTCCCCGAGCTTGATCGATCCGGACTTCGGCACGCCTGGCCTGGCGGGGTGCAGCTTCGCCAGGGTGAACGCGCTCGCCGAGACCACGACGAAGAGCATCGCGGGGACGAGCACGAGTCGCCGCCAGGGACTCGACACGCGCCGATCGTAACCCGTAGGGTCGGCTTCGATTCAGGTGCTGGCGAGCGTGAACTCGACGTACTCGGACGTGATTACGTCCGTCTTCTCCTCGCCGATTGCCGGAAAGGTGTGGTTCGCGACAGCCGCGGCCATCCTGGCGGTCGTGCAGGTCTCGACCGGCGCGCGCATCTTCGGGAAGCTGGAGCGAATCGTGCGCATCCCGCGCCCACAGGTGAACCGGGTGCACCGCTGGTCGGGCCGGCTCGCGTTCCTCTGCACGCTGCCCGTTGCGTTCCACTGCATCTTCATCCTCGGGTTTCAGACCGTCACGACGCGCGTGCTCGTTCACTCGATTGCAGGCTCATTCGTCTATGGGGTCTTCGCGGTCAAGATCTTCTTCGTGCACGACCGCGCGCATCCCCGCTGGACGCTGCCGGTCGTCGGTGGGACGCTGTTCGCCGTCATCGTGACGCTGTGGGCGACGTCCGCGCTTTGGTACTTCACGAACGTGCGCGTCGGTTTCTGACGATCATCGCCCGGTTGGGATGATGGTGCAGCCGGAGCTTGCTGATCTCCTTGGAGGATGGCTGGATTCTTGAGCTCGTTGCGGCGGCGGAGTGCTCACTCGCCGATCACGAGCCGGTGGTTCGACGTCTTCGGGCTCGGCGTCCACGCGCGCGTCGGCGGGCAGGGTGCGCCCGTCGTGCTTCTCCACGGGTACGGGGTCTCGGGGAGGTACATGCTTCCGCTCGCGAAGTCACTCGCGCCATCCTGCTCCGTCTTCGCACCGGACCTGCCCGGATACGGGCGTAGCCAGCAACCGCGGGCTCCGCTCGGCATCGCGGATCTCGCAACCGCCCTCGCCGGGTGGCTCGACGCGGCCGGGCTCCGGCGGCCCGCGTTCGTGGCCAACTCGATGGGTTGTCAGGTCGTGACCGAGCTCGCCGTGCGCCACCCGGAGCGCGTTGGGCCGATGGTGCTCGTCGGCCCCACGGTCGATCCGCATCGGCGCACCGCGCGCCACCAGCTCCTCGGTGGGCTGCGTGCTGCAGCGCGGGAGCCGCCGTCGCTGCTCGCGCGAGCCGCCTACGACGACGCCGTCTTCGGGATCGGCGCGCTCCTGGCGACCGCTCGCTCGGTGCTCAGCGACCGGATCGAGCAGCGGCTGCCGCTGATCACGCAGCCGACTGTTGTCGTCCGCGGCGAGGACGACGCGTTCGTCGGTCAGAGCTGGGCTGAGAGGGCAACCGCGTTGTTACCGCGCAGCCGGCTCGTCGTAGTCCCTCGGGAGCCCCACGCCGTCCACTACACCCAGCCCGATCTGATCGCCGGGACCGTCCACGAGCTCCTCGTCGAGGAAGTCGAGCAGGCAGGAAGCCAGCTCCTCGGGCGTCTCCCACATGGGCACGTGCCCGCAGTGGAGGCGGACGAGCTGGGAGGCGGGGAGAACGTGCTGCCACTCCGCCGCGATCCGCGCTGGAAGAAGGCGGTCGTTCTCGCCCCACACGAGTAGCGTCCTGGCCCGGATAGACGCGAGCTCCAGCCTCAGGTCTCGGTGGGATGCGAACAGGGCTCCGCGGACGAGACTCGACGGTCCGGCGCGCGCTGCGTCGCCGACGACCCTCGGGAATCGGTCACGGATGTCGTAGAGCGTCCTCAGCAGCAGTCCGCCCCGACCGACCAGGGTCGTCCCGCTGGGTATTCCGGCCGGTGCGATGAGCACCAGCCGCTCGGCGCGCTGTGGCTGCTCGGCTGCGAACTCGGCCGCGATCAGCCCACCGAGCGAATGACCGACGAGGTCGACGCTTCCGAAAGCTGCCGCGTCGAGCCAGCGGCCGAACCAGCTTGTGAGTCCGGCGGCGGGAAGCCGTCGCCCGAGTCGTGGCAGGTCGACCAGATGTATTCGGCGCCGCTCTGCCAGCCGCCCGAGCACCGGCTCCCACCAGCGCCAGGAGCCGGACAGCCCGTGCACGAGGACGAGCGGCTTGCCGGCGCCGGCCACGCGATACTCGATCGGCGCCCCGTCGACGACGAGCTTCCGAACCTCCACGTCGGTCAGTTTGGCAGCCGTGTCTCCACAATCGCCTCGTCGACTGCAAGGCCCGGACGCTCGTCATAGAGGACGACGGTACCGGCGAGAAGGTCTTGGAGCGCGCGGCGACGGTCGTTGAAGAGCGCAGGAACGATGCCTGCGAACAAGGGGATGATCGCAAGCGCCAGTCCGACCAGGCGTACCAGGGAGCGTCCCGCTGACGGCGGCGCGTTCGCGGCATCGACCACCCGCACGCGCATGAGCCGCATCCCGGGTGTCTGGCCCGTGGTGCTCCAGAACAGGACGAAGTACGTGACGACCGCGAGCAGCCAGCCGGCTCCAGCGAGAGTCGCGACGAGCCACTCCGGTCTCAGCTGTCCGAAGAGCGAGGCGACCAGTCCGATCATGGCGCCCCCGACGAGGAAGATCAGGTTCGCAAGGAACGCGTCGACTACGAGCGCCACCCCGCGGGTGGCAAGTCCGCCGTAGCGCACCGGCCGTTCGTCGCTCGGCCGAGGGTGCCCGATGCCCCGCCGAACCGTGGTCTCGGCGGAATCGTCGAGCCTCCTCGCGCGTCGGCGAATGGCAGCCGCCGACTCGTCGCCCAGAGAGGTCGTTTGGTGGGTCAGCGCGGCGCGCACCTCCGGGCTCGAGAGAACCTGCTTCAGCGCACGGCCGAACTCGGGACTGCGCAGCATGCGCTCGGTGAGGTCGACCGTGAGCCGGCTCTCGACGGCGTCAGCCAGAATTCGCTCCAGCGCCGCGCTCTGGAGGACCCCCCGCACGAGTCGCTCGGTCTGCTCGTGTTCGAGCGCCGACAGGACGGCTTTCTCGAGGTCGGCGCTCGCAACCACCTCGGCAGCGACTCGCTCGACGATGTGATGTTCGACGAGCGATCGGGCGATTGCTTCCGGCAGCGGGCCGGCGAGGACACCGTCGATCGCCCGCTCGGCCTCGCCGGTGACGACGGTTCCGCTGGAGCGCGCAGCCGCCCGCGCCGGGCGGAGCGCCAGCCGGCCGAGCCTCGACGCCAGTCCGCCGACGACGTTGTTGTCGTCCGCGGGCTCCGAGGGCTTCCCACGGTCGCTGCTGTCGGCCCGGGAATCGGATCTCCCGCTCATTACCCCTCCGGAGTGTTGGAGCCCCGACGGTACGGGGAGCAGGGAGGAGCAACCTCATGCCAGCGGGGTGAATCGGGAGCCCGAGGCCTGGACTGCGAGGCGATCATTGCTGCGCCGTCGGTTCGACCTTCTCGGCTTTGCCCGTATCCTCGGCGTGGAACCGGGCCAGCAGTTGCTCCTCTTCGTCCTTTTTCGGGAACGCGAAGTAGACGAGGGCGGCGCCAAGGAGGACGGCAACGATCCCCGCGAGGTAGGCCCACTGGTCGCCCTGCAGGAAGGACGTCTTCGCCGCGGCCGTGATCTGGCTTGCGTACTGCGGGTACTGCTGCGCGGTGTCCTCGGCGCCGGCGAAGGACTTCGTGAGCTGGGCTTGCGTTGCGTCGGTGACGTGCTTGCCCGAGGAAGCGACCGCAGCCGTCATCGCCGTCGCGTAGCCGGCTGTGAGCAGCGCGCCGAAGATCGACTGCATGATCGCACCGCCCAGGTCGCGCTGGAGGTCGGCGGTCCCCGACGCCATCCCGGCGCGCTCGACCGGCACGGAGCCCGTCAGCGAATGGGAGGCCGGAGTGCCGGCGAAGCCGACACCGACCCCCATCAAGGCGTAGCCGAGGCCGACCTTCCAGTAGGAGATGTCCTGCTTCCAGAGCAGCAGCATCGTGAGGAAGCCGAGCAGGCAGAACGCGTAGCCGACGAGCAGCGTCAGCCGCGCCCCGTGCGTCTCGACGAGCTTGGCCGAGCGGGGCGCGACCAGCACCATGAAGAGCGCTGCCGGCAGGATCGCTGCCCCGGCCTGGAGCGTCGAGTAGCCGAGCACGTTCTGGAGGAACTGCTGGCCGACGAACATCGCGCCCATCAGGGAGCCGAAGACGATGATCCCCGCACAGGCGGCCACCCAGAACGTTCGTCGTCCCGCGACGTGAAGGTCGTAGAGCGGGTTGTTCGCCCGCTTTTGCCGGATGTAGAAGGCAACGAGCGCGGCGAGCGCGATCACCGCGAGTCCCAGGACGAGCGTCCCTTCGTTCGGGACCGGCGCGAAGTTGATCGCCAGGATGAGGCCGGCAACCGCGAGCAGCGAGAGGATGCCGCCGAGGTTGTCGACCGGGTCCGTCGTCTCGTTGACGTGAGCCGGCACGAGCCACCAGGCCATCACGAGCGCGACGATGGCGAACGGCAAGGTGATCAGGAACACCGAGCCCCACCAGAAATGCTGGAGCGCAAGGCCAGCGAGCAGCGGGCCGAGCGCGGCGATCGCGCCGCCGGTGCCCGACCAGAGCGCGATCGACTTCGTCCGTCCCGGGCCCGACCAGAGTGCCGTGATCAGCGCGAGGGTCGTCGGGTATGCCATGCCCGCTGCGAGCCCGCCGCCGACGCGGGCAACGAAGAGCACGACGTCCGACGGGGCCCAAGCCGCGAGGCAGGACATCGGGACCGCGAGCGCCGTGCCGATGAGCAGCATCAGCTTGCGCCCGTACCGGTCGCCCAGGGCACCGAGCCAGAGCACCGAGCAGGCCAGGCCGAGCGAGTAGCCGACGGCGATCAGGTCGAGCGACACCTGCCCGGCGTCGAACGCCTTCCCGATATCCGGCAACGCCACGTTGGCAACCGACAGATTCAGGTTCGCGACCGCGGCTACGAGGATCAGCGAAACGAGCACGAGGCCGGCACGGTTGGGAGCAGATGGGGCTCGGGCCTCCACGGATACGAAGGCAACAAAACGGCGGTCTCGATCGCGTAGCCCACATCGGGTGAAAACTGCGTCGTCTCGCTCGGGTAGTAGAGATCACGTCATGGAGTCGATTCTCGAGGCGATCGGGAACACGCCGCTCGTCCGCCTCCGTCGCTGCACGCCACCAAACGGGGCAGAGCTGTGGCTGAAGCTCGAGTACCGCAACCCGACCGGCTCGATGAAGGACCGGATGGCGCTCGCGATGATCGAGGGAGCGGAGCGCGACGGCTTGATCTCCCCCGGCGACACCGTCGTCGAGTACACCGGCGGCAGCACGGGCCCCGCGCTCGCGCTCGTCTGCCGGGCCAAGGGCTACCGCGCCCTGATCGTGATCGCCGACTGCTTCACCGAGGAGCGCTTTCAGCTGATGCGGGCGCTCGGGGCGGAGCTCGACGTCATTCCGTCCGTCGAGGGCAGGCCCAAGGTGACCTCGAAGGACATCGAGAACATGGTCGCGCGCGCCGCCGAGCTCGCGAAGGCTCCCGGTCACTACGCGACCGATCAGTTCAACAACCCGTACATCATTCCCGACCACCGCGACCGTCTCGGCCGGGAGATCTGGGAGCAGAGCGAAGGACGCGTGACCGCCTTCTGCCACGGCATGGGAACTGCGACCTCGGTCATGGGCGTCTCGGATGCGCTCAAGCCTCACGGCGTCTTCATCCAGGCTCACGAGCCCGCGTCGTCGGCTGCGATCGGCGGCGGTGAGCGCGGCCCGTTTCTGATTCAGGGGTGGACCGGCCTACTCATGCCGCACTGGTATCCCGACAAGGTCGACCACCTCGAGCCGATCGGCGACGACGAAGCGGTCGAGATGACGCTTCGGCTCTCGCGGGAGGAGGGCATCTTCGCGGGGATCTCGACCGGGGCGAACGTCGTCGGCGCGCATCGCCTTGCAGAGCGGCTCGGGCCGGGTGCGGTGATCGTGACTCTGGCCGTCGACACCGGCTTCAAGTACCTGAGCGTCAGCCCGTTCGCGGATCTGGGCTGACGCCAGAGAGCACGAACCACGATGTGCGCGCTAAAGCCGGCTCCTAGGAGTGTCGAACTAGGGAGCGGATACCCGATTCTCCCCCGGCTAGCTGAGAGGCGAGCAGCATGAATGAACGGCCAGTTATCGGAAAGCGACCCCTGCGCGGCCTCGACGCGCGTCTGAGGGCATTCGCGACGGTAGTAGCCGTCAGCTTCGCGCTACTCATTGTCGCTCCGGTTGCGAGCGGCGCTGTCAGTTGCGCGTTCGTTGGCTCAACCGCAACGGTCTCGATGACCGCTGCCGGCGACTCCGGCTCGATTTCAGTCGGTACCGGGGCGAACGCAGGCCGGATCATGGTGGGCGTGACAGCCTGCGGTGCCGCCACGACGTCGACGACGGACACGATCGTCGTCACCGGTAACACGGGCGCGGAGGGGTTGACGATCGACCTGAGCGGCGGCTCGTTTGCGCCGGGCGTGACCGTGGAGGGGACGGGGAGCTCGGAGATCGAGTTCACCGTCGATCTCGGAACCGGCACCCAGGACCGGTTGACCGTGACCGGCGGCCCGGGGAACGACAGCATCGTGTTCGGCACCCTCGGCGCCAACCTGAACGGCGACAACGACGTCGACGCGACGCTGACCGGGGTCGAGCTCGGGACCGTAAGCGGGAGCGACGGCGCCGACGTCGTTTCGGGCGCGGGAAACGCGAGCACCGGAGGCCCCTCGACGATCCTCTTCACCCTCAACGGCGACAGCGGAGACGACACGGTCTCCGGCGGGTCCGGCGACGACACCATCACCGGTGGGACCGGGAACAACATCCTGGACGGCGGGGCTGGCGACGACACCCTGACTGGCGGTCAGGGCAACGACACGCTTGAGCGGCGGGCTCGGCGGCGACACGCTGACCGGTGGTCTCGGAAACGACACTTTCGACGAAGGCGCGGCGACGAGCGGGACCGACACGATGGCAGGAAGCGGTGGGATCGACACCGTGACGTACGCGCTGCGAGCGAATGGGGTGGCAGTCACGATGGACGGCGTCTTCGACGACGGTGAGTTCGGAGAGGGCGACAACGTCGCCGCAGACATCGAGAACGCTGTCGGCGGGTCCGGTGACGACACGCTCATCGGTAGCGCGAGCGCCAACAACCTTGCCGGGGCGGTGGGCGATGACACGATCGACGGCGGCGCAGGCGACGACACGCTCACGGGCGACTCCGGGGACGATCGCCTGACGGGGGGCACCGGCAGTGACACCGTTTCCGCGGGGGCTGAAGACGACACCGTGGTCGAGGGCGCGGGGAACGACGACCTCGACGGTGGAGCAGGCGCCGACGTTCTCGACTACTCCGGAGTGGCGGCGGGGATCACTGTGACGCTGGCGTCGTCTTCACCGCAGAACACGGTCGGTGCCGGAATCGACACGCTCGTCGTCTTCGAGAACCTCGTGGGCGGGACCGGAGCCGACACCCTTGGCGGTGACGCGAACGCGAACGTCCTCTCCGGAAACTCGGGGAACGACACGATCACCGGCGACGCCGGCGACGACACGATCAGCGGCGACCTCGGAACCGACACAATCGACTACTCCTCACTCAGCGGCGCCGTGACCGTCGTCTTGGCTCCCGCAACCGGTCCGACGGCGGGCACGAGCACCGGCGCCGCCGGCAGCGACTCCCTCCTCGGGATCGAGAACGTGAGCGGGGGTGCAGGCGTCGACTCGATTACCGGCGAGGTCGGCGCGAACGTTCTCAGCGGAAACGCGGGAAACGACACCCTTTCGGGCCTGGAGGGCAATGACACGCTCGACGGCGGCGGCGGCGTAGACACGCTCGACTACTCGGCCGCCGGAACGGCCGTGACCGTCAACTTGGCCACCACCGGTGCACAGAACACCGTCGGCGCGGGAAGCGACACGATCTCGGCGGCCGAGGACGTCATCGGCTCGTCGTTCTCCGACACGCTCACGGGGACCACGGTCGACAACATTCTCCTCGGCGGCGGAGGCGACGACACGCTTGCGGGCGCGGGCGGGCGACGACACGGTCGCAGGTGGAGTGGGAAGCGACACCGCCGACTACGCCTCAGCGGGCCTGGGAGTCACCGTCGACCTCACGGTTCCCGGCGCGCAAAGCACGGGTAGCGCGGGGGTCGACACGCTCAGCGGAATCGAAAACCTCACGAGCGGGGCGGGCCGCGATGCGCTCAGAGGCGACGAAGGTGCCAACGTCATCACGGGAGGCGCCGGGAACGACACCCTCGCAGGAGGCGCGGGCAACGATCTGCTCGATGGCGGCGCCGGCACCGATGTCGCTGACTATTCTGCCGAGCCGCTTTCCGTCACCGTCAACCTGACGACCGGCTCAGCCTCGAGCTCGGGCACCACGGACATCTTGGTCGGCCTGGAGAACGCGACGGGGGGAGCCGGGGCTGACTTGCTCACGGGTGACGCGGGCGCCAATGTCCTGCTCGGCGGTGGGGGGAATGACTCCCTGCGCGCCCTCGGCGGAGACGACACGCTCTCGGGTGGCGCAGGGGACGATCATCTCGCGGGGTTCGCGGGCAATGACACGCTCGTCGGCGGAGACGGACGGGACACGGTCGATTACTCGAGCTTCTTCTCCGCCAATCTTCGGGTCGGCGTGATCGTCGACCTAGCCCTTGGGCAGGCGACCGGTGACGGAGCTGATTCGGTCGCGGAGGTCGAGAATGTTCTCGGATCCGCTTTCAACGACCGGCTGGCGGGCGCCGGAGATGCAAACGTCCTCATGGGCGCCGATGGGAACGACGTACTCAACGGTCGCGCAGAGCACAGACAGGCTGCAGGGTGGTGGCGGCAACGACGTCCTGACCGGGGGAAAGCAGGCTGATGTCCTCGACGGAGGAGGCGGTCGCGACGTTCTCTATGCACGAGACCGCACGCGCGACCAGGTGTCCGGTGGACCGGGCCGCGATTCCGCGCAGGTCGACCGGAGGCGCGACCACGTTACCGGCGTCAGCAGGTTCCTTCGGTAGCAAGATCGACGCCCCTGGCCGCTGTTCTGCCTTGATCTTGGACTCTGTGGACTAAGAAAAACCGCGCCTCGAACGTCAGAGGGCTGTGCTTTAGACACCGACCGACTCTCCGCGCCGGGGTCGTACTTCGCGGCGGACATGATCAGCGCGTCGTCGGGTCCTCCTCAGTGGGATCGAGCTCGTCTCAGCAGGCCGATTGGTCATCGCTCGCCGTTGACGAAACGCCGCGGCTACCGATCGCGTCAGAGCCGTCGTACGCTTTCGCTGTGAACACGTGCCCGAGTTGCGGCGAAGACAATACGGAGAGCGCTCGCTTCTGTAACGCCTGCGGTGCAGCGCTCGGGCTCCCGGTGGCTCGAGAGACGCGCAAGACGGTCACCGTTCTCTTTGCCGACGTCACCGGGTCGACCGCGCTCGGCGAGCGCCTCGATCCCGAGTCGCTGCGCCGCGTCATGTCGCGCTACTTCGACGCAGCGCGGGCATGCATCGAGCGGCACGGCGGCACGGTGGAGAAGTTCATCGGCGATGCGGTCATGGCGGTCTTCGGCGTGCCGTCGATGCACGAGGACGATGCGCTGCGTGCTCTCCGCGCCGCCGCAGAGCTCCGCGAATCGCTCGTTCCCCTCAATGACGAGCTCGAGCGCGACTATGGCGTCTCGCTGCAGCTGCGCACCGGCGTCAATACCGGTGAGGTCGTGACCGGCACCGAAGAGCGCCTCGCGACCGGCGACGCAGTCAACGTTGCCGCTCGGCTGGAGCAGGCGGCCCAGCCGGGCGAGATCCTGATCGGCGAGCAAACGCTGCGGCTTGCTCGCGGCGCGATCGAAGTCGAGCCGGTCGCCGCGCTCTCGCTGAAGGGGAAGGCGAGGCCCGTGCCCGCGCACCGGCTGCTGCGAGTGGTCGAGGGAGCGCCTGCCTTCGAACGGCGGCTGGACGCCCCTCTCGTCGGCCGCGGCGAGGAGCTCGCGAAGCTGCATACGGCCTTCGAGGCGACCGTCTCCGAGCGGCGTTGCCGGCTCGTCACGGTGCTCGGGCCGCCCGGGATCGGAAAGTCGCGGCTCGTCCGCGAGCTCGAGTCGGCGCTGGCCGGCGAAGCGGCCGTCCTGTCGGGACGTTGCCTCGCGTACGGGGAGGGCATCACCTACTGGCCGCTCGTAGAGATCTTCAGGCAAGCAGGCCGCGAGGACGAGCTCGCCGGCGCACTGTCGGCCGGTGCGCCCGAAGAGATCTTCTGGGCGGTGCGCAAGGCATTCGAGCGACGGGCGCGGCAGCGTCCGCTTGCACTCATCGTCGAGGACATCCACTGGGCCGAGCCCACGCTCCTCGACCTCGTGGAGCATCTCGCCGACTGGACCCGCGACGCACCGCTCCTGGTCCTCTGCCTCGCAAGGCCGGAGCTGCGCGACGAGCGCCCCGGTTGGCGCGGTGAGCTGATCACGCTCGAGCCGCTTTCCGACGCTCAATCGGACGATCTGATCGAGGAGCTCCTCGGCGGCTCGCAACTCGAGCACGCTACGCGCGAGCGGATCCGCGAGGTGGCCGAGGGAAATCCGCTCTTCGTGGAGCAACTCATGGCGATGGTGGCCGAAGGCGGCGAGGCCGGGCGCGTGCCGCCGACGATTCAGGCCCTCGTCGCGGCTCGGCTCGATGCGCTCCCCGAGGACGAGCGGAACCTGCTCGAGCGGGCCTCCGTCGTGGGGATCGAGTTCGAGTGGGAGGCACTGGGAGAGCTGGCTCCCGATCGGCGGCGGCCGGCGGGTGCGCAGCTCGCCGCCCTCGTGCGGAAGGACTTGATCCGCCCACATGACGCGATCGAGGACCTCTTCGAGTTCCGACACATGCTGATTCGCGACGCCGCCTACGAGCGCATCCCGAAGGAGCTTCGCTCCGGTCTGCACGAGCGCTTCGGCGGCTGGATCGACGGTCGGGGCGAGGAGTTCGACGAGATCGTCGGGTACCACCTGGAGCAGGCGTACCACTGGCTCGCCGAGTTGGGGCCGGCAACCGAGCGGGCGCAGGCACTCGCGGAGCGGGCCGCGGACGTCCTCGCTGCATCAGGGCGGCGCGCTTTCGGCCGCGGCGATGCCCAAGCAGCAGCGAGCCTGTTGGAGCGAGCAGCGGCTCTGCTTCCGTCGGACAACCGGAGTCGGCTCAGCAACCTGCCGACGCTGGGTCGAGCGCTGAGGGAGGCAGGCCAGCTGGACCGCGCAGATTCAGTCCTCGCGGAGGCGGTCGAGCACGGAGCAGCTGCAGGCGAGCTCGTTGTAGCCGCCGACGCAAGCGTCGCGCTTTCGGACCTCCGGTTGAACCGGACCGCCCAGACCGGCGTTCAGCGAGAGGACGTTCTGCGTGCGGTGGACGCAGCGATTCAGGTCTTCGAGGAGTTCGGCGACGAAGCCGGTTTGGCCCGCGCGCTGACCCTCGGCGGCAAGCTCCGCTTCTGGGGAGGCGAGGCTGCGGCAGCTCTCGAGGATCTCGAGCGGGCCGCTGAGTATGCACAGCACGCCGGCGCCAGAGCCGAGGAGGCCGAGAGCCTCGGATACGCGCTGACCGTGATGTATCGCGGGCCGATGTCGGTCGACGACGCGCTGGCGCGAATCGAGGAGATCCGTCCCCGCGCAAAGGCCAACCGGAGGCTCGAAGGCGCTCTCTTGGAGAGGCGTGCGCAGCTCGAGGCCATGAAGGGATGCTTCGACACTGCGCGCGAGCTGATCTCGCAAGCGAAGGCATTAGCAGAGGAGCACGGTCTCCCCGTCGTGCTCGGCTCGCTGCGCCCCGCGATTGGCACCGTCGAGTTGCTGGCAGGGAACTTCGCCGCGGCAGAGCGTACGCTCCGCCCTGCCTGCGAGAAAATGGAGCAGATCGGGGAGCTGGGCTATCTGTCGAGCACCGTGCCACTGCTCGCGGATGCGCTCTTCGGGCAGGGGCGTGACGACGAGGCTCTAGCGTTGACAGAGCGGTTGAGCCCGGACCGCCTGACAGTGCCCGAGGACGCCGACGCGCACATCGGCTGGCGGCGCGTGCGGGCGAAGCTCTTGGCCCGCACGGGCGAATACGACGAGGCAGAACGCCTCGGCCGCGAAGCAACCGCGATCGCATCGGGCACCGACTTCCTCGATGCGCAGGCGCAAGCGGCGGCCGATCTCGCCGAGGTCCTCCGCCTCTCCGGTCAACCGAAGGAGGCATCGGCCACCCTTGACGAGGCCGTCAGCCTCCACGAGCGGAAGGGCAACCTCGCCGCGGCGGAGCGGCTCCGCGGCCTCCTCGCCGAGTCGCCCGGCGAGGTCTGAGTCGGAGGGCGGGGCGAGTCGATCAGTGAAGCCCCGATCCGACCCCCTGACGTAGCCTCCTGTCGGTGCACCGGCTCACCAAGGCGAAGGCCCGGCGCATTGCGGTGCGCGCGCAGCTGCTCGACGCACCCCGGCCGACCGAGCTGCTCACCGTTGTCCAGCAGCTGACCCTGCTGCAGATCGACCCGACGGCGGCCATCGCGCCCAGCGCAGATCTCGTCGCCTGGAGCCGTCTCGGCTCCGCGTACGAGCCCGTACACCTCACGCAGGCGCTGGAGCAGGACCGCACGCTGTTCGAGCACAACGCGCTCGTCCGGCCGATGAGCGACGTGGGGCTGTACCTCGCCGGCGCTGCCGACTGGCCCAGCTACGACACCACACGAGCCTGGATCAAAGACAACGACCGCTTCCGGCGCGACATCCTGGACCTGCTCCGCAGCTCCGGGCCGATGACCTCTCGCGACATCCCGGACACGTGTGTCGTGCCGTGGGCATCGACCGGGTGGACGCACAACCGCAACGTCACCCAGATGCTCGAGTTCCTGATGATGCGCGGCGAAGTCGCGATCGCCGGGCGCGTCGGGCGGGAGCGGGTGTGGAACCTGGCCGAGCGGGTGTATCCGGCAGACGTCGTCGTCCCGACGGTGGACGAGGCAGAGCGGGTCAAGAACAAGCGGCGGCTCGGCGCGCTCGGCATCGCCCGGCAGAAGGGCACGGCCATGCCGGTCGAGCCGAACACGGTCGGCGAAGCCGGCGAGCCGGCCGTTGTCGAGGGCACCAAGGGCGAGTGGCGCGTCGACCCCGCCGCGCTCGGCAAGGACTTCGAGGGGCGTACGGCGCTGCTGTCGCCGTTCGACCGGCTCGTCCACGATCGCGCCCGCGCGCAGGAGCTGTTCGACTTCGAGTACACCCTAGAGATGTACAAGCCGGCGGCGCAGCGTCGCTGGGGCTACTTCGCTCTCCCGGTGCTCCATAACGACCGGCTGGTCGGCAAGGTCGACGCCAAAGCCGACCGCAAGGCCTCCGTGTTGCGGGTGCACGCGATCCACGAGGACGTGAAGTTCACCCGAACGATGACGCAGGCCGTGCACGCCGAGCTGGAGGACCTGGCCTCGTGGCTCGGGCTGGGTGCTGTCGAGCCGGCCTAGGAGACGGACCAAGTCTTCCCAGAGGCACTGGCCGTGATCGTCCACATGTAGCAGGGCGAGGCTCGACGTGGTTTCATCCCAGCGAGGAGGCTTCGTGGACGCCAAGCAGCCATACCCAGTCCGCATCGAGGGCGAGCTCGACGCGAATGTGAGCCGCTGGTTGTGGCTCGTGAAGTGGCTGCTCGCGATCCCGCACTACTTCGTGCTCGCGTTCCTCTGGCTCACGCTCCTTGTCCTCACCGTCGTCGCATTCTTCGCGATCCTCGTCACCGGGCGCTACCCACGAGGGATCTTCGACTTCAACCTCGGCGTGTTGCGCTGGACGTGGCGCGTTGGCTTCTACTCGTACGCCGCGCTCGGGACCGACCGGTATCCGCCCTTCACGCTCGACGACGTGCCCGACTACCCGGCACGGCTCGACGTCGCGTATCCGGACCGGCTGTCGCGAGGGCTCGTGCTGGTGAAATCGTGGCTCCTCGCGATCCCGCACCTTGTCGTCGTCGGCATCTTCCTCGGAGGCGGAAGCTTCGCGGCGTCGCAAGTCGACGAGAAGGCATGGGGCGCCGGCTTCCACGGCGGTCTGATCGGGGTCCTCGTCTTCTTCGCCGGCGTCGCGCTGCTCTTCACCGCGCGTTACCCGAGCGGGATCTTCGACTTCGTCCTGGGGCTCGATCGGTGGGTTGCCCGAGTCACGGCCTACGTGCTTCTGATGCGGGACGAGTACCCGCCATTCCGTCTCGATGCTGGTGGAGCGGAAGCTGGGGAACCGGACGGAGAGACGTCGACGACCGTCACCGCCGAGCCGGCTCCCGCGCCTGAGGCTCACGGCGGCGGGACCGCCGGACGAGTCGTGCTGATCGTGGTCGGCGTCATCGCGGGGATCGTCGCCTTCGGCTTCCTCGCCGGAGGATGCGCGCTTGTTGCCGTCGATCAGACACAGCGCGACAACGACGGCTACCTCATGTCACCGACCGTCGAGTTCTCGACCCCGACGTACGCGATCGTCTCCGAGCGCGCCGACATCGACGCCGACGGTGCCGAGCGGGCGCTGGACACCTTCCTCGGGACGGTTCGCGTCCGCAGCGAGAGTGACCGCGCTGTCTTCCTGGGCATCGGCCCGGCCGCCGCGGTCGACAGGTACCTGGCGCGGGTCGAGCGGGACGTCGTGACCGGCTTCGACAGCGGCTTCGGCAGCGACGACCCGACCTACTCGCGACGAGGGGGTGCCGCCCCGTCTGCTTCCCCGGACACCCAGTCGTTCTGGGTCGCGTCGCAGACCGGCGCGGGCGAGCAGACGATCCAGTGGGACCCGGAGGACGGAAACTGGCGCGCCGTCGTAATGAACGTCGACGCCGCTCGCGGTGTGTCCGCCGACATGAGCATCGGTGCCGAGCTCGACTCGGTGCTGTGGATCGGCCTGGGGCTACTCCTCGTCGGAGTCCTCTTCGGAGCCGGGTCGGCGCTCGCGATCACCGCCGGCGCCCGTCGGCGTGCTCGCTCGACGCCCTCCTCGGGCTAACTGCCTGAAGTATCGAGGGTGGCCTCAGCGCTCCGCAAAGATCAACTGCGCGTGTAGTAACGCAAAACCCGGTGATTAGCAGAGGGTTCTGAGACGGGAGCGACGGCACTCGAACCCGCGACCTCCGGCGTGACAGGTAGGTGGCGCGGGTTGCCGTTGATCGTCGCTGGTCGCCGCTGATCGCCTTCGCGGACACTTCGGCGCGATTCAAGCCGCCGTCAGTTGTCGTCGGTCGTCACCCCTGCGTTCCAAGAGCGTTCCAGAATGTGGCGGGTGAAGCGTGCTCAGCTGGACTAATAAAACCCCCGTCAGAACGTCAGAGAGGTGTGATCGGACGCCAACGACCGGACGCGTTCTGCGCAGACCCCCTAGACGCCGTAGTGGCGCCGAAACCAGGCCACCGTGCGCCTCACCGCCTCCCGATGGGGCGTCGGCTCGAACGGCCCGAAGGCACCCTGGAACTTCGACGCGTCCGCGACGAAAGGTCGCTCGAACTGGTACAGCGTCTCGTTCAGCTCCCGTAGGAGGGGGTTGAACAGGCCCGCCATCCTGATCATCGGCCGCGAAGCGACCCCGATCTTCGGGGAGTGCCCGGCCTCCTCGAACACCAGCTCGAGGAACTGCCGCCCCGTGAGGGGCTCCGCGGCCGGCAGGTGCCAGATCTGGCCATCGGCCTCGTCGCGTTCGCCCAGCGTTACGAGAGCGCGGCCCATGTCCTCCAGGTAGTTGAGCGTGTGGGGCTGGTCGAGCGAGCCGAGCCAGCGCGTCCTCTTGCCGCGCAGCGCCGGCTTCATGATGTTTGTCCCCGCGGTCGTGCCGGTGCCGCGCGGGCCGTAGTAGTCGGAGGAGCGAGCGATCGTGCTTCGCAGTCTCCCGTCGGCGTGAGCGCGCAGGACCGCATCTGCCATCTCGATGCGCATGCGGCCCTTCCTGCCCTCCGCGCGCTGGGGTGTTTCCTCGGTCATCGGGCCGTCGGGCGGCCCGTACATGTAGAGGTTGTCGGCGAAGACGAGCTTCGCGCCCGCCTCGGCCGTTCCGGCGAGGACGGCTTCCGTCATGGGTGGGAACAGCTCGGGCCACTTCCTGTAGTCGGGCTGTGCGCAGTGGTAGACGACGGCCGCGTCTTCACAGGCCTGCCGCGCGCCCCCGGCGGTGCCGACGTCCGCCGCCGCCTGCTCGACACCCTCCGGCACGTCGCCCGTGCCGCGCCGCGTCACAGCTCTCACCCGCAGTCCCCGGGCCGCGAGCTCGCGGACGACCGCGGAGCCGGTGCCACCCGCTGCCCCTAGGACGACGTGACGCTCGGAGGCGGCGGCCACGAGCACAACCCTACTCCGGTCGCCGCTCGCCGATGACGTCAGTCGAGCACAACCAACCTGCTCCGGTCCTACATCTGGATCACCCGTTCTGGACGAAGCCGATCCTCGCGTCGCTTCGTACGATCGCCCGTGACGCTCGGCTGGAATTCGGGCCAGGGCGGATCAGCCGGAAGTCCCGCGTGTGTCCACCGGCCCGAGAGGCAGAAGTGGAGGGAGCGAGCCATGAGCTCGACGAAGAGGAAAACCGGGGCCTCGACGGGCAACGGCGCGACCAAGGCGCCTCTCGTGCCGGTTGCGCATTTCACCGTTGCGGAGCGCACGGCGAGGGGCAAGGCAGCCCGTGCCGAGGTTCCGCGCAAGTCTCATGCCGGGTGGGAGCCGTCGACCGTCCGTCTCGACCCGGTCGAGCTGCTCGAGGAGCAGGCGAGGACGCGGGTGGAGGAGCTCGTGCCGATCCGGTACGGGCGGATGCTGGTTTCGCCGTTCACGTTCTATCGCGGGGCGGCGTACATCATGGCCGCCGATCTCGCAGGCATGCCGCGCACGGGGCTGCACGTGCAGCTGTGCGGCGACGCGCACCTCTCGAACTTTGGGGTCTACGCGGCTCCGGACCGGCGTCTTGTGTTCGATACGAACGACTTCGACGAGACGCTGCCGGGTCCGTTCGAATGGGATGTCAAGCGGCTCGTCGCCAGCTTTGCGGTGGCCGGCCGGGATCGCGGCTTCGACGAGCGCCGCCGGGAAGCGATCAACGTCAGGGTGGGCCGCTCTTACCGCGAGGCCATCACCAGATTTTCCTCGATGTCGACGATGGACGTCTGGTACTCGCGCGTCGACATCGAGGACCTCATCGCGGGCTGGTCCGCCAAGGTGAGCGGCAAGGCGGTCAAGCGCGCGGAGCGGAACGTTGCGAAGGCCCGCACGAAGGACAGTCTGGCCGCGTTCAAGAAGCTCACACGCGTCGTCGACGGCGAGCCGCGGATCGTCAGCAAGCCGCCGCTGATCGTCCCGATCTCGGAGCTGTTCACCGGCGAGCAGGAGATCGAGGGCACCCGGCTCGTGATCCGCGAATACCGGCGCACTCTGCTCGGCGACCGCCGTCACCTGCTCGAGCGCTTCCGGCTCGTCGACGCCGCTCGGAAGGTCGTGGGCGTCGGGAGCGTCGGGACGAGGGCATACATCCTGCTCTTCCTCGGCCAGGACGACGACGACGCATTGTTCCTTCAGATGAAGGAGGCGGAGGGGTCGGTGCTCGAGCCGTTCCTCGGCAAGAGCGGATTCGCCAACCACGGCCAGCGGGTTGTCGAGGGGCAGCGCCTGATGCAGGCAGCGAGCGACACGATGCTCGGCTGGATCCACGTGACCGGCGTCGACGGAGTCGAGCGGGACTTCTACCTCCGTCAGCTCTGGGACGCGAAGGGATCGGCGCTGGTCGAGGCGATGCAGCCGAAGACGATGGAGGCGTATGCGGAGATCTGCGGACAGACGCTCGCGCGCGCGCACGCCCGCTCCGGCGACGCCGTTGCGATCTCGAGCTACCTCGGCACGAGCGACGCATTCGACCGGGCGCTCGCAGTCTTCGCCGAGGCGTACGCCGACCAGAACGAGCGGGACTACGCCGCGCTGAAGGCGGCCGCCGATTCGGGCCGGATCGAGGCGCAAACCGGCCTGTGACCACGCGCCTGCTACACGGAATTGACCGAAAGGAGCGGAGTGATGGCTGAGACAACAACCGACGTCCTCGTAGGCGGCTATCCGCACATCGACGAGGCGATGAAGGACTTCGACGCGCTCGCGAAGCTCGTCGAGGACAAGAAGGTCAAGATGGAGGCCGCGATCCTGATCACGCACGCCGAGGACGGCACCGTGACGGTGGCGCAGACGGCCGACCATCGCGGCCGCAAGGGTGTCGAGTGGGGCGGCGGCGTCGGGGTCCTCGTCGGACTGGCAGCGCCGCCGCTGCTCGCGGTCACCGCCGCCGGCGCGGTCGCAGGCGGTCTCGTTGGAAAGTTCGTCGACAAGCGACTCGAGACCGAGATGCACGACAAGATCGGCGAGAACCTCCCGCCGGGAACGGCCGGGATCATCGCCGCGTTCGACGACTCGCAGCGGCTCGCCGTGGAGCAGGCGCTCCCGGGCGCGCTCGCGAAGTCGGTCGTGCAGTCGGACAAGAAGGGACTGAAGGCGCTGAAGGACGGGCTCGCGGAGGCGATGGGCAAGTTCGTGCCCGACCGCACCGTGCTACCGATCCCCGACAGGAACTTCGGCGGCACGATCGGGAGGACGATCGACCAGTCGGTCCCGGACTGGACGATCATCCCGGGGCCGAAGGCCCCGCAGGACGCACCGAACGTGCTGCTCATCCTCATTGACGACGCTGGCTTCGGCCAGCCCGACACCTTCGGAGGGCCGGTGGCCACACCGAACTTGACCCGCGTCGGGAAGATGGGTCTCACCTACAACCGGTTCCACGTCGTCGCGCTGTGCTCGCCGACCCGGGCGGCGACGCTCACCGGGCGCAACCAGCATCGCGTCGGTATGGGCTCGGTCGCGGAGTTCCCCGGCCCGTTCCCCGGCTACACGGGTGCAGTGCCGAAGAGCTGCGCCGCCGTTCCGCGCATCCTCAAGGAGAACGGGTACGTGACCGGCGGCTTCGGCAAGTGGCACATGACCCCGGACCGCGAGCAAGGCGCCGCGGGCCCGTTCGAGCATTGGCCGCAGAACTGGGGCTTCAACCACTTCTGGGGCTTCCTCAGTGGCGCCGCGGGCCAGTGGGATCCGCTGATCACGCAGGACAACACGACGATCGGCGTGCCCGAGGGCACCGACGGCAAGCCGTACTACTTCCCGGATGACCTCACCGAGAAGTCGGTCGAGTGGCTGCACGCGGTCCGTGCGCAGGATCCCGAGAAGCCATGGTTCCTCTACTACTCGACCGGCTGCGCCCACGCGCCGCACCACGTCGCGAAGGAGTGGGCCGACAAGTACAAGGGGAAGTTCGACCAGGGCTGGGACGCGATCCGCGAGGAGGTCTTCGCCCGGCAGAAGAAGCTCGGGGTCATCCCGCAGGACGCGGTGCTCACCGAGCGGCCCGATCTCTTCGACGCCTGGGACTCGCTCGACGACGACTCGAAGAAGCTCTACACGCGGCAGATGGAGGTCTACGCCGGGTTCATGGACAACGCCGACTGGAACGTCGGCCGCCTGCTCGACGAGATCGAGGAGATGGGCGACCTCGACAACACGCTGATCTTCTACATCTGGGGCGACAACGGCGCCAGCCTCGAGGGGACGACGACGGGCTCGTTCAACGAGATGACGTTCCTGAACGGCGTCGACATCGACCCCAAGCAGCAGCTCGAGCTGATCAACCGCTACGGCGGGATCGACGCCTGGGGCAACGACCACACGGCACCGCACATCGCGGCCGCCTGGGCGTGGGCGGGCAACACGCCCTTCCAGTGGGGCAAGCAGATGGCAAGCCACCTCGGCGGGACACGCAACCCGATGGTCGTCGCCTGGCCCGCCAAGATCAAAGCGAGCGGCGACCTGCGCGCGCAGTTCACGCACTGCATCGACATCGGCCCAACGATCCTCGAAGCGGCCGGCATCCCGGAGCCGAAAGCGGTCGACGGGATTGAGCAGGAGCCGATGGACGGCACAAGCTTCCTCTACACCTTCGACGACGCGAACGCCGATGAGCGGCACACCGTGCAGTACTTCGAGGTGATCGGCTCCCGGGCGATCTACAAGGACGGCTGGTGGGCGTGCGCCCGCCTCGACAAGAAGCCGTGGGAGTTCTCGCCGGCGGCGCTCGCGCCGTTCGCCCCCGGCAAGTGGGACCCCGAGCAGGACACCTGGGAGCTCTACTACCTGCCGGACGACTTCACGCAGGCGAAAGACCTGGCGGCCGAGAACCCGGAGAAGCTCGCCGAGTTGAAGGAGCTGTTCTGGGCGGAGGCGGAGCGCAACCGCGCGCTGCCGCTGCTCGGCTCGATCTGCGTCTTCTTCGGCATCCTTCCGCCGCTGCCGACCGTGACCCGCTACACGTTCGCGGGCGACGTCCAGAACATCCAGAAGGGGCTCGTGCCCCGGATCGCCGGGCGGTCGTATGCGATCGAGGCGGAGCTCGTGATCCCGGCCGGCGGCGCCGAGGGCGTGATCCTCGCCAACGCCGACTTCATCGGCGGGTTCGGGCTCTGGTTGGACGAGGAGGGCAAGCTCAACCACACCTACTCGTTCCTCGGCGTCGAGAGCTACAGGCAGACGTCGACCAAGCCGCTTTCGGCCGGCGACGTCACGGTGAAAATGCTGTTCGAGGTCGACGAGCCCAAGCCGGGTAGCGGCGGCAACGTCACGCTCTGGGCCGACGGCGAGCAGATCGGCGAGGGGCGAGTCGAAAAGACCGCGCCGATGATGCTGACCTCGTACGCCGGCATGGACGTGAGCCGCGACAACGGCCTCGTCGTTGATCTCGCCTACGAGGACAAGGCGCCCTACCCGTTCACGGGGGCGGTGAAGAAGGTCGTGTTCGATCTGAAGCCGCCGTCGTCGCACGAGGACGACCAGGCCCTGCACGCTCATGCGTCGGTCCACGCGGTCGCGCACGGCGTGAGCGCTTAGGCGCGAATCGCGGGAGACACTCGAGGCGGCGGGCCGAAAAGCCTGCCGCCTCGTTTCGAACGTGACGCTCGCAGGCTGGTCGATTCCCGGCGAACTGAAGCTGTTCCCGAACCGGGAGCGCGCGCAGGCGGAAGCGTGGGCCAGCGAAGGGCTCGAGGCGCCCTGATCGCCGACTTTGACCACCTTCTCTGAAGAGAGAGGGTCATTTCTTCAAAGCCGATGGCTCGTCACGACGATGAACTCCTGCCGATGCGCGCTGCAGGACATGCGTCGGCTCCACAGACTCCTGAGTCGGTAGGCAACCAACCGTGTGCGACGGCTGAGGCGGCCGGAGACTGTGGCGAGCACGGCCCTATGCGCGAGGGGGTTCCTGGGCCTACGCCATCCTTCAGGGTGGTCCTCGACGAAGGGGCCGGATGACAGGACAGGCTGACTTAGCCGCCAACTTGGAAGTCGAGCAGAAGGTAGCCGGACGGAGAGGTGATGTTGCGAGTCAGGCTCAGCCGCCTCGACAACCCCTTGTCGAAGAGCTTGCGACCGTTGATCTGCAGGGCCGGGGCGATGACAAGCCGCAGTTCGTCGACGAGACCCTGCTCGAGGAGCGATTGGGTCAGCGCAATGCTCCCGTGCACGCCGATATCTTTGCCGGACTGCTGCCTCAGCCTGGTGACGAACTCGACAAGGTCGCTATCGACGACCTTGGTGTTGGCCCAGGTTTCCTCCGGCGTCGTCGAGGTCACCACGAATTTCTCGACGCCATTAATGAAGCTGGCGAACGGCTCGATGTTACTTGTCGGCCAGAACTCGGCCCAGTCGTCGTAGGTCCGGCGCCCGAGGAGCACGGCGTCCTGGGTGGCGATGACGCGGTCGAGATTTTCGTGCATTACGTCATCGAAGTCGGTGATGAACTCCTCCGGCTGCTCTGCCACCCCATCGAGCGACAACAATTCGTAGGCGACTACCTTGCGCACCATTCAACTCCTTGTTTTGCGTGGGAATCGATGGTTATGACGTCCTTCCGCGCCGAAACTCATCGCTATGCAGTGAGCTTGCAGCACGGAGCCACGCTCGACCGATGAGCTCCGCGCCTCGGTGCGGTCATAACGAGAACACCATGAGAGAAAGGTCGAACCCATGAAACTGACCACCATGACGCAAGTCACCGTCGATGGAGTGATGCAGGGAAACGGCGGCGCCTCGGATGAGGACCGCAGGAACGGATTCGAGCGCGGCGGATGGGCCATGGGGGCGGGCGACAACGAGACCATGACGTTCATCAACCAGACCTACCAGCGCGCCGACGCGTTCCTGTTCGGCCGGCGGACCTACGAGCTCTTCGCCGGCTACTGGGGCGCAGAGGAGCGGGCTCGCGCCGCGGCGGAAGATCCGGGCACCCACCCGATCACAGATGCCTTGAACACAAAGCCCAAGTACGTCGCATCGACCACGCTCACCGAACCGCGCTGGGCGGACACGACCGTCCTCTCCGGCGACGTCGCGGCGGCCATCGGCGAGCTGAAAGCGAAGCCGGCGGGTGAGCTGCAGGTGCACGGCAGCGGTGCCCTGATCCGATGGCTGCTCGAAAACGACCTCGTCGACGAGATCATCCTGCTCATCGTCCCCGTGGTCCTCGGCCAGGGCACGCGGCTGTTCCCCGACGCCGGCCCGGACATTGCGCTTGACCTGGTCGACTCGCGAGCCGACTCGAAGGGCGTAACGATCCAGGTCTACCGGCCCACCGGGCGCCCGCAGTACGCAACCACGTGACATAGGTGCCGCAGTCAGCGAGAGTCGAACGTGGCGTTCGTGAAACCCGGGAGCGCAACGATGAATAGCGAATCGTTGCGGCCTAGGCTCGCGGAGCTTCCACTCGTCGTCGCGGATTGGCAGAGCCCAACCTGCTCGCGTCCTAGATCTAGAGCTCGGCGAGCCGTGGCACGAGCTTCGCGATCGTGCTCTCGACGAACCGGGCCGGCTCGTCGGTGAGGAGCGAGACCTGCACGTGCTCCATGCCGAGGCCCGCGTACTCCTTCATCGTCGCGACGAAGTCGTCTGGGTCCGTGTCCGGGCCGACGCGCGTGATGGTCGTGTTGCGGATCTCGGCGCGATCGCGCCCGACCTCCTCGCAGTGACGGGCGAGCACGTCGAGCTTGTGGCGGACCTCGTCGGGCGACGAGGAGAAGAGATTGTTCATGTCGGCGTACTTCGCGACCAGGCGCAGCAGCTTCCGCTCGCCGCCGCCGCCGATCAGTATCGGAGGGTGCGGCTTCGTGAGCGCCGGTGGAACGTTCAGCGTCTCGGCCAACCGGTAGTGCGTCCCCTCGTACGGGCCGTCGTTCTCGCTCCACATCTGCAGACAGATCTGCAGCGTCTCCTCGAGCCGCTCGAGCCGCTCGGCGATCGGGTAGAACGGGACGCCGAGCCCGACATGCTCGCGCTCGTACCAGGCCGCGCCGATGCCGAGCATCGCGCGCCCGCCGGAGAGGACGTCGAGCGTCGTCACGATCTTCGCGAGCAGCCCCGGGTAGCGATAGCTGACGCCGGTCACGAGCAGGCCGAGCCTCATCTTCTCGGTGAGCCCCGCGACATAGCCGAGCGTTGTGTAGCCCTCGAGCATCGGGTCCTCGGCACGCGTGAACGCCTCCATCTGGAAGTAGTGGTCCATGCAGGTGAACATCGTGCAGCCGGCGGCCTCAGCCGCCTGCGCCGTGTCCCGCGCGTGCATGCGGAGCCGCTCGGGCCCGCCGAAGAGAGTGAAGTTCATGAAGTGGATGCCAATGTCCATAGCCCGAGCCTAGCCATGAGCCAAGCAGCTCGCCGACTGGCGCCTGGGATGACGTCACGGGCCCCTGCGGACAGTGCGAAGGCTCGCCGGCCCGTGGGCGACGCCGGAACTGGTCACGAAAGAAACAACGAGTGACGTGTTTCTGTTCGTGCGACCGCACAACAAGTTCGTAGGCGAAAAGGCAAATTGCAGCGAGTTTGCGTTTTGGCGCTGGGCCACGGGATTGGGCCATGGGCAGTACGACTCCGCCTGATCCGGCAACGTGAATGCCTGCTTTGCAGGGACTTCCAAAGACGGGAGCGACGGGACTCGAACCCGCATTTCCCGACCATCGAGGTCAGGGAGCCTCGGACACGCGAGACCTGACCGTGAACCTGATGCGACCGCCCGGAGCGCACCCATGAGGTCTCCGGTGTGCCAGCATGCTCGACCGTGCTTCCCGACTACTGGATCGAACGGCCACCGCTCAGGGAAGGGCGCGCCACAAAAGCGGCCGCCGATGCCTTTCTCCGGCTCGCGGACGCGAACGGCGGCAGTCGTCTCCTGGACGTCGACGCGCTCCTGCGCGAGACGCCGCGCGTGGTTCGCTGGCAGTTCCTGTGCAGCCTCGCCGCCAGTCGCCACATCGCCTTCCACGGGACGGGCGATCCGCAGATCGAGCGCTTCGAGCCGCGCGAGCCGGTCGACTTCGCGCCGTTCGGCCGGCAGCGCGCCGTCTTCGCCACAAGCGACCCGATCTGGGCGATGTTCTACGCGATCGTCGACCGCCGCCATCACAGGCTGACACTCAACAACGGCTGCCTCGTGCTCGAGGACACCGGCGACGCGTACTACTACTTCTCGGTCAGCCGGAAGGCGCTCGCCCGGCGGCCGTGGCGCACAGGCTACCTCTACTTCCTGCCGGCGGACACGTTCGTCGAGCAGCCGGGAGGCGTCTACGCGGGTCGGCCGGCACGCGTCCCGCAGCTCGCGAGCCCGGTCGCCGTGACGCCGTTTGCGCGCCTCCGCGTCGCTCCGAGGAGCTTCCCCTTTCTCGGACGGATCCGCGGCCACGATGACGAGCGGCTGGCCGACTATGCGCGAGCGGTGATGGCGGCCGCGCCTTGGCCGGATTGACCGTTCGGTACGAGCGGTGCGACGCGTCGTTTCTCGGGCTCGCTTCCATGTGGGCGACCTCGACTTCGAGCATCCGGCGCTTCTACCGCACGATCTAGGTATTTGAAGACGACGCCGACGAAAGCACCTCCGTGCGTCGAACGAGTCCAAGCCGCTTGACCTCCGGCTCGATCGCCGGACGCTCAGCGGAGGCTCCTGGATGCGGATGTGTATGGCGGTCAGGGTAGTTGCGGCTCCGCGACCGGCGCTTGTCGATTCCTGATCGGTCTCGTCACCTGTTTAGCCACTCACGACGGCATTCCCGGCGTCGCCCACGCGTGCCAACGCGCCAACCGTTACGTCGTACCCTCGGATGACATTCCCGAACACTGGCCCAGGCGAGCTGCGAGGCGGAGCTGCGCTCCGGTGACTAGAGGTTGATGCCGAGCTTCCGCAGCTCGACGATCGCCGATCTGCGCCAGCGAGTCGTGTCGGGCGAGAACGGCAGCATGAACGGCATCCCATTCGGCTTCCGGAGCGGCTTGCCGTCGCGCAGGACGCGGTAGTGTCCCGGAGTCGGCTCGATGGTGAGGCCCACGGCCTCGAGCTGGCGGATGAACTGGCGAACGTCCTTCCTCATCTGGGCATCTTGTACCCGTGCGGGCAGCGCCACAGCACGCACCCTCTGTGCGTTCGTTAGCGTCTACAACCCTGCCCATGATCGTCATCCTGCTGATCGTCGTCCTCGTCCTGCTGCTGGCGGGGTCGCTCATCGGGCTCGCCTTCGAGCTCCTCTGGCTCGCGCTCACCGGCCTGATCATCGGGGCACTCGGGCGGCTCGTGCTCCCGGGCAGACAGGAAATCAGTCTGCTGGCAACGGCACTCGTTGGGATCGCGGCGAGTCTCCTTGGCGGCATCGTGGCGAACCTCTTCGACGTTGGCTGGCTCGTTCAGTTCCTGGTGGCCGTCGCGCTCGCCGCCATAGGGATCACGCTCTTCGCGTCCTCCGAGCGCGGCCGCAGCAACCCCGCCTGAAACGCGAAGACGGAGAGTCACAAGGCTCAATTTCCGACGTTTGCTGCCCTTCTGCTGCCGATACCAGACCTCTTCGAACCCAGAATCAGAGTTTTGGCACCCTTCAGGGCAGTCGAGATCAACGAGCGGATCAAGGAGCTCATCGCCACCGACGACGACCTCGAGTCCGTCCGCGAAGATCAGCGTTTCGCCGAGCTCTGACGCGGGCTCTCGCAGCGGACCCCGCTGAGCGTACTTCCGACGCGCTACGGGACTCGCTGGCCGGACGTCACGATCGCCGCCGCCTCGTGTAGATCGTCCACGAGGAGCGTGTGGACGAGCCGGGCAGCGATCGAGCCCTCTCCGACCGCGGAGGCAACTCTCTTGATCGACGCGTGCCGGGCGTCTCCGGCCGCGAAAACGCCAGGCATGCTCGTCTCGAGTGAGAGCGGGCGTCGACGGAGCGGCCAATCCCTGCTGTCTGGAAGGTCCTCGCCTGTGAGGATGAATCCCTGCTCGTCCCTTGCCAGTCGGGTCGGCAGCCAGTCGGTGTGCGGCCGCGCTCCGATGAGCACGAAAAGAGCGTCAGCGGTGACAGTGGTCTCCTCGCCCGTCGCGCGCGTGCGCAGCACGAGCTGCTGCAGACGGCCGTCGCCGTCCCCCCCGACCACCACGGTATCGGTGCGAACGACGATGTTCGGCGCCGCGTCCACCGAGTGCACGAGGTAGTGCGACATCCCGGCGTCGAGCGCTTGCGCGCGCACGACGAGCGTGGCGGTCTGTGCGTACCGCGCCAGGTGCAATGCCGCCTGGCCGGCGGAGTTTCCGCCCCCGGCGACGTACACCTCTTTGCCGCGCAACCCCGAGGCCTCCGAGGCCGGGCCGCCGTAGAAGACTCCGGCACCGGTCAGTGCTTCCAGTGACGGGACGTCCAGGCGGCGGTAGCTGGCGCCGGTCGCGAGAACCACCGCCCGTGCGGTGATGCGCCGATCGTCCGCGAGCGTCACCTCGAGCCCCTGGCGCGACTCGGTGAGGTCGGTCGCTCGATGCATGAACAGGAAGCTTGTGCCGAAGCCGAGCGCCTGCTCGTAGGCTTGCTCGGCGAGCCGGCTGCCGCTGATGCCCCTCGCGAAGCCGAGGTAATTCCGAATGTGGGGGCTGGATCTGGCCTTGCCGCCGATACCACCCTCGTCGACCACGAGCGTGCTCAGCCCTTCCGAGGCGCTGTAGACCGCCGCGGACAGACCCGCCGGCCCTGCCCCGATGATGACGACGTCGAACGCGTCTTCCTCGAGATCGGCCGGGGCGCCGGCGGCCTCGGCAATCTCAGCGTCAGATGGATCACAGAGCACGCGCCCATCAGGGAGAGCCATGAGTGGGAGAGCTGCGTCCTGGCCTGCCTTGGCGACCAACTCGCGACCCTCGTCGGAGTCCGCCAACCAGAAGGCGTGGGGGACGGCACACTGCTCGAACACGGTGCGTAGCTGGTAGGCACGGCCCGTCCACTCCTCACCGACGATGTGAACCGTCTGCGGGACGCTCCGTCGGTCCCTCGCCCACTCGAGCAGGAAGCTCGACACCGCCTCGTGGAACACCTCGTCCGGCGATCCCGTCGGCGACAGCACATAGTGGTCGATACGACCGAGTGCCGTCAGCGCCCGGATCGCAGCAGCCGTTGACGGGTTCGGCCAGGAATCGAACGGAACGAGCAGTGCCCGCTTCGCGTGCGGGTGGAGCTGACGCACGCGATCGAACAGCAGCCCATCCGTACCCGCGACTGCCTCCCCGACGAGCACGAGCGCCACTTCCGTGCCTGGACTCGCCAGCTCGGTCAGCTCGTGCAGGGCCGCGTTGCCGCTGCCCAGGCAGGTGACTCGGTAATGACGGCCATAGCGCTGGACGAGCTGAGTTTCGACCTCGCGGAGAACGTCGCGGTCCTCTTCCACCGCAAGCAGGACAGGCACAGACATCTCATTAACCATAGCCGCGGGAGCGCGGTGGGACAGGTGCGCGCGGCCACGGGATCTGCGCGGGATGCAAGCCCGCGAGGGACCGAAGCTCCTGCGCGAGACGGACTAAAGAGCGGCGGCTAGCAGGAGCTTTGAGAGACGGGAGCGACGGGACTCGAACCCGCGACCTCCGGCGTGACAGGCCGGCGTTCTAACCAACTGAACTACGCCCCCGGGGCGCGGGACAGTGTAGCTAGGCGATGCTCGTCAGCCCGAGCTGCTTCAACAGCGTGACGCCGTCCGAGTAGACGTCCTTGCGCGCGACGAGGCCGTCGCGGATCGGGATCACGTCCATCCCTCGGTACTCGACCTTACGGCCCGTCGGCTCGACCTGTATTCCCGAACGGGTCATCGGGCCCTCGTGCGTTCCCCGCGCCGTCCATTCCTGGACGACCAGGTCGTCACGGATGTACTGGCTCCGACCTTCGAAGTTGAGGTCGGGGAAGACGCCGAAGATGCCCGTGATCGCCTTGCCGATCGCCTCCTTTCCGATGTTCACGTCGCCGGTCGTGTGGTTCTCGAACACGGAGTCGTCGGTGTGCATGGACACGATCGCGTCGACGTCGTGCTCGTTCCAGGCGGCGTTGTAGCGATCGATGAACTCCTGGAGCTCTGGTCCGTTCACGGCATCAGCCTACGCCAGTAGATCGAGGATCCCAAGTGGCCGCCGGAATGGGGCGACGACATAGGCGCCCTGCGCACGGTTCCGCGAGCCCTCGAGCAAATCGCGGCCGATCTCCATCCCGACCTCGGTCGCGCCCTGGCCCCGCATCGCGCAGTGCGTCGAGCACGCGCTCGGGCACGACAATTCCCGGCACCTCGTTGTGGAGCCGCAGCGCGAGCTGGTGGCTCCAGACGGGGAAGATGCCGACCAGGACGGGGATTGGCCACTCTCCGCCGAGCCGCTCGAGAAAGCGGTCCATGTATTCGAGATCGAAGAGGATTTGGGTCATCGCGAAGTGTGCGCCCGCCTCCACCTTGCGCTCGAAGCGCTCGAGCTCCGTTTCGAGGTCGTCGGCGGCCGGGTTGACCGCGACGCCGATGTAGAACGAGGTCGCGGCGTCGATCGCGCGCCCGTTGTAGTCCTCGCCCCGGTTGAGCCGCGCCATCAGCTGCGTGAGGCCGATGGAGTCGATCTCGTAGACGCCTCGGGAGCCCGGGTAGTCGCCGACCTCGGGCGGGTCGCCGGTGACCGAGAGCACGTTGCGTATGCCGCAGGCGTGCGCGCCGAGGAGCTGAGACTCGAGGCCCATGATCGTCGCGTCCCTGGTCGTGAGGTGCGGGATCGTCTCGATGCCCACGATGCGCTCGATCTCGATCGAGAGCATGAGCGCGCTCGCGGCTGCGCGTGCCGTCGCGTTGTCGTTGATGTCGACGAACCCGGCGTTGCCCGACTCCTTGAGCGCGCGTGCGACGTCGAGCATCCCGTCGTAGCTCCCACCAAGCGGGGGGTCGATCTGCACCGAAAGCACCCACTCCTGCTTGCGGAAGGCGCGCGCGAGCTCGGTCTCGTCTCGGTGCTCGGGCACCGCGACGACCACTTCGCGCTCGGCGAAGACGAGCGGCGCGCTCGGCTCTCGTTCCTCCTTGACCGCAGAGGCGATGGCCGCGATCTCGGTCGGCGTCGTGCCGCAGCAGCCGCCGATCACGCGAGCCCCGAGGCTGCGCGCGTGTGCGGCGAACTCGGCGAAGTACTCGGGCGAGGCGTGCGGGTAGATGATCCGGTTCCCGGCCATGCTGGCGAGCCCGATGTTCGGCATCGCCGCCGAGGGGAGGCCGTTTCCGCCCATCTCGTTCAGCGCTGCGAGCGCGGCCTGGATCCCGGCGCCGTGGTTCGCGCCGGCGGCGGCAACGGCGAGCTCGGATAGTCGGTCGACGGCCTCCCGCGCCGTGAGGCCGGAGAGCGTCTCGGCCCCCGCATCGAAGGTGAGCATCGCCAGGATCGGCAGGGAGGAGACGCTGCGAACGGCTTCGATCGCCGCTTCGAGCTCCTCGAGCTCGAAGAAGGTCTCGACCGAGAAGAAATCGACACCACGGCCTTCCAGCACCGCGGCCTGCTCCGCGAAGATCTCCACGCGCTCCTCCTTCGCGACGCCCTGCTCGCCGAGCGGGCCGATCGAGCCTGCGATGAAGACGTCGCGACCTGCGATCTCGCGCGCCTCGCGGGCGAGCTTGACCGCCGGCGCTGTTGATCTCGCCCAGGTCGTCCTCGAGGTAGCGCGCCGCGAGCTTGCGGCGGTTCGCGCCGAACGTGTTCGTCTCGATCACGTCCGCTCCGGCCTGGATGAAGCCGACATGGAGCTTGACGACGGTCTCGGGCGCCCGCAGATTCGCCTCCTCGGGGATCCGCACGCGCGGCGCGGCGCTCGAGACGAGGACGCCCATGCCGCCGTCGGCGACGAGCGGGGGGCCGTCGTGAGGCGTTCGAGGAAGCGATTGGCCATCGGCGGAGCCTACTTCCGCGACGGGTGAGGTCTCTCGGGAAACGTCGGCGTCTCGCCGGGAATCGCCCGAAGCAGGTGCCCAGATCCCCACCCTGGGTGGGGAGAGATCCACCCGCCACCCGATGCGATCTTATCTGTCCACTTCTGGCCCGTTTGCACCGGAAGTGGGTCAATAGCAGGGGAAAACGTCCACAACCGTTGTCGAAGGTCTTTAGTGAAGCGCCGCAGTCAACTCCGTAAAGGGGGATAGATCAAGCGATATCCCCTGGAGCACACTGCGGGAGACCGAGCGGGCCCCGATGCGGCGGGGGCCACTCGGAAAAACGAGGCAGGCCCCAATGCGGCAGGGGGCCACTCGACATCACTGCGGCTCTCTTCGGAGACGTCAGAGCGGGCCGGGCGGCGGCCCGCTCTGTCGTTCTCGTGAACTCAAGCCGAGCAGCAGAAGTGCCGAAGCTCCTCGTGACACTCCTTGGTTGGCCGGGGACTGACGGCAAGCTTTCCTGCGGCACAGGAGTAGCGAAGCGGCGGGGAACCCGCCGCTTCGCTGTGCCGCAGGAAGAAGACGGCCATGCGGGCAAAGCCCGTACGGCCTCTAGGCGGCATCGCAAGCGACGCCTCAGGCGGCCACAGGAGTAGCGAAGCGGCGGCGAAACCTGCCGCTTCGCTGTGCCGCAGGAAGACGGCCATGCGGGCAAAGCCCGTGTCGGCAGTGCCGTCCCACGGGAGGAGGCCGATTCTCCCCTACCCGTTGTCTCCATGCAGAACACGCCCCTCCATGCCGCCGGCCACGATCACGACCTGGCCGGTCACGTGGCCCGACAGCTCGTCCGAGGCGAGCACGACCACCTGCCGCGCGACGTCCTCGGGCTGCGCCGACCTTCCGCAGCGGCATCGTCCGCGTCACGCGACGGACGATCTCCGGATCGGTCAGCGTCGTGCGCGTCATCGGCGACTCGGTCCAGCCTGGACAGACGCGTTCACGCGTCCGAGCGGAGCGATTCGGACGATCTCGTTCTTCAGGCTGAGCAGGAGCCCGTGGACGATCGCCGACTTCGCGGCGGCGTAATCCGCGTGCCCGGCCTCGCCGAACAGACCGGCCGTCGACCCGATCAGGACGAGGCTGCCGTGCCCGGTGCGCTCCACCTCGCGCAGGAACGCGCGCGCCGTCAGGTACGTGACCGTCAGGTTGGCGCGCAGCGTCTCCTCCCAGCGCTCGAGCGGCAGCTCCCAGAGCGGCACGTCCTCCTCGGGCCACTTCCCGGCGACTGCCGCGCAGACGTCGAGCCCGCCAAGCTCGCTCGACGGCACGGCGAAAGAGCGTCGTCCGACGGCCTGCCTCGTCCCGCAGATCCGCGCCGACGATCGGTGCGCCGCCGAGCTCCTCGGCTCAGCGCCTCGGCTCGCTCACGGCCCTGGTGGTAGTGGACGACGACGCGGCTGCCCTCGCGGCGAACTCGCGAGCGCACGCACCGTCCGATTCCGCCCGATGCGCCCGTGACGAGGACGCGCTTGCCCGCGAAGACCGGTCTCCACGGCGGGAGGCTACGGCCTGAGGGCCATCAAGGTGGCGCGCAGAACGGCCGAAAAGGCGCTTGCCATGACGCTTCCGACCGAGTTCGACCACCGCGAGATCGGCCTCGCCGTCCTCGAGGCGCTGGACCCGAACGAGGAGCTGACGCCCGAAGAGCTCGACCACGAGCCTGGCGCCTCGGGCAGCTCCTCGAGCACGGCTACGAGCTCGAGGACGCGATGGTGATCGCGCGCGCGGACCACGTCGACCTCGAACTGGCGACCGCGCTCGTCGCCGTACACGGCTGCTCGTCCCGCCTGGCGGTTCGAATCTTGCTCTGAACGGCGCGGTTGCGCTTTCATTCGGGGCGTGCCCGTTCGCGGAAACCGACGCACAACTCGTCGCCCGCTGCCGCTCGGGAGACGACGACGCGTGGCGCGAGCTCGTCGATCGCTTCTCGCGCTACGTGTACGCGATCGCCGTCCAGGCGTTTCGCCTGCCCGAGGCCGACGCCGAGGATGTGTTCCAGGAGGTCTTCGCCCGCGCGTACCAGAACCTGCCGAAGCTGCGGGACGACGCCGCGATCCGTCCCTGGCTGGCGCAGCTGACGCGGAGGCTCTGCCTGGACACGATGCGTGCCGGAGCGCGCGAGCAGCCGGGCGAGATCCCCGAGCCGTCGGGCGTCGACGACACGATCGCGACCCTCGACGAGGCCCTCTTCGTCCACGAGGCCCTCGCGACGCTTTCCGAGCAACTGCCGCGAGATCCTCGACCGCTTCTTCGCCCGCGACGAGAGCTATCGGTTGATCGGCGAGGCGCTCGACCTCCCGGCGGGCACGATCGCGAGCCGCATCTCGCGCTGCCTCGTCAAGCTCCGAACCGAGCTCGAGGGAAGAAATCCGGTCCCTGCGGAGTCTGGTGGTTGATCACGTATGCGTAACTACGACGAGGAAACCCTGGCTTTGCTGCTTCGCACTCTTCCCGCCGCCCCCGAGGCGTGGGTCAAGGCTGCGCAGGAGATTCCGCTCGCGCGGAGAGGTCTGGACGACATCGTCGAGCGCGCTCGGGCGGATCAGGCCTTTCGCGAGGCGCTGATCGCGGACACCGAGAGCACGCTCGAAGGGGCCGGATACGAGCCACGATCCGGCCTTGCTGGACGCCGTTCGCGAACGCTTCTCCTCGTAAAGGCAGAAGATGGTCCCGGCATGGCCGGCGACCTGCTTGACGCACCCCTCGGCGAGCTGCTCGACATGCTCGCCGGCGACGCGCCGTCCCCGGGAGGGGGCTCTGCCGCGGCGATCGTCGTCGCGATGGCGGCCGGGCTCGTGTCGAAGGTGGCGCGCGCCTCGCACGAGCACTGGGAGGAGTCCGGCGGCGTGATCGGCCAGGCCGAGACGTTCCGCGCGCGGGTCGCCCCGCTCGCACAGGCCGACGCCGAGGTCTACGAGGAGGCACTCGGCGCGCTGCGCGGCCGCGAGGAGCTCGGCCGAGCGCTACCGCGACCAGCAGCTTCGCGCCGCGCTCGAGCGCGCCGCGGAGATCCCGCTGCGAGATCGCAGAGGCGGGCTGCGACCTCGCCTGCCTCGCGGCGCTGCTCGTCGAGAACGGCAACCCTGAAGTGCGAGCCGATGCCGCCGCAGCGTCGATCCTCGCCGAGGGTGGAGCTCGCGCAGCTGCGAAGCTCGTGGAGATCGAACCTCGGAGCGACGGAAGACGATCCGCGCGTGCGCCACGTGAGGTCGCTCGTCGCCGTCGCCGCAGAAGCGAGTGAGCGCGCCCTGGCGGCCGCCCAGTAGCGTCGTACGATCGCACCGGCCGAGCCGACAGTCGATCAGCAGGGAGAGACCGCCGCGACCTGCGTCCTGCCTGGAGCCTGCCGGCAGGCGGCGCGCGACACATCACGCTTCCGGTCGAATGGCCCGGCGAGGTGACGCGCGAGTGGGCCTGGGGCGACTCGACGGGCAAGGGTGTTCGCGTCTGCATCCTCGACAGCGGCGTCGATGTCGGAGCACCCGCTCGTCGGGCGCGGTGCAGCGCTCGGTGGCCGTCTCGGTCGGCCCGGACGACGAGGTCGTGGTCGCCGATGACACGGAGGGCGACCTCTGCGGTCACGGGACGGCCTGCGCCGGGATCGTCCGGTCGCTGGCGCCCGACTGCGAGCTCGTCAGCGTTCGTGTGCTCGGCGCAGGCTTCACGGGAAGCGGCGGCGTCCTCCTCGCCGGCCTGCGCTGGGCGGTCGAGCAGGGCTTCGACGTCATCAACATGAGCCTGTCGACGACGAAGCGCCAGTTCGCCGGGCATCCTCCACGAGCTGACCGACAGCGCCTACTTCGACCGCAACGTGCTCGTCGCCTCGGCGCACAACATGCCGGTGGAGAGCTATCCCGTGGCGCTTCTCGTCGGTGATCTCCGTCGGCAGCCACGAGGAGCCGGACCCGATGACCTTCTTCTACAACCCCGACCCGCCGGTCGAGTTCTTCGCGCGCGGCGTCGACGTCGAAGTGGCGTGGTCGGGAGGCGCGACGATCCGCTGCACCGGCAACAGCTTCGCGACGCCGCACATGTCGGGGCTGTGCGCGCTCGTCCTCGGCAAGCATCCGGATCTGACGCCGTTCCAGCTCAAGAGCGTGCTCCACCTGATCTCGACGAACGTGGGAGGCGGGCGATGAGCGACGAGCTGAAATCCGCGGTCGCGGCAGGCGTGCTCGGATCGCGAGGAGTCGTATCGCACCCTGCTGCAGTCCGTCGTCGAGGTGGCGCGCGCGATCTTCGGCGCGAAGGCGTCCTCGATCTTCCTCCTCGACGAGGAGGCGGACGAGCTCGTCTTCGAGGCGGTCGCCGGGGAAGGGGAGGAGACCGCTGATCGGGCAGCGCTTCCCGTCGAGCACGGGCATCGCGGGCTGGGTGCTCGTCACGCGCCAGCCGCTCGTGATCGAGGACGTGACCGAGGATCCGCGCTTCGCGAAGGAGGTCGCCGAGAGCGACCGGCTACGTCCCGAAGGGCCTGATGGCGGTGCCGCTCCTACACGACGAGCGGGTGTTGGGCGTGCTCGAGGTGCTCGACCGGCCACAGCGCACGCCAGTTCTCGCTTGTCGAGATGGATCTGCTCGGGCTCTTCGCGAACCAGGCCGCGATCGCGCTCGACCTGCTTCAGCGCGCGAGGCGGGCGGGGATCGTGCTCGGCGAGAGCGGCGAGGGGGCGGACGTCGTCGCCCGGTTGGCCGAGACGGTCGATGCGCTCGAGGACGAGCAGCGGGAGGCCGGCCTCAAGCTGATCGTCGCTCTCGAGGAAGTCCTCAGACGCAACGAGGGCGGCTAGCGCCGCCCTCGCGAATCCGTTCCCTACCGCGGGTCTTAGCCCTCGGAGGTCTGCGGGTGAAGGACGTGGCCCTCGACGTCCTCTTCGATGTTCCGCTCGGCGTTCCGCTCGGCGTTCCGCTCTGCGTTCCGCTCCACGTTCTTCTCCACGTTCTTCTCCGCAAGCGCGTGGCCCTCGACGTCCTCTTCGATGTTCCGCTCGGCGTTCCGCTCTGCGTTCCGCTCTGCGTTTCTCTCTCGATCCTCGGTCATCGTCGTGCTCCTTTCGGTCGAATCTCGTAGAACCAGACGGGTGGCTGCAAGGAAATCTTCCCGCATTCCTTCAAAAACACAAGGGAGGGTGTCATTCTTCGGCGGTGCTTGGCTCTTTCCGCGAGCGGCTCGGTGAGTCGCTCGACGCTTTCAAGGCCGTCTTTACGAACCCTGGTCTCTTGCGCGTCGAGCTGGCTTGGGGCTTTGCGATCACCGCGTACTGGGCATTCATCATCGCGCTTGCCGTCTACGCCTACGACGAAGGAGGGGCGGCAGCGGTCGGCCTCGTTGGGCTCGTTCGCGTCCTGCCCGCCTTTGTAGCGGCGCCGTTCGCGGGGGTCCTCGGCGACCGCTATCCGCGCGAGCGGGTCATGTTCCTGCTCTCGGTCGCGCGCGCCGCATTCATGGCAGCGACGGCTGCAGTGCTTTTCGTCGGCGGCCCGATCTGGCTCGTCTACACACTCGCCGGGGGCGTTGCGCTCGTGGCGAGCATGGTGCGGCCGATGCAGTCGGCGCTCTTGCCGCAGCTCGCGCGGACTCCCGAGGAGCTGACGGCGGCAAATCTCGTCCTGACGACGATCGAGAGCTCCGGCATCTTCCTCGGACCGGCGATCGGCGGCTTGCTCCTCGCCGCAACGAACACTGAGACCGTCTTCGCGGTGGCGGCTGCGTCGTTTCTTCTTTCGGGCCTGCTCGTTGCCGGAATCAAGGTCGAAGCCGTGGCCGAGCGAGCGGAGGAGGAGGGCGGTTTCTTTCGAGAGTTCTTCGCCGGCTTCCGCGCGATCGGAGCCGATCGCAACCTACGGTTGATCATCGGCCTCTACGGGGCTCAGACGCTGATCGCCGGAGCGCTCAACGTGCTGATCGTCGTCGCTGCCCTCGAGCTGCTCGACCTCGGCGACGCGGGAGTCGGGTTCTTGAACTCGGCCGTCGGGGTCGGGGGCCTCCTCGGCGCACTGGCGGCGTTTGCGCTCGTCGGCCGGCAGCGGCTCGCTTCCGACTTCGGCCTCGGCCTCATCCTGTGGGGGTTGCCGATCGCGCTGATCGGGTTCTTCCCGCGACCGCCGATCGCACTCATCCTCCTGGCGCTCGTGGGCGTCGGGAACACCGTCGTCGACGTCGCCGCGCTGACACTCTTGCAGCGCACGGTCCCGGACGAGGTTCTCACCCGCGTCTTCGCCGTCGTCCAGAGTGTGTTCGTTGCGACGCTCGGGATCGGGGCGATCGTGGCGCCGCTGATGATCGCAGCGATCGGGATTCGGGGCGCGCTGATCGCCACGGGGGCGCTGCTCCCCGTGCTGGCAGCTCTCCTGTGGACCCGGATCAGGGCTCTGGACGCCGAAGCGCGCGCGCCGACCCGGGGCCTCGAGCTTCTGCGGGCGATCCCGATCTTCAAGCCGCTGTCGGCGCCGGCGATCGATCAGCTGGCCTCGAGCCTCATCGCGGTCAGCGTTTCGGCTGGCACCGAGATCATCCGGCAGGGCGAGCCCGGCGATCGCTTCTACGTGATCGGCTCGGGCGAGGTCGACGTTCTGATCGACGGGCGCGACCAGGGGCGGCTCGGCCCCGGCGACCATTTCGGCGAGATCGCCTTGCTCCGGGACGTCCCACGGACGGCGACCGTGCGTGCCACGACCCCCGTCGAGCTGTCGGCCCTCGAGCGCGACGAGTTTCTGAGCGCGGTCACGGGTCACGCGGAGAGCGCAGAAGCAGCAGACGCGATCGTCTCCAGTCGGCTCGGGGGCCTGCGGCCGGGCCTCGCGTCGGTCTAGTCGAACGCGGTGATCGGCTGCGGGCGCTCGCCGGTGAGCCAGTCAGCGAGGGTCAGGTGGCGGAGCCCGCTCCGGATACCGTGGGAGCCCGTCGTCGGGAATCGGCTCCCACGCCGCTGCATAGGCGACGTACTGCCGGTAGCTCGGCTTTACACCGGGATCGTCGTCGAAGGCACTCATCCGAACACTCATGGGCTCGTTCGTCTCCGGATTGGTGCTCCAAAGCGCCCCGCCGCACGCCGAACAGAAGACCTTGGGAGCGCCGTCCGGCGGCTCGAATGCACGCAGCAGCTCCTCGCCCTCGGTCATCCTCAAGGAGCCGGCCGCAAGCCGCGCCTGCGCTGACGACGCCGTGCCGGTGCGCCTTTGGCAGCGGGTGCAGTGGCAGTAGCTGGCAAAGAGGGGCGGCTCCGAGACCTCGAAGCGAACCGCGCCGCAGAGGCAGCCCCCGGTGAGCGGCAGCTCGGGCATGTTCGAGAGTCTATGGGCGGTGACGGGCTCGAACCGCCGACCCCCTGCTTGTAAGGCAGGTGCTCTCCCAGCTGAGCTAACCGCCCCTTGACGCTCTCTCAGGCCAGTCTAGAGGCCGCTAACCGCCGCCGATCGGCGGTGACTGTGCGAACGTCGCGTTCAAGCCTGAGATGAGGGCGTCCTTCTCTGCTTGGTCGAGCTTGGCGTTCGGATGGACGGGCAGATAGAACCACGGCGGCATCGAGCCGCTCCGAATCGTCTCCGTGATGTCGTCGATGCCCGCGTCTTGCGGCTTGTCCCGCTCGAAAGCGCCCCGTGATCTCGCGATGCCCGCGTCTTGCGGCTTCCCACTCCGAGAAGTTGAGCGCCGCCCGGCCCCCGTCGACGTCTCGTTGCACGAGCCAGGACATCGGGGCGACGTTCGAGTACCAGCGCCAGTTCGTGAGGTTGCTGTGGCAGTCGAAACAGGCGTCGGGCGGCAAGCTGGCGTGTCCGCGCCGAATCCCATTTCGGCTCCTGCGTCACCGGCGGGTTCGAATGGTCGCGGCCGTACGGGATGGCCTGGATCGCGACGAACAAGAACAGGGCGACGACGGCGCCCCAGACGAACACTCGACGCCAGCTTCTGGGTCTTCGGAGGCGCGTTGGCACCCGTCGACGATCTCAAGACGTCCTGCCGGGGAAATCGGTGGGCGCACTGATCCATGCTCAGGGTTGCCACGGATGACGCGACTACTCCGGCTGCCGCACGGCGAGGCTACTGTCGGTGAACAGGATGCCCCCAGCGGGATTCGAACCCGCGCTGCAGCCTTGAAAGGGCTGTGACCTGGACCGCTAGTCGATGGGGGCGCGCGGCCAGTCTAGCCGTCGAGACCCCGACTACACTCGCCAGGCGAGGGCCGGTAGCTCAGTTGGTAGAGCAGGGGACTTTTAATCCCAAGGTCACAGGTTCGATCCCTGTCCGGCCCACTCTCTGAATAGCCTGCACAGCGCGATTTCTAGACGCTCGGCGGCGCGACAGGGGAGGCGCTCCGAGGCCCGATGTGACCAGTTTGTGACCAGTTCGGAACCTGAACGGCTACGCGCACGGGTAGCTACCCTCGGCTGGAGCGCCTGCCCCCGTCCTTCTTGACGCTGGAGCGCAGGCCACACCGACCACGCCAAGACCGACCCGAGAGGAGCGAGCCGCCATGCCCGCAGAGTTCGACCCGCGCCCGTTCATCGCCCGTGCTGGGTCGACGTTCGCCCGGACCGTGCCCGACAAGCCGCACGAGTACGCCGTCGAAGCGAAGGAGGCCGACCCCGAGTTCCGCCGCTTCGCCGAGTTGATCGAGGCCGAGGGCTACCGCGCACGCTTTGAGGGCATCCGCTACCGCTACCTTCGCGTCGATGACTTCCTCTACTGGCCGTCCCGAAGCCTCTGGACTCCCGGCCAGAACCTCAACCGCCGCCCCGCCTCCGACGTGGCAGGGCTGGCCGAGCACGAGCAGGCCACGCTACCGATCTAGTAGCTGGTTATTTCGTCTTGCGGCGCTTTGGATCGGGCCGAGTCTTCGGCGGCGGCGAGCCTTTGGCACCGGGCAGGCGCGCCGCGTGGTAGCGCTGCGAAAGGCGCTGATGCGCTCCGCCGCCCTGCCCTTTCTTGCTCATGAGCCAAAGCGTAGCCAGTTTTTGCGCCAAACCCTACTAGGAGGGTTTGGCGGAAAAGACCTCGTTGGCGCTCACGGAGAAAGCCCTGAAAGACCGATCGAAGGGCAACGGCTCCGCTGATTCACGATCGAATTTGGGGACTGGCCCGCGTGACGAAAACCTTTACGAAGGAAGCCACACAATCCTCACAACTCGGGCGTAGCTTGCAGCTTGTGGGAAGCCGAAATAGGCGAAACCTTCGAGTCGCCGCGGCGGCCCTCGTTGTCGCCGCTGGGCTGACGCTTCTGTCCAGCGCCTCCGATACGGCCAACGCGACCTCGACTGGCCCTGCCTCGGCACGAACGTACCTCTACGTGCTCGGAGTCTCGGGGTTGGTTGGATTCGTCGAGCGGTGCTGCCCGGGCCGCTGGAACGTCTACGACGTGGGTTCCGGGTTCGTCGGCAAGGTCAGACGAGGCAATCGCTATCGCGAACGCTGGAACGTCTATTCGGGCGACAGCCACACGCGGCTCGGGTACGCGGAGCCGAGTTCCGGAGGAAGGTGGAACGTCTACGTGGCCGGGCACGCGCGCGTGCGCGCCGGTTATGTGAAGCGCAGCTACGACAACCGCTGGAGCGAGTTCGGCTGTGGCCAGTACTCGGGATGCATCCGCGAGGGGTATGCGCAGGGGCCTGCCGGCGTGGTAGGCGGAGCCGCGTTGCTCCTCCTCTTTTACCCACGGTAGCCCCGGCCTTACTTTCCCGCCAAACCCTCCTACTACCCTCCGGGGTTGACAAGCCGACCGGTACGCCTATCGGAGTAATCGTGCCCCGACGAGCTTCGCGCCGACGAAGACGAGCGCGACGACGAGCGCGAGTTCCGTCCCGTAGGCGACCAAGTCGTGATGGTCGGCGGCGACGTGGTAGCCGTCGTGGGTGCCGACCGCGTAGACGACGGAGACGATGAGCGCGAACGGCGCGACGCCGCCCGCTGTCACCCCTGCGCGGGAGACGGGAACGCTCGCGGAGGGAGCGAGGCCGCCCGCACTCGCGCCGCCCGGAGTGACGGTTTCGCGGAGAACGGCGTGTGTCATGGCGGCGAGTGTAACGAGCAGGTCCGCGATCTCACTTGCCGTCATACCTGCTCAGGCTCGTGGACAGGAACCGATGGGCCGCTATGGAGGGCCGTGCAGGCCGGGGCGCGATCGTTTACGGTCGGCGCGGCACCGTTCAAGTAGCCACCGCTGAGGCAGGCCAGTCCCCTTCCCTTTTCCGGGAGTCCGGCGCGCCAGACGATTGCCTAACTTTTGTCCAGATGCCGAGTCGGAGACTGTGACGCGGTGCAGTGCGGCGACTATCGGAGGATGATGCCAAGGGCAGTCCTACTTTGCGTACTGGTCTTCGTTGTCGTACTGGTCTTCGTTGTCAGCGCCTGTGGCAATGGGGAGCGCCGCACCTCAGGTGAACGGATAGACCGGGCCGCGCCGACAGCGCAGAACCAGCGGGATCCACGCTCGCTGGGCATCTACACCTACGAACAAGCAAAGCGGCTCGGGATACCTGTGGGGCCGGTCCCGGCGGCCGGGGAGCTATGCCATCCCACACCCGACCCAGGCTTTACTTCGAAGCAGCTTGACAGACCAGAAGTGCAGGCTGCCCTCAATAGCGAAACCGGTTCAAGCTGCACCGCCGATCCCCGACGGGGCATCTATTCGGTCGGCTATTCGATCGAGGCTGTGCGGGACGCCCCCACCGCTTATCTGAGGGGTCGAATCATCTGCACCCCAGGCCCACTTTCCAGGGAGAACGTTCACACGAGGGCAGGGCTAAGGAAGCAGCTTGGGGTCAAGCCGACCGACAACGTCGACGACCTCGTAAGGGGCTGCATTAAGGCAGGGGGCAGCGTCGGCCCTGCGACGCATCGGCAAGCCGACCCGTCGTCGCAACCGGCTTGGGTCACGGAGGCGGTGGCCTCGATGCGGAGAATGTTTGTAGGGAACCCGGAACCCAAGTCCGTGCGGTATCACCTGGGACGTAAGAGCGCCAGCGTCACAATCAGGTTCAGCGATCCGGCGGACTGCGGCGGTTGCACTAGGCCAGCTGGTGCGGCGCTGCCACGCGGTCGGGTTGCGACGCTTTCGGTGGACCCTCGTACGCACGGCACGCTGGGGTTCAGCGTGGATCCCTGAGGCAGAGCGTCAACGGGTCGATCCGACGCAGGTAGCGCCTCCGACCAGAAAGGCGGGTGGGGTAGGACCAACCTCGGCGCTCGGAGGACTGGACAGGTACGGAGCCTGCCAGGGCCGACCCGTTCGACTCGCCGGACAGGTGAGAAGCGCCCGGTGCAACACCGAAGGAGACATACCTGATAGCCCGCAGAGCGATCAGGGCTTCCACCGATGGCACGCAACCGCCCTGCCGGGACGCTTCATGTGTCGACACAAAGGAGATCTCCATGGTCAGTCAAGAGACATCGAAGGCTGGGTCGCTTCCCGAGCACGCACTGCTGCACGTCCTCGCGCAGAGCGGCCTCGGATACGAGCTGATCCAGCATCCACACACCGAGACGGCAAGTGCCGAAGCGCACGCTCTCGGCGTGACGCCGGAAGAGGTCGCGAAGACCGTCATCTTGAGAACCGCCGACGGCTACGCCCGGGTCGTGGTGCCTGCGTCCGAGCGAATTGCCCTGAGCAAGGTGCGCGCGCTTCTCGACTTGGATACCGACATACGGCTGGCGACGGAAGCCGAGCTCGCCGCCGCCTATCCGGAGTTCGAGCTCGGAGCGGTTCCGCCGCTGGGCGGACCGGCCGGCGACACGGTCATCGTCGACCGGCGCCTCGCCGAGCGCGAGCGGCTCGTCTTCGAGGCGGGCAGTCACGACGAGTCGGTCCGGGTGGCCACGGAAGACCTGCTTCGTGTCTCGGAAGCCCGAATCGGCGACGTCTGCGTCGATTAGGCGTGAGGGGCGGCGGTGCAGAGGCTCAGCGTTTTCCTCGACCGCTTCCGGCGAACCGCCGGAGTCCCCGCCGCTGTCGGTGACGCGCTCGAAGCCGAGCTCGAGCCCGTGTTCGCGAGCCTCGAGGAGATCGAGGTCGAGGCGAGCCGGGTGCACGAGGAGGCGACCGCCGATGCGACCCAACGGCTCGTCGAGGCGGAGGCCGAGAGCGCCCGGATAGCCGCTGGCGGGAAAGAGCTCGCGGAGCGCGAACGAGCCTGGTTGACCGCGGAGGTGCGAGAGGCCTCTGAGCAGGAGGCGCGTCGCCTCCTCGCCGCTGCGCGCGCCGAGGCCGAACGCGTCCGGATACACGGGCAGGAACGAGTGCCCGAGCTGGTGAACTCGGTCCTGGCCTGCGTCCGGAGGAGCGGCGTATGAGCGCTGGGTGGGTTGCGGGAACTGTCCGCGCGCGGCTCTTGCTTCGCCGCCGGCTCGGCAACCAACGCGCCGTCGACGTCGCCGCGTCACGGTCGCTCCGGAACGGGCTTGCGCTGCTCGCAGCCAGCGGGTACGGCCCCGAGATTCGCGTCGGCCAGGACCTGCCCGAGGCACAGCGGGCGGTCGCCGCCACGCTCCTCCTCAACCTGCGTGTGCTCGCAGCGTGGCTCCCTCCGGCAGGCGCCGCTTCCGTGCGGGCGTTGGCGGCTTGGTTCGAGCTCGCCAATATCCAGGATCGCCTCGCATATCAACTCGGCGGCCCCCTCCAGAAGCCGTTTGAGCTCGGCGGCCTGTCAACGGCCTGGCGCCGGCTCTCCGAGACCCAGAGCCCGGCCGAGCTTCGCAACGCGCTCGCCGGCTCGGCCTGGGGCGATCCTGGCGGCGACGACCCCCAGCAGATCCACCTCGCGCTCCGCCTCGCGTGGGCCGATCGGCTGCTCGCCGCGGCCCCGGAGCTGTCCGAGCTCGTCTCGGGCGGGCTCGCGCTGCTGACGGCACGTGAGTTGTTCGCCGCCGGCCGTCCGTTGGAGCTGCTGGCGACTCGTCCCGTGCCGACCTTCGGCCCCGGCTGGCAGACGGCCCGCACCTTTCCGGAGCTCGTCGAACGCCTGCCCACGAGGGCCTCGTGGGCAGTGGAGGACGTCGACGGCCCCGAGGAGCTGTGGCTGGCGGAGCTCAGTTGGTGGAGGCGAGCACAAGATCTTGGCGATGCGCTCCTCCGAAACGGCGCGGGCCCGGCCCCCGTGCTCGGTGCCGTGCTGCTGCTGGCCGTCGACGCATGGCGAACCGGCGCCGCACTCGAGCTGGCCGCCTCGGACGACGCAGGAGAGCTGAAGGAGGTGTTCAGTGGCGCGGCGTGAGCTCGGTCTTCCTGTGCGGATGAGCCGGATTGCGATCGTGGCGACCGAGTCGCGACTCCGCGATGCTCTGGTCGTCGTCGCGAGCCTCGGCTCCGTCGAGCTCGTCAACCCGCTGCCGGCAGCAGAGGGAGATGCCGTCGAAGCGTTGCGGAGACTCGAGCGGGCCCGGCCTGGCGCGAACGCGACTCCGCGACTGGATCCGGTCCGGCGATCCGTCGAGGAGCTCGAGCACGAGGGCGCCGCCAACGTCCTCGCGGCCGAGGCCGAGCTGAAGCGGCGCTCGGACGCCGCGATTCGACGCGGCAGCTTCGCCGCGCTCGTCGGCTGGGCACCCGCTGATGCGCTAACCGAGCTCCAGAGACGGCTCGGCGAAGTCGGCGCGGCTGTCGTCGAGCTCTCGAGCCCGGCGTGGGTCGACCCGCCCACCCTCCTCGAGCCTGTGCGGGCCGCACGTCCTTTTCGCCCCCTGGTCGAGACCTACGGCGCGGCGAAATACGCAGACCTCGATCCGACGCCGTTCGCTGCGGCCTCGTTCGTCCTCATGTTCGGGATGATGTTCGGCGACGTCGGCCACGGCTTGATCCTGGCTCTGCTGGCGCTTGTTCTTAGGCGGGGCCGCGGTCGGCTTGCAGGTGTTGCCAGGCTTTGGCCGCTCGTCTTCTCCGCCGGAATCGCAGCGGCGTTCTTCGGCCTGCTCTACGGCGAGGGCTTCGGCCCGACCGGGCTCGTCCCCACTCTCTGGCTCGACCCGGTCGACGATCCGGTCCGGCTTCTCGTCGCCGCGGCGTTCGTGGGCGCTGTCCTCTTGACGATCAGCTATGCGATCGGGATCGTGAACCGCTGGCGCGAGGCAGGGCCCTTCACGGCATCCGTCGCGCCGTCGGGGATCGCGGGCTTCGGCGTCTTCCTCGGGGTGGTCATCGTCCTCGTGGGCGTTTACGCCGAAAGCACTGCAGTCGTCGTCGCGGGCGCCCTGGCCGGCCTGTGCGGGGTCGCGCTGCTCGCGATCGGCTTCCTCGTCCAGGAGGGAGGAGGCGCCCTCGCCGTTACCACGACCGCCATCGAGGTCTTCGACTCGGTCGCTCGGGTCGGCACGAGCATCCTTTCCTTCACGCGTCTCGCAGCGTTCGGCCTCATGCATGCCGCGCTCGGCGCTCTCGTCTTCTCTGCCGCGACCGCGCTCTGGGGAGGGGTCGTGGGTGTCATTCTGGGGACGCTCGTGTTCCTCGGCGGCAATGCCATCGCATTCGCCCTGGAGGGCCTCGTCGCCGGCGTGCAGGCACTCCGACTCGAGTACTACGAGCTCTTCTCTCGCGTCTTCGTCGGCGTGGGCCGGACCTTCACTCCCTGGAGCATCCCCGTCAACCCTGCGACGGGTCCCGTCGCGGTCAAGAAGGAGGCAGCATGATCGACTCACTCGTCTTCGCGGCGCCGGCGTTCTTCGTCGTCGCGCTGCTCACCTGGAAAGGCCTCGAGCGCGCGCCGAAGCGCGGTCTGCGCCGTCTTCTCGCCCTGAATGCGACGCTCGCGCTGGCGGCACTCGGCCTCCTGGCCGTCGTGCTGCTCGGATGGGTCGAGCCGGCCGGCGCTGCGACGGCGACTGCGTCGAGCGACGATGCCCGGGCGGCGCTCCTCGGGGCGGCAATCGCAGTCGCCGGGTCGACGATTGGCGCCGGCATCGCCATCGCATACACGGGCTCGGCCGCGCTGGCCGCGATCGCCGAGAAGCCGGAGATGTTCGGACGCGCGCTCGTCTTCGTCGGTCTCGCGGAAGGACTCGCCATCTACGGGCTCGTGATCGCGATCATCCTGATCGGAAAGGCATGAACGGCGTCGTCGCGATCGGCGAGGCGGACCGCGTCGCGGGCTATGCGCTCGCGGGCGCCGAGGTGCGCACGGCCGAGGAGCCGGCTGCAGTCGTCGGGGCGTGGCGGTCGCTCAGCGACGAGACGAAACTCGTAATCCTGACTCGAGCCGCAGCGGACGCACTCGTCGCGGAGCTCGCCGAGCAGGATCATCGGATCTGGGCGGTGCTTCCGGGATGAACGCTTCGCCTCTCCGCACCGCGCTGCTGTCGGCAGCCGAGGCCGATGCCGAATCGTTGATCGTGGACGCGTCTTCCCGAGCGGCCCGGGAGATCTCGGACGCTCAGGCGGAGGTGACCGCGCTCGTCGACCGTGCCCGCGCGGAAGGTGAGGCGGCCGCACGCCGTGAGGCGGTCCACGTCGTCGGTCGAGCGCGCAGCGAGGGCCGCGCGCTCGTCCTGGCGGCGCAGCGCGAGGTGTACGACGAGCTGCATCGGCGCACGCTCGCCGACGTCGACGGCCTTCGGTTGGAGCCGGCGTATGGACATCTGCTCGAGCGGCTCGAAGGAATGGCGAGGGCTCAGCTCGGGCCGAACGCATCGGTCGAGGTCGACCCGCCGACGATCGGCGGTGTCCGAGCCTCGTCGGGCCCGCGACGGATCGACCTGACGCTTCCGGCGCTCGCCGACCGGTGTCTCACGGCCCTCGGCACCGAGCTCGAGAGGCTGTGGCGATGAGGGTCGGCTCCGTCGTCCGCGTTAACGGGCCCGTGGTGCAGGTCGAGGGCATCGAAGCCTCGATGCTCGAGTACGTCGAGATCGGCCCCCTCCGGCTGCCGGGAGAAGTGATCGCGCTCGAGCCTGACGCGGCAACCGTGCAGGTGTACGAGTACACGGGCGGCCTGCGCCCGGGCGACCCCGCCGTCCCGACCGGAATGCAGCTCGCCGCCGAGCTCGGACCGGGCCTCCTCGGAGGCGTTCTCGACGGCATGCTCCGGAGGCTGACCGGCGCGGACGACTTCCTGCCTCCGGGAGCGAGACCGGATCCACTGCCACGCGACCGCCGCTGGGCGTTCACGCCGACGGTCGCCGAAGGGATCGAGGTCACCGAGGGATCTCTGCTCGGAAGCGTGCCCGAAGCTCGGCTCGAGCACCGCTTGCTCGTCCCGCCGGGGATGGCCGGGCGGCTCGAATGGCTCGCACCCGCAGGTGAGTACACGGTGGACGACACGGTCGCGACAGTCGGGGTCCAGGAGCTGAAGCTCGCTCACCGCTGGCCGGTGCGACGAGCTCGCCCTATCCGCCGGCGCCTCGACGCCGACCGCCCCCTGACGACGGGCCAACGCGCTGTCGATCTCTTCTTCCCCGTCGCCGAGGGCAGCACCGCCGGCGTGCCAGGCGGCTTCGGCACGGGCAAGACCGTGCTCCTCCAGCAGATCGCGAAGTGGTGCGACGCGGACGTGATCGTCTACGTCGGCTGCGGTGAGCGAGGCAACGAGATGGCCGATGTGCTCCGCGATCTGGCCGAGCTCGACGACCCGCGCACCCGGCGCCCGCTTCTGGAGCGGACGGTGCTCGTCGCGAACACCTCGAACATGCCTGTGATGGCTCGCGAGGCGAGCGTGCACACTGGTGCGACCGTGGCCGAGTACTACCGCGACATGGGCTACTCCACTGTGCTGATCGCGGACTCCACCTCCCGGTGGGCCGAGGCGCTCCGCGAGGTCGCATCGCGAACGGATCAGCTGCCGGCGGAGGAGGGCTACCCACCGGGCCTCGCCTCAGAGCTCGCGTCCTTCTACGAGCGCGCCGCCAAAGTAGAGACCCTCTCGGGCGCGGAGGGCTCGCTGACCATCATCGGTGCCGTCTCGCCTCCGGGCGGTGACCTCGCCGAGCCGGTCAGCGCCCATACGCGACGGTTCGTGCGCTCGATGTGGTCGCTCGACCGAGACCTCGCTTACGCGCGCCACTACCCAGCGATCAGCTGGCGCGACTCGTCCTCCCGTGACGTCTCCTCGGTGACTGCGTGGCATTCGCTCAAGGGAGACTGGGCCTGGAGCGAGCGACGAACCCGCGCGCTGCGTCTGCTCGCCGAGGCGGACCGCCTGGAGTCCATCGCCCAGCTCGTCGGCGCTGCGTCGCTTCCGGATCACGAGCGGGTCGTTCTCCTCAGCGGCTCGCTCCTGCGCGAGTCCGTCCTCCAGCAGAGCGCGCTCAGCGAGAACGACGCCTACTGCTCTCCAGACAAGCAGGCTGCCCTGCTTGAGCTCGTCCTCGCCCTCCACGACCGGTTCGTCGAGGTCGTCGAGAAAGGGGTCGGCGCGGACCAGATCGAACAGCTCGACTTCTCGGATGCGACGCGTATCCGTGACACGACGCAGCCCGACGAGGTGGATGCGGTCGACGACCTCCGCGGGATGCTGCTCGCTCGCCTGGGAGGGCTCCAGTGAGGCCGGCGGCCCCCATCGAGTACACGGCTATCTCGTCGGTGCGGGGTCCCCTCCTCGTCGTCGAGGGCGTCGAGGAAGTCGGCTGGGACGAGGTGGCCGAAGTCCGACTCGATTCCGGTGAGCTCCGGCACGGGGTCGTCCTCGACGTGAACCGCGACCTGGCGGTCGTCGAGGTGTTCGAGGGAACCGAGGGCATGCGCCCCACCAATGTCCGGGTCACGTTCGGTGGCACCCCGATGCGGGCTCCGGTCGGGGAGGGCTGGCTGGGGCGAATCTGCAATGGACGCGGGGAGCCGCTCGACGGTGGCCCTCCGGTCGTGGGCGAGATCTGGCGTCCGGTCGGTGGGCTTCCGATCAACCCCGCGGCGAGGGAGCGTCCACGCGATCCGATCATCACGGGAGTCTCGGCGCTCGACGGTCTGGCGACGCTCGTTCGTGGCCAAAAGCTCCCGATCTTCTCGGTCGGCGGGCTCCCGCACCTCGAGCTCGCCGCCCAGATCGCGGCACAGGCCACGGCCGGCGATGCTCCGTTCGCGGTCGTTTTCGCCGCTGTCGGCATCCCCCATGCAGACGTCTCACTCGTTCGCGAGGTACTCGAAGAGCGCGCCGCGGCAGGCGAGCTGACCCTCCTCGTGAACACGGCAGGCGACCCGCTCGTCGAGCGAATCGTCACCCCGAGGCTCGCGCTCACGATCGCCGAGCATCTCGCCTTCGACCTCGACCGGCACGTCCTCGTCGTCACGGCCGACCTGACGAGCTACTGCGAGGCTGTCCGCGAGGTGTCCGCGGCGCGCGGCGAGGTGCCGAGCCGACGCGGGTATCCCGGGTACCTGTACAGCGACCTCGCCTCGCTGTACGAGCGTGCGGGGCGGATCAGGGGACGCACGGGCTCGCTTACCCAGCTGCCCGTGCTGACGATGCCCGCCGGCGACATCACCCATCCGGTTCCCGACCTGACGGGCTACATCACGGAGGGCCAGCTCGTGCTTTCGCCGGAGCTCGATGCCCGCGGCGTCTATCCGCCGTTCGACGTCCTCAGCTCCCTCTCCAGGCTGATGCGCCTCGGCGCGGGCCCCGGCCGGACGCGGGAGGACCACCTCGAGATCGCCGCGCAGCTCGTGGCGCTCGCCGCACTCGCCCGACGGGCAGCCGATCTCGCCGACGTCGTCGGTGCCGATGCGCTGAGCGAGCGCGAGCGGCGCTACCTGTCGTTTGCGGACGTTCTCGAGTCGCGGGTGCTGGGACAGGATCCGGCAGAGGCGCGTTCGCTCGAGGAGACGCTCGCCCTCGCCTGGAAGGCGGCATCCATCGTGCCTCGCCAGGAGCTGACGATGGTGGCACGGGAGTATCTGGACGCACATTACGAGGAGGACGGGGATGCAGGTTCGGACACCGAGCGGTAGGGCCGGCCGGCCATGGCTCGCCCGGCGCCTTGAGACCGCCCGGCGCGGGGCCGACGTCCTCGATCAGAAGCGTCAGGCACTGCTTCGGCTCGAGCAAAGGCTGAGCTCGGGCGCGGACGAAGCGGCATCGCGTTGGGAGGAGGCTGCCCAGGAAGCCGACGCGTGGCTCCAGCGGGCGCGTCTGGTCGGCGGCGAGCGCGCATTCGAGCTTGCCTGCTTCTACAGTGGCGGGCCGGTGCGTGCGACCGTGCAGTGGCGCCGCTCGCTCGGCGTTTCGTACCCGGCGGAGGCCGAGATCGAGGCTCCGCCGCCGCCAGACGTGTCCGCGCTGGGCGGGGGAACCGCCTTGGTCTTCGCGGCCGGCGCCCACCGGCGAGCCATGCAGGCTGCAGCCGAGCACGGTGCCGCGATGCTTGCTCTCAACCGTGTCCGTCGCGAGCTCCGGTCGACCACTCGCAGGCTCCGGGCGGTCGAGAGACGATGGATCCCGGCCCACGAGAGCGCCCTCGCCGCCCTCGCGCTCGCGCTGGACGAGGGCGAGCGCCAGGAGTCCGCCCGCGTGCGCTGGTTCATCCGGCGCCAGCGCAGCTGACCCACGGACCGAGTCGAGCCAGGCGTCCAGGCTGAACACGCTCCCCGGGCCGTCCGCGAGCCAACTGCGGCAGATCGTCCCCGGAACAAGAGAGCGGCAACGCCACGAGGATGAGAAGAGTTAGTGGCCACGGACCGCGGCTCTGGTGCCTACGGAAACGCCTGCAGAAGCTCCACGGGAAAGCGCGGACGACCAGTCAGTGGCAGCCCCGATGGCGCCGACCCGTCCCGGCGCGATCCTTCGAACAGTCAGACGGAAGGAGATTGCGATGGCGCATTCACACAGCGCACACGTTGGCGACCTGATCGTGATTCACGAGCACCGGCTCGGCGAGCCCCGCCGCAAGGGCGAGATTCTCGAGGTTTTCGGAACCGCCGAGCACGAGCACTACCGCGTGCGGTGGGACGATGGCCGCGAGGCGCTCTTCTACCCGGGTGGCGATGCCGTCATCCAGCACGCTCGTGGCTCCGAGGACGAGCCGGCGCTCGTCCACGAGCCTTGAGGGGGAAAGCCCGATGGCCCGGTCAACAGCCCAGATGTACCCGGCGCTTGGACAGCTTCGCGTCTTCGACGCGATGCATCCCGGTCTGATCTCGTGCTCGCCCGACACGCCGCTGCGAACGGTCGCGCGCATGATGGCGACGTACCGCGTGCATGCGATTCTCGTCACGGCTCACGGAGCGGAGGAGCTTCCCGGCGGCAGTGTGTGGGGCGTCATCTCGGACGCTGACCTGCTCCGCGCGGCTCAGGCTGGCGACCTCGACGAGCAGGCAGCGCGGACGATCGCCGCCACGCCGGTCCTGGCGGTGACCGCCGGCGAGGAGCTGGTGCTTGCCGCGCAGTTCATGGTCGAGCACGAGGTCTCGCACCTGATCGTGGTCGAGCCGCGATCGGCCCGTCCGGTGGGCGTGCTTTCGACACTCGACATCGCACGAGCACTCGCCGGATTCCCCGAGCGTCATCCGGTACCGCAGTAGCACCGCGGGTCTGGCCAATGAGCAGTCTGGTCGTGGAAGCGGCGCCCGCGCGTTACGGCTGCGAGCACAATCGCTACCTGTAGGTCGCGGATGTCATGCTGCCGCCGGCTCGTCGGCGACCGGCCAGTGAGTCTTGCCGCACGGCGCATGATCGAGAGCCGTGTGGCTAACGTCAGGAAACCGTGGCGCCACTCCAATCAGTACTCGCTTCAGCGTAGGTCGGCGCCTCCCGTCATGACTTTAGGCGGGACCCGATTTGTCCGATAGCAACAGGGATGTCGGAGCACGCTGCCGCCGCCCTCTGCCTGCCTTCGCTGCGCCTACCCACAGCCGAGGGTGTCGAATGAGCAGCATCCTCGTCATTGACGACGATGCCCTCGCCCGGGGCGTGATCGGCGAAATGCTGGCCGCCGTGGGCTACGAGGTCGTCTCGGCCGGCACTGCGGCCGAAGCACTCGAGCTGTTCATGGACGAGGAGGTCAGCCTCGTGGTCAGCAACATCGTCCTGCCGGATCTTTCGGGTCTGGAGCTACTCGAGACGATGCGCCTGCATCGGCCGAGCCTGCCGATCATCCTCGTGACCGGCGCCAACACGCGGGACAACCTCAGCGAGGCGTTCACGCGGGGCGCGGACGGGCTCGTCGCCAAGCCGTTCATCGAGGGAGAGCTACAGGACGCCGTGGAGAAGGCTCTCGACCGCGCGGGCAGGAGCGAGCGCGATCTTCGCGACCGGCTCCTGACACCGATGCTTACGGGCGTGCTCGTAAACGCGATCGAGGCACGGGAGGAAGGCATGCGCGGCCACTGTGAGCGGCTCACCCTGCTTGCGATGCGTCTCGCGCTCGCCATCGGGCTCGACGAGGAGGAGATCGAGACGATCAGGCTCGGAGCCCTGCTCTACGACATCGGCAAGATCGGGATTCCCGACCAAGTGCTCCTGAAGCCGGCTGCCCTGACCGCGGAGGAGATCGAGCTCATGCGCACGCATACGATCATCGGGGACAACCTTCTCGAGCCGATCGACCTGCTTGCCGCCGTCCGTCCGATCGTTCGGTCTCACCACGAGCGCTGGGACGGACTGGGCTATCCCGACGGCCTCGCAGGTGAGCAGATTCCCCTCGGAGCGCGCATCATGGCCGTCGCGGACGCCGTCGAGGCGATGTCGGCGAAACGCGCCTATCGAGAGCCACTCACTGAGCCCCAGATCGTCCGCGAGCTCGAGCAGGGTCGTGGGACACAGTGGGACCCGACCCTGGTCGACCTCATCCTCAGGCTGATCGAGACGGATGCGGTCAGCTTCTCCGCCGAGGGCCTGCGGATCTCGCAGGTGCTTCCGAACCGCCGAGCAGCCGCCGTGCTTCGTTTTCCCGAAGCCAAGCCGCGCGACGAGCCCTTCGGCGCTACACAGCAAGCAGCCCAATGAACGTCGAGCCGGTCCGTGCCCACCCTCTTCGCTGCCTCGTCGCCGACGACCACCCCGCCCTCGTCGCCGCGGTCTCCGACTATCTCGAACAAGCAGGCTACGACGTGGTGGCCCGAGCCCGCGACGGTCTCGCGGCATTCGCAGGCGTCCGAGATTTGAAGCCGGACGTGGCGCTCGTGGACTACCACATGCCCCACCTCGAGGGTGCCGAGCTCCTTGCGCAGTTGCATGAGCAGGCGCCGGAGATGCTGATTGCGGTCTACACGGCAGACTCGGACGAGAGCATCGTCGCCGCCGTCTTCGGCGCCGGCGCGGACGCCCTCATCCTCAAGGACGCCCCGCTCAGCGATCTCGTCAACGCGCTGGATGCGATTCAGTCCGGCCGCCGCTACGTCGACCCGGCTTTCGCCCGCGTCGCGCTTGGCACCTCAATGGGTAAGCCGAGCCTCACGCCTCGCGAGGCGGAGGTGCTCGCGCACGTCGCGAACGGCCTCTCGCACGACGAGATCGGACGAGAGCTGTCGATCAGCCCCGAGACCGTTCGGACCCATGTGCGCAAGGCCTGTGAAAGGCTGAACGCGCGGACGCGCACCCACGCGGTCGCAACGGCGCTCAGGCTCGGCCTCTTCAGCTAGCTCGTTAAGGTTCGCCGTCTTGGCTTCGCTCGACGGGAAGACGGCTGTCGTCACGGGCGCCTCGAGCGGTATCGGGGCGGCGACGGCGCACGCGTTCGCCGAGGCCGGCGCTCGCGTCGCGATCGGCGCTCGGCGCGTGGAGAAGCTTCCGGATCGAGACGGGCTCTACGCCTTCGACCTCGACGTCACCGACCGGGCAAGCTGCGAGCGCTTCGTCGAGCGGGCCCTGGCCGATCTCGGCGGGTTGGACATCCTCGTGAACAACGCAGGACTGAGCCTCGGCCGCGATCCGTTCTGGGACTCGAACGACGAGGACGAGGCGACGGTCATCGAGACGAACGTCCTCGGGCCTGATGCGCATGACCCGCCTCTGCCTCCCGCATATCCGCGACGGCGGCCACATCGTCAACATCGGCTCGATCGCCGGGCGCCAGGCGTACGAGGGCGCGGCCGTCTACGTCGCGTCGAAGTTCGCCGTGCGCGGCTTCACCTACGCCCTGCGCGAAGATCTGCTCGGGCGTCCGATCGGCCTGACCACGGTCGACCCCGGGCTCCTCGAGTCCGAGTTCTCGATGGTCCGGTTCCGCGGCGATGCCGAGAAGGCGCAGGAGGTCTACGAGGGCGTCGACCCGCTTCGTCCCGAAGACGTCGCCGAGTGCGTGCTCTTCGCGGTAACACGCCCACCGCACGTCAACGTCGACGAGCTCGTCGTCAAGCCTCTGGCCCAATCGGGTCCCGCACGGATCGTGCGTTCGAGCTTGGACAGATAGAGATGGCGATCACGATCCTCGAAGGGTCGAACTTCTGCATCAGCGACCAGAACGGCGACTTCACGTTCACGACGAGCGGGCTCTACGCGTTCGACACGCGCTTCCTCTCGCGCCTCGAGCTGAGAGTCAACGGCGAACGCCCGCTGCTCCTCTCCGCCGGGCGGGTCGAGTACTACTCGGCCGCCTACTTCCTCCGGAATCCCACCGCAGGCGAGCTCGAGCAGGATTCGATCTCGATCGCGCGGCACCGGTTCGTGGGCGAAGGCATGCAGGACCGCATCCGCCTGCAGAACCAGAGCATGGAGAAGATCGGCTTCGAGCTCACCCTCGAGCTGGGCACCGACTTCGCGGACATCTTCGCCGTCAAGAATTACGACTTTGCGCTCGGCGATCCCGAACGAGCTCGCCCGCTTCCTCATCCCGTCGAGGCGCGCTACGAGGAGGACGAGAACCAGTTCGTGCTGGAGGACGAGAGCTTCCCGGCGCGGACGCAGGTCATCCTCTCCCAGCGCGGCCACGTCGAGCCGCACAAGGTCCGATACTGGATCGAGCTCGAGCCGCGAGCAAACTGGGAGGTAGAGGTCGAGGTGGTTCCGTCGCTGGACAGTGAAGTCGTCCGGCCGCGTGCGGCTCACCGCCGGTTCGGCGAGGAGCGCGAGCGGATCGAGGCGTCGCTGACCGCATGGAACCTGCGCGTCCCCAGGTTGAAGGCCTCGTGGGACGACCTCGACCACGCATTCCCACGCTCCGTCTCGGACCTTGCCTCGCTGCGCTTGCGTGGCGGGAACGGGCTCGGCAACCTGCCCGCAGCCGGGATGCCCTGGTTCATGACGGTCTTCGGGCGCGACACGCTGATCACGTGCCTCCAGACGCTCATGTTCGGCCCCGAGCTCGCCCGCAGCGCACTCGACGTCCTCGCCGAGCTGCAGGCGACCGAAGACGACCCATCGCTCGACGCCGAGCCGGGGAAGATCGTGCACGAGATCCGGCGTGGCAAGGCAGCGAAGAATTGGTTCGAGCGCTACTACGGAACGATTGACGCCACGCCTCTCTATCTGATTCTGCTCTCCGAGGTCTGGCGCTGGACGGATGACGAGGCGCTCGCGCGCCAGTTCAAGGACCCGGCGCTGAGGGCTCTCGGCTGGATCGACGACTGGGGCGATCGGGACGGCGACGGCTTCGTCGAGTACGCGAAGCGAAGCGAGACCGGGCTCGAGAACCAGTCGTGGAAGGATTCCTGGGACTCGCAACGCTTCTCCGACGGCTCGCTCGCCCAGGCGCCGATTGCGCCCGTGGAGGCCCAGGGCTACGTCTACGACGCCAAGCGGCGCATGGCCGAGCTCGCCCGGGAGGTGTGGCGTGAGCGAGAGCTCGGCGAACGGCTGGACGCCCAGGCCGACGAGCTGCGCGAGCGATTCGACCAGGCGTTCTGGTCCGATGAGCGCGGCGGCTTCTACGCTCTTGCGCTCGACGGCGAGAAGCGCCGGGTGGACTCGCTCTGCTCGAACATCGGCCACCTGCTCTGGAGCGGCATCGTCAAGCCCGACCGGGTCGACCAGGTCGTCGACCGGTTGATGGGGCCGGATCTCTGGTCGGGCTGGGGCGTGCGGACGATGTCCTCGGCCGACGCGGGCTTCAATCCGCTCTCGTACCACAACGGCACCGTCTGGCCGCACGACAATTCGCTCATCGCCTGGGGCCTCGCGCGGCACGCGCGCTGGCCCGAAGCGCAGAGGATCATTCGCAGGATGCTGAATGCGGCGGGCCATTTCGACTACCAGCTGCCCGAGGTCTTCGCCGGGCTGCCTCGGGCGGAGACGCCGTTTCCGATCGCTTATCCGACCGCGGCGCGGCCTCAGGCGTGGGCGGCCGGCGCGCCTGTGCTGCTGCTTCAGATCCTCCTCGGCCTGCGCCCGGATCAGCGAAACCATCAGTTGCGCACAGTCCTTCCGCTCGAGCTCCCGGCCTGGGCGGGATCGTTGAAGCTGACAGGCCTTCGTGCGTTCGACCGGGCCTGGGACGTTCGGGTCGAAGAGGGAACGGTCAAGGTGGAGGAGAGTGAGTGATGACAAGTTGAGGATCGCCGTCCTCTCGCCCGTGTGGTTCCCGGTGCCGCCGACCGGCTACGGAGGCATCGAGCTCGTCGTCTCGCTGCTTGCGGACGGGCTTGTCGACGCCGGGCACGAGGTGACGCTTTTCGCATCCGGCGACTCGCTGACCAAGGCGAGCCTCGCCTACGTTTTCGAGCGCGCGCCGGCCGAGCTGATCGGAAGGTCGATTCCAGAGCTTCGGCACGCGATGGCGTGCTACACGCGCGCCGACGAGTTCGACGTGATCAACGACCATTCGGGCATTCCGGCCGCCGCTCTCGGCGGGCTCGTCGACACACCGGTCGTCCACACGGTTCACGGGCCGCTCGACACGCACGAGGCGCAGGACGCCTATCGCGCGATCGCCAAGGTCTCGGGTGAGGTCGGCCTGATCTCGATCTCGGAAAACCAGCGGCGCCCGATGCCCGAACTGCCGTGGGTGGCGACGATCCCGAACGCGATCGACCTCTCGCTCTACCCGTGCAAGCCCCATCGCGGGGACTACCTGCTCTTCCTGGGGCGCTTCAGCCCCGACAAGGGAGCACACCGGGCCGTCGCGGTCGCGATGGAGCTCGAGATGCCCTTGAAGCTCGCGGGCAAGAATCGCGAGCCCAAGGAGCGACAGTACTTCGCCGAGTTCATCGAGCCCCATCTCGGCCACGGTGGGATCGAATACCTCGGCGAGGTGACGCACGGCGAGAAGGTCGAGCTGCTCCAGGATGCGAGAGCGACGCTGTTCCCGATCGAGTGGGAGGAGCCCTTCGGCCTCGTCATGGTCGAGTCGATGGCGTGCGGGACGCCCGTGATCGCGACGCGCTACGGCGCGGTGCCCGAGGTGATCGAGCACGGGCGGAGCGGCATCATCGTCGACAATTACCGCCAGATGGCCGAGGCGCTCGAGGAGGCGGATGCACTCGATCCGATGGAGTGCCGACGTTACGTCGAAGAGCTCTTCGCGCCGGAGCGCATGGTCGGCGACTACGTGCGCACCTACGCCGCCGCCTTGTCCCAGTAGCGTCTGAGCCCCATGTAGGACTGCCAGAGCGGGGCCGCCCGCTCGTAGTATGGGGCTTCGCCGACCTCCTCTTCGAGATCGGCCCGCGCCGCTTCGACGAACTCTTCCTCGTCCATTCCCTGCCGCACGCGCTGTGCCCAGAGCCGGAGCTGCCGGCGCAGACGGCGGAGGTGCTCGCGGGGCTGCTCGACGACGCCGAAGTGGATGAGCGCGAGCCGTTGCGGTGCACGGAGCTCGATCTCGTCCATCGTGCGCTCCCAGGCCTCGAGGTCGATATCCGGGGGCGGGGCGACCGGCAGGATGTGGCGGTCGGGCACGATCCGCACCCCCGCGGCGTCGCCCGCGTACAGCGTTCCGTCGCCGGTCGACGTAGCAGACGTGATGCGACGCGTGGCCGGGCGAGGGGAAGCATTCGAGGCCGAGCACCTTCGAGCCGACGACGTGGACGTTCGCCTCCGGCACCGGCGCCAGCTCGCCCCAGAGCGTGTCGAACTCGTCGCCGTAGAGGCGGCGCGCGCTGCTCTCGAGCCTGGAGGGATCGATCAGGTGCGGCGCGCCGATCTCCGAGACGTGCACCTGAAGGCTCGGGTGCTCGCGCACAAGGGATCCTGCCGCGCCCGCGTGGTCGAGGTGGATGTGCGAGAGCAGGAGGTGGCGCACGTCGGTGAGGGCCAGGCCGCGCTCGGCGAGCCGGTCTCTTGAGGGCGGGGATGCTCGTCGAGGGCCCGCAGTCGTTGAGCGCGAGCCCGTCGTCGGTCTCGAGGAGGTACGACGCCGATCACGCGCTCGTCGCCCTGGTGGTGGAGGTCCATCGGATCCGGCACGGCCACGCGCCGGATCCTATGGAGTCGTAGTCAGGCTGCGGAGGGTCGCGGGCGCTTGCGCCAGACGAGCCAGGCCGCTCCGCAGAGCAGGAGTAGAGCAGCGAGCGGGCCGAGAAGGCCCGCCGAAAACCCGGACGAGCTCGTCGTAGACACGGCCGGTGCGCTCGCCGGCACGTCGAGCCTCTCCTTCAGGGTCGAGTCGGTGAACCAGCCGCCTGTCGTCTCCGTGTCGAAGATCGCCTGGCCCGGCGGCGTGTACGTGACCGCGTACGGCTTGGCGTAGGGGTAGGCGTCCTGGTGGATCCTGTACGCCGTGCCCTCGCCGTCGGGAACCTGGTAGTCGAGCGAGTACTTCGGCCCGAGGTCTCCTTTCGGCCGCCCGGGCAGCATGACGTTCGGCTCCTGGCCGAATGCGGCCGGGAAGAAGCCCGCGGCCTGGGCGACGTTCATCAGCGGCGAGCCTTCGTTCTCCCCGCAGCAGATCTTCTTGGCGTGAATGCCGGGCCCCGTGAACATGGCCTCCGACGGGCCCTTGCCGAGCGCGGCCGCCGGCAGCGCGAGGGCGACGAGCGCGAGCACGACGCTGATGCTCTTCATCTGTATCGCTCCTTCCGTTTGGTCCCGGCGTCTACACCGCCGGGCCGCCCGGGGTTCCCTACTCGGCCGCAGTAGCCGCCGAGGCCTCCTTCCACGCCTTGACGCCCGGCCCGAGGCCCAGCTCACCGTGGACGATGCCCAGGCAGCGATCCATGACCACGCCCAGACCGCCCTCGCGTGCGATCTGCTCCGCGTCCTCGGAGACGATCCCTTCCTGGAGCCAGAGGTAGCGCGCGCCGATCGCGACAGCGTCGCGGGCGATGTCCGGGGTCTCCTGCGCCGGGCGGAAGACGTCGACGGTGTCGATCGGCACGTCGACCTCTCGCAGCGACGCGTAGCAGCGCTCGCCCAACAGCTCCTCGTGGTGGGGGTTGACGGGCACGATGCGGTAGCCCTGGGACTGGAGGTAGCGGGGCACGTAGTTGCCCGACTTGTCCTCGTCGTCGGAGCACCCGATGACAGCGATCGTCGACGTCTCGTCGTAGAGCCGGCGGAGGTCGTCCTCGTTCATCGTCCGAGGCCCTTCACTAGCTCCGACAGCTGCGCCGTGTTCTCGGGGGTCCGGAAGTCGTGCAGGAATGAGGGCGAGAGCTCGTGCTCGCTGACCTTGCCACCCCGGCGGACGTAGACCGCCGGCTGCAGGTTGTCCTCCGGGTCGGTCTCGACCGTGATCGCAACCGCGTCAGGCCCCGTCGAGTCGACAAACGGCGTCAACGGCAGCACGCCCTCGTCGCGGATGCCGTCGGAACCGTTGTACTCGAGGATCCGAGCGAGGTGAGACTGCTGGCGCCACAGCGGCCCAGAGAAGGTCGCCTGCTCGAGCAAGAAGGGCACGATCTCCTTCTCCTCGAGTGTCGGACGCTCAGGCTCGATGCCGAACTTCTGCGCGATGTGTACCGCTTGAACCTGCGCGTTGAAACGGAACCCTCCAATCGACGCCGAGGCGGTCGGAAAGCCGTACTTGCGCAGCCCGATCTGGCCCTGGGTGGCCGCACCCGAGAAGAAGATGCCGGGCACGCTCGTGCTCTCCCAGAACGGTGTCTGAGTCGGCAGCCGGTCCTTGTAGAACGTGTCCACCCCGAGCTCTCGCAAATCTCCGAGCGGTGTCTCGAACCCCGTCGTGGCGATCACGTCATCGACCTCGAAGACCATCGGGCCCGGCTCGGTCGTCCCCTCCGTGAAGACTCGCCAGCCGTCCCCCGAGCGCTCGATGCGCTCGATCGCGACGTCGACGACGAAGCTCCCGCCGCCGAAGCAGTGATCCTCGAGCACCTCGAGATACCGCGCTCGCGGGGGCGTCGGGATGCCCGTCACGACCGACGGGCGCACATGGTGCGGAGAGCCCAGGATCAACTGCGACGCCCAATGCAGGATCGCGTCGCCGACCTCGAAGGCGGAGTTGCGCTTGCCGATCACAAAGACGCGCTTGCCCTCGAACGACTCGGGCGGACGATCGTCCAGGTCGGCGTAGTGCGGGACGTCCTCGATGCCTGGGACCGGCGGGCGCCAGGGATGGGACATTCCCGTCGCGATCACGGCCACGTCGCATCGGTACTCGCCGTCCGTCGTGCCGAGCACGAAGCGCCCGTCCTCCGCGCGCGTGGATTCCCAACGGCAGTCGTAGCGAACGTCGAGCTTCGCGCGCTCGGCGAAAGCCTCCAGCGACCGATGCATCTCCGAGCGGTGCGGAAAGTAGTGCGTGCCGTCCATGAACTCGGCCACGGGCGCACGATGTGCCGGCTCGTCGGTGACGAGGCTGTTCCAACAGAAGGCGTAGTACTCGCCCGAGTTGCGGTCGACGACCGCATACGGCCGCGATGAGGTATTCAGACGGTGATACCTGGGCCACTTCCGGAACATGCCGCCGGGCCCCTCGTCCGCAGAGATGACGGCCGTGTTGACGCCCAGGCGGCGCAGGTCGTAGGCGGACTGCATTCCACCGGGACCGGTGCCGACAACGACGACCTGGTAGTCGCCCGGTGGAAACGGCTTGTCGCTCACCGCCAGCGCAGTGGATCGCGGAGTCTGCGCGCTTCCCCTTGCAGAAGACGGAACATCACGCGTGGGTAGGACATGAGGAAGGGCTCGAATTCTTGCGTGGGCAGCACGATGCAGCGCATCGGCGTCAGAGGGACGACGTCCGCGATCGAGGGCTCGTCGAAGAGGATCGTCAGCTCTCCGAAATAGTCGCCGCGCTTGAGCGTCAGCTGCTTCGTGTTCAGCATGGTCGTTGCCATGCGGTCGACGACCTGACCGTCGACCCGCCACTCGGCCTCGCCGTCGAGAATCACGTGGAAGCCGCTGCCGACGAAGCCCTGGCGCTGCGCGCGCTCACCGATCTCGTACGTCTGCTCCTCGAACGCCTGACCGACCTTCTCGAGCTGCGCGGGAGTCAGGTCGGCGAACAGCGAAAGGCCCGCGAGCTCAGGGGTTACGTCCACGGCATCCGCCACGCGGGCAAGCATAACCCTGTCCGGGCGCTTTCTCCTAGTTAGATGCGGCTGTTAGGTCGGCGAGGCGCTCCAGTTCCTCCTCCGTCGACCACGCCCCCACCGAGGCGCGCAACATGTCCTCGCCCGGGATGTCGCGCACGACAATGCGCTCCGCGAGCAGTCGCCCGACCTCGTCGACCGCATCGGCATGTCGCCAGGAGACGAGCGTCGAGTGGTCGCGCGGAGCAACCTCGAGCCCACGCTCGCGAAGCATGTCGGCGAACCGGTCCGAGAGCATCGGCCCACGTTCCAGCACCCAGTCCCAACCCGCTTCCTCGAGCACTTCGAGCGCCGCAAGTGACCACGACGCAAGCGTCCCGTTCAGCCAGCCGATGTCGAAGCGGCGCGCACCCGGGTGCAACTCGAAGCCGAGCGTCCGGCCCTTCACGGCCAGTGACATGTAGCTCGGCCAGGCCGGGAACAGCTCCTCGACGCGGTCGGCGCGGACGTAGAGGCAGCCGCTGCCGTCAGGCCCGCAGAGCCACTTCTGGCCGGGCGCGGCGTAGAAGTCGCAGCCCAGCCCCTTGACGTCCACCGGCACCGCGCCCAGCGACTGGGCGCCGTCGAGCAGCACGGGGACGTCTTGGCTTGCGAGTGCCGCAGTATCGACGACCTGTCCGGTCACCCAGGAGACGTGAGAGCAGGCCACGAGCCGGGTACGAGGGCCGATCTCGCCCGCGAGCTCCGTGAAGGGGACGATGCGGACCTCGACGCCGCGACGAGCCTGGATTGCCGACAGTGGCGCCATCATCGCGAAGTGCTCCTCGTCCGTCGTCAGGATCTCGTCTCCCCGGCCCAGCTCGAGACCGAGCACGACGAGGTCGATCCCGTCCCCGGTCGCCCGGGTGAGCGCCACGTCTTCCGGCGGGCAGCCCATGAGCCGCGCGTAGCGCTTTCTCAGCTCGCCGGCCGTCTCGTGGATCCAGTTGTCGTGCGCGGCACCCGAGCGTCCCTGTTCGAGCACGACCTGCACACGCGCGGCGGCAGCATCCTGCGCCCGCCGAGGAACGGGGCCGTCCGTGCCGGCGTTCAGATAGGCGACCCGGTCGAACACCGGGAACTCGGCTCGAAAGCGGAGGGGATCCGTTGCCTCGGCCCGCGGCTCGTCGGGAGCGACCGAGACTGCGGCGAGCTTGAGGTAGTCGCTGAGGAAGAGCTGGGAGCGGCCGCGGTCGACGCTCGCGAGCTCGAGTGTCGACCCGCCGAGCTCGATCGTGTCTCCGACGGTGAGTGCCTGGCCCGGTGTGGCCGCCGTCCCGTTGACGCGTGCCTCGTGGCCGTCGAGACCGTCGAGCCGCAACGTGCCGTCCTCGGAGCGCGAGACCCGGACGTGCTCTTGCTCGATCGCCGGATCATCGCCGAGCAACGATCGGCCGAGGACCACGCCGTCGGCCACCGGCACGAGGGCGCCCTCCGCCGGTCCGACGACGACGACGAGAAACTCTTCAGCAGCGGACACCTAGTCCTCCTTCGTCGGTTGGGGGGCCGGGTGGGAGGAGGTCGGAGAGCTCATGAGACCCGCTGTCCGAAGGCCGGCGGAGCTCAGAAGGATCGATCGCCAGGAGGTCGGTGGCGGATGAGCGGCGCAGATCGCGCTGGACATCGACCTGGGTCGGCAGAGCCGTCGAGTCGATGACCCGGTGCCCGAGGGACGTGTGCTTGCGCAGCTCTTGCTCCGGCTCCAGCTCGGGAATCCGCGGCAGTCCGACTCCCGGCGTTCGAGCCAGACAGGCGGCCAGCATCATCGAGCGAACCCCGGGGAACTCGGGTGCCCCGTCGGTCGGGTTGTCATGTGCGAATTGCTCCTGGCGCTCGAGGAGCCGGACAACGTTTCGGCAGACCTCTCCGACCGAGCCGTCCTCGCCGCCGATGTCACACGCCAGGCGGGCGACAGCCAGCGGCTCGTAGCCACTGTCGCCGATCAGCATGCGGCTGATGCCGAAGATCAGCCACTCCTTTAGTCGCTCGAGGCGCACGTCATAGGTGAGCCCGTCGGCCCCCGGCGCGGGGCCGAGGTCGAGCAGCTCCTCGGAAGCGAGCACGCGCTCAGCCTGTTGGCCGAAGATGCCGGCGAGCTGAGCAGCTGTCAGGCCGAGGCTCCCGCCGTAGCGGGCGATGAAGGTCGTGATCAGCATCGGCGTGAAGTACGGCAGGTCGCTTGCGTAGAGCAACTGGCCCGGCGGCACCAGCGCGAGCAGCGTGATCAGGTCGGCCGGGTGCCACCAGCTGAGGTCGAAGAAGAGGTTTGGGTGGCCCGGGACCTCACGCCAGATCCAGTTCAGGTCGCAGATGCCTGCGTGCGCGAGGATGATGCGGGCCTCGGGGTACTCGCCTGCGTACCGGAGGGCATCGCGGGCGAGGGCGGGGATGCCCCGTCCCGCGTGGATGAGCACCGGCAGTCGCCGCTCGTGCGCGAAGGCGAAGATCTCCTCGACCGCGGCCTCGGACAGCTCGAAGCCCTCGGAGCGCGGGTGCAGCTTGAGCCCACGCGCGCCCGCGTCCACACAGCGCTGCGCCTCCACGAGCGGCTGTTTGTGCGGATCGAGGCGGCAGAATGCGACGAGCACGCCTCCGGACCTCTCGGCCTCCGCGAGCACCCGGTCGTTGGCGGGTGGATAGCCGGCGGGCTCGTGCATCGGCATGACCACGGCCCGCGAGCCGACCGCCGTCAGCTCGCGAATCAGGACGTCGGCCGAGCAGCGGAATCCGTCCGGGTCGTTCGAGCCGGTATGGGTGTGGACGTCGAACAGCGAGACGCCAAGGGCTTCGACGCTGTGCTCGTAGTAGGGCCGGATCAGCTCGTCGTCGTACACCGCGCGCAGGCTAACCCCTGCAACGCTCTTGCGCCTAGACAGGCTCAGGCGCCGGCGGCGGCGGGTGAGCGCACGAGCGCCGACTCGAGATCGGCGATCAGATCGTCCGCCGACTCGATGCCGACGGAGAGGCGGATGAGGTTTCGGGGCGCCGCAAACGGTGCGTCCGCAGTCGACGCGTGGGTCATCGTCGTGGGATGCTCGATCAGGCTCTTCACGCCGCCGAGGCTCTCGGCGAGCTTGAAGATGCTGGTGCGGGCAACGAGGTCCACTGCCTCCTGCTCGGAGGCCGCGAGAAACGAGACGATGCCGCCGTAGTCGAGCATCTGCCGCGAGGCGATCTCGTGCCCTGGATGATTGGGAAGGCCGGGATAGAGCACGCCGTCGACCGCGGAATGCCCATCGAGATACTCCGCCACCCGCCGCGCGTTCTCACAGTGCTGCCGCATCCGCAGGGCGAGCGTCTTGACGCCGCGCAAGACAAGCCAGCAGTCCATCGGCCCGGGCACGGCACCGAGGGAGTTCTGCAGGAAGTAGAGGCGCTCCGCGATCGTCGGATCGTTCGTCGCCACGAAGCCGCCGACCACGTCCGAGTGCCCGCCCAGGTACTTCGTCGTCGAGTGGACGACGATGTCTGCACCGAGCTCGAGTGGCCGCTGCAGATACGGAGTCGCGAACGTGTTGTCGACGACGACCATTGCCCCGACCGCGTGCGCCGCCTCGGCCGCAGCCTTGATGTCGATCACGTTCAAGAGTGGATTCGTCGGCGTTTCGAGCCAGACGATCCGCGTCCTCTCGTCGATTCGCCCGGCGAGGTCTTCGTTCATCTCCTGGGCGGAAAGGAAGTCGATCTCGTAGCCCTTCGGCGCGTAGACCTGCGTGAAGAGCCGGTAGGTCCCGCCGTAGACGTCGTTGACGGAGACGACGCGCTCATTCGGCTGCACGAGGTGCATGACGGTCGTGATGGCGCCCATGCCCGACGAGAAGGCAATCCCGTGCTCTGCGCTCTCGAGTGAGGACAGACAAAGCTGGAGCGCCGTCCGGGTCGGGTTCTTGCCGCGCGCGTAGTCATAGCCCTTGTGCAGCCCGACTCCCTCCTGCGCGTACGTGGAGGTCTGGTAGATGGGAACGGCGAGCGCGCCTGTGGCCGGGTCGGGCTCCTGGCCCTCGTGAATTGCTCGGGTCTCGAAATCCATATTCAGATATTAGCGACGGAGGCTGTCGGCCCAGCTCAGCGGAACCCGGCGCGAGTAGGAGATCTCCTTTGCACCGAGCCATTTCGCGAGGTTTCGGGTCGCGCGGGCGATTCCGGGCCCAGCCCCCGCGGGCGCCCCTGGCTCGGCGAAGACCCCCTTCACGTGCAGCACCTGGGTCTTGCGATCGTACGCGGGCTCGATTCGCCCGATCAGCCGGTCGCCGCGCAGGATCGGGAGCACGTAGTACCCGTACTCCCGCTTCGCCTTGGGGACGTACATCTCGAGCCGGTAGTAGAAGTCCCAGAGCGCCTCGGCGCGGTTGCGATCGTGGATGAGGCGGTCGAACGGCGAAAGGAACGTGACGCGTGTCCCGACACGGCCGTCCACGGCCTCGGGGTGAGCAACGAGGCGCCCATTCTGGAGTCGGACGCCGAGGGCGCGGAAGCGCCTTTCATCGAGGAGCCGTCGCGCTTCGGCGATCGGCATCGTCGCTGTTTCCGGGTACCAGCGCTCCGCGAGGTCCCACAGCCGATGGCCGGCGCGCCGGCCGGCGACCGCGATCCGCCCGCGGCGCGCGAGGAGCTCCAGCATCCACGTCAGCTGGGCCCGGGTGCCCCACCAGACGTGGTGCTCGTCGGCGCGGGCGGCGTGGTGCTCGAGCTCCCGAGAGAGCAAGGGGCCGCGCTCCTTCAGCTCGCGGAGCACGTATCTCCGAAGCCCCGCCTGCTCCTGCAGGAACTCCTTCGCCCAGCGCTGCCACTTCAATTGGCCCCACGGCTCGCGCATCCGCGCCCGGATGAGCGGCAGGTCCTCGATCGGCCAGATGAACGCGTTCCACTCGAAGAGCTTCTTCTCCTCCCACAGGAGCCGGTCGAGCTCGGCCCGGTCGTACGGCCCGAGTCGGCTCCAGAGCACGAGGTACTGCGGCGGTGCGACGACCGAGATCGGGTCGATCTGGAGGAAGCCGAGCTTGCGCACTGTCGAGAGGACATCCGTGGCAGAGCCGTCGAGGAGCTGCGCGCGCACAGCGAGGCGCCTAGCTTCGGCGGTCGTAGTTTCCATCTAACGCTTATGCGCCAGGTACTCGAGGAGATCGGTGCGCGTGAGCACGCCGATCGGCTTGCCGTCCTTCGCCACGACGACCGCGTTCGCGCGGCCGTCGCTCAGGGTGGAGAAGACCTCGTCGAGCTTCTCGTCAGCGTCGATCGCGGCGAGCGGAGGCTGCATCGCCGAGGACACGTTCTCGTGCAGCGCGTCAGGGTTCTTGAACACGCGGTCGAGGAGATCGCGATCCTGGAGCGAGCCGATCACGTCCGCGAGCGAGTCGAGCTCGCCGTCTCGCACCACCGGCAGCTGCGAGATCGAGTAGCGCTGCATGAGGTCGATCGCCTCGCCGACCTTCTGCTGCGACGAGATCGTGATCAGATCCGGAATGTCCGGCTCCTCGGTCTTCTTGGCGCTCAGTACCTCCTCGACCTTGGGCGACGGCAGCTTCTGCCGTTCGAGGAAGCCGAGCTCGAGCATGTAGTTGTCGTCGTAGAACTTCGAGAGGTAGGGGCGGCCGCTGTCCGGGATGAGCGTGACGACGGTCTTGCCGGCGCCGAGCTGCTTCGCGACCTCGATCGCCGCGTGGACGGCGGTCCCGCCGGAGCCGCCGATGAGCAGGCCCTCCTCGCGCGCCATCCGTCTGGCGGTCACGAACGAGTCCTTGTCGGAGACGGTCACCCACTGGTCGACGATCGACTGGTCGAACGTCTCCGGATAGAAGTCCTCGCCGATCCCCTCTACGAGGTACGGGTGCATGTCTTTCTCGCCCGAGGTGTAGATCGACCCCTCGGGGTCGGCGCCGACGATCAGGACATCAGGGTTTTGTTCCTTGATGTAGCGCCCGGCGCCGGAGATCGTGCCACCGGTGCCGACGGCGATCACGAGCGCGTCGATCTCCCCACCCGTCTGCTCCCAGATCTCGGGCCCGGTCGTCTCGTAGTGGGCACCCGGGTTGCCCATGTTCGTGTACTGGTCGGGCTTGTAGGCGCCGGGAATCTCCTCGGCGAGCCGGTCGGAGACCGAGTAGTAGCTCTCCGGCGATTCGGGTGCGACCGCGTAGGGGCAGATCACGACCTCGGCGCCGTACGCGCGCAGCAGCGAGATCTTCTCCTGGCTCATCTTGTCCGGCATGACGAAGATGCAGCGGTACCCCTTGAGCGCGGCCGCGATCGCGAGGCCGACGCCGGTATTGCCCGAGGTCGGCTCGACGATCGTTCCGCCGGGTTTCAGCTTGCCGGCGCGCTCAGCCTCCTCGATCAGCTTGATCCCGATCCGGTCCTTGACCGACCCGCCGGGGCTCATGTACTCGAGCTTTGCCACCACCGTCGCCGCATCCTCGGGAACGATGCGCTGGAGCCGCGCGAGCGGCGTGTGGCCGACGAGGTCGAGAACGGTCGGGTACTCGCGCGCCATGCTCCGGAAGCTTAGTCCGCGCGTCTCTTGGCTCTCGAGACGGTCCGTGCGTGCCGCACCGCGAGCAGGACGAGCACCACACCGACCACGAGCGCGACTCCGCTCCAGAAGACCGGCAGCGCTCCGAAAAAGCCGCCCACCGAGACGAGCAACGCGCCGCCCCAGTTCGATCGCGGGAAGATGCGGAGGCCGACAACGAGCAGAATCGCCCCTCCGACCATCAGGATCACCCATCGAGCCTGGTCGCTCGCGCTCACGCTGTCCCAACGCGAGATCCAGAGGCCGCCGACGATGCCGATGACGACGTAGGCCCCAGCCGCGAAGTAGCCGAGGGCCTGCAACGTCCTGGGGACCGGCATCGCCTAGTGCCGGAAATGACGCCGGTGGGTGAAGACCATCGTCGCGCCGGCCCTCTCGACCGCGTCGATCACGTCTTGGTCGCGCTTCGAGCCGCCAGGCTGGATGATCAGCTCGACGCCGGCCTCGAGCGCGACTCGCGGCCCGTCGGGGAATGGGAAGAAGGCGTCCGATGCGAGCGCGGCCCCGCTGATGTCGTGCCCGTGCTGGCGCGCCTTGTCGACGGCGATCGTGACCGCGTCCACGCGGCTCATCTGCCCCGCACCGATGCCGATCGTCTGCAGGTCCTTCACGAGCACGATCGCGTTCGAGGTCACGTGCTTACAGACGCGCCAGGCAAACAGGAGATCGCCCCAGTCGCCCTCGGTCGGCTCGCCGAAGACGACCTCCATGCTGTCGCGGTCCTCGACGCCCCAGTCGCGATCCTGCACGAGCATGCCGCCGAGGACCCGGCGCAAGTCCCGCTCGCCGGGATCGAATCGCCGGCGTTCGTGGTCGACGAGGATCCGCGTGTTCGGCTTCTGCCGCAGGGCTTCGAGGCCGGACTCGTCGTAGTCCGGCGCCAGCAGGACCTCCACGAACTGCTCGGCGATCTCGGCTCCGAGCTCGGCGCCCACCGGGCGGTTGAGCACGACGACGCCGCCGTAGGCCGAGAGCGGGTCCGCAGCGAGCGCCTTGTCGTAGGCCTCTTCGATCGTGCCCGCAACCGCGACGCCACACGGGTTCGCGTGCTTGAAGATCGCGCAGGCCGGAACCGTGAGCTCGAGCATGAGCATCCGTGCGGCGGAGAGGTCGCTGAGGTTGTTGAACGAGAGCTCGCGCCCGTGGAGCTGGCCGACCCGGGAGAGCAGGTGGCGCCGGGCCCCGGCTTCGACGTAGTAGGCCGCACGCTGATGCGGGTTCTCGCCGTAGACGAGGTCGGTCGCCTTCTCGAAGGCGGGGATCAGAAGCTCCGGGAACGCGTCGCGATCGGCGAACCAGCGTGCGATGGCAGCCTCGTAGGCCGCGGTCACCGAGAACGCCTCAGAAGCGAGCGCGCGCCTCGTCTCGAGCGCGATCTCGCCCGACTCCCGCAGCTCGGCGAGGATCGATCCGTAGCGCTCGGGCCGGCAGACGGGCGCGACGTGCGCGAAGTTCTTCGCAGCGGCGCGGAGCATGGACGGGCCACCGATGTCGATCATCTCAACGGCGTCCTCCTCCTTCACGCCGTGCCGCGAGACGATCTGCATGAAGGGGTAGAGGTTCACGCAGACGAGGTCGAACGGCTGGATGCCGTGCTCGTCGAGCGCGGCGAGGTCGTCCGGATGGTCGCGTCGCGCCAGGATCGCGGCGTGAATGCGGGGGTGGAGCGTCTTGACCCGTCCTCCGAGCAGCTCCGGGATCTCGGTCAGGTCCTCGACGCGCTTGACCTCGATCCCGTGCTCGGCGAGCTGGTCGGCGGTGCCGCCGCTCGCGACGATCTCAACCCCGAGGTCGACGAGCCCGTGAGCGAACTCGACGAGGCCCGTCTTGTCGAACGTCGAGAGCAGGGCACGCTGGATCACGAGATCAGCTCCCGCACGGCTTTCGGCAGCAGGCGATGCTCGACGGCTTGAACGCGCTCCCGCAGGGTCTCGACGGTGTCGTCCTCGCGCACCGGAACCGGCTCGGCAAGGATCACCGGCCCCGTGTCGACGCCCTCGTCGACGTAGTGCACCGTCGCCGCCGTCTCCTTTGCGCCGGCGGCCAGCACGTCCTCGATCGGGTGCGCGCCGGGAAACTCGGGCAGGGGCGCCGAGTGGGTGTTGACGATCCGGCCCGCGAAGCGCTCGAGAAACGTGGGGCGGAGGAGATGCATGTAGCCGGCGCACACGACGAGCTGCACTCCGTGCCCGGCGAGCCACTCGGCCATCGCCCGGTCTCGCTCCTCGCGGCTCTCGTAGTCCTCGAGCTCGAAGACCTGAGTCGGGATGCCGGCCGCGTCCGCCCGCTCGAGTGCGCGGACGCCGGGCTTGTTCGACGCAACGGCGGCGATCGGCAACCGCTCGTCGATCAGCGCCTGGAGATTCGTGCCTTCGCCGGAGACCAGGACGCCGATCAAACGATCCTCCCGATCACCTGTCCGGCCTCCGCGTCCGCCGCGGGCACGACGGCACACATGCCGATTCCGACGTTGAAGACCCGCCGCTGCTCCTCCTCGCCCACGCCCTGCTCGGTCAGCCACGAGTAAACGGGCGGGCGCTCCCAAGCCTTCCAGTCGATCTCGGCGCTGCGGCCCTCGGGCAGGACGCGCGTGAGATTGCCGAGGATGCCGCCGCCGGTGACGTGCGCGAGCGCCTTCACCTCGGTGCGCTCACGGAGCTCTCGAACCTCGTTCACGTAGAGCCTGTGGGGCTCGAGCAGGAGATCGGCGTCGAAATCGCCGTCTCCGACGAGAGTCCGCACGAGCGAGAAGCCGTTCGTGTGCAGGCCGGAGGAGGGGAGGCCGAGAACGACGTCGCCCGCCTCGACGCGAGAGCCGTCGATCACCCGGTCGCGCTCGACGAGCCCGACGCATGTGCCTGCGAAGTCGAGCTCCTCGTCGCGATAGACGCCCGGCATCTCCGCGGTTTCACCGCCGAGGAGGGCGCAACCGGCTGCGCGGCAGACGTCCGCAGCTCCCTCCACCAGCTCGGCGACCTGCTCGAGCTCGAGCGAGTGACCCGCGACGTAGTCGAGGAAGAAGAGCGGCTCGGCGCCGGTGCAGAGAACGTCGTCGATGCAGTGCGCTGCGAGATCCGCGCCGGCGGACCGAAGGCGGCCGGCCCGGCGCGCGAGGACGAGCTTCGTGCCGACCCCGTCGGTGGAAGCGGCGAGAAAGCGCTCGTCGTCGAGCGGGTAAAGCCCGGCGAAGGCGCCGAAGCCGGTTGCACCCGTGGACTCGACAGCGGCACGCAGCCGTTCCACGATCGAATCGGCGAGCGCTAGCGAGACCCCTGAGGCCTCGTAGGTCTTCCCCTCCACCTCCCTACGAGTTTATTGGGACCGGCGGCCTACACTCGACCGATGGTGCTCGCTCACTCGGCGTCCACGACGTGGTCCTTCGAGCCGCTCCAGCTCGTCCCGCTGGCTCTCGGGGTTGTGCTCTATGCGAAGCGCGCACGCACCCTCGCGCGACGCGGCACGCCGGTGGCGTGGTGGCGCCCGGCGCTCTTCGGCCTCGGCATCGCGCTCGTCGCCGTCTCGCTCGTCTCGCCGATCGCGACGCTCGGCGAGCAGGAGTCCTTCGCCTTTCACATGGTTCAGCACCTTCTCCTCGGGGATCTCGCCCCGCTCTGCGTCGTCGCCGGGCTCACCGGACCGATCCTGAGGCCGATCCTGTCCGTGCGGGCGATACGGGCGCTGCGCTTCCTCACCTACCCGCTCGTCGCACTCCCGATCTGGACGGTGAATCTCTTCGCCTGGCACCTGCCGACGCTCTGGGAGGCGGCGCTCCGGCATCAGTTCGTCCATGCGCTCGAGCACGTGTGCTTCTTCACCGCGGGGGCGATCATGTGGGCGGCCGTGGTCGAAGTGCTCCCCGGGCCGGAATGGTTCGGGACGGCAGCCAAGATGGGCTACATCGCCATCGTCCGCGTCGTCTCCACGATCCTTGGAAACGTCCTCGTCTGGGCCGGCACGCCCTTCTACGGTCTCTACGAGGGAGCCCATCGTCCGTGGCACCTGTCGGCCTCGGCCGACCAGGGAATCGCCGGCGGGATCATGATGGTCGAAGGCTCGCTCGTGACGATCGGCGCACTGGCGTGGCTCTTCTTGCGCCTCGCACGGGAGGGCGAGCTCCGCCAGCAACTGCTCGAGCGGGGCCTCGACCCGCGCGCCGTGCGCAGGGCCGTTCGCTACGGACGCGGACAGGAGCTTTCGCGCTCCTCCTGACTCTTCTACGATCCCGCAGGCACGAAACGAGACATAGTTCCCGGACACGCTGGTTTGAAAGGAGAACGCATGGCGACACCGCCCGAGCAACCGTCCCGCAACTACGGCTACAGCCCCGGGGCGACTCTCGACTTCGCACGGATGCCGGTCCCCGGCAACGCGGAGTTCCTCGTCTACGTGATCGCGCTGATCGTGTTCCTGCTCGTCGCCCTCATCGACGACCACGTCGACGCGGGCGCCTGGATGACGGCCGCGACGGTCACCACCTCGGCCTACCTGCTTTCGCGCGGGATCGCCAAGGCGAGCCGGGTCCTCGAGCAATAGAGAACGTCAGGTGACCCTGGCGGGCCGACGGCCCGTCAGGGCGCCAGGGGTGAGGGGCGAGGCGCGCGAGCGGCGTCATCGAGCCGATCGGCGGCGGGTACATGATCTCCTGCGTCTGCGCGTTCAGGTGAGTCCAGCTGTAGCCGTACGGCGAGCTCGGCAGCGCGAGGTCGAAGACGTCGAGCCCGCGCGTGATGTCGTTGGCGTAGATCTTGCCGTTGTACCAGTACGACGACCACGTGTCGGCGACGCCGCGGCCGGTCGTCGCCTTGTAATAGGCGATTTCTCTCGGCTGCGACGGATTCGTGAAGTCGACGACGCTCGTGCCGCCTCCGTACCAGGCGGCGACGAAGAGATAGCGCCCGACGACGGGGATGATGTTGCCGTTGTGCACCGAGCAGTACGAGCCCTGCGGCCGGGGGATCATGAACGAGCTCATCAGCTGGGCGTCGCTCACCCGGTAGATCCAGATCTTGCCGTGACCGCTCGGCTGGCACGTGCCGTTGCTCTGGTCCTCGTCGTCGAAGACGACGTACTGGCCGTCCCACGTGAACGCGGCCGAATGCCACACGCTGACCGATGCGTTGTCGATGTGCACGGGGTTCAGTGTCCCCGGGTTCGCCGGGTCGGTGATGTCCCAGAGCTGCCCCTCGCTGAGGCACGACGCGGCCGCGATGTGGAACGGCGTGAAGACGGTGATGTCGTGGCAGCCGACGCCGATGTACGGAGGCGCGTTGATCGTCGGCTGGGCGATCACGCTCGCCGTCTCGGGCGCGTCGAGCGGCACCTGGACGATCGAGATCTTCGCGTGCGGGTTCTGGCAGCGCGGGCCGGTGCTGCTCGGATACGAGGAGACGTACAACAGCACGCGGTTGTGGCCCGGATCCGGGATCAAGGTGTGCGTGTGCGAGCCGCAGTCGGTGTAGACGCCCTTGATCAAGACCGGGTTCGCCGGATCGTTGAGATCGAAGATGCGGATGCCCTCGAAGCAGGCCTCGCCGCAGGCCGTGGTGTCGCTGCTCCGGTTCTCACTACAGACCGTCTCGCCGTTCACCTGCGGCGTGTCGTTGGAGAGGAAGAGCAGCAATCTCCCGTTGCTCTCCCAGAGCGAAACGTCGTTCTGGGGGCCGCGGCAGAGCTTGTTCACGAGCAGCCGGTTGTTGCCGGTCTGCGAGATGTCGAAGACGCGGAAGCCGTCGTAGTTGCCGGCGACGAGAATGTTGCCCCACATCGCGAGGTCGGAGTGGGTGCGCGTCGGGCCCTCCGGGAAGCTCCAGTCGATCCGCATCCCCGCTCTGCTGTCGGCCGAGCCCGCAGCCGGGAGCAGGAGGACGACTGCGCATACGAGGACGAGCAGATATCCGAAGCGCGACAGCACTCCGCCCGATGTTAAAACGTTTCGCGGAGCGCTACTAGGGCGCCAGGAGGCGGGCGAGCGGTCTCGTGCTGACGATCGACGAGCTCATCAGGTCTTCCTGGGTCTGCGCGTTCAGGTGCGGCCACGTGAGTCCGTACGGCGAGCTCGGCAGGGCGAGGTCGAACACGTCGAGCCCGCGCGTGATGTCGTTCCCGTAGATCTTGCCGTTGTACCAGTACGACGACCACGTGTCGGCTCGCCCACGCCCCGTCGTACCCAGGTAGTACGCGATCTCCCTCGGCTGCGAGGGATTGGTGAAGTCGACGACGCTCGTCCCGCCCCCGTACCAGGCGGCGACGAGGAGATAGCGCCCGGCGACCGGGATGATGTTGCCGTTGTGCACGGAGCAGTAGACGCTCCCCTGCGGTCGCGGGATCATGAACGAGCTCATCAGGTGGGCGTCGCTCACGCGCCAGATGCGGATCTTCCCGTCGCCGTTCGGCTGGCACGTGCCGGTGAAGCTCTCGTCGTTCGTGACGACGTACAGCCCGTCCCATGTGAACTCGGCCGAGTGCCAGTAGTTCACGCCCGCGTCGTCGATGTGCACCGGGTTCATCGTTCCGGGGTTGGCCGGATCGGTGATGTCCCAGATCTGGCCCTCCGTCGCGCACATCGCCGCCGCCTTGTGGATCGCGAGGAAGACGGTGATGTCGTGGCAGCCCGGCACCGTCGCCGTCAGCGGCGGCTGCGACAGGACGCTTGCCGTCTCGGGTGCGTCGAGCGGCACCTCGACGATCGAGATCTTGCGGAACGGCGACTGACAGCGCGGCCCCGTGCCGCCGGGATACGAGGAGATGTAGAGGAGCAGCCGGTTGTTCGCCAGATCGGGAATGAGCGTGTGCGTATGCGAGCCGCAGTCGGTGTAGACGCCCTTGATCAAGACCGGGTTCGCCGGATCGTTGAGATCGAAGATGCGGATGCCCTCGAAGCAGGCCTCGCCGCAGGCCGTGGTGTCGCTGCTCCGGTTCTCACTACAGACCGTCTCGCCGTTCACCTGCGGCGTGTCGTTGGAGAGGAAGAGCAGCAATCTCCCGTTGCTCTCCCAGAGCGAAACGTCGTTCTGGGGGCCGCGGCAGAGCTTGTTCACGAGCAGCCGGTTGTTGCCGGTCTGCGAGATGTCGAAGACGCGGAAGCCGTCGTAGTTGCCGGCGACGAGAATGTTGCCCCACATCGCGAGGTCGGAGTGGGTGCGCGTCGGGCCCTCCGGGAAGCTCCAGTCGATCCGCATCCCCGCTCTGCTGTCGGCCGAGCCCGCAGCCGGGAGCAGGAGGACGACTGCGCATACGAGGACGAGCAGATATCCGAAGCGCGACACCACTTCGCGCCGATGTTAAAGCGTTTCGCTACGCGGTACTAGGCTCGAACCGGAACTTGGCGAGCGTCTTGTCGTCGGGGATCCGCGTCGGATAGTCCCGGGTGAAGCAGGCTCGACAGAACTCGTTGTCGGGCCTCGTCGTGGCGCCCTGCGCTCCTTCGAGCGAGAGGTACGCGAGAGACGTGGCGCCGATCTGCTCGCGCACCTCCTCCACCGATCTCGACGACGCCACGAGCTGTTCCTCGTCGGCGAAGTCGATCCCGTAGAAGCACGGCGAGACGATCGGCGGTGACGAGATGCGAACGTGAACCTCCTGTGCGCCTGCGTCGAAGAGGAGCTCGACGATCTTGCGCATCGTGTTGCCGCGCACGATCGAGTCGTCGACGAGCACGACGCGCTTGCCCGCGACCTCGGAGAGTGGGTTGAACTTGAGCCGGATGCCCTGCTCCCGGAGACCCTGGTCGGGCTCGATGAACGTGCGGCCCACGTAACGGTTCTTGATCAGGCCCTCGGAGAACGGAATGCCGCTCTTGCGGGCGAACCCGATCGCAGCAGGCGTGCCGGAGTCGGGCGCCGGCATCACGAGGTCGGCTTCGGCGCCTGCCTCCTCCGCAAGCCGTTCGCCCATCCTGACGCGGGCTGCGTGCACCTCGATGCCCGGCGAGGGTCGAGTCGGGTCGCGCGAGATAGATGAACTCGAACAGGCAGAGGGCGCCGCCTCCCGCCTGCGGCACGGCCTGGACGGAGTGGACGCCTTCCTCGTCGATCACGACGAGCTCGCCGGGCGCGATCTCGCGCTCGTGCTCGGCGCCGACGAGGTCGAGAGCGCACGTCTCGGATGCGAGAACCGGGTCGCCGTCGATCCGCCCGAGATTGAGCGGCCGGAAGCCGTGGGGATCGCGGAACCCGACGAGCTTTCCCTCCGCCAGCGCGACGACCGTGAATGCGCCCTCCAACCTCCGCATCGCGCCGGCGACCGCCTCCTCGAGCGGCGCCGGGTCGTTGGCGATGAGCGCGGCGATCACCTCGGTATCGGACGTCGTCGCCAGCAAGACCCCCTCCTCGAGAAGCTGGTCGCGCACGTCTCCGACATTTGTGAGGTTGCCGTTGTGCCCGAGGGTGACCGTCCGGGCCTTGCCGTGCTGGACGATCGGCTGGGCATTCGTCCAGTGCGTCGAGCCGGTCGTCGAGTAGCGCGTATGGCCGATCGCGACCTCTCCCTGGAGCCCGCTCAGGTTCTGCTCGTTGAAGACCTGGGCGACGAGGCCCATGTCCCGCAGGACGGTGAGTCGCCCGCGATCGGACACCGCGATGCCGGCCGACTCCTGCCCGCGGTGCTGAAGCGCGAAGAGCCCGAAGAACGCGACGCGTGCGACGTCGCGGTCAGGGGCGCGAATGCCGAAGACGCCGCACATCTATTTGGGTGAATCCTCCCAGGCCTGCCGCAGTTGCTCGACGGGGACTCCGAGCAGAGTAGCGCCGCCGACGGTGCCGATGCAGCGCAGGTCGAGCTGCTGGTCGGAGGCGAGGATCGCCTGACCGCCTCCCTCGCCGAAGAGCGTCAGCGCGTCGTCCGGCAGATCGAGCTCGGCGCCGACCCCGCTCGCGATCGCGGCCTCGGCGAGAGCAACCGCGAGCCCGCCCTCGGCCGCGTCGTGGATGAGGGAGCATTTCGGAGCCGCCTCGTAGAGGGATTTCACGAGGGCCGCCTCGTCCGCGAGCTCGAGCTGCGCCGGGCAGCCGGCGAGCTCCGCGTAGTTGGACTGATACTCCGAGCCGTCGAACGAGAGCCGTGGCCGGCCCGCGAGGTAGATCGCGTCTCCCTCTCGCCAGATCGAGGGGATCTCGCGTACGTCGGGCACGAGCCCGACGCAACCGACGGCAGGGGTGGGGTGGATGGCACGGCCGTCCGTCTCGTTGTAGAGCGAGACGTTGCCCGAGACGACGGGAATGCCGAGCGCCTCGCAGGCCGCCGCCATGCCCTCGATTGCCTCTGCGAGCTCCCACGCGATCTCCGGCTTTTCCGGGTTGCCGAAGTTCAGACAGTCGGTGATCGCGAGCGGCTCCCCCCCGGCGCAGGCGACATTGCGCGCCGCCTCCAGCACGGCGAGCGCACCGCCGGTGTGAGGGTCGAGCCGCGCGATCCGGCCCGAGCCGTCGAGGCTGACCGCCAGTCCGCGGAAGGATGGGCTGAGGCGGAGGACAGCCGCGTCGAGGCCCGGCCGGCGGACGGTGCGCGAGCCGACGAGGTGGTCGTAGCGGCGGAAGATCCACACGCGGCTCCGGATGTTCGGCGATCCAAGCAGGTCGAGGAGGGCACGAGCCGTGCTCGGCCCGGCGGGAACGGGCGCCGGCTCGGCAGCGGGCCGTGGCCGGCGCGGCACCTCGTAGCGGGGAGCCTCGTCGGTGAGGTGGGCAGCAGCGATCGCCCCGACGAGGTCGCCGTCGAAGTAGGCGCGCAGCTCGCCCGTGTCGGTCACTTCGCCGATCGGCGCGTGATCGAGCTCCCAGCGCTCACAGACCTCTTGGACCTCAGCCAGATTCTCCGGGCGAACGACCGCGACCATCCGCTCCTGGCTCTCGGAGATCATGATCTCCCAGGGCTCCATCTCGTCCTCGCGGAGGGGCACACGGTCGAGTTGGACATCGATGCCGCCGTCGCCGCCGGCCATCTCCGCGAGCGAGGATGCGAGCCCGGCTGCCCCGCAGTCCTGGAGCGATTCGACGAGCCCTCGCTCGACGAGCTCGAGGCTCGACTCGATCAGCTTCTTGCCGGTGAACGGGTCACCGATCTGAACGGAAGGCCGCTTATCGGCATCCTCTTCGCCGAGCTCCTGGCTCGCGAGCACGCTCGCGCCGCCGATCCCGTCCCGGCCGGTGGTCGCGCCGTAGAGGAAGACAACGTTGCCCTTGCCGCGCGCCTGCGCTTTCAGGACTCGCTCGGTGGGGAGGAGGCCGACGCACATCGCGTTCACGAGGCAGTTGCCGGCGTAGGCCGGATCGAAGACCGTGTCGCCGCCGACAGTTGGGACGCCGACGCAGTTTCCATAGTGGCCGATCCCGGCGACCGCGCGCTCGAACATCCAGCCCGGCTCGCCGAAGCGGAGCCCGTCGAGGAGCGCGATCGGGCGCGCGCCCATGGCGATGATGTCGCGAAGGATTCCGCCGACACCTGTTGCCGCGCCCTGGAAGGGCTCGACTGCCGACGGGTGGTTGTGGCTTTCGACCTTGAAGGCGACCGCCTCGCCATCGCCCAGGTCGATCACCCCCGCGTTTTCGCCCGGGCCCTGCAGAACGCGCGGCGAGTCGGTTGGGAACCGGCGCAGGAGCGGCGCGGAGTGCTTGTAGGCGCAGTGCTCCGACCAGAGCAGCGAAAAGACGGCAAGCTCGAAGTGATTCGGGTCGCGGCCCAGCAGCTCGCAGATTCGGTCGAATTCCCCGTCCGTGAGGCCGAGGGCACGATGGAGCGGCTGTTCGGCGACCCGAGTCAGGTGGTTCAGTCTAGCCGTGGTGCTGGATGAGGCCGGGCCCCTAGATAAGGCACAGCCAACCTCCTCCCCGCGACGAGCCTATCGAGGAAGTTCGCGCGCGTGGGTCACGGATCTGTGCCGAATCTGCGGCGCGGAAGGGCGTAGGTAGCCTGCGTGGATGCGCGGCTACGTCCCCTTGCTGCTCTTGCTGGCGGCGATCTGGGGCGCGTCGTTCATGTTCATCAAGATCGCCGTCGACGAGCTCGCGCCGACGACGACGATGGCGCTTCGGCTCGTGCTCTCGGCGATTCCCCTGCTCGCGATCATCGTCGTCAAGCACGGGCTGCGACCGGCGCTCGGCGAGGCGCGATCGATCACGCGTGCCGCCATGTTCCTCGGGATCGTCAGCACTGCGTTGCCGTTCACGCTCATCGCCTGGGGCGAGACGAAGATCGACTCCGGCGTCGCGGCGATCGGAAATGCGTCGATGCCGGTCTTCGTTGCGGCTCTCGCGATCAGGTTTCGCGCGAGCGAACGCGCCACGGGGTCCCGCCTGTTCGGGATCGTCCTCGGCCTGCTCGGCGTCGGCGTCCTCACCGGTGTCAACCCGGAGGGAGGCTGGGCGGGAGTGGCCGGAACTCTCGCGGTCATCGTCGCGTCGATCTCGTACGCGGTCGCCACGCTCTACACGCAGGGTCTCCTCGACAACGTCCACAACGACGTGCTCGCCGCGACCTCCGTCACGTGGGGCGCGATCTTCCTCGCGCCGCTTGGCGCGGTCCAGGCCCCTTCTCACCTCCCGAGCTGGGGCGTGATCGCATCCGTCCTTGCACTCGCACTGCTCGGCACGGTCGCCGGCCAGCTCATCTACTTCCGGATGATCTACCGGTACGGCTCGGCTCGAGCAAGCCTCGTCGTCTACCTGCTCCCGGTGACTGCCCTCTTCTACGGTGCCCTCTTGCTCAACGAGCCCGTCACGGCGTCTGCAATCGTCGGGCTCGTGCTCATCCTGACGGGAACGGCGTTCGGCTCCGGGGTGCTGCGGGTGCCGCGTCGTGCGCCGATCGCGGCCGCGCCGTGAGCCAGACGATTCCGGGCGACGGCTTCCGTCTTCGGCGCGCGACTGCGGACGATGTCGACTTCGTGCTCGAGCTCTCGAGCCACGACGACGTCGACCCGTACCTCCGGGCCGTCCGCCCCGATCGCGCTGAGCTGCTCGAGGGCATCGAACGTTCGCTTGCCGATCCGAAGAAGGTGGGCCGCTTCGTGATCGAGGTCGAGGAGGGCGGAGAATGGCAGCGGGCTGGCGTGATGAGCTTCGACGTCGCAAATGAGCGCAGCCGGATTGCGAACCTCGGCGGGCTCGCCGTCCATCCGGACTTCCGGGGACGGCGCCTCGCCGACGGGGCCGCGCGCGTTCTCCAGCGCCACCTCCTGCTCGACCTCGACTATCACCGCCTGCAGCTCGAGATCTACGGCTTCAACGAGCGCGCGATCCGGCATGCCGAGCGCGCCGGCTTCGTCCGCGAGGGCGTGAAGCGCAAGGCCTACTGGCGGCACGAGGAATGGGTCGACAGCGTGCTCTTCGGGCTCGTGCGCGAGGACCTGGAAAGGCCTAGGTAGTCGCTCCCCAGAGTGTGGGGTCGAAGCCGAAGGTCTCGGCGAGCGGCTTTCGTGAGTGTGCACTCGCCGCCGCGCGAGCTGCGCTGTAGGTCCAGACCGTCTCGCTCGTGGTGCCGTCGGTGCGCTCGATCTCGACGCCGTCCGGATCCCGGTCTTCGACGAGCTCGGCGGCGAAATCGGCAGCCTCGAGGAAGCTGACGCTCTTGTAGAGCACCTGATGCGCCTCGTAGCGAGGCTCGTAGACGACCTCGCGTACCTGGTAGACGGCCTGCCCAGGCGCCGACGTGTTGAGCACCGTCGTCACGTCGATGCCGTCCGACTCGATCTCGAAACCCTGCTGCTCGGCGAGCGCACGGGCGAGAGAGATGCCCGACAGGAAACCTGACCCGACCAGGATCTCGCCCAGCAGGCGGCGGCCGCCGCTCTCCCGTTGCTCGGCGAGTGCCTGCTCGAGCTCGGATCGCTTCAGGAAGTTCTTCTCGACGAGCAGCTTGCCCAGGGGCCGCCATGGCGTCTGTGGCGTGCCACCGGAAGAGGGCGGTGTCGCTGCTGCGCCCGCGCCCGGCTCCGCGCTTCCCGTGGTGCGCAGCTCGACGCCGTGCTGGCCTGCGAGAGCACGCCCGAGGGAAAACGCCGAGACGTAGCCCGACTCGACGAGGATCTCGCCCACGAGGCGTCCGGTGCGACGCTGTTCCGCGAGCGCTCCCTCCAGCTCGCTGGGGGTGAGGACGCCGCTTTCGACGAGCAGCTCGCCGAGGGGTCGCCATGTGTACGACGTCTGAAGCACCGTTCCCTTATCGGCCGCGTTAGGCTAGATCTGGAGTCCTATGGAGCTGATTCACACCTGCTACCGGATTACCGATATCGACCGCTCCGTCGCCTTCTACGAGGCGCTCGGCTTCGAGGAGCGCGGCCGGATGCCCATCCGCGACGAGGCGATCAACGTCTTCATGGGCCTGCCCGGCGACGGTGACCGGCTCGAGCTGACCTACAACTTCGGCGTCGACTCGTATGAGCTGGGCACAGGCTACGGCCACATCGCGGTCACGGTCGACGATCTCGACGCGACGCTCGCCGGTCTGGCCGACCAAGGCATCGAGCCGGAAAAGCCGCCGTACAGCGTGCGCGAGGGCGGCTCGCGCCTTTGCTTCGTCCGCGACCCGGACGGCTACCGGATCGAGCTCATCGAGCGCGGCTAGCCGACTAGGGCCACGGCTTCGATCTCTACGAGCTGCTCGGGGTAGCCGAGGAGCGCGACTCCGAGGAGCGTGTTCGGCGGCCTAGTGGAGCCGAAGGCTTCCTCGACCACGTGCCACACGCGCACGAGATCCGAGCGTTCGTCCGCGACGACGTAGATCGTCGCCTTGAGTACCTGCTCGAGACTCGACCCCGCCGCCTCGAGCGCGGCGACCAGATTTTCCAACGCTTGTCGGGCCTGTTGCTCGTAGTTGCCCGGCGCGACCACTGTTCCCGTCTGGTCGAGTGGGCATGCACCCGCCGTGAAGACGAGCGCCGCCTCAGGGGCGGTAGCGGCGTACTCGTACGGAGCCGGGTACAGGGTCGGCGGGCTCACGAATTGCGGGCGCACGGTTTCGGCTACCCGGCGGAGCTCATCGAACCCGATCAGTCCGAGCGGACGAGATAGGCCACGCGGCCTTGCTCGCCTGAGGCCCAGCACGCGTGCGGGCTCGCGCAGTCTGCCGTGTCGAAGCTCCCATCGTCGAAGCGGTGCCACGTATGGCCCGCGTTGGAGCTGAAGTCGCTGCCGGAGGGGCCGACGACGATGGCCGTATTGCCGTTCACCCAGGTCACCGACGACCGGTACTCCGGAGGGGCCGTGGGCACGAGATGCCAACTCGTGCCCCCGTTACGTGTCGAGGCGAAATTGTCCGGCGATGCGGTGGGGGTGAGGAAGTCGCCGCCGACGGCGAGCCCATGCTGCTGGCTGCGGAACGCGAGCGCGAAGATGCCCGAGCTCGGGCCGCTGGCGATCGGCGTCGAACTGACGCTCCACGTCCGCCCGCGGTTATTCGAGCGGAAGACGCGAGCCTGCTCCGCTCCCCCGGTTCCGAACCACGCGCTTCGCCCGTGGTCGGACGTCAGGCACTGGCCGCTCGCGGCGAACGCGAACTCACCCGTGAGAGCAGGCGGCATGCCGGCCGAGTTGACGATGTTCCAGGTCTGGCCGCCATCTGAGGTCGAGATGATCCGGAACTTCAGCCCGTCGGGCGGATCCGAGAGAGCGAGGCCCCGCCGGTTGTCGAAGAAGGTCATGCAGTCGTAGAACGCATTCGGCTCGTCGCTCATGAAGGCCAGCGTCCAGGTCTGGCCGGCGTCCGAGGTCACGTAGATCCGCGAGTCACTTCCGACGCCCACAGCAAGGATCACCGCGCGGTTCGCGCCGAACGCCTCGATGTCGCGGAACTGGAGGCCCGCTGCATCCGGCGGGCCCACTTCTTGCCAGGTCGCACCGCGGTCGACGGTGCGAAGGACCACGCCGTCGGTCGTCGTGTAGCCGCTCGCCCAGGCGACCCGGGAGCTCACCGGGGCAAGGCCTCGCAGGTGCGCCGTGGAGCCGGTGGGCGTCAGGTGCCAGGCATAGCCTCGGTGCGAGTGCGACGCCGGCGTGAAGCCGAGCCCGATCCCGGCGGTCGCGAGGAAGGCGACCAGCATCCCCACAAGCAGCGGAGTGCGCCTCGTCATAGTGCGGGCGTACCCTAATACACGGGAATCAAACGCGCTATCGGTGCAGGCCTATCCGGATCGTCGCGAGGTAGCCGGCGGCGTTCTTCTTCAGGCTGAGCAGTCAACCGATGTCGACAGAGAGTTGGGAGCCGGAGGTGGTCACGGCGAAAGGCCGCTCTTCGTCGAGCCCGATCACCCAGGTGACCGCGGCCTCGAAGTCGCCGGTCTTCACGACTTCCTGGACATGGTTCGCTTCACTACCGGGCAACCTGCGCGGTCCTGTGTACGTGAACTTCAGGTTCTCCCCGACGGTGCGGGCCGTGGCCGCTGGAGTGAGCCGAACGACGAGGAAGGCGGACCCCTCGATCTCGACCGCATTTCCCGAGCCGTCCTCGATCTTCGCGGTCGAGCCGGGCTGGTACGAGACCCGGTAGCCGGGCGGTGCGGTGCCGTCGGGGAAACCGAACGCGACCCGGTCGGCGCACTCGAGCGCCTCGACGTTCACTGAGGTCAGGTAGCGGGTCTTGGTGCCGCCCGGGCTGCTGAGAGCGCCGGTCCCGCCCGCGTTCTGGCACTTGGATCCCGTACCGGCGCCCTGCTTGTCGCCGCTGCCGCAGCCTGCAAGGAGGAAGACGAACGCAAGTGCGGAGACCCGGCGCAGCAATTCCTCCCGCCGAGCTTACCCCTCAGCTCAGCCGGTGCTCGATCTCCGCGAGCTCGAGGCCGTCGACCTCGACGACCTTCGCCCGAGCGCCCTGCCCGGCGACGACTCGCACCGATCGCGGGGGCACGTCGAGCGCCGCGGCGAGCAGCTTGCAGAGCGCCTCGTTCGCGCGACCGCGCTCGGGCGGAGCCGCGATCCGCGCGCGCCAGCCGTCTCCGTGGCGTCCCACCAGCTCGCTCCGGCTCGCGCCGGGTGAGACGGTGACGCTGATCCGCGCCACTTACGCGGTCAGGTCTTGAGCGAGCTCCTCGAAGACCCCGATGTAGGCGTCGGCCGCCTCGTCGGTGTGCGTGACCGAAAGCGTCCACTCCTCCTCGCGGCCCGGTGTCATGAAGATCCCGCGGTTCAGGTTGTAGAGCCAGGCGAGCTCGGAGAGCTCCTCGTTCTGCTTTGTCTTGAAGGTCTCGTAGTCGACGATCTTCGCGTCCGAGAACATGACACAGCCCTTTGAGCTGATCCCGACCGGGTATGCGGGGAGCCGGTACCTGTCGATGACCTCCTGGCAGCCGGCGACGAGGCGGTCGTTGATGCGATCGAGATGCTCGTACGCGTCGGGCGTCAGCACCTCGAGCAATCCGGCCTTTGCGGCAGCCATCGACAACGGGTTTCCATTGAAGGTCCCGACCTGGAACACCTTCCCGCTCTCGATCGCGTCCATCACCTCGTCCGTGCCGCCGATCGCGCCCGAGGGGAGGCCTGCGCCGAGCGTCTTCGCCAGCGTCACCATGTCCGGCTGGACGCTGTAGCGCTCGGTTGCTCCGCCGGCAGCGATCGTGAGGCCCGTCTTCACCTCGTCGAAGATGAGCACGACGCCGTGCCGCTTCGTGATCTCCCGCACTGCCTCGAGGTAGCCGGGCTCGGGGAGGACGACCCCGATGTTCATCATCGCCGCCTCCATGATCAGGCAGGCGGGCGGGCGCCCTTCCTCCTCGAGGCGCACGATCCGCTGCTCGAGCGCATCCGCGTCGTTGAACGGGACGGCGATGGTCAGGTCGGCGACCTGCTGCGGCACGCCGCCGCCGTACGGGATGGAGGGGATGTCGACGGGATCGACATCGGGCCAAACGAGCGAAACGCCGACTGCGACCATGACTCCGTCATGGTGACCGTGGTACGAGCCGAGGATCTTGAGGAACGTGTCCCGGCCCGTGAAGGCGCGCGCGACCCGGATCGAGTCCATCGTCGACTCCGAGCCGGAGTTCGTGAACCTCCACTTCGGGAGGCCGAAGCGCCGCGCCAGCTCCTCGGCGACGACGATGCTGTCCTCGGTCGGCGCCGCGAAATGGGTCCCGAGCCGGACGCGATCGGAGACCGCCTTCACGATCGCGGGATGCGCGTGGCCCATCACCATCGAGCCGAACCCGTTGTGGAAGTCCCACAGCTGCCGGCCGTCGACGTCCCAGACGACCGCGCCCTCGCCGCGCTCGATGTAGATCGGCCACGGCTCGCGGGCGTGGTACGAGGACGGCACGCCGAGAGGCATCACCTTGTGCGCCCGCTCGTACATGCGCTTCGACCCCTGTGTCGCGTCCTCGAGTCGCTTGCCCTCGCGGTCGGTCAGCTCGCGGACCCGCTCGCTGTCGATCTGAGTGGGGGCGATGCTCACGCGGCCTGCCCTTCTCGCCGCCACTGGACGAGGACGTTGATCAGCATCACGGTGAGGGCGAAGAGGAAGATCACGGTCCCCATCACGTTAACCTGCGGCGGCACTCCTCGTTGGGCTGCTCCCCACACGAAGAGCGGGAACGTGATGTCGGAGCCGGCGTTGAAGTAGGTGACGACGAAGTCGTCGATCGAGAGCGCGAAGGACAGCAATGCGCCCGCGATGATCGCCGGCGCGATCAGCGGCAGGGTCACCTTGCGGAACGTGGTGAGCTCGTTCGCCCCCAGATCCATCGCCGCTTCCTCGAGGCTCCGGTCGAACCCGATCAGCCGTGCCTTCACCGTAACGACGACGAAGCTGATGCAGAACATGATGTGTGCGATCAGGATCGTTCCGAACCCGAGCGTGAAGAAGCTCATGTTCAGAAACAGGGCCAGCAGCGAGGCGCCGAGCACGACCTCCGGGGTGGCCATCGGCACGAAGATGAGTACGTTCGTCCCACCGCGGCCGCGGAACACGTGGCGGACGAGCGCGAGCGCGATCAGCGTCCCGAGCACGGTGGCGACGATGCTCGCGAGCAGAGCGATCTCGAGTGAAAGCACCATGGCGTCCTTCAGCCCCGGGACGCCGTCCCAGTTTCGCCACTGGTCGAGCGTGAACCCCTGCCACGTGTAGTTGAAGTGGCCGGCGGGATTGTTGAACGAGAAGGCGATCACGATCCCGATCGGTACGAGCAGGTAGGCGAACGCTGCGATTGCGTAGGCCGTCAGGAGGTGGCGGCGGACGAACTTCATCCGGTCAGCTTCTCCGTCCCAATGGCGCGCGCGTAGATGGCGATCACGATCAGCACGGCAGCCATCAGGGTGAACGAGAGAGCTGCCGCCCCCGGGTAGTCGAGCAGGTTGAAGAACTTGGACTCGATGACGTTCCCGATCATGAACTGGTTCGGCGTCCCGAGCAGCCGGGCGTTGATGAAGTCGCCTGTAGCCGGGATGAAGGTCAGGAGCGTGCCGGCGACGACACCGGGCAGGGAAAGCGGGAGCGTCACGCGGAGGAAGGCCTGCACCTTGCTCGCGTAGAGGTCCTCGGCGGCCTCGATCAGGCGCTCGTCGATGCCCTCGAGCGACACGTACAGCGGGAGCGCCATGAAGGGCAGGAAGTTGTAGGTGATGCCGGCGACGACGGCCGTAGAGGTGGCGAGCAGCCGCCCGTTGTCGCCGAGGATGCCGACATCACGAAGGATCCCGACGACAGGGCCTTGGTCGGCGAGAATCGTCTCCCACGCGAGCGTCCGGATCAGGTACGTGACGAAGAACGGTGCGATGAGCATCACGAGCAGGAGGTTCTTCCACCGGCCGCCGCGAAACGCGATCCAGTACGCGAGGGGGTAGCTGATGACGAGCGCGAGCACGGTTGCGAGCCCCGCGTACAGGAGCGACCGGAACAGCCATTCGTGGTAGCGGGAGAGCGCGTCCCAGTAGTTGCCCCACGCCCAGTCGAATGCGTAACCGATGTCGAACGTGCCCGACTGGAGCGACTGGTACCAGAGGAACCCGAGCGGGACGAGGAAGAAGACGGCCAGCCAGGCCAGCCCCGGAGCGAGCAGGAGGTACGGCGTCAGCCCGCGGTGGCGGTGGAAGAAGCCCAGCGCTCAGCCCCTCAGGCCCCGACCACGGCCTGCCACTGCTCGGCGTAGCTCTGGTTCTTCAGTGCAGCCGGATCGATCAAGTGCAGCTTCGAGAGCGTGGCTTCCGTCGGGAACACGAGCTCGTCGCTCGCGGTCTTGGGATCGGTCTTGGCGAGCGCCTCGCGGGAGCCTTTCACGGGACTGATGTAGTGGATGGCTCCGTAGAGCTTGGCCGCCACAGCCGGGTCGTAGACGAAGTTCAAGAGCGTCGACGCGGTGAAGGCGTCGCCGCCGTTCGGGATCAGTGCGTTGTCCGTCCAGATGATGCCGCCGTCGTCGGGGATCACCCACCTCAGATCGGGGTTGTCCCCCAGAAGCTGGGGTATGTCGCCTCCCCATGCGAAGCAGGCCTTGAGATCGCCCTTCGCGAGCGGGCCCGAGTAGTCGTTGCCGTAGAACTGCCGTAGCTGTCCGGAGTCGGATGCAGCCTTGACGCGGTCGATCGCCGCTTTGAAGGAGGTGTCGGTGATCTGGCTCGGATCGTCGCCGTTCGCGAGGATGACGAGCCCGAGCGTGTCGCCGAACCCGTCGAGCAGCCCCACCTGACCCTTCAGGCTCTTGTCCTCGAGGACCTGCTTCACCGAGGTCACGGGCTCCGTCAGCTTCTTGTTGTAGGCGATTCCTGTCATTCCCGAGGCCCAGGGCAGGCTGTACTCCCGGTCTGGGTCGAAGCCCGGATGGCGTTGGATGTCGACGAGGTTGTCGATGTTCGGGAGCGCGTCCTTGTCGAGCTTCTCGACCCACCCCTTGTCGATGTACTCGGCGAGGAACCGCTCGTTGTCGGTGGAGACGATCAGGTCGCGGTTGATCGACTGCCCACGCGACAGCTGCCCCTGCACCTTGCCGAAGAACTGGGAGTTCGAGTTGACGTCCTCCGTGTACTCGACCGTGGTGCCGTACTGCTTCTTGAACGCCTCGAGCGTCCCCCACCCCTTCGTCTTCGGGTCCTTGTCCATGTAGTAGGTCCAGTTCGAGAAGCGGAGCGTGTCGGCCAGCTCCCCCGCGGGGGCGCTGCTCTTGCTGCCTCCGCACGCGGCGAGGAGGCCGGGCATCGACAGGAGGCCGGCTCCAAGCGCTGCGCGACGCAGCAGTTCGTCTCGGGTCAGTCGGTCATTCACTTCTTGTCCTCCTCTGGAAGGTCGACGACGAAGGTGGCCTCAGGCTCGAAGCCGATGGTGATCGGATCCCCGGCGGAAGCTCTGTGGGTGCCAGATTCCAAGTTCTGCACGTACACGGTCAAGCGTCCGGCGGGTGTGTCGACGACGTATTGCGTCGAGACTCCGACGTACGCCGATTCGAAAACGGTTCCCGAGAGGGTGTTCACGTGGCCGCCTCCGATGCGGATCTTCTCGGGGCGGATGCCAACAGCGACGCGGCCGGAGCGGTTCCCCAGCGCGTCGCCGGAGACTTTGACCTCGGAGCCGCCCTCGAGCGTGATCGTTTCCGAGCCGGACACCGTCCCCGGGAGGAGGTTCGACACACCGAGGAACCCGGCGACGAAGGCGGTGTTGGGCCGCTCGTACAGCTCGGTCGGGGGCCCGAGCTGCTCGACGCGTCCGCCGTTCATCACAGCGATCGTGTCGGCCATCGTCATCGCCTCTTCCTGGTCGTGCGTGACGTGGATGAACGTGATTCCGACGTCGTGCTGGATCATCTTCAGCTCGAGCTGCATCTGCCGGCGGAGCTTGAGGTCGAGCGCGCCGAGCGGCTCGTCCAGGAGCAGTACGCGCGGCTTGTTGACCAGTGCACGGGCAAGGGCTACGCGCTGTTGCTGGCCGCCCGAGAGCTGCCGAGGCTTGCGGGACTCGAGGCCGTGGAGGTCGACGAGCTCGAGGATCGCATGGACTCGCCCCGCGAGCTGTTTTCCCTTGTGGCCCTGGCGGCGCATCCCGAACGCGACGTTCTCGAAGATCGTGAGGTGCGGGAAGAGCGCGTAGGACTGGAAGACCGTGTTGACGTCCCGCTTGTACGGTGGGAGTCCGACGACGTCGCGGTCGCCCAGGTAGATCGCGCCCGACGTGGGCTCCTCGAAGCCTCCGATCATGCGCAGTGTCGTCGTCTTTCCGCAGCCAGATGGGCCGAGCAGCGCGAAGAACTTGCCGGGCTCGATGGAGAGCGACACGTCGTCCACGGCCGTCACGTCGTCGAAGCGCTTGGTGACTCCTTCCAGCCGGACGTCGGCGCTGATCGACGTCTCCTCTTGTTCGCTCGGATGCTGGACCGGACTCTCGATAGCCACAGTCTCAGTCCGGCGCCGGAACGACAAGCATCGGAACCGGACAGCGCTGAACGAGTTTCAGCACGACCGAGCCGAGGACAGCGCCGGTGATCGGCCCCTCGCCCACCGTTCCGACGACGACCATCCGGGCGCCTTCGTCGCGTGCAACCTCCATGATCGCATCCGCAGGCTTGGCCGAGACGAGTCGCGACGAGGCTTTGACTTCCGCTGCCTCGAGGCGCCCCACCGCTTCCTCCACGGCCTCCCTTCCGACCCGCTCGAGCGCGGCCTTGTAGTCGTGCACGTCTCCGCCGCCGAGTGGGCTGATGTAGAAGCCGAAGACGACGATCACCTCGGCTCCGAGCTCCTTCGCGAGCGTCACCGTCTCCCCGAGAGCCGCCTTCGCGGACTCGGATGCGTCGTACCCGAGGACGATCGGGGCGCTCACAGCACGAGCTCCGGATCCGGACGCTCGGCCTTGCGCCGGAAGAAGGCCGGCTCGACGCGCCACTGCAGAAGCATGATTACGACGCCGAGCACGAGGAACAGGATCGAGATCACGACCGGCGGCCCGAGGCCGAACCACGAGTTGCCCGACTCGGAGTTCGCCGGGTCGGAAAGGTCGATAACCGATTTCACGAACACCCACGTCAGTATGAGCGCGCCCAGGAAGGGCGCCACGCCCGCCAGGAGGATCCCCTTCGCGGTGCGCATGTTCCTGCGGAAGAACCAGACACACGCGTACCCCGAGAGGCCGTAGTAGAAGGCGATCATGAGCCCGAGCGCCGCGATCGAGTCGAAGAGGATGTTCTGGCTGACGACGGTCAGCGCGGCATACCAGATGATCGAGAGCACGCCCATCCAGATCGTCGAGGTGCTGGGCGTCAGGTAGCGGGGATGGATCCTTGCGAAGTAACCGGGAAGCGCCTTGTGTGAGGCCATTGAGAGGGACGTACGCGTGGTCGGCAGGATCGTCGTCTGCGTGGACGCGGAGGCCGACGTGAGCACCGCGATGATGAGCAGGAAGTTCGCCCAGCCGAACACCTCCTTGCCGAGCGCGCTCAGGACATCGTCCGAGTTGTCGACGAGGAACTCGGTCCCTGCGTACGCCTGGGCGGCGATGGAGACGGAGACGTAGATGCCGAGGAGGAGAATCGTGCTGACAACTGCCGCAATTCCGGGAGTGCGCTCCTTGTCCTCCGTCTCTTCGTTCACGGAGACCAGGCTGTCCCAGCCCCAGTAGATGAAGATGGCGACGAGGAGCCCCGATGTGAGCGCGCTCGTCGAGGAGATGGCGAACGGGTTCAACCAGTCGAGGCTCGGCCGCACCGAGTGCGCCGCCGGGGTGGCGTAGACCTTGTAGAGGGCGACGATCGAGAACAGAAAGAGCGTGATGAGCTCCGCTCCGAGCAGGAACCACTGCGTCCTCGCCGAGGCCTCGATGCCCACGTAGCAGATCCAGGTCATGACCGCGATCCAGATCACTCCGACCAGCATCACCCAGTACTTGCTGTCCGCTGCCGAGTCCGCGTGGACGAGCAGGAACGTATAGCGGCCCGCGATGTCGGCGAGATTCGCCATCACGATGATGTCCGCGACGATGATTCCCCAGCCGCCGAGCCAACCGACCCAGGGGCCGAAGGCCTTCGTTCCCCAGGAGAACGTCGTGCCGCAGTCCGGGTCGACCCGGTTCAGGTAGTAGTACGCGGTCGCCACGAGCAGCATGGGGATGAACGACAGGATCATGATCGCCGGGGACTGAAGCCCGACTGCGGCGACGACGAGCCCGAGCGAGGCGGCGAGGCTGTAGCCGGGCGCCGTCGAAGCGACGCCGATGACGACGCTGGAGAGGAACCCGAGCGCGCCCGGCTTCAGGCCCTTCTCGCCCGGTGCACCTTCAACTGCGCTTGGGGCCGCCGCAGCCTCGGTCATATCAGTCGATCTTTGCCATGACGTGCTTGCCCTCGCGCCGCTGGCCGGCGACGCGACGTCTGCGCAGGTGATGGTCAGGCAAGGCTGACCATCACGTGCTTGATCTGCGTGTAGTCCTCGAGCGAGTACACCGACAGGTCCTTGCCGTAGCCGGACTGCTTGTAGCCGCCGTGCGGCATCTCCGAGACGAGCGGAATGTGGTCGTTGATCCACACCGTTCCGAACTGGAGCTTGCGGGCGGCGTTCAGCGCCCGGCCGATGTCACGCGTCCAGACGGATGCCGAGAGCCCGTAGTCGACGTCGTTCGCCCACGCGAGCGCTTCGTCGTCGTCTGCGAAGCGCTGCACCGTGACCACGGGGCCGAAGACCTCCTTCTTGACGATCTCGTCGTCCTGGCCGACGTCTGTGACGACGGTGGGCTGCACGAAGAAGCCGCGGTCGCCGTTCGACCCGCCGCCCGTGAGCACCTTGGCCTTGGAAGCACGCTCGAGGAACCCGAACACGCGCTCCTGCTGGGCCTTCGAGATGACGGGGCCCATCTCGACGTCGTCGCTCGTCGCCGGGTCGCCGACCTGTAGCGCCTCGACGGCGGGCACGAGCTCCTCCAGGAGCCTGTCGTAGACCTTGGGCCCGGCGATGACGCGCGAGGCGGCGGTGCAGTCCTGCCCCGAGTTCCAGTAGCCGGCGACCTTGATCCCTTCCGCCACCGCGGCGGGGTCTGCGTCGTCGAAGACGATCACAGGCGCCTTGCCACCGAGCTCCAGATGCACGCGCTTCAGGTTGTCGGCCGCGGCGCGCGCGACCTCTTTGCCCGTGGCGACGTCGCCGGTCAGCGAGACCATCCGCACGTCAGGATGGCGCACGATTCCCGCCCCAACGGGCTCGCCGTCTCCGGTGATCACGTTCAGAACGCCGGGCGGGAAGATCTCCTCGGCGAGCTGAGCCATCCGGAGGGTCGTCAAGGGCGTCTGCTCCGACGGTTTCAGGACGATGACGTTGCCGGCCGCGAGCGCGGGGGCGATCTTCCAGACCGCCATCATCAGCGGGTAGTTCCAAGGCGCGATCTGGCCGACGATCCCGACGGGCTCGCGACGGATCATCGACGTGTAGCCGCGCATGTACTCGCCGGCCGCGCGTCCTTCCAACGTGCGCGCCGCTCCGGCGAAGAAGCGGACGTTGTCCGAGGCCACGGGAAGCTCGTCCCGGGCCGCGGGCAGCGGCTTGCCGACGTTCTGCGACTCGAGCTGCGCCAGCTCCTCGGTGTTCGCATCGAGCGCGTCGGCGAGCTTCAAGCAGCATCTCCGGCGCGCTCCCCCGGAGTCGTGTCGAGCCACTCCGGCAGAGCGGCCTTCGCTGCCTCGACCGCCCGGTCGACGTCGGACTGCGTCCCCTGCGGGACTTCGGCGATCGTGTCGCCGGTGGACGGGTTGATGATCTCGGCCGTCCCGCCGTCGGCCGCGTCGACCCACTTACCGCCAACGTAAGTTCTGATACTGAGAAACGGCGACGCTCATTGAGTCCTCCTCTCGCTGTGGTCCAGCCTACAACGACCGCGTCAGCGCCGTCTCAGCATCCCGAGTCCTGCGCTCAAGCCGTTCTGGGAGATGAGACCGGAATCACCGTCAGGAGGATCACGACGAAGACCACCGCATTCACCTCGGGGAGCTGTTGTCCGAGCCGGATCTTGCCGAGGATCCAGATCGGGAGCGTGTTCTGCGCACCCGCGGTGAAGAGCGTCACGATCACCTCGTCGAAGGAGAGCGCGAACGCGAGCAGTGCGCCGGAGATAAGCGCGGTCGAGAGCACTGGAAAGGTCACAAAGCGGAACGTTTGCCAGCCGTCCGCACCAAGGTCCATCGAGGCTTCGACGATCGACGGTGACGTACGACGAAAGCGGGCGAGCACGTTGTTGTAGACGATCACGACGCAGAAGGTCGCATGCCCGATCACGATCGTCCAGAACGTGAACGACACGCCCCAGAAGGTGTAGAACGACGAAGCGCGATCCCGGTGATCACGCCGGGAGGGCGATCGGGAGCACGAACAGGAACGAGAGCGACTCGCGCCCGAAGAAGCGGAATCGCGAGACCGCCGCTGCGGCCATCGTCCCGAGCACGAGCGCGATGCCGGTCGCGGCAAGCGCCGCCTTCAGCGAGAGCATGAGCGCGTCCGCGAGCCCCTCGTCCCTCCAGGCGACGTGGAACCAGCGCATCGTGAAGCCGGTATCGGCCAGCTCTGAATATTCGCGTATTGAAGGCGTAGACGAGGATGATCGCCAGCGGGGCCAGAGGAACAGCACGTACGAACAGAGTCCAGGCGCGAGACCGGCCCGGACGGGACGCGACCTTCCATCAGAGCGCCTCGAATGCCTTCGGCACGGCGTGCGGCCACGAGGAAGATCCCCATCACCCGAGTGGCACGCGTGGCGAACGCGGCCGCAACGGCAGGTTGTACGTCAATCCGAGCACGTTGCGTAGACGACGTTGCCGATGAACTGCGTGTTCCCGACAGGATCGGCGTGATGTAGTCACCCAGGGTCAGCGAGAAGGTGAAGATCGACCCGGCGACGACGCCGGGCAGAGCGAGCGGCAACACCACGCGCCGGAACGTCGTCCAATCTTCGCCCCGAGGTCGGCGAGGCCTCGATCACCGAATCGGGATCCGCTCGAGCGCCGCGTAGACGGGGAGGATCATGAACGGAAGCCAGAGGTACGAGAAGACGATCCACAGGCCCTGTTCGTGTAAGCGATGTTCTGGTCCAGGGAGCCCAAGCCACCCGAGCGACCAGTTGAGCGCGCCACGAGCGAGAGGATCAGCCTCCACGCGTAGAGCGCGACGAGGTAGCTCGACCACAGTGGCAGCAGCACCGCGCACGAACAGGACGGTCCGCATCGCGCGCGGCTATGCAACCCGGGCCATGTAGTACGCGAATCGGGAAGGCGATCAGCGCGTCGGTCACGGTCACCGCCGCCGCCAGCCCGATCGTGCGACCGGCGATCCGCCAGTAGGTGTGCTCGTTCCAGAGCGTGCGGAAGTTGTCGAGATTCCAGTCGTGGACGATCTCGCCGGTGAAGGGGTCGAGCGCCCAGAAGGCCGAGATGAAGAGAACCGCGAGCGCGGCGACGTAGATGAGTAGATAGCCACCGACAGGCGCGGCAAGGAGCGCGGAGGCCCGGAGCCAGGGTCGCCGCCAGAAGGCGGCTGAGAGGCGCCGGCGGGCCGTCGACAGAGGACGGCCCGCCTCTCGGATGTCTACTGCCAAGCTAGCCCTTGATCTCGGTCCAGGCCTGCTGCCAGCGGTTGTAGTCGATGCAATCGTTGTCGCCGTTGCCGCAGTCGGCCGACGGCGTCTTCCAGAACTTGATGCTGTCGAAGTAGGACGGCGGAGCGTCAGCGTGGTACTGCTTGCAGGAGCCCGGGCTCAGCTCGTCCATCACGGCGCACGCCTTCGTGTTCGCGGGCGTCTCGCCGAAGTAGATCGCCTGCTGTGCCTGGACTTTGGGAGTCGAGACCCACTTGACCCACTCGTAGGCGCAGTTCGGATGCTTCGAGCTCGACGAGAGCATCCACGTGTCCGCCCAGCCGGTGGCCCCCTCCTTCGGGATCAGGTCTTTGACAGGGACCTTGTCTGCTTGGAGGGTGTTCGTCTGGTACGGCCAGGAGGCGCCGATCGAGGCGTCGCCGTTCTTGAACAGGTCGATCTCGTCGGAGGCGAGCGCCCAGTGCTTCTTCAGCAGCGGCCGCTGCTCTTTGAGGAGGTCCACCGCGGCGTCGAACTGTTCCTGGGTCAGCTCATAGGGATCCTTGATCCCCAGGTCCGGCTTGGTCGCCGCCAGGTACAGGGCAGCGTCCGCGATCTGGATCGCGTTGTCCGGGATCGTGATCTCGCCCTTGTTCTTCGAGTCGTAGATCGCGGCCCAACTGGTGGGAGCCGGCTTGATCTTCTCCGTGTTGTACAAGAGCGTGTTCGGCCCCCACTGCAACGAAATGCCGTAGTGGACGCCGTCGACGGTGTTGTGCGGCGGAGACTTGAGCGCCTCGATGAAGTTCGGGAAGTCGGGGATCAGGTCCGGGTTCATGGGCTGAACGTTGCCGCCCCGGATGAGGCGGAGCGATGCATCCCCTGAGGCCGAGACCATGTCGTACTGCCCGCCTCCTTGCCGCATCAGCGTCACCATCTCGTCCGAGGAGCCGGCGTACTTGCTCGTCACCTTGCAGCCGGTCTGCTTCTCGAACGGCTTCACCCATTCAGGCTGCGTGTAGCCCTCCCAGGCGATCAGGCTCAACGCGCCCTCGCCCGGACCGATTGAGGTCGGCAGGTTCGAGCTCTCTGTCGTAGAAGCCGATTCGTTGTTGTTGCCGCCGCACCCCGCCGCGGCAATCGCGAGCACTCCGATCGAGAGCGCGGCCCCGGTCCAGCCGATGAGCCGCTTGTGAAACTTCGTCATCTTTCTCCTTCCGTTTCCCCTGGTTTGTCGATCTCGAGCTGGTGTTCTGGGCGCCACTCGAGGACCACAGCACGACTCTTGGCGTCGAGCGCCTCGGCCGAGGAGGTTTCGAGGTTCTGTCGGACGACCTGGAGCTCGCCTCCGCCGTCCAGCTCCACGACGTAGCGAGTAACCATGCCGACGTACACGACGTCACGGATGTGGCCGGTCTCGGCGTGAGAGCCACGTGCCGGGACCGACTCGGCGCTCGCTCATGCGGATCTTCTCAGGGCGGACCGCGAACAGCCGCCCGTCCGCCGCTCGACCACGTTCGAGACGCCGACGAAGCCGGCGACGAACGCGCTGGCCGGGCGCTCGTACACATCCGCCGGCGAGCCAACCTGCTGGATGCGGCCACGATCGAACACGGCCAGGCGGTCGCTCATCGTCAGCGCCTCGTCCTGGTCGTGAGTGACGTAGACGAACGTGATCCCGACCTCCTGCTGAATTCGTTTCAGCTCGATCTGCATTTCTTGGCGGAGCTTGAGATCGAGCGCTCCGAGCGGCTCGTCGAGCAGGAGCACCTGCGGGTGATTGACGATCGCCCGCGCCAGGGCGACTCTCTGTCGCTGGCCGCCGGACAGCTGGGACGGCTTCCGTTCCTCGAGACCGCTGAGGCGCACGAGCTCGAGGGCGTCTGCGTGCGCGCTTTCCGCTCGCTGCGTTTGACCCGTTTGATCCTCATGCCGTACGCCACGTTCTCGCCGACAGTCATGTGCGGGAAGAGCGCATAGTCCTGGAAGACGGTGTTTACGTCCCGCGCGTACGGTGGCTGGCGTGTCACGTCGGCGCCCTTCAAGAGCACGCGCCCGCCGTCGGGGGACTCGAAGCCTGCTATCAGGCGCAAGGTCGTCGTCTTGCCCGATCCCGAAGGCCCGAGCATCGTGAAGAACTCTCCTGCCGGCACCTCGAGCTCGACGCCGTCAACGGCCACCACGTCTCCGTAGGATTTCGTGACCGAGTCGAGCTGTACGTCAGCCTGCGGCTGCGTGGACAAGCGATTCCTCCAGGATCTCGAGACCCCGGTTGAGCTCATCGTCGGAGATGACCAGCGGGACGAGGATGCGGATCACGTTTCCATAGGTGCCGCAGGAGAGGAGGATCAACCCCCGCTGGCGGGCCGCTTCGGTCGTGCGTTTTGCGAGCTCCCCGGCCGGCTCCTTGGTCTCGGGGTCCGACGACCAGCTCGAGGGCGAGCATCGGGCCGATCCCGCGCACCTCGCCGACCTGTGCGACCCGGGTCGCGATCTCGTCGAGGCGCCCACGCAAGTGCGTGCCCAACTCCTCGGAGCGGGCGCGGAAGTCGTCGCTTCCGACCTCGTCCAGGACGGCCAACGCGGCAGCGCAGGCAACCGGGTTTCCGCCGAAGGTGCCGCCGAGGCCCCCCGCCTCGGGAGCGTCCATCACCTCGGCGCGGCCCGTGACCGCCGCGAGCGGCAGGCCGCCGCCGAGCGACTTCCCCGAGACGAGCAGGTCGGGCTCGACGCCGTAGCGCTCGATCGCCCAGACCGGGCCCGTGCGGCCGACGCCCGACTGGACCTCGTCGTCCACGTAGAGGATGCCGTGCTCGCGGCAGACCTCGAGGAGCCGGGCCGGAAAGTCCTCGGGCATGACGACGAAGCCGCCTTCGCCCTGAACGGGCTCGAGGACGACGCAGGCGACGGACTGCGGGTCGATGTCGCCCTTGAAGAGGTGGTGGAGCGCGTCGATCGCGTCGTCGGAGGTGATGCCCCGATAGGGATACGGCGCCTCGGTGCGGTAGACCTCGGGCGCAAACGGCCCGAAGCCTCGCTTGTAGGGCACGACCTTGCTCGTCATCGTCATCGCGAGCAGCGAGCGTCCGTGGAACGCGCGGTCGAAGACGACCACTGCGGGCCGGCCGGTCGCCGCGCGGGCGATCTTGACCGCATTCTCCACGGCCTCGGCGCCGGTGCTGAGGAGGACGCTCTTCTGAACTGGCCCCGAGCAGGGGGAGAGCTCGGCCAGCCGGCGGCAGACGTCGATGTAGGGCTCGTACACGCCGACCATGAAGCACTGGTGGAGGTAGCTGTCGATCTGCTCGTGCATGGCCGCGACGGCGGGCGGAAAACCGTGGCCCGTGTTCTGGCAGCCGAGCCCGCCCGCGAAGTCGATGTAGCTCCGGCCTTCGATGTCCTCGACTCGTGCGCCCTCGGCGCGGGCAACGACGATCGGAGGAGTGGCGATCCCGCGCGCGACGTAGCGCTCGCGCGCGGCCAGCACCCGCTCCGAGGACGTGCCCTGTTCGACGGCCATCGAGGCGATTGTCGCACGCCGGCTGGTTGAATTGCCCCGTGATCGCAGTCATCGGCGCGAGCGGGACGATCGGGCGCAACGTCTCCGGGTTCCTCCGGGAGTGGGGGGCCGATGTCGCACTGCGCGACTTCCGCCTCGAGGGCGACGAGCACGTCGATGCCCGCGATCCGGAGTCGCTGTCGCGTGCGCTCGGCGGGGCGGACGTCGTCGTCAACTCCGCGGACTACCGGCTCAACCTCGACGTCATGCGCGGGGCGCTCGGAACCGGCGCGCACTACGTCGACCTGGGCGGTCTCTACCACGTGACGAAGGAGCAGCTCGAGCTCGACGGAGAGTTCCGCGCCGCGGGCTTGACGGCCGTCCTCGGGATGGGCTCGGCTCCCGGGAAGACGAACCTCCTGGCGAGCGCGGCCGCCTCGCGTCTCGGCGCCGATCCGGTCTCGATGGAGATCTGGGCGGCGACGCGCGACCCCGCCGCGGCCGGACATCCGTTCCCGGCGCCCTACTCCGTGCAGACGCTGCGGGACGAGCTCCAGATGCGTCCGGTGATCGTGGCGGGCGGCGAGGTGACGGAGGTCGAGCCTCTCTCGGGCGAGGCCGAGCGCGAGTTCCCTGAGCCGGTCGGGCGTGCGGCCGGGATCTACACACTGCACTCGGAGCTCGCGACGTTGCCGGCGAACTACCCGAGCCTGCGCGATGCGAGCTTCCGCCTGTGCCTGTCGCCCGGGCTCCTCGAAAAGCTGCTCGTACTCGAGGAGGGCGAGCTTCCCGAGCCGTACGTCCAGTCGCCGGACTCGGTCGCGGTGCATCAGGTCGACATGAGGGCGAACGGATCTCGCGTCGTCGGGACGACGATCACCCGCGGTGGGAGCGCGAAGTCGACCTCGGAGCCGGCGGCGCGCGCCGCGCTCGAGATCGCCGAAGGCCGCCTCGCCTCGCCTGGCATCAGGCCGCCGGAATCCGCGATTTCCGACCCCGAGGCGTTCCTCGCGTTGCTCGACACCGAGGTGCGCTGGGAAGGACCGTGATCTGTCGCGAAGCTGCGACAGACACGCCACACCTCCGGCGGTAGGTTGCCTCTCATGGCAACGAAGACCGCAACACCCTGGGGCCAGGCAACCCTCGTCGAGGAGGTCACGGTGCCGCAACGTTCAGGCGACAAGCGGTTCGCGTCGGTCGTGCAACTGCTCGAGGGGGCGAAGGGCGAGCGGCTCGTGCGCTTCGCCTACTCGACGAGCGGGACGGCTCGGCGCGGCCCCGTCACGCTGCGCGCCCGGGATGTCGAGCGGCTTGTCGATGCTCTGGCGGAGAGCCCGGAGCTGGCGCGGACGCTCCGGCTCCTCGGGGACGGAGCCTGAAGCCCGACCACGCCATGACGCTCCACGGCGTCAGCGTCGTGCCCTGACGGTCACCGTGAACCTCGCACTCGTTGCGTTTCCGCTCGTGTCGGCTGCCGAGCACTTGACGGTCTTGCGTCCGATCTTGAACCAGCTCCTTGACCGCGGCCGGCAAGTGACCGGCACGGCCCCGTCCACATCGTCGCGTGCCGTGACTCGGTAAACGACGCGGACCCTCTTCTTGCCACGTGGAGCACGAACCGACTTGGCGACTGCTCCGCTGATCGCGGGCGGGATGAGGTCGAAGTCGAGTCCGGGAACGGCGAGCGTGCCGCTCCAGGTGTCATTTCCGCTCGATCCGCCGCCGCCGGACAGGTGCGTGTCGTGCTGGACCGTTCCGCTCCCGGAAGCGCCGATGTACCTGCCGGTTCCGCTGGTGATACTGAACGGCTGCCTCGCCTGCTGCACCGTCTCCGCTGGGAGATAACAGTCGGGTGGAGCGGCAAGCGCCACCGCGATCTCACCCTTGCCGGTGACAGCGAGCTTGCCGACCGAGGCGAGCAAGAGATCGCCGTCGACGCAGCTGGGGGAGTTCGTATCGACGATGAACATGTAGGCCTCCGAGACCATCCCCAGGCCCGGAATTACGCCGCCGCCTGTGCGCGAGAAGCACTCGTCGGCCTCCGGTGGAGTGCCGGGCGGGCACGCCGCAGGATCGGACCGAACCGAGAGCGTCGCCTGAAGAGCAAGCTCGCCCAGCTGTGCGGAGGCATGCGAAGGACGAGGTGTCGCTGCTGTCGCAGAGGAGATCGTCAGACCGAGCAACATGGCGCCGGCGAGGAACCCCATCACCGCCTTTTGTCTCGGCATGCGCCGGATAGTACGATTCGTACAGATCGCGGGCAAGGGGAGGTTGGCGTCAGCCGCCGCGAACGCCTGCGTACATCCGCTCGCGGGCACCTTCGACGAGCGACTGGAGAATGAGCGAGCCGTCCGTCGAGCCAATCAGCGGGTCGAAAGCGTGCTCGGGATGGGGCATGAGCCCCATCACATTGCCCTCGGCGTTGACGACTCCCGCGATGTCGTCGATCGAGCCGTTCGGGTTCTCGCCGTCGTAGCGGAGCACGACCTGCCCTGCTCCTTCGAGCTGCGCCAGGAGCTCGCCGATCGGCGAAGTAGCAGCCCTCGCCGTGCTTGACGGGGATCGTCAGCCGCTGACCGACCTCGCACGCGGTCAGGAACGGCACATCGTTCCGCTCCACGCGCAGAGGCGATGTCCTTGCAGACGAACGACAGCGACTCGTTCGGGCGCAGCGCCCCCGGAAGCAAGCCGGCCTCGCAGAGCACCTGGAAGCCATTGCAGATCCCGAGCACGAAGCCCCCGTCTGCGGCGAACTCGGCCACGGCTTTCATCGCCGGCGAGAAGCGTGCGATCGCTCCCGCCCGCAGGTAGTCGCCGTAGGAGAAACCGCCGGGGAGAACGACGGCGCCGACATCGGGTAGCTCGGAGTCGGCGTGCCAGACGAGTACCGGGTCGGCACCCAGGCCTTCCAGGGCGAGAGCGGCGTCCCGGTCGTCGTTCGAGCCTGGGAACACCAGGACGGCGACACGCGGGCCCGCTTCGTTCACGCGTCCTCCAGAAGCTCGATCTCGTAGCTCTCGATCAGGGGATTGGCCAGGAGCTCCGCGCACATGCGCTCGACCTCGGCTCGCGCCTCCTCGGGATCGGAGGCCTCGACCTCGAGATCGACGAGCCGTCCGACTCTCGCACCGTCGACGGTAAACCCGAGGTGTCGCAACGAGTTCTCGACCGCCTTCCCCTGTGGGTCGAGGATCCCCGGCTTCGGCCTCACGAGCACGGTCGCCCTCAACTCGTCACCGCCGCCGGATTGGCTGCGTAGTCGTCGAACGGGATCCCCGTGATCTGCTCGAAGGCCTCGATATAGCGGGCGCGCGTGCCCGCGACGACGTCCTCTGGCAGCTCAGGTCCCGGCGGCGTCTTGTCCCAGCCGAGCGACTCCGCGTAGTCGCGGACGAACTGCTTGTCGAACGACGGCTGGGGCCTGCCCGGCTCGTACTCGTCGGCGGGCCAGAATCGCGAGGAGTCCGGGGTGAACGCCTCGTCGCCCAGCACGATGTTGCCGTCCTCGTCCAGGCCGAGCTCGAACTTCGTGTCGGCGATGATGATTCCCTTGCCGGCGGCGGACTCGGCCGCGGTGTTGTAGAGCTCGATCGAGATGCGCTCGAGCTCGAAGAAGCGCTCGTCGCCGACGAGCCCGCGCGCCTGCTCCGCAGTCAGCGGCTCGTCGTGGCCGGCCTCCGCCTTCGTCGTCGGCGTGAAGATCGGGACCGGCAGCTTGTCCGACTCCTTGAGGCCCTCGGGCAACTCGATCCCGCACACCTCGCCGCTCGCTTGGTAGCTCTTCCAACCCGAGCCCGAGAGGTAGCCGCGCACGACGCACTCGATGGGGAGCATGACGAGCCGCTTGCACTCCATCGAGCGGCCGTCCTCGCGAATCCTGAGCAGGTGGTTCGGGACGATCTCTTTCGTCCGCGCGAACCAGAAGCCCGAGAGCCCGGTCAGCACGCGGCCCTTGTCGGGGATCTCCGTCGGCAGGACGACGTCGAAGACCGAGATGCGGTCGCTGGCGGTGAGGAGCAGGCGCTCCTCGTCGAGTGCGTAGAGCTCGCGGACCTTGCCGCTTCCGACGTGAACGACCTCAGGCATGAACCGGCTCCTCCTTCTGAGTCAGGGTGTGCAGGCGTTCGAAGACCGTGTCGACATGCCGCGCGTAATGGCCGAGGTCGAAGATCGAGTCGAGCGTAGCGGCGTCGAGGCGCTCGCCGATCGCCGGATCCGAACGCGCGAGCCCCGGGAAGTCGAGCTCCTCCTCCCACGCGCGCAGCGCGTGCCCCTGGACGAGTCGGTAGGCCTCGTCGCGTGAGAGGCCCGAGTCGACAAGCGCGAGCAGCAAGCGCTGGCTGAAGAAGAGGCCGCGGCTGGAATCGATGTTCCTCTGCATCTGCTCGGGCCGGACGACGAGGCCCTCGACGAGCCAGGCAAAGCGGTCGAGCATGTAGTCGAGCGCCAGGAAGGCGTCGGGCACGACGACGCGCTCGGCGGAGGAGTGCGAGATGTCTCGCTCGTGCCAGAGAGCGACGTTCTCGAGCCCTACGAGGGCTGTAGCGCGCACGATCCGCGCGAGCCCGCAGATGCGCTCCGCGACGACCGGGTTCCGCTTGTGCGGCATTGACGACGAGCCCTTCTGTCCGTCGCCGAACGGCTCCTGAACCTCGGCCACCTCGGTTCGCGCCAGGTGCCTGATCTCGAGCGCGAAGCGTTCGAGAGAGGCAGCCGCGACGGCGAGTGCAGTGAGGAGCGCGGCGTGCCGGTCGCGCTGGATGACCTGGGTCGCTGCGGGCTCGGGGACAAGCGCCAGCCGCTCGCAGGCGATTCGCTCGACCTCGGGGTCGATCGCTGCGTAGTTCCCGACGGCGCCCGAGAGCTTCCCGACCCGAACCCCCTCCAGCGCGCCGGCGACGCGTTCCCGGGCCCGGTCGAGCTCGAACGCCCAGACGGCGAGCTTGAGGCCGAACGTCGTGGGCTCGGCGTGCACGCCGTGAGTGCGTCCGATCGTCAGGGTGAGCCGGTGTTCCTGGGCGCGCTCCACGACCGCCTCGAAGGCGCGGTCGAGCCCGCCCATAATCAGCTCGCCTGCCGCGACGATCTGAAGCGCGAGCGCGGTGTCGACGATGTCGGAGGACGTCAGTCCGTAGTGGAACCAGCGCCCCGCCTCGCCGAGCTCGCCGGAGACTGCGTCGACGAAGGCCGCGACGTCGTGATGCGTCTTCTGCTCGATCTCAGCCACGCGCGCCGGCGAGGGCGCTTCTGCCTTCGCGCGGATCTCCTCTGCAGCCTCGGCGGGGACGGTCCCGGTCTCTGCCCAACCGTCGAGCGCGGCGAGCTCCACCTCGAGCCAGCGTTCGAGCTTGCCCTCGTCCGACCAGATCCTGGTCATGGCCGGGCGGGAGTAGCGAGAGATCACTACTTGGATTCTAGAGACGGCTGCTGCGGGTATCCGCCGCCCTGGGCGAGGATGCGCGCCGCGAGGATGGCCGCGTTGCGGGCGCCGTCGACCGAGACGCACGCCACGGGGACGCCCGGCGGCATCTGGGCAATCGCGAGGAGCGCGTCGAGACCGCCGCCGACGCTCTTCGACGAGCGCAGCGGGACGCCGATCACCGGCAAGTCGCTGTAGGCGGCGACGACGCCGGGGAGCGCGGCCGCCATCCCGGCGCCGGCGATGATCACGCGCACACCCCGCAGCTGGGCGGTCGAGGCGTACTCAGCCACCCCACGGGGGTCGCGGTGTGCCGACAGAACCTTCAGCTCGTGCGAGATCCCGCGCTCGCGGAGCTCGGCGAGCGCCGAGTCCATCGTCTCGAGATCCGACTCGGAGCCGACCAGGATGCCGACGAGCGGGCCGGGCTCGTCGAGCGCCTCGAACAGCTCGATCGGCGACGTCTGTGTCTCCGGCTCACCCGACAACGTTCACCGCCTTTGCCGCGATGTCCTGGCGGTAGCGCGCGCCCTGGAACGAGATCCGCTCGCACGCGTCGTACGCGCGCGTTCGCGCCGCCTCGATCGTGTCTCCGACTCCCGTCACGTTGAGGATCCTGCCACCACTCGTGACGAGTTGCCCGTCGCGCACCGCCGTGCCGGCGTGAAAGACGAGCGCGCCCTCGGCTTCTGCGCTCTCGAGGCCGTCGATCGGGGAGCCGACGTCGCGGCCTGCCGGATACCCCTCGGCGGCGAGGGCGACCGTCACGGCCGCATTCTCGGCGACGCCGAGCTCCACCTCGCCGAGGTCGCCCGTGGCGGCGGCGAGCAGCGCCTCGGCGAGGCTGCCCTCGATTCGCGGCATGATCGTCTGGGTCTCGGGGTCGCCGAAGCGGCAGTTGAATTCGAGGACACGAGGCCCGTCGGCGGTCAGCATCAGGCCGGCATAGAGACAGCCGATGAACGGCGTGCCGCGCGCAGCCATCTCCTCGATGACCGGACGGTGGATCGTGGCGGCCAGCTCCGCGACCCGTCCCTGGTCGAGCTCCGGAACCGGCGAGTACGACCCCATGCCCCCGGTGTTCGGGCCCGTGTCGCCGTCGCCGACGCGGCTGTAATCGCGCGACTCCGGCAGGGGCAAGATGCTGCCGCCGTCGACGATCGCGAAGAGGGAGAGCTCCTCGCCCTCCAGCAGCTCCTCGATCACGAACTGGTCGCCGAAGCTCGAGACCGCCCGGAGCGCCGCGTCGAGCTCTTCCTGCGTCTGGCACATGAAGACGCCCTTCCCGGCCGCGAGCCCGTCCGCCTTGACGACGCAAGGAGCGCGGGCGACCGAGAGCGTTTCCGCGGTCGCGACGCCGGCCGAGCGCATGATCTCCTTCGCAAAGCTCTTCGAGCCCTCGATCTGGGCCGCCGCCGCGCTGGGGCCGAAGACGGCGACACCGCCGCGGCGAAGCTCGTCGGCGACGCCTGCCACGAGCGGCGCCTCGGGCCCGACGACCACGAGATCGGCGTCGAGCGTGCGCGCGAGGCCGAGCAGGCTCTCGCCGTCCTCCGCACGGATCGGGTGGCACTGGCCGAGCCTGGCGATGCCGGGGTTCCCGGGTGCCGCATGGACCTCCTCGACGGCCGGGCTTTGCGCCAGCTTCCAGGCCAGCGCATGCTCTCTCCCGCCGGAGCCGACGACGAGGACTCTCACCCGGCGAAGCCTACTGGCGGTCGCGGGCGTTTGAGAGAAGCGCTCACGATGTGGGGTGAACACGTGTCAGAGTCCGGTCTCGACATCCACGAGTGGGAGAGCGAATGGGCCTCGCTCGAGGACGACATCGCAGACTCCCAGGAGACCGCCTTGCCCTACGCGAACTGTTCGAGACGCTCCTCGAAGAGCGCGCCTAGAGGAGCCTTTCGGACTTAGCAACAGTCTGTTGCTAAGTCTCAGTTGAGGACTGCTTCGACGCCGCGTGGTGAGAGGACTCGCTCGCGGTCGGCGCCAGTGCCGATCAGGCAAACCTCGACGCCCAGGTGGCGCTCGACGAACGAGACATAGTTCCGGGCCGCCGCGGGCAGGGAGGCGAGGTCATCGACCCCGTCGAGCGGCTCCTCCCAGCCTGGGAGCGTCTCGTAGATCGGCTCGCAGTGGTGGAAGTCGCTCTGGTGGGCCGGGAACTCGTCGGTCTCGCTTCCGTCGCGCAGCCGATAGCGCACGCAGACCGGAAGCTCCGCGAACGCCGAGAGCACGTCGAGCTTCGTCAGCGCGAGCGACGTCATCCCGTTCAGGCGCACGGCGTAGCGCAGCCCGACGAGATCGAGCCAGCCACACCGGCGCTGCCGGCCGGTGACCGTCCCGTACTCGCCGCCGAGCTCGCGGAGGCGCTCCTGGTCGGGCCCGACGATCTCGGTCGGGAACGGCCCCTCGCCGACGCGTGTCACGTAGGCCTTGGCCACTCCGATCACACGGTCGATGCGCGTCGGGCCGATACCGATTCCCGTTGCCGCCGCTCCTGCGATGGGGTTCGACGAAGTGACGAACGGATACGTGCCATGGTCGAGGTCGAGGAGGGTCGCCTGCGCGCCCTCGCAGAGGACGGCCTTGCCGTCGCGAAGCGCGCGGTCGACGAGCAGCGACGTGTCGGCGATGTACGGCCGCAACCGCTGCGGCGTAGCTCTCGGCCTGCTCGGCGACCTCTTCCAGCGCGAGCGGAGCAGCTCCATAGACGCGCTCGAGCCAGACGTTCTTCTCGGCGAGGGCGACCTCGATCTTCTGGCGCAGGATCTTCGGGTCGAAGAGGTCTTGCACACGGATTCCGATTCGGGCCGACTTGTCCGCGTAAGCCGGGCCGATGCCGCGGCGGGTCGTGCCGATCTGCAGCTCTCCGAGGCGCCGCTCGCTCGCCTGGTCGAGCGCGACATGCCAGGGCATGACGAGGTGCGCGTTACCGGAGACGCGGACGGTCTCGGTCGAGATCCCGCGCGCATCGAGCTCGTCGAGCTCCTCGACGAAGACGCCGGGGTCGATCACGCAGCCGGCGCCGAGCACGCACTCCTTGCCCCAGAGGATCCCGGAGGGCATGTGCTTGAACTTGTAGGTCTCACCCTCGGCGATGATCGTGTGGCCGGCGTTTGGGCCGCCCTGGTAGCGGCAGACGAGGTCCGAGTGCTGGGCGAGCAGATCGACGATCTTGCCCTTGCCCTCGTCCCCCCACTGCGCCCCGACGATGACTGTGGCGGGCACGAGGGATCAGTCTGCCAGAAGCTGCGGTGCTACCAGGAGATGTCCCCGAGGGCGAGCCGTTCGCGAAAGCTGGGTCGACTCGAACGGCCCCTGAGCTCGTCATAGTGATCGACCTCGGTGACCTCATCCACGAGGTCCGAGTGCCTGAGTAGGGCGAGCTCCTCCTCCGTCAAGCTCTGCCGCGCCGGTGCTTGGGCGTCAGCCACCTTCATGCTGCGAGGTCGGCGAACTTCGCGTAGCGCTTCAGGAACGAGAGCTTCTCGGCGCCCGTCGGGCCGTTGCGGTGCTTTGCGCAGATCACTTCGGCGAGGCCCTGCTGGTCGGACTCCTCGTTGTAGTACTCGTCCCGGTAGATGAAGAAGACGAGGTCGGCGTCCTGCTCGATCGCGCCCGACTCGCGCAGGTCGGAAAGGATCGGCCGTTTGTCGTGCCGCTGCTCGACGGCGCGGGAGAGCTGCGACATCGCCAGCACCGGCACGTCGAGGTCGCGGGCGAGCACCTTGAGCTGGCGCGAGATCTGCGAGACCTCCTGGACGCGGTTCTCGACCGACGCGCCCGAGGTCATCAGCTGCAGATAGTCGACGATGATCAGCCCCAGGTTCGGCTCCTGGGTCTTCAGGCGCCGCGCCTTTGCGCGGATCTCCATCATCGTGATCGAGCCCATGTCGTCGACGTAGATGGGCGCCTTCGCCAGCTTGTCGCACGCGGCGGTCAGGCGCGGCCAGTCGTCCACCGCCAGCTTGCCGGTCCGGAGCCGGTTCGACTCGACCTTTGCCTCGCTGCACATCAGGCGCTGCGTGACCTCGGACTTCGACATCTCGAGCGTGAACAGCGCAACAGGGACCTGGTGCCGGACACCGAGGTTGGCCGCAATGCCGAGCCCGAGGGCTGACTTGCCCATGCTCGGGCGGGCGGCGACGATGATCAGATTCCCGGCCTGGAAGCCGCCGGTCAGCCGGTCGATGTCCCGGAAGCCGGACGGCACGCCCGTGATCTCCTCGCCGGCCTCGTACAGCTGGGTGATCCGCTCGAAGCTCTCCTTGAGCAGAGCCTCGATGTGGCTGAACTCGGTCGAGATGCGGCTCTGCGAGAGCTGGAAGACGATCTGCTCGGCCTGGTCGACGAGCTCCGATGCATCGCCCGGCCGCTCCCAACCGAGCCGTGCGACCTCGCCGCCCGCGCGGATGAGGCCGCGCAGGGTCGCCATCTCGCGAACGATCTTCGCGTAATGGCCCGCGTTCGCCGTTGCCGGCACGAGTGCCGCGAGCTCGTGAATGCGCGACCTGCCGCCGGCACCTTCGAGATCACCCCGCTCCTCGAGCTCGTCCACGAGCGTGATCGCGTCGACCGGCTCTCCGCGCGCGTACAAGGAGAGAGCGCAGCGGTAGATCTTGGCGTGGCTTTCGCGGTAGAAGTCGCTTGCGTCGAGGACTTCGCTGACCGCCCCGATCGCACCGGGGGAGAGCATCATCGCGCCGAGGACGGACTCCTCCGCGTCGAGATTCTGCGGCGGGACCGGGGCGGTCTGCGTCGACTGGGCGAGTGCGGCCACGTCGGCATTAGTGGTGCCTGGAAGAGACAATTTCAACGGGTGGACAACCCGGCTCCGGCGTGGGCACACCGGAGCAAAAAGTGGGCCGATTGCAGGGTGAGGGAACACACGTTCGTCCGATTCTCCCCAGCCTGTCGGACATCGTCCCCAGCTTCCCCTACAGCCAGAGGCGTCGAATTTCGTGCTGTGAGCGGATTCTTCGTGAATTTGTCCACAACCCGCGGAAGCGGCTGTGGAAAATCAGGCCTGCTCTTGTGACGCTTGCGGCTCCCCGGGCTCCTCGGTTGTCTCGGGTGGCGACGCCTCGCCGAAATCTGGCTGCTCCTCGTCCGGTTCGGGCTCGAGCTGCTCCTCGATTGCGGCCCTCGCCGCGGCGCGCTCTTCCTCGATCGCGGCCTCGGCTGCTGCGGCCTCGGCTGCTGCCGCGTCCTCCATCGCCTGCAGCTCTTCCTCCGGCGGCAGCTCGCCGCCCTCGGGGACGACGAGGACTCGCGTCTCGACCGTCACGTCCGGGAAGAGCTCGATCGGAACCTGGTAGCGGCCGATGCGTTTCAGCGGCTCTGCGAGCTCGATCTTGCGCCGGTCGACGCGCACCTTGAGCTTCTCCCAGATCGCGTCGGCGAGGTTCGTCTGCGTCACCGAGCCGAAGAGCACGCCGGTCTCGCCGGCCTTGACGTCGAAGCGGAGCTCCGCCTGGCCGAGTCGCTGTCCGATCTCCTGGGCCTGCTCGAAGCTCTGGGCCTCGCTCAGCGCGCGCCGCGAGTTGACCTTCTCGAGCTCCGCGACCCGGGCCGGAGTGGCCACCTCGGCCAGCTTGCGCGGCATCAAGAAGTTGCGGGCGTACCCGCGCGCGACCTCGACCACCTCCCCGCGCAGGCCGAGCTTCTCGACGTCTTCTCGGAGGACGACCTTCATCTAAGGCTCCGCTTGCGGTGCCGACCATCAGGACGTGCGGCCTCGGGCCGCATGTCCGTCGGAAATGACCGGTCGATAACGATGGAATCCATCACTACGGCTCTAATTGGTGACGTAGGGCAGCAGCGCCATCTCGCGGGCCCGCTTCACCGCGACCGCGACCTGCCGCTGGTGCCGCCGGCACGTGCCGGTAATCCGGCGGGAGCGGATCTTGCCCTTCTCGGAGACGTGGCGGCGGAGCTGGTTGAAGTTCTTCCAGTCCACTTCCTCGACCTTCTCCTTGCAGAAGTAACAAGGACGCCGCCGGCCGGGCGCCGCCATCGGGGTGCGTTTGCGGCCACCCTGCCTGTTGTCCTTCTGTTCGCGGTCGCGGGCCATTAGTGCCGCCGCGTGATCGCGGGCCAGAAGCCGGTATGTGTTGCCGGGAGGAGCACTTTAGAACGGGATGTCGTCGTCGCTCGCGCCGCTCGCGCCCAGGTCGGCATCTGCAGTGGCCGTCGCGCCGGCCGGGACGAACTGCCGCTCGCCGCCGCCTTCGGAGTCACCGCGGCTGCCGAGGAACTGGACGGTGTCGGCGATGATCTCGACCGCCTGGCGCTTGGTGCCGTCCTGGGCATCCCACTCGCGCCAGTCGAGGCGGCCGTCGACGGCCACCGGGCGGCCCTTGGAGAGGTACTGCGCGCAGCTCTCGCCCTGGTTGCCCCAGACGGTGACGTCGAAGTAGTTCGGCTTGTCGCCCCACTCGCCGGTCGAGGCGTCCTTCTGGCGGGTGTTCACAGCCAGGCGGAGCTTGCAGACCGCCGTGCCGCTCGGCGTGTGCCGGAGCTCGGGATCCTTCGTCAGGTTGCCCACGAGGACGACGCGGTTGATGTTGGCCATTACTCATCCCTCCCTAGAGGTTCGCCGGGGCCAGGCTCGAGCCCGGCACCGGATTCAGCAAAGGGCTCAGCGTACTCCGGTTCGCGGTCGGCGCTCGGCGGAGGCCCTGTGGGGGTCGCGCCGGGCTTGGGACGCCTGACCGCGAGGTGCCGCATGACGCCGTCGGTGATCTTCAGCACGCGCGAGATCTCGTCCAGCGTTCCCGGGTCGGCCGTGAACGTGAGGAGGTGGTAGGAACCCTCCGGCTTGTGGTCGATCTCGTAGGCGAGCCTTCGCCGGCCCCACGCATCCTGGGCCTCGACGGTGCCGCCGTCGCGCTCGACGAGCTCTCTCGTGCGGGTGACGATCTCGGTTTGTCGCTCGTCCGGCAGTTCGGCGTCGAGCAGCAGCAGAATTTCGTAGTCGATCACGTTCCCGTTGGCCTCCTTCGGTCTGAGTCGGCCTCGCCTTGGTCGGAGCCGCTCGGGAACAGGCGGCGGACGGCGAGGCAGGTGCCGGGCGACACTGTAGCATCGGCCGCGTGCAAGGCCGGTTGGCCCTCTTGCTCGGCGGCGCGGTGGTTGCGGGTGCAGCCGCGTACCGCGCGCTCACCCGGCGACCGCCTGCCCCGGTCTTGCCCGAGCCGCACGTCGAGGCTCTGAAGGCGAGGCTTGCCGAGTCGAAGGTCCTCGTCCAGGAGCGCGAGGAGTTCGAGGCGGGGGAGACGCCTGTCGACGAGGCCGAGCCGGTTCCCTCGGAGGTCGGCGACCGCCGCCGGTCGGTGCACGACCGCGGACGCCAGGTGGCAGAGCAGATGCGCCGCGGCTCGCCCGGGACCTAGATCCCGCGAGCGACGACGTAGTACAGCCGCCGTCCATCCCGAGACCAGAGCGGCTGCTCGCGGTCTACGCCCCGTGCCACCACCCGCAGCGACCCGTGCCGGACGTTCATCACGACCAAGCTGTAGCTGTTCGCGACGAAGGCGATTCGCGTGCCGTCGGGCGACCACGCAGGAACGGCTGGGCCCAAGCTTCGCGTCGCTCGGAACCGTCGGCGCCCGGTGCCGTCTGGCAGTGCTGTCACCAGCCCCCGGTGCGTCACGAAGACGAGACGGCGGCTCGTCGGCGACCACGAGTACTCCCACGCGTCTTTCGCGAGCCGACTCAGTGGAATACCTGGCAGGCCGACCGACGAAACCCAGTCGCCCTCTTCCGAGAATGAGGTGAAAGCGAACTCCCGGCCGTTCGGCGAGGCTGCAAGCCCCCCGAACTCCTCGAAGGGCCTGGCATTGAGGACGCTCCTGCGCTCGCTGCCGTCCGGGTTCGCCGTTGCGATCTCGGTTTTGAGGTCCCCGCCGGCCAGAAACGCGAGCCGGTTTCCGGGGAGCCACGCTGGGGCGGATGCGCCCAGAATCGTCGAGAGATGAGTCCCGTCGGGTCTCACGACGCCGATTCCGTGCGGGCTGCAGCACATTTCGAATGCAACGAGCTTCCCGTCACGCGCCCATCCGGGAGCGTAGGCGCTCGCCCCGGAAAACCTGACCAGCGTGCGCGCCGCTCCGCCGCGCGCCGGCATGATCTCGATGCTCCACAGATCGGAGCCGCCTTCGACGCGGCGGCGCTGGTACGCAAGCGTCCGGCCGTTGGGCGAGAGCGCTCGGAGCACGAGTCGGGCCGGCATACGGGCTGTCAAGTTGCGGCGCACGGAGCCGTCGGCGCTGACCACGTAGATGGTGTAGCCGTAGCGGCTGTCGCGCGAGGTGGCCCCGACGGCGAGGGCAAGCCCGCAGACAGCGGCACAGACGAACGTGATAGCGGTTAGACGTCTGTTCACGTCCTCCGAGCGTACTGAGGCTCTGTTAAGAAGCTTTCAGGGTTTCGTGAACGCCGCGACGCCGGCGGTGAAACCGCGCGCGACCTTCCACTGGTACGCGCTCGACTGAAGGAGCCGTCGCTCGGACGGGTTGGACATGAAGCCCGTCTCGACGAGGATCGCAGGCACGTCTGCCCAGTTGAACCCGGTCAGGTCGGCTCGCCGCGAGAGACCCAGGTCGCGCGCGCCCGTCGCCGCCAGGGTCGAGCGCTGGACGAGCCGCGCGGCGCGCAGACTGGCGGAGTAGATGTCGTCCGTCCAGCGTCGCCGCAGCGCGGGGTAGAGCGTGGACATGCCGTGCTGCGAGGAGTCGGTCGAGCCGTCCGCATGGATGCGGAGCATGAGCGCTGCGTTCCGGCGGTTGCAGAACTGGGCCCGGGCGATGTTCCCTCCGCTCCCGTATCGGAAGGTGGGCCCGGTCCGGGTCATCGCGACGCGGTAGCCGCGCCGAAGGAGGAGCGTGCGGGTCTTCTTCGCGACCGCGAGGGCGACCGCAGCTTCCCCGCTCGCGCCGCCGCCGTCCTTGATCTTGCGGACGCTCGAGCCCGGTCCGATCGGCTCCGTCTGCCGACCGATCGCGGGCGGGGTGCCGTGCCCCGGATCGAGGCAGATGAGGGCGACGGTGACGGCCTCGACGAGCACGCCTACCCGGCGCGCTCCGCGCTGCGCAGTCCACCGCGGGCCCACAGCACGAACGCGCCCGCGAGCCCGAGCGCAACCGCATAGGCGAGCGCGACATGCTCCGGTGAGCCCGCGATCAGGCTCCGTCCGGCCTCGAGCAGCGCCGTCGAGGGATTGACGCTCGCGACAGCGTGCAGCCAGCCCTGGAGGAGCGCGAGCGGCACATAGACAGGAGCGAAGAACAGGATGAGGAAGACCGGCATCTGCATCACCGGCCCGGCCTGCATCGTGCGGAACCGCATCGCGACTCCGGTCGCCCACAGGGTGCCGGCGACGCTGACGATCAACGCGAGGCCGTAGAGCGCGAAGAGGTCGACGCCGCTCCCGCCGACCTTCATGCCCGCCAGGAGCGCGACCGTCGTCAGGAGCGCCGCGGTCACGACCCAGCGGCCGAGGGCGGCGATCACGTAGCCGGCGATGATCCCGCTTCGCCTCGGAGCCGACACCATCAGGCGTCGCGCGAACCCGTACTCGAAGTCCCGGGCGACGCCAAAACCGGTGAAGACGCCTCCGAACGCCGCCGACTGGAGCAGCACGAAGACGAACTGGAACGCGGTGTAGCCGAGCGGGAAGTCGAACCCCGGGATGTTGTCGACCCGCGAGAGCCCGCCCGCGAAGGCCGTGAAGAAGAAGAGCGGGAAGATGAGGCTCGGGAAGAGGAGCGACGGTGTCGTGAACACGTTGTGCAGCACGCGCCAGGCCACCGCGAACGCAACCGACCAGAAACTCCTCATGTGCGGGTCAACCTCATCCGGAGGGCCCAGGAGCCTGCGGCGATCGAGCTCGCGAAGAGCAGCCCCGCGGTTCCGAAGGCGAGCACGAGCGCCTGGGCGTCCCAGCCCGTGATGATCAGGCTCCGGATGCCCTCGATCAGGTAGGAGACCGGGTTGACAGTCGCGGCGAAGCGGAACCAGTCGATCTCGATCAGGTTGCGCGGCAAGTTCATCGAGGACAGGAAGAGGCAAACGAAGAGGAGCGGAAACAGCCCCTGGACGGCCTCACCGGAGCCGGTGCGCAGCGCGAGGAACGCGCCCAGCGACCCGAACGCGATCGCGATCACCGTGGCGAGCACGAGCAGGACGAACGCGCCTGCGACGCCCGTGGCCATGTGCACGCCGGCGATCAGCCCGACCGAGAGGTAGAAGATCGCCTGGCCGAGGCCCATCGTCGCGATTCCCCCGAGCTGGCCCGCGATCAGCGCTCCCCCGTGCATCGGCGTGAGGGCCAGCCGGTTCAGGAACCCAGACTGGATGTCGCGCGCGAGATCGGTTCCGGCGTTCATCGTCGCGAAAAGCGCGCCCTGGATGAACGGAAACGCGAGGAAGAAGGCGAGGAACGAGTCGGTCGGGAAGCCGGGAATCCTCGTTGCGGAATGCAGACCCGCGGACGTGACGGCGAGCAGCATCATCGGGAAGATGAAGGGAAAGATGATGTTCGCCGGCTGGCGGGAGGTTCGGACGACTGAGCGTCGCGCGATGTGGCCGACCTGCGCGGCGAAGCTCATGCGGGCCCAGCCTCTTCCTGTTCGGCCCCCTCGAGCGAGCGGCCCGTCTTGGCGAGAAAGACGTCGTCGAGGCTCGGGGCGTTCAGCTCGAGGTGCTCGAGCTCGATCCCTTCTGCGTCGAGCGCGCGAACGATCTCGGCAAGTCCGTCGGTGCCCCGGGCCAGCCGCACCGCGACGCCCTTGGGAGAGCCCGTGGTCGGCTCGCCGAACCGCTCGAGGATGCGGGCGATCGCCGCCGGGTCGGTGCCGTTCCGGGGAATCGCCTCCACAGTTGGCCTGCCGATCTGTGCCTTCAGCTCCACCGGTCGTGCCCTCGGCGACGATGTGCCCGTGGTCGATGATCCCGACCCGGTCCGCAAGCGCGTCGGCCTCTTCGAGGTACTGCGTCGTCAGGAAGACCGTGACGCCCTCGTCTCGAGCCAGCCTGGCGACCTCGGCCCACAGCGCAGCTCGGCTCTGCGGATCGAGGCCCGTCGTCGGCTCGTCGAGGAAGAGGATCGTCGGCCGGTGAACGAGCGCGAGCGCCAGATCGAGCCGTCGCTTCATGCCGCCCGAGTAGCCGCCGACCTTGCGATCTGCGGCCAGGGTGAGGCCGACCCGCTCGAGCAGCTCCTGCGCGCGGATGCGGCGCTCGGCTCGCGGGATGCCGTGGAGTGCACACTGGAGCTTCAGGTGCTCACGGCCAGTGAGCAGGTTGTCGAGCGCCGCTTCCTGGAGCGCAGCTCCGATCGCGCTGCGAACTTTCGGCCCCTCGTGCACGATGTCGAACCCGGCGACTCGCGCCGTGCCCGAGGTCGGCGGAAGCAGCGTCGTCAGCATGTGCACCGTCGTCGACTTGCCTGCGCCGTTCGGGCCCAGGAAGCCGTAGATCTCGCCGGGTGCCACGTGCAGGTCGATTCCGGCGACCGCATGGATGGCCCCCTTGAATGTGCGAACGAGGCTCTCAGCCTCGATTCCGTGCTCGCCCCTCACGCCTCCACTATGCCGCTTCGACCCGCTGCTGCGTCTGCGGGGCGCCTCTGAGGGCCTCGACGAGGTTGCGGATCGATTCTCGAGTCCTCTCGTCCACGAGCCGGCCGTTCTCGTCGAAGTGTTCCCAGGCGACCGGGACGGCGACCTCTGCCTCGTCGATCACGATGGCGCCGGGAAAAAGCAGCGCGTCCCGCACCTGCTGCTGAGCGCGGCGGGTGCCCCCTCGGCCGGTCGAGGCGCCCATCACCGCAACCGGCTTCCAGCGCAGGACCGACGCGAGCGCCGGACGTGACAGCCAGTCGATCGCGTTCTTCAGCACGCCGGAGGTGCCGCGGTTGTACTCGGGGGTCGCGATCAGGAGCCCGTCCGCCTCGGCGACCGCAGCTCTCAGCGAGGCGACCGGCTCGGGATCGCCGGTCGCCTCGATGTCGCCGTTGTAGAACGGGATCGGTGAGAGATCGAACTCCTCGATCTCGACGCCCTCAGGCGCGAGCTCCTGGGCAGCCCGTAGGAGCGCTCGGTTGTACGAGTGCTCCCTGAGGCTGCCGGAGATGGCCAGGATTCGCGTCACTGGCGGACCGCGGTGATGTCGGCCGTGATCTGCACGCGGGTCGGGCCCCATTCGATGGCGCCTTCGACGCGGAACAGCGTCTTCTCGAGGCCGTCGGCGTCGGTGCCCGTGCCCTGATGGGTCGCATCGAGCTCGACCTCGATCGGGATGTCCTTGATCGTCAGCTCGCCGACGATCTTGTGCCTCGCGCCCTCGACCGCCTCGATGCGGCTGGACTCGAAGCGGATCTCCGGGAAGCGCTCGGTGTCGAGCAGGTCGGCCGAGCGCAGGTGGCCGTCCCGCATCTCGTGGTCCGTGAGCACGCTCGCGGTGCGGACGACGCCGTTCGTCGCCTGCTCCTCGCCGCCCTCGACGGTACCCTCGAAATCGGTGAAGCGGCCGCTGATCGACTTGAACATGGTGTCGGTGTCGACGACGTCGAACCGGATGCTCGAGTGCACCGGGTCGACAGCCCACGTCCCTGTCGGGATCAAGGTGGTGGCTTCTGTCTGAACTGCGGACATCTGGACTCCTTCCAGGTCTAGTGCTAATATTTGCGTGCTCAATAGTTGAGCAAGCAAGAATATAGCGGAGGAAGCTTGAGTAGTCAAGTATCAGAGTTGCGAGGTGTAGAGCTGGATGCATGGATCAACTTCCTGCGGGCTCACGCTGCCGTCACGAGGCAGTTCAACGCCGAGCTCCTGTCGACCCACGGCCTGACGATCAACGACTTCGACGTCCTCGCTCAGCTCGCCCGTGCACCCGAGCGCGCGCTCAAGCGGGTCGATCTCGCCGAGCGCGTCCTGCTCACGCCATCCGGCATCACGCGCCTGCTCAAGGGTCTCGAGCAGGCCGGATACGTCTGCAACCGACCCTGTGAGGAGGATGCACGCGTGACGTACGCCGTCCTGACCGACAAGGGCCACGAGAAGCTCCGTGAGGCGGGCAAGACCCACCGGGCAAGCGTCCGCGCGCTCTTCTCCGAGCGGTTCGACAAGGACGAGCTCCATTCGCTCGCCGAGCTCTTGGCCCGGCTGCCGATGCGCGATGCCCCCTGCGAGTAGTGCCGCGGTGATCGAGCTCTACCCGATGACGCCCGCCTTCCTCGAGGCGGCTCTGGACGGTCGGCTGGACGATGCAGCCGAGGCTCTCGGTGCGGAGCTGCCCGCCGAGTTTCCGCGCGAGGGCGAGCGCCGCTTCCTCACCCTCCGGCTCGGGCAGATGCGCAAGGACGCCCGGTTCGAGGACTGGAGCCCGTTCGCGGTCGTCCTCGAGGGGCGCATGATCGGCCACGCCGGGTATCACGGGCCGCCGGGGGTGAACACGAGGCAGTACCCCGACGCCGTCGAGATCGGGTACACGATCGAGCCGGAGTACAGGCGCCGAGGGTTTGCGACCGCCGCCGCCGCCGAGCTGCTCCGCCGGGCGGAGGAGCGCGGGATCCGGCACTTCGTCGCCTGCAGCTCACCGGGCAACGACCCGTCGCTCGCGATCATCCGTGGGCTCGGCTTCACCCAGACCGGTGAGGCGATGGACGAGGAGGACGGGCTCGAGCTCGTCTTCGAGCTCGAGCGCTAAGTAGGGCCCGGGCCGCCAGCTCGCCTCCTCAACCGGTGAGCCGGCTGCGGCGGGAGTAGGGTAGCGGCCGATGGCGAACGTCTTGTGCGTGCTCTACGCGGATCCGGTCGATGGCTACCCGCCTGCCTACGCGCGGGACGGCGTCCCGAAGATCGAGAGCTACTACGGCGGCGGGTCGACGCCGACTCCAGAGGCGATCGACTTCACGCCCGGCGAGCTCCTCGGCAGCGTCTCCGGCGAGCTCGGGCTACGGACGTTTCTCGAGGAGCGCGGCCACCAGCTGACCGTCACATCCGACAAGGACGGGCCCGACTCGGAGTTCGAGCGCGGGCTTCCCGAGGCCGAGGTCGTGATCTCGCAGCCGTTCTGGCCCGCGTATCTGACCGCGGAACGGATCGCCAAGGCGCCGAACCTGAAGCTCGCCGTGACCGCAGGCATTGGCTCGGATCACGTCGACCTGCAGGCGGCGATCGACCGCGGGATCACCGTCGCCGAGGTCACGTACTCGAACTCGATCAGCGTCTCCGAGCACGTGGTGATGATGATCCTCGCCCTCGTCCGCAACTACCTCCCCGCGCACCAGATCGTCCTCGACGGGGGCTGGAACATCGCCGACGCGGTGTCGCGCTCGTACGACCTCGAAGGTATGCAGGTCGGGACCGTCGGTGCAGGTCGCATCGGCTCGGCGGTGCTTCGCCGCCTGAAGCCGTTCGAGGTCGGGCTCCACTACACGGATCAGCACCGGCTGCCCTCCGAGGTCGAGGAGGAGCTCGGCGTCACGTTCCACGAGACTCCCGAGGAGCTCGTGGCCGTGTGCGACGTCGTCACGATCAACGCACCGCTCCATCCCGAGACCGAGCACATGTTCGACGACGAGCTGATCGGCACGATGAAACGAGGCGCGTATCTCGTCAACACGGCGAGAGGGAAGATCTGCGACCGGGATGCAGTCGCGCGCGCGTGCGAAAGCGGACAGCTGGCGGGCTACGCGGGCGACGTCTGGTTCCCGCAGCCGGCGCCCCAGGATCATCCGTGGCGGACGATGCCGCACCACGGGATGACGCCTCACACCTCGGGGACGAGTCTCTCGGCGCAGGCGCGCTATGCGGCCGGGACGCGCGAGATTCTCGAGTGCTGGTTCGAAGGGAAGCCGATCCGGGAGGAGTACCTGATCGTGGACGGCGGCAAGCTCGCGGGCGCAGGCGCGCACGCGTACAGCGCGGGTGACGCGACCGGCGGCTCGGACGAGGCCGCCCGCTTCAAAGCCGGCTGACGCGAAGCGGCTTCGTGCCGCCGTTACTTGCGCCGGACGACGAAGACGTACCTCTTCGGAGCGCACGACGACAGTTAGTCGCTTGCCGGCCGCGCGCTTCGGGATCAGCCACGTGCAGCGGCGAGCGGGCGAAGCGTGCGGCCGCGGATGCTCGCCCTGCAGGTCGCAGAGCCGAGGATGGACCACGCCGAAGCGCTTGCCGGCGACCGGCCGGGACGGGGAGAAGCGCACCGGAGGTGCGAACCGCGTCTCGAAGCGGAAGTAGTCCGGGAGGCCGGGCGCTTGGTCCTGATGCGTGTCGTCGTAGGTCGACGCGGAGATGCGGAAGACCGGGCCGGCGAGCGTCAGCTCCCGGACGTCGAACCGGATCGTGACGGCGTCTCCGCTCGCTCCGCCGGTGGCGGTGGAGCCGTATGGTGAGAAGAACGTGCCGTCCCAGCCCTCGGACCGGAACGCACCGTCGGCTCGGCCGAGGACGAACCAGTAGTCGACGCCGTCGCCGCCGTGCCCGGTCGTGCGGGAGTCGTCGGCGTCGAGGAGGAGCGAGAAGCCGACTCCGCCGCCGAACGTCGCCGGTCCGGCGAACTCCACTCGAACGGTGACCGTCGATGGGTCGGTGGAGGTCGCCCTCACCGAGACGATGTCGGGGACGACCGTCACGTCGCCCGCGGGGTCGGTGAAGGTCGCGGTATTGCCCGCCCCTGCCGACGAGGAGAGGACGAGCGCGAGCAGAGCAAGGAGGAAGAGTCGAAGATATTGCGACATCGCACTAGTATCTGCGATATCGCACTATTTTTCAACCACGTACGATCCGCGGGGATGCCCGCCGAGCCTCCGGAAGACCTGGAGCTTTTCCTGGAGGTCACTCTGGCGTCGCATTTCATGTACGAGCTGGTCCGACGCGAATTTCACGCAGCCGGGCTCGAGCCGTACCTGTTCGGGCTGCTCGTGCACGTTCATCAGCGTGGGGCGATGACGCCCTCGCAGCTCGCCGAGGAGACTCGAGTCACGAACACGACGATCCGCGACCAGGTGCAGAACCTCGTCGATCGCGGCCTGCTCGCTCGCAAGCCCAATCCCGAAGACGCACGGTCGTACCTGCTGGAGCTGACGCCCGACGGGCAGAGGTTCCACAAGCGCGGCGCTGCCGCGCACGACCGGGCGAGAGAGCGGCTCCGGCAGGAACTGGGCCGGCCGCTCGCAGACGTCCAGTCGAACGTCGTCGAGCTTCGGCGGGCCGCGGCGCGCGCTCTCGAGCGGTCGGTTGAAGCGGGCGACTAGGATCGCCGCGTTGAGCACGGGGTACGAGCAGCTCCTCAACGTCCACGACTTCGAACTAGCCGCGGAGGAGCGCCTCGATCTCGCGACCTTCGGGTACATCGCCGGCGGGGCGAACGACGAGTGGACGCTCCGCGAAAACTCCACGGCGTTCGAGCGCTGGGTGCTTCGCCCCCGGATGCTCGTCGACGTCTCCGACGTGACAACGGCTGCGACCGTGCTCGGGACCGAGGTCTCGCTTCCGGTGCTGATCGCCCCCACCGCGTTCCAGCGCACGGCGCATCCCGAGGGAGAGCTCGCGATGGCGCGGGCGGCCGAGAGCGCCGGAACCGTGATGTGCCTCTCGACCGGAGCCACTGCCACCATCGAGGAGGTCGCCGCGGCCGCACCAAACGCGAAGCGCTGGTTCCAGCTCTACTGGTCGCGAGACCGAGGGGTCGTCAAGGACATGGTCGAACGCGCCGAGGCGAACGGCTACGGAGCGGTGATGCTCACCGTCGACCTGCCCGAGCTGGGCCGCCGCGAGCGCGACCTTCGCACGGGCTTCGAGATTCCGGAGGAGCTGCCGGTTCCCGCCTTCCTCGCTCTCGCGGAAGAAGCCTCCGCAAGGCCAGACCAGATCAACTTCCTCGTCGACAACTCGTTGACCTGGCAGGACCTCGAGTGGTTGCGCTCCGTGACATCGCTTCCGGTCCTCGTCAAGGGCATCCTCACCGCTGAGGATGCTGAGCTCGCGTGCGAGTCGGGCCTGGAGGGCATCGTCGTCTCGAATCACGGTGGGCGACAGCTCGACGGGGTCGCGGCGTCCCTCGATGCGCTACCCGAGGTGGTCGACGCGGTGGGCGACCGTGCCGTGGTTCTGCTCGACAGCGGGATCAAGCGTGGGACAGACGTCGTCAAGGCACTCGCGCTCGGTGCGCGGGGAGTCCTCGTGGGCCGTGCGCCGCTCTACGGGCTCGCGGTCGGCGGCGCCGAGGGGGTCGAGCGCGTGCTCGAGCTGCTGCGCGAGGAGATCGAGCTCGCACTTGCGCTCTGCGGCTGCACGTCGCCCGCCGGAGTGACGCGCGAGCACATCGCTCGGGCGGGCTAGCTCCCTGGTCACGGCGTTCGCCGCCGGAGTGTCGTCGCACCGAGGACGAGCGCAACTCCTATGCAAGCGGCGACGACGGCGGCATCGAACGCCAGGCGCCTCCCGAGGTCGTCGCTCGTCGCTCTCACGAGCGCGTCGTATGCGTACGTCAACGGAAGAAAGGCCGAGAAGATCTCGAGGGGACGAGCCATGTCTTCGCGGGGGACGAGCAACCCGGCCAGGAAGATCTGCGGCAAGACGAAGGCCGGCATGAACTGCACCGCCTGGAACTCTGTCCTCGCGAACGCGCTCAGGAAGAGCCCGAGCGACATCCCGAGCACCGCGTTTCCGATGGCGAGCACGATCACGAGCCAGACCGGACCGGCAGTGTCGAGCCCGAGGAGCCCGAACGCGACGGCCGAGGTCACGCCGGCCTGGACGGCGGCGACGAGCGCGAAAGCGATGCCGTAGCCGAGCAGGAGGTCGAGCTTTGCGAGCGGCATCGACATCAGCCGCTCGAGCGTCCCGGTCGTCCGCTCGCGGAGCATCGCGATCGACGTGACGACGAACATCGAGACGAAGGGGAAGATCCCGACGAGGGCGGGGCCGACGCGGTCAAACGTCTCCGGCTGACCCTCGAAGACGTACTTGAAGAGCGTGAGGAGGCCGGGCGGAACGAGGAGGACGAGCGCGATCGTTCTCGGGTCCCTGCGGAGCTGGCGCAGAACGCGAACGGCGGTCGCGAGCGTGGCCCGTGCGGTCATACCACCTCGGCTATGGAGAGAAATGCCTCTTCCAGGTCGCCGGCGCCGGTCTGGCGAAGCAGCTCGTCCGGCGAGGTCATCGCCACGATTCGTCCCTCGCGCAGGAGCACGAGCTCGTCGCAGCGCTTGGCCTCGTCCATCACGTGGCTCGACACGAGCAGGGTCACTCCTCCTGCCGCCAGCTCGTGGAACGTGTTCCAGAGGTCGCGCCGGAGGACCGGGTCGAGGCCGACCGTCGGCTCGTCGAGGACGAGGACCTCGGGCTCGCCGAGGAGCGCAGTGGCGAGCGATGTGCGTGAGCGCTCGCCGCCGGAGAGCGTGCCCACGACCTGATCCGCCTGCGCCTGGAGCCCGACGATGTCGATCACCTCTTCGACGCGCCTCCGCTCCGCCGCGAGGACGCGCGCGAAGTAGGCGAGGTTCTCCCGCACGGTCAGGTCGGCGTAGACGGACGGCGCCTGGGTCACGTATCCGACGCGGAACCGGAGCTCGGGCAAGCCGGCTGGGCGGCCGAGCACCGTGACTTCGCCCGCATCGACGATCTGCACTCCGACGATCGCCCGCATCAGCGTCGTCTTGCCAGATCCGCTCGGCCCGAGCAGGCCGGTGACGAGACCGCGGCCGACCCGGAGCGAGATCCCGGGGAGGACGAGCTTGCCTCCTCGATGAACCTGGAGCCCCTCGACCTCGATTGCGGGCTGGCTATCCGAGTTCATGCGAGCGAACATAACGAGGTGCTGTACCAGCCGGAGAACTTCGAGCCGCTGACGGAGAAGAGATGGGACTCGGATGGTGCACGGAAGGCAATACGTGCGATCGTCGCCGACGCGGACGCAGCCTTTCACCCGGACGATCTGTGGCCCGCCGAGGAGTGGGACGCCTGGCAGGCGCCGGTTCCGCTCAAGGACCTCTACGTCGGTGCGTGCGGCGTCGTCTGGGCCCTCGACGCGTTGCGGCGACGGGGCTATGCGGAGACGACGCTCGACCTGGCCTCGGCCTCCCGACGAACGCTCGAAGCCTGGCGCGAGGCGCCCGACTACTCCGAGTGGGAGGAGGAGCTCCCCTCGCGCGCGGCGGCTGGGCTTCTGATCGGCGAGAGCGGCCCGCTCATCGTCGCCTGGCGGATGGAGCCCAGCGCCGAGTTCGCAGACGTCCTGCTGGCTCGAGTGCGCGAGAACGTCGACAACGAGGCGGTCGAGGTCATGTGGGGCGCGCCCGGCACGATGCTCGCCGCCCGCGCGATGCACGACTGGACGGGCGAGGAGCGCTGGGCCGATGCGTGGCGCGAAAGCGCCGAGGCGGTGCTGGCGATGCAAGACCCGGACGGGCTCTGGACGAACCGGATCTACGGCATGAGGCTTCGCGGCCTCGGCCCTCTGCACGGCCTCGTCGGCAATGTGCTCGCGCTTCGGCAGGGCGGCCTTCTAGCCGAGGAGCGCCGCCTCGCGCTCGAGCGCGACACGAGGGAGCACCTGGCCCGACTGGCGTTGACCGAGGAGGGGCTCGCGAACTGGCCCAAGGACGCAGGCGGCGAGGCGACCGATCTCCTGCTCCAGTGGTGCCACGGGGCGCCCGGGGTCGTCAGCGCGGCGGCGCCGTACCTCGAGGAGGACCTTCTCCTCGCGGGCGCGGAGCTCACGTGGCGGGCGGGGCCGCCGGGCATGGAGAAGGGCTCATCGCTCTGCCACGGCACGGCCGGCAACGGCTACGCGTTCCTGAAGACGTTCGAGCGAACCGGCGACGAGCAGTGGCTCGAACGTGCGCGCCGCTTCGCGATGCACGCCCTCGGCCAGGTCGCGCGCCGTGGCAAGGGCCGCTACTCGCTCTGGACCGGAGACGTGGGAGTTGCCCTCTACGCAGCCGACTGCCTGGACGCGCGGACCGCCTACCCGGTCCTCGACACCTGGGACTAGCCGGCGGGCACCGGATTGGCGCGTAGGTCGCGGCGGAGCGCGGCCTTCACTGCGGCGCCCGGCGGATCGAGCCAGCGAATGTAGTAGCGGCTACGCAGGTTCAGTTGTACGTAGTCCTCGGCGAAGAGCTCGCCGACCGCGCGCTCCCAGCCGAGGCTGTACGTGAGCGACATCCGTCCTCCGGCGAGCGCGGCCTTGACTCCGCGGGCCGCCCACCACGACGGCGCCCAAGGCTTGTCCGTGTAGAGGAAGTTCGAGCGAGCCATGTCGATGTGGTGCGCGTACTCGTGCAGGAGCAGGTGTGCCACCTCGCTCGGAGGGCCGGCCGGGATGACCAAGACTCCGCCCTTCTCGTCGCCTTCGTAGCAGCTCTGGGTCCACTCGCCTTCGCACAACCTCGAGATTCGGCTGCGGGGGACGATGCGGATGCGCGCGGTCTCGATCTCGTCCCCGTGAACCGCGCGGCGAAGGACTCCCGCGTACCAGCCGACCTCGACGCCGTGGGCCCGCACGTCGAAGGTGACGACCCGTCCGGCGTTGTCGTGGCGCGTGACGATCGCCGCGCCGGCGGCCTGGGCAGAGAGAAGCGCTGTGAGGGAAACGACGAGGATGACGAGGCTGCGCATCTGCCTCTCCATCGTCCCCACGACTTCCGCAAGAGACCCTTAAGCGGGGGCAAAATGTCTCTAGGAATTGGGACGCAAGCGCCAGATCTCGCCGTCGTTCGAGTTCGAGAGCCACGCGTCCCCCGCCGCTTCCGCGACGGCCAGCGGCGCCTGACCGACGGCCAGCGTCCGTGCGACCGCGTTGAGAGCGGGATCGATCACGGAGACCGTTCCGTCGTCGATGTTCGGGACCCACAGCTCCCCGCCGATCCAGGCGGAAGCCAGCGGGTTCTTGCCGACGGGGATTCGCGCCACGATCGTGAGCGTCGCCGGATCGAGCCGGACGACCTCGCCGGCTTCGGTCGAGACCCAGAGGGCGTCGGCCGAGGGCGTGATCCAGTCGGCCTTCGGCACGGCGATGCGGGCGGTCACCTTGTTGCGGCGCGTGTCGACTCGCAGCACGCGCCCGCCGCCGAGGTCGGCGACCCAGATCGCGCCGAACGCGTAGACCACGCCATTGGGCTGCGAGCCCGTTCTGATCTTCGCGGCCACCCGGTTGCGCTTCGGGTTGATCCTGCGCACCGTCCCGTCGCTCTCGCTCGTCACCCAGACGCTGCCCGCCCCGAACGCGAGCCCGTACGAGGAGAACCCGATCTTGATCCGCTTCAAGACCTTGTTCGTCCGCGGGTTGATCCGGGAGAGCCGGTTGAGCGAGCGATCCGAGACCCAGATGCTCCCGGCGCCGTACGCGAGCCCGAACGGTCGCGAGCCGACCTTCGTCCGCCGTGTGACGGTGTTGGCGGCGGGGTCGATCCGAACGAGGCGCGGAATGATCAAGTCTGACGTCCAGATCGAGCCCCCCGCGGACAGGACGAGGCCGGACTGGAGGCCGACCTTGATCTTGGCGACGGGCTCGGCGGTGGGCGCGCCGGACGCGGACGCAATGACCAGGACGCCGGCGGCGAGCGCGCCCACTGCCAGGGAGGGAAATCGTCGTATCCGCAGCATGTACTACAATCTTGTAGCAAATTTACGACAACCTTGCACTAATGGCAAAAACCGGCCCGCCGACGATCCTCTTCGAAGTCTTCTGGACGCAGCAGAAGCGCAAGCGTCTAGTCGAGGCTGCGCTCCATGGAATCGACCTGCCTCCCGAGGACTATCCGTTCTACGTGACGATCGGCGCCGATGGCCCGTTGACGCCGACCGGCCTCGCCGATCTCCTCGAGATGCCGCTTTCGACCGTCCTCTTTCGCGTGCGAAGGCTCGAACGCGCGGGACACGCGGAACGGGTCGAGAACCCGGCCGACGGACGGTCCTTCCTCATCCGGCTGACGCCGGCCGGCCGGCGGCTTCTGAACCGCGCCCGGCCGCGCTTCCGCGACTACGCCGAGGCGGTCGAGAAGAGGCTCGGGCCGAAGAAGACGACTCTCGTCGGTGCGGGCCTCGTGGAGCTCCGTGAGGCGATCGACGAAGAGCTTGCGGCGAGGTCAGGCGTGACGGATCCGGGCCCGGGTGTCCGGGTAGCGCAGCGCCTCCCAGGCGACTAGCGCCCAGCAGGCCGCTGTCACCGCGGCGAGCGCCGCCAGGGCCGGCCAGGAGAGCGCGGCCGGAATCAACGCAAACAGGACGCCAACGGCGAGCACGCGGCGCCAGTTGTACGTCCTCGACGTACGAAACCTCATCGCATCGTGGGCAAGCAGGTACAGCGCAGGACCGGCGCAGAGCGCGAATGCCGGGACGGTGTCGAGCTCGTCGCCGAGGTGACCGAGGGCCAGCTTCAGTGCGAGCGCAAAGAGCACGATTCCCGCCACCATCGGGAAATGCAGATAGCTGTACACGTCCCGGGCTAGAGCGGCCTGCGCGACCCCGGTCAGCTCTGCCAGCTTGCGCTCGGCGACGAGGGCGACGACGTCGAAGTACGCCCACCAGAGGGCGGTGACGACGGCGATCCCGAGCAGGGCCGCCGCGACCTCGCCGGCGTCCAGCGGCACGCCCCTGGCACCCAGCCCGATGGCGACGATCGACTCGCCGAGGGCGATGATCACGATCAAGCCGTGGCGCTCCGCAAAGTGCCTGGGTGACACGTGCCAGCCGCCGCTGCTGAAATACCCACCGAGGTAGTCGAGTGCGAGCGCGACGATCCAGAGCGCAGCCTGAATCCCCGAGTCCGTGAAGCCGGCGATGATGATGAGCACTGGGCCGATGGTCGATCCGATCGCGAGGCGCAGAACGCTGCGGCGCAGGGCTGGATCGCCTCGCGCTGCGAGCATGAAGAGGACGATCTGGAGCTCGCGGACGAGAAGGTACGCGACGCCGAAGAGGACGCCGTCGTCTTCGAAGGCGTCAGGAACCGCCAGCGCGACGACGAAGAGCGCACCCATGGCGCCGAGGATCGCCAGTCGCACCGCGCCCTCGTCCGGGTTGACGGTGTTCGTCAGCCAGGCGTAACCGACCCAGGCCCACCAGAGGGCGCCGAGGACGAGCAGCGCGCGCCCGACTCCACCCCAGGTCGGGTCGGCCGAGAGCATGCCCGTCACCTGCGTGATCGCGAAGACGAAGACGAGGTCGAAGAACAGCTCGAGCGGAGTCACCCGCTCCCCGCGCTCGACGTGGGTGTCGCTCACTGGGAGGAAGCTAACGGCTCAGTGCACGACGAGGACGTCGCAGGGAGCGCGGCGCACGAGCCTTGCGCTCACCGACCCGGGAATCACTCGGCGGCGTAATCCGCCTCGGCGGCCGACCACGATCATCTCCGCGCCCGTCCTCTCGGCCGCGGCGCGGATCTCGGTCACGGGCTCGCCGGCGGCGGCGATTGGCGTGATGTCGATCAGCCTTCCAGCGAGGAGCTTCTGCGCCTCGCGCAGGAGCTCGCCCTGCCGGTCGCGCTGCTCCACGCTCACCGTCTCGAGCCGGGAACTCACCGCCTGGACTTCGATCACGTTGAGCACCGAGAGCGATCCGCCCGGCCCGACGAGCTCGGCCGCATGCAGGAGCGCTCGCGTTGCTTCGGGTGATCCGTCGTAGGCGACGAGGATCGTCACGGCGTCGTTCGGCTCAAGAGCTCTGGGCGCGATTGGCCGAGCCGTTGTGCTCGGCCGGATCCGGGCGGAGGATCACCGTTTCGCTCGGGGCGTTGGTGAGGATCCATTGGAGCTGCTTGGGCGTGAAGCCCGAGCCACGACCCACTGGGGCGGGAGCGACGATCCGGTCGAACTGCTCGACCTCCCACAACCGCCGCAGCGCATGGGTCGCGCTGCGGCCGGTCTCGACGCGTGCGTCGACAGGTACGCCCGCACGGAGGGCTGCGTGCTCGACCGCCTCCAGGAGCGGCATGGCCAGATCGACCTGCTGGTGCATGGGCGCGTCGAGCGTGTACTCGAACGGCGTCACGATCAGGTACGCCGGGACCATCGTCGCCTCCTCGGCCTGCGAGATCCTGATCGCGGCCTGGAGTACCGTCGGCTCGAGCTCTCCGCCCGTGAACGGAACGAGGACGCGCTTGTGGCGCGGTCCTGACGGCCGTTGGAGACCTCGCAACCGGGAGTAGAGGATCACGGCGGCAACGGCAACGGCCAGTCCGATCAGGATGTCGACGACGATCACTCGGCGCGCTCCTCTCTGAGCGCGCGGTCGGCGACGACACGGATGTCGATGCCCGGCAGCTCGCGCACGAGCCTCGACAGGAGCGAGCCCTTCAGCACTTCCCGGCGTCGAGACTCGTCGGGCGTGCCCAGGATCACATAGCTCGATCCGCGTTCCTGGGCAACCCTTCGCACGGTCTCGGCGAGGTCCTCGCCGTCGACCTCGAGGAAGTGAATGCCGAGGATCGACGCGAGCCGCCGCAAGGCCGCGAGCTGCACCTGCTCATCTTCGGAGAGCTCGTACCCGGGCGGGCGCACCCAGATGGCGTCCATGTCGGCGCCGAGCCGCTGCGCCGAGCGCCAGGCGCGGCGGAGGATGCGCTGCGACTTCGGCTGGGGCTCGACCATCGCGAGCACTCGCTCTGCGACCGCCTGCTTGCTGAGCGGCTCGAGCACGGTCGGCTCGCGCCGGGCCTGGACGTCCTCCGCGACCTCTCTCAGCGCGACCTGGCGCAGCGCGGCGAGGTTCTCGTACCGGAAGAAGTTCTCGAGGGCGATCTGCGCCCGCTCGCGCGGGTACACCTTGCCTGCCTTCAGTCGCTCCTGGAGCTCCTCGGGCGAGAGGTCGACCAGCACGACCTCGTCCGCGTCGTCGAGGATCTTGTCGGGGAAGGTCTCGCGAACGCGGACGCCCGTCAGCTCGAAGACCGCGTCGTTCAGGCTCTCCAGGTGCTGGACGTTGACGGTCGAGATGACGTCGATGCCGGCGTCGAGGAGCTCATCGATGTCCTGGTGGCGCTTCTCGTTCCTCATGCCCTCGGCGTTCGTGTGCGCGAGCTCGTCGACGAGGGCAAGCTCGGGCGCGCGAGCGAGGACCGCGTCGACGTCCATGTCCTCGACCTCGAGCTCGCCGTGCCTCACGCGCAGCCGGGGCACGGTCTCGAGCCCCTCCGCGAGTGCCGCGGTCTGGGGCCGATCGTGCGGCTCGAGGTATCCGATCACGACGTCGCGCTCGCCTTCCTGCGCCTGCCGGCCCTCGAGCAGCATGCGGTAGGTCTTGCCGACTCCAGCAGCCATTCCGAGCAGGATCCGATAGTGGCCGCGCACTAGTTCAAGAGCCCCTCGACGATGGGCCCGAGCGCGAGAGCCGGGAGTATCGCCAGTCCCGACATGACGACGATCACCCCCGACAGCAGCACGCCGAACGTGGGCGTATCGGTGCGGAGCGTGCCGCGCGAAGCGGGGGAGATCTTCTTGGACGCCAAAGAGCCCGCAAGTGCCAGCACTATGACGATTGGGAGGAAGCGCCCGAGGATCATGACCACGGTCCCCCAGGCCATGTACTGGCCGAGCGGGATGCCCAGCGCGGTCAGGACGATCAGGTAGACGACGATCTGAGCGAGCCCGTGACCGCTCATCGATTACGGGCTTCCCTCGTGGGACGTGGTTCCGGTCGGCCGCCATGCGCCTCCGGTCACCGGGTGCATGGGAGCGTCGTCTACGCCCCGAAGAGGTTGTGGACGATCAGATCGATCAGCTTGATCCCGATGAAGGGCAGGATCACGCCGCCCAGCCCGTAGATGAGCAGGTTGCGCCGAAGCAGCGCGGTCGCGCCGATCGCGCGGTACTTGACGCCCTTCAGGGCGAGCGGGACGAGGGCGGGGATGACGAGGGCGTTGAAGATGATCGCGGAGATGATCGCGCTCTGCGGCGTGCCGAGATTCATGATGTTCAGGGACTCGAGAGGGCCGCGCTCTCCCGGCTCCGTCGCGTACGTGAAGGCAAACATCGCCGGCAGGATCGCGAAGTACTTCGCGACGTCATTTGCGATCGAGAACGTCGTCAGCGCGCCTCGCGTGATCAGGAGCTGCTTCCCGACCTCGACGACCTCGATCAACTTGGTCGGGTTGTTGTCGAGATCGACCATGTTTCCCGCTTCCTTGGCCGCTGACGTGCCGGCATTCATGGCCACGCCGACGTCGGCCTGGGCGAGCGCGGGCGCGTCGTTCGTCCCGTCCCCGGTCATCGCAACCATCCGGCCTTGGCCCTGCTCCTCCTTGATCAGGGCCATCTTCGCCTCGGGCGTGGCCTCGGCGAGGAAGTCGTCGACGCCCGCCTCTTCCGCGATGACGGCCGCCGTCACGCGGTTGTCGCCGGTGATCATCACAGTGCGGATGCCCATCGCGCGCAGCTCGTCGAAGCGCTCGTTCATGCCGCCCTTGACGATGTCCTTGAGATGGATCACGCCGAGGACGAAGTTGTCCTGCGCGACGACGAGCGGCGTGCCGCCCGACCGCGCGATCTTGTCGACCTCCGCGTCAAGCCGCGCCGGGATTTGTCCGCCTTGCTCCTCGACGAAACGCTTGACCGCGTCTGCGGCGCCTTTGCGGAGCTTCTTGCCGTCCATGTCGACCCCGCTCATTCGCGTCGTCGCGGAGAAGGGGATGAAGGTGGCCTCGTGCGGGCCGAGCTCCCGTCCACGTAGCCCGTACTCCTCCTTTGCGAGCACGACGATCGATCGGCCTTCGGGCGTCTCGTCTGCGAGTGATGAAAGCTGTGCGGCCTCGGCGAGCTCGTCGGCGCTGATGCCGTCGACGGGGACGAACTCCGACGCCTGACGGTTGCCGAGCGTGATCGTTCCGGTCTTGTCGAGCAGGAGGACGTCGACGTCGCCGGATGCCTCGACCGCGCGACCCGACATCGCGAGCACGTTGCGCTGGACGAGGCGGTCCATGCCCGCGATCCCGATCGCGGAGAGGAGAGCGCCGATCGTGGTCGGGATCAGCGCGACGAGGAGGGCGATCAGGACCGTCTGCGAGACCGGGGTGCCCGCGTAGATCGCGTACGGCTTCAGCGTCACGACGGCGGCGAGGAACGTGATCGTGAGCCCGGCCAGGAGGATGTTGAGCGCGATCTCGTTCGGGGTCTTCCGCCGCTCGGCGCCCTCGACGAGGGCGATCATCCGGTCGAGGAACGACTTGCCCGGCTCCTGGGTGACCATGACCACGAGCTGGTCGGAGAGGAGCTTGGTGCCGCCGGTGACCGCAGAGCGATCGCCACCGGCCTCGCGGATGACGGGGGCGGACTCGCCGGTGATCGCAGACTCGTCGACCGAGCCCACGCCTTCGATCACCTCACCGTCTGCAGGAATGACCTCGCCGGCCTGAATGACGACGATATCGCCCTTCTGCAGCTCCGGCGCAGGGACTTCCTCGAGCCCGCCGGCATCCATGCGGCGGTGCGCGACGGTCGTCGTGCGTGTCGCCCGCAGGGCATTCGCCTGCGCCTTGCCTCGCCCCTCGGCGATCGCCTCGGCGAAGTTCGCGAAGAGCACCGTGAGCCACAGCCAGAAGGCGATCGTCCCGACAAACCCGAGGTTCCCGTGATGCCCGCGCGCGATCTCCAGGAAGAAGATCACCGTCGTGACCACGCTTCCGATCTCGACGATGAACATCACCGGGTTCCTGAACTGGAGCCTCGGATCGAGCTTGGGGAACGAGTCCCGGATCGCCGCGAGGACGATGTCGCGGGAGAAGATGCCGGTCTTGCGCGCCACTAGCGCGCCTCCTTGTCGAGCGCGATGTTCAGCTCGAGGACGTTCACGCCCGGCTCACCGAGGAAGCCGAGAGACCGGCCGTGGGTGTACTTGTCGACGAGCCCTTGAACCGTGGCAAGCGGGAGCTGGCGCACGGCGGCGACCCGGTGAGACTGGAGCGATGCGTATGCGGGTGAGATGTCGGGATCGATCCCGGAGGCGGAGGTCGTGACCGCGTCGACCGGAATGTCGCCGATCGTGAGCCCGGAGTTGAACGGGCCCTCGAGCTTGAGGATCGCCTGGGCGTTCTCCTGGACCGCCTTTGCGAGGTCGGGGTTCGTGGGGCCGAGGTTCGCGAAGGTCGTCGCAGCCGCGTTGTAGGCCGGCGCGGTCGCGGAGGGCCTCGAGTGGAAGTACCCGGGCTTCTTGAACTCCTGGGCGGCCAGCTTCGAGCCGACGATCTTGCCGTCGACCTTGAGCAAGCTCCCGTCGGCGCGGTTCGGGAACGCGACTTGCGCGAATCCGGTCATGACAGCCGGGTAGGCGAGGCCGAGCACCAGCGTCAGCACGACCACCGCGATCAGGGAGCTCTTCAGTTCGCGGAACATCAGGAAAGCCCCTCCACGATCGGGCCGAGCGTGAGGGCGGGGAAGACCATCAAGCCGGCGGTGAGGAGGATCACGCCAATGAGCAGCACCACGAAGGTCAGCCCGTCCGTCCGGAACGTGCCGGCCGAGGCGGGCACGGTCTTCTTCGCTGCGATCGAGCCTCCCAGCGCAAGCGCGGCGATCAGCGGGATGAAGCGCCCGAGGTAGAGCACGATCGAGCCCAGCTCGGCGGAGAAGTTGGTCGCGCCGTAGCCGGCGAATGCGCTGCCGTTGTTGTTGGTCTGCGAGGTCCAGGCGTAGAGGGCCTCCGTGAAACCGTGGGCGCCGGGGTTGTAGATCGAGGCGAGGCCGGCGTGGGTGACGACCGAGAGCGCAGTGAACGTGAGCACGATCGTCGGCACCGAGAGCGCGCCGATCGCTGCAAACTTCATCTCCCGCGCCTCGATCTTCTTACCGAGGTACTCGGGCGTTCTGCCGACCATGAGCCCGGCCACGAAGACCGCGATCAGGATGTAGAAGATCATCCCGTAGAGGCCGGAGCCGACGCCGCCGAAGATCACTTCCCCGACGAAGATGTTGAGGAGCGGCACGGCTCCGCCCCCGGGGGTAAAGGCGTCGTGGCCTCCGTTGACGGAGCCGTTGGACGCATTGGTAGTCGTCGTCGCCCACAGCGCCGTGTTGGCGATCCCGAAGCGGACCTCCTTGTCGGACATGTTCCCGCCGCTCTGGCCGTGACCGGCGGTGAGGTTCACGCCGGAGTCGCGCAGCACCTGCGAGCCGTGCTGCTCGGTCGGTAACGCGATCGCGATCCCGATCGCGAACATCGCGAACATGGCGGAGAAGACCATCCAGGCATGCCGGCGCGCGAGCACCATCCGCCCGAACATGAAGACCTGCGCGGCGGGGATCAGCAAGATTGCGAGCATCTCGAGGAGGTTCGTCAAGCCGTTCGGGTTCTCGAACGGCACGGCCGAGTTCGAGTTGTAGAAGCCGCCGCCGTTCGTCCCGAGCTGCTTGATCGCGATCTGCGACGCGACGGGGCCGCGCGCGATGTCCTGCTGCGCCCCTTCGAGCGTGGTCGCGGTCGCGTGGCCGCTGAACGTCTCCGGGACGCGCTGGGAGATCAGGATCACGGCGAGCACGATCGAGAGTGGGACGAGGATGTACGCGATCGACCGGTAGAGGTCGCGCCAGAAGTTTCCTAGGCCGCTCGTCGAGCGTCGTGCGAATCCGCGGATGACAGCGATGAGCACCGCCATGCCGACCGCCGCGGACACGAAGTTCTGCACGGCCAGCCCTGCCATCTGGGTCAGGTACGACATCGTGTACTCGCCGCCGTAGAACTGCCAGTTCGTGTTCGTGACGAAGCTCGCGGTCGTGTTGATCGCGATGTGCGGCTGGACTGCCGGCAGCCCGTCCGGGTTCAGGAAGAGGTGGTTCTGAAAGCGCTGGAGCGCGTAGAGGAGCGCCGAGAAGCACGACGCTGAACACGAGGACGCTGACCGCGTAGCTGCGCCAGCCCTGCTCCTTGGCCGGGTCGGTGCGGACGAGTCGGTAGAAGCCGCGTTCGATCGCGCCGAGCCAGCGCGGTGGTGTCCACGAGCCGTAGACCTTGGCCATCCAGAGCCCGAGCGGGTACGCGAGGACGACGAGCAGGCCCGCGTAGAGCAGGATCTGGCCGATGCCGTTTGCCGGTCATAGGCGCTCCGCCCGGAAGAGCGCGTAGACGAGATACGCGAAGACGAGCAGCGAGATCACGAGCCCGATCAGGTCGCCGGCAGTCATCAGACTCGCGCCGAGCACCCAGACGAGGAAGAACGTGAACGCGAAGCAGAAAACCGCGATTCCAAGCGCCGCAAGATCGAACATGAGGCGACCGTAAATCGCGGCGGCTAAACGCGGTCTGAAGGTTGCGGCACCCGGTCTGAAGAAGTTCTGAGGATCAGACGTAGCCGCCGCGCTTGAACCACGCGAGCAGGAACGCGACTGGAATCGAGCAGCCCGCCGATCCCGAACACCACGAACGCGGCGAAAGAGTCGACGTGCGCCGACGAGCCAGCCGAAGTTCTGGCCGAAGAACCCCGTGATGAAGGTCAGCGGAAGAAACACGGTGGAGACGAGCGTCAGCCGGCGAACGACCTGGTTCTGTTCCGCGGCGATCTCGCTCTGGCGGATGTTGATCAGCGAGAGATGCGCCTCGAGCACGCTGATCAGCTGGTCTCGCTGGGCGAAGATCTCCTCCTGGATCCGCCGGACATGGTCCGCGATGTCGCGGAAGTAGCGCAGCAGTGCCGGATCGACCGCTGCGAAGCCTCCGCTCGAGGACGTCGAGAGGGGTCGAGGAGCGGATGGACCGCGCGGTAGACGTCGTTGATCTCCGCTTCAGCAGGTAGATCTGTTCGGTCAAGTTCTCCTGGCCGGCGAAGATCGCCCGCTCGACGGTCTCGATGTCCTCCTCGAGTCCCGTCGAGCACCGGGGTGTAGTCGTCCACGATCGTGTCCAGAATCGCCCAGACGGCCGCGGCAGGGCCGCTCTTGAGCAGGTGAGGGGTTCGCCTCGAGATGGCGCCGTGCTCGCTCCAGGTCGACCGCTCGCCGTGGCGCACGGCGATCACGAAGCCTGCACCGAGGAAGAGGTCGAGCTCGCTGAAGACGACCCTGTTCGTCGGCTCGTCGTAGCGGGCCGCGCGGTACACGATGAAGTAGAAGTCGTCGTAGGGCTCCACCTTCGGCCGCTGGTGCGCGACTGGATGGCATCCTCGACGGCGAGCTCGTGGAGGCCGAAATGCCGGCTCACCTCCGCCATGAGCTCTCTGCCGGGCTCGTGGAGCTCGACCCAGACGAAGTTGTTCCCGCGCCGCATGTGCGACGCCGCGTCCTCGAGCGATCGAGCGTCGCCGAGGCTGCGCGTGCTCCCCGCGAGTAGTGAGGCGCAATCGATCATGGCCTGACCATTCGACGGGAAGCGCGTTTGGCCTACGTGCGAGTGCCGGGATCGACGAGCCGGTATCCCGCCCCGGGCTCGGTCAGGAGGTACCGCGGGTCGCGCTCGATCGGGCTCGATCTTCCGCCGCAGCTGCGAGACGTTCACATGCAGCAGGTTCGACGCGCCGTCGTAGCCTGGGCCCCAGACTTCGTGCAAGAGAGCGCGATGCGTGAGCAGCTTGCCCTCGTTCTGCGCGAACACCCGCAGCAGATCGAACTCGTGCGGCGTGAGGTGGATCGGGGCGCCGGCGAAGTCGACCGCTTGCTTCTGGAGGTCGACGACGAGCTCGCCGATCGCGATCACCGGCTCGCCCGAGGGCGTCGTCCGGCGAAGCACGGCTCGCACTCGCGCGAGCAGCTCGTCGATCCCGACCGGCTTCGTGACGTAGTCGTCGGCGCCCGCGTCAAGAGCCGCCACCTTCTCGCTGCTCGTCGTCGACCGCCGAGAGGACGATCACCGGCGCCGAGCTCCACGTTCGCAGCTCGCGCAGCACGTCGGCTGCCGGTTCCGTCCGGGAGGACGAGGTCGAGGACGACGGCCTCGGGCGGCCGCATGCGCGGCGGCGGCCAGCGCCTCCTCGGCGGTCTCGGCCGTGTCGACCTCGTAGCCGGCCCCGCGCAGGCTCGTCTGCAGCGCGCGCAGGATCTGCTGCTCGTCGTCGACGACGAGGACGCGCGGCCCACTCACGTCGCGTACCTCGGCCTCGATCGCGGGCAGCGCGAGCACGAACGTCGCACCCTGCCCCGGTCGCGACTCGGCCCAGACGCGGCCGTCGTTCGCCTCGGCGAATCCGCGCGCGATCGCGAGGCCGAGCCCCGCCCGCTGCCGGCCGCCGTTCGAGCCCCGCTGGAACGGCTCGAAGATCCGCTCGAGATCGCGCGGAGCGACACGCCTTCGCCGCGGTCGACGACGCGGATCGAGAACCTCGGACGGAGTGGTCGTCACGTGCATGCCCACCGGTGTCCGACGAGTACTTGAGCGCGTTCTCCATCAGGTTCACGAGCACGCTCTGGATCTGGTGGGCGTCGACCCGGACCGCGGGCGACTCGTCCGGGCAGAGCGACCTCGACGCGTCTTCCCGCGTCGCCGAGCTCGTCGAGCGCCTGGACGACGAGGTCGTCGACGGTCCACACATCCGGGGCGGGCTGCGGCGGCACCGGCCTGCAGCCGGGAGAGGTCGAGCAGGTTCCCGACGAGCCGGTTGAGCCGTTCCGCCTCGGCGAGGATCGTCCCGGAGAGCTGGCTGCGGTCCTCGCGCCCCAGCTCGAGGTCCTCGCGCGCGAGTGCGCTCGCCGAGGTGAGGATCGCCATCAGCGGCGTGCGCAGGTCGTGGCTGACGGCGCGGAGAACGGCCGTCTTCATCGCGTCGCTTCGGCGCAGCGCCTCGGCTTCGAGCGCCTCGCGGGCCAGCCGCTCGCGGTCGATCGCGATCCCGAGCAGCGATGCGAGCGCCGGGCAGGAGATGCCGTCGGCTCGCGGCGCTTCCCGGCCCGGGGCCGCTCGAGGTAGATCGTGCCCACCCGTCGGTCGCCCGCCTCGAGCGGGTAGCTGTCGTCACCCTCGCGCCGACTCGGCCCCCAGCTCGATCCGCGCGCTCTCGACCTGGAGCGCCCGAGCCGCTTCCTCGGCGATGCGGTCGAGCTCGCTCCGCACCTGCTCCCGCTCGAGCAGCGAGGCGGCGATTTCAGCGAGGAGAGCAGATTCTTGCGCTCTCCGCCGCGCACGCGCCGCGAGGACGCTGACGACGACAGCCGTGAAGAGGTAGACCGCGAGCGCGACCCAGTTCTCGGAGTCGCTGCAGCGTGAACGTGTGCCTGGGCGGCAGGAAGAACCAGTTGAACGCGAGCATGCTCGCGATCGAGACCGGGATCGCGTAGGCGAGCCCGAAGAGCACCGCGACCGCGCAGGACAGCGAAGACGTAGAGCACGCCCAGGCTGAGCACTGGCGCGAACGAGTCGAGTGCGAAGATCGCGGCCGGTGACGAGCGCGACCACTGCCACGCTCGCAAAGCAGGGCCGCGACGATGGCGGCGAAGTAGCCCCGCGTTGGTAGCGCTATGTTCACGTTCGAGTGCCTCGCTCTAGAGCATAGGGCTACGCGCCACGCGCGGCCTCACGTGCCCGCCGCGACGCAGGCGGCCTGCGCGGTCAGCATCCAGCTCGTGCCCGACGGCGTTGCCCTCGATCGCGCGCACTGTCCACTGCGTGGCCGAGCTCGGGTAGGACTCGTTGACGACGACGTCCCCGTTGTTCGCCGCCGCGCCCGTCACGCGCACGCCGGCGCCGACGACCCGCTTGCCGGTCGGGCAGTTGACGAGGACGACCTTCGGGCTCGACGAGTCCTGAGCGCTCACGGCGGTCACGAGCTCGAGGCCGCTCAGCCCGCCGCGAGAAGACGGACGCCGGGAACTTCTTCGTCGTCCCGAGGGCGAGCAGGCGTCCGGCCTTGGGGAGGCGCGAGGCGTGAATGCCGTCGACCCGGTCGGAGTTCAGCGCAAAGCGCGCTTTCGGGCGTGATCGCGTCGCGTGCGGCCTGGCCGACGGGCGTCAGCGACGCGAGGGCGATCAGCAGAGCCGTCGCGGACAGGACGGTCGGCAGGCGACCCTTCATCTCGTGCTCCTTTCGCTAGCTCGTCGCGAGCGACCTTAGAGATCGCACCGGACCGTGCGAGCATCCGCGGAGGGCCGCGATTGTCCGCCTGCCTACGATCGAGGCTACTCCAGCCCGCTCGTGTCGATCACCACCGTCTTCAGGTCGGTCATGTCGAGCATCGTGTAGCGCCCGCCGATCCGGCCCCAGCCGGTCCGCGTCCCGGATGCGCCGCCGAACGGCTCGTGCGCCTCCCAGTAGTCGGTCGAGTCGTTGACGACGACGTTGCCGACCCGCAGGTTGTCGACGAAGCGGAACGCCCGGTTGAGGCTGCGTCGTGTAGACAGCGGCCTGGAGGCCAAGGTACGAGTCGTTCGCGACCTCGAGCGCCTGGTCGTCGCCGTCGACCGTGATCAGCGGGACGATCGGGCCGAACGTCTCGTCGCGGTTGATGAGCGTGTCGATGCCGACCTGGTCGATCACCGTCGGCTGGTAGTAGAGGCCGGTCGGCCGGTCGGCTCGCGCGAGCCGCCGACGACGATCTCGGCGCCCTTGCCCACGGCGTCCTCGAGGTGCGCGTCCATCTTCTGCGCCGTCGGCTCGTTGTTCATCGGCCCGACGAGCGTGTCGTCGTCGTACGGGTCACCGAGCTTCCAGGCCTCGGCCTCCTTGACGACCGCGGCCAGGAAGTCGTCGTGCACACGCTTGTCGACGAGCACGCGCTCGGTCGCGCAGCACACCTGGCCCGCGCAGAAGAAGCCGCCGAAGACGGCGCCCTTCGCCGCCGCCTCGAGATCCGCGTCGGCGCAGACGATGACCGGCCCGTTGCCGCTCGCCTCGATCAGCGAGCGCTTGAGGCCTGCCGCGCGAACGATCTTCTCCGCGGTCGTGTGCGAGCCGATGAAGCGCGACGCAGTCGACGTTGTCGTCGCGTGATCAGCCGCTCGCCGACCTCGCCGCCGCCGTAGACGACGTTGACGACGCCCTCCGGCAGTCCCGCGTCGGCCATGGCCTGCATGAAGGTGGCCATCGCGATCGGCGTCCACTCGGACGGCTTCATGACGATCGTGTTCCCGGCGGCGATGCCGGGCGCGATCAGCTCGACCGGGATCAGCGTCGGGAAGTTCCAGGGCGTGATCGCCGGCATAGACGCCGTTCGGCTTGCGGAAGGTGAGGATCCGCTTGTTGACGTCCTGCGACGGGATGATCGACGACTCCATCCGCTTCACGTCCTCGGCCGCGATCCGGAAGTTCTCGGCCGTCTCCTCCATGTCGGGAATCGCCTCGGCCGTGAACGGCTTGCCCTGCTCGAGCGTGAGCTCCCGGGCCATGTCCTCGCGGCGCTCGTCGATCAGGTCGGCGATCGCGTGACAGATCTTCGCGCGCTCCCAGGCCGAGAGCGCGGCCCAGCCGGGCTGTGCCTCGCGTGCCGCGCGTGCGGCGCGCGCGACGTCGTCCGGGCTCGCGTCGGGGACCTCGGCGAGCGTCTCGCCCGTCACCGGCGAGACGATCTGCCTGACGTGCTCGCCGGTCGACTCGGCCCAGTCGCCTGCCGATGAAGTTCTGAAGTGTGCGGACGGTCGTGGCCACGGTGCTCCTTTCGGTGAACAGCCTCAGAGGAGCAGGTTATTGCGACCTCGATAAGCTCTGCGCCATGTGCCGAAACATCCACACGCTCTACAACTTCGAGCCGCCCGCGACCGAGGAAGAGGTGCGCGACGCGTCGCTGCAGTACGTCCGCAAGATCAGCGGCTTCACGAAGCCGTCGAAGGCGAACGCGGCCGCGTTCGAGCGGGCTGTCGATGCGGTCGCAGCGGCCACGGAGCAGCTTCTCGGAGCGCTCGTGACGAACGCGCCGCCCAAGGACCGCGAGGTCGAAGCGGCCAAGGCTCGCGCGCGCTGGCTCGAGCGACAGGCTGTCTAGACCGGCTCGGTCGACGATCGTCCGGGCGGTGCTCCTGCCGTCGACGATGACGCTCCTCGGCGAGTGGAGCTGGTACTTCCCGCGCTTCCTGGATCGGCTTCCGCGGGCTCAGATCGAAGGCGTGCCCCCACGAGATCCCACCGCGGGCTGATTCCACAGTCGAATGGCCGCGATTTCCCGCTCGTAGCCGAGAGTGCTGATCGTGGCCGGGTCGAGCACGAACAGCGCACCGGCCTGCGGCTCGAGCCCAAGCCAACGCGCTACGAGGACGCGGAGCACATGCCCGTGCGCGAAGAGGAGGGCGTCGCCCGAGACGGAGCGAAGCTCGGCGATCACGCGGTCGGCGCGGGCGGCGACCTCGGCAATGGTCTCGCCCCCGGGGACGCCGTCGTGCCAGAGATTCCAGCCCGGGAACTCTTTGCGAATCTCGACCGTAGTGAGCCCCTCGTAGGCCCCGTAGTCCCACTCCCGCAGCTCGTCTCGCTGCACTGCGAGCTGCCCAAAGCCGGCCAGCCGGCAGGTCTCGGCGGCGCGCATGAGGGGGCTCGCGAGCACGAGCGCGAATCGCCGCCTCCCCAACTCAGCACCTACGGCTTCCGCCTGCCGACGACCGCGCTCGGTCAAGGGGATGTCCGTGCGCCCGGTGTGCTTCCCGTCGCGAGACCACTCCGTCTCTCCGTGCCGAACGAGAACGACGTCGGACGGTTCCGTCTGCACATCCCGAAGAATGCCGCGCGACGGGTTGCCACGAGCCGGAAGCGGACTATCGTTGACCCGTGGAGCTCCTCGAACGGGACGGAGCATTGGCCACCCTCGCCGAGGCGCGCGGCGCAGCCGCCCGCGGCGAAGGTCGTGCGGTTCTCGTCAGCGGCGAGCCGGGAATCGGCAAGACGTCGCTCGTCACCCGCTTCGTGCGAGATCTCGAACCCGGGGCGCGGGTGCTGCTCGGGACCTGCGACGACCTCTCGATCCCGCGCCCGCTGGGCCCGTTTCGAGATCTCGCCGGGATCGTGTCCCCGGGTCTCGAGGAGGCGCTCTCGTCCGGCGCTGCTTCGCATGAGATCCACGGCCTCCTGATTTCCGAGCTGGAGCGCCCGCCGCCGCCCACCGTGCTCGTGCTGGAAGACGTGCACTGGGCGGACGGCGCCACGCTCGACTCGATCGCCGTGCTCGGGCGTCGGATCGGATCGGTTCCGGCGCTGCTCGTTCTCACATTCCGCAGCGGCGAGCTGCCGCCGAGCCACCCGCTTCATGCTTCTCTCGGCGCGATCCGGGCAGAGGACTCGGTGTTCCTCGAGCTCGCGCCCCTGTCGCAGGGCGCGGTCGCCTCGCTGGCCGGCCCCGACGAGGGCGCTGTGTACGCCGCGACTGGAGGGAACCCGTTCTACGTCACCGAGCTGATCGCCTCACGCGACGTGGCCGATGTGCCGCCGTCCGTGGCGACCGCGGTCCTCGGCCGCGTGTCTCGCCTCGACGACGCCTCACGTCGCCTCGTCGAGCTTGTCTCGGTCGTTCCGAACCGCGTGAGCATCTCGGTGCTGGACGCGGTGATGCCGGGCTGGCCTGAGGCGGCCGAGGAGCCGGAGCGGCGCCAGCTGCTCGAGGTCGAACCCCAACACGTCCGCTTTCGCCACGAGCTGGCTCGAACCGCGATCAGGTCGAGCGTTCCGATCGCCGCACGCCGCCGTCTCCATGCCGAGGTCCTCGACGCGCTGCTGGCCGCGAACGCCGACCCGTCCGACATAGTGCACCACGCTGAGGCCGCCGGCTCGGACGACGTGATCGCCGACTACGCGCTCATTGCAGCTCGGCGAGCGGCCGCGCTCGAGTCGAATCGGGAGGCGTACTCCCATTACCGACGGGCCTCGGACTTCGTCAGCAGACTGCCTCCCGTCGAGCAGGCGACGCTCCTCGAAGAGCTGGCGATTGTCGCGTACATCGCCGGGCAGCTCGACCACGCATTCCCCGCGATTGAGCACGCGCGGAGGATCTACGGCCAGCTCGGCGACCAGGAGGCCGTCGGCCGTTGCGCGCGCATCCTGTCTCGCCTCTACTGGTACGGCGGCGAAGGCGACGCGGCGCGCAGGGCGGCGCGGGAGGCGATCGAGATTCTCGAGCCCCTCGGCGAGTCGGTCGAGCTGGCCCGCGCCCAGAGCGCGCTGTCCCAGCTGGCCATGCTCGAGGAGGATACGCAGCTGGCACTCGAGTGGGGGGAGAGGGCTCTCGAGCTCGCGACCAGGCTCGGCGACGAGAGCACGAGGGCCCACGCACTCGTCAACATCGGCACCGCCAGGGCACAGCTCGACTACCTGGACATCGCCACGCTCCTCGAAGCGCATGCCATCGCCGACGGAGCCGGTGACCGGCACGAGGCGACGCGGGCACTCGTGAACCTGACCTACACGATGACGCTCTGGGTGCGCGTGGGGGAGGCGCTGAGCTATGCGGAGCAGGCGCTGGCCTACGCTCAGAAGTATGAGATGCAGACGTTTGAGCCCTACGTCGCCACGACGATCGCCTGGCTCAACCTCCGCGCAGGGAAGTGGGACGAGGCAGAACGGGTTGCCCGTGGCCAGATCGAGAGAGGGAGCACCGTCCCCCAGCTCCTCGCCAAGAACGTCCTCACCGAGTTGGCGGTGCGCCGGGGTGACCGGGACGCTGCCGAGCGTCTGGCCGACCTGGCAGCCCAGGCGGAGCGCACCGGGGAGATGCAGCGGATCGTCCCGGCGCTCGAGCTGGAAGCCGAGTGGGCTCTGACCACCGGCGCGTCGATGCCGGCGGCGATGTACGCAAAGGTCCTGGAGGCGGTTCCGCCGCGTGGCTGGTTCCCGACTCGTGCGGCGGCGTGGGCCGTCGTCGCTGGCGTCGACGTCGAGTTCGAGCCGACCGCTCCGGGCCCGCATGCCGCGATGCTCCGACGGGACTGGCTGGGAGCGGCCGCCGCATTCGGCGAACTGGGGTGGGAGTACGACCGAGCCCTGATGCTGTCACTGCTCGACGACGAGGCCGCGCTGGCCGAGGCGCTCGAGATCGTCCGCCGGCTCGGCGCCGAGCCCCTCACGAAACGGATCGTCCGGCGGATGCGCGCGCTCGGCTTCCGCGTGCCGGCCGGGCCACGGGGGTCGACGCTGGCGAATCCGGCCGGCCTGACAGCTCGCCAGCTCGAGGTCCTGGCTCTCCTCGCCGACGGCCTGACAAACGCGGAGATCGCCGAACGATTGGTCGTGTCGCAACGGACGGCCGAGCACCACGTGGCCGCCATCCTCACCAAGCTTGAGGCGACCTCGAGGCGCGAGGCCGCCGAGCGCGCCGTCGAGCTTCAGCTGCTGTCGCCCACGTGACCGCGGTTCGGGGCCTCCGCGACCGGAGGCCCCGATGCGGTTCTCGGTTACTCGTCGCCGCCGAGGTCGACGACGGTGTTGATCAGGTCGGCCACATCCGGCGCGACGGTCACGTCGTCGTTCCCGTCGAGCGTCTGGACGAGGAGCGTGTCGTTCGCCGGCTCGCTGCCGACGATCCGCGTCTCGGTCCTCAGGCCTGTCGTCAGCACCTGCTCTCCCGACCGCGTGACGTCCACGACGTCACGCCGGTCCGTGCCGTTGACGACGACCGTGTCGGACTGGCCGTCGCCGCCACCGCCGATCGCGCCCAGGTCGATGTCGGCCGTGTCCAGGTTGGTGCCACGGAGGTCGCCGACGGTCACGCTGTCCGTGCCGCCGAGGGCCCGTACGAGCAGGCTCTCGATGCCGTCGAGGTCCATGACTATGGCCGCGATGTTGCGCGTGAAGCGCACGCGACCGCCATTCGCGGAGACGTCCATGATCTCGGACACGTTGCTCCCGTTGAAGTGGAGCGCGTCCGTGCCGGCCTGGCCCTCGACGACGTCGCTTCCGTCACCCGGATCCCACTGGAAGGTGTCGTCTCCTGGCCGAGCAGCGCCAGGTCTTGGCCCTGGTTGCCGTCGACGAGGTCGTCGCCGCCGCCGCCGAGCAGGCGGTCGGCTCCGTTACCGCCGAGCAGCGTGTCGCCGTCGGCGCCGCCGTCCAGCGTCAGCGCCGTCAGCGGAGCGAGGTTGCCCGAGCCGGTGATCGTGTCCGGTCCGCCGAGACCGAGCACGACGAGGCTCTCGGCGATCACGTCGAAGCGTGCCGTGCCGGGGGACTCGACGCTCGCCTCGGAGCCGTTGGCCACGACCCCGATCGAGTCGGCGCCCGGAGTGCCGCTGTAGGTGGCGACGTCGAGGTCGTTCCCGCCGTCGAAGTTGATCGGGGCCGGCCCGGAGGTCGCACCGACGCCCATCGCGATCGTGTCCTCGCCGCCGAGCGTGGCGACGTTCACGTTGTCGTTTGCCTCCTCGCTGTCGGAGACCTGCAGCGCGGCCGCCAGGCCGGAGACGAGGATCTCGCTTCCGGCCGAACCGATCGCAAAGGAGTCCGGCCCGGCCGTGCCGTTGGCGGTCACGTTGTCGGGCTGGCCGTCGCCGCCGCCCAGGCTCGCGGCCAGGTTGACGTCGACCGTCTGGAGGTCGGTGCCCGCCGTGTCGTTGACGACGACGTTGTCCGCGCCGCCCAGGGCACGGAAGTTGATCGCCTCGACATCGTCGAGGTCGATCGTGATGTTGGCGATGTTGCGGAAGAAGCGCACGCGACCGCCATTGGCGGAGACGTCGATGTTCTCGCCGATGTTGGCGCCGTTGAAGTCCATGGCGTCCTTGCCGCCCTGGCCCTCGACGACGTCGCTTGCGTCGCCGGGATCCCACTGGAAGCGGTCGACGCCTGCGCCGAGCAGCGCCAGGTCTTGGCCCTGGTTGCCGTCGACGAGGTCGTCGCCGCCGCCGCCGAGCAGGCGGTCGGCTCCGTTACCGCCGAGCAGCGTGTCGCCGTCGGCGCCGCCGTCCAGCGTCAGCGCGGTCAGCGGAGCGAGGTTGCCCGAGCCGGTGATCGTGTCCGGTCCGCCGAGACCGAGCACGACGAGGCTCTCGGCGATCACGTCGAAGCGTGCCGTGCCGGAGGACTCGACGCTCGCCTCGGAGCCGTTGGCCACGACCCCGATCGAGTCGGCGCCCGGAGTGCCGCTGTAGGTGGCGACGTCGAGGTCGTTCCCGCCGTCGAAGTTGATCGGGGCCGGCCCCGAGGTCGCACCGACGCCCATCGCGATCGTGTCCTCGCCGCCGAGGCCGGCGGCGTTCACGTTGTCGTTCGCCTCCTCGCCGTTGGCGACCTGCACGTCCGCGGACAGGCCGGAGACGAGGACCTCGCTCCCGGCCGAGCCGACCGTGAAGTGATCCGCACCGGCCGTGCCGGACGCGGTCACGTTGTCCGGCTCGCCGTCGCCGCCGCCAATGCTCGCGGCGAGGTCGACGTCGACCGTCTGCAGGTCGGTGCCGGCCGTGTCGTTGACGACGACGTTGTCGGCGCCGCCGAGCGCGCGGTAGTTGATCCGCTCGACGTCGTCGATGTCCATTGTGATGTTGGCGATGTTGCGCGTGAAGCGAACGCGCCCACCGTTCGCCGAGACGTCGATGTTCTCGGCGATGTTGGCGCCGTTGAAGTCGAGCACGTCCTTGCCGGCCTGGCCCTCGACGACGTCGCTTGCGTCGCCCGGATCCCACTGGAAGGTGTCGACGCCTGCGCCGAGCAGCGCCAGGTCTTGGCCCTGGTTGCCGTCGACGAAGTCGTCGCCGCTGCCGCCGAGCAGGCGGTCGGCTCCGTTACCGCCGAGCAGCGTGTCGCCGTCGGCGCCGCCGTCCAGCGTCAGCGCCGTCAGCGGAGCGAGGTTGCCCGAGCCGGTGATCGTGTCCGGTCCGCCGAGACCGAGCACGACGAGGCTCTCGGCGATCACGTCGAAGCGTGCCGTGCCGGGGGACTCGACGCTCGCCTCGGAGCCGTTGGCCACGACCCCGATCGAGTCGGCGCCCGGAGTGCCGCTGTAGGTGGCGACGTCCTGCTCGTCACCGCCGTCGAAGTTGATCGGGGCCGGCCCGGAGGTCGCACCGACGCCCATGGTGATCGTGTCCTCGCCGCCGAGCGTGGCGACGTTCACGTTGTCGTTTGCCTCCTCGCTGTCGGAGACCTGCAGCGCGGCCGCCAGGCCGGAGACGAGGATCTCGCTTCCGGCCGAACCGATCGCAAAGGAGTCCGGCCCGGCCGTGCCGTTGGCGGTCACGTTGTCGGGCTGGCCGTCGCCGCCGCCCAGGCTCGCGGCCAGGTTGACGTCGACCGTCTGGAGGTCGGTGCCCGCCGTGTCGTTGACGACGACGTTGTCCGCGCCGCCCAGGGCACGGAAGTTGATCGCCTCGACATCGTCGAGGTCGATCGTGATGTTGGCGATGTTGCGGAAGAAGCGCACGCGCCCGCCGTTGGCGGAGACGTCGATGTTCTCGCCGATGTTGGCGCCGTTGAAGTCCATGGCGTCCTTGCCGCCCTGGCCCTCGACGACGTCGCTTGCGTCGCCGGGATCCCACTGGAAGCGGTCGACGCCTGCGCCGAGCAGCGCCAGGTCTTGGCCCTGGTTGCCGTCGACGAGGTCGTCGCCGCTGCCGCCGATCATGGTCTCGGCTCCGGAACCGCCGAGCAGGGTGTCGGCCCCGGCTCCTCCGTCCATGGTGATCTGCTCGTCGGTGAACGCGCCGTTCACCTGATCGACTCGAACCTCGTCATCGCCGCCTCGGGCCTGAACGTCGATCGCCGTGAAGGTCGTGCGGTCGAAGCTGAAGTCCGCGGTGCCGTCGGCCCCGACGTCCACATCGAGGGTCGTCGGCGAGCCCGGCTGCAGACGAAGGACGAGCCTGTCGCTGTCCGAGTTGCCGGTGAGCGTCAGCGTGTTGGCCTCGACGCGGGCCGTGTACGAGGCCTGTGCCTGGTCGGCGCCAAAGGCGAGAAGCGCCGCGAAGATGGATCCGGCGAGAGCGCTCAGGACAAGCCCTCGCCGTCCGAGTTTCGTGACAGTGGTCATCGCTTTCATGGTGTTGCTCCTTTCGTCATGCTGGGTTCAGTGGTCGCGGGGAAAGACGCCGCTTGGGTGCTCGGCGCCTTGATCGCCACCGCTTCCGTGTAGGTCGCGGGGATTGCGATCGCATCGGTGCCGAGGCGGTCGAACCTGTTCGCGAGCTCGACGAGATCGATCTCGAGGGCGTCGCGTTTGGTGTCCTCGAGGGCCGCGAACGCCTTCAGTGTCGGCCCGTACCAGAGCCGGAAGAACGTCACGAGGTCGTCGGCCGAGATGAACCTCCAGATGAAGGTCCGCTCTGTGACCTCGAGCGAGTCGATGCCGTCGCCGAAGAGCTCGCGGAGGTGGTCCTCCGTGGCCCAGAGCATCGGCGATTGCAACTCGGCGGGTGGCGGCACGTGGCCGCTGACGGTGCGGAAGAGCTCGCCGATAAATCCATCCGGCGTCCAGCCGGCCAGGGCGATCGTCCCCCCCGGTCGGCAGACTCTGAGCAGCTCGGCTGCGGCCCGCGGGTGGTCGGGAGCGAACATCGAGCCGAAGACGGACAGCACCGCGTCGAACGAGGCGTCCGGGAAAGGCAGCTCCTCGGCGTCTCCCTCGACGAGCTCCACATCGAGCCCTTCGGCGGCCGCCCGCCGGCGGCCTCGCTCGAGCAGCGCCGGAACGTAGTCGACGCCGACCACCCGGCATCCGAGCCGCGCTGCGGCGATAGCCGCGTTGCCGCTGCCGGTGGCGACGTCGAGGACTCGCCAGCCGGCGTGCAGGTCTGCCGAGTCACAGAGCTGCTCGGCCACGAGCATGATCCGAGCGGCCACGACTGCGAAGTCGCCGCTGGCCCAGGTCTGCTGCTGGCGCTGCTTGATGGCCTCGAAGTCGGGCCTGGTTGATCCCACTGTTTGCGTCATTGGGTCTCCTTTCGTAGAGGTGGTCACGAGGTCTTTCGGGTCGCGGCGACGCTCGTGCTCTCGACGCCGTAGGTCTCGCACGCATCACGCGCTCGGTCGCTCAGGAAGCGGTAGTCGTTCGGCCGCGTGGTGGTGATCACGAAGCCGGCCGCGACCAGCGCGTCCAGGTATGCCGAGGTGGGGATGGCTCCCGCGATGCAGGCCGCCCAGAGCTCGGTGTTGCGGCGGGTTGCCTCCTTGAGCGGAGTCGCGCTGACGATGTCGGAAATCGCGAGCCTTCCGCCGGGACGCAGGACGCGGGCCGCCTCGGCAAAGACGTGATCCTTGACGGGCGAGAGGTTGACGACGCCGTTCGAGATGACGACGTCGAAGCTCTCGTCGTCGAACGGCAGGTCGTCGATGCTCGCCTCCAGGAACTCGACATTGAGGAAGTCGTGACTCTCGGCCAGGCTCATGCCTCTCACGACCTGGGCGTCGGTGAAGTCGACGCCGACTACGCGCCCGGTCTCCCCGACGATCACTCCGGCGCAGAAGCCGTCGGTGCCCGAGCCCGATCCGAGATCGAGCACCCGGTCGCCGGGCTCGAAAGCGGCCAGGTCGAGGTGGTAGCCGACACCTGCGAAGGAGTCGACCGCCGAGCTGGGGACGAACGCGAGCAGCGATTCGGGGTAACCGAGGCGAAGCGCGAGCTCAGGGCCGGTCTCGAAGTGCTGGGGTGCGTGCGGATCGCGCGCAACGCCGCGGTAAACCTCCTGTACCTGCCGCTCGAGCACGGCGCGGTCGACGAGTGACGTAGCGTCGGTCTGGGGCAGGTCGGAAGCTGCGGGTGTATCCGTGGAAATCAATGTGACCTCCTTCTCTCGACTCAGAGAGATCGAGGCTATGCCTGCGCCACTGGGCGGTCATCGGCGGCGGCTACCCATCTTCCAGGGCTTCCGTACCTATTTTTTGAGCGCGACCGATGAGTTTGGCCCGGTGCGATCGTCTACCACGACAGCACCATCAACCAGAGAGGAATGAGCTCAATGAACGAGATCACCCCATGCCTGTGGTTCGACACCGAAGGCGAAGACGCGGCGAACTTCTACACCTCGATTTTCCCGAACTCGAAGGTCCTGCACGTCGCGCGCTACGGCTCGGCCGGACCCCGGCCCGAAGGGACCGTGATGACCGTGAGCTTCGAGCTCGACGGGGCGAAGTTCCTGGCTCTGAACGGCGGGCCCGAGTTCACGTTCAACGAAGCGATCTCGTTCCAGGTGAGCTGCCGCAACCAGGAAGAGGTCGACGCGTTCTGGAGCAAGCTCTCCGACGGCGGTGAAGAGGGCCCGTGTGGCTGGCTCAAGGACAGATTCGGCGTGTCGTGGCAGATCGTCCCGACCGCGCTCCCCGAGCTGCTCGGCGATCCCGACCCGGAGAAGGCACAGCGGGTCATGGCCGCGATGCTGCAGATGAAGAAGATCGAGATCGACCTCCTGGAGGAGGCCGCGGCGGCGGCGTAGTTCTGGGGGAGAGCAGGGAAGGGCCGCGCTTCCGGACACGACGGAGCTGCCCTGGCGGTAGCGTCGCTCTTCCCTGATGACCCTCCTCGTGCTCAGCCAGGAAGAGGTCGAGCAGCTGCTCGACATGGAGGGCTGCATCGAAGCGATGGCGGACGCGCTCAGTTCGCTTGCGCGCGGGGAGGTCCACGTTCCGCTGCGGTTTCTCGTCAAGCCTGCGGACGAGCCGAGTCTGATCGGCCTGATGCCGGCCCACCGCGCCGGCGACGCGCCGCTCTACTCGCTGAAGACGGTCTGTGTGTTTCCCGACAATCCGAAGCGCGGCCTCGACGCGCACCAGGGCACGGTCACGCTCTTCGACGGCGAGACAGGCGAGGTGCGGGCTCTGATGAACGCCTCGGCGATCACGGCGATCCGCACCGCCGCGGTCTCGGCGGTCGCCACGCGCCTGCTTGCCCGCGACGATGCGCGGGAGCTCGGCGTGCTCGGCGCCGGAGTGCAGGCGCGCTCGCACATCGTGGCGCTCCGGCTCGTCCGCGACTTCGACCGCGTTCGCATCTACAGCCCGACCGCGGCGCACGCGGCCTTGCTCGCCGAGGAGGTTGGCGGCGAGGCGGTCGGGAGCGCGGAGGAAGCCGTGCGCGGAGCCGCCGTGGTCGTCGCCGCCACCAGCTCGTCCGAGCCGGTCCTGGAGCGTGAGTGGCTGAAGCCGGGGGCGCACGTGAACGCGGTCGGCGGCCGTCCGCCCATGATGATCGAGCTCGACACGGCGACGATCGCCGGCTCGTCGTTCTTCGTCGACCGGCGCGAATCGGCGGAGGCCGAGGCGGGCGACTACCGCGAGGCGCTCGAATCCGGTGCGATCGGCTCCGATCACATCAAGGCGGAGATCGGCGAAGTGCTGATCGGCTCGGCACCAGGCCGAACCAGTCCCGACGAGCTGACGGTCTTTCGCTCGCTCGGCCTAGCGGTCGAGGATCTTGCCGCTGCCGAGTACGTCGTCCGCCGGGCACGCGAGACCGGCGCCGGCACCGAGGTCGTCTTCTGATCCCGATCGAGGAGATCCGCCGCGCCCGGGAGCGGATCGCAGGCACCGCCGTTCGCACGCCGCTCGTCCGGCTGCATGCACCGGAAGTGCCGACGGAGATCTACCTGAAGCTCGAGAACCTGCAGCCGATCGGCGCCTTCAAGATCCGCGGGGCCTACAACGCGGCGCGCTCGGCGAGCCCGGACGAGGTAGCGGCCGGCCTCGTCACCGCAAGCGCGGGCAACATGGCGCAAGGCGTCGCCTGGGCGGCGCGCGAGCTCGGCGTCCCGTGCACCGTGATTGCGCCCGATCACGCTCCGGAGACGAAGCTGGCGGCGATCGGGCGCCTGGGCGGCCGTGTGATCAAGGTTCCGTTCGAGCGCTGGTGGCAGACCCTCGAGGAGGGCGGCTTCGAGGGCGTCGAGGGCCTCTTCCTGCATCCGGTCGAGAACGACGACGTGATGGCCGGCAACGGCACGATCGGGCTCGAGATCCTCGAGGATCTCCCCGACGCAGATGCCGTCTTGATCCCGTGGGGCGGGGGCGGGCTGACGGTCGGAATAGCGAGCGCGATCAAGGCCGAACGCCCCGGGGTGAGGATCTACGCCGTCGAGCCGGAGACTGCGGCGCCGCTGAACGCAAGCCTGGCCGCGGGCTCGCCCCAGGAGATCGAGTACCGGCCCTCATTCGTCGACGGCGCCGGAGGACGCGCCCTGCTGCCGAAGATGTGGGCGCTCGGGAAGCCGCTGCTCGACGGGGCTTACACCGCCTCGCTGGACGAAACCGCCGCCGCTGTCCGCCTGCTCGCCGAGCGGGCGCGCGTGATCGCGGAAGGCGCCGGCGCACTGGCGCCGGCGGCGGCGCTCTCCGGAAAGGCAGGCGAGGGCAAGGTCGTCGCCATTGTCTCCGGAGGCAACATCGACTTCTCCACGCTGAGCACGATCCTCGCTGGCGAAACCCCGCGCCAGGCGTGAGCGTGATCGAACCGTCCATCGCTCATTGATGTCAACCCGGCTGATAGGAATGCCACGTGAGGATGAGCGCAGCAGTCCTCGAGGAGTTCGGAGCGCCGCTTCAGGTGCAGGAGGTCGACCTGGCCGAGCCGCAGGCGGGCGAGGCACTGGTTCGCCTCGTCGCCTGCGGGGTGTGTCACACGGATCTCTACACGGCATCGGGCGCCGATCCGTCGGGGTATGCGCCGACGGTGCTCGGCCACGAGGGCGCGGGCCTAGTCGAGAGGGTCGGCGAGGGGGTGTCGTCGGTCGGTCCGGGCGATCACGTCGTCACCCTCTTCTCCCCTCAGTGCCGTGAATGCGCCCACTGCCTGGACGAGCGAACCAATCTTTGCCTCGCGATCCGCGAGCAGCAGAACAAGGGATTCTTGCCCGACGGGACGACGCGGCTCTCGCGTGACGGAGAGCCGATTCGGCACTTCATGGGCACGTCGACTTTTGCGGAGTACTGCGTCATGCCTGAAATCGCGCTCGCCAAGATCACGCCCGAAGCTCCACTGGTAGAGGCGTGCGTTTTTGCCTGCGGGCTCTCGACCGGGCTCGGGGCGGCACTGAACACGGCGAGGGTGCAGCCTGGGGCGACATGCGTCGTCTTCGGCACGGGCCTCGTCGGGCTCGGCGCGGTTGCGGGCTGCCGGTTGGCCGGCGCAGAGAGGATCGTCGCGGTCGACCTCTCCACGGAGCGGCTCGAGCTTGCGCGCGGTCAGGGCGCGACGGAGCTGCTCACCGCAGGCCCGGACACCGTCGAGGAGATCATCGAGTCGACCGGCGGCTTCGGCGCCGATTACACGTTCGAGGCCACGGGCCGCGTCGACGTCATGCGGCAGGCAGTCGAAGCAGCCCGCATGGGGTGGGGCCTTGCGACCGTCTGTGGCGTCGCCGGAAAGGGCGAGACCCTGGATGTCGTCCCCCGCTACTTGATCACCGGCCGCCGCGTCGCCGGTTCCTCCTTCGGAGGAGTCAAAGGCCGCGACCAGGTGCCCAAGCTCGTCGACCGGTGGCTCGCAGGCGACCTCGACGTCACTCCGCTCATCAGCCACACCCTTGGTCTCGACCAGATCAACCATGCCTTCGAGCTCATGGAGGCGCAGGACGGCATCCGCTCGGTGATCGAGTTCCACTGATCGCAAGACGGACGTGAATGGGTGAAGTCAGTCGGTCGCCGCTCTGAGGCGGGAGGCCTGGCCGGCAAGGTAGCGCTGCTCCGGAAGGCTCGTCGTGTGGCTCGCCGCAGCGCGATAGTGCGCCAGCGCGCTCTCCGTGTCTCCGGCCATCTCCAGCAGGTGCGCACGGACGGCGTCGAGCCGGTAGTGGCCGTTCAGGCGGTCGTCAACCTCGTCGAGTAGGGCCAGTCCCGCGCTCGGCCCGTCGACCATGGCGGCTGCGACGGCCCTGTTGAGCGTGACGATCGGATTGCCGGTCATTTGCTCCAGCAATCCGTACAGAGCGAGGATTTGCTGCCAGTCGGTGTCATCGGCCGTCCGCGCCCGGTCGTGGACGGCGGCGATTGCTGCCTGGAGCTGGTACTCGCCGACCGCGCCCTTGGCCATCGCGTCCCCGAGCAGCGCAAGGCCCCCGGCGACGAGCGACTCATCCCACAGGGTTCGATCCTGCTCCGGCAGGGGGATCAGCTCCCCGGCGGCGCTCGTGCGCGCGGGTCGCCTCGCATCAATGAGCAGCATGAGAGCGAGCAGGCCGGTGACCTCCGCGTCCTCGGGGAGCAACCGGTGCACCATCCTGGTCAGCCGGATCGCCTCGTCCGAGAGCTCGGTGCGCTGCAACTCGCTGCCGCTGCTGCTCGCGTAGCCCTCGTTGAAGATCAGGTACAGCACGTGCAGCACGGCGCGCAGCCTCGGGGGCCGCTCGTCGGGTGTGGGCATGCGGAACGGCACGCCGGACGCCGTGATGCGCTGCTTCGCCCTGCTGATGCGCTGGGCCATGGTCGCCTCGTCCACGAGGAACGCCTTCGCGATCTCGGCCGTCGTCAGCCCGCCGACCGCGCGGAGGGTCAGCGCGATCGCCGACGCGTCGGTCAGCGCGGGATGGCAGCACATGAACAGCACGATCAACGTGTCGTCCTGATCGGATACCTCCGGCGTAGGCGCGTCCTGCGCCTCCGCCAGGGTCTCGCGGTCTTGGCGGGACCGGTCGCTTCGCCACTGGTCGATCATCCGCCGTGTGGCAGTCTGGACGAGCCAACCGCGCGGGTTGTCCGGGACGCCGTCGCGTGGCCAGCGCATGGCGGCCGCGAGCAGTGCCTCCTGGACAGCGTCCTCCGCCGCGTCGAAGTCGCCGTACCTGCGAGTGAGCGTGCCGAGGACCTGCGGCGCCAGCTCGCGCAGCAGGTCCTCGACTCCGGGCGGGACGTTCAGCGCTCGCTACCTCCGCTCGCGGTCTGCAGGTACCCCTCCATCTCCTCGACGTTGCGACGGAGCCTTCTCCATCACCTGCCGGACCTGGATCGGCTGCTGCGTTGCGACGCCGTCAGGCCCAGGGACGGCCGAGATCCGCGCTGCGATCTCGAGCGCACGCTCCTCCGAGTCGACGTCGACGATCTGGTAGCCGGCCAGCCACTCCTTGAACTCCTGGAACGGCCCGTCGGTGACGACGGGCGCAGTGCCGTCGGAGGTCACGATCTTGGCCAGGTCGGGCCCGGCCAGAACCTCCGACTGGACCAACTCGCCGCTGTCGATGAGCTCCTTCTGCAGGGCCCGGTAGTAGTCCAGGTGCGCCGTGATCTCCTCCGGCTTCCACTCCTCCATCGGGGTCTCGACGACGCCTCCCCGGAAGTTCACTGCCAGCAAATATCTCGCCATCTCCACTCCTTTGGTCGCGGGCAGTCTGCCCAACTTGCTCTGTCACAGTTGGAACGGAGCCGGTCATCGATTCTCGACATTCGGATCTGGAACGGAACGCTGCGGATCAAAGTCCCTGCCTCGTCCGCATAGACGTAAATGTCAGCCGTCTCTGGGATCGAATCTACTGACCGTGCGGGGCAGTTGCGGGACTGTGAGTGAGACGGTGCGCGGAACCTTTCCTCGCTACGGACACGGCTAGCCCTTGCAAACGCCGATCGGGATGAGACGCACGACCCGCCGCGCCAGCCCGGCCAGCTCGACGACCTCGACGACCCGCTCGACGTCCTTGTACGCGAAGGGGGCCTCCTCTGCGAGACCTCTGTTCGAGGGGCAGCGCACGACGATCCCCCGCGCTTCGAGCTGACGGCGCAGCTCGGCACCGCCGATCCGCTTGCGGGCGCGGGTACGGGACATGGCGCGACCCGCTCCATGGCAGGTCGTGCCGAAGGAGCGTTCCATCGAGCCGGGCTCGCCGGCGAGCACGAAGCTCGCGGTTCCCATGCTGCCCGGGATGAAGACGGGCTGGCCGATCGCAATGTAGTCGGCGGGGATATCGGGCGATCCGGCCGGGAAGGCGCGGGTTGCACCCTTGCGATGGACGAGCACTTCGCGCCCGCCGTGGCGCTCGACCTTGGCCACGTTGTGGGCGACGTCGTACACCTGCCGAGTCGCCTCGGCGATCTCGGCCCCCAGCACGTGGGCGATCGACCCGCGAATAGCGTCGGCCATCGCGTGCCGGTTCGCGAACGCGAAGTTGGCGGCGGCCGCCATCGCCGCCAGATAGGCGCGGCCTTCAGGGGAAGAGGCCGGCGCGCAGGCGAGCTGGCGGTCGGGGAGCACGATCCCGTACCGGGTGCGGACGGCGTCCATGGTGCGTACGTAGTCGGTACAGACCTGATGACCGAGCCCGCGCGAGCCGGAGTGGATGAGGATCGTCAATCGGCCCTCGGCCAGCCCGAAGGCATCGGCCGCGTCCGGGTCGAAGACCTGTTCGACCTCCTGTAGCTCGATGAAGTGGTTGCCGGAGCCGACGGTCCCGAGCTGGCCGGCCCCGCGCTCACGGGCGCGGGCGGAGACCGCCGCCGGGTCGGCGTTGGGCAGGCAGCCCTCCGACTCCGTGCGCTCGACGTCGTCGTCGCACCCGATGCCGCGGGCCACAAGCGCGCGTGGCCCCTCGCGCAAGACAGCGTTCAGCTGGGGCCAGGAGAGCCGCAGCGAGCCGTGCTTGCCGGTGCCAGCCGGGATGGCCCGCGAGATCTCGTGCACGAGCGGCTCCCGTCGCGCGCCCAGCTCCGCCGCCGAGAGCGGCAGGGCAAGTAGGCGTACGCCGCAGTTGATGTCGTAACCGACCCCGCCCGGAGAGACGACCCCGTCCGGGAGCTCCATGGCGGCGACGCCGCCGACCGGGAAGCCGTAACCCTGGTGGATATCGGGCATTGCCAGCGCCGCGTCGACGATCCCCGGCAACGTCGCCACGTTCTGGAGCTGCTCGAGGGAGTGATCGCCGACGATTGCATCGAGCAGCTCGCGGTCGGCGAAGATCCGCGCCGGCACGCGCATGTCCGCGCGTGCCTCGGCAGGGATCTCCCAGAGCGTCTCATCCAACCGGACGAGCTCAGACGTCGAGGACGACACGGCCATGCCACCGCCCTCCCTCCTGCTCGAGCACGAGCTTGTTGAGGGTGACCGCCTTCACCAGGTGGCGCGGGTGGGCGCGGTGACCCTGGACTGTTGCCCGCAAGCGACCGTCGGCGAGCTCGAAGGAAGCGACGCGCTCGGGTACGAACCCCGCTACCTCGGCGAGGAAGACGAGCTCGCTCAGCCAGTCGACGAGCAACAGCGCGCCGTCCCGGCCCACGAGCTCGACGTTGTGGAAGGCTGGCTCGCCCACTGAATCCACGTCCAGGAGATCGGCGAGCGCGGCGAGCGCGGCCTCGAAGATTCCGACTTCGCTCGTCGCGTCGAGCTCGACCTCGACCTCACCCACGTGCTCGACAAACCGATGGGCCACGTAAACAGCCTGCCGCGACGGGAGCCGCCTGCCATCGGGGCGGCCACGGACTCCTGCCGGGGATTCCCGCAAGGGGAACTGGACAACTTCTACGATGCCTTGCTGGCGCAAGCGTTTTCCGCCGAATGCTCCTCAGGCGCTTCTTATCCGGGTCGAGCTAGCCGCCGGAGCGGAGCCGCCTAACCTCGTGGTCGATCTCCGCCTCAGTCGCCGGCCTGTCGAAGTACGTCTTCAGCGCAAAGATCGCGACGATTAGGCCCCAGACGAGAGCGACGTAGAGAATCCAAGGCTCCCAGTCCCCGGGCTGGCTGTGGTCAGTGCTCCAGCGCTCGAAGCCGCCGCTGGTCTGCCACTGAGTGAGCGCCCAGACAGGGGTCAGCACGATAATCCCGACCACGAAGGCCGCGACATGCAGCTTCAGCCGGTGGACGCGCTCGACATGCTTGCGCGCCCACTGACGGAGCTCGCTCTCCGGCACGGTCGTCGTCGGAGCGGGCTGCTCATTCTTCGTGAGCATCTCGGTGGGCACGGTTCGTCACCTCCTCTCAACCACGCCAAGCGTCCCGCATCTGCTCTGAGGGCGCGTCGGGGCGTGTGCTGATCCGACCTGTGGTAAACGCGCAAGCTCGGCCGGCGTGCGAGCTGAGCGCCTACGGGAACTGTTCCGAGGAGGTCTTCGCTCGCGACGACGTCGCATCCAACCGCAGGTGTGCGGGCGACGAAGTGAATCCCTTCTGAGCCCTCGAGCGAGAACGTGTCGCTACCGCCCGCCGCGATGCCGATCACGAGTTGCGGCTCCCGCCAGCGGGCGTACTGCTGGCGGTCGACGTAGAAAGGGCAGCCTGCGATCTCGCCGAGCAGGACATCGCCGGGGCCGAGCAGGAGCTCGCCGAGAGGGAGGCAGATCGGGGAGCTGCCTTCGCAGCAGCCCCCCGACTGCACGAACATGAGCGGGCCATGGCGGTTCTTGAGCCGCTCGATCGCGGCGAGCGCCGTGTCGGTGGCCGTGACTTGCCGTGTCCCGCTCTCGGTCATGTCTAGAAGAACCCGAGCGGCTTCGGGTCGTAGCTGACGAGCAGACACTTGGTCTGCGTGTAGTGGTCGAGCATCATCTTGTGGTTCTCGCGCCCGACGCCCGAGACCTTGTAGCCGCCGAAGGCCGCGTGCGCGGGATAGAGGTGGTAGCAGTTCGTCCACACGCGCCCGGCCTTGATGCCGCGCCCCATGCGAAACGCCTTGCTCGTGTCTCGCGTCCAAACGCCGGCGCCGAGGCCGTACATCGTGTCGTTTGCGATTTCGAGCGCCTCGGCCTCGTTCTTGAAGGTCGTGACCGCAAGCACCGGACCGAAGATCTCCTCCTGGAAGATCCTCATCTTGTTGTGGCCCTTGAACACCGTGGGCTCGAAGTAGTACCCGCCGGCCAGCTCGCCGTCGAGCACGTTGCGCTTACCGCCGATCAGCAGCTCTGCGCCTTCCTCGAGTCCGATCTCGACGTAGTTCTCGATCTTCTCCAGCTGTGCGGTCGAGACCTGGGCGCCGAGCTGGGTGGAGGGGTCGAGTGGGGAGCCCTGCCGGATCGCTGCGATCCGCTCGAGCGCCCTGCCCATGAACTCCTCGTAGATCGACTCCTCGATCAGCGCCCTTGAAGGACACGTGCAGACCTCGCCCTTGTTGAAGGCGTAGAGCACGAGGCCCTCGACGGCCTTGTCGAGGAAGTCGTCGTCTTCGTCCATCACGTCGGCGAAGAAGATGTTCGGCGACTTGCCGCCGAGCTCTGTCGTCGACGGGATGATGTTCTGCGCCGCGTACTGCATGATCAGGCGCCCGGTCACCGTCTCGCCTGTGAACGCGATCTTGGCGATCCGCTTGTTCGTCGCGAGCGCCTTGCCGATCTCGGCACCGGGACCGTTGACGATGTTCAGCACGCCCGGCGGCACGATGTCCTCGATCAACTCCGCGAACTTGAGGATCGACCACGGTGTCGGGCTCGCCGGCTTGAGCACCACGCAGTTTCCCGCCGCCAGGGCGGGAGCCAGTTTCCACGCAGCCATCAGCAGCGGGAAGTTGAACGGGATGATCTGGCCCACGACTCCGAGCGGCTCGCGGAAGTGGTACGCAACGGTGTCTTTGTCGATCTCGGAGATCGACCCTTCCTCCGCGCGGATGGCCGAGGCGAAGTAGCGGAAGTGGTCGGCTGCGAGTGGGATGTCCGCGGCGAGCGTCTCGCGCACGGGCTTGCCGTTCTCCCAGCTCTCCGCCACCGCCAGCATCTCCTGGTTCTCCTCGATCGCGTCGGCGATCTTGTTCAGAACCCGCGAGCGTTCGGTGGTGGACGTCTCGGCCCAGGCGTCCTTTGCTGCATGAGCGGCATCGAGCGCGAGCTCGATGTCCTCCGCCGATGAGCACGGCACCTCGGTGAAGGGCTCGCCGGTCGCCGGCGTGAGGTTCTCCGCGTACTTGCCGTTGATCGGCGCGATCCAATGGCCGCCGATGAAGTTGTCGTAGCGTGACTTCAGCTCAACGGGGCTGCCGGCGCGGCCCGGAGCCTCATATGTCGTCACTTTCTCGATGGTTGCCATAGCGCTCTCCTTTCAGAGGAGCAAGCGTGGCCGCGCATCGTCGCGCGGCTGAGGGAGCATCGCTCTCGAAGAGGGCGCCGCACATCGGTGGCGGCCCGGACACACGTGAGGAAAAACCGCAGGCTTGCCACGGAGCGCGAACCACGAGGCCACCCTGGAGGCGCCATACCCCGAGAGGCTGCAAGCCGATCAGGGCTTCCCCGATGGCACGAGAAGCCGCGAACGTGATGCTGCGGGTGTCGACGAAGGAGGGCTGTGATGCCCAGTCAAGAGACACCGAAGGGCGAGACGCTCCAAGAGCACGCCCTGTTGCATGTGCTTGCCGAGAGCGGCGTTGGCTACGAGCTGATTCCGCACACGCCCACGCAGACCGCGAAGGCGGAGGCGGAGGCAATCGGCGTTGCCGCCGAAGAGGTTGCGAAGACCGTCGTCGTCAGGACGCCTGCCGGGTACGCCCGGATCGTCGTGCCGGCGTCGGAACACGTCGATCTCGCCAAGGTGCGCGAGCTCCTCGCCTCGAACGGCGAGACAAGGCTCGCAACGGAGGCCGAACTCGCGGTCGCATATCCCGAGTTCGAACTCGGGGCGGTGCCGCCGCTAGGTGGGCCCGCGGGCGACAGTGTGATCATCGACCGCAGGCTCTCCAAGAGCGCGCAGCTTGTCTTCGAGGCCGGTACACACGACGAGTCGGTGCGGATGAGTACGGACGACATCTCCGGCTAACGCACGCGCGTCTCGACGACGTCTGCGAAGACTAGGCAGACGTTTTCCGCTTGACGGAGCGGCGCAGGAGTCGAACCTACCGAGCCGTGGGTTACACGACCGCACCGGTTTTGAAGGTCTTCCAAGCAGGTCCACTGCGCGTACGGGAAGCGGGGTTTTCGCCCCGCTTCCGTCCGGTTAGATCCAGTTGGATCCGCTGAGACCGGTACCAAATCCGGTACCAAGTTTTCTCTGACGCTCGTGTGCTTCGAGTGCCTCGCCTAGACTCGGCGGGTGGCGGCCTGTCCCTCAACCTGCACGAGCTGGCCCGCAAGGAGCTGGTACGCCCCGCTCGCACGAGCTCGATGGAGGGAGAGCAGGAGTACGGCTTTGACCGCGACCGGCTCCAGCGAGAAATGCGAGGACCGGAAGGACGCGCTTCATTGTCATAAGGTTAGAGGCTTGATGTGAAACGGGCCAAGGGTGCTTGAATGGTTGCGTGAACCAGGATGAGCGCCATTTGCTCGCCGCGATCGAGTTGGCGCGGCGGCTCGCGCGAACGGAAACCCCTCGGGGCGCTGCTCGTCGAGCCGAACGGCAGCGGCGCCAACTCCATCCGCGTGATCGGCGGGCCAGCCTAGCCGCCGCGAGCGGCTCGCGATAAGGGCAGCTCAAGGGCAGGCGAACCCGACTGCTCAAGAACCAGCGAACTTCCAGGGGAAACTAGGAGGGCCGTTGAGCGACGCGCGGTCTCCTAAACCGCGTGCGCAAGTTCGCCAGCAGCCGCTCGGCCTCGGCGGGGCCAGCCAACGAGAGCAGCGCCCGAATCTCTGCGGGTTCCCGCAAGCCCTTACCCATCGACGGGACACCGGGCTCAGAGCCCGAGGCCGATCCCCGTCCGCTGTGCCTCCGCCGCCTGCCGGAAGCCAAGCATCCCCACCGTCCGCTCGCCCTCGACGACCGGCAGGTGGTGGATGCCGTGCTCGGCCATGAGCCACAGCGCCGCTTCGACCGGCGTCTCGGCCGAGACGGCGAGAGGCTCCGCGGTCATCCATTCGCGTACGCGTCCCTCGCTCGGATGTACGCGGCCGGCGAAGGCACGCAACAGATCGCGCGAGGTGAGGATCCCGATCAGGCGTCCGGAGGCGGCCACCGCCGCCGAGCCGACGTCGTCGGCGCGCATCTTCTCGGCGACCTGGCCAAGCGTGTCCTCAGGCTCGACCACGAGCACGGGCGACATCACCTCGCGGACACAACGCTCGTCGCCTGCAGCGTCGAAGTCGAAGAGCGTGGACTGGGGGCGCGCGGCATCCAGCTCGACCTCGACGGCGACGGTCGGTTCGGCCGGCGTCTCGGCTGGACTGTCCACGCCGGCGCCGAGGAAGGGAGCCAGGTAACGGCCGACGATCTTGGCCGGCGGCCACCACAACGGCTCGGGGCTGACCAACGAGGCGTCGGCGTCGCCGCCGGTGAGCTCGTGACGCAGGAAGCGCGGCTCCCGTCCGGTCAGAAGCAGCCCGCGGAGCACGGGCCGAAAAGGCTGCGGCGTCAGGTCGGCGCCGGCGGCTGCGGCGATGAAGGCGGCCGCCGCCCCCGCCTGCTGAGCGGCGATGCCGCCCTGCTTGACCGGGAAGCTGGTGATGTCGCCGGCGGCGTAGACGTCCACGAGGCCGCGAACGCGGCCGTGCTCGTCAACAGGGATGAAGCCCTCGAGTGTCTGCGGCAGACCATCGAGGCGCGGGCCGCGCAGGCGTGGCAGAGCGACGACGCGGTCAGCAGGCAGACGACCCTCAGGAATGAGGCGCAGCTCCCCGTCGACGACCTCGGCCGGGTGCGCCTCCGTGCGCACGGCTATCTGGCGCTCATCGAGTAGCTCGCGAACCGCCGCGCTCGCGGCTTGGCCGAACAGCCCCAGCGGCTCGTGCTCCGGCGTGACCAGGGTGATCTCGACGCTTTCGATCCCGCGTGCTCGGACGTAGGCGGCGGTCATCAGCGCGAGCTCGTAGATGGGCAGCGACCAGACCGCGCCGCTCGGCACGACGAAGGCGACTCGCCGCACCGCGCCGTCGACGATCTCGGCGAGCAGGTCGCGCATCTTGTCGACGTCGGCTGGGCCGCGGAAGGTCAGCGCGCCGGGCACGGCAGTGGTCGGGACTGCCCCGCAGGCGATCAACAAAGCGTCGTAAGGCATTTCGCCCACCGAGGTGAGCGCCTCGCGCCGCGTGGCGTCGACGCCCACGAAGGTCCCGAGCGAGAAGGTGGCACCGGCCGCCGAGGCGAGCTCGGTCAGCTCGAAGTGCCGCGCCTCACCGAGCACGAACGGCTGACTGACTGAGAGCGGTCGGTACCAGAAGTGCGGCTCCGGCCCGATGAGCCCAACGCTGACCCGCTCCTGGGCCAGCGCGCGAAGGGCCAGGGCGGCCTCGAGCGCGGCCACGCCGCCCCCGGCGATGAGAACTCGCGTCTGATCGGCTCGCTTGTTCATGGCTCGGCTCCGCCCTGAGTCTCGCGAGCACCCCCGGCCCGTCCATCCGTGAGCTCCTGCGGCGTCCCGCTCGTGTGATCGACGGCTTGTGTCACGTAGCCGTTCGTCAGCGACCCGCCCGAGACGGAAGCGACCGAGGTGACCGAGCGATGTCCGGTGGGGGACAAGGCAATCGCGATCCGACTCATGCCGCCCTCCGACCTGCGATCAACGGCCAAAGGCCGAAATCGTCCTCGGCGTCGGCTGCTCGCAGCAGTCTGAGGAAGGCGACCACCCGCCGGACCTTACTTTGGCTTACACCCCGGAGACGGGTCGTTGCCTGCCTAAGCCAGAGTTTCAGGGCGCCGCTTACCCGGCCAGAGTTCGTTCTGGTTGAGCGGCTTTCGCTCTACGGAGCGGCGCAGGAGTCGAACCTACCGAGCCGTGGGTTGCACCACGAGCAAGGACACACGCAAAGAGCGGACACGCGCGCGCAAGGTCACGGTCGTTCCCGGGCCTCGCGTTCCGGAGTCAGAACGGGGTCGAGATGTGCCGCAGCGGTAGCTCGGACTCGCGGTAGCCGCCGGCCTTCTGCCGCGGCGGCAGTTTGACGTCGCGCAGTGCGAGCGGCTCGTAGGGGATCTGGCTGAGCAGGTGGGCGATGATGTTGAGGCGACCGCGCTTCTTGTCGTTGGTGTCGGCGACGTACCAGGGAGCCCAGGCCGTGTCGCTGGCGAGGAACATCGCGTCGCGGGCGCGCGAGTAGTCGTACCAGCGGCTGTAGGACTTCAGGTCCATGTCCGAGAGTTTCCAGACCTTGCGCGGGTCGTCGATCCGGCTCTCGAGACGGCGGGTCTGCTCATCAGGGCTGACCTCCAGCCAGTACTTGAGCAGGATGATCCCCGCGTCGACCATCGCCTTCTCGACCTGCGGGACCTGCTCCAGGAACCTCGTCGTCTGCTCCTCGGTGCAGAAGCCCATCACCCGCTCGACACCGGCACGGTTGTACCAGCTGCGATCGAAGATCACGACCTCACCGGCGGCCGGGAAGTGCCGGATGTAGCGCTGCACGTACATCTGCGAGCGCTCGCGCTCGGTCGGCGCGGGCAGAGCGACGACGCGAAACACGCGGGGGCTGACCCGCTCGGTGATCCGCTTGATCGTGCCGCCCTTGCCCGCCGTGTCGCGACCCTCGAAGACGATGCAGACCTTCGTGCCCGTCGCCTTGACCCACTCCTGCATCGCCACGAGCTCGCCGTGGAGACGGACCATCTCCCGCTCGTACTCCTTGCGGCCCATCTTCGCGGGAGAGCCAGCCTCGGGCCCATCGGACGCAGCCGGCGCCTTCGCCGGGGCCTCGGCGTCCTTGCTCGTGACCTTCGTCTTCTTGTCCTTGCTCATGACGCAGCCTCCGGGAGAGCGCGCTCCGGGGCGAGCGCGCGTTGCACGTCGATCGTAGTCGGCTAGGGAGCCCGCCGCGGCGGAGAGTGTGCAGGTGCGTCCCGAAGACCAGGCGGCCGGGCCGACCTAAGCTAGACGCTGTGGCGAAGATGCGCGCGGTGCCTGGGTTACGGATGCTCTCGTCATACAGGGCCGGCTGGGCTCCCAGGGACATCGTCGCGGGCCTGGTTCTGACCACGCTTCTCGTCCCGCAGGGAATGGCGTACGCCGAGCTCGCGGGCCTTCCCCCGATCACCGGTCTCTACACCTCGATCCTCTGTCTGACCGGGTACGCGATCTTCGGGCCATCGAAGATCCTCGTGCTCGGACCCGACTCCTCGCTCGGGCCGATGATCGCTGCCACGATCCTGCCCCTGCTGGGAGCCGACGGCAGCCCGGAGCGTGCAATCGCGCTCGCGTCGATGCTCGCGCTGCTGGTGGGAGCGTTCATGGTGGCCGGCGGAGTTGCGAAGCTCGGCTTCGTAGCCGATCTGCTCTCGAAGCCGACCATGATCGGCTACATGAACGGCCTGGCTCTCACGATCCTGGTCGGGCAGCTGCCCAAGCTGTTCGGGTTCTCCGTGGACGCCAACGGTTTCATCGACGAGCTGCGGGGGTTCCTGCACGGCGTCGCGCACGGCGAAACGGTGCCTGCCGCTCTCGCGGTCGGCCTGTTCGGCCTGGCGGTGATCGGCGTCTTGCAGCGGGTGATGCCGAAGGTCCCCGGAGTCCTCGCAGCCGTGATTCTGTCCATCATCGCAGTGACTCTGTTCCAACTCGGGCAGCACGGAGTGGAGCTCGTGGGGACGCTGCCGCAGGGGTTTCCGCCCTTCACCCTTCCCGGCGTAGGGCTCTCCGATCTTCCGCTCCTGATCGGGGGTGCAGCGGGGATCGCGCTCGTTGCACTGGCAGACACGATCGCGACGTCATCCGCGTTCGCCGACCGGACCGGTGAGGAGGTCGACGGCAGCCAAGAGATGATCGGAATCGGCGCTGCGAACATCGCAGCCGGCCTCTTCCAGGGCTTCCCCGTCAGCACGAGCGGCTCACGGACAGCAGTCGCCGAGCAAGCCGGCGCGAAGACACAGGTCACCGGGCTGGTGGGAGCGGTCGCGATCACGCTGATGCTCGTGCTCGTTCCGGGACTGCTGCGGAACCTGCCACAGCCCACCCTCGCGGCTGTCGTGATCGCCGCCTCCCTGTCTCTTGCCGACCTTCCCGGGACGATCCGCCTCTGGCAGCAGCGCCGGACGGAGTTCGCCGTCTCGACCGCAGCCTTCCTCGGAGTCGTCCTGTTCGGGGTGCTGCCCGGAATCGCGATCGCGGTCGCCGTGTCGGTCGCAGTTTCATTTCGGCGCGTGTGGTGGCCATACCAGACCGTGCTCGGACGGGTCAGAGACCTCCCTGGTTACCACGACCTGCGCAGCTACCCGGATGCCGAGGTGCTTCCGGGGCTGGTGGTCTTCCGCTTCGACGCGCCGCTCTTCTTCGCCAACGCCCGGACGTTCCGTGAGCAGATCCGGAAGCTCGCTTCCGCCGAACCCCCGCCGACCTGGATCATCGTGGCGGCCGAGCCGATCACCGACGTGGACACCACGGCAGCAGACATGCTGGAAGAGCTCGACGAGGCGCTCAACGCGAGGGGTATCTCCCTCGTGTTTGCCGAGATGAAGGACCCCGTCAGGCGCAAGATCGAGCGGTACGAGCTCACGCGAACGATCGATCCACGACACTTCTTCCCGACACTCGATGCAGCGATCGCCGCGTTTCGCCAGGAGTCCGGAGCAGACTGGACACGCACACCGAGCAGTCAACCCGGCACGACGAACTCGCCGTAGCTCGTCATTCCGCGCACCTGGCCGCGGACACCGGTTTCGATCGCGGTAGGCTCCACTGCGTCAGGAGCCGAGGGCTATGCGCGCGAACTTGGACGACGGGAAGGTGGCGACGCGATGGTCGGTCGGCGTGTTTCCGCTGCGGCGGCGTTGGTGTGCCTGGTGGCTGCCGTCGTCGCGGCCGTGATCGAGATCATGCGCGATCTCCCCCGCGGCCTGGCGGCGATCGCGCTGCTCGCCGCAGGCGTCGTCGTGGCGTGGCAGGCACTTCTGCGAAAGGCCCCCACAAGGCACGTTCTCGCGGCCGGCGGCGGGCTGCTGCTCGTCGCGGCGGTCGTCGTCGTGCTGTCAGGCGACCGTTACGGCTTCGGTCTCGCGGCCATTGGGCTCCTGATCCTGGGCATCGCGATCGGCAGGCGGGTGTTCCGCGTCGACGCGACGCTCCAGGCCGCCGTTCCACCGAGGCGCGCGGTCGTGGTGTGGAACCCCCGCTCGGGCGGCGGCAAGGCCGTGAGCAACAACCTCCCCGACGAGGCGCGGGCACGCGGGATCGAGCCGATCGAGCTGAAGCCCGGCGACGACCTCGCACAGCTCGTCCGCGACGCGGTTGCCCGGGGAGCCGACGGACTGGCGGCCGCCGGCGGTGACGGCACCCAGGCGCTCGTGGCCTCGATCGCCGCCGAGCACGACCTGCCGTTCGCCTGCATCCCGGCCGGTACCCGCAACCACTTCGCGCTCGATCTCGGAGTCGACCGGGACGACGTCGTGGGCGCGCTCGACGCATTCGTCAACGGCGGGGAGCGCCGGGTCGACCTCGCCGAGATCAACGGCCGCGTGTTCGTGAACAACGTGTCGTTCGGGCTCTACGCCGAGGCCGTGCAGCGCGAGGGGTACCGCGACGCCAAGCTGCGCACGATCCTCGACACGGCGCCCGACGTGCTCGCCTCGCAACCCGACGGGCCGACCGCCGAGCTGGGCTGGCGCGGCCCGGACGGCCGCGCGCATGAGTCTGCGGCGGTGATCCTGGTCTCGAACAACGCCTACCGTCTGGGGCGGGCCGTCGGCTCGGGCACGCGTCCTCGGATGGACGCAGGCGAGCTGGGCGTCGCCGTCTTGCAGGCACCGCAGGCCCACGGAGCGGGCCGCCCCTGGCAGCAGTGGTCGGCTCCCGCCTTCGAGGTGACGGCGTCGCAGCCGGTGCCGGTGGGAGTCGACGGCGAGGCGCTCGTGCTGGACCCGCCGCTTCGGCTCGTCAGCCGGCCGCGGGCGCTGCGGGTGCGCATCGCGCCGCAGCACCCGGGTGCCTCACCGTCGGCCGGGCTCCCAGAAGGGGCGCTCGACACGCTGCGACGGCTGTTCGCCGTGGCCGCCGGACGGGACGAAGGCTGAGAGGCCGTGCCGGCCGAGCGGTGGCGGACGGAGGAGTTTCTCGCCCGCCCGGGCCGGGCCGTCGGCTGGGCGAGTGCGCTCCTCGCGCTCGTGCTTCTGCTCGCGCTCCTGATACCTGCAGGCCCTCTCACGATCGACAGCCGCTGGTCCGAGCTGATGCAGGACATCGAGACGCCGTTCCTCACGCACGTCGCGCTCGTGTTCAACGCGCTCGGGCGCGGCATCTGGCGCGCCCTCACGCTGGCCGGGATCGGACTCGCGCTCCTCCTCGCGCGCCGCTGGGCCGCGCTGGCGGCCTTCGCCGCCGCCGAGGCGCTCACCCCGCTGCTCGTCCAACCTGGTCAAGCGGCCGTCAGCCGGGAGCGCCCGCCGGGGCAGATGCTCGAGGCGCACGGGACGTCGTTTCCCTCGGGCCATGCCGCCTACGCGGGCGCGACCGCGGTCGCGCTCGTCCTCCTCTTCAGCAGGCCCGATCGAGGGCGCCGACTCTGGTTCGCGGTCGCAGCCGCCACGATCGCCGCGATGACCTGGAGCCGCACATACCTCCAGGTGCACTGGCTCTCGGACGCGCTCGCAGGCGCGACCCTGGGCGTTGCCGTCGCCTTGCTCAGCTTCGGGACGGCCCAACTGATCCTTGCGCGCTCTGCAGCCAGGCATACGTGACCTTGCTCACGATGCAGCCTTGGAGAGGGCGCGCTCCGGGGCGAGCGCGTGTTGCAGGTCTGCGGACGGCCGGCTTCGGGGCTCGCCGGCGGCGGAGCCACTTTCCGGTCTCGATCACGAGCGGCAGGAGCGCGGCGAGGCCGAAGCAGGCGAGCCACTCCTTGCCGGTGAGCGAGGTGGTGAGGAGGCCCTTCTGGAGCCCCGGCAGCTCGGTCGCGAGGACGATCATCGCCACGGGGAAGAGCGAGATGCCGAGTGCCTTCAGGATCGGCGACGAGAGGCCGCTCGCGGGGTCGCGGCGGTTCGTGAGCGCGTTGAAGACGGTGCCGAGGCCCATCACCACGAACGTCATCGTCAGCGAGGCGGTCGGCACGTCGGTGCTCGGGTCGTCGGGGCCGGCGACGAGCGGGATCAGTGCCGCGATGAAGAGCGTGAAGGCGTAGACGACCCAGAGCGTGACCGCGGCCCTGTTGGTGATCGTCAGCCTCGGGTCGCGCGGCGGCCTGTGCATCACGTCGGGCGCCCCCGGGTCGACCGCGATCACGACGACGCCGGAGGCGGTGGCGAACACGAGCAGGTACAGCACCATCAGCGGGGTCAGCGCGACGCCCTGGTTGATGTCGAACGCGGTCGCGGCGATGAACAGGAACACGAGCGCGAGCAGCTGGGTCATCTGGTAGCGGACGTAGGAGACGACCTTCTCGTAGACCCGGCGGCCGATCTCGACGGCGTTCACGAGCGTGCCGAAGTTGTCGTCGGTGAGGATCATCCGGCCGGCCTGCTTGGTGACCTCGCTGCCGCTGCCCATCGCCACGCCGATGTCGGCCTGCTTCAGAGCGGCGGCGTCGTTGACGGCGTCGCCGGTCATCGCCACGATCAGCCCTTGCTCCTGCATCAGCCGGGCGAGGCGGAGCTTGTCCTGCGGCGTGACCCGGCCGAAGACGTGCAGCTCGGGTAGCCGGCGGCCGAGCTCTTCGTCGCTCAGCTCCTGCAGCTCGGTGCCGCTGATCGCGCCCGGCCCGAGTCCGAGCGACTCGCCGATCGCCTGCGCGGTCACCGCATGGTCGCCGGTGATCATGCGGACGTCGATCCCCGCGCCGAGCGCCGTCTGCACCGCGGCCTTCGACGACGGGCGGAGCGGGTCGATGATCCCGACCATGCCGACGAACGCGAGGTCGCGGGTCAGCGACATCGGGTCGGCGGCCATCGCGTCGAGCTCACCGTCGTCGACGAAGCGCGCCGCGAAGGCGAGCACGCGCAGGCCCTTCTCGCCCATGCGGTCGTTCGCCTCGTCGATCCCGGTCCGCGCCTCCTCGATCGGTACCTGCGAGCCGCTCATCGGGCCGCCCGCGAGGCTGCAGCGCGCCAGCACGACGTCGGGCCCGCCCTTGACCAGCTGGATCACGCGGTCGGTGCCGTCCACCGGGTAGCGGTGGAAGGTCGCCATGAACTTGTAGTCGGAGTCGAACGGCACCTCGGCGATCCGCGGGTAGGCCCGCCGCGTCTCCTCCGCGTCGACGCCGAGCTTGGCCGCGAGCACGACGAGCGCCGCCTCCGTCGGGTCGCCGACCACGCTCCCGTCGTCGCCGACCGTCGCGTCGCTGTCGAGCACGAGGCCGAGCGCCAGCCGCGTGAAGTCGGGCGTAGGGGCGCCCGCGACCGACCGGAGCGCTCCGATCTTTCGGTAGCCCTCCCCCTCGACCGTGAACCACTCGCCGGCGGTGTAGAGGGTCGAGACCATCATCTGGTTCAGCGTCAGCGTGCCGGTCTTGTCGGTGTTGATCGCGCTCGTCGCCCCGAGCGTCTCGACGTCGGTCAGGTTCTTGACGACCGCCTTCGAGTCGGCGAGCTGCTTCGCACCCATCGAAAGCAGGCCCGACACGAACGCCGGCATGCCCGTCGGGATCGCCGAGATCGCCATCGCCGTGCCCAGCAGCAGGACGTCGCTGAACTTCTCGCCCCGGGCGACGCCGACGACGACGATGAACGCGACCGCGCCCCAGGCGATGATCCCGAGCACGTAGGTCAGCTTGCCGAGCTCCTTCTGCAGCGGCGACCGCGTGCGGGTGACCGAGGTCAGCATCGTCGCGATCTTCCCCATCTCGGTCTCCATGCCGGTGGAGGTCACGACCATCGCGGCCGTGCCCCTCGTCACCGCCGTGTTCTGGAACAGCATGTTCGAGCGGTCGCCGAGCGCCACGTCCGCTCCGTCGAGCGCGCCCGCGTCCTTCGGGATCGGGCGCGCTCTCGCCGGTGAGGGCCGCCTCCTGCGTCTCGAGCGTGGCCGAGCGGACGATGCGGCCGTCGGCGGGGACGATGTCGCCGGCCTCCACCTCGACGATGTCGCCGGGGACGAGGTCGACCGCCGGCACGAGCGCGACCGAGCCGTCGTGCACGACCTTCGCCTGCGGCACCTGGAGGTTCGCGAGCGCGTCGATGCTTGCACGCGCCTTCAGCTCCTGGCGTGTGCCGAGGACGACGTTGAGAAGGATGAGGAGCGCGACGATCACGCCGGTGGAGACCTCGCCGATCACGAAGCTCACCGCGACGACCGCGATCAGCATGATGTTCATCGGGTCGCGCAGCTGCTGCGCCGCCACCGCCCACATCGACGGCGGCTTCTCCTTGGTGATCTCGTTCGGCCCGTAGCGCGACAGCCGCGCCGCCGCTTCGGCGCCGGTCAGACCCGAGTCCAGGTCCGACCCGAGTGCAGCGACGACCTCGGCGGCCTCGCGGGCGTACGGCGGCGGAACTGTGGTCTCGGGCACGGCGCTCAACGCGCCCCTACGCTAATACCTCGACGGCCCCGACGGCCCCGTAACCGACGAACGCGCGATCGCCTCGTTCTTCGTACCCGCCGGCACCTTCAACAAGGATCCCGCGACCGACTCGCCGATACCCGGCACCTCCCACGAGCTGCCGTCGTGCTCGGCGCTCGCCGCGAGGGCGGCCTTCGCTCTACGGAGCGGCGCAGGAGTCGAACCTACCGAGCCGTGGGTTACACGACCGCACCGGTTTTGAAGACCAGCTGGGCCACCGGGCCCATGCCGCTCCCTGTGGCGATGTTATCCGCGCGCCGCTGACTTTCTGAGGACGCGCTCGTCGCCTACCCGGCGCGTTAGGCCGTCGGTGTCGAAGCGCTCGAGCAAGAGTTGCGCGGGCCTGCGCGAGATGCCCATCAGGTCGCGGAAGCGAGCTAGCGTGATCTTGCCGGCCGCCTCGCACTCCTCGATCAGGGCTCGCTTCGCTTTCTCATAGGGGCCGATTCCGACGGCTAGCCCGTCGCCGATCCGGATGAGGCGGCCTTGGGTTTCGAGGAAGCGCGCCAGATCTGCGTCGTCGACCTGGGTCGGCTCGAGGCCCGCTTCTTCGAGCTTCGCCTCGAGTGCCTCCGCATCGCCGGCCTTCTCACCGAGCGACGCGGCCGTTCCCGGGAGATAGACCTTGCCCTCACGCTGATCGAGCTCGAGAAGGGGCAGGATCGCCTCGGCCCACTGTGCGCCGCTGAGGAGATCTCCGGCCGGTAGGCCCGGATCAAGCGGTGCGGCTTCGGCCCGCAGTGTGAGCCGCGTTCGCGCTTCGCGACGCGCCTGGTCGAGCCATTCTGCCGAGAAGTGCCAGCCGTCGATCTGCTCGACGGCTCTGAGGCCGGTTTCGAGCTGCGCAGGAGAGAGGAGCGCGCGGGCCGCGAGATCTGCGGCGCGAACGGGCTCGTGGACGAGCGCCCGCACGATCGAGGCGGGATCGTCCGTCGCCAGGAGCTCGAGCCGGGCGGCGTCGGGCGCACGCGGCGGCGCCGGGTCGAGCACGCGGCCGCCGCCGAGAGTGGTAGAGCTGCGGAGGACGACGTGGTCGCCTCGCGCGGCCACCACGGGCGTCGCGAGCCGGAGCTGCCCGAAGCGCTCGCCGACGCGAACGAGCCGGCCCTGGATCTCGGCCGTCCCGTGATGCACCTGGAGCCGGGCACGGTCGGGGATCGGCTCCAGCTCCTCGAGCTCGACGTCGAGCCGGTAGCTCCGCGGGTACGCGCCGGGCTCGACAAGGGCGTCCCCCCGTCCCAGCGCGTCCCTCTCGATGCCCGGCAGCGCAAGCGCCACGCGCTGGCCCGCCTCCGCTCGCGCCACGGGCTCGTCGTGCACCTGCACGCTACGCACGCGGACATCGATTCCTGGCGGCTCGGCTCGAAGCTCGTCTCCGTCACCGACGGCGCCCGACCAGAGCGTGCCGGTGACAACGGTGCCGATCCCGTGGAGCGTGAAGGCGCGGTCGACGTAGAGCCGGGTCGCGCCGAGGAGCGCCTCGTGCTCACGGCTCTCGGCGACCGCCTCCAGCGCGGCCTGGAGCTCGTCGAGCCCCTCGCCCGTCTTCGCGCTGACCGGGACGACCTCGGTGCCCGGAACGAGCTCGCGAGCTTCGGCCACGACGAGCTCGAGCATCGCCGGGTCGGCCGCGTCCGCCTTCGTCACGGCGACGACGCCCCGGTCGATCCCGAGCAGGCGCAGGATCGCCAGGTGCTCGTGCGTCTGCGGCTTGGCGCCCTCGGTCGCGTCGATCACGAGCAGGAAGAGGTCGATCCCACTCGCGCCGGCGACCATGTTGCGGATGAAGCGCTCGTGGCCGGGGACGTCGATGACCGAGAGCCGTCGGCCACCCGGCAGGTCGAGCGGCGCGTAGCCGAGGTCGATCGAGATCCCGCGCTCCTGCTCCTCGGGCAGCCGGTCGGTGTCCTTGCCGGTCAGCGCCCGGACGAGCCAGGTCTTGCCGTGGTCGATGTGACCCGCCGTGCCGACGGTCAGAGCCATCGCGCCTCGATCAGCCGCTCGTCGATCAGCACCGGCAGCTGTCCCTCCGGGTTCGGCTCGCTCATCCGCGGGCGGCAGTGACTGCCGCGGCGACCTCGTCCACTTCGGAGTTGCTGAGAGTGCGGCAGTCCAGCAGCAGGCGCCCGTCACGGACGACTCCGATCACAGGCGGCTCGCCGCTGTCGAAGAGGGGCCGCGAGCTCCTCCTCGACCGCGCAGGCGAAGCTCGGCAGCTCGGCCAGCGGGAGCGCGCCGCCGCCGATCCTGGCGACCGTCTCCTCGACCTCCCCGCCCAGGGCCTCCGCGAGCCGTTCGGCGCGCGCGCGCACGTCCTCCGTGGGCTCGCCGGCCATGCGCAGCACCGGCACCTCGCGCGCGGCCCTAGCGGGGTCGACGTAGAGCGTGAGCGTGCCCTCGAGGGCGGCGAGGGTCAGCTTGTCGGCCCGGACGGCACGCTGGAGCGGATGGCGGCGCAGCTTCTCGACGAGCTCGGCGCTCCCGACCACGATCCCGGCCTGCGGGCCGCCGAGGAGCTTGTCGCCCGAGAAGCAGACGAGGTCGGCGCCCGCCTCGAGGCTCTCGCGCACCGACGGCTCGTCCTCGACCTGCACGAGCGCGCCCGACCCGAGGTCGTCGACGAGCGGCAGCCCGTGCCGCTGGGCGACTTTCGCCAGCTCGGCCACGGTCGGCAGCTCGGTGAAGCCGACGACGCGGAAGTTCGACTGGTGCACGCGCAGAAGGACTGCCGTTTCGGGACCGACCGCCCGGTCGTAGTCGGCAGCACGGGTCCGGTTCGTCGTGCCGACTTCGACGAGGCGGGCACCGGAACGCGCGAGCACGTCGGGGATCCGGAAGCCGTCGCCGATCTCGATCAGCTCGCCGCGCGAGACGACCACCTCACGTCCTTCCGCGAGCGCCGCGAGCGCCAGCAGAACCGCCGCCGCGTTGTTGTTGACGACGAGTGCTGCTTCGGCGCCCGTCAGTCGCCGCAACACGCTCGCGACGTGATCCTGGCGGGAGCCGCGCGCGCCTGCGCTCAGGTCGTACTCGAGGTTCGAGTAGCCGCGGCCGACCTCGCGCACGCGCTCCAGCGCGGCCTCCGCCAGCGGCGCGCGGCCGAGGTTCGTGTGCACGATCACTCCCGTCGCATTCAGCGCGCGGCGCAGACGGGCCTCCCGCGCGGCGTCCAGCTCCTCCCGCAGGCGCTCGGCGAGGTCACCGGGCTCGGCGCCGGCCTGAATCTCCTCGCGCGCGCGCGCGAGAACAATCCGGGCGGCCTGCACGGAGAGCGGGTCGTCGCTCGAGCGGGCCAGCTCGTCCACCGAGGGCAGGTCACGGAGGTTCACTGCGCGTCCGCCTTCTCCCGACGGGTGACATCTGAGTTGCGGGACTCGATGATGGCCTGCACTGCCTCGTTCAAATCGTCCGTCACATGCAGGAGGGCGAGGTCCTTGCGCGAGACCATCCCGTCGGCGAGCGCTTCCTCGCGAACCCACTCCATCAGCTCGCCCCAGTAGTCCGTGCCCACGAGGACGACAGGGAAGTTCTGGGCCTTCCCGGTCTGGATGAGCGTCAGCGCCTCGAACAGCTCGTCGAGCGTGCCGAAGCCGCCGGGGAAGATGACGAAGCCTTCCGCGGGCTTCACGAAGCAGACCTTGCGCGCGTAGAAGTGCTTGAACGTGTAGCCGATGTCGATGTAGGGGTTCGAGCCCTGCTCATGGGGAAGATCGATGTTGAAGCCGACCGAGAGGCCGCCTCCCTCCTTGGCGCCACGGTTGGCCGCCTCCATCACCCCTGGTCCGCCGCCGGTGATCACCGCCCAGCCGGCTTCGCCGAACCGCCGTCCAACCTCGCGGGCGTCGCGATACGCCTTCGAGTCCTCGCGGGCGCGCGCAGAGCCGAAGATCGAGACGGCCGGTCGGTCGATCTTGTCCACCGCCGCGAACCCGGCCCAGAACTCGCGGGCGATCGAGAGCACGTTTTCCGGCAGCGCGCCTTCGTGGCTCGAGAGGAGCCGCTCGTCGTCCATCAGCGCAGGAGGTCTCGATCGACGTGCGTCGCGTTCATGCCGAGCACGAGCAGGATCGCGAGCCCGAAGTAGAGGACGGCCATGATCGCTCGACGTCTCGGCGTGACTCGGTAGTAGGACTGCATCTCCGGATGGTCCCGCGTGCGCCAGCGCTGCCAGAGCTCCATCCCGGAGAAGATCAGAATGATGATCAGGATCGGGTTCGGACGCAGGAACACGAGCGCGAGCAGCGCGATGAAGCCGACCAGCCAGAGCGAGGGATGGAGGGCGCCGACGATCCGGCCGCCGTCGAGCGGGACGACCGGCAGCAGGTTGAAGAGGTTGATGAGGAAGCCGAGGAAGGCGAGCGCCCGCAGGTGGTTCGAGTCGGTGATCTCGCCCACGGCCCAGATGACGCCTGCGCCCGCGGAGCCGACGAGCGGGCCGGCGATCGCCACCTTCGCCTCGTTCCAGGCGTCTTGCGGCATCTCCTTCATCGTGATCATCGCCCCGAGGAACGGGATGAACAGAGGCGCGCTCACGGGCAGGCCCTGGCGCTTGGCCTCGAGCACGTGACCCATCTCGTGGACGAAGAGCAGGATGACGAGCCCGACCCCGAACCACCAGCCGCCGAACCAGACGTAGAAGGCAGCCGAGATGAACATGGACAGGAGGAACTTGCCCTTGAGCAGCAGGCCGCCGAACTTGACGAAGAGCGCTCCGATCGCAAGGAACGGGGCGAAGAGCTTCCGCAGGAACGGGAAGCGCGGTTCGTGGTGGACCGGCTCGGGCGGCTCGTAATAGGAGAGCTCGGCCAGGCGCTCGCGTTCTTCGGGTGTGAGCTCGGTCATACGTCTCATGGTACCCCCGGGCCTTGGGAACTCCTTTGTGCCGAAAGCGCGTCGAAATCGTCGTCTCAGGGGATCTCGAGCTTCACAGCCTGTACTTGAGGAGACCCACTCGTTCCCACACATCGAGGAGGTCACTCGTGCGGAAAGCTCGAACCATCGTCGCGCTGGCTGGTACGGCGCTCGTGCTCACGGCGCTCGCGGCGGGTCCCGCGGGCGGGGCTGCAAGGCGGTCGATCGCAGCCTTCGCGTCGAACGCAGGCGCGGTGAACGGCATCAAGGCGTCGCGGGCGCCGAAGCCGGGGCGGCTGGTACCGCTCGGCCGCAACGCGAAGCTGCCGGCCTCGGTCGTCCCGACTGTGCGTGGCCACCGTGGCTTGACCGGCGCTCAGGGGCCGCCTGGCCCGCAGGGCGGTGCAGGCGCGCCGGGTCCCGCCGGGCCGCCTGGACCCGCCGGCCCGGGAGCTGCGAGGGTGAGCCACGACGTTCCCGCGAACACGCCGGCGACGACGGTGCTCACATTCGGCGGCCTGATCCTGCGAGCGGCGTGCTCGAGTGCGGGCGACATGACGATCAGTGCGCGCTCGACGCTCGACAACGCTCGCGTACACATCTCTGGGGTCGACGACACCGCCGCGTTCTACCGCGAGGACGATGACCTCGACGCCAGCTCGGACTACGACGTCCTCGGCTCGAACGATGACGACGTCGCGGGCACGATCGTCTATCGCTCGCCGACGGGCACGTCCGTCGTCAGCGTCTCCTTCCTGGCCGAGGAGTACTCGATCGCGGGCACCGGCCGCTGCCAGTTCGCCGGCACAGGCGTCGTCGCCCAGTAGTAGCCCAGGCGCAGGGGCGGGGCTTCCGAGCCCCGTCCCTAAGGCGTCGGAATCTCGACCGGCCTGCCGTCGACCTCCAACTGCGGCTCGGAAAAGATGCAGTCGATATGGATCGTCGATGCGTTCATACCGCCGTACTGGCCGACGTTCGAGCCGATCGCCACGTGAGCGGTGCGCCCGGCCTTCTCATCGAGCATCACGTGTCCCCGAGGGGTGACCGCCGGGTTGAGCCCGATGCCGAGCTCGGCGATCACCCGACCGCTCGGCCCGGCCTCCTCGACGATCTGCTGGAGGAGCTCGGCCGCGCGGCCGCCTTCGATCGAAACCACGCTTCCGGCTTCGAAGCGAAGCGTGACGGGCTCGTCGACGAGACCGTCCACCGTGTAGGGGACGGTCAGGTCCGCGACGAGAACGCCCTCGGCGCTGTCCTCGAGCGGAGAGATGTGGACCTCGCCGCCGGGGTAATTGCCGAAGCCGCCCGCCTCGAGCGGAAACACGTCGGTCTGCCAGCTGCGGCCGCGGAGGCTCGCGGTGAGGTCGGTTCCCGCTCGGCCGCGGATGCGGACCCGATCGGCTCCCCGAACCTCGTCGAGCAGCTGTCGCGCGGCGGCGCCCAGATCGGACGGCGGCTCCGAGAGCTCTCCCGTGAGCAGATCGCTGTCGACGAAGCCGAGGACGAGGGAGCGTCCTCCATGGCCGAGCACGATCTCACCGAGGGCGATTCGCGCGCCCGCCTCGTCCGCCCTTGCCTGCTCGAGGAGGAAGAGAAGCAGGTCGGTTGATTCGGCCGCCACGGCCACCGGCGGAGGCGGAGCGGCGAGTGGACGCCTGCCTTCCCAGAGCTCGAGGTGCGGTTCCCCGCCGGCGTCCTGCACCACCGCCGAGAGCTCCGAGCCCTCGACTGCAAGCGGCTCGTCGACCAGCACGAGGACCCGCTCACCGGGCCGAAGTCGGCCCGCCTCGATCAGGTTGCGGCACCACCCGGGGGCCTCGAATCGATCCTCTGGCACGGGGCGATCGTACTGGCGGCCTCGAAACCTTGTGAAAACTCGGCAAACGGTCTAACGTGATTCGCCAAACCGCTTTCCGAAAAACGAGGGGGAGACTCGATGGGTGGAGACAAAGGGCGAAGGCCGCGCATTGCGCTCGGCGCGGCGCTTGCACTCGCTGCACTGATCGCAGGCGCATCACCGGTTCTCGCGACGAGAGGCTCGACCGCGCACTTCACGGCCGCGCCGATCGAGGGCAAGGTCCTCGACCAGCTCGCCGCAAACGGCAAGGCCTCATTCGTCATCTACTTGAAGGACCAAGCCGACCTGAGCGCCGCCTACCGCATGAAGGACCAGGACGCTCGCGGTTGGTACGTCTACAAGACTCTCAAGAACGAAGCCGCCCGCACGCAGGCGCCGATCAAGAGCATGCTTGCCTCGCGCGGCATCTCCTACAAGTCGTACTGGGCCGCGAACGTCGTCTTCGCCGCGGGTGACCGTGCCCTCGTCGAGGACCTCGCTGCGCGTTCGGACGTGCAGACCATCGAGTCGAATGCGAAGTCGAACTGGCTCGCGGGCGTTGATACGCCTACGCCGACGAAGGCGATCGACTCGCCCGACACCGTCGAGCCCGGCATCAACCAGGTGCACGCGCCCGCAGTCTGGGCGCTGGGCTACACAGGCCAGGGCATCGTCATCGCCAACCAGGACACCGGCATGCGGTGGACGCACAACGCGCTCAAGCCGCACTACCGGGGCTGGAACGGCACGACCGCCGACCACAACTACAACTGGCACGACTCGATCCACAGCGGCGGCGGCATCTGCAGCCCGGACCACATGGAGCCCTGCGACGACCATTCGCCACGGAACGCACACGACGGGCACCACCTCCGGTGACGACGGAGCGGGTAACCAGATCGGTGTCGCGCCGGGCGCGAAGTGGATCGGCTGCCGGAACATGGATCAGGGGAACGGCACCCCGGCGACCTACACGGAGTGCTTCCAGTTCTTCATCGCACCGACCGACCTCCAGGGTCAGAACCCCGACCCGACGCTCCGCCCGCACGTGATGAACAACAGCTGGACGTGTCCGCCGAGCGAAGGCTGTGCGCCGACCACGCTCCAGACGATCGTCGAGAACACAGAGGCCGCCGGCATCTTCGTCGAGGCCTCGGCGGGCAACGGCGGCCCGAACTGCAGCACCGTTCAGGATCCGCCGGCGATCTACTCGGCGGCCTTCTCGACCGCCGCGATGAATACGGGCGCGATGAGCCTCGCCAGCTTCAGCAGCCGCGGCCCGGTCACCACCGACGGCTCCGGCCGCATCAAGCCCGACATCGCCGCTCCGGGGAACCCCTCGCGCTCGGCGACGAACTCGGGCGACTCGGCCTACGCGTCGTTCAGCGGAACCTCGATGGCCGGCCCGCACGTGGTCGGCGTCGTCGCGCTGCTCTGGTCGGCTCATCCGGAGTTGGCGAGGAACATCGCTGCGACGAAGGCGCTGCTGGAGGGCACCGCGAACCCGAACGTCACGTCCTCGAACGGCACGCAGTGCGGCGGGATCGACCATGTGCCGAACAACCACTTCGGTTACGGGCTGGTCGACGCCCTGGCCGCAGTCAACAGCACCGACCTCATCGGAACCGTGGGCCCTGGCTTCGAGATCTACCTGCGGTACCCGAATGGCGCGGATATCACGACCCTTCAGGCGGGCTCGTACTCGATCCTCGTTCACGATCTCGGCAACATCCACAACTTCCATCTACAGGGAACCGGCGTCGACGAGATGACGGACATCGCCGGAACAGGAGACGTGACGTGGAACGTCACGTTCGTTCCGGGCACGTACACCTACCAGTGCGATGCGCACAGCGGGACCATGCATGGCTCATTCGCGGTCACCGGCGGTCCTCCACCTCCACCACCACCTCCACCTCCACCTCCACCTCCACCTCCACCTCCGCCGCCACCTCCACCACCACCCCCACCGCCGCCTCCACCACCGCCTCCGCCGCCACCTCCGCCACCGCCTCCACCTCCACCTCCGCCTCCACCACCACCCCCGCCGCCACCTCCGCCACCACCTCCGCCACCACCTCCACCGCCGCCTCCGCCACCCCCGCCACCTCCGCCAACGGTGCGCTGCACCGTGCCGCGGGTGATCGGGTTCACGCTGAGCCGGGCAAGGACACGGATCCGCAACTCGCACTGCTCCGTCGGTCGCGTACGCCGCGCTCGCTCGCGGCGCATCAACCGCGTGATCGGACAGAGTCCGAGGCCGGGCGCGGTGAAGCGTCGCGGCTTCCCGGTCAATCTGGTGGTCGGCCGGCGCTAACTTGGTCGTAACGACTGATCGTCCGGAGGGCCTCCGCCGAGCGGGGGCCCTCCGTGTTTCGGGTCGCGGTTCCGGAAGGCGCTCTATATCGTCGGCGGCTCGATGAAGAGGCACCGAAACGGGCGCATGTTGGCGACTCTGACGGGTACGGTCGCGCTCGTCGTCGGCGCAGGAGCGCTCGGCCGCCCTGCGCACGCTGTCCCCACCAAGCCTGCCGTGATCGACTACACGATCACGACGCAGGCCGGCCAGCCGATCATCCCGGGCACCACCGACGTCGGCAACCACTGCGACGACTGCACGACCGAAGTCACGTTGTCGTTCCCGGTCAGCCTCTACGGCCAGACGTTCACGACGGCGATCGCCTCCTCCAACGGGAACCTCCAGTTCGGATCCGCCGATCCGCAGTACACGAACGGCTGCCTGCCCTCGAATCTCTTCGCTGGAGCGGTCGTGCCCTACTGGGACGACCTGACGACCGCAAACGGCGGCTACGGCATCTTCTCGGGCACCACCGGGTCGCCACCGAACCGGCAGTTCGTCCTCGAGTGGAGGGCCCAGTACTTCGACAGCGGCGGAGATGCGAACTTCGAGGCGATGTTCGACGAGAGCTCCGGCGTGATCCGGCTGCGCTACGGAGCCGACTCGAACCACGGAGCGACCGCGACCGTCGGGCTCCAGGAGAGCGCTACCCACGCCAACCAGTTCTCGTGCGACACCCCGATGCTGGGAAGCCCCGACTTCCAGGTCACCTTCACGCCAACGGGCCCGCCTCCGCCGCCGCCCCCACCGCCACCGCCGCCACCACCGCCGCCGCCGCTACCACCGCCGCCACCGCCGCCGCCGCCTCCACCAGTACCTCCGCCACCACCGCCTCCGGCCCGCTGCCGCGTGCCGCGGGTGATCGGACAGGGGCTCAACGTGGCGAGGACTCGGATCCGCAGGGCTCGCTGCTCCGTCGGTCGCGTCCGCCGAGCTCGCTCGAGGCGAGTCGGCCGCGTGATCGGCCAGAGCCCGAGGCCGGGCGCAATCAGGCGCCGCGGCTTCCCGGTCAACCTGGTGGTCGGCCGGCGGTAATCGACTAGAAACCGAACGTCAGGAGGGCCTCCGCCGAGCGGGGGCCCTCCTTGCTTGTCGCGAACAGATCTTGAAGAAATGTGTAGTGACGACTACTTTGCGTAAGGGGTCCCAAGGTTCCAGCAGGGGTCGTGGGACGAAGGCAGTCGATGGTGAGGGAGGGAACTCATGAAAGCACGTTTGGCGATTGCGCTCGCGCTCGCGGCGCTCGTCGTTGCTGCTCTCGGGAGCACGTCTCTCGGGCAGGCCGCAACGGGTGCTGCGAAAGCAAGCGTCGACAAGGCGAGATCGAGCAAGCTCGCAGGCCCGCTCAGGGTCAAGGCGAGTGAGGTCCGGCGCGGACCGCGCGGACCGCGCGGCAAGCGTGGTCTCCGCGGCCTCCGTGGTCTAACTGGTCCACCCGGCGCTCCGGGCGCGCAGGGCATCCAGGGAATCCAAGGCCCGGCAGGCCCAGGGGCGCAGTGGGCGACTGTCAGCAGCAACGGAACCATCGTGCGACAGTCCGGCGGAATCACGGCGGTTAAGCAGCAGACTGGAGGTTACGTCGTGACCTTCCCCGAGGTGGTCACAAGCCGCCTCATCCTTGTCACCCCTGCGCTGGTCAATGACCTCAACGTGCGAGGAGCCGCCATTGCTGCTCCGTGCGTGGATTTCCCTGCCTCTTGTGGGTCGGCGAATCTCGCGAACAGCGTCTCCGTCTTTACGTTGTCGACGACGGGTAGTCAGCAGGATCACTCGTTCACGGTGTCGGAGATGGGGCCGAACTCAACTGCGGTATCAGTTCCCGAGAATGGACCGGTGAGGTCGGAACGGCTCGACTCTCTCAGTAAGTAACAAGCTGCAAGGGTCAGGTCTTGCGCCGAGACCGGGGCAAGGCCTGACCTGTTGTTACGAGCCCCGGCCGATCCATTCCTCGCCGCCCTCGTAGAGCTCCTTCTTCCAGAGCGGCACGCGCTCTTTGAGCGTGTCGATCACGTCCTTGCAGGCGGCAAGCGCGTCGTGCCGGTGGGGCGCCGAAACGGCGATCGCGACGCTCGTCTCGCCGACTTCGACGCGGCCGAGACGGTGCGTGATCGCCACTCTGCAGAGGTCGTAGCGCTCCTCGACTTCCGCTGCGATCTGGGCCATCGCGTCCTCGGCCATCTCCTCGTAGGCCTCGTACTCGAGCGCGATCACGTCGCGGCCGCGCGACTGGGCTCGCACGGTCCCGAGGAAGGTCGCGATCGCCCCGGCGCGCTCGTCGACGACCGCGACGACGACAGCGGTCAGGTTGACGGGCCCTTCGATGAGGCGGAATGCGCCGCCCGACACTGGCGGAATGAGAGCGACCTCGTCCCCGTCGGAGAGCTGCCGACCGGGCTCGGCGTACTCGCGATTCACGGCATAGAGCAGCCCGCCCGGCTCGTCGCCCAAATCGAGGGCGTGCCAGACGTCCGCGACCGAAGCGCCTTCGGGGAGCTCGAGCTCGAGACGACTCGCGCCACGCTGCTCGCGCAGCCCGGCAAAGAGCCTAACCACGATCTTCACGCCCGAAGCGTAGGCGGGACGCGTCGGTCGCGAGTGAGGTAGTGGACCGCTCCAGTCACCCGCCTTTTCAAGGAGGATCATGAAGCACCTAACGCGCCTACGGCCCTCGCCGGCAATGGCGATCACTGGCGCAGACGTCAATGAGGCGTCTCTGGGCACGGTGCCCGAGGCGACCAACGCCACCAGCGCGACTAATGCAACCAACGCGACGAACGCAGGTAACGCCAATACCCTCGGCGGCACTGCGGCGAGCGGCTTCTTGCTCTCGACGAGGGATGGCGGCGGGGCGCTCGCAGGAGCCAACATCACTTCGGGCGGCACGGCAAACGCGTTCTTCAACCGTTTCGGTGGCGCACCGACCCTTGCGCATACCGCCGGAACCGGGTCGTACACCCTCACGTTCCCCGGCCTGGAAGGGAGGCTGTTCAACAGCACAGTCGTCCACATTGCGACTCTCATGAGCACTGGCGAGATTCGAGCCAGTAGCTCGAGCGGCAACCCAGTTGTGCTCACCTACGACTCCGCGGGTGCCGCGGGAGGCAGAGCGTTCTACTACACGGTGTTCGGCACGAACGCCGGGCCGTAGCCACAACGGGCCAGCACGAGGCTCAGAGGCATCTGGCGGACGAAGACGTAGCGGCGCGTATCGACCGGTGCGACTGGGATAGTGACTCGTCGTCGACTCGTCGACTCGTCGAATCAGAGGAGGAACATGGAGCATCTACGCCGGATCACGCCCTCACCGGCGATGGTCGTCGCGTGCATTGCACTCACCGTCGCCCTCGGTGGGACGAGCTACGCGGCGATCAAGCTGCCGAAGAACAGCGTGGGCACGAAACAACTCAAGAAGAACGCGGTCACCTCGCCGAAGGTGAAGAACAACGCGATCACAGGCGCCGACGTCAACGAAGGGACGCTCGGGACGGTGCCATCGGCGGCCAACGCGACCAACGCCAACACTCTCGACAACATCGACTCGACCGGATTCGTTCGTCCTGGGTCCGCGGAGGCTTGGCACGAGATCGGCGCGTCCGGTGAGCCCGCCTTCCAGAACGGCTGGGTGAACGAGTCAGCGGCCACGCAGACGACGGGCGCGTTTTACAAGGATCCGCTCGACGTCGTGCATCTGAAAGGGATCGTCACCTCGGGCACTGGGACGGTCTTCACGCTTCCTGCTGGATACCGGCCGGCCAAGGCCGGCTGCTGGGCGACATGGCGCAGCGGTGCCATTGCGTACGTCTGTTTCTACGCGACCGGGAACATCACGCAGGGCGGTGGCGGTGCGACGGGAGCGATGCTTCTCGACGGCCTTACGTTCCGGGTCGGCTCCTAGCTGTCCGCCCGAACGGGGCAAAGCACGAGGGCGGCGTCAGCGTCAGCCGCCCTCGTCGGCTTCTAGAGGGCGAACCCCCGGGTAGGCTTGATCGACCGATGCGAGTGGGATAGTGACTCGTCGTCGACTCGTCGAATCAGAGGAGGAACATGGACCATCTACGCCGGATCACGCCCTCACCGGCGATGGTCGTCGCGTGCATCGCACTCACCGTCGCCCTCGGTGGGACGAGCTACGCGGCGATCAAGCTGCCGAAGAACAGCGTGGGCACGAAACAACTCAAGAAGAACGCGGTCACCTCGCCGAAGGTGAAGAACAACGCGATCACAGGCGCCGACGTGCTCGAGGCGAGCCTCGGGCAAGTGCCTTCGGCGGCGAGCGCGGTCACCGCGACCACGGCCGGTACTGCAGCGCCGAGCGGTGCCGCCGGCGGCAGCCTCACCGGAACCTACCCCGCTCCGTCCCTTGCCGCGGACGCGGTCACGTCCGCCGCGGTCATCAACGCGGCGCAGGCCACTGGCCTCCGAAAGGCCGACATCGGGGCAGTCTCGACAACGGTCGTCTTCGATCCACCGAATATCGCGGCAGGGAGCTGCAGCTCCGACACGGCAACGGTCACGGGAGCCGCGAACAACGACGTCGTGATCACGCATCCGGTGGGAGCCATCTGGTCAAACTTGATGTACGCGCCCTGGTTGGCGCAGACCGATTCGGTCTCGATCAGGGTCTGCAATCCAACGGTCGCGGCCATCGACGGGCCTGCAGTGTCCTTCCACGTGCTGCTGATTCGGTAAGTGTTGAGCCAGGTCGCGCGCGGCGTGCCGCGCGCGACCTGGCTCGTCTCCTCTCACACGTCACGTAGATTGAGGTCATGGCGACCGCTGAGGAAGGGCGCGAGACCGACTCTGGAATCGAGATCAAGCCGGTCTACACGGACGAGGACGTAGCCGAGCTCGAGCTCGAGCTGCCTGGCGAGTTCCCGTTCACGCGCGGCCCGTACAAGGACATGTACCGCGGGCGGCCGTGGACGATCCGCCAGTACGCGGGATTCGCCTCGGCCGAGGAGACGAACGCGCGGTTCCGCTATCTGCTCGAACGCGGGCAGACCGGGCTTTCGGTGGCCTTCGACCTGCCGACCCAGCTCGGCTACGACTCGGACGACCCGCGCGCCGAAGGCGAGGTAGGGCGGACCGGCGTCGCGATCGACTCGCTGGCCGACATGGAGCTCCTCTTCGACTCGATCCCGCTCGGCGACGTCTCGACCTCGATGACGATCAACGCGCCGGCGGCGATGCTCCTCCTGCTGTACGAGCTCGTCGCCGAGGGCCAGGGCGTGCCGGGCGACAAGCTGCGCGGCACGGTGCAGAACGACATCCTCAAGGAGTACTGCGCCCGCGGGAACTACATCTTCCCGCCGCGCCCTTCCATGCGCCTGACGACCGATCTCTTCGCGTACGCGAGTGACCGGTTGCCGCACTGGAACACGATCTCGATCTCCGGGTACCACATCCGCGAGGCGGGGTCGACGGCGGTCCAGGAGCTTGCGTTCACGCTCGCGAACGGGATCGCGTACGCCCAAGCGGCGGTCGACGCGGGCCTCTCGCCCGACGACTTCGGCGAGCACCTCTCCTTCTTCTTCAATGCGCACAACCACTTCTTCCAGGAGGTCGCGAAGTTCCGCGCGGCCCGGCGGCTCTGGGCGGAGATCATGCGCGAGCGCTTCGGCGCGACGAACCCGAAGGCCCAGGCCCTGCGCTTCCACGCACAGACCGGGGGCTCGACACTGACCGCGCAGCAGCCGGAGAACAACATCGTGCGGGTTGCGATCCAGGCGCTCTCGGCGGTCGCCGGCGGCGCCCAGTCGATCCACACGAACGGCTTCGACGAGGCCCTCGCGCTTCCGACAGAGCACTCCGCGAAGATCGCCCTGCGCACCCAGCAGCTGCTCGCGCACGAGGCGGGCGGGACGGACACCGCCGACCCGTTCGGCGGCGCCTACTTCATCGAGGCGCTGACGGATGAGCTCGAGGCGGCCGCCCGAGAGCTGATCGAGCGGGTAGACGAGATCGGCGGCGCCGTCGAGGCGATCGAGCAGGGCTTCGTCCAGCGCGAGATCGAGGACGCGGCGTACAAGCACACCGCCGAGGTCGAGGCCGGCGAGAAGGTGATCGTCGGGGTCAACCGCTACCGCGAGGAGGAGACGGAGCCCATCGAGCTGCACAAGCTCGATCCCGATGCGGAGCGGCGCCAGCTCGAGCGGACGGCGAAGGTGCGCTCGGAGCGGAACGCGGGCGAGGCGGCGACAGGCCGCTCGCCGAGGTGCGGCGCGTCGCGGAGAGCGGCGAGAACCTCCTGCCGCCGATGCGCGAGGCCCTGCGGGTCCGGGGCACGATCGGCGAGATCTCGAACGAGCTGCGCGAGGTGTTCGGCACGTACGACGCCCAGCGCGCGTAGCGTCCGCGGATGCGGATCCTCCTCGTCTCGCAAATGTATCCCGGGCCGGACGATCCGGATCTCGGCGCGTTCGTCCAGGGAATCGAGCGCGCACTCGCGGAGCGGGGGCACGAGATCGAGCTCGCCGTTACTCGGGGGCGTGGCGGCGGAAAGCGCCGGCATCTGCGTCTCGCGCGTGAGACGCAGCGGGTGGCACGGCGCTTTCGGCCTGACGTCGTCTATTCGCACTTCCTCGTCCCGACCGGGCTCACCGCTGCGCTCTTCGGCCACGCGCCTCTCGTCGCGACCGCTCACGGCCGCGACGTTCGCAACATCGGCGCCTATCCCGGGATCGCTGCGGCTACCCGCCTTGTCGCGAGCCGCGCCTCGTCGCTGATCGCCGTCTCCGACTACCTTCGTCGCGAGCTCGAGGCGAAGATCCACGAGGCCCGCGGGAAGACCGAGGTCGTGGATTGCGGCGTCGACCTCGAGCTCTTCAAGGGGTCCGAACCGTCGTCACAGAACGGCCCGGTCTTCGTCTGCGTCGGAAGCCTGATCGAGCGCAAGAACGTCGTGCGCCTCGCGGACGCGTTCGCGAGCCTGGGCCAGGGCAAACTGATCTTTGTCGGCGACGGGCCGCTCCGTCCGGAACTGGAAGGGCGACCCAATGTCGAGGTCACCGGCCGCGTCCCGCACGATCAGGTGCCGCGCTATCTCGCCGAAGCGACCGTCCTCTGCCAGCCGTCCACGATCGAGCCTTTCGGCCAGGCCCTGCTCGAGGCGATGGCCTCGGAGCGCTCGGTCGTCGCGACGAGTATCGGAGGCCCGCCCGAGTTCGTGTCGCCCGAGGCCGGCGTTCTCGTCGACCCGCTCGACACGGCCGCTCTCGCCGACGGGATGCGCCGAGCCGCCGCGCTCCCGAGCCCCAACCCCGCGGCGCGCGCGGCCGCCGCTGAGCACGACGTCAAACGTCAGGCGGAGAAGATCGAGTCGATCCTGGAAAGAGCCGTTCGAGATCGGCCAGCCTGACCTCGACGAGCGGGCGCACGCTTTCTTCGAGCCCCGCTTCGCGAGCAACCTCGAGCGCTTTCTCGTAGCTCTCGCGGGCCTTCTGCGGGGAGACTCCTTGCTTGAGCCGGTTGTCGCCGGTCACGAGGAGCTTCTGAATCTGCTCGCGAGGATCGGACGTATTCACAGGAAAAGCGTAGCTTTGTCATCCAGCGGGTAGAACTCCTCAACCGGACGGAAGCCGTCCCCCCGCCCCCGTATGCCGACGATCAGCGTGCTCATAGCCGACGACGAACCGCTCTTCGTAGAGTCGGTTGAAGCCCTGCTGGCCGCCGACGATCGCGTCGCGGTGATCGGCACTGCCGGGAATGGAAAGGACGCGGTCGATCTCGCCCTCGCCCTCGATCCGGACGTGATCCTGATGGACATCTCGATGCCGAAGATCGACGGGATCGAGGCCGCCCGGCAGATTCGAGAGGAGCATCCGACCGCGTGCATCCTCGTGCTCACGGGCTCGAGCATCTCCGCGGACATCGACCGCTCGCGCCGGGCTGGTGTCACCGCTTTTCTGACGAAGGACAGGCTCGGCACCCAGCTCGTGGACGCGATCCTCGATCTGGGCGGGCGTTAGGAGGGTTTGGCGGGACATTGCTCGTCGCCGGGCTGCGATGCTCGTTCCGAGGCAAGGACGCAGGGAGCATTCAGGCTAGTCAGCCTGGGTGCGACTGAGGACGCTGCATCGGGATGAGCAGCGCGGCCCGGCGGCTCAGCCATGTTTCGCCAAACCCTCCTCAGCTACCCTGTCCCGGTGCTTCCGCTCCTCGTACTCGGCAATTTCGGTCGCGCCGCCTTTGTCTTCTTCGACTTCATGACGGCGGTCGCCTTGATCGGCCTCGTCCTCATGCACTCGGGCCGCGACGCCGGCATGGCCGGGATGGGCTACGTGCCCGCCTCACAGGGCGGCACGCACATCGTCGAGCGGAACCTGACGCGCCTGACGGTCGTCGTCGCCACGATCTTCTTCGTCAACAGCGTCATCCTCTTCCACCTGCTCAACTAGGGACCGTCCCTCTCTAGAGGCCCGGGCCGGACCCGGTGCCGGAGATGTGGAAGCGTGCAGTGGCAAGCGCCGGCACGAGCGCACCGTACGGGAAGCGCTCGTCATAGAGCTCGTTCAGGTTCATGAGCAGGGGCTCGCGGGTCAGACCGAGCACTTCACCGAGGACATCGGCCATCGGCACTGTGAAGCGGAGGTTGACGAGCGGCTCGGCCACCTTGCCGTCCCGAATCCGAAAAGTGCCGTCGCGGGTCATCCCCGTAAGCACGCCGCCCCGAGGGTCGACGACGCTCAGGTAGTGGAGATGGGTGACGTAGATCCCGTCGCCCACGCGCTCGGCCAGCTCGTCGAGCGATTCCGCGTCGCCGCCGGCCATCGAGAAGGCGGTCGGCAGCGGGCCGAAGAAGCGCCACGCGTCCGGCGTCGAATGTCCGGTCGAAACGCGGCCATTTCCGGCCTTGACCGCCGATGCGCGATCCCAGACGACGTTACGCGCGATGCCGTTCTCGACGAGCTCGACCCGCTGCTTCGGCGTGCCCTCGAAGTCGAAGCGCTTCGGCAGGTTGGCGGCGTCCAGCGAGTCGTCGGCGATCGAGACCTTCTCGTCGAAGACTCGTTCGCCGATCCGCCCGCAGAAGTAGCTGCGTTCCTCGAGGAAACCCAGGGCCCCGAGCGAGTCGTACGCGAACCAGCGCAGCAGCTCGGCTACGGCGTACGGCTCGAGGACTGCGGCGTAATGGCCGGGCTCGATCTCTCCGGCGCCGCGGGTCCGGGCAGCTTTGGCGGCGGCCTCCCGGGCGGCTGCCGCGGGATCGACGTCCGCGACCCGCCAGTGGGTCTGCTCCGCCCAACCGGATGCTCCGTCGACGGCTGCAAGGCACAGCGCGTTCGCGTCGGTGAGCACCTGGTCGGCCACGAGCCCGGTCGAGGACGCGAGAGCGATCTCGGTCACGCCGCTCGTGAAGTACCCGTAGAGCCCGAAATCCCCAGCCGCTTCGATCGCGACCCCGGCCAGCCGGGCCTGGTCCTCGGCGCCGAGGGCGGCGGTCTCGTCGTCGAAGGTCACGAGCTCGGGGTATTCGGCGGGCGGGGCGAGGCCCGGGAAGTCCGGATCTGGGCGCGCCTGGTCGGCGGCTTCGCCTGCCCTCCGGGCCAGATCGTCCAACCCGTCGACACGGTTCGTCGCGGCCCATCCGATGCGGCCGTCGCGCACGATCCGGAGCCGGATGACCGCATTGTCGATCAGTGTCGGCTGATGGACGATCGATCCCGCGTAGCGCGCGACGCCCGAGCGCTCGGCATGGACGAGCACATCCGCTTCGTCGCCTTCTGCTGCCCGCAGCGCGTCCTCGGCGAGATCAAGCGCGCGGCTCACCCGGAGACGCCCACCTCGACGTCCCGAAAGCGCGCCGGCGCGGCGCCGTGCGAGACGTGGGCTTCCTGGCCGGGCTGGCCCTTGCCGCAGTTCGTGAGGCCGAAGAGCTCCCACTCCTCCGGGCCCGCGATACCGTCGAGCTTGCCCCAGAAGACCGGCGTCACCCCGGTGTAGGTGGCGTCCCGCAGCATCCGGCCGAGCTTGCCCTTCTTGATCTCCCAGGCGATCTGCGTCCCGAACTGGAAGTTCAGGCGCTTGTCGTCGATCGACCAGCTCTTGTTCGTCTCGAGGTAGAGGCCGTCGTCGACGTCGGCGAGGAGCTCTTCGAAGGAGCCTTCGCCAGGCTCGAGGTGGAGGTTCGTCATCCGCACGAGGGGCATGCGCGACCAGCCGTCGGCGCGCATCGAGCCGCCGCTGCCTGCGCCGATCCGCTCGGCGGTCTCGCGGGAGGTCAGGAATCCGCGCAGGACGCCCTCTTCGACAATCGCCTCGCGCTGTGCCGGCACGCCCTCGTCGTCGAAGGCGAACGTGCCGAGGCCCTGCGGCGTCGTCGCGTCGGATGTGATGTTCATCTTCGGTGACCCGTACCGCAGGTTGCCGAGGTCGTCCGGCGAGAGGAAGCTCGTTCCCGCGTATGCCGCCTCGGTGCCGTAGACGCGGTCGAGCTCGGTCGGGTGGCCGACCGACTCGTGCACCTGCATGATCGTCTGCTCGGGCGAGAGGACGATCGTCGTCCGGCCACTGGGGCACTCGTCGGCGCTGAGTAGCGCGACGACCTGCTCGGCGACGCGGGGCGCCTCCGCGTCGAGGGACAGTCCCTCGACGAACTCCCAGCCGCCCTGGCCGCTGACCCCGCTGTGCTGGCTCGGGTAGCTCCGGATCTGCGAGACGTCGCCCGACGTCGCGTAGACGTCGATGCCGCCGCCGCACTCGACGAGCTGCTGCTCGATCACGGCCCCTTCGGACGAGACGAGGAACTTGTGCTCGCGCTGCGCACGAACCATCGCGAGCGTGACCTTGACCTCGGGCAGACGCATGCCCTCTTCGGCGCGCAGGCAGAGATCGACCTTCTCCGAGAGCGGCACGTCGAAGGGATCGCGCTCGAGCGGCGTCCGGTAGTCGCCGCTTTGTGGGTCCAGCGGGGCGAGCGAGGTGGCGTGCCGTCCCGGAGCGGCCCGCGCGAACGCCGTCGCTCGCAGCGCCGCATCGCGGGCAGCGGTCTCGTCGAGCCGGCCCTCGCCCGCGAAGCCCCACGCGCCGTCGACGAGGACGCGGACGCCGATGCCCTCGCTCTCGGAGTCGCTGACGTCGTCGACCTGGAGGTTCTTCGTGACCACCTGCTGGCGCCGGAGCGTGACGGCGCGCGCGTCCGCGTAGGAGGCTCCAGCCCCCAGTGCTGCATCGACCGCCGCCTCGGCCAGCGCCCTCATGCCTCTACCCTAACGACGCCTCCGAACGGGGTCAGACCCCTTTACTTTCCCGCGTGGGCCCTCCGGGCGGAAACACGCCCCGTGGATTGTGTGTCCCACAATCGACTCAGATTCGCGACACTTCTGAGTCGGGGTCTGACCCCTGTCCGCGCGAGGGTTTTGCTATGCGGCTGATCGCTACACTGGCCCTCGCGCGCTGGTGGCGGAATTGGTAGACGCGCAAGGTTGAGGGCCTTGTGGGGTTAATACCCCGTGGAGGTTCAAGTCCTCTCCAGCGCACTGGAACCCCCGCGAGGGGGTTTCGCGTTTCTGGCACGCTTTTCGGAGTGATCCTCATCTACCCCTTGCTTCTGGCCGGTGCGGCCGTCGTGATGCACCGGGCGCGCGGGGCGGGAGTCGGCCACCGCGGCTGGCCGTGGTTCGTTCTCTGGGGACTGACCGGAGCGCTCTTCATGTTCAGCCTCGTGACCGGCTTCAGCATCGGCTTGTTCCTTTTCCCGGTGGTGACGATCGCCGTCTTCTGGCTCGCGGCCAATGCTCCCGGCCGCGAAGCGGTGGGGTTTGCAGCCGGCTCGGCGGCGGTGCTCATCGCGGTCTTCGCGCTCGCCTAGTACGAACGCGTGTTCTTGACGCCGTCCGCGGCGACCGCTACCGTGATCGAACACATGTTCGCGGAAGGAGACCCAGTGCTCACCGAACGGCAGCGTCAGATCCTCGATTTCTTGACGACGTACGTGGACGCTCATGGCTATCCGCCCACCGTTCGCGAGATCGGCGAGGCCGTCGGGCTGGCTTCGCCCTCCACCGTGCACGCGCATCTCGCAAACCTCGAGCGCGCAGGCTTGCTAAAGCGCGACCCCACGAAGCCGCGCGCGATCGAGCTCCGCCGCGAGCCCAAGGCTGCGCCGACGCCCGATGTCCACAAGCTCCCGCTCATCGGTGAGGTCGCCGCCGGCGGGCCGCTGCTCGCCGAGGACAACATCGAGGAGTACCTCGCGGTGCCCGAGCCCCTGTCGAAAGGTGGCGAGGAGTTCCTCCTGCGCGTGAAGGGCGAATCGATGGTGAACGCAGGCATCCTCGACGGCGACATCGTCGTGGTCAGCCGCCAGCAGGACGCGCGAAACGGCGAAATCGTCGTTGCCCTCGCAGGGGACGACGAGTCGCTGGACGAGGCGACGGTCAAGCGGTTCTTCAGCGAGGACGGCCGTGTTCGGCTCCAGCCCGAGAACGACGCGCTCGAGCCGATCTACGCGGAGCACGTGCAGATCCTCGGCAAGGTAATCGGAGTCTTCAGGCAGCTCTAGTGGCCGTGGAAGCGCTCAACCGCAGTCTCGAGCAGGAACTGTTCGCCCTGTTGCGCGGCGCCAGCCTGGAATGCCTCGTCTGCGGAGAATTCGTGCTCCGGCGGGGAGGACGAATAGCTTGTCCGGAGTGCGAGGCCGTTTTCGAGAGCGCCGAGGAAACACGGCTACAATTGAGCTTGCAGACCGGGTGACCGCGAGCCGTACGCGGCTCGAGGAAAGTCCGGACACCGAAGGGCAGGACGCTGGGGAAATCCCAGGCGGCGAAAGCCGACGAAAAGTGGCACAGAAAGGAGACCGCCGGCAGCGAAAACTCTCCGGAGACGCTGACGGTAAGGGTGAAACGGTGGGGTAAGAGCCCACCAGCACTGTGGCGACACAGTGGCTAGCCAAACTCCGTCCGGTGCAAGGTGAAACAGGCTCCGTCGACGCTGCCCGCCGAGGAGCCGGGTACACCGCTCGAGCCGTCGGGCAACTGGCGGCCTAGAGAGATGGTCACCCTCGACAGAATCCGGCTTACAGGCCTGCTAACGGAAGAGCCTCGGAAACGGGGCTTTTTCTATGGTCCCGCCGAGCCGCTGCGGCTAGAGAACCCGACCACATCGTGCCAGGCGACCGGGTCACCCACTTGGTCTACGACGTGTGCACGGGATAGCGCAGATGCGTGACACCCACACCGGTGACGACTGTCGGATTCCCGAGGACGACCGGTGTGTTCGCGAGGTGGTCGAACAGCCGCACTCCTGCGCCTAGCAACACGGCAGCCAGATCGATGTGGATCTCGTCGAGCAGCCCGGCGTCCAGGCACTGCTGGATCGTTTGGGCGCCGTGCACTCCCACGGACTTCGGGCCGGCAGCCGATTTCGCTCGAGCAACGGCGCTTTCGATGCCGTCGGTGACGAACTGGACTGTCGAGCCGGGCCGTGGCCAGCCGTCGGGCACGTGGTGGGTGACGACGAAAGCGGGCACATCCCACGGGTGCTGGCCGCCCCAGCCGTCGGCGAGCTCGAACGTGCGCCGACCGGTGAGCATGGCGCCGACCTCAGCCATCAAGCCCCTCAGGTGGTCGGCGCTCGGCGCCGAGACGTGGAACGTCATGCCCGATGTCGCGCTCGCTGTGGGGACCTCGACGTCGCCCGAGAAGTACCAGTCGAAAACTTCGGCGACCCCGTCGTTCGCGTCGGCGACGTACCCGTCGAGAGACATCGACATGAGTGCGACCACCTTGGTCATCATCTGGTGCTCCTTCGCTCGCGGGGCGGGATTAGTGCTTTCCTCAGAGACTCAGCAGGGACGCATGAATCATCGGTCAACCCCCTGGGGCAGCGGGACGCAACCGGGCAGAGCCATCACAGCCTCCCTGCGGACTGGGCCGCTGGGTTAGCGGTGCCGCCGGTACTCCAGCTCGACGATCCCGTTGCTGGAGGCGGTGCTGGAGACCAGGTCGAGCCGGTAGGACTTGGGGACGTCGTCGAACAGCCGGGTGCCCTCGCCCGCCACGTAGGGGAACAAGGACAGCTGGAACTCGTCGATCAGGTCGAGCCGCATGAGCGACCGCCAGAAGCTGACGCCGCCCCAGACCACGATGTAGCCGTCGCCGCCCAGCCTGAGCTTGTCGATCTCTTCTGCCGTGTCACCAGCGGCGATGGTGGTGTTGGCCCAGTCGGCCGTCTTCAGGGTCCGGGAGAAGACGACCTTGCGCCCGGCGTTCAGGATGTCGGCGAACGGGTGGTCGGTGGACGTTGTCATGGACCCGGCGATGCCCTCGTAGGCGGTGCGGCCCATGATGTGCGCGTACGCGCTCTGGAGAAAGTCGAGTTGCGCCGGGTCGTCGGGCTCACGGTTTTCGGGCAGGTCGAAGCAGAACTTCCAAAACTCGGTGCCCTCGTCGGCGAGAAGCCCGTCGAGCGAGTAGTTGAACACCGTCGCTATCAGCTTCCGCATGATCAGAACTCCTTGGTCTCGGGTCGTCTGGGGACCGTGCTTGCTACGGGAACGCGCCTGTTCCGGGCCGCAGCGCTGGCGTGGCCGCGGCGTCTGTGGCCTGTCGCTATTGCTTCAGACGCCACTGCCGCCCGGAAGTCATCGGTGCCCCGGCAACTGGCCGGTTGCGCGGAAGACCGAGGGCGCTCACTTGGGCCAACGTTTTCGGAATGACGCCAGAGCGCTAGGGACGATTTTCGTCGTGTTGCGCTGCCCCCTCGACCGGCAGGAGCCAGCTCTCGCGCCGCTTCACCCAGACCTCGGCTTCCGGCTTCAGTTCGAAGGGCGCCTCATCCAGACTTCCGAGCCGAATCTCGATGAGCGTGTCACCGGGACCGACTGGATCAAGCAGTCGAGACCCACAGAGAGGGCAGAAGCCACGTCCCCCATAGCTTGAGATCTCACCGCTCACCTCAAACGCCTCGACGGGCCAGTGCCCATACACGATGAACGCGCTCCCAGACTCCTTTCTGCAATCCGCGCAGTGGCAGCGCCCGACGTGTACAGGGTCACCGCGCACGCTGTAGCGGACCGCCCCGCAGAGGCATCCGCCGGTGCGTACTCCCGCCTCCACACGTAGATGGTACGAAACACTACGAGGCGCCAGCGCTCGGGAATGTCACCCGACGGATATCCGCAGGCGCGGCAGACCTTGGTCTCAGCTCGTCGAAGGGTCGAGACCTGCGCGCTCAGCTAAGAGCCTGCTCGAACCGCGGGTCGTCGCGTACGGCGGCGAAGTCGTCGTCTCTGCGCGCGTCCTCGCGGAACCGCGGGAGCAGCTCGACGGACCGTCGGAGGTGGGCGAACGTCTCGTCGCCGGTGTCGCCCGCGAGCGTTGCGAAGCACGCGTAGTTGTAATGCAAGCCCGCGTGGTCCGGCATGTGTTCGAGGCCGCCGCGGACCGCTTCGACCGCGTCGGCGTAGCGCTGTTCCCCGTAAGCCGTCATGGACTCTCTGTGGAACGGCCACGCCTCACCCCAGTCGACCCCCTGGTACGCCTCGCCGGGTGTGGCGCCGACAGCCAGGACGGTTCCGTTCCCGATCGCCTTCCGCTGCGACTCCGGCCGGACGAACACGAATGTCCCTGCGGGCGCGTCGACCGTCTCGCCGTCGACCTCGAAGGTCGCCTTCCCATCGAGCACGATGTACAGCTCCTCCTGGCCGGACCCGGACTCGTCGTGCTCGTTGATCAGCGTGCCGTCCTCGCCGGGCGTGTAGGCGTTGATTCCGAATGCGTGGATCCCGAGGTGCTCGCGCACCGGGATATCTCTGCCGCGCCGCTCGATGTCGTCGAGGCGCGCGACCTGCCACTTCGGGTTGTCGTTCATCCGATCTCCTTCGTGGCGTGGGTCGGTGCGAATTCATCGATCGACTCGTGTGTTGACGAAGTGCGGTTTCCTTATCGTGGGCGAGGGGCGCGAGTTCGCTCATGGGCGCGGCGAGGAAACGGACGAGGTCGTGCTCCGACTCGATGCATGACCCCAACTGCCCGGCTGCGCGTCGAGGTGATTGTGCCCGAGGAGCTCAAGGCCTGCTACGACGAGGCCCCGCGAAAGCGGGGCTTCGTCATTCAATCGCCTTCCGCGTCGATCATCAGATGGTCGGCTGCCGAGGAGTGGCGGAGGTCCGGTTGCGAGAGAACCGGGACGCGATGCAGTCGCGTCGCCTCGAACGACCGGTGGCCCGCGTCCGCCTCGGCGCGCAAGTCGTCGCCCCGGGCGAAATCTGGCAGCGTGGGTAGTGGAACATCCGGGGTCCGTGAGACGCAGGCGGCGAACATGATCGACCGAATCCCGGGTGCGAGCGGCGCGCCGTCGCCGGGGTTCTCCCGGGCAAAGCGCTCCTGGGCCTCGAGCAGCGCGAGCACGTTGCGTGCGACGGGCGCCTCGGGCGCGTCGTCGTCGCCCATGTTGCAGGCAAGGCGGGCAAGTGCGAGCGGCTCGTAGCCGGTTCGGCCCATCAGCATCCGCCCGACAGCGATGACGAGGACGGACGTGAGCCGCTCGAGCAGGATGCTGTACGTGAACCGCTCCGGCCCGGGCGCAGGGCCGAGGTCGAGCGCTTCCTCACCTGCGAGGAGGCGCTCGGACTGTCCGCCGAGGATCCCCGGCGAGCTGCTCGCTCGAGAGGCCAGCCTGCAGGCCGAAACGCACCGCCATCGCCGCCGACATGAACGGCGTGAAGTACGGGAGGTCGCTGCCGAAGAGCAGTTGACCGGGCGGAATCATCGCGAACAGCGCCGCGAGGTCATCCGGGTGCCACCAGGCCGTGTCGATGAAGAGATTCGGGTGGTCCGCAGCGACGCGCCAGATCCAGTTCAAGTCACAGATAGCGGCGTGGGCCAGGATGATTCGAGCGTCCGGAAATCGGCCGGCGAGAGCAACTGCATCACGCGCGAGCGTCGGAATCCCCCGGCCGGCGTGCACGAGGACGGGTAGGCGCTGTTCGTTCGCGTAGGCGATGATCGGCTCGATCTCCGGGTCCGAGAGCTGGAACCCCTCGGCGCGTGGATGGAGCTTGATGCCCCGCGCGCCGGCCTCGATGCAGCGGCGCGCCTCCGCGACCGCATTGCGTTTGGGATCGACGCGGCAGAACCCGATCAAACGGTCGGCGACTTCGGCCTCGGCGAGCACCCGGTCGTTCGCGGCCGGATAGCCGTCCGGCTCGTGCATCGGCATCACGACGCCTCGCGCCTCGGCAGCCGCGAGTGTGGCGACGAGCTGGTCCGCGGAGAACGTGAAGCCGTCCGGGTCGTTGAAGCCCGTGTGACAGTGGATGTCAACGAGCGTCATGCCGGGTGCGAGCTCGTGTACAGCGTGCTCGTACCACGGCCGAAGGATCTCGTCGTCGTAGAGCTCGCTCCGCGGCGGGCCCTCGACGAGCTCGAAGGTCGTCGCGCCGACACGGATCCGGTCGCCGGGAACGAGCGGCTGCCGCTCGACCCGAAGGCCGTTGACCAGGGTGCCGTTTCGGGAGCCCAGGTCCTCGATCACGAGCTCGCCGTTCTCGCGTTTTAGCGAGGCGTGCCGGCGCGAGAGCTCGGCGTCGTCGGCGAGCCGCTCGAGGCCTGAAGCCGTCCGTCCCAGCAGCAGCTCGTCGCCGATCTGAACGCTTAGTCCTGCCGCTGGGCCGCTGATGGCACGCAGGTACGGGACGGGGGCCGGCCGAAGCCGACCCCCGTTACCACTAGGTGCGTCTACCACGCAGCTGCGCCGGACGAGGAGCCCTCGAATTGGGCAGTCGTCTGGATCAGCGTGATCGTGCCGTCACCGTGCACCCGGTACGCGTTGATCTCCGAGTACGCGAACCCCGACGCCTCACTGACGAGGACGTAGAGGTATCTACTGTCGTTGCTGAGTGCTTCGTCGAGGGTCAGCCCCTGAGCGGTCGCGACGACGGAGTCGCCGTTGACCGGAACCAGGTCGCCGTTCCTCCTGATGCGGAAGCTGTTGATGTTGAAGGTGAACGGGCTCGTCACGAGGACGTACTTGTTGTCGTTCGTGATCACGTTCCAGCACGCCCCGCCCGCGTTCGCCGGCTCGGTGTCGATTGGCGTGACGTTGCCGTGGTGAGTAACGCCATAGGACGAGACGTCGCTATCCAGGACGTTGGGGAAGTGCTCGTTCGAGACGATCATCAGGCCACCGTTGCCGTGCCCGTGACCATGCCCGTGACCATGCCCGTGGTGGCGTCCGTGGTGTCCGTGCCCGCCGTGGCCGTGGGTAAAGGCGATCCCGAAAGGCCCTGCGCCGGACGACGGATGTGCGACTGCCGGCCCCGCGACGCCGTGGTGGTTGACCACGAACGTGTCGATTCGGCCGTCTCCGCCCGCATTTCGCTCGGTGACGGTCAGCAGTCCGCCGCTGTCATCGAACTGGATCTGTGCAGGCATGCCGCCGTCTGGCTGGCTAGTCGGCTGGGTCGAACCGGCTATCGGGGTCAGGTGGCCGTTACCGCTGATGCGGTAGCCGGAGATGTTCGCCGTTTCCAGCTCCGAGTTGAGCACGTAGAGCAGGTTGCCGTGTGTCGTCGAGCTAACCGGCCGTGAGCCGAAGCTCGATTCGACGTCGGCGAGCTGGAGGCCATGCGCCCGGACCCGGAACGACGAGACCGTGTTGTCGCCTCCATTGACGACGAACAGGAACTGGCCGTCGTGGCTCAGCGTCACCGAACCCGCACTGTCCAGGAACGGGATCCCGAGCGGTGGGTTCCCGGCCGGCTTGCCCACCCCACCGGTCGCGACTCTGCCGGCGGGCGTCAGGGTGCCGTTGCTCGCCCGGTCGAAGACCATCACGTAGTTCGTCGGTGCCGTGTTCGTCTGCACGTACACGGCGCGACGCCCGTTGTTGTGGCCCTCATCGGTTTGTGCGGTTGGCGCCAAGAGCGCCGCAGCGCAAATAGCGAGGCACCCGAGCAGGATTCCGCGTCGGCGGTATCCCTTTTTCGTTTTGCCTTGCATCTTGCTCTCCTCTCCCTGTTGGGACGAGTTGTGGCACAGGCCTCTCGACGATGTCAAGTGGGATGCTCTTGAAGTGGCTCGCCCCTCGTCCTAAGCTCCCGCGCAGCCACAGACAGTGGACACTAGGCAGGAAGAGGAGGAGCGATGAAGCTCGGCATGATCGGGCTTGGCCGCATGGGCGGGAACATGGTCCAGCGCCTCGAGCAGGACGGGCACGAGCTGGTCACCTACACGCGGTCAGGGGGCGGCACCGTGTCCACGATCGAAGAGTTCGTCTCATCGCTCGAGCCACCGCGCGTGGCCTGGATGATGGTCCCGGCAGGCGACGCGACCGAGGCGACGTTCAAGACGCTCCTCGGGCTGCTCGAGTCGGGCGACATCATCGTCGACGGCGGCAACTCCAACTTCCGCGACTCGAAGCGGCGCTACGCGGAGGCTCGTGAGCACGGGATCCGCTTCGTGGACGCCGGTGTTTCAGGCGGGATCTGGGGCCTCGAGGTCGGGTACTGCCTGATGGCAGGCGGTGACGACGACGCAGTCGCGATCGTCGAGCCGGCGTTCCGCACCTTGGCTCCGGAGGACGGCTATGCGCACTGCGGTCCCGCGGGCGCCGGCCACTTCGTGAAGATGGTCCACAACGGGATCGAGTACGGCCTCATGCAGGCGTACGCGGAGGGGTTCGAGATCATGCACGCCTCCGAGTACGAGCTCGACCTGCACGAGATCGCAGGGATCTGGCGCTATGGCTCCGTCGTGCGCTCGTGGCTCCTCGAGCTCCTGCATTCCGCCCTCGAGCAGCACGGCTCCGGGCTCGATGACATCGCGGGGTACGTCCAGGACTCGGGCGAGGGCCGCTGGACGATCGAAGAGGCGATCAACGAGGACGTGCCGGCGCCGGTGATCGCGGCCGCCCTTTTTGCCCGCTTCTCGTCGCGTCAGGAAGAGAGCTTCGCCGCGAAGGTCTCGGCTGCGCTCCGCGAGCAGTTCGGAGGGCACGCGATCAAGACAAGCGGCGACAGCGCGGCCTAACCTCCCTCCGGATCCGCCGCCCAGGGACGGGGAGGTCGTCCTGCGGATGCGGCGCGAAGAGGACGCTCTGTTGCTCGCCGAGGCGGCAAACGATCCCGAGACGCTGCGCTGGCCGCACGACGAACTGCTCACGGAGGATGAGCAACGTGACGGCGTCGCTCGAGCAGAGGAGAAGTGGCGTACCGGCGCGGGCCCCCGTTCGTAATCGCGGACGCAAAGACCGACGCGCCGCTCGGGCTTCTCAACCTGCAGTTCGGGGACGATCCGGGGGTGGCGGGGCTTGCCGTCTCCGTGTTTCCGCAGGCACGGGGGCGAGGAGTCGCTTCGCGAGTGCTCCGGCTCGGCGCAGTCTGGGGGCTGCGCGAGCTCGGCCTTCAGCGGGTCTTCGCGGAGGCAGCGTCGGAGAACGCGGCATCGATTCGCGCCATCGAGAAGGCCGCGCCGGCTTCCAGCGCGAGGGCCTTCTTCGCGCGCACTGCGAGACGCACAGACGCAGGCACGACTGCGTGATGTTCGCGCTCGCGCTCATCGCAACAGACATCGACGAACTCAGATAGCCATGTCCTGGTGCCTGGCACCGGGACATGGCCGGTCAAGACGGTGTCCCTCCCGCAGTGAAGCGGGAGCCGGGCCAGCACCATGCCATCTGCAGGCACGTCCCGGTGCCAGGCACCAGGACATGTCCTCGAGACGGGGCTCGGACGCGTTTAGGGCTGGTGGCTCAGAGGCCGAGTTGGCGATCCAGATTGGCCGCCGCGCTGATCAGGGCGAGGTGGGTGAACGCCTGCGGGAAGTTCCCGAGCAACTCGCCGGTTGCGCCGATCTCCTCGGAGTAGAGCCCGACGTGGTTGGCGTACGTGAGCATCTTCTCGAACGCAAGCCTCGCCTCGTCCATGCGGCCGGCGCGGGCGAGAGCCTCGACGAACCAGAACGAGCAGATCGAGAACGTGCCCTCGTCGCCGACCAGCCCGTCCGGCGAGGCCTCGACGTTGTAGCGGTAGACGAGGCTGTCGGAGACGAGCTCGTTCGAGATCGCATCCAGCGTCGAGAGCCAGAGCGGATCGGTCGGCGCAATGAACTTGGTCAGCGGCATCAACAGCACCGACGCATCCAGCACGTTCGAGCCGAAGTGCTGCACGAATGCGCCACGCTCGGCGTTCCAGCCGCGGTCCATCACCTGGTGGTAGATCTTGTCGCGCACGCCGGCCCAGCGCGGGATCTCGGCCGGCAGCCCTCGCTGGCGCGCCATCCGGATCGCGCGCTCGACCGCGACCCAGGACATGAGCCGCGAGAACGTGAAGTCCTGGCGCCCGCCGCGCGTCTCCCAGATCCCCTCGTCGGCCTGGTCCCAGTTCTCGCAGACCCACTCGACGATGCGGGCGAGGTCGCTCCAGGCCCCGTGCGAGATGGGCGTTCCGTACTTGTTGTAGAGGTACACCGAGTCGATCAGCTCCCCGTAGATGTCGAGCTGGAGCTGGTTGGCCGCGCCGTTTCCAACCCGCACAGGCCCCGACTGCCGGTAGCCCTCGAGGTGGTCGAGGACCTCCTCGGTGAGCTCGGACGTCCCGTCCACCGAGTACATGATCTGAAGCGGTCCCGACTCGTGCCCGACGCGTTCGCGGAAGCGGTCCGTCAGCCAGTCCATGAAGCCCGCCGCTTCGTCGGTGAAGCCGAGCCGGAGTAGCGCGTAGAGGGAAAAGGCCGTGTCTCGGATCCATGTGTAGCGGTAGTCCCAGTTACGGCCGCCGCCGATCTGCTCCGGCAGGCTCGTCGTCGGAGCGGCGACCATCGCGCCGCTCGGCTCGTAGGTCAGGAGCTTCAGCACGAGGGCGGAGCGATGCACGGTCTCGCGCCAGCGACCGCGGTAGCGCGACTGCGAGAGCCAGCGGCGCCAGTACGCCACCGTTTCCTCGAAGTCACTCAACGTCTCGTCTGGCGTGAACGAGTGCGGCACATGGCTCTCCGCAACGGTCTCCAGGACGAACGCCTGGCTCTCCCCGGGCTCGAGCGAGAACTCGCCCACGACGCCTTCCTCGCCGACACGGAAGCCGATGCCCGCGGCGAGTGCGAGATTGAGCGAGGGCGTCTTGAAGACGACACCGTGCTCGTGCACGACCGTCTCGTGCGATTCGCGGCCGTAGTCGAAGCGCGGGTCGACCTCGACGCGGAAGCTCATCTCGCCTCTCACACAGAGCACTCGCCGGACGAGTCGCTGTCGCGGTCCGACGGGCATGAAGTCCTGAAGCTCGCCCACGCCGGCCGGAGTGAGGAAGCGCGTGATGAGGACGTTCGTGTCCGGAAAGTAGAGCTGCTTGACGGTGCCGATCCCGACCGTGGGTGAGATCCGGTAGCGGCCGCCACGGCGCCGGTCGAGGATCGCTCCGAAGACGCTCGGCGAGTCGAAACGGGGGCAGCAGTACCAGTCGATCGTGCCGTCGGTCCCGACGAGGGCGACCGTACGAAGGTCTCCGATGACGGCATGCTCGGCGATCGGCAGGTACTGGCTTGCGGCCGAGAACGAGAGGTCGATCGCGCCGCTGAAGGAGCGGTCGTCTACGTGCGCCATTGGCCTGCGTCGGCGATCCGGCGCGCCTCGGCCTGGAGCAGCCGCAGCGTCACCGTCGGATGGGAGAGCAGGAACGGGATGAGCGCCTCGCGGTCGATCACGGCGCAGCGAACGGGCGTACGAGCAACCAGTCCCGCAACTGCCGGCTCGTCCAGGAGCACCGAGACCTCGCCGAAGAACATGCCCGCATGCATGACGGCGACCTCGACCTCGTCACGAACGAGCCCAACCTCTCCCTCGAGGATCACGAACAGGTCGGCGTTCTCGTCGCCCTGGTTGAGGATCCACGTCCCCTCCTCGGCGCGGGCCTCTCGCACCGTCTCACCGAGCGCTTCCAACGCGTCCGGAGGGAGATCCGTGAAGAGCGCGAGCTGCCGGAGGCTCTCGGTGAGCGTCTGCGCCCCTGTGAGGTCGCTGCTCAAGGCGCCCTGCGGCTAGCTGCTGGGAGTCGGCGCGGCGGGAGGTTCGGCAGGTATGGCCTGGTGCACGCTCGTGAGGGGTCGCGCGAGATGCTGGCTCGGCACCGCGTGCGTCGAGGAGAACTCGCGAGTGAGCTTGCCCTCGGACGCGCGCTCGTCGATCGCCGCGAGCACGGGCAACGGCTGGTAGTCGGGCGCGACCGACCAGCCGACTCGCCGGAACTCGCCGCCGTTCTCGATCCACGACAACGAGACGAGAGGCAGGACGACGATCTTCGTCCAGATGGCGATCAGCCAGCTCACCCAGTAGAGGGCGATCGGGCGCCAGTCGTCCCAGCCGAGGAAGTTGTTCGGGTCTCCGTAGGGCGCGTGGCCGGGCTTGAGCGTCTTGACGAGGATGAAGAGGATCACGAACTCGCCGATCGCGAGCACGAAGGTCAGCCAGGGAGGCTGCCACTTGATCAGGTACGGGTAGACGATCGTGTCGAGCGCGACCCCCATGAGCAGGTAGAGGCCGATCGTCACGATCCAGCCCGCGTTGTCCGTCACGATCGAGAGGATCGTGGCGAGGATCGCCGGGCCGATCAGGATCACGACCCGTGTCTGGACGCGCCCGAGGACGGTTGGGCACATTAGTGCCCGCTCCAGTAATTGAGCCCAGCTTCTGGGTCGAGAGCACCAAGCCAGAGGCCGCACTCGTCCGCGGCCAAGGCTAGAAGCCTTGGCAAGGACGAGGGTGGGTTCTGGCGCCGCGTGATCACGGGCCAGAAGTGGGCTTGGATTGCTGGAGAGGGCACTAAGCGATCTGCTCTTCTTTGCGGACGTGGCGCAGCAGCCGGGCTGTCTCGCGGGAGAGGCGCAGCTGCATTGCGAGGCGCGACGGGAATCGGCGGGGCTTCGGCTTCTCGACCTCGAAGCAGTCGGCGACGAAACGCCGTCCGATGTACTTGAGGCCGGCGATCGTGTCGCCGTGCGTGACCACCGAGTTCGCGTGAATGCCCATCGCCGCGCACCGCGAGTCGGGTCGGTCGAGCCCCGGCAGGCCGCAGTTCGACTGCAACTTCATGCGCCCGCTGTCGATCGGCACCTTGTAGAACTCGATCAGCCGGCGCAGCAGCGGTACGGAGAGCGCCGACTTGTTGAAGCCCGTGCCTGTCACGACGCCGGTCACGTCGAGCCAGCCCGGGTCCTCGCCGTGCTTGCTCATGATGTGCACGCGCAGGCCTAGCGGTCCCGGCTCGATCTCGTCGATCTCGCCGAGGATCTGCTCGAAGCGACCCTCGTTTCGGCCGGTCGCGATCTTCGCGTCCCAGCCGCGCCGGTGGGGCGCCGTCCCCTTGAGGATGCGGCCGAGGAACTCCATCCGCTGGTCGAAGTCCAGTGCCTGGAACGCGTCGATCCCGAGCGCTTCGAAGAAGCAGCGCGGCGTGTTCAGGTCCTGCTCGTCCGGAGTCGGGTTACGCACGAGCGAGATGCACTTCGCGCCGACGTCGATCGCATTCGCCCACTCGTTGACCGAGGCTATGCCCGATCCGATCACGATGTAGCGGCCGGTCGGGTCGTACTGCTTCGGCTCGTAGGCCTGGACGATCCGGTCGGCGAGCGCGGGATCCTGACGCGCCTTCGCGAGCACCGGCGGATACGAGAGCGGTCCGTGGCCGCAGGCGAGCATGACGTGCTTCGCCCGGCCGATGAACTGCGCGTCCTCGTCGAAGAGGACGAAGTGCGGCGCGTCACCGTTCGTGTCGGCGCGCTGCATCCAACCGACCTTCGTGTCGTAGCGGTTGTCGTTCCAGCCGAGCCGCCGCGAGACGACGTTCGCCATCGCCAGGATGTCCGGGACGCCGGGGTTGTACTGCCGGCGGGCGGAGCGGATCAGCGGGCTCAGGCTCCGGCGCGACCAGGCGTCGAGCTCTGCGAACGTCGGCCAATCGGCGGGGAGGAAGTGCGATTCCGACTCCGAGCGGAGGACCGTTTGACCAAGGTTGAAGGCGAACTGCTGGTACGTCTTGACCGGATTGTCGCTCGGCCCGTAGATCGTGATCTCCTGCGGGCGAAAGCCGAGGTAGACCGCCGTCGCGTAGACGATCAGCGACCCGAAGCCGTCGCCGACGACTGCGATCGTCGAGTCACGCGGGGTTGAGACCGGCATCTGCGCAAGCGTACTTTGACCTCGCGCGCATTTCTAGAGAGGTGTGAGCTACGACGCAGGTTTGCGCTCGAGGGCATCGAGGTCGAGGCCGTCCAGCATCAGCTCGAGGAACGCGCCGACTCGGCGATGGCGGGCAAGCCGGTGGCGCATCAAACGACCGCGCTCGACCTCGTAGACGTTCCGCCGACCGACGCGCCGGCGCCTCACGTACCCCTCCTCGACGAGATCGGCGACGATTCGCTGGGTTGCCCGCTCCGTGATCCCGACGCGATCCGCGACATCCCGCAAGCGGATTTTGGGATCGCTCGCAAGACAGAGGAGGACCGCTGCGTGGTTCGTCACGAACGTCCAGCGACGAACCTCTGAATGCGTACTAGACATCACGAAATAAAAGTCGTATGTTCCGCGATCGTATCGTGACGAGCGAAGATCGCGTGTCCATGAGTCAGGCGACGGCGATTCCGAAGAACGGAGAGAAGGGATTCGGCGGGACGAGGTTGCTTGTCGGCTACCTCGTCGTGACGGCATTCCTGGTCGTCGCCATGTTCGTGTCGATCTCGATCGGCAGCGACCGGAGCGCGGAACCGACGATCGGCGGCTTCTACAGCTCCTCATCGAGCTGCCTCGGGAAGGACTTCAAGCTTCAGCAGTCCGGTCAGTTCATCGACCTGAGCGGCTCGTCGACCGGGGAGTTGCGACTGCAGTCGGGGAACCTCCACGGCACCGCGAATTGCGCCGAGGGCGGCACCGCAGAAGTCGACCTCGCGCTCTCCGGCGAAGGAGCGGACGCCGCGTTTTCCGGCACAGTCGGCTCAGAGCACGTGACCGCCGAGTTCGTCGAGCCGCTCCCCGAGCCCGGCGCGTCCACAGAAGCCCGTCAAGCGCTCGAGCGAGGAGACCTTCGGCCGGCTGATGCTCGCGATCGCAGCGGTGCATCCTCGCCGCGCGGCTCGTCGGGGCCGCTCATCGCGCGGGTGCACCAGCCGCGCGTGATGGGCGAGGTGCTCGCCGGGATCCTGCTCGGCCCGACGCTGCTCGGCGCGGTCTGGCCCGCACGCGCAAGGACTACCTCTTCCCGCCGGACATCGTGCCGCTGATCGCGCGCGGCGGCCTCGATCGGGCTCGCCTTCTACCTCTTCCTCGTCGGGATGGAGCTCGATCCGCGCGATCCTGCGCGAGCGGATCGGCCAGGCCGCGTTCATCTCGAACACGAGCGTCGCCTTCCCGATGGCGCTCGGCTTCCTCGTCGCGCTGCCCGATCTACGAGCTCCTCGCGCCGGACGTCCGCTACCTGCCGTTCGCGCTCTTCATGGGCGTCGCGATGTCGATCACGGCCTTTCCGGTGCTCGCCCGCATCCTGATCGAGCGCCGGATGCTGAAACGCCCGGTCGGTGCGCTGTCGATGGCGGGTGCCGCGATCGACGACGTCACGGCCTGGGGCCTGCTCGCGCTCGCGACCGCGGTCGCCGGCGTCGGGCTCCGGCCTCGCACGCCCTCGTGGTCGTCGGCCTGGCGGCGGCCTTCACCGCGGCGATGATCGCTCGATCGGCCGCCCGCTGCTCGGCCGGCGTCTCGACCGCCTACGACGAGGTCGGCCGGGTCCCGACCGCTCTGGCTCGGCGATCGATCTTCGTCGGCGTCCTGCTCTCCGCCTACGTCTCGCCAGCCGATCGGCATCGCCGCGATCTTCGGCGCCTTCGTGATGGGGCTGATCATGCCGCGCCACGCCGGCCTGACCGAGGACGTCACGCGGCCGGTTCGAGAACTTCGTCGTCGCCGTGCTCCTGCCGCTCTTCTTCGTCGTCACCGGCCTGCAAGACCGAGGTCGGCGTCGCTCGAACCGGCCCGTGCTGTGGCTGATCACGCTGCTCCTGATCGTGGTCGCGATCGTCGGCAAGTGGCTCGGGGCGATGGCGGCCGCCCGCTACGGCGGCTTCGGCCTGCGCGCGACTCGGCGGCGATCGGCGCGCTCATGAACACGCGCGGGCTGACCGAGCTGATCGTCCTCAACATCGGCCTCGACCTCGGGATGATCTCGACGGCGCTGTTCACGATGCTCGTCGTGATGGCGCTCGTGACCACGTTCATGGCCGGGCCGGCGCTGCGGCTCCTCGACCCGCGGCGCGAGCTGTCCGAGCCGCCCGAAGAGGAGCTGCGCCGGGCGCGCCAGCGCGACCGAGGTCGAGCTCGCGGCGCCGGCGCCGACGCGCTCGATCCTCGTCGCCCCTCAGGACACGGCGAACCTCGACGCGCTGCTCGCGCTCGCCGAGCCGCTCGCGAAGTCGCAGCCGCCGCGCGAGCTCATCCTCGCGCAGGCTCGTCGTCCCCGATCGCTTCGTGACCGGTGTCGCTGTACGACGAGCGGGACGCGCACGACCGTGAGCGATCGAGCTGAACCAGCGGCGCGAGAACCTGCTCGAGCGCGGCGTCGCCACACGGGCGGTCGCGTTCACGTCGATCCTCCCGGGCGTGACTACGTCCGGCTCGCGTCCGAGGAGGAGGTCGACCTGATCCTGCTCGACGGTCGGCGGCCGCTCCTCGGAGAAGGCGTTCCGCGGCGGCGCCGTCGGGCAGGTCCTCGCAGCAGGCGCCGTGCGACGTCGCCGTGCTCGTCGAGCGCGAAGGATCGTTCCGGAGATCGACGCCGGAGCAGCCCGGTGCTACGTGCCGTTCGGCGGCGCCGACCACGACTGGGCCGCGCTCGAGCTCGGGGCGTGGATCGCGACGTGTGCGCGGTGCGCCGCTGCAAGCTGATCGGCGCCGCAGACGGCGAACGGGAAGGGCGACGCGAGCCGCCGTGCTCGCAACGCGTCGCTCGTCGTGCAGCAAGCTCGCCGAGATCGAGACCGAGCCTGTGCTGGTCGACCTCTCGAACGGAGAGCATCGTCTCGCGCGACGCCGACGGCGCGGGCCTGCTCGTCGATCGGTCTTTCCGAGCGCTGGCGGACGAAGGGCTCGGGCCGCGTGCGCTCCGCGATCGCCGAAGGCGGCGCCGGCGCCCATCCTCTTCGTCCGTCGCGGGCTGCGCCCCGGCGCGCTAGCCCCACGCACAGGCGACACGACACAGTTCGCCTGGTCCCGCGTAGGTTCCTCGCTTCCCTGAGCGGCGGGTCGCTCCCGCCGGGCGGAGCCCGGCTCCGCGACGCCTCGCGCCGCTGAGCGCCCTCCAGCCGACGGGCCGTGTGGCCTAACACTGTCCCGCCGGCCTACGGGCACTCAGCGACACGTCAGGAAACCGAGAGCGCCTCAGGTCGCCGAGAGCGACTTGGAGTTCCGGTCTGGGCCACCGTATGCTTGCCCCATGGCGGTTTCTGACGGCACCAGGCGGGAGCTCGAGCCTGGCGACACGCTCGGCGATTACCGGCTCGAGGAGTCTCTCGGCGAGGGGGGGATGGGGCTTGTGTTCCGCGCCATTCGCTCCGACGACGGCCGCGAGGTGGCGCTGAAGGTGCTCAAGCTCGACCTCGCCGGCGACCTCGTCTTCCAGCACCGTTTCCGTCAGGAGGCGCGCGCGGCTGCCGAGGTGCACGAACCGCACCTCGTGCCGATCATCGAGGCCGCGGAGGCTGATGGGCGCCACTACCTGGCGGTCGACTACGTCCCGGGCGGCTCGCTCACGGACACGATGACCGAGTCGACGACCCTCGGGCTCACCGAGCTCGTGCGGGTCACCTCCGAGGTCGCCTCCGGGCTCGACGCACTCCATTCGGCAGGCATCGTCCATCGCGACATCAAGCCCCAGAACATCCTCTTTGCCGGCGACGGCACGGCGATGCTGACCGACTTCGGCCTCGCCAAGGGCCCGGCGTACACGGTCCTGACGAGGCCGGGCCAGGTGATGGGCACACTCGACTACCTGGCGCCTGAGCTGATCCGCGGCGAGCCGGCGACACCGCTGACCGACGTCTACGCGCTCGGCTGCGTCGCCTTCGAGTGCGCGACCGGCAAGGCGCCGTTCGCAGACAAGGGCCTCTTCGAGGTCGGTCTGGCCCATCTCGAGGAGCCGCCGCCCGATCCCGCCGCCGATCGGCCGGAGATCACGCCCGCGTTCTCGGCTGCCCTTCTCTCCGCCCTCGAGAAGGACCCCGCGCAGCGCCCCGCGAGCGCAGGCGCCTTCGCAGACCGGCTTCGGGCCGCACACGAAGAAGGGAGACCCTCATGAAGGCCGTTCTCGTCGTCACGAAAGGGCCGCTCGTCGGCCAGAGGCTCGAGCTCGACTCCGAGCTCGTGATCGGACGCGAAGGCGTCGCCGTCACGATCGAGGATTCCGAGCTCTCCCGCCGGCACGCTGCCGTCCGGCCCGTGATGGGCGGGTTCGAAGTCGAAGATCTTGGCTCGCTGAACGGGACGTTCGTCAACGGCATGCGAATCAGCGCCCCGACGCCCGTCGCCGGAGGCGATTCGATCAAGGTCGGTCAGAGCGTGCTCGAGCTCCAAGCCGTGGGTGCTCCGGCCACGACCGCTACAGCCGTGCCGGATCAGCCGGCTCCGGTGCCGGCGGTCGTCTCGACCGGCTCAGGCGTGCCGCAAGAGCCGTTCGGCGCGTACGCCGCGCCCGAGGGCATGGGCCGCCGCCGTGGCATCGCGAGCCGCCAGCTCGGGCCGTTGCTCTTCTCCTGGGCGGTCGTCATCGCGACCGCCGTCGCGCTGGCGTTCTACTTCGCCGATCACCCCGTTTAGAGGGTTAGCGCAGCGCCAGGTACAGGATCACGGCAAGCGCCGCGAGCACGAACATCCCGATCGGCGCGCCGCGCGCCTTGCCCTTCGTGTGCGTGTCGAGCAGAGGCAGCAGCGCTCCACCCTTGCTGTTGTCCGCGAGCGCCTTTGCGGGCACATAGTCGGGCTCGGCCTCCTCGGTCGCGAGGGTGGGCACCTGGCGGACGGCGGTCAGCCCGAGGTCCTGTGCCGGGAGTGCCCGGAACTGCGTCAAGCTGGCCGGGATCGCTCGGACGCTCGTCATGCCCGATGCAGCCTCGCCGGCGGGCCGGAGCTCGAGCACGGTGACGCCGACGAGCAGCTGGCCTCCGACCGCGAGATGAGCGGGGTCGAAAATCTGGTCGCCGTCGACGAACGTCCCGTTCCGAGAGTCGAGATCCTCGACCCGGGCGCCGTCGTCCATGGGAGTGACGCGCACGTGCCGCCTCGAGATGAGCTCGTCCTGAGGGAGGGCGCCGCCGGCTCCGGGATCTCGCCCGAGCTCCAACGGTTCGGCCAGCGGGATCAGCTTGCCCGCCTCCGGTCCTTCGACGATCTCGAGCACGTAGTCCGGCACCTCTCTGCCCTCCTCGGCTTTGTGCAACCAGTAGCGCGGGTTAGCATAGGACAGGAGGTGGAGACGGCCAAACCCTCCTGCTGTGGATGAGCGACGTGCTCGAGCCTGGAGCCCATGTCGCCAGCTACCGCATTGCGGGGACGCTCGGTCGCGGCGGCATGGGCTTCGTGTACGAGGCGGAGCACTCCGTTCTCGGGCGCAAAGCAGCGCTGAAGACACTCCTCCCGGACCTCACCGAGGACGGAGAGTTCCGCACGCGCTTCATCGCCGAGTCGCAGATGGTGGCGGCGCTCGACCACCCCAGCATCATCCCGATCTACGACGCCGGTGAGGCCGACGGAATCGTCTACATCGCCATGCGCTACGTCAGCGGGGGCGACCTCCACCAGTTGCTCGAGTCGGGTCCGCTCGCCCCCGACCGGGCGATCGCGATCCTCGAGCAGGTCGCGGGCGCGCTCGACGCGGCGCACGCCCACGACCTCGTGCACCGTGACGTCAAGCCTGCCAACGTCCTGCTCGAGTCGGGCGGCCGCGTCTACCTGACCGACTTCGGGATCGCGAAGCGGGCCCGGAGTCAGGGCCTGACGCAGGAGGGCTTCTTCGTCGGCACGCTCGACTACGCCGCGCCGGAGCAGATTCGCGGCGAGTCGGTCGGGGCACCCGCCGACATCTACGCGTTCGGCTGCCTCATGTTCGAGTGCTTGACCGGGCGCAAGCCGTTTGCCCGCGATACGGACGTGGCGGTCATGCACGCGCATCTCCTCGACCCGCCTCCGTCCGCGACGGCCGTGCGCTCGGACCTCCCGGTGGCCCTGGACGCCGTGTTCACGCAGGTGCTCGCGAAGGAGGAAGGTGCGCGCTTCGCATCCTGCCGCGACGTGATCGAGGCGGCGCGGGCATGCCTCGGCGGAGGCCTGCTCGTCCCGCCACCCGGTGCGACACCGACGGCGCCGACCCCTGCGATCACGACGACGCTGCCCACGGCGCCGACCCCATTGATCGGCCGAGCTGCCGAGCTCGCGTCACTCGTCGAGCTTGCCGGCCGGCCTGAGATACGCCTCGTCACCCTCACCGGGCCGGGCGGCACCGGAAAGACGCGGCTCTCCCTCGCGGCGGCGGCCCAGCTCGCTCCCACGCTCGGCCAGACGTTCTTCGTCGACCTCGCGCCGATCTCGGAGCCGGGCATCGTCGGATCGGCGATCACGCAGGTGCTCGGGGTTCAGGAAGGGCCTCAGGAGTCGGTCGCCCAGGCGATCGCGAGGCGGCTCGCAGGCGCGCCTGCCCTGCTCGTCCTCGACAACTTCGAGCAGGTGCTGCCGGCAGCGTCTCTCGTGCACGAGGTGCTCGCCGGCGTGCCGTCGGTGAAGGTGCTCGTGACGAGCCAGGCTCCGCTCCACCTTCGCGAGGAGCACGAGTTTCCGGTGCCGCCCCTCGATCTCCCGGCCGGGAACACTCCGCTTGCCGACGTGCCCGCCGTGCAGCTCTTCCTCGACCGAGCGCAGGCGGTCAAGCCGGCTTTTGTGCTCACCGCGGAGAACGAGGAAGCGGTCGCCGCGATCTGCCGCCGGCTCGACGGATTGCCGCTCGCGATCGAGCTCGCCGCGGCGCGCGTGAAGCTGCTCAGCCCGCAAGCGATCCTGGGGAGGCTCGAGAAGAGGCTCGACCTGCTCACGGGCGGCGCCGGCGACTTGCCCGAGCGGCAGCGAACCCTGCGCGACGCGATCGAGTGGAGCTACAACCTGCTCGAGCCACCCGAGCAGCAGTTGCTCGCGCGCCTCGGCGTCTTCTCCGGCGGCTGTTCGCTCGAGTTCGCCGACGCGGTCGCGGGCGAAGGGATGGGCTTCGGAGCATCGTTCGAGACCCTTGCGTCGCTTGTGGACAAGAGCCTCGTCAGGCAGTGGGACGGCGTGGACGGGGAGCCTCGTTTCGGGATGCTCGAGACGATTCGCGAGTACGCGCTCGAGCAACTCGAAAAGCAAGGTGAGGTCGAAGACATTCGCCGCCGCCATGCCGAGCGCCTCCTCGAGCTCGTGGAGGCGGCCGAACCGGAGCTGACGCGCGAGAACCAGGCGATGTGGCTGGTCTGGCTCGACGAGGAGAACGACAACATCCGCGGCGCGCTGGCCTGGGCGACCGCGGCCGGCGAGGTCGAGATCGCTCTGCGGTTGGCGGGCGCGCTCGTCCGCTTCTGGAGCACGCGGGGACTCATGCGCGAAGGACGCGGCCGGCTTGCCGAAGCGCTCGCCGCGCCGGGCTCAGGCTCCGTCGCACCCGCCACGCTCGCAAAGGCGCAGTTCGCGGCCGGTTACGCGGCTGTGGGCGAGGGCGACTTCATGCAGGCCCGCGCCGACTTCGAGCTCAGCCTCGAGAACGCACAGGCCGCCTCCGACGGGCGAGCCGAGGGAGCCGCGCTCGCGCAGCTCGCGTGGCTGGCGATGGCGAGCGGAGAGGGCGACCGGGCCCGGCAGCTCGCCGAGCAGAGCGCCGAACTGGCCGAGCAGGCTGGCGACAAGCTGACCGCGTCGGGCGCGGTCACGACGCTCGCCGATCTCGCCGTTGCGGAGGGTCAGGGCGACGAGGCGATTCAGCTCTACGAGCGCGGCTTGGCCCTGCGTCGCGCTCTCGGCGATCAGCGGCTCGTTGCGAATTCGCTCGTCGGCCTCGGGCGTGCTCATCTTCTCCAGGGGGATTACCAGCGCGCGACTTCTCTGCTCGAGGAGGCCCTTACCCTGGCCCGCCGCGTGAAGGACACGTGGGTCGCTTCGGTCGCGCTCGGGAACCTGGCCCGCGTCCTGCTCTGCGCAGAGGGGGATCGGAGCCGGGTCGGCTCACTTCTCGCCGAAGGCCTGCGCCTTGCGCGCGATCGCAACGACCGCCGTCTCACAGCAGAGTGGGCCCAGGCACTCGCCGCGGCTCGCGCCCTGGAAGGGCGTCCGGAAGAGGCGGGCCGGCTCTGCGCCTGCGCCCAGGCTTTGCGCGAGACGACGGGAGCAGAGCTCTACCCGGCAGAGTCGATGATCCAGGAGCAGTTTCTGATCACGATCCGCGCCGACGCGAGCTTCGCCGCCGCGCTCGAGACGGCGCGCGCTCTCTCCGCCGACCAGCTGATCGCGCTCGCTGTGGAGGCATCGGCCGACGCTAGCCAAGCCGCCGGCTCGACGATTCCGGGTTAGCTCAACTCACCAGCGGCTCTTGCGCTGGCTCCGGGCGAAGCGGGCCCGCTCCTTGCGAGCCTCCGAGCGGAGCCGGTTGTCCTTGCGGATCTCGAGCGCCCGCAGCTCGCGCTGAAGCTTCCGGAAGCTTCCGTAGCGGTCCTGCGAAAGCGTTCCGTCGGCGAGTGCGACTTGCACCGCACAGCCCGGCTCATGCTCATGCGAGCAGTCTGCGAATCGGCACGTCGCGGCGAGCTCGCTGATCTCCCCGAACGTCGTGTCGAGCACCTCCTCGTCGGCCCAGAGCTGGAGCTCGCGCATGCCGGGCGTGTCGAGCAGGACCGCGCCCGAACGCAGGGGGACCAGCTCGCGATGCGACGTCGTGTGCCGGCCGCGCCCGCCGGCGCTCGTCTCGGCGGTTGCGAGCAGCTCTCGGCCCGCAAAGCGGTTCACGAGCGTCGATTTCCCGACACCCGACGAGCCGAGCAGCGCAATCGTCCGACCCAGGCCAAGGTAGGGCTCGAGCGCTTCGAGCCCTTCTCCGGTGACGGCGCTCACCGAGTGCACGGGCACGCCCATCACGACCGGCTCCACCTCCAGGAGCTCGGCCTCCGGGTCGTCCGCAATGTCGCTCTTGTTGACGACGATCACAGGGCCTGCGCCGCTGTCCCAGGCCGACGTGAGGTAGCGCTCGAGCCGGCGCGGGTTGAGATCGAACCCGAAGGCGGTGACGACGAAAACGGTGTCGACGTTCGCCGCGACCACCTGGGCGACGGTTCTCTTGAAAGCCTCTTTCCTCGTGAACGAGGTGCGTCGCGGGAGCACCGCCTCGATCACAGCCTTCTTCTCGCCGGGAACCGGTCGGACCGCGACCCAGTCGCCGACCGCCGGCAGCTCCTCGTCGGTGAGCTTGCCGGAGGGCAGGCCGCCCATCGGGCCGAGCTCCGTGAACAGCTCGCACGGCCCGTGATGACGCGCCGATACGCGCGCCGGAATCAGATTGTCTTTTTCGTACGGTTCGAACGCGTCTGCGAAGAACGCGTCGAAACCAAGCTCTTCGAGGTTCAAACGAACTCCTTCGGCAGTAGGAACATGACAGAGCACCCGGAACGGGCGCGAGCGATGAGCCTCAGGAGCGCTGGTACTGGCTAGCGCGCGCGACCGGAGGCCCGGGTAACGGAAAACTCAGTCATCGACGGCCTCCTTTCGTCGCGGAACGCACTAAGAGTACGTGAGGAAGCGGAGGAGATCAAACAGAGGGCTATGCGCGTAGCGTGACTTCCAGCGCCGTCCCATGGCCGGGCGTGGAGCGTAGGGCGAAGACGCCGCCGATCGCAGCTGCCCGCTCGCGCAGGTTCTTGAGGCCCTGTCCGGCGGGGTCGGCGACGTCGTCGAAGCCGGCGCCGTCGTCCAGGACGACGACCATCCGCTCGGTCCCGCGCTGGCCGATCGAGACCCAGGCGCGACCTGCGCCGGAGTGCTTCCGCACGTTCGCGAGACCCTCCTGGACGATCCGGAAGACCTCGATCTGCTCGTCGGGAGCGAGCGACAGCCCCGAGTCGACCTCCAGCTCCACATCGAGCTCGCCGTCCGCGGTGAGCACGTCGACATAGCGGCGGAGCGCAGCGTCGAATGGGGCGTTGCCGCTTGCCGAGGAAAGCGCGAGGATTGCGAACCGCGCCTCCTGTTGAGCCATGGCCGCGGCCGCCTTGATCTGCTTGACGGTCCCCTCGGTGCCTTTGCCGGCCTCGAGCAGGCTCGCGTGGGTCGAGATCGTGAACAGGTACTGGGCGAGGCCGTCGTGGATCTCCCGGGCGACGCGTGCCCGCTCTTCGGCAACTGCGCGCCCGAACTCGGCGAACCGAATCGCCCGCCACACACCGGTGAGCAGGACGCCGTACGCCGTGAGCCGCAGGAAGTCCCCCTGCGACACGAACGCGCTCGAAAAGGCCGGAGTGAACACGTAGTGCAGCTCGGCGAAGAGGGAGAGGGTCGCAGCGAGACCGAGCCAGCGGTAGAGGTCGTCACCGTAGTTTCGGTAGCGAACGCCGAACCCGACGAGGGCAACCAGGCTGAAGAGGGCCTGGAGGGCGAGAGCGACGATGAGCAGCAGGGGCTGGTCGGTCCCGTGGTAGAGCTCCGGAATGCTGGGGGAGAGCGAGCGCATGAGCAGCCAGATCGCGAGCACGAGGCAGAGGAGAGCGAGAATCAACCAGCGCAGGGCCCCCGTGCGCGCGACGATCCGGCCGCGCGTGAACGGCGCAGCCGCGATCAGACACGCCGCGAGCAGCTTCCCGACGACACCCGCCCACGCCTCGGGCTTGCCGATCGTCCCGCCGCCGAAGACCGGGGCGATTGCGAACGCCATCGTCGAGCAGGCGACCAGGAAGAATCCACCGCAGAGCAGGAAGTCGAGCCGTCTCCCTTCCACCGTGAACCGGATGCCCGCGAGCACCGCGACGATCGCGGCGGCGAGCGTGACCGCCGTGTCGAGCACGAGGCGGAGCTGAGGAAGCTCGTACGTGTCGCGAAGCGACGGATAGGTCACGAAGAGGGCGAGCGCAGCCCCGAGGAGGCTGAGGAGCAGGACTTCACCCCAGAGCCAGGCTTGGTACGCATCGCTGTCGTCGCGCCGCACGCTGCTGTAATCGGCACGAAACTCTGTTCCGCTTAGGTACAGCGCCTTCAACCTTCGCGCGTTCCCGCCGATAACCGATCTGTGGCTGCTCGAATCCTGATCGTGGACGATCATCCTCTGACCCGAGAGGCCCTCGCGACCCTGCTTGGTCAGAGCGGCTTCGACGTGGTCGGTCAGGCCGGCGACGGCAACGAGGCGATCGACTCCGCGCGGCGGCTCCAGCCCGATCTCGTGCTGCTCGATCTGTCGATGCCCGAGCTCGACGGCCTCGACGCGCTTCCCCGGCTGCGCGAAGCTGCGCCGGAATGCGAGGTCGTCGTCCTCACGGCTTCCGGCACCGAGGAAAACCTCCTCGCCGCGATTCGCGGCGGTGCAGCGGGCTACCTGCTGAAGACCGAGGCGCCCGAGCGGATCGTGGAGTTCCTCGGCGGCGTCGCCGAAGGGGAGGCCGCTCTCTCGGGAACGGTTGCGCGCCGCCTGCTCGAGCAGGTCCGGGAAGGCACGTCGCACCGGGGCGTCCCCGACTCGATCGCGCACGCGGTCTCGGCTCGCGAGCTCGAGGTCCTGCTGCTTCTCGACGAGCACCTCGGGACGGACGAGATCGCCAGGCGGCTCTTCATCTCCGAGCACACCGTGCGCTCGCACGTCAAGAGCCTCCTCAGGAAGCTCGCCGTCTCCTCGCGCCGCGAGGCGCTGGAGACACTCGCACACGCCCGCGCGAGCTGAAACCCTCCCATTCCCTCGCCGTGGGGGATCCCGAATCACCCACCGTGGGGGATGCCCTGGATGATGCGGTTTTCCGAACGAGGCCCGATACTTCGACTATCGAAAGCTCCTCTCTTCCCTTTTCGCGGCGGGACGAGGAATTCGGTGGCTCTCTTTCTCTCGCTGACCGGCCCCTCATCAGGGCCGGTCTTCGTTTTTCAGGAGAAACCGTCGAGGGCGGCGGCGACCAGGCGCGGAAGCGTGCTCAGGTTGTAACCGCCTTCGAGCACCGCGGCGCAGCGGGGCGCGAGCCGGGCGCTTCTGCTGGCGAGCATGCGGAAGCCGTCCTCGGTGACGTTCATGTTCGCGAGCGGGTCGTCCCGATGGGCGTCGAAACCGGCCGAGACGAGCACGAGCTCGGGCTCGAAGGCCTGTACCGCCGGCTCGACGATGCGCTCGAACGCATGCTCGTATTCTGCGTCACCTGAACCGGCCGAGAGCGGTACGTTGAGCGTTGTCTCCGCCTGCTCGTTCGGTCCCCCGGTGCCGGGATAGAAGGGCCACTCGTGGAGCGAGACGAAGAGCACCGTTGGGTCGTCCCAGAAGATCGCCTGCGTCCCGTTCCCGTGATGGACGTCCCAGTCGATGATCGCGATCCGCCCGATGCCGTTCTCCGCCTGCTGATGGCGGGCGGCGATCGCCACATTGTTGAAGATGCAGAAGCCCATCGCCGCGTCGGGCAGCGCGTGGTGGCCGGGGGACGGACGAGCGCGAAGGCCCCCTCCTCGGCCGCCGAGACCGCCCCCCCAGCCGCGAGGAGCGCCGCCTCGAAGGTCGTCCCGGAGGCGATCGTGTCGCCGTCGACCCAGGTCGGGTCGTGAACGTTCCGTATGCGCTCGACGTACTCGGACGTGTGGCAGCGCTGCACGTCGGCAGGCGAGGCCGGGCTCGCTTCGCTCCCAGTCCTCGATCGAGTCGAGCAGCACCTCGAGGCGCCGCGGCGAGTCGGGATGATGCCCGGTGGGGTGGAGCTGGACGAGCGAGGGGTGGGTTACGACCTTCATGGCTACCCCGCCCGCGCCGCTAGCCGCTCGGCCATCTGGCCCATGCCCCAACTGCTGAGGAGAGAAGACGCCTCCGCCCACAGGGGGGACTGATCTTCGAGGGGAGGGAGAGGGGCGGAGGCGTCTAGCGTGGCTATTCGCCGGTACAGGCGCAGTTCCTCCGCGATCGGCTCGAACCGTCCCGCCTCGAGCGCGCCCTCGAGCGAGCCGTATTCCTTGAGGATCTGAGCCGCGCCTTTCGGGCCGACGCCAGGCGCTCCCGGCAGCTTGTCGGAGGGGTCGCCGCGCAGCGCGATGAAGTCGGGCACCTGCTCGGGCTCGACCCCGTAGCGCTCGCGAACCTCCGCCGGCCCCACCCGCACGAGCTCGCTCACGCCTCGCGTCGGCATCAAGAGCGTCACGCGGTCGGATGCGAGCTGGAAGATGTCCCGGTCCGAGGTGACGACGAGCACGGGGCTGCGCCAGCGGCGTGTCGCGGCGACGGCGGCTGCGAGGAAGTCGTCAGCCTCGTATCCGGGCGCCTTGGCCGCGGCAAAGCCGAGCGCACGCACGAGCTCCGGGAGCATGTCGAGTTGCTCGAGGAGCTCCGGGTCGAAGACCCGCCCGCTCTGGTACGGCTGGAACGACTCGTGGCGGTAGGTCGGCACCGTCAGCGTGTCCCAGCCCACGAGCACGGCGCGGGGCTGCTCGGAGTCGTAGAGCCGGGTGAGCATGTTCGTGAAGCCGACGATTGCGCCGGAGGGGCCTCCGCCGGCGCGGCGGAGAGTCTTCGGGAGCCCGTGGTACGCGCGGTGCGCGAGCGAGTCTCCGTCGACGACGAGCAGCGGTTTCACACCGTCGCCTCGAGGTCGCCGATCGCCGCCATCAGCCGTTCGGTCCCGATCTGAGCGCCCTCGCGCAGGTCGCGGTCCCGCAGGTCGTCGAGCTCGATCGGAGGCCCGTATGTGACCCGGAGGGGGCCAAGGCGCGTAATCCGGTCGGTCCCCGCGATCGCGGCCGGGATCAACGGCACGCCGGCCTCGAGGGCCACCCTGGCCGCGCCGGTGTGCGGGCGCGGCTGGCGCTTCTTGGCGAGGCCTTTCGTCCGGCGCGTGCCCTCCGGGAACATCGCCACGACCTCGCCACCGCGTGCAAGCCGCACGGCCGTCTCGATCGCCTCCGTGTCGCCCGTGCCCCGGTGCACCTTGAAGGCTCCGCCGAGCTTGAGGATGGGCCAGAGCGGCGATCGAAAGAGCTCGACCTTCGCCATGAAGCGCAGCTGCCTATGCGGAAAGAGCGGCAAGCCGAGCGGCCAGGGGTCGAAGTTCGAGAGGTGGTTCGCCGAAAGGACATACCCGCCCTCGCGTGGAAGGTGCTCCTTCCCCGAGGCGCGTAGGCGAAAGAGCAGCTTCACGGGAGGCCCCGTGAGAAATCCGAGCAAGAGATAGACAGGTGATGCGCTCACGCGGCGCTGAGTATCGCCGCAGCGGCGACCTTGACACACCCCGCTACTCTCCGAAACGAAATGAAGACATTGATAATCGCCGAGAAGCCGTCCGTCGGTCGCGACATCGCGGGCGCGCTGGAGGGCGTCTTCCAGAAGCGGGCACTCGCCGACCTGAGCGCAAAGGCGAAGGGAGGCAAGGACGACCCGACCTTCCTCGAGTCCGACGACTACGTCATCACGTGGGCCGTCGGCCACCTCGTCCAGCTCGCCGAGCCGGAGGAGTACGACGAGAAGTGGAAGAAGTGGCGCATGGCCGACTTGCCGATCGTCCCCGACGGGTTCAAGCTCGTACCCCGCGACGCGAAGTCGAAGAAGCAGCTGAAGCTCGTCGAGAAGCTTCTCAACCGCGACGACGTCGACCGCGTGATCAACGCCTGCGATGCCGGGCGCGAAGGCGAGCTGATCTTCGCGTACCTCTACGAGTCGATTTTTGGTGTCCCGCCGAACAGCCCCGATGCGCCCAAGCCGGTCGAGCGGCTCTGGATCAGCTCGATGACGAAGCAGGCGATCCGCGAAGGGTTCGAGAAGCTTCGCCCCGGCGAGCAGCTGCAGCCGCTTGAGTCTGCGGCGCGCGCACGCTCCGAGGCCGACTGGCTCGTCGGCATGAACGCGACCCGGGCGGCGACGATCCGCGGCCGTGCCTGGGTCGGCGGCGTCGTCTCGCTCGGCAGGGTGCAGACCCCGACGCTCGCGATCATCGTCCGCCGCGAGCGTGAGATCCAGGCGTTCGTCCCCGAGCCGTACTGGCTCGTGCACGCGAGCTTCGACCCGCGCTACGAGGGGCTCTGGTTCGACCCGCTCAAGGCCGAGGACAAGGACACGCCCACGGGCCAGGAGACCTGGCTCAAGGAGGCCGAGCGCGCCGACGAGATCGTGACGAAGGTCTCCGGCAAGACGGGCACGGTCGAGTCGGTCGAGCGCAAGGAGCAGTCCCAGAGCGCGCCCCTGCTCTACGACCTGACCTCGCTCCAGCGCGATGCGAATGCCCGCTTCGGCTTCTCCGCCCGCCGGACGCTCCAAGCCGCGCAGTCCCTGTATGAGGGCAAGAAGGCGATCACCTACCCGCGCACCAGCTCGCGCTATCTCTCGGGCGACCTCGTCCCGCAGCTGAAGCCGACCGCGGAGACGCTCGTCGACATCCCCGAGTACGAGACGGCCGCACGCTTCGTGATCAAACTCGACAAGCTCCCGCTCGGCCGCGTGGTCAACGACGCGAGGGTCGACGACCACCACGCGATCATCCCGACCGACGTCCCGCACGACGTGACGGAGTTCTCGCCCGACGAGCGCCGGATCTTCGATCTCGTTGCCCGCCGCTTCCTCGCCGTCTTCCACCCGCCGGCCCGCTATGCGAGGACGGAGATCGTCACCCTGGTCGAGGACGAGCGCTTCCGCACGCGAGGCAAGGTCACCCTCGAGGCCGGGTGGCGCGGCGTCTACGGCGTCGAGGCCGACGCGGACGCAAAGGCGAAAGAGGAGGACCCGGAGAGCGCCGAGTTGCCGCCTCTCGAGAAGGGCCAGCAGGTGAAGGTCGTCTCCGCCGAGAGCGAACCGAAGGAGACCCGCCCGCCCGCTCGCTACACCGAGGCGACGCTCCTGTCCGCGATGGAGACCGCCGGCAAGTTCATCGACGACGAGGAGTTGCGCGAGGCGATGAAGGAGAGCGGCCTCGGCACTCCTGCCACGCGCGCCGAGACGATCGAGACCCTGATCCGTCGCGAGTACATCGAGCGGGCCGGCAAAGATCTCGTCCCGACCCCGAAAGGCCTCCAGGTGATCACGATGCTCGAGGAGAACAAGCTCACCTCCCCCGAGCTGACCGGCGACTGGGAGAAGCGGCTCGGCGACATCGAGCACGGCAAGGCCAAGAAGGACGACTTCATCCAGGGCATCGCCGACTTCACGCGCTCGACCGTCGAGGCGATTGCGGCCCTCGACAAGGAGAAGCTCCGCCCCGAGCGGGTCGAGCTGGGACCGTGCCCGCGCTGTGGCGCAGAAACGGGCGAGATCATCCGCGAGAACTCGAAGGCGTACGGCTGTACGAGCTGGAAGAGCAGGGAAGAGACGGGCTGCGGTTTCGTGATCTGGAAGCGGGTCGCAGGAAGAACGCTGACCCCCGAGGTCGCCCGTCAGCTGCTCGAGGAGGGAAAGACGAAGGAAGTGTTGTCCGGCTTCCGTTCCAGAGCCGGCAAACCTTTTCGTGCGCGGCTCGTCTTGAATGACGAGGGCAAGGTCGAGTTCGAGTTCCCGGCTCGAGCGAGATCCAAAGAGCCCGCCGCAACGGAATAAGCAGGTACCCGCACTCGTTTTCGTTAACAAGCCGCAGTACAGGCCGGTTCCCGCTGGTAGTACCAGGAGAGTCGGCATACAGTGAGAAAGCTCGATGACCGAGCGCCGTCTTACAGTGCAGCAACCCGCACCCGCAGAAAAGGAAGAGGAAGCCCAGTTGACGCAGCAGCAGATTTCCGAGCTACTGGAGACTGAGGGGGCTCGCTCCCTCGTCGAAGCCGCCGAAGAGCGCGGCCATGTCGAGCCGACCGATCTCGAGGCGTTCGCCCTCGAGCACGAGCTCGAGGAGGCCGACGTCGAGCAGCTGACCCGCGAGCTCGAGGCCATCGGCCTCGAGGTGGGCGCGCCGACCCCTGAAGGGGAGGCGAAGCCCGTTGAGAAGGTGCACGCCCCGAGCGCGGTCATCGGCTCCGCAGACAGCCTGCAGCTCTTCCTCGCCGACGTCGGGCGCCACAAGCTTCTGACGGCCTCCGAGGAGGTCACACTCGCGAAGGCGATCGAGCGCGGCGACGTGCGCGCGAAGCGCCGGATGATCGAGTCGAACCTGCGACTTGTCGTCTCGATCGCCAAGGGCTACCGCGGCCTCGGCGTGCCGTTCCTCGACCTGATCCAGGAGGGAACGCTCGGCCTGAACCGCGCCGTCGAGAAGTTCGACTGGCGTCGTGGCTTCAAGTTCTCGACCTACGCCACCTGGTGGATCCGCCAGTCGGTGCAGCGCGCCGTGGCGAACCACGCGCGGACGATTCGCGTGCCCGTGCACGTGGTCGAGCGCCAGCAGAAGCTCTCGCGCGCAGCGCGCCGGCTCGAGGTCGAGCTGGGTCGCGAGGCGACGAAGGAAGAGCTGGCCGAGGCAACGGGGCTGCCGATGCAGCACGTCGACGAGGCGCTCGGAGCTGCGCAGGCATCCGTCTCGCTGAACCAGACGGTCGGCGCCGACGACGAAGGCGAGCTCGGAGACCTCTTCGCAGACCGCGAGGCGGCCGACCCGTTCGAAGAGGCTGAGGAGTCACTTCGCCGGCAGGGCGTGCGCAAGGCACTCGACGCCCTCCCCGAGCGCGAGCGGCGCATCCTCGAGCTGCGCTTCGGCTTCGAGGGCGAGCCCTGGACGCTCGAGGCGATCGGTCACGAGCTCGACCTGACGCGAGAGCGCGTCCGGCAGCTCGAAGCACAGGCCCTCGCACGCCTCTCTGCGCTGCGTGAGCTCAGCTCGGTCGCAGTCGGCTAGCCAACGTCCCGGGCCACGGGCCCGGGACTCGCGCAAAGTGCTTCGCACTTTCCGCGACTAAGGGCACGCCTAACCAAGGAACGACGCCCCGACAGGCCCGCCCTTGCCGCGGTCGATTGAGGTGCGTTCTTGAACTCGCGATGCGCACGGACGAGGTATTGCGCCAAGCCCTCAGCCAGCTTCCGGCACACCTCCGGGAAGACCGACGCCGTCTCGCGCGTCTTGACTACGGGTCGCAACCATGCGTTTGATGGAGGGAGCCATGAAGAACGCGCTGCTCGTTGCCGGTGTCCTGGTCGGGGCCGTGGTCGCTGCGCTTCTCGCCTGGGCGGCTTTCGGCGGAAGCGGGGGCGCGCGCAAGGCTGCGCTCCAGGAGCCGACGCAAGCGGGCTCGATCGGGAACCTCACGATCAGCGGGGTCACAGGCGGCAGCCAGATGCCCGTGAGCAGCTTCAACTGGCAGGGGAGCGTCGTGAACCACGACATTAGAGTCGAGGACCTCGACGTTCTGCGCGTGCCCGACGCGGCCTCGCCCGGGCTGTTCAGCTCGCTCACCGCGCGTACGCAGATAGCTACGTCGGAGCTCGACCTGATTGCGCCTGGGGCCACCGCACCCTATCTGCGATTCCCGATGACGAATGTGCGGGTCTCGGACGCCAAACCCGGAAAGCTCGAGAAGGTCGGGGTCTTTTCGTTCAGCAACGCTGGATTCGACGTCGTGGTTGGCGCAGGCCCCGAGCCGCCTGTCGATTCTGCTCAGGTCATCGGCCAGATGACGTTACCGGGTGAGCGCGTTGCCTTGCCGATCTACTACGTTGGCGGTGGCCCAGCATTGTCTGGCAACGATCTCGGGGGGTATCCCATCCAGATTCGCCGGCCGCTCGACCACACGGCAGCGGCGCTCTGGACCGATCTCAAGGATCGGACCGACCTCGGATCGGTCCAAATCGAGCTCCAGACCCCGGACGAGCGTGCGCCACACGTCATATATCGGCTCAGAACGGGGGTCACGGTTGAGACGCTCCAGACGTATGGTGCCGCAGGCCGCTCTCAGACGGAGGACTTTGAGCTCACATACCGCATGCTCACCGTGATCTCCGGAAGAAATTCGTCCTGCTACGACTTCGTGGCAAACCAGGCTTGCTGAGCTGAGCCCGGTCGCCTCTCGGCTCAGCTCGGTCGCAATCGGCTAACAGTTTCCTAACTGTTTCTCAACCGCAGCGTCTCCAGTCTGCGAAGATCTCCCCAGCAAAATTCGGGGTCTAGCGAACGGGAGGTGCGATGTTTAGTAAGCGAAACTGGTCCGGGGTGGTGGGTCTTGCCGCTTTTGCGGCCGGAGTCTCACTCATGGTCGTGGCATTCGGTGTCACGGCCAATCGCTCAAATGCGGCGGAGAACCAGTCACAAGCCGTCGGCACGTTGAGAGCCGTGATCGACACGGTCGACTTCCTCGACCCGCAGCAGGCCTATACGGGGCAGGCGTGGTGGGCGATGTGGAACGTCTACGAGACGCTCGTCACGTACAAGCACGTCGACGGCGGGGCCGGCTACAGGCTCGTGCCCGGCCTGGCAGAGTCGCTGCCGAAGGTCTCGAAGAACGGCAAGACCTACAGCTTCAGGCTCCGCAAGGGGCTGAAGTACTCGGACGGCTCGGCGATGAAGGCGTCCGACTTCAAGTACGCGATCAAGCGCGGCTTCCTCGCCACCGGCCAGGGAGTCGGGTTCTACACGGGCATCGTCGGCGCGGAGGAGTTCTCGAAGAACGCTCACCGGCGACATCCCTGGCATCATCACGAACAATTCCAAGCGGACGATCGTGATCAAGCTCACCAAGGGGCGTGGAGACTTCCTCACGATCCTGGCCTTGATCTTCGCCGCTCCGGTCCCCGACGGAACTCCGCCGGCGATCCAGAACGGCTCGATTCCATCCAGTGGGCCGTACCGCATCATCAACTACGACCCGAACCGTGGCTTCGACATGGTCCGGAATACGCGCTTCAAGCCGACGAAGTACATCCCGCGCGGGAATCCGAATCGCGTCGAGGTCAGCCTCGTCGGTGACGCCAACGTTGCCGTCCAGCGCGTGATCGACGGACAGGCGGACTACACGAACGCTGCAATTCCGCCGGATCGAATCGCGACCGTCAGGAGCAGAGGCCAGCTCAAGCTTCGTGCGGCCGCGAACACGTACTACTTCTGGATGAATACGACGGCGGCACCCTTCAACAAGCTCAACGTGCGCAAAGCGGTCAACATGGCGATCGACCGCAAGGCGATGAACACGCTTGTCTGGGGTGGGCTCGGGAGGACAACGCAGAACGTGCTCCCGCCGACGTACCCGTCGTACAGGAAGCTCGCGCTGTACCCCCGCAACGTCTCCAAGGCGAGGCAGATGATCCAGGCCGCAGGCGCCAACGGCGCGAAGGTCACCGTCTGGACACGCGCAGTGGACGACGCGGTGACAGCGGGGCAGTACTACACGTCCGTGCTGAACACCATCGGCCTGGACGCCTCGCTGAACATCCTGCCGAGGGCGACCTACTACTCGACGATCGGCAACGTGAACACCCATGCGCAGACCGGCTGGGCGCGGTGGCTCGAGGACTACCCACACCCGCTCGACTGGTTCGACGTCCTGCTGAACGGCAATCGCATCACCGCGCAGGACAACAACAACTACGCCTGGTTCAACAACAAGAAGATCAACAAGGAGATCGAAAGCCTCAAGAAGGCTCCCGTCCTGACGCCTGCTGTGAACGCACGCTGGGCGAAGGTCGAGAAGGAGATCATGCAACAGGCTCCGTGGGCTCCGTGGACGAACCGCGTGTTCCCGGAGTTCTTCACGAAGCAGATGGGCTGCATCCACATGCAGGCCCTCTACGGCTTCGACTTGGCCCGCGTTTGCAGGAAGTAGCGGGGTAGTCATTTCGAAATGAGCGAGGGCGCCTCCGGGCGCCCTCGCTCTCTACACTCGCGGAAGTCGAGAACATGGCCGAACCCGTAGCCGATCCGTCACTACTCGACACCCCGGCGCTCCTCGCTTCCGAGGAGCACGAGGTCGCGATCGTCGGGCGCAGCCCGTCATATCTGGCCTGGCGCCGGTTGCGTCGCAACTACGTGGCGCTGGGCGCGCTCGTCGTCTTCCTCCTGATCCTCCTCTCCTGCGCGCTTGCCCCTCTCTACGCGCATCGCGTCGCCCACACCGGGCCCAATGAGACCCATGTGACCGATCAGGTGCTGGTCTCCGGGGAGCTGAAACCGGTGATCAGCGGCGGAGCGGTGTACGACCCGGACACGAACACGTTCGACACGAGCAAGTCGATCGTCGTCCTCGGGCCGACGTGGTGGCACGCTGACGGCCGGTTCGTGCTCGGCGCCGACATCCTCGGCCGGGATGTTGCCGTGCGGATGCTCTATGGGGGGCGCAACTCCCTGTTGATCGGGATCGGATCTGCGCTCATCTGCACCGTGATCGCGGTCATCCTCGCCTTGCTCGCCGGGTACTACGGCGGCAAGGGCGACTGGGTCATCTCGCGCTCTTTCGACCTGATCTGGGCGTTCCCGGTGCTCCTGCTCGCGATTGCGCTCGGCAGCGCCCTTTCGGTCAACGGGTTCCACCACTTCGGTATCAGCATCGAGCCCGGAAGCCTGTGGATTCCGGTGGTCGTCATCTCGTACGTGCTGATCCCCTACATCGGCCGGCCGGTCCGCGGTCAGATCCTGTCCCTGCGCCAGAAGGAGTTCATCGAGGCTGCGGTCGGCCAGGGCGCGGGCCCGATCCGCATCATGTTCTCCGACCTGCTGCCGAACATCGCCTCGACGATCCTCGTCTTCTTCACCCTGATCGTCGCGGTCAACATCCTGACCGAGGCCGGCCTCTCGTACCTCGGTGCAGGCGTTCGCCTGCCCGAGCCGTCCTGGGGGAACCTGATCGCGAGCGGACAGGACCAGATCCACACGGCGCCGTGGGTCGCGCTCGCGCCCGGGATCGCGATCGTGCTCACGGTGCTGTCGCTGAACATCTTCGGCGACGGGCTGCGTGACGCGCTCGACCCCCGCGCCAAAGCAAGGATCGAGCACTGATGCTGGCGTTCGTCGTCCGCCGGTTCATCGGAATGATCGCCGTGCTCTTCGCGGTCAGCGTGCTCGTCTTCTTCATCTTCGTCCTGATCCCCGGCGGCGACCCGGCCCAGCGCATGGCCGGGAAGAACCCTTCTCAGCAGAACATCATCAACATCCGCAAGAAGTGGGGCTTCGACCGCCCGTTCTACGTCCAGTACGTGCGGATGATGCAGAAGGCGGGCAACGGCTTCCTTCCGGGCAAGCACGGCGAGTACGACATCCTGCGGTCGTTCGACACGCGGACCGACGTCGCAGCCCAGATCAAGAAGGGGATTCCGATCACGTTCTCGCTCTGTATCGGCGCGGCCATGATCTGGCTCTTCTTCGGCATCCTCGTCGGCGTCATATCCGCGATCAACGCCGGCAAATCGTCGGATCGGCTGATCACTGCCCTGGCGCTCATAGGCATCTCCATGCCCGTGGCCTGGCTCGGGATCGTGCTGCGCTACTACCTGGCCGAGAAACCGACCGACCCCGTGTTCCCCGACGGGGGATACGTGCCACTGACGACGGACCCCGTGCAATGGGCGAACCACTTGATCATGCCCTGGTTCGTGCTTTCGGTCGTGTTCATCGGCTTCTACGGGCGCGTCTTGCGCTCGAACATGCTCGACGTGATGAACGAGGACTATGTCCGAACGGCCAAGGCCAAGGGGCTGCCTCCGAGCCGCGTGCTGATGAAGCACGTCCTGCGGAACTCGATGATCCCGATCGTCAGCCTCTTCGGCCTCGACTTCGCCGCCGTGCTCGGCGGCGGCGCGATCCTGACGGAGACGGTCTTCGAGCTCCGCGGAGTCGGCTGGTACGCGGCGCAGTCGGTGGGCGCCCTCGACCTGCCACCGATCATGGGCGTCACGCTCTACGGCGCGTTCTTCATCGTCGTCTTCAGCGCGATCGTCGACGTCGTTTACGTCTTCCTCGACCCGCGAATCAGACCCACCTGATGCCTCCGCTGCTCGAGGTCAAGGACCTCAAGGTCCGGTTCACGACCGAGGACGGGGTCGTCCGCGCCGTGGACGGCCTCGACTTCGCGCTGGAATCGGGCAAGGTGCTCGGAATCGTCGGCGAGTCGGGCTCGGGCAAGAGCGTCACCGCGCTTTCGATCCTCGGCCTCACGCGCGCCCCCAACACCGCATTCGAGGGCAACGTGCTCTACAAGGAGCAGGAGCTGCTGACGATGCCCGAGTCGAGGCTGCGAGACATTCGCGGGAACGAGATCGCGATGATCTTCCAGGACCCGATGACGTCGCTGAATCCGGTCTACAGGGTCGGCGACCAGATCATCGAGGCGATCCTCGCCCATGAGTCGATCTCGAAGAAGCAGGCGCGGAAGCGGACGGTCGAGCTCCTCCGGCAGGTCGGATTCCCGAACCCGGAGCGGCGCGTGGACGACTACCCCCACCAATTCTCGGGCGGAATGCGCCAGAGAGCCATGATCGCGATGGCGCTCTCCTGCAACCCGGACATCTTGATCGCCGACGAGCCGACGACCGCGCTGGACGTGACGATCCAGGCGCAGATCCTCGCGCTGCTCGACAAGCTGCGAGCCGACTTCGACTCAGCGGTGATCCTGATCACGCACGACCTCGGCGTGGTTGCCGAGTTCTCCGACGACGTCCTCGTCATGTACGCCGGCCGGGCCGTCGAGAGCGGCACCAAGGAAGACATCTTCTACGACCCGCAGATGCCCTACACATGGGGCCTCCTGGGCTCGATCCCGCGGCTCGACCGGCCAAAGCCCAAAGAGCTGCACTCGATCACCGGGTCGCCGCCGTCGCTGATCAACCTGCCGGGCGGCTGCAAGTTCCGCCCACGGTGCCCGCACGTGTTCGAACAGTGCCACGAGGAGCCCGAGTTGAAGAACCGCGTGGGGGTCTCCAACCACCTCGACCGCTGCTGGCTCTCGGTTGACGACAAGCGCAGGCTCCGGGAGAGCACGATCTCCGGGGAGTCGAGGGTCGCGTGAACGAGAACGACGGCACGCTCCTCGAGATCAAGAACCTGAAGAAGTACTTTCCGATCCGGGCGGGAATCCTCGGCCGCGAGGTCGCGCACGTACACGCCGTGGACGACGTGACGTTGAGCGTCGCTAGGGGTGAGACCCTGGGGCTCGTCGGAGAGTCCGGATGCGGCAAGTCCACCCTCGGTCGCTGCGTCGTCCGGCTGCTCGAACCGACCGGGGGCGACGTGATCTTCGACGGCCGCTCGATCGGCAAGCTCCGCTCGCGTGCGCTGCGGCCGCTGCGGCGGCAGATGCAGATGATCTTCCAGGATCCCTACGCGAGCCTGAACCCGCGCAAGCGCGTGGGCACGATCATCGGCGACCCGATGAAGATCCACAAGATCGCCGAGGGCAAGGAGCGCAAGAAGAAGGTCGAGGAACTGCTCGAGGCGGTCGGCCTCTCCCCGGAGCACTACAACCGCTTTCCCCACGAGTTCTCGGGCGGCCAGCGACAGCGCATCGGCGTCGCCCGTGCACTCGCTCTGCGTCCGAAGCTGATCGTTGCCGACGAGCCCGTCTCGGCACTCGACGTCTCGATCCAGGCGCAGATCGTCAACCTGCTCGAGAACCTCCAGGACGAGTTCGACCTCACGTACCTGTTCATCGCCCACGATCTCGCGGTCGTCCGCCACATCTCCGACCGGATCGCGGTCATGTACCTGGGAACGATCGTCGAGATCGCGCCCGCCGAGGAGCTTTACCAGAAGCCGCTGCACCCGTACACGATCTCGCTGCTCTCGGCGGTTCCGATCCCGGACCCCGAGGTCGGGAGCAAGCGCGAGACGATCCTCCTGCCCGGAGACGTGCCGAACCCGGCAAATCCGCCCCCCGCGTGCCGTTTCCACACCCGCTGCCCCTACGTGCAGCCGACGCGATGCACGACGGATATTCCGGAGCTTCGAACGCTCGCCGACGGTCATCTCGCCGCCTGCCACTGGGTCGAGGAGATCCAGGCGGGCAAGATCCAGCCGAAGGCGAGCGAGCCGGTTTTTGAGTCTGAGCCTCAGGTTCCGGCCCCTGAAGTGCCCGCCGGCTAGCGCAACCGGGTACCCGGAAACGGTAACCCTCGATTTAGGGAGGATTGCTTCTAAAGCAGGACGTGCAGCGCGCCGATACGCGGACTGTCGTGGATGCTGCAGAGCGCAAAGAGATCCTGTCCAGATACGTCGACCACTCGCGTCGTTTCGACGCGGTGGCCGCCAGGCGCGGGCAGGGAAATGCCGAGGTCATCCCGTTCGCCGCTCCCCTCCGGGAGCTCGAGCAGGAACCGACCGCCCGTGAGGTCGAAGTGCTCCAGCTGATCTCGGAGGGTCTCGTGAACCGCGAGATCGGCCACCGCCTCTTCCTGTCGGAAGAGACCGTTAAGAGCCACGTGCGTCACCTACTGGCGAAGCTTCAGGCGCGCTCCCGCGCCCATGCGGTCGCGGTCGGATTCCGCCGCGGCATCATCGCCTAGCAGCCGGCTCAGCTTCCTTCAGTTTCTCCACAGTCTGTGGATATCCCTCAACAGGGGGATGCCCGATGCCTGTGGACAACGGAAGCTTCGGGAGCCTCTACCAGATCGAAATGTTCCCGGGGCTTGCTGCCCGAGAAATTAGCCTAAGGACTACCTTGCGCACTGTTCCCACTCCTTTGATAGGGACTGACGGCTCCGCGAGCGTATACCCCGTTTGGGTGAGGATCAAGATGATTCCTGAAGCTTTGCTGAAGTCTGGTCGGTCGGTCGAGCCGGGGGTTGCTGCCTTCGCCGTTTGCCTAGTTACGGTGGCGCTCTCGTTCGCCTTTGCGCTTCTCCTTGTGGGTTATCCGCTTGGGAATATCTGGGCGATCGCGGCCCTCAGCGGTGCGGCGATGATCGCCGAGCGGGGCAAGATCGAGCTCAATAGCACTGCAAAAGCGTCAATCTCACTCTTTCCCCAACTGATCGCAGCGGTTCTATTCGGCCCGCTTGCGGCGATGGTTGTCTCTGTCGCCTCCATGCTAGGGGACTTTCCCCGGCCGTATGTCCGTTGGTTTACCTACGCGTCCGGGCGTGCGATTGGGGCCGGATGTGCAGGCTTGGTGGCGATCACCATTGAGGGCTCATCCAGCAATGCAACGAGACTCGCTATTGCTACTGCTGCCGCTGTTCTGACGGCGCAGGCGTCAGACGTGGCGTTTGGGGCTCTCCTCTTCAAGTTGCGGGGACATGGAAACCCTCTAATACTGCTTCGACCCCTCGGACCGCTCCTCGTAGCCGCTCTGCCACTCTATGCGCCCGTTGTCGCCCTGCTCGTGCTTGGTTATCGCGAAGTGTCACCTTGGACGCTTCCGCTGTTCCTCGCACCGGCTCTGGCTGCTCAGAGATCCTTCTTGATGTACCAGGATCAGCGCCGTCTAGCTGAGGACCTCGTCGCCGTAAATCTTCAACTCGAGCGAGCAAACCTTTCGTTCGCGAGCGCGTTGGTCGCTACCTTGGATGCTCGAGACCGCTACACAGCCGGACACTCGGCCGCGGTTGCCATTTACGCGAGGGACATCGCCGAGAGACTTGAGCTCGAGCCAAGAGAGCGGCAACTTGTCCATCTCTGCGGTCTTGTCCACGACATCGGGAAGATTGGCCTGCCGCCGGGTCTCCTAGAGAAACCTGGGGCTCTCACGCTTGAAGAGCGCAGGCAGATGGAGGAGCACTCAGTGATCGGTGAGCGAATCCTGGCCAAGGTCGATGACTACGCCGAGATTGCGAGGATCGTTCGTCATCACCACGAGCGGTTTGATGGCCAGGGTTATCCCGACGGTCTGGTCGGGGACGAGACTCCGTTGCTTTCAAGGATCATCTCTGTCGCTGACGCCTACAACGCGATGACATCGGACCGCCCGTACCGTGATGCCATGCCCAGTCAGGTTGCGCGGCTCCGTCTGGCCCAGGCCGTCGAGAGTCAGTTCGACACCAGGATCGTGGCTGCCTTTGAGGCGATCCTCGCCGGTGCAACTGAGGATTATCGGCGAGGAGTGAGGATGGACTTCAAGCTGGAGATCGAGGAATACCCTCAACTCCAAGCGGTCAGCGCAGCTTAGTCGAGATCGCTCGCAATTGAGACCGCATGGGCTCGAGACCGGGCCCCCAGTTTTTTCATGATGTTCCTGACGTGCACCTTCACGGTAACTTCGCTAATGAACAGTTGCTTGCCGATCTCTCGATTCGAAAAGCCGTTTGCGACCAGTCGGAGGACCTCCCTCTCGCGAGCAGAAAGCACAGTGCCGTCGGCGCCGGCGAGCGAACGAAGGTTTGGCAGGCCTTGGCCCGCGCGCTTGAGATCGTTCGCATTCGACAGAATCTCATGTAGTGGCGCGCGTGTCTCCTGGCTCCGCGCAACCTCGAGCAGTAGGGCCTGACAGCCGCGGTACGCGCTTACGAATGCGTCAACGTTTCCGGAGCGAATGACATCTTCAAAGACGTCGGACGCGAGCGAAGTCGCCCTTGAACTAGGGCGAAGTGCTTCAGTTACCGCCGTTGCCAACTTTGCTAGGAGGCGAGGTTCCGCCGCAGTGCTCAGCGAGCGGGATCTAGCGGCAGCGCTCTTTGCTGCCGCTGTCTCGCCCGCACAGGCAAGGACCAGCGACCTAGTGGCAATGAGCTCGGCTTCGGCATTGGCTGGAGCTGACGTGGGCAGATTCGGCTCTTCGATCTCGAGCGCGGCATCGGTGTCCCCCATCGCCAGATACGTCCCCATTCTGGCCGAGGCGGCTGCGAGAGCGATGTAGTCATCGCGCGTGCCTCGATCCTGTTGCGCCTTATCCAGGCAGTCGAGTGCAGCACGAAACTTTCTCAAACCTCGGAGCGCCAGTGCGCGGCGGATATATGTGTGTGGAAGGACGAATGCGAGCCGGTACTGCTCTGCCTCCTGGAGTTGCTGGTCAGTCGCGTCCAGTGCCTCGGCGTAACGCCCCGTCAGCGTAAGGACGCACGACCAGACGTGAAGAAACGAAGATCGGACGAAAGGATCATCGACCCGCGGCAAGCGATGAATGGCCGAGGAGAGCTCAGGCTCGAAGCCCGAACCTTCTCGGATTGCCAAGAGCATGCGACCGTTGGCTATGCGGACCGCATCAGCGGCAGTATCTGAACCCAGGGCTTCGAGCTGTGTTAGTGCGTCTGCGCAGTCGGTCCAGTTCAAGTTCGATCGCACAGGCAAATTCGCCCCACAGTGCCTCTCGTCTATCAGACAAACGTCGCGCAACTGCCTGTGCGCGGCGATGGTGCTGTAACGCGTCTTCTTCACGACCCTCGAAATGGGCGCTCTGGCCCGCGCGGTTGTGGGCCCGCACACGGAGGTGATCATTCTCTAGTCCTCGAATGGCCTCGGTCGCGAGCGTTTCGGCTTTGCGATAAGAGGCTTGGCGAAACGCGATTTCCGCTTCAACTAGGTCGAGCATTGGTGATCGCAACCGAAGTTCGTGTGCAAGCTCCGTCAAGCTGGAGAGAGTGGCGAGGCGACCCTCATCCAGCATCGGCTCCCAAGCGGATGCGATCAAGTCCTTGAGCAGCTCTGGATCCCGCGCCCGTTGGGCTAGAGAGAGGGCGTCGTCCCAGGATTTTTGCTCCAGCAGAAACTCGCCAACATGCTTGATGGTCGAAGCCAACAGGTCTTCTCCAAACTGCAGGAGCCTCTCTTGGAGAAAGGCTCGAAGTAGGGGATGCAATTCAAAATGCTCGTCGCTCTGCGGCACGAGAATGCCGGCAGCGACCGATTGCGAGAGCGCATTGCGCGCCATTGCCGGCCCCAGAAGATGAGCTGCGCTGGCTGTTGTGATTGAAGGGGCAAACGCGAGGCGACAAAGTGCTATCTGAGTCTCCTGATCGGAGCCGCGCAATAGTTCCTCGGCGAAGTAGTCAAACAGCGCAGACGGCATCTCCTCCGGAGGAATGCGTGATTGCACGAGGGCCGCCAGACCGATAACTGCTGGCCACCCTGCTGCTTGATCGACAAGCGTCGGAGCATCACCGCGTTTGGCGAGCACGCTCAAAGCCTCCTGGTCATTCATCGCAAGCGACGTTCGATCGAGTTCAAGTACTTGTCCATAAAGACGGAGCCGAGCCGTTGCCCACGTCGGCCTGCGTCGGCTCGCAATGAGCAGGCGCGGAGAAGCCATATCTACGACGGCTCCCACAAGGGCCTCGGGCGCGACAGCGTCGGATGCGAAGTGGTAGTCGTCGATTGCCAGCCAGGCGTCCTCAGGCCAGTCAGCGAGGTCTTCGGCAAGCATTTCGCCCAGGATTCGCGCGTCTTCCTCGGGGCGGTCCGTCGCACGAAGGCGATGTCGCATTCGATCTCCGGCGCCTGGGAGGATCTCGGCCGCCGCAGCCGCTAGGCCCACCGCCAACGCTGCGACATCTGCCGACGCGGGGGCGCACTGGTACCACGCTGCGCGACGCTCAGCGAGCCATTCCCGTGCGAGCGTTGTCTTCCCGTAGCCGGCCGGCGCGACCAGCAGGATGATCCGGGCGCCGCTCTCGTCGAGCATGCGCGTCAGCCGCGGCCGCTTGATGATTCGCCGGCGGCCGACCCCGACGGCCGGCATGGTTTCCACCTCGAACCTCCCTCTCGCTCAAACGCTAGCGCGCGCTCTGCGAAATAAACAGTGTCTGTTCGAGACGAGGCCGAACTAGCCGGTCGACTGGTCGAACGTCGAGACCTGCCGCGTGAACGTGACCGTCAGGTTGTTGTAGTCCCGTACGACCACGGTCACCTTCTTCACCGGTCGGCCACCGGTCGGCGTCACCGAGACGATGTAGGTGTCGATCCGGTAGCTCTTGCCGTCGGCGCCTGTGGCCTGGCGGCTGGCGTTGCACTCGTTCGGTGGGCCTGCGCACGTGGCGGTGATCTGTGAGCCGCTGTACGCGGCGTCGGTCGTGTACGGGGCGCTGCCCGGGATCGAGGTCGGCTCGAGGCGGATCGCCCCGTAGGTGAGCGCGCGGTAGAGCTCCATCTGTCCGTCCGCAAGGACTGCGGCGGTCGTGACCCGGCTGGCTCGATTGAGGGACACGATGCCCGATGAGAAGGCTGCGACCACGGCGAGTAGGCCGATGTTCAACATCGTCATGGCAATCAGCAGCTCAATCAGGCCGAAGCCGCCCTCTTTTCGTAGCGCCGCACGCACGAGAGTCCTATCGGCAGCCGAACGGCACGGCTCAAGCGCGTTCATCCCTCTGCCGATAGCTAGCTCGGTACCAATGGCGGCCTTTTCCACCCTGTAATGGCGGCTTTCGGCTACAGCGCGATCGATGCCCAGGGCATCGAGCTGCAAGGCGAAATCCACGCCCCCGATCCCGACGCTGCACGGGAGCAGCTCCGCATGCGCGGAATGCTCGCCCAGTACCTCCACGAGCTGCCGGCGGAGGGCGAGGAGGGCGCACGCACGATCTTCAAGAAGATCAAGCCGAAGTCGCTCCAGATCTTCTCGCGCCAGTTCGCGACGATGATCGACGCAGGACTGTCGGTCGTCGGCGCGCTCGTCATCCTCGAGGAGCAGACCGAGGACAAGTACCTCTCCGCCGTCATCTCCGAGCTGCGCGCCGACGTCGAGGGAGGGCTCCTGCTCTCACAGGCGATGCAGCGCCACCCGAAGATCTTCAACCGGCTCTACGTCGCGATGGTCGAGGCCGGCGAGGCCGCCGGAATCCTCGACCAGGTGCTCGACCGCGTCGCCTTCCAGATCGAGAAGGAGACGCAGATCAAGCGCCGCGTGAAGGGCGCGATGATCTACCCGACGATGGTGCTCATCTTCGCGACCCTCGTCCTGATCGGAATGCTGCTCTTCCTCGTCCCGATCTTCGTGGACATCTTCAAGACGCTCGGCGGCGACCTGCCCACGCTCACGCTGTACGTCGTGGCCATGTCCGACTTCCTCAAGCACGACTGGATGTTCGTCTTCCCGTCGATGGCGCTCTTCTTCTTCGGCTTCCGCCGCGCCAAGAAGACCGAGTACGGCCGTCAGCTCTGGGACCGCTTCAAGCTGCGAGCTCCGATGAAGATCGGGCCTGTCGTCCTCAAGGTGACGATCGCCCGCTTCTCGCGCACGCTCTCGACACTCGTCGCCGCGGGCGTGGACATCATCAAGGCGCTCGAGATCACGGGCCAGACGGCCGGCAACTGGGTCGTCGAGACGGCGCTTGCCGATGTGCGGGCCAAGGTGCACGAGGGCACGCCGATCGCGGAGCCGCTCGTCAACAACCCGATCTTTCCGGCCATGGTCGGGCACATGGTCAAGATCGGTGAGGAGACCGGAGAGCTCGAGAAGATGCTCGGCAAGATCGCGGACTTCTACGAGGACGAGGTCGACTCGTCGATCCAGACGCTGACCTCGATCATCGAGCCGATCATGATGATCGGCGTCGGCCTGATGGTCGGCGTGATCATCATCTCGATGTACCTCCCGATGTTCAAGATGCTCACGCTCGTCAAGTAGCGGCTGATCCGACATCGGGTCCGCGGAATGACTCCCGAGGGCAGGGCTGAATCTGCGAATTGCGACCCTCAGCCTCCGCGTGCAAGCTCTGCCTGTGAGCGACCGGCTGATCGACCGCGGAGAGGTCGTTGCCCTACTCTTCAGCGTGAGCGACATTGCGCTCACGCTCACGAGGATCGAGCAACTCCTGGAGGATGACGATGGCGAAGAAGAAGCTGACGAAGGCTGAACGCGCAGAGCGGGAAGCAGAGCGCGAGCGCGTAGTGGCAAATGCCATGCGCACGCGAGAGCTGGCCGAGCGGGCCCAGGCGAAGCTGGACGCGCAAGCGCTCGCGGATAGCTCTCCCGAAGCTCGCTAACGATAGCCCCGCGCCGCGGCGTATTCCTCGGCTACGCCCTTCGGCACGCAAAAAGCCCAGGCGTCCTCGACAAGCTCACGCATCTCGCCGGCGTCAATGGCGTTGAGTCGGACATGGACCCAGTGGTAGCGGAGGTCGTGCTCACTCGGCAGCGAGAACTTCTCCGGCTCTGACTCGACCAGCGCGTCGCGCCAGTCCTTGGGAAACGCAAAGCCCATCGTGGAACCGTCTCGCGACAGGGACAGATAGACGATCCGGCCGATTCGGAACTTCACCCGGCCACGCACGAGCCCCTCGCTGCTGCGAGGAAGCGTGCTCGCAAACGCGCGAACTTCGTCGATCGTAACCACGGCTCGTCGGCAAGCAGGATAGGGGTACGCTGCGCCAGAGAACGGCCCGCGCCATCCAAGGAGGACGCTTGACACTCGAACGGCCGCAGATCGAGAAACCGGAGGGCGACATCCCCTTCGAGCTCGTCACCGACGACATCACGGTCGGTGAGGGAGACGAGGCCACGAAGGGCACGAAGGTCTCGGTGCACTACGTCGGAGTCGCGTTCTCCTCCGGTGAGGAGTTCGATGCCTCATGGAATCGCGGGCAGCCCTTCGAGTTCAAGCTGGGCGCCGGCCAGGTCATCCCGGGCTGGGACGCCGGCGTCGAGGGGATGAGGGTCGGCGGCCGTCGCAAGCTCACGATTCCGTCCGCTATGGCGTACGGTGCGCGCGGAGCGGGCGGTGTGATCCAGCCGCACGAGCCGCTCGTCTTCGTGGTCGATCTGCTCGCGGTCGCCTAGCTGCTCTCGGTGCCCCGGCTCAGCGCATAGTCGACGAAGGCGAGGGTGCGCGCTGCAACGCCCGGGTCGGCGGGCTCGTAGACGCGTCGCCACGGGTCAGGGCGGTCGTCGAGAGCCTGCTGGATGAGGTCTGCCCACTCGGAGTCGAGCGCCTCGAGGCCCCACTCGCCGCCCACCTTCTTCGAGGCGACCTCTCCGGTCTCGAGCGTGTGGAGCATCCGGCAGAAGTTGAGCACGAGGTACGGCTGCATCCAGCGACTCATGCCGCCAGCCTTGGTCGGTGACGGAGCCCACTCCGCGAACTCGACCATCGCGTCCCGAACCTCCCGGCGCAGATCGTCCGGTTCCACCGGTTCGATAAGGGTCTTGGGCTCGGGTCCGGCGAGGACGACGCCGTGCTCGCGCAGCGACCAGCGGACGACGGCCGTGTTGCAGTGGTTGTCTCGGACCGGCTTCGTCTCCCCGTTGTCGAAGAAGACGAGCGGGGCGCGTGTGGGGTGGACACGGCGAAGAAGCTCCTGCGGGAAGTACGAGCCCTCGAGATGCTGGGCCCATGGAGTGTCGAGCTCGTACAGGCGTTCCTGCATCGCTCTGCAGGTCCGCCACCTGCGCATCGGTGACTTCGTCATGCGTGACGACGATGAAGTCGACGTCGCTGTGCTCGTCCGCGTCCCCGACGGCGAATGAGCCCTGCAGGTAGGCGCCGCAGAAGTTGTCGCCGAGAATCGCCTGGACGCTGGCAACGAAATCCTCGAGAACGCTGTTGAGGTCGGGGTAGAGCGTCGCTCTTGGCACTCGCTACATCGTCTCGAGCGTTGCGAAACGGCGGCTCGAGACTTCGAAGTACCTGAACAGCCCGTAGGCGAGCGCCGCGTAGCAGACACCGATCGCCGCCTCCGTCCAGACGAGCCCGGAAACGTCCGCCAGCGATGCGCCATCGGCGATCTCGCGTGCCGCTTCGATCCCGTGCGTCAGCGGCAGCGCGCGGCCGATCGCCTGCGCCCAGCCCGGCAGCGCGTCGAGCGGCACGTTGACCCCGCAGAAGAGCAGGAAGACGAAGATCACGAGGTTCGCGAGGAAGAAGACGTCGCGCGCGCGCAGGCCGATGGCGCCGATCACCAACCCAAACGAGGTGCAGGCGAACGAGCTCACGACGACGACGAGCAGAATCGCCGGGATCTCCGAAGGCTCCAACGAGAAGTCGAGGAAGAGCCAGCCGACGAGGAAGCCGAACGCCGACACGATGATCCCGTTCACGATGTTCGGCAGCGCGCGGCCGAGGAAGAGCGCGAGCCGGTTCGCCGGCGTGGCGAGGATCGCGGACAGCGTCTGTGTCCAGCGCTCGCCGCCGATTGTCAGCGCCATCCCGAAGATGCCGCCGAGCGCACAGATCTGAACCGCGTTGCCGATGACGAAGAACTCGTCCGAGCGGAGGTTTGCGTAGCGGCCGACGTACGCGAAGAACAGGATCTGGAACGCCGGCCCGCCGAGCATGGTCGGGATGTAGATCGACCAGTGGATCCAGGCGAAGAGCGCGCGGTACGCGAGGTAGCCGCCGATGAAGAACACACGGATTGAGTTCATGCGAGCGCCAGGGTGGCCCGCTCGCGGGCGAGCCGTTCGAAGTAGCGCAGCGTGAAGTGCCCGATCACGAGGTAAATCGCACCGAGGGCCAGGCAGACGGCGACCGAGACGCCCGGGTCTCCGCCGAGCGCGGCCTCCCTGATCCCGCGAATTCCCCAGGTCGGGGCGAGCACATACGAGATCGGGCGCGTCCACCCCGGAAGGAGCGAGAGCCCGACGAGGAGCCCGGTGACGAGCCAGACCGGATACTCGAGGAGGTTGGAGAGCGAGTTCGCGTTCCGCATGAGCACGAACGTCGACGCAAGCACGAGGCCAAGGAGTCCGAGCGCGAGAACGGCAGCGGGAATCGCGACGACGAACCAAACCGGGTGGACGAGGTCGAACGGCACGTCGAAGAGGAGCCACCCCCAGACCAGAGTGGTGACCACCGAGTACAGGCCGATGGACGCGGTCGCGATCGTCATCGGCAGGACGACGAGCATCAGCGGAGTCGGCACGCCGATCACGTACTCGAGTGTCCCCTGCCAGCGCTGCCACTGGATCAGGCCGCCGGACCCGAAGAGGGTCGACGACCAGATGCCCATCATCCCAGCGCCGAGCGAGACGTAGAGGAGCGACCCGGGCCGCCCTCCCGTGCGGAACATGTAGTACGCGATCGTCGCGTAGAAGACCGGCAGGACCGTGGTGCTGAGGATGAAGAAGCCCGACATGGTCAGGTTCTTCACGTTGAAGAGCCAGCCCGTGTAGAAGAGGCGGAACGCTTTCCTCATTTGCGACCTACGAGCGCTCCAGGCTCGCGGACCGGCGGCTCTGCCGCTCCATGTAGCGCAGCAGCGCGTAGCCGCCCGCCGCGTAAGAGACCCCGATGAGCAGCTCGAGCCCGACGGTGCCGGCCACGGATGCAAACGAGGCTCCGTCGGCAACCTCGCGGGCGGCCTCGATCGCGTGAGTGAACGGCAGGAACTGCGCGGCGGTGCTCATCCAACCGGGCAGCGCGTCGAGCGGCACGTTCGCGCCGGTGAAGATGAGCAGGAAGCCGAAGAGCACGTTGGCGAGCACGGCGTTCTCCCGGATCCTCAGCGAGATTGCCGCGTTGATCAGCCCGAGGCCGGTGCACGAGAACGCGGCCACGACGATGATGAGCGCAAGGCTGGGTATTGCGTTCGCCGGGATGTCGACGTGGAGGATCAGGGCGCCCGCGGCAAGCGAGAATGCCGCGACGAAGGCTCCGTTCGCGATCACCGGGATGGCGCGTCCGAAGAAGAGAGGTATCCGCCCCGCCGGGCTGACGAGGATCGCGCTGAGCGTGTTCTGGTAACGCTCGCCTCCGATCAGCTGGGACATCGCGAACAGACAGGGGACGGCCGCGTACTGGAGCGCGTTTCCGATCACGTAGAACTCGTCCGACTCCAGGCCCGCCGAGCGGCCGATGTAGGCGAAGAGCAGGATCTGGAAGATCGGCGCGACGAGCAGGCTCGGGATGAAGATCTGAGGCGTCATCCAATGGAAGAGCGCGCGGTAGCTCATCTGACCGCCGACGAAGAAGATGCGGAGCGAGGTCATGAGAGCGAGAGCGCGGCGTGCACGCGAGCGGCGCGCAGCACTCGATCGGTGACGAGGATTCCGACTGCTATGTAGAGGCCGCCGAGGGCCAGGCAGACGGCGAGGTCGGGCAGAGGCGAGCCGCCGAGGGCCGACTCGCGGATCGCACTCATGCCCCAGGTCGGAGCGAGCATCCACGAGATCGGCCGCACCCAGTCGGGGAAGAAGGCGAGCGGGACGAGGAAACCGCCGATCAGCCAGACCGGGTACTCGAGCAGGTTCCCGATCGCCCAGGCGGCGCGGAAGCGGACGAACGTGACCGCGAAAGCGAAGCCGAGCGCGCCGAACGCGAGGACAGTCCCGAGCACGGCGATCACGAAGGCGAGCGGGTGCACGATGATGAGCGGGATCCCGAACAGGAAGTGGCCGTAGAGCAGCGTCGCCGTCAGGCTGTAGATGCCGATCGTCGCCATCGCCAGCGTCACGGGCAGGAGGACGAGCGAGAAGTGGACAGGAGACGCGACGAGCAGCTCCAGCGTTCCGTGCCAGCGCTCACGCTGCATCGCGCCCCCGGCCGTCGTGCTCGTCGCCGACCACATGCCCATCACGGCTGCGCCGAGAGAGGCATAGATCAGGGTTCGCGGGCTGTCCCCGGCCTGGAACACGAGGAACGCGACCGTCGCGAAGAAGAGTGGCCAGATCACCTGCCCGAAGCCCTCGAACGGCGACCGGGAGATCATCTTCATGTGGTACAGCCAGCCGACTCCGAGGAGCCGCAAAACTCTCACGTCCCTGGCCGCCCTTCGCTCCCGCCCGGCGGAGCCGGGCTCCACGAAGCGCTCGCACCGCTGGCGGCACGATGCTCTCCGGGCCCGTGCTGTTGCGCACTGTTCCCTCCGGCCTCGCACCGCCAGCGGCGCGCCAGGAACGTGAGCGAGCTCATTCCTCTGTGACGAGGGCCACGTAGGCGTCCTCGAGTGTCGGCTCGCGGTGCGAGACGCGGCCGACGTTCGTGCCGTTCAGGTGTCCGAGGATTGCTGCCGTGAGCTGGATGTCCGCGCGGCTCTGGACGCTCAGTACCTGCGCCTGCTCCCGCTCCTCGACCCAGACCGCGAGCACGCCTTCGAGCTTGCGCAGGCGCTCGACCGTGTCGTCCGGCACGCCGTAGACCTCGACCTCCGTGACGCTCCCGGAAGCCACGCGGCTCTTTAGCTGGCTGGGCGTTCCCTCGGCGACGATCTGGCCCTGCGAGATGACCGCGATCCGGTCGCACAGCGCGTCGGCCTCGAACATGTAGTGGGTCGTCAGCAGGATCGTCTTACCCGCATCGGTGAGCGAGGCGATCGTCGCGCGAAGCTCGCGCGCGCCCACGGGGTCGAGCCCGATCGTCGGCTCGTCGAGGAACACCACCTCCGGGTCGTGCAGCAATCCGCGGGCGACGTGCAGGCGCTGCTTCATCCCACGCGAGTAGCCCTCGGCGCGCTCGTGCTCGCGGCCCTTGAGCCCGACGAGCTCGAGCAGCTCCTCGATCCGCGCCTTCTGGGTCTTTGCGGGGACGCCGTAGAGCTCGGCGAAGTAGCGGAGGTTGTCGTAGCCGGAGAGCCGCTCGTAGACGCCGCGCTCGCCGCCGAAGACGTAGCCGATTCGCTTGCGAACCTCGCGTGCTTCCTTGACGACGTCGTGGCCCAGCACGCGCGCGGTCCCTGAAGTCGGGATGAGCAGCGTGATCAGCATCTTGATCGTCGTCGTCTTGCCCGCGCCGTTCGGGCCTAGCAGCCCGAAGAGCTCGCCTTTCTCGATCGCGAAGCTCACGCCTCGGACCGCTTCGATCTCCTTCACGCGACGCTTGATCGTCCCGGTGTGGGTGCGGTACGTGCGGTGGAGGTCCTGCGCCTCGACAACGGCCATTGAAGGGAGACTAACCACAGGTGAGGTCGCTCCTGAAATACCTTCGCGGTCTGGATCCGCGCCTGCCGAGGTCGGTCTGGACGATGGAGGTGGGCGGCTTCGCGAACGCGTTCGGGAACGGCCTCGCGTTCCCGTTCCTCTTCATCTACCTGCACAACGTGCGCGGCTTCCCGCTGCCGACCGTCGGGCTCATCGCCGGGACGAGCGCCGCGGTCGGGATCGCGTCCATCCCGCTCTCCGGGATCATCGTCGACAAGGTCGGCGGAAAGCGGACCCTGATCGGCGCCCTCGTCCTGCTCGCGATCGGATTCGCTGCCTATGCGTTCGTGCACGAGCCGTGGCAGGCGTTCGTGGCGGCCGCCATCGTCGGAGTCGGCAACGGCGCGTTCTGGCCGAGCCAGTCGGCGCTCATCATCGGGCTGACACCGCCGGCCCGGCGGCACGCGGCTTTTGCGCTGCAGCGCGTGATGCGAAACCTCGGGCTCGGGCTCGGCGGCGTGACGGGCGGCCTAATCGCCACGACCGAGAACGCGACGAGCTACACGGTGCTCTTCGGCCTCGACGCATTCACGTTTCTCATCTTCGTCTTCGTGCTCAGCTTCGTCCCGGACCCGGGCCTGTCGCGCCGGGAGTCGGAGCCGCCCGGTCGGTACCGAGAGGTGCTCCGGAACCGGTTGTTCCTGGCCGTCGTCGGGCTGAACGTCGCCTACGTCGCCGCGGGCTACGCGCTGCTCGAGGTCTTTCCCGTGTTCGCCAAGAACGAGGCGGGGGTGACCGAGCGGCAGATCGGGTTCATCTTCTTCGCGAACACGCTGGCGATCGTCATCGCCCAGCTACCGCTCACGAAGGTGCTGGAGGGCAGGCGTCGCATGCCCGCGCTCGCCCTGATGACGTTCATCTGGGCCTTCGCCTGGATGGTCGTCTTCGCGGCCGGCGTCTGGCTCCATGCTGGGACTGCCGCGCTCGTCTTTGGCTTCGCGGCGGTCATCTTCGGCCTCGGCGAGTGCCTCCACGGGCCGACCCAGGGGGCGCTCGTCGCCGACCTTGCGCCGCCGCGGCTGCGTGGCCGCTACATGGCGCTGTCGACGCTCTCCTGGGAGATCGGCTTCGTCATCGGCCCGACGACGGCTGGATTCATCCTCGACGTCGCACCGAACGCGCTGTGGCCGATTGCCGCGTGCGCGTGCGTGCTCGCCGGCTGCGGTGCGCTCCTGCTCGAGAAGCGGATCCCGCCCGAGTTGCGCGTCACTCCTTCGTAACGCCGAAGCCGCCGCCGCCCGGAGTCTCGATCCGGACGAGGTCTCCGGCGGCCAGGTCCCGCGTCGCCTTCGCGGGCAGCTCCTCGCCGTTCAGCGCGTTTCGACCGGGCGCTCCGGGCTCACCGCCGTGCGCGCCGCGCGGGCTGTGGCGCCGCCGCTCGGAAATGACAGAGAGGCGGCAGGGCTCGAGCGCGCGCACCTCGCGGACGACCCCGTGGCCGCCGCGGAAACGCCCCTCGCCGCCTGAGCCGAGCCGGAGCGCGTGCCGCTCGACGCGGAGCGGGTAGGCGAGCTCGAGCGCTTCGGCCGGAGTCGTCAGCGTGTTCGACATCGTCACGTGAACGCCGGAGGGCCCGTCCGCGTTCGGGGCAGGCCCCCTGCCCGCCGCCGAGGGTCTCGTAGTAGGTGAACCGTTCGTTGCCGAAGGTCAGGTTGTTCATCGTCCCCTGTCCCTGCGCCGGGACGGGGAGCGCCGCCGAGAGGGCGCTGAAGAGACAGTCGACGATCCGGCAGGAGGTCTCGACGTTCCCGGCTGCGACGGCGGCGGGCGGGCGCGCGTTCACGAGCGATCCCTCCGGCGCCCGCGACCGCGACGGGCTGCGAACGCGCCGCCCGAGGAGGGAAGGTCCGGCGCGACGACACAGCGGACGACGAAGTAGCACGCGGAGCGGGTGACAGCGAGCGGACAGTTGAGGTTGCCGTCGTGCTGTGGCGCCGTTCCGTCGAAGTCGAACGCGATGGAGTCGCCGGCGATCGTGACCGCTACGCGAATCTCGAGGTCGTTTACCTGCTCCTCGAGGACATCGAGGCTCTCGTAGCTCCCGTCGGGCAGGCGGGCGAGTGCAGCCCTCACGACGCGTTCGGAATAGGCGTAGAGCTCGTCCATCGCCGCGATAATCCGCTCGCGTCCCCGCCGCTCGCAGAGCTCGGCGAGCCGCCGCTCCGCGAGTCGATGCGCAGCGAGCTGTGCGCGGAAGTCGCCGCGCCGCTCCTCCGGGTTCCGCATCCGGGCGACGAGGTCGGCGAGGACGTCGTCGTCGAGTCGCGTCGGCGGGATCACGACTCCCTCGTCCTGCCAGCGTGCGCGAGCCTGCCGGCATGCTCCCGGGCTCGATGCCGCCGACGTCGGCGTGATGCGCGCGTGTGACGGCGAAACCGACCTCGGTGCGCGAGACGAGCGTCACGTCCGGCAGATGCGTCCCTCCGGCGTAGGGGTCGTTGAGGACGAAGACATCGTCGCGCGCCGGGTCGTGGCGCATGACGGCGGCGACCGCGTCCGGCATCGCGCCCAGATGGACGGGGATGTGCTCGGCCTGCGCGATCATTCGCCCGCTCTCGTCGAAGAGCGCAGCCGAGCAGTCGCGCCGCTCCTTGATGTTCGCGGAGAACGCAGAGCTGATCAGCACTGCGCCCATCTCCTCGGCCACGGAGCGGAGCGCGCTGCCGAGAACTTGGAGCTCAATGTTCACGTTCTGGTCAGCCGCCACGTGTCACCATCCCTAGCCCCCACCCACCCATGGGGCAGCCAGCAGGTCGATCCGTCCAGTTCCAGCACTGCTGGGCCGGCCAGGTCTTGCCGGGCCGACCTGCTCGGCTCGAGCCTCGGGCCTGGGCGGACCTCTGCGGTGCGGACGGCGACGAGCTCGATCATCCGGCCCCGGTCGGCGTAGCCGTAGCGCTCCTCGTGCGCCCGATGGAAGGATTCGGCGAGGTCGTCGCCGCAGCGGCACGGTCAGCTCGAACGACTGGCCCGCGTAGCGGAGATCGGCCTCGCCCTCCGCCGGGAGCTCGCCCGCCTCTGCGAGCGGGGTGAGATACGAGCGCACGTGGTCGCGTCGCTCGTCGCTCGCGGCCAGGCCGAGCGCGGAGAGCACGCCGGCGGCTGCGGGCACGAGCACGGTCCCGATCTCGAGCTCCTCGGCGAGCTCGCACGCGTGCAGCGGTCCGCGCACCGCCGAAGGCCACGAGCGCCAGCTCGCGCGGGTCGTGCCCGCGCTCGACCGAGACGACGCGCAGCGCGCGCAGCATCTCGGCGTTGACGACTGCGACGACCGCGGCCGGGTCGATCTCGCCGAGCGCCTGCTCGGCGGCAGCGCGATCGAGCCGCAGGCCGCCGGCCAGCCGCTCGGGCAGCCTCCCGAGGACGAGGTTCGCGTCCGTGACCGTCGGCCGCGCCCCGCCCTTTCCGTAGCACGCCGGCCCAGGTTCCGCGCCGGCGCTCTCCGGGCCCGACTCGCAGCGCGCCGCCCTCGTCCACCCAGGCGATGGAGCCTCCACCCGCGCCGACCGTGTGCAGGTCGACGGTCGGGAGGCGGACGGGATAGCCGGCCACGTCGCGCTGGGCGCTTCGCTCCGCGACGCCACGCGAGATCAGGGCGACGTCGGTCGAGGTGCCGCCCATGTCGAACGAGATCGCGTTCTCCACACCCGCCGAGCGCGCCGCGATTGCCGCGCCGACGACTCCGGCCGCAGGGCCGGAGAGAAGCGCGAAGGCGGGATGGGCTGCTGCCTCCGCAACGGTCGCGACGCCGCCGGACGAGCGCATGACGAGCGGCTCCGGAAGCCCGGCTTCGGCGCACCGCCCCGCCAGCGCTTCGAGATAGCGCGAGAGCACGGGCCCGAGGTAGGCGTCGATCGCCGTCGTCGAGGCACGCTCGTATTCGCGGAACTCGGGAGCGATCTCGTGCGAGGCGACCACTCGCGCGCCCGGCAGCCGTCGCCGGAGCTCGTCCGTCACAGCCTGCTCGTGGCTCGGATCGCGGAACGAGAAGAGCAAGCACACCGCGACCGCCTCTGCATCGATGGGCGGCAGCGAGTCGAGGTCGAGCGCGCGGAGCACTCCGTCCGGTCCCATCCGCTCGGCGACCCCGAAGCAGTCCTGGAGCGGGACGAGCGGCGGGGGATGGTCGTCGCAGAGCCGGTAGAGGTGCGCCCGATCCTGGCGGCGCAGATGGAGTAGATGCTCGAAGCCCGCAGTCGCGACGAACGCAGTCCGCGCGCCCTTCCGCTCGAGAAGCGCGTTCGTGGCGACGGTCGTCCCGTGGGTGAAACGCTCGAGCGTGTCGCCGCCGACCGCGCGGGCGGCCGCGAGCACCGACTCCTCCTGCCGGCTCGAGGTCGGAACCTTCGCGGTGGCGATCCGTCCCTCGTCGATGAGGACGGCGTCCGTGAACGTCCCGCCGACGTCGACGCCGAGCATGCCCATTCGGCGAATGTACGCGGTTGGACGAACGTTGAACCAAGAGATGGCGATCCAGGCGTCGGAAATCGAGCTTCGCGGAGCAGGGGGCGAGCACGTCGACCTTCGGCGGACGATCGCCTCGCACGGTGTTGCAGACCTGCCGCCGAACCGGATCGACGAGGAAGCGTGGACGCTCGAGCTGACGCTGCCGCTCGACGGAAAGGCTCCACGGACGGTCCGAGTCTTCGAGGGACGCAAGGGCTACGCGAGGCTCGAGGTGCTCGGCCGGGCACCCGGGAAGGACGATCTCGCGCGCCTGCGCTCGTCTGTCGCGCACGTTCTGCGCCTCGACGAGGACCTCAGGCCGTTCTACGAGGCAGCCGCCAACGATCCGGACCTCGCGTGGGTGACCACGGAGCAGGCCGGATGATCCGCAGCCCGACCGTCTTCGAGGAGGTCGTGAAGACGATCTGCACGACGAACTGCGCCTGGTCGGCGACGGTGCGCATGGTCAGCGCGCTCGTCGAGCACCTCGGCGAGCCGGGCGACCTGGCCGACGGCCCGTACGGCCGCGCGTTTCCGACTCCCGAGGCGATGGCGAAGGCCGACCTCTCGTTCTACAAGGACGTCGTCCGCGCGGGGTACCGAGGCCAGTACCTGCAGTCCCTCGCGGCGTCGGTCGCCTCGGGCGAGCTCGACCTGGAGCGCCTCGCGCGCGCGAGCACAGAGGAGCTACCCGACGACGAGCTCGCGGCGCAACTGCTGGCCCTGCCCGGAGTCGGCCCGTACGCGGCGGCCCACGTGATGATGCTCATCGGCCGGTACTCGCCGCTGATCCTCGACTCGTGGACGAGACCGAAGTACCTGAAGGTCTCGGGCGCGAAGCGGGCGAAAGACACGACGATCGAGCGCCGCTTTCGCCGGTACGGGCCGTATGCCGGCCTCGCCTTCTGGCTCTACCTGACGCGGGACTGGGTTGGAGACGAAGGCGCCTAGCGGGCGGGAGGGTGCGAAACGGGTCGCTGCGCTCGCGCCCGCCGCGGCGAGCTTCGCCGTCGCCTACGGCGTGCTCGCGGTCACGGCCGGCATGGGCGTCCTCGCGCCGATCGTCATGTCGGCGACGACCTTCGCCGGCGCCGCGCAGTTCGCGGCCGCGGGGGTGCTGCGAGACGGAGGGACCGTCGCCGCGGCAGTGGTCGCCGCGATTCTCTTGAACGCGCGCTACCTCGCGATCAGCGTCGCCGTCGCGCCGGCCTTCGAGGGCTCACGCCTGCGCCGCTTCCTCGAGTCGCAGCTGATCGTCGACGAGTCCTGGGCCGTCTCGCAGGTCGGCGGGGGGCGTATCGACCGGAGGATGCTGGTCGGGGCCGGTCTCGTCCTCTACCCGGCCTGGGTAGGCGGAACCGCTCTCGGCGTCTTCGGCGGCGATGCGCTCGGCGACCCCAAGCGCTTCGGGCTCGATGCCGCGTTTCCCGCGCTCTTCCTCGTCCTGCTGCTCACGCTTACGCACAGCAGGCGGGCGATCAACGCCGCGATCGCCGGAGGCCTGATCGCGCTCGTCCTGCTGCCGTTCGCTCCGGCGGGCGTGCCGGTGATCGCAGCAGGCGCGGTCTGTCTCGTGGGGCTGAGGCGCCGATGAGCTCGACCTGGCTCGTCGTCGCGCTCGTCGGAGCGTTCACGATCGTGTTCAAGGCTGCCGGCCCGGTCCTCCTCGCCGGCCGCGAGCTCCCGGCGCGTCTGACCGATGCGTTCGAGCTCCTCGCCCCGTCGCTCCTGGCGGCGCTCGTGGTCACCCAAGCCGTCGGCGGGAAGCAGGAGATCGTCCTCGACGCCCGTCTCGTCGGTCTCGGAGCGGCGATCGTCGCGGTTCGCCTGCGGGCTCCGCTCATCGTGGCAATCGTCACTGCGGCGCTCGCCACGGCGCTTGCGCGCCTCTTGTAGAAGTGCATCTGACGCCCCGGACGATGAATGGCTCCTGTGCAGGAGTATCGTTGGGCCAGCAGGAGGACAGAAGGGAGTCAGCGCGGTGGCCTCCGCGGTAGCACCCTTGGTTGGAGGCGTCCGGGCTGCCGCGACGAGGGTGGCGGCAGCCCTTCATACCGAGGTCGGCCTCGCTCGGGTAGCGCTGGGAATCGTCGGCCTGCACGTCGTCGACGACAACTTCCTGCAGCCAAACGCCGGGACATCGGCGATCGACCACGTGATCAGCGGCCTCGTCCCGCTCGCATTCCTGATCGGAGCCGGCGTGGTCTACGAGCGGCTCCGCCCCGGGGGCCGCGGGACGATCGCGCTCCTAGCAGGCTTCTTCGGTGTCCTCGCCGGCACAGAGGCCATCCATTACACGATGCAAGTCGGCCCGTCCGGCGACGACTACACCGGGCTCCTGTCGATCCCGGCCGGACTCACGCTGATCGGCCTCGGCGCTGTGACGCTGTGGAGATCTCGGCGGAGAGATGACCGGCTCTGGTGGAGGCTCCTCCGGCGGACGAGCCTCACGGTGGCCGCGCTGATCGTCGCGCCCGCCGTCCTCTTCCCCGTCGCCATCGCCTACGTCGTCACGCATGCCGCTCGCGCGAAGGTCCCGGCCGCCGATCTCGGCGCCGCGTACGAGAACGTCGAGTTCACGACCAGCGACGGGTTGCGGTTGACGGGCTGGTACGTCCCTTCGCGGAACCGTGCGGCGGTGATCTCCTTCCCCGGCCGGACCTCTTCGCAGAAGCGGGCGAAGTTGCTCGCCCGGCATGGGTACGGAGTCCTGCTCTTCGACCGCCGCGGCGAGGGCAAGAGCGAGGGCGATCCGAACACCTTCGGGTGGCAGGGTGAACGAGACATTCACGCGGCCGTCGCGTTCTTGCAGCGTCGAGCCGACGTCGACCCCGAGCGGATCGGCGGCATCGGCCTCTCGGTCGGCGGCGAGATGATGATCGAGGCAGCGGCGGAATCGACCGCGCTCAAGGCGATCGTCTCGGAGGGCGCGAGCAGCCGCTCGGTGCGCGACGAGTTCGCGAACGGGAGCGGCTGGCAGGAGCTCGTCGGCAACAGCGTCGCCACCAGCGCGACGGCCGTCTTCACCAACAACATGCCTCCGCGGACCCTGAAGAGCCTGGTGCCGCAGATAACCGGGGCCGTCTTCTTCATCTACGGCGAGCGCGGACAGCCGGCCGAGCAGGGGGCGAACAACTCTTTCTACGCGGCGGCGCACGGGCCAAAGGAGATCTGGGAGGTACCAGGCTCCAAGCACATCGGCGGAACCGAAGCGCAGCCGGTGGAGTACGAGCGCCGCGTCATCGAGTTCTTCGACCGTGAGCTGCGGCCGGAGAGATAGCACGGCAACGTTGCCCCTCGTCCTGGCGACGCAAACAGGCGTTCGGACCCTTTTCTTTGGTTAGCGATGCTGCGAGAATCGACGCTCGCCGCAAACGAGAGGAGGAGGTTTCGTCGTGACCGAATCTCGCAACTTGGCCGCGCGAATGGGTCACTGGAGCGCGCACCACCGCAAGACTGCGATCTTCGGCTGGCTCGCCTTCTGTGTCGCCGCGTTCGTGATCGGAATGATGCTCGGCACGAACAAGCTGACCGTCGCGGACGCCGGCGTGCGCGAGTCGGGCCGGATGGACAAGCTCCTCGACAAGGAGTTCAAGCCGCCCGCGGCCGAGCGCGTGCTCATCCAGTCGCCCAAGCTCACCGACAGCGACGTCGCCTTCAAGGCAGTCGTCACGGACGTGATCACGCGTCTGAACGCTCGCCCGGAGGTCACGAACCTGAGATCCCCGTTCGACGACACCGGCCTCATCTCGAAGGACCGCCATTCGGCGCTCGTCGACTTCGAGCTGAAGGGCGATCCCGAGACGGCCGAGGACCGCGTGCAGCCGATCCTCGACGTGACCGCCGCGGCGCAGGCCGCACATTCGGACTTCATCGTCGAAGAGTTCGGAAGCGCGAGCGCAAACAAGCAGTTGAACGGAGTCTTCACCGACGACCTGAAGAAGGCCGGGGAGCTCTCGATCCCGATCACCCTGGGGATCCTGCTAATCGCGTTCGGCGCCCTGGTCGCGGCGGGCATTCCTTTGCTGCTCGGGCTGACTGCGGTGATTGCGACGATGGGCCTGCTCGCGATACCGAGCAAGATCTTTCCGGTCGACGAGAGCATCGGCGCCGTGGTCCTCCTGATCGGGCTCGCGGTCGGCGTCGACTACACGATGTTCTATTTGAAGCGGGAGCGCGAGGAGCGCGCCGAGGGCAAGAGCGAGGAAGGTTCCCTCCAGACGGCTGCGGCCACGTCTGGCCGGTCGGTCCTGATCTCAGGCCTGACGGTGATCATTGCGATGGCGGGGATGCTCTTGACGGGCGACCCGACCTTCAAGGGCTTCGGCATCGCGACGATGCTCGTCGTCGCGGTCGCCGTTGTCGGGTCTCTGACGGTCCTCCCGGCGATGCTCTCGTGGCTCGGAGACCGCGTCGAGCGCGGTCACGTCCCGGTCGTCAAGCAGCTGCGGCCGAAGCACGGCGAGGGGCGCTTCTGGAGCGCGATCCTGGGGCCGGTCTTTCGCCATCCGGTCGTGGCCATCGTGCTCGCCGGCAGCTTCCTGGTGGCGCTCTGCCTCGTCGCCCTCCAGCTCAGGTTCGTCGTTCCCGGCGCGGACACGTACCCGAAGACGCTGTCCGTGGTGAAGACCTACTACAAGATGGAAAAGGCGTTCCCGGGCGGGGAGATCCCGGCCGCCGTCGTGATCAAGGCCGAGAATGCACGCTCGCCGCAGATCACGGAGGCCATCGGCCAGCTGAGCTGGCGCGCGATCTCGTCTGGCGTCATGAAGGAGCCGATCCTCACCGACTACAACAAGGCCGGCACGGTCGCCGTCGTGACGATCCCAGTGGCCGGCAGTGGAACCGACGCCACCTCGAACAAGGCGCTCCGGACCCTTCGCGAGGAGCTCATCCCGACGACCATCGGGCTCCGGCCCGAGGTCGAGGACTACGGGGTCACCGGGACGACGGCAGAGTCGAAGGACTTCAGCGACCAGATGAAGTCGAGGTTCCCGTTCGTGTTCACCTTCGTGATCGGCTTCGCATTCGTGCTCCTGCTGCTGACGTTCCGGTCGATCGTGATCCCGATCAAGGCGATCATCCTCAACCTGCTCTCGGTCGGAGCTGCCTACGGAGTGCTGGTGCTCGTCTTCCAGCACGGCTTCGGGAAGGGGATCCTCAACTTCGAGTACACCGGAGGCGTCGCCGCGTTCATCCCGATGTTCCTGTTCGTGATCCTCTTCGGCCTGTCGATGGACTACCACGTGTTCATCCTCAGCCGCGTCCGCGAGGGCTATGACCAGGGGATGGCCACCGAGGAGGCGGTCAAGCACGGCGTGAAGGTCACCGCCGGCGTCGTGACGAGCGCCGCAATCGTGATGGTGTTCGTCTTCGCGATCTTCGGGACGCTGCAGATCCTGTTCCTGAAGCAGTTCGGCGTGGGGCTCGCGGCGGCGATCCTGATCGACGCGACGATCATCAGGGCGGTTCTGCTGCCGGCATCGATGGTGCTGCTCGGCGACTGGAACTGGTACCTGCCGAAGTGGCTGGAGTGGCTGCCGCGGCTCGAGCACGAGGAAGTGCCCGAGGCGCCGCCGGTCGCCACGTCCTAGCTCTCTGTCGAGGGCGGGTCGCAGGACTGCGGCTCGCCCTCGCAGCAGCCGAGCTTGAACCGGCATCTGATGCACTGCCAGGTCCCGTGGCGCCATTCCATCGGGGCGGCGCACCGTAAGCAGGATTCGGTCGTACTCAGGGCGCTGCTATCTTTTCCCGGCAAGGCGGCGTAGCTCAGCTGGTTAGAGCAGCGGAATCATAATCCGCGTGTCGGAGGTTCGAGTCCTCCCGCCGCTACCTCCCTACACTGAGGAACACGAATGGCGACCGGAGTCAGAGACGCAATCACGCTCGCCTGCACCGAGTGCAGGCGCCGCAACTATCAGAGCTCGAAGTCGAAGCGCAACACGCCCGACCGCGTCGAGCTGAAGAAGTACTGCCGTTGGTGCGGTCGCCACACCGCGCACAGGGAGACCCGGTGACGCGGATTCTGCTCCGAACTCACATGGCAAGCCAACGAAACATGGACGCGTAACGTGGCTCGTAATACTCGGCAGCGACGGCGCCAGCGCCGGCGCGCTCAGGACGGCGCCGAGCAGCAGAGCGTCAGCCAGCGCGCCCGCACCCGCCAGCAGGCGGTCCGTCCGGCCGCGCAGGTGCCGAAGACGCAGACCGGCTCGCGGCGTGTGCCCGGCGGCGGCTTCCGGAGGTTCGTCGGAGAGGCCATCGCCGAGCTGAAGAAGGTCGAGTGGCCGAGCCAGTCACAGGTGATCCAGGGGACGATCGTCGTCATCATCGCCTGCGGCATCGTCGGTGCCTTTCTCTGGATCTGCGACCTCATCCTCAAGCCCTTCGTTCGAGACCTCCTTCTGAAGTAGTCCCTTGGATCTCGTCATGACCCATCTGGCAACGCAACCCAACCTGGACGCATAGCGTGTTTCGCTGGTTCGTCATCAACACGTACTCAGGCCACGAGAACAAGGTGAAGGCCAATCTGGAGCACCGCATCGTCTCGATGAACCAGGGTCCGCGGTTCCGCCGCGTGGTCGTGCCGACCGAGCAGGTGATCGAGACGAAAGACGGCCAGAAGGTGCAGACGGAGAAGCGCGTCCTCCCGGGCTACGTGCTCGTGAACATGGACCTGAACGACGACGCCTGGTCGGTCGTGAAGAACACACCGGGCGTGACAGGGTTCGTCGGCGCGGGCAACACGCCGGTTCCGCTCTCACAGCCCGAGGTTGATCGCATCCTCAAGACGGGCGCCGCGCTCTCCGAACGCCAGCGCGCGCAGGTCGAGTTCTCGCTCGGCGAGTCGGTCAAGGTCACGAGCGGGCCGCTCTCCGACTTCGATGGGGAGATCGTCGACGTCAACCCCGACGCGCAGAAGTTGAAGGTGCTCGTCGACATCTTCGAACGACAGGTCCCGGTAGAGCTGGGTTCGACCAGGTGAAGAAGCTCGACTGACCGGCACTTCAACGAAATCCGGTGCCAGACTCAGTCTGGCTCGGCGTGATCAAATTGAACTCGGGTTCGACCAGGTGAAGAAGCTCGACTGATGGCCAAGAAAGTCCTGACACTCATCAAGCTGCAGATCCCAGGCGGGCAGGCGAACCCTGCGCCGCCGGTCGGCCCTGCGCTCGGCCAGCACGGCGTCAACATCATGGAGTTCTGCAAGGCGTTCAACGCCCAGACCCAGCAGGAGAACGGACGCATCACGCCGGTCGAGATCACGGTCTACGAGGACCGCTCGTTCACGTTCATCACGAAGACCCCGCCGGCAGCGGTGCTGATCAAGGAGGCGCTGCGCCTGGAGAAGGGCTCCGCCGAGCCGAACCGCGACAAGGTGGGACGCCTCTCCCGAGACCAGGTCCGCCAGATCGCCGAGGTCAAGATGCCCGACCTGAACGCGCGCGACATCGAGGCTGCGATGCTCGTCGTCGCCGGCACGGCGCGCTCGATGGGAGTGGAGACCGACCTATGAGCCAACATGGCAAGCAGTACAGAAACGCGCGCGCCGCGTACGACCGCGAGGAGCTCTACTCGCCGGCGCAGGCGATCCGCCTGTTGAAAGGCTTCGAGACCGCAAAGTTCGACGAGAGCGTCGAGGCGCACTTCCACCTCGGAGTCGACGTCCGCCATGCCGAGCAGCAGCTGCGCGGGACGCTCATGCTCCCGCACGGCACGGGCCGTGAATCCCGCATCGTCGTCTTCGCCGAGGGCGACAAGGCGAAGGAGGCCGAGGAGGCGGGCGCGGACATTGTCGGCACGGCCGACCTCGGCAAGCAGATCGAGGAAGGGTTCGACGACTTCGACGTCGCGATCGCAACGCCCGACCAGATGGGCGTCGTCGGCAAGCTCGGCCGGATACTCGGCCCGCGCGGCAAGATGCCGAACCCGAAGACCGGCACGGTGACGATGGACGTCGGCAAGGCAGTTCGCGAGGCCAAGGCCGGGAAGCTCGAGTACCGCACCGACCGCGGCGCAAACGTCCACGTCATGATCGGCAAGAAGAGCTTCGACGAGCGCCAGCTCGCCGAGAACTACGTGGCGTTGATCGACGAGATCATGCGCGCGAAGCCGGCCGCGGCGAAGGGCCGCTACATTCGTTCGGTTACCCTGACGAGCACGATGGGGCCCGGGGTGCGCGTCGACCCCGGCCGAACACGAGGAATCCTCGAAGACTTGGAGGCACAGCCCGAAGCAGTTTCAGCGTAAGAGCCCGTCACCGAAGACAGCCGGCAACCCTGACTTAGCAACAGACTGTTGCAAAGTCTCGGTGGAAGTCCAGCCGAGGTGAGGTTACGTCGCTAGGGGCATCTGCCCCTCTTTGACCTGACCCGCCTCGAGGCGGGTTTATTCGTTTCAAGGAGAGATGGATGCACAGATCTGACAAAGAACGACTGGTCGCAGAGCTGACCGAGAGGCTCAAGGCGAGCGAGACACTGCTCGTCGCGGACTACCGCGGCCTGAGCGTGACCGAGCTCGACGAGCTCCGCGGCAAGCTGCTCGAGCAGGGCGCCCGCTTCTCGGTCGTCAAGAACACGCTCACGAAGCGCGCGGCCGAGGCGGCCGGCGTCGAGGCGCTGCTTGCGCTTCTCGATGGTCCGACTGCGATCGCGTTCCTCGAGTCGGGCGGCGACCCCGTGGCGGTTGCAAAAGCGCTCAACGACGCTGCGAAGACCGAGGTGCTCGTCCTCAGGGGCGGCCTGCTCGAAGGCGCTGAGATCAGCGCCGACGACGTCAAGCAGCTCGCCAAGCTGCCGCCGACCGACGTTCTGCGCGGGCAGGTCGTAGGCGCGCTTGCCGGCTCGCTGACCGCCGTCGTCGGGCTGTTCGCAGCCCCGATGCGGGAGATGGTCGGCGTGATCGACGCGCGAATCCGCCAGCTCGAGGAGCAGGGCGAGGGCGCGCCGGCCGAGGAGCCTGCGGCCGAGGAAGAGCCAGTAGCGGAGGCGGCACCCGAAGAGCCGGCAGAAGAGCCGGCGGCTGAGGAACCTGCTGCAGAAGAACCAGCAGCAGAGGAACCGGCAGCCGAAGAACCAGAAGCTGAACCACAGGAATCCCAGGAAGGAGAGGAGCAGTAGCGATGGCAAAAGCAGATACGGACAAGCTCGTCGAGTCGCTGGGCGGGATGACCGTCCTCGAGCTCGTCGACCTGAAGAACAAGCTCGAAGAGGAGTGGGGGGTCACCGCCGCTGCTCCGATGGCGGTCGCCGCGGCCCCGGCCGGCGGCGACGGTGCTGCCGCAGCCGAGGAGAAGTCGGCGTTCGACGTCGTCCTCGCAGGGGCGGGCGGTCAGAAGATCCAGGTGATCAAGGTCGTGCGCGCAATCACGGGCCTGGGCCTCAAGGAGGCCAAGGAGCTCGTCGACGGCGCGCCGAACCCGGTCAAGGAAGGCGTCGCGCAAGAAGAGGCCGACCAGATCAAGGCGCAGCTCGAGGAAGCAGGAGCGACCGTCGAGGTCAAGTAGGCCGAGCGCGTTCGCTGACGAGATCGAAAGGGCCGCCTCGAGCGGCCCTTTCTATTCCTCAGGAGGCGACCTAAGAGGTGCCGCCAAGCGTGAGGAACGCCGCAGCCGTCACGCAGAGGCAGATGAACGAAAGTGCAAGCAGGAGCCGCATTTCATAGAACGCTTACATGGATTCATGCCAGACTCAATAGGTCGGTAGACCCATTTCCCCCGTGCGGGGGACCCGCTTTCTCGTCACACCGCCGACGATCTCTCCGAACCCGACCGTTTTGGAGGCCAACCACATGAAGCTCCGGATTCTCGTTCTCGCCCTCGTGACCGCCCTTCTCGGCGCCACGGCTGCGTTTGCGCACGGCAACCCTGGGAAGGGCAAGCCGAACACCCGGCCGAACAAGCCCACCTCGGGCCCGAACTGCCGACCCAGAGTCATGGTCGTGCTCAAGGGGACGCTTGCGAACGACCCGGCAGCCGGCGACACGTCGTTCCAGTTGACAGTGACGAAGGCGAACCGGCACGGCCGTGCGTACGTCTCGGCCACTCAGCCGGTGACCGTCAACGTCGATGAGAAGACGAAGGTTCGCCGAAAGGCATCGGACTCCAAGCCGACGAAGACCCTCGATTCGCTTGTGATGGGCGACCTCGTCAAGCTCCGCTCGAAGGCCTGCAAGGCCGATCTCAAGAACGGCGGCACGCCAGACCTGACCGCGCGGCGCGTCAAGGCGAGGCCGGCACCAGCCGCCTAGCCTGCGCAGCTCCAGAGCTTCATACGAGGGCCCGGTTCGCCGGGCTCTCGTTCGTTCTTTGCCGACGCAGCCCTGGACACGACCGCTAGACTGCACTCATTGCGACGATTGCCCGCTTGGTCACCCTTGCGCGGCAACCGTCACTTTCGCTACTCTATCCGGTTCCGGCCGTAGACCTGCGCACCCGCACGCCGTAATACAAGGGAGGCTCCACACTTGAGCAGCACCGCTGCTGCGCCCCGCGCGCGCCATACTTTTTCGCGCCTCAAGCACGTCCTCGAACTACCGAACCTGATCGACATCCAGAAGGCCTCCTTCGAGTGGTTCCTTCAGGAAGGCCTTCGAGAAACGATCGACGACATCTCGCCGATCGAGGATTACACGGGCACGCTCGCGATCGAATTCGCCGAGTACGAGTTCGGCGACCCGCAATTCTCGATTCAGGAGTGCCGCGAGAAGGACCTGACCTACCAGGCGCCGCTCTCGATGACGGTCCGCTTCGTCAACAAGGAGACCGGCGAGATCCGCGAGCAGCGGGTCTTCATGGGCGACTTCCCGATGATGACCCAGTGGGGGACGTTCATCATCAACGGGACCGAGCGCGTCATCGTCACCCAGCTCGTCCGCAGCCCGGGCGCCTACCTGATGGAGCCCAAGGACGCGACGAAGCAGATGTTCACGGCGAACCTGATGCCGTCGCGCGGCTCGTGGCTCGAGCTCGAGATCGACAAGAAGGGCATCGTCTATGCCCGCATCGACCGGAAGCGCAAGCTCCCGATCACGACGCTCCTCCGCGCGCTTCCCGACGAGGACCCGACCACCGGCTTCAAGCTCGACACGAGCACGAACGAGGCGATCCTCAAGCTCTTCAACAACTCGATCTACATCGTCAACACGATCGAGAAGGACACGACCACGCGCGAGGACGAGGCGCTGATCGAGGTCTTCAAGAAGCAGCGCCCTGGCGAGCCGCCGACGGTCGACAACGCGCGCAACCTCCTCAACTCGCTCTTCTTCGACCCCAAGCGCTACGACCTGACGAAGGTCGGCCGGTACAAGCTGAACCAGCGGCTCGACGTCGACGTTCCGGACGGCACGCGCGTCCTCACGACGCAGGACATCCTCGCGCTCGTCCAGCGGCTCGTCGACCTGCCGACGAAGCTCGGCGTGCCCGAGGACTCGAAGGACTTCGCAGCCGAGTCGATCAGCCTCTCGCGTGATCCGATCCGCGGCGAGCTCGACGAGTACGAGCATTTCGGCAACCGGCGCCTGCGCACGGTCGGCGAGCTGATCCAGGAAGCGTTCCGGGTCGGTCTCTACCGCATGGAGCGCGTCGTCCGCGAGCGGATGACCACTGAGGACGTGGACACGATCACGCCGCAGACGATCATCAACATCCGGCCGGTCGTGGCCGCGCTGAAGGAGTTCTTCGGCTCCTCGCAGCTTTCGCAGTTCATGGACCAGACGAACTCGCTCGCGGGCCTCACGCATCGCCGGCGCCTCTCGGCGCTCGGTGCAGGCGGGCTCACGCGCGAGCGTGCACCGATCGAGGTGCGCGACGTGCACCCGACGCACTACGGGCGCATGTGCCCGATCGAGACGCCTGAAGGGCCGAACATCGGCCTCATCGGCTCGCTCGCATCGATGGCGACGGTCTCCGAGTTCGGCTTCATCCAGACGCCGTACCGCGTCGTCAAGAGCGGGCGCGTGACCGACGAGATCATCTATCTGGACGCGGCCGAGGAGGCGCAGTACACGATCGCGCAGGCCTCCGAGCCCGTCGACGACAAGACCGGACGGTTCGTCCACGGCCACGTCCTCTGCCGTTCGAAGGAGGGCGAGGCCGTGACCGCCGAGCCGAAGGACATCCAGTACATGGACGTGGCTCCGGCCCAGATCGTCTCCGTCGCGACGGCCCTGATCCCGTTCCTCGAGCACAACGACGCGAACCGGGCCCTCATGGGCGCGAACATGCAGCGCCAGGCGGTGCCCCTGATGATCACGCAGGCACCGCTCGTCGGAACCGGCCTCGAGTACCGGGCCGCGATCGACACGGGCGATGTTGTTCTCGCGCGCGAGGCGGGCCCGATCGTGGACGTCGACGCCGAGCGGATCGTCATCGACACGAAGGACGGCAAGGACACCTACGACCTCACCAAGTTCATGCGCTCGAACCAGGGCACCCTCATCCACCAGAAGCCGATCGTCGAGGTGGGCGACCGGGTGAAGGCAGGCGACGTCCTCGCCGACGGCTCCTCGACCGACAAGGGCGAGCTCGCGCTCGGCGCGAACCTGCTCGTCGCCTTCATGCCGTTCGAGGGCTACAACTTCGAGGACGCGATCGTCATTTCGGAGCGGCTCGTCAAGGAAGACGTCCTCTCCTCGATCCACATCCACGAGTACGAGATCGACGCCCGGACGACGAAGCTCGGCGACGAGGAGATCACGCGCGACATCCCGAACCGCTCGGAGGAGTCCCTCAAGGACCTCGACGAACGTGGGGTCGTGCGAATCGGCGCCGAGGTCGGGTCGGGTGACCTGCTCGTCGGCAAGGTGACGCCCAAGGGCGAGACCGAGCTGACGGCGGAGGAGAAGCTGATCCGCGCGATCTTCAAGGAGAAGGCGCGCGAGGTTCGCGACACGTCCCTCAAGGTGCCTCACGGCGAGGGCGGCAAGGTGATCGACGTGAAGACGTTCTCGCGCGAGGCGGGCGACGACCTCTCGCCGGGCGTGAACGAGCTCGTCCGGGTCTACGTGGCGAAGAAGCGCAAGATCGCCGAGGGCGACAAGCTCGCCGGCCGGCACGGCAACAAGGGCGTCATCTCCAAGATCGTCCCCGAGGAGGACATGCCGTACCTCGAGGACGGCCGCCCGGTCGACGTGATCCTCAACCCGCTCGGCGTGCCGAGCCGGATGAACATCGGCCAGATCCTCGAGACGCATCTCGGCTGGGCAGCTGCCCACGGAGTGTTCGCGGAGAACGGTGACGCCAATGGAGAGCCGACGCCGGTTGCGAGCCCCGTTTTCGACGGTGCGACCGAGAAGGACGTAGACGAGGGGCTGATCAAGTGGTCCGAGATGAACCCGGACTCGCCGATCAGCATGTCCATCAACAAGGACAAGCGGCGCACGTCGGGCAAGGTCCCGCTCTTCAACGGGAAGACCGGCGAGCCCTACGCGAACAAGATCACGGTGGGCTACATGTACATCCTGAAGCTGCTCCACCTGGTCGACGACAAGATCCACGCGCGCTCGACCGGGCCCTACTCGCTCGTCACGCAGCAGCCGCTGGGCGGGAAGGCCCAGTTCGGAGGCCAGCGCTTCGGCGAGATGGAGGTGTGGGCGCTCGAGGCCTACGGCGCGGCGTACACGCTCCAGGAGATGCTCACCATCAAGTCCGACGACACCGTCGGCCGTGTGAAGGCGTACGAGGCGATCGTCAAGGGCGAGAACATCGCCGAGCCGTCGATCCCCGAGTCCTTCAAGGTGCTCCTCAAGGAGATGCAGTCACTGGCGCTCGACGTGGAGGTCATCTCCGAGGAGGGCACGTCGGTCGAGGTGCGCGAGGAGGACGACGAGCTGCTGCGGGCAGCCGAGGAGCTCGGCATCGACCTCTCGCCGGGATCGCTGCGCGCAGCGGCGAGGCCCGCCGACGCGCAGGAGACCGAGGAAGGACAGGAGCGCGTCGACCAGGACGGCGAGCTGGCGCTGCCCGCCGACGAGACGCTGACCGACCTCGCCGAGGTCGAAGTCGCAGAAGAGCCCACCGCAGAAACGACCGAAGAGAAGTAAGGGAGAGAACTTGATCGACATCAATGAGTTCGACGCGATCCGGATCGGCCTCGCGTCGTCCAAGCAGATTCGCGACTGGTCGTCCGGTGAGGTAACGAAGCCCGAGACGATCAACTACCGCACGCTCAAGCCCGAGCGCGACGGTCTCTTTTGCGAGCGCATCTTCGGTCCCACCAAGGACTGGGAGTGCTACTGCGGCAAGTACAAGCGAGTCCGCTACAAGGGCATCATCTGCGAGCGCTGCGGCGTCGAGGTGACGCGCCAGAAGGTGCGCCGCGAGCGCATGGGTCACATCGACCTCGCCGCCCCGGTCTCGCACATCTGGTTCTTCAAGGGCGTTCCGAGCCGCATCGGCTACCTGCTCGACATCGCGCCGCGAGAGCTCGAGAAGGTCCTCTACTTCGCAGCCTCGATCGTGACCACGGTCGACGTCGCCAAGCGGAAGAAGGACCTGAACGACCTCGAGTCCAAGGTCGAGGCCGAGGGCGAGCGGATCGACGTCGACCGCGACGAGGCGCTTGCCGCGCTCGAAGACCGGCTGAAGCGCCGCCGCGAGTTCTTCACGAAGGGCAAGGAGCGGAACTTCGACGAGGACGACGAGTTCTGGACCCGCGGCCTGTCGAACTGGGCCGAGGAGCAGGCGATCCCGCCGCTCGAGGAAGCGCGGGAGCTCGTCTCCAAGCTGTTCGTCGAGGTCGCGAACAAGATCACGACCGAGGACTCGAAGAAGATCCGCGAGCTCGTCCGCAACTCCGCGATCCGCGACGACCGCCGGCTGACGCCGAGGGAGCTGGAGACGGTTGCGACCGTGGCCATCCAGATCCGTGAGGCGCTGAAGGGGCTCTACAAGGAGCTCTCCAAGGCGACCGGATCGAAGAAGGGCGCGGTCACGAAGCACATCAACCGCGTGCTCGACGGGCTGCTCGTCAAGAAGGCGAAGACCCACGAGGACGACGTCGAGCTCGTCGCGTCGATCGACGAGAAGCAACTCGAGAAGGCGCGCGACCTCGGCAAGGGGCTCCTGCGCGAGGTTCTCGAGCAGGCCGACCCGTCGGCGAGCGCGGACGAGATCCGCGAGCTGACGAACGACCTCTGCCTGCGCACCGACGGCAAGATCCAGAAGGAGGATCTCGACGCGATCGTCCAGTGGTCGCTCAAGGTCCGCGAGATGTACCTCGACATCGAGTCTCGCCGCCAGGATGCGCGCGAGGCGGCCGAGGACTCGAAGCAGCGGCTGGCCGACACCTGGCAGCTCTTCAAGGAGCTCGAGCCGAAGCAGATCATCGGCGACGAGCAGCTCTTCAGGGAGCTCAAGGACCGCTTCGGGTCGACGTACGGGTTCGACGTCTACTTCACGGGCGGCATGGGCGCGGAGGCGATCCGCGAGCTGCTCAAGGATCTCGGCCTCGATGCCGAGGCGGCGTTGCTCCGCGAGACGATCAAGACCTCGAAGGGCCAGAAGCGCGAGCGCGCGATCAAGCGCCTGAAGGTCGTCAACGCGTTCATCAAGTCGGAGAACAAGCCCGAATGGATGGTCCTCGAGGCGATTCCGGTCATCCCGCCGGAGCTGCGGCCCATGGTCCAGCTCGACGGTGGCCGGTTCGCGACGAGCGACCTGAACGACCTCTATCGCCGCGTCATCAACCGGAACAACCGGCTGAAGCGGCTCCTCGACCTCGGCGCGCCGGAGATCATCGTCAACAACGAGAAGCGAATGCTCCAGGAGGCAGTCGACGCCCTGTTCGACAACGGGCGCCGCGGCCGCGCGGTCACCGGCCCGGGCAACCGACCGCTGAAGTCGCTCTCGGACATGCTCAAGGGCAAGCAGGGCCGCTTCCGGCAGAACCTGCTCGGAAAGCGCGTGGACTACTCGGGCCGCTCGGTGATCGTCGCCGGGCCGTACCTGAAGCTCCACCAGTGCGGCCTGCCGAAGATCATGGCGCTCGAGCTCTTCAAGCCGTTCATCATGAGCCGGCTCGTCGACCGCAAGGCGGTGCAGAACATCAAGGCCGCGAAGAAGTACGTCGACTCGATGACGCCCGAGGTCTGGGACGTGCTCGAAGAGGTCATCGCCGAGCACCCGGTGCTCCTGAACCGCGCGCCGACGCTGCACAGGCTCGGCATCCAGGCGTTCGAGCCCGTCCTCGTCGAGGGCAAGGCGATCCAGGTCCACCCGCTCGTCTGCCACGCCTTCAACGCCGACTTCGACGGCGACCAGATGGCCGTGCACCTTCCGCTCTCCGCGGAGGCGCAGGCCGAGGCGCGTCTGCTCATGCTCAGCTCGAACAACATCCTCTCGCCCGCGAACGGGCGGCCGCTCACCACGCCGGGACAGGACATGGTGCTCGGCGGCTACTTCCTCACGTACTCGGAGGACGACCTGACGCAGACGACAGTGGAGAAGCTGAAGCCGCGGCCCAAGCGCTTCCAGTCCGAGTTGGAAGTGGAGCTCGCGATCGACGCGAAGCAGGTCGAGCTCCAGCAGCCGATCGAGTACCGCTGGCACGGCGAGCTCATCCTCACCACACCGGGCCGCGTGATCTTCAACGCAGAGGTCGAGCGTGCTCTCATGGAGTCCTACGGTGAGGCGAAGAACGTCGAGCCCCCCGAGTTCATCAACCACACGCTGTCCAAGCGCGAGATGGACGACCTGATCTCGGCGCTGGCCGAACGCTATGGAGCCCACGGGATGGGCGGTGTGCTCGACACGATCAAGACGCTCGGCTTCAAGTACGCGACCGAGGGCGGGATCACGATCTCGAAGAACGACATCGTCGTCCCCGAGGAGAAGCAGGAGATCCTCGCGCGCTACGAGGCGCGGGTCGAGACGGTCGAGGAGCAGTACGAGCGGGGCCTCATCACGGAGGAGGAGCGCCACGAGCAGATCGTCAACATCTGGACGGAGGCAACCGACGAGGTGGCCGCCGCCATGGAGAAGACGCTCTTCAAGCTGAACCCGATCTACATGATGGCCAACTCGGGGGCCCGCGGGAGTTTCAAGCAGATCCGCCAGCTCGCCGGTATGCGAGGCCTGATGGCGAATCCGAAGGGCGAGATCATCGAGCGTCCGATCCAGGCCAACTTCATGGAGGGCCTGTCGGTGCTCGAGTACTTCATCTCGACCCACGGCGCCCGCAAGGGTCTCGCCGATACGGCGCTTCGCACGGCCGACTCCGGGTACCTGACGCGGCGTCTCGTCGACGTCGCGCAGGACGTGATCATCCGCGACGAGAACTGCAAGACGAAGGAGTTCATCGAGCTTCCGGTTCTCGGTCAGGACGGCATGAACAAGAGCCTCCTCGGCCGGATGCTCGCCGAGGACGTCATGAAGCCGCTCACGAGCGGTAAGCCGGGCAGGACCAAGCTCGGCGACAAGGGCGCGATGCTGACGCCGGTGCTCCTCCAGGAGATCATCGACGAGCTCGGGGAGCAGGCAGAAGAGATGACGCTTCCCGTCCGCTCGGTGCTCAAGTGCCGGAGCGAGTACGGCGTGTGCCGCGATTGCTACGGCATCTTCCTCGCGACGGGGAAGATGGCCGAGATCGGCGACGCGGTCGGGATCATCGCCGCCCAGTCGATCGGCGAGCCGGGCACCCAGCTCACGATGCGCACGTTCCACACGGGCGGCGTCGCGGGCGCGGACATCACACACGGCCTCCCGCGAGTCGTCGAGATCTTCGAGGCGCGGAACCCGAAGGGTGCGGCGAAGCTCGCCGAGGTCGCAGGACTGGTCGACATCGAGCAGACCGACCGTGGCGTCAAGGTGACGATCATCCCCGACGAGAAGGGCAAGGACGGCGAGGAGCTCGAGCCTGTGGCGTACGCGCTCCCGCGCCGGACGCGCCTGCTCGTCACCAAGGGACAGCGCGTCGAGCCGGGCGATCCGCTCCACGAGGGCTCGCGCTCACCAGCCGAGCTGCTCGCGCTGCATGCGCAGGCCGGCAAGGACTCGACCCCGACGGAGCTGTACCTCGTCGCTGAGGTCCTGCGTGTCTACCGGTCGCAGGGCGTCGAGATCCACGACAAGCACATCGAGCTGATCGTTCGCCAGATGATGAAGAAGGTGAAGGTGCTCGAGGCCGGCGACACGGAGCTTCTGCCAGGCCAGCTCGTCGACAAGATCGTGCTCGAGAAGGAGAACGCGCGCGTCAAGAAGGAGAAGAAGGAGCAGGCGACCGTCGAGCCGCTCATCCTCGGCATCACGAAGGCGTCGCTCGCGACGGAGTCCTTCCTCTCGGCCGCGTCCTTCCAGGAGACGACCAAGGTGCTGACCGACGCCTCGATCGAGGGCAAGGTCGACCACCTGCTCGGCCTCAAGGAGAACGTCATCATTGGCAAGCTGATCCCCGCGGCGACCGGTCTCAAGCAGTACCGGAACGTCGAAATCGGCCCGTCGGAGAAGGTGCCGAAGGAGACCTACGAGCGGGCTTCGCTACTGCGCGCGCTCGAGGAGATCGGAACCGGCGACGGCGAGGGCATCAGCCTCCAGGAGCTCGGCATCGACTTCGGCGGCCAGCCGGAGACGAACGGCGGAGATGGCGAGGGCAACGGCAAGCCGCGTGACGCCATCGAGGCCGACGAGGTGCCTGAAGTCGATACGCCGCTCGACGAGTAGCGCGGTAAATAGCTCCGGCTGAGCTCGTGGAAGGCTGCGCGCACCTGGCGCGCAGCCTCCGTCGTCGAGGGGTCAGACCCCTTTACAAAATGGGGCGTCGCTCAGGGCAGCGGCGGCCTTTTGCCGTCTGCTGTGGACTGAGCGCGGAAGTTTCGCCACGAAGTTGGAACGCCCCGTTAGCGGGGTCTGACCCCTCTTGGGCGCGGGTTTCTGGTAGCCGGGTCGGGTGGAGTTAGCCGGCGCTGCTCAGGTTTGGCGGGTCTTGCGGCGGCTTTGTCGGCAGCGCGATCGTCGGGGGGACGTTCTGCAGCGGTTGTGGCTGCGACAGGCTCGCCGCCACGACTTGGCCCTTGCCGCCTTCCTTTGCGCCGTAGAGCGCATGGTCTGCGCGCTGGAAGAACGCGATGCCGTCGTCGTCGGGCTGGAGCTCTGCGACTCCGGCCGACATCGTCAGCGGGCCCGCCTGCCCGACCGGGCGCGACAGAAGAGCCTTCTGGAGACGCGCGTAGAGCTGATCGGCATCGGCGAGCTTCGACTCCGGGAGGATGACCGCGAACTCGTCGCCGCCAACTCGGCAGGCGATGTCCGCTGAGCGCACGACCTCCCGCACGCGCTCGGCCGCCTCGGCCAGGACCCCGTCGCCGGAGAGATGCCCAATCCGGTCGTTGATCGCCTTGAAGTCGTCGAGGTCGAAGATGATGAGCGCGAGGTTGCGGTCGTAGCGATGCGCACGCGACACCTCTCGGGCAAGCGTCTCGTGGAAGAAGCGCCTGTTATGGAGGCCCGTGAGCGCGTCGAGGTCGGCGAGTTGCCGCGCCTCGCGGAAGCGCCGGGCGTTCTCGATCGCCGGGCCTGCGCGAACGGCGAGCTCCTCGAGCTCCTGAACCTGCTCCTCGCTGAAGGCTCGGTCGGGCGAGCGAGTGAACATCGTGAGCAGCCCGAGGGGCGTCGTCTCCCCCGGCAAGGGCACCGCGACCCCGGCTCGAATCGCGTCCCCGTCGCCCGCTCTATCGTCTGCGCCGTAGTCGTAGGACATCGAGATCGCCCGCGCCTCGCGCCCATCGGGCGGCCCTGTGACTGACTGTCGCTCTGCTTCCTCCGCCGAGAGGCCGAGTGTGGCCACGATCGGCTGGCCTCCGGGCTGCGGAGTGAGCGAGACGAGCGCTGCGTCGACGTTGTCGATCGAGCCTGCAGCCTCGAGCACCCGGGTGAGCACTTCGTCGAGGTCGATCGAGCCGGCAAGCTCGCCGAGCATCCTCGTGCGCTTGCCCTCGATCTGCGACTGCTCAAGTGCGCCGGTGAGCTCTCGGACCAGGTCGTCCATACGGGATTCGAGCTTCCGAACGACCTCGGTCAGCCGCTCGTCGGAGCGCTGCGAGCGCCCGAAAACCCACTGGAAGAGCAGCGTGACGACGAGCGTCGCCAAAGCCGCGACGACTGCCGCGAGGGCGATTGTCATCGCCGCTCCCTCACGCTGTAGCTCCTCTCATCGCTTCTCGCCACGCCGCAGGTCCCGGGGCGGCCGGGCCAGATTCTCACTGTAGTGACCTTTTTGCCGCCTGGCTATAGGGAAAATGGGGGATATTCGCAGCAGCTGCGCGCTTTGCGGATGCAAGCGGGTTTTCGCTACTATTCGTCGCTCGGTTGGTAGGCGACCGCCTGCCGACCTTTGTTGTGTCAGAACCTACTCCGGGAGCACATGCCCACCGTCAACCAACTGGTTCGAAAAGGACGCCGCGCGCCCAAGAGCAAGACCAAGCGCCCGGCCCTTACAGGCGCCCCGCAGAAGCGGGGGGTCTGCACTCGCGTGATGACGCAGACGCCGAAAAAGCCGAACTCGGCTCTGCGGAAGGTCGCGCGCGTCCGGTTGACGAACGGCTTCGAGGTCACGACCTACATCCCGGGTGAGGGGCACAACCTCCAGGAGCACTCGGTCGTCCTCATCCGAGGCGGCCGCGTCCGCGACCTTCCCGGTGTCCGCTACAAGGTGATCCGCTCAGCGCTCGACACCGCCGGCGTTCCCGACCGCAAGAAGGGCCGCTCCAAGTACGGAGCAAAGAAGTCGTAATGCCGAGGCGCGCAGAAATCCAGGTTCGCGAGGCCGTTGCAGACCCGGTCTACAACTCGCAGCTCGTCACCCAGGTGATCAACAAGGTGATGACGCGCGGGAAGCGCTCGACCGCCGAGACGATCGTCTACAGCGCGCTCGACCGTGTGGGCTCGAAGACCGGCAAGCCGCCGGTCGAGGTGCTGGAGCAGGCCGTCAAGACCGTGACGCCGGTGCTCGAGGTTCGCCCTCGGCGCGTCGGCGGCGCGCAGTACCAGGTTCCCGTCGAGGTTCCGATGCGCCGTGCCCGCACGCTCGCGGTGCGCTGGCTCGTCACATTCGCCCGCCAGCGGCGCGAGAAGCACATGGACGAGAAGCTCGCCGGCGAGATCCTGGACGCGCTCGACCAGCAGGGCGGAGCTTTCAAGCGCAAGGACGACCTCTACCGAATGGCGCAGGCCAACAAGGCTTTCGCGCACTACCGCTGGTGATCATGGCGACCCCCTTCCGCCCATCTCGCACTCTCCGGGGCGCTGCAAAGCGGCGCCAGGGGGTGTCCTCAGTCGCGCCCGTAGCCTCCGGCTACGAACGCTCCCTGCGTCCTACCCTGGCTTGCTTTTCGCGGCCGGAGAGCACGAGCTGCCCGGAAGGTGGCCGCTAATGGCTGCCGAAGCGACAAAGGCGCCGCCGGCGCTCGAGAACGTCCGGAACATCGGGATCATGGCCCACATCGACGCGGGCAAGACGACGACGACCGAGCGGATCCTCTATTACACGGGCCGCACCCACAAGATGGGCGAGGTCCACGAGGGCGCCGCGGTCATGGACTGGATGGAGCAGGAGCAGGAGCGCGGCATCACGATCACATCGGCTGCGACGACGGCGTTCTGGCGCGAGTTTCGCATCAACATTATCGATACGCCCGGACACGTGGACTTTACGATGGAGGTCGAGCGCAGCCTCCGCGTGCCTCGACGGCGCGATCGCGGTCTTCGACTCCGTCGCAGGCGTCGAGCCGCAGTCGGAGACCGTCTGGCGGCAGGCCGACCACTACAAGGTTCCGCGGATCGCGTTCATGAACAAGATGGACCGCACGGGCGCTGACTTCTTCGCCTCCGTGCAGTCGATGGTCGACCGCCTCGGCACGCGCGCGGTGCCCATTCACCTGCCGATCGGCGGCGAGGAGCATTTCCGCGGGGTCGTCGACCTCGTCGAGATGCGCTCACTGACGTGGCAGGACGAGCTCGGCGAGAAGGTCGACGTCGGCGAGATCCCGGCCGAGCTGACCGAGCAGGCCCAGGAGTACCACCACCAGCTGATCGACGCGGTCGCCGACCACGACGACGAGCTGATGGAGGCCTACCTCGAGGACGAGGGCGCCGTCACGCCCGAGATGTTGAAGCGGGCACTACGCGCCGCGACCCTGGACAACACGGTTACGCCCGTACTGGCGGGCTCGGCCTTCAAGAACAAGGGCGTCCAGCCGCTGCTCGACGCGGTCATCGACTATCTCCCGAGCCCCCTCGACGTGCCGCCGATGCACGGGGTCGATCCGCGCACCGAGCACGAGCTCTCGCGGCGTCCGGCCCTCGACGAGCCGTTCAGCGCGCTCGCGTTCAAGGTCATGTCCGATCCTTTTGTCGGCCGACTCACATACGTCCGCGTCTACTCCGGTCAGATGAAAGCGGGCGACAAGGTGCTGAACACGACCACGGGGAAGACCGAGCGGGTCGGCCGCATCCTTCAGATGCACGCGAACTCACGTGAGGAACGTGAGGACATCGGCGCCGGCGAGATCGCAGCCGTCGTCGGCCTGAAGAACACGTCGACCGGCGACACGCTCGCCGTCGAGACGGCGCCGATCCGGCTCGAGACGATGGACTTCCCGGAGCCCGTCATCTCCGTCGCGATCGAGCCGAAGACGAAGGGCGACCAGGACAAGCTGGGCGCCGGGCTCCAGCGACTGACCGACGAGGATCCGACGTTCCGCGTCCGCACGGACGACGAGACCGGGCAGACGCTCATCTCGGGGATGGGCGAGCTGCACCTCGAGATCATCGTCGACCGCCTCATGCGCGAGTTCAAGGTCGATGCCAACGTCGGCCGCCCGCAGGTTGCCTATCGCGAGACGATCTCGAAGCCCGTCGAGAAGGTCGAAGGCAAGTTCGTCCGCCAGACCGGCGGCCGCGGCCAGTACGGCCACGCTGTCATCAACCTCGAGCCGGCCGAGCCGGGCGAGGGCTACGAGTTCCTCGACAAGATCGTCGGGGGCAAGATCCCCCGGGAGTACATCTCGTCCGTCGACCTCGGCATCCAGGAGGCAATGGAGTCGGGCATCCTCGCCGGCTATCCGGTCGTGGACATTCGCGTCTACCTCGTGGACGGCTCGTACCACGACGTCGACTCGAGCGAGATGGCGTTCAAGGTCGCCGGCTCGATGGCGTTCAAGAACGCGATGCAGCGGGCGAAGCCGAAGCTGCTGGAGCCGGTCATGGCCGTCGAGGTCGTGACCCCGGAGGACTACCTCGGCGACGTGATGGGCGATCTCAACTCACGCCGCGGCCACATCGAGCACCTCGAGCCGCGAGGGAACGCGCAGGTCATTCGAGCCCGCGTCCCGCTCGCAACCATGTTTGGCTATGCCACCGACCTGCGTTCGACGACGCAGGGGCGGGCCACGTTCACCATGCAATTCGATCGCTACGAGGAAGTCCCTCAGTCGATCGCCGGCGAGATCGTCGACGCCGAAAGCTAGCGCTCTGAGGATCAAGTAGGAATAAAGAAAGGAACGGGAGGAGGAGCATGAGCAAGGAGAAGTTCGAGCGCACCAAGCCGCACCTGAACGTCGGCACCATCGGTCACATCGACCACGGGAAGACGACGCTCACGGCGGCGATCACGGCGGTCCTCGCGGAGAAGGGCGGTGGCGGCACCACGGCCCGCAGCTTCGAGTCGATCGACAACGCCCCTGAAGAGAAGGCGCGTGGCATCACGATCAACACGTCGCACGTCGAGTACGAGACGGAGAACCGTCACTACGCGCACGTCGACTGCCCGGGCCACGCCGACTACATCAAGAACATGATCACGGGGGCCGCCCAGATGGACGGCGCAATCCTCGTCGTCTCGGCCGCTGACGGCCCCATGCCGCAGACGCGGGAGCACATCCTGCTCGCCCGCCAGGTCGAGGTCCCGTACATCGTCGTCTTCCTGAACAAGGCGGACATGGTCGACGATCCGGAGCTGCTCGAGCTCGTCGAGATGGAAGTCCGCGAGCTGCTCTCGAAGTACGAGTTCCCCGGTGACGACATTCCGATCGTCACGGGGTCGGCGCTGAAGGCGCTCGAGGGCGACGAGGAAGCCAAGGGCAAGATCCTCGAGCTCATGGAGGCGGTCGACTCCTACATTCCGGAGCCCGAGCGCGACATCGACAAGCCGTTCCTGATGCCGATCGAGGACGTCTTCACGATCACGGGCCGCGGGACGGTCGTCACTGGCCGCATCGAGCAGGGCAAGATCGAGTCGGGCAACGAGGTCGAGATCATCGGGATCCATCCGAAGATCGAGAAGACCGTCGTCACCGGGCTCGAGATGTTCAACAAGACGCTCGACTACGCCCAGGCCGGCGACAACGCAGGTGCGCTCCTCCGCGGTACGAAGCGCGAGGAGATCGAGCGCGGACAGGTTCTGGCGAAGCCGGGCTCGATCACGCCGCACACGCACTTCAAGGCCGAGGTCTACGTCCTCTCGAAGGACGAGGGTGGCCGCCATACGCCGTTCTTCAACGGCTACCGGCCGCAGTTCTACTTCCGCACGACGGACGTGACCGGCGCGATCAAGCTCCCGGACGGTCAGGAGATGGTCATGCCGGGCGACAACACGAACATGGAGATCGAGCTCGGCCAGCCGATCGCCATGGATCAGGGCCTGCGCTTCGCCGTCCGCGAGGGTGGTCGCACCGTCGGCGCAGGCGTCGTCACGGAGATCCAGCAGTAAGCGAATGGCGCAACAGAAAATCCGCATCCGTCTCAAGGGGTACGACCACCAGCAGCTCGACCGGTCGGCCCAGTCGATCGTGGACACCGCTCAACGCAGCGGTGCGACGATCACTGGGCCGGTACCCCTGCCGACAGAGCGGAACATCTACTGCGTGATCCGCAGTCCGTTCAAGGACAAGGACTCGCGTGAGCACTTCGAGGTGCGCACACACAAGCGGCTCATCGACATCCACAGCCCCACGCCGAAGACGATCGACCAGCTCATGCGGCTCGATCTCCCGGCCGGGGTCGACATCGAGATCAAGCTCTGAGATGAAAACGCTACGCGTCCAAGGATCACGCTCCGGGCCATGTGAAGGCGGAGCGACTCGATGAAAGGGCTGATCGGCAGAAAACTCGGCATGACGCAGCTCTTCGACGACGAGAGCGGTCAGGTGACCTCGGTCACGGTGATCGAGGCCGGTCCCTGCCCCGTGGTCCAGCTCAAGACCGAGGAGTCGGACGGCTACGAGGCCGTGCAGCTTGCGTTCGACGAGGTTCCGGAGCGAAAGGCGACCAAGGCCCGCATCGGGCACTTGAAAAAGACGGAGACCGCACCGCATCGCCATCTCGTCGAGTTCCGCGGGACGAGCGAGGCGGTGCTCGGCGAGCCCGTGACCGTCGAGGTCTTCGAGCCCGGCGACAAGATCAAGGTCTCCGGGATCTCGATCGGCAAGGGCTTCGCCGGCACGATCAAGCGTCACAACTTCCAGCGCGGCCCGAAGAGCCACGGCTCGCACAACATCCGCAAGCCCGGCTCGATCGGCTCGTCCGCAACGCCCTCACGCGTGTTCAAAGGCATGCGCATGGCGGGCCGCATGGGCGGCAAGCGGAGGACGCAGGTCGGCCTCACCGTCCACTCCGTCGATCCCGAGCTCAACCTGCTCCTCGTCAAAGGCGCCGTGCCGGGCCCGAAGAACGGGGTCGTCGAGATCAGGGAGGAGCAGCGTGGCTAAGGCTCCTCTTCTCGGAATCAGCGGCAAGTCGACCAAGGAGGCGACCCTCGACGAGGGCGTGTTCGATGCGGACGTGAAGCCGCATCTCCTCCACGAGGCGGTTCGCGCCGAGCTCAACGCTCGCCGGGCCGGAACGCAGTCGGCGAAGAGCCGTGGGCTCGTCGCGGGCGGGCGTGCCAAGCCGTGGCGGCAGAAAGGCACCGGTCGCGCACGCGCCGGGACGATTCGCGCGCCGCAGTTCACCGGCGGCGGCGTCGCCTTTCCGCCGACTCCGCGCAGCTACGAGGTCAAGGTCAACAAGAAGGCGTACCGCTCGGCTCTGCGAGGCGCACTCAGCGCGCACGCGGGCGAGGGCACCCTCGCAGTGGTCGCCGACTCCGCGTTCGACGAGCCTTCGACGAAGAAGGCCATCACCTTCCTCGAGGCCTGGGGCCAGGAGCGTCCGCTCGTGCTCGTCGCGAACGAGGACGAGACGTCGCTCGTGAAGTCCTTCCGGAACCTCCAGCAGGTCGTCATCGTCCCGCCCTCGGAGCTCGAGGTCGCGGCCGTCGTCTGGGCGCGCTCGCTGCTCGTCACGGAGGGCGCACTCGAGATGGTTCAGAAGCGGGCGGGGTCATGAGCCTGCATCCGAACGAAGTCCTGCTCGCACCCGTGGTCTCCGAGAAGAGCTACAGCCTGATCGAGGACCGCAAGTACTCGTTCCGCGTGCACAAGGACGCGCACAAGACGCAGGTCCGGCAGGCCGTCGAGCAGCTCTTCGGCGTCAAGGTGATCGCGGTCAACATGGTCAAGGTCCCGTCGAAGCCGAAGATGCGCAACTACCGGATGGGTCGTCGCCCCGGCTGGAAGAAGGCGATCGTCCAGCTCAAGGAAGGCGACTCGATCGAGATCTTCGAAGGGGCGCAGGTCTGATGGCGCTCCGCAAGTTCAAGCCAACGTCTCCGGGCCGTCGCTTCATGACCGTCTCCAAGTTCGAGGAGGTCACGCGGTCGAAGCCGGAGAAGAGCCTGACCGGCTCCGTCAAGAAGCGAGGCGGCCGCAACAACCAGGGACGTATCACGACGCGCCACAAGGGCGGCGGCCACAAGCGCCGCTTCCGCGAGATCGACTTCAAGCGCAGGAAGGACGCCATCCCGGCGAAGGTCGCCGCGATCGAGTACGACCCGAACCGCTCGGCGAACATCGCCCTGCTCCACTACGCGGACGGCGCGAAGGCGTACATCCTCGCTCCCGCGCGCCTCAAGGTCGGCGCGAGCGTCGAGTCAGGCCCCGCTGCCGACATCAAGCCCGGGAACGCGCTGCCGCTGGAGAACATCCCGACCGGGACGCTCGTCCACAACGTGGAGCTGAAGCCCGGCAGGGGAGGCCAGCTCGCGCGTAGCGCCGGCTCCGGCATCCAGCTCGTCGCGAAGGACGAGGGCTTCGGCGTGCTGCGGCTCCCCTCGGGAGAGCTGCGCCGTGTGCCGCTGACCTGCCGCGCGACGGTCGGCCAGGTGGGGAACGCCGACCACGAGAACATCAGCGGCGGGAAGGCCGGCCGCAGTCGCTGGCGCGGCAAGCGGCCCACCGTCCGCGGCTCCGCGATGAACCCCGTCGACCATCCGCACGGGGGCGGTGAGGGCAAGTCGAAGGGCGGCCGCCACCCGGTCACCCCGTGGGGCGTGCCCACCCTCGGCAAGCGGACGCGTCGCAAGCACAAGGAATCCGACCGCCTGATCGTCCGCGGGCGACGGAGAGGGAAGGACAAGCGATGAGCAGGTCTTCGAAGAAGGGCCCCTTCGTGGAGGAGCGACTCTTCCAGCGCATCGAGGCGATGAACGCCTCGGGGGCGAAGAACATGATCCGAACCTGGTCGCGATCCTCGACCGTCTTCCCAGAGATGGTCGGGCACACGATCGCGGTCCATGACGGCCGCAAGCACGTCCCGGTTTTCATCACGGAGCAGATGGTGGGCCACAAGCTCGGCGAGTTCGCGCCGACGAGGACCTTCCGCGCTCATTCCGGCGACCGCAAGGTGGAGGTGAAGCGCACCGCGTGAGCACGCCGGCAACCCAGGAAGTGCGCGCCGCGGCCAAGTGGCTGCGCATCTCGCCTCGCAAAGCCCGGCTCGTGGTGGAGCACATCCGCGGACGGACCGTGCCCGAGGCTCGGACCGTGCTCGCGTTCACCGACCGCGCGGCTGCCCGCGAGGTCGAGAAGCTGCTGCGCTCCGCGGTCTCGAACGCCGAGGCGAACCACGGGCTGATCGGCGACGACCTCGTGGTCAAGGCCGTGTTCGTGGACGCAGGCCCGGTGATCAAGCGCTGGCGCGCCCGCGCCCGCGGCCGCTCGGTCCGCATCCGGAAGCGAACGTGTCACATCACGATGACGCTCGTCCCCGGCGCGACGGCGACGGTCACGCGCGCCGAGCCGCCTGCAGCAGAGGAGAAGCCGAAGCGCGCCCCGCGCCGAAGGGCCGCCGCGAAGCCCAAGGCCGAGACCAAGCAACAGACTGTTGCAAAGAAGGACGAGGCTGCTGAGGACGATGCCGCTGAGGACAAGGCCGCTGAGGACAAGCCGAAGCCCAAAGCCAAGGCAGCCACGCCGAAGAAGAAGCCACCCGCCAAGAAGAAAGCGAGCGATTAGGTGCTCCATCCAGCAATCCATGTCGGCTTCTGGCCCGCGATCACGCGGCGCCAGAGCCCACCCTCGCCCTTGCCAAGGCTGCAAGCCTTGTCCGCGGACGAGTGCGGCCTCTGGCTTGGTGCTCCCAACCCAGAAACTCGACTGAATTACTGGAAGGAGCACTAATGGGTCAGAAAGTCCACCCCGGCGGGATGCGCGTCGGCGTCATCCACGACTGGAAGTCGAACTGGTACACCGGGACGAAGGAGTTCCCGGCAGCCCTGCTCGAGGACATCAAGATCCGCGAGCACATCTACAAAAAGCTCTCTCATGCGGGCCTGTCCGACGTGCTCATCCGCAAGGACAAGCAGCGGATCACGATCGACATCTACACCGCGCGGCCCGGGATCGTCATCGGCAAGTCCGGTGCCGAGGTGGACGCCCTGCGCAAAGAGATCCACGGCATGACGCACAAGAACGTGCACATCAACATCAACGAGATCAAGCGCCCGGAGCTCGACGCGAAGCTCGTCGCGCAGTCGATCGCCGAGCAGCTCCAGAACCGCGTCAGCTTCCGTCGCGCGATGAAACGCTCGCTCGCCTCCGCGATGCGCTCGGGCGCGCACGGTGTGAAGGTGCAGTGCGGCGGCCGGCTCGGCGGGACCGAGATGAGCCGCTCTGAGAGCTACTCCGAGGGCCGCGTGCCGCTGCACACGATCCGCGCCGACATCGACTACGGCTTCGTCGAGGCGAAGACGACGTTCGGCCGCATCGGCGTCAAGGTCTGGATCAACAAGGGCGAGATCATGCCCGAGGGCTTCGAGAGCGTCGCCCAGCAGAAGGAGACTCGCCTCGGCGACCAGGACACCGCGCGCCGCCTCGGCGGCCGCACCGAGGGCCTGTCGGCTTCCCGCGAGAGCGGTCGGAGCAGGGCGGCTGACCGCGAGGGACTCGGCCCGGTGCAAAAGAGGCGCCCCAAGCGAGGAGGCGCCCGCCGGCGTCCTGCCAACAAGGACGAGAGCACTCCGAAGGACGCGCCCGACGAGACGGACGCCGATCCGACGGCCGAGGCAGCCCCGGTGGCCGACGCCACGCCAACGCCAACCGATGCAGCGCCGACGGAAGAGCCGGCGAAGGGCGAGGAGAGTTAAGTGCCCCTTCCAGCAACACTTGTCGGCTTCTGGCCCGCGATCACGCGGCGCCAGAGCCCACCCTCGCCCTTGCCAAGGCTGCAAGCCTTGGCCGCGGTCGAGTGCGGCCTCTGGCTTGGTGCTCGCGACCCAGAAGCTCAACAGCGTCACTGGAAGGGGCACTAGTGCTGCTTCCCAAGAAGACGAAGTACCGCAAGCAGCAGCGCGGCCGTCGAGCAGGCGTCTCGAAGGGCCAGACGCGTGTCCAGTTCGGGGACTACGGCCTCAAGTCGATGGAGGCGGCCTGGGTGACGAACCGCCAGATCGAGGCGGCCCGCATCGCCATGACCCGAAAGATCAAGCGCGGCGGGAAGGTCTGGATCAACGTCTTCCCCGACAAGCCGGTCAGCCAGAAGCCGGCCGAGACGCGCATGGGCTCGGGCAAGGGCGCCCCGGAGCACTGGGTCGCCGTCATCAAGCCGGGCCGCGTCATGTTCGAGCTCGCCGGCGTCCCGGAGGACCTGGCGAAGGAAGCGCTGCGCCTGGCCGGCACGAAGCTGCCGGTGAAGACGAAGTTCGTGAAACGGGAGGCGGATCTCTTTGCGCGCTAGAGACCTGAGGGGAATGAGCGACGACCAGCTCGACGATGCGCTCGCAGAGCGCCGCCAGGAGTTGTTCAACCTGCGCTTCCAGTCGGCGACCGGCGCGCTCGACAACCCCGCGCGGCTCAAGCACGCGAAGCGCGAGATCGCCCGCATCCTGACCGTACGAAACGAGCGAGAGCTCGCGAAGGAGACAATCTAGGTGCCGAAGGACGAAGAGATTCAGGAAGAGACCCCCGGTGGAGGAGACTCCGGCGGAGGAGCCAGTGGCCGAGGAGACTCCGGCCGAAGAGCCCGTGGCCGAGGAGACTCCCGCGGAGGAGCCAGTGGCCGAGGAGACTCCGGCCGAAGAGCCCGTGGCCGAGGAGACTCCGGCGGAAGAGCCGGCGGCCGAAGCTCCAGCCGAAGAGCCCGTGGCCGAGGAGGCTCCGGCCGAGGAGCCCGTGGCAGAGGAAGCTCAAGCCGAGGAGCCGGTATCAGAGGAAGCACCGGCCGAGGAGCCGGCCGCCGAGGAAGCTCCGCCCGAAGAGGCGCCCGCCGCCGAGGCAGAAGGCCCTGCAGCCGCGGCTCCCGCCGCTGAGGCGGAAGCTCCCGCCGCCGAGCCGCCCGCTGCCCCGACGAAGCCGAAGCGCAAGCCTCGGAGCGAGCGCCGGACGCGCTCGAAGCCGAAGCGCGAGCAGGTCGAGGGCCGCAAGCCGATCACGCGCCTCCCGAAGCCGGAGGGGGATCGCGGCCGGCGCGTCGAGCGCCGCGGCGTCGTCATCTCGAGCGCGATGGACAAGACGATCGTCGTGCGCGTCGACACGGTGAAGGCGCACCCGCGCTACAAGAAGGTCGTTCGCCGCTCCGCGAAGTTCCATGCCCACGACGAGCAGAACGCCGCGAACGTCGGCGACGTCGTCCTCATCGTCGAGACCAGGCCGCTGTCCAAGACCAAGAACTGGCGCCTGGCACAGGTGCTCGAGGTCGCAAAGTGATCCAGCAGGAGTCGAGACTTCGCGTGGCGGACAACACGGGAGCGCGCGAGATCCTGTGCATCCGCGTGCTCGGCGGCTCGCACCGACGCTACGCGCGGGTCGGCGACGTCATCGTCGGCACGGTCAAGACCGCGACTCCGCAGGGCGCGATCAAGAAGGGCGAAGTCGTCCAGGCGGTCGTCGTCCGCACGAAGAAGCCCTACGGCCGCGACGACGGGACGATGATCGCGTTCGACGAGAACGCCGCTGTGATCATCGACCCCGCGCGCAACCCGCGCGGCACGCGCATCTTCGGCCCTGTCGCGCGAGAGCTCCGCGAGAAGAACTTCATGAAGATCGTCTCGCTCGCCCCGGAGGTCCTCTAAGTGCCCCTTCCAGCAACACATACCGGCTTCTGGCCCGCGATCACGCGGCGCCAGAGCCCACCCTCGCCCTTGCCAAGGCTTCATCCAGCCTTGGCCGCGGTCGAGTGCGGCCTCTGGCTTGGTGCTCGCGACCCAGAAGCTCGGCGGCGTCACTGGAAGGGGCACTAATGAAGGCGATGAAGATCCGAAAGGGCGACACGGTGCACGTACTGGCGGGCAAGGATCGCGGCAAGCAGGGCCGCGTCCTCGAAGCGCGCCCCGACGAGAAGCGCGTGATCGTCGAGAACCTCAACATGATCAAGCGCCACTCCCGGCCGAAGCCGATCAAGAACCCGAGCCGGATGGGTGGGCAGCAGGTCACTCCCGGCGGGGTGATCGAGAAGGCCGCGCCGATCCAGATCTCGAACGTGATGCTCGTCTGCCCGACGTGCAACCGCCCCACGAGAGTCGGCTACGTGATCAAGGAGAAGCAGGGCGAGGACAGCCGCAAGGTGCGCGTCTGCAAGCGCGACGACTGCCGACAGGAGATCGACAAGTAATGGCCGTCGAGACTGGATACGTGCCGCGCCTCAAGGAGCGCTACGAGCAGGAGCTGCGGACCCAGCTCAAGGACGAACTCGGCTTCGAGTCGATCATGCGCGTCCCGCGCGTGACGAAGATCACGCTCAACATGGGCGTGGGCGACGCCAAGACGGAGTCGAAGGCGCTCGACAGCGCAATCGAGGAGCTGACGACGATCGCGGGCCAGCGCGCGCAGGTGCGCAAGGCGCGCAAGTCGATCGCGAGCTTCAAGCTGCGCGAGGGAATGCCGATCGGCGCGCGGGTGACGTTGCGCGGTGCCCGAATGTGGGAGTTCCTCGACCGGCTCGTGTCGATCGCGCTACCCCGGATTCGCGACTTCCGCGGGCTCGCGCCAGAGTCGTTCGACGGGCGCGGCAACTACTCGATCGGCATCCGCGAGCAGATCATCTTCCCGGAGATCGACTACGACGACGTTCAGACCATCCGCGGCCTCGACGTCGCGATCACGACGACTGCGCAGAACGACGACGAAGGCTTCGCGCTCCTGCGCGGCCTCGGACTCCCGTTCAGGGAGAGAGAAGGGAGCGAGACGAGTGGCTAAGAAGTCCCTGATCGCCAAGGCCAAGCGGACGCCTCGCTACAAGGTCCGTGCCTACAGCCGCTGCAACCGCTGCGGCCGGCCCCGTGCGGTCTACAAGAAGTTCGGCCTCTGCCGGATCTGCCTGCGCGAGCTCGCGCACGAGGGCGCGATCCCGGGCATGACGAAATCGAGCTGGTGATGGCGTAATGCACACAGACCCAATCGCAGACATGCTCACGCGCATCCGCAACGCCAACAAGGCGATGCACGAGACGACCGAGATGCCGACCTCGCGCCTGAAGGAGCAGATCGCCCGCATCCTCAAGGACGAGGGCTACATCAGCGACTTCAGTGTCGTCAGCGCCGAGGAGCACAACAGCAAGCACCCCGACAAGAAGAAGCACCGTGCCTACGGGACGCTCGTCGTCGAGCTGAAGTTCGGCCGCAACCGCGAGCGGATCATCACCGACTTGAAGCGCGTCTCGAAACCGGGCCGCCGCGTGTACGCTCGCAAGGATCGCCTGCCGCGCGTGCTCGGGGGCATGGGCACGGCGATCCTCTCTACGTCTGGTGGGCTCGTCACGAGCCGCACGGCGCAGGAGCGCGGAGTGGGCGGCGAGGTCGTCTGCTTCATCTGGTGAGTCAATGAGTCGAATCGGCAAACAGCCAATCGAGGTTCCGGACGGCGTCAACGTCGCGATCGACCCTGGCCGCGTGACAGTCAACGGGCCGCTCGGCGAGCTGACGCAGAACGTGCCGGCCCGGATGACCATCGAGAAGGAGGACGGCCAGCTCCTCGTGAAGCGCCCGACCGATCGAGGCGACGATCGCGCGTTGCACGGTCTGACGCGCTCGCTCGTCGCGAACATGGTCGAGGGCGTCACGAAGGGCTTCGAGAAGCGCCTGGAGATCCAGGGCGTCGGCTACCGCGCGGCGCTCCGCGGAACGGCGCTCGAGCTGAACGTGGGCTACTCGCACTCGGTCGTCATCGACGCACCGGCGGGCATCGAGTTCGAGGTGCCGGTCCAGACCGAGATCGTCGTCAAGGGCATCGACAAGCAGGCGGTCGGCGAGATCGCCGCAGAGATCCGCGATGTTCGCCGCCCCGAGCCCTACAAGGGCAAGGGGATCCGCTACCAGGGCGAGTACGTGCGCCGGAAGGTCGGGAAGCGCGCGTAATGGCAACGCTGACCGTCAGAGAGGCACGCATCCGCCGTCACCGGCGCGTGCGCAAGAACGTCGTCGGGACGGCCGAGCGGCCGCGCCTCGCCGTCTTTCGCTCCAACTCCGGAATCGAGGCGCAGCTGATCGACGACCACGCGGGCAAAACCCTCGCCGCCGCAAGCTCGCTCAACCTGACGAAGTCATTCAAGGGCAACAAGACCGCACAGGCCGCCGAGGTGGGGAAGACCCTGGCCGATGCCGCGAAGAAGGCGGGTATCGAGTCGGTCGTCTTCGACCGCGGCGGATACCTCTACCACGGGCGCGTGAAGGCGCTCGCCGACGCAGCCCGTGAAGGAGGACTGAGGTTCTGAGATGAGCACCACGCCAGTCGAACGTGAAGTGATGGCACGGGAGCAGAGCCGCGAGCTCAAGGAGCGCGTGGTCGAGATCAACCGCGTCGCCAAGGTGGTCAAGGGCGGCCGGCGGTTCTCGTTCACGGCGCTCGTCGTGATCGGGGACGAGGTCGACCGCGTCGGCCTCGGCTACGGCAAGGCCCGCGAGGTGCCGCTGGCGATCTCGAAGGCCGTCGACGACGCGAAGAAGAACCTCTTCACGATCCCCAAGCACGGCACGACGATCACGCACCCGATCATCGGCAGGTTCGGCGCGGCGCGGGTCATGCTGCGGCCGGCCAGCGAGGGAACGGGCGTCATCGCCGGCGGCGGCGTCCGCGCCGTGCTCGAGCTCGGCGGGATCCGCGACATCCTCGCCAAGAGCCTTGGCACGACGAACCCGATCAACATGCTGAAGGCCACCGTCCAGGGCCTGAAGCAGTTGCGCCGTCCCGAGGATGTGGCGGCTGCGCGAGGGCTCACGATCAGCCAGGTGCTGCCCGTGGGCGCGAAGGTGGAAGAGGAGCCGGTGGCCGAGCAGGCCGAGCCGGTGGCGGAGGTTGCCGAGGCGGCTGAGGAGCCGCGGGAGACTGAGAGTGGCGAAAGTCAAGATCAAGCAAGTTCGTAGCTCCATCGGCCAGAGCCAGCGCCATCGCGGCACGCTCCGCGCCCTTGGCCTGGGCAAGATCGGCCGCACCGCGGAGCATGCGGAGAGCCCGCAGCTCGCCGGTATGCTCAGGAAGGTTCGCCACCTCGTCGACATCGACGACGGAACTGGAGTCGACTCATGAGAACCGACGTACCTCGAATGGCCTGCCAAAGTAACTTGGACGCGTAGCGTGTCTGAGAAGCTCAATCTCTCGTCCCTCAAGCCGGCTCAAGCGCGCAAGGACCGCAAGCGCGTCGGCCGCGGTCCGGGCTCCGGCAAGGGCCGCTACTCCGGCCGCGGCATCAAGGGCCAGAAGGCCCGATCGGGCTCGAACAAGATGCGTGCCGGTTTCGAGGGCGGCCAGATGCCGATCTACATGCGCCTCGGCAAGCAGCGTGGACCGTATTCGAAGGACGCCATGCCGATGGGGCCGCACCGCACGAAGGTCTCAGCCGTCAACGTGCGCGACCTCGAGCGCTTCGACGGCGACGTGACGCCCGAGCTGCTGAAGGAAGCCGGGTTGATCAGGAACACGCGCCTCGACGTCAAGATCCTCGGCTACGGCGACCTGACGAAGAAGCTGTCCGTCTCGGCACATCTGTTCTCGGCGAGCGCGCGCGAGAAGATCGAGAACGCCGGCGGCACGATCACGTGGCTGCGGGGTGAGCCGAAGCCCAAGCACCCAAAGCGCCGCGTGAAGAGGGCCGCTCCTCCGCCCGAGGAGCCCGAAGCAACCGAGCAAGCCGCCGCCTCCGAAGACACTTTGCAACAGTCTGTTGCAAAGTCTGATGAGGTGGCCGCTGAGACCGAAGGGCCGCCGACCGACGAGCCCCCGACCGACGAGCCCCCGACCGACGAGGAGACCGACTCCTAGATGTTTTCCTGGCTCTCGAACGCCTGGCGCGTCCCGGAGCTGCGCCATCGCGTCCTCTTCACGGCGCTGATCCTGGCTATTTACCGGCTCGGTTCGTGGATCCCCGCCCCTGGCGTCGACCCGACTGCCGTCAAGAGCTACTTCGGCGGGCAGGGCGGCACGGTGCTCGGCCTGCTGAACCTCTTCTCGGGCGGTGCGCTCTCGCAGTTCGCGATCTTCGCGCTCGGGATCATGCCGTACGTCACCGCCTCGATCATCATCCAGCTGATGACCGTGGTCGTCCCCCGGCTCGAGCAGCTCCAGAAGGAGGGCGAGGCGGGGATGGCCAAGATCAACCAGTACACGCGCTACTTCACGGTCGTGCTCGCCGCAGCCCAGTCGCTCGGATACGCCTACCTCTTCAAGCGGCAGGGAATCCTCGATGCGGGCCTCGGCCGAACCTTCCTCATCGTCCTCACGCTGACCGCCGGCACGACGCTCCTCATGTGGATGGGCGAGCTGATCACCAAGCGCGGCATCGGCAACGGCATCTCGCTCCTGATCTTCGCCTCGATCCTGACCAGCCTGCCGGCCGGGATCAGCGCCTGGTACTACGGCGGCACGATGGAGAAGCTCTTCTTCCCGCTGCTCGCGGTCGGGATCGTCGTCGCGGTCGTCTTCATCCAGGAGGGCCAGCGGAAGATCCCGATCCAGTACGCGAAGCGGATGGTGGGGCGACGCATGACGGCGGGGGGCTCGACCTACATGCCGCTGCGCGTGAACATGGCGGGCGTCATCCCGATCATCTTCGCGGCGGCCGTGATGGCGTTCCCGCCGACGATCGGCCAGTACTTCCCGCAGACGCAGAGCTTCATCAACACCCACTTCACTCCGACGAATCTCACGTACCTCCTGCTCCAGGGGTTCATGATCGTCGTCTTCACCTACTTCTACACGGCGGTCCAGTTCAACCCGGTCGACCAGGCCGACCAGCTCCGCAAGCACGGCGGGTACATCCCGGGGATCCGGCCCGGGCCGCCGACGGCGCAGTATCTCGATCGCGTGCTGACCAGGCTCACGCTTCCGGGGGCGCTCTACCTGGCGACCGTGGCCATCCTGCCGAGCCTCTTCATCAAGTACTTCGGCTTCTCGCAGACGACCTCGGGCGCGCTCGGCGGGACCTCGGTCCTGATCGCGGTCGGCGTGGCGCTCGACACGATGCGGCAGATGGAGTCGCAGATGATGATGCGCTCATACGAAGGCTTCCTCAAGTAGCGCAACATGCCGCTTGACGTCCTCCTTCTAGGCGTCCAGGGCTCGGGCAAGGGGACGCAGGCCAACCGCATCGCCTTGGACTACGGGCTCGCGCACATCGCAACCGGCGAAATCCTGCGCACCGCCATCGCCCAGGGCAGCGAGCTCGGCCGTCGCGTCCAGCCGATCCTCGAGAGTGGCGAGCTCGTCCCCGACGAGTTGATGATCGACCTGATCCGCGAACGGCTCCGGTCCGAGGACGCCGAGAACGGCTTCGTCCTCGACGGGTTCCCGCGCACGATGAGGCAGGCCGAGGCCCTCGACTCGATGCTGTCCGAGATCGGCCGTCCGCTGTCGGTCGTCTTCGAGCTGCAGGTCCCCGACGAGGTGGCGATCGAGCGCTTGCACAAGCGCGCCGCGGCAGAAGGGCGTGCTGACGACACGCACGAGGCGATCGAGAAGCGACTCGAGCTCTACCACAGCGAGACCAAGCCGCTCGTCGCTCACTACCGCATGCTTGGCAATCTGATCGGGATCCACGGCGACCGGCCCGAGGGCGAGGTTTTCTCGGAAATCCAGGAAGCTCTCGAGCAGGCGCAGGTGGTCTCGTGATCATCCGCAAGTCGCCGGCCGAGATCGAGACCATGGCGAACGCCGGCCAGGTGGTCGCCGACACGCTTGCGCTCGTCGGAGAGCACGTTCGGCCCGGTGTGACGACGGCGGAGCTCGACGAGTTGGCCGACGAGCACATCCGCTCTCAGGGCGGCATGTCGTCCTTCAAAGGCTACCGGGGCTACCCAGCGTCGATCTGCACCTCGCCGAACGAGATGGTCGTCCACGGGATCCCAGGCACGCGCACGCTCGCCGACGGGGACATCCTCTCCGTGGACGTCGGCGTCTCCCTGGACGGCTTCGTGGCCGACTCGGCCTACACGTTCCCGGTGGGGGAGATCTCCGCAGAGGCCGAGCGGCTCCTCGAGTCCTGCCAGGCCGCGCTGGCCGCGGGGATCGCCCAATGCCGTCCCGGCAACCGCCTCTCGGACGTCTCGCACGCTATTCAGGCGGCGACCGAGGATGCCGGCTTCTCGGTCGTCCGGAGCCTCGTCGGGCACGGCATCGGCCGGGCCATGCACGAGGACCCGCAGATACCGAACTACGGCGCTCCAGGTCGTGGCCCGGAGCTCGCGTCCGGCATGACGTTTGCGATCGAGCCGATGATCAACGCAGGCGGCCCCGACATCTACCTCCACGACGACGACTGGTCGATTTCGACTGTCGACGGCGCGCTTTCGGCCCATTTCGAGCACACGGTCGCGATCACCGACGAGGAGCCCCGCATCCTGACAACAGACAGGAATCCGGCGGGAGCCCTTTTGCTACCATAGTTTCTCACCGCGCAGCTCTGCTGTGCGTGTCTCTATGTCCCTACAACCGCGCTCAAGGGCGCGGTTCTCGTGCGAGGAGCGGTGTGAAGGTCCGAGCGTCAGTCAAGCCGATGTGTGAGCGGTGCCGCGTGATCCGGCGGAACGGCCGGACCATGGTCATCTGCACCAATCCACGCCACAAGCAGAGGCAGGGCTAATGGCCCGAATTGCAGGCGTAAACCTTCCCCGTGAGAAGCGACTCGAAGTCGCACTCACGTACATCTTCGGCATCGGCCGCTCGAAGTCGCGCGAGATCGCGACGGCTCTCGGTCTCTCGTTCGACACGAAGGTGAGCGACCTCACCGACGGCGAGATCACGAAGCTGCGCGACTACATCGACACGAATCTCCAGGTCGAGGGCGATCTGCGCCGCGAGCGCCAGCAGGCGATCAAGCGCCTCGGCGAGATCGGCGCGTACCGCGGGATCCGCCATCGCCGCGGCCTCCCGGTGAACGGCCAGCGCACGAAGACGAACGCCCGCACCCGCAAGGGCCCGAAGAAGACCGTCGGCCGCGGCAAGAAGGCACCGTCTAAGACTTAATGGCTCCCCCTCGCAAACAAGCAGGGCGCGGGCGCGCGAGGCGCCGCGTCAAGAAGAACATCGCCATCGGCCAGGCGCACATCAAGACGTCGTTCAACAACACGATCGTCACGCTCACCGACGCCGAGGGCAACGTCATCGTCTGGGAGTCCGCCGGCTCTGCTGGCTTCAAGGGCTCGCGCAAGTCGACGCCGTTCGCCGCGCAGGTGACCGCCGACTCGTGTGCCCGCAAGGGGATGGAGCACGGCCTCCAGAAGGTCGAGGTCTTCGTCAAGGGCCCGGGCTCGGGCCGCGAGACGGCGATCCGCTCGCTGCAGGCCGCAGGTCTCGAGATCCTCGGCGTCAAGGACGTGACACCGCAGGCACACAACGGCGTCCGGCCCGCAAGAAGCGGAGGCGGTCTAGGTGGCTCGAGACCGCTCCCCCAAGTGCAAGCAGTGCCGCCGCGAAGGCATGAAGCTCTTCCTCAAGGGAGAGCGCTGCCTGACGGAGAAGTGCGCGATCGAGCGCCGCAGCTATCCGCCGGGCGAGCACGGCCGCGGGCGGATCAAGCAGTCGGAGTACTTGCTCCAGCTGCGGGAGAAGCAGAAGGCGCGCCGGTTCTACGGCCTGCTCGAGAAGCAGTTCCGCACCTACTACGCCAAGGCCGCGAAAGGCTCGGGAATCACTGGTGAGGAGCTCCTGCGCATGCTCGAGACGCGGCTCGACAACGTCGTCTACCGGCTCGGCTTCGCCGCTTCGCGAGCGCAGGCCCGCCAGCTCGTCCGCCACGGCCACTTCCACGTCAACGGCAGGCGAGTGAACATCCCCAGCTACCAGGTTCGCCCGGACGACATCGTCACGATGGCGCCCGGCAGCTCGGCCGAGCAGGTGATCCGCGACGCGACCGACCTCACCGCGTCCGTCGCGCCCTGGCTCCAGGCCGACCACGAAGCGCTTACCGGGAAGATCCTCAAGCTTCCCGAGCGATCGGAGATCGACACTCCGGTCCAGGAATCACTGATTGTCGAGCTCTACTCGAAGTAGAAAAGGAACGCATGGCAACGAGAACGACTTTGATGGACTTCCAGGTGCCGCGAATCGTCCACGAGGAAGTGGACGAGCTGCGCGGCCGGTTCACGATCGAGCCGCTCGACCGCGGCTTCGGCTACACGTTCGGCAACTCGCTGCGCCGCGTGCTGCTCTCCTCGCTGGAGGGCGCCGCCGTCACCTCGGTCAAGCTCGAGGGCGTCGCGCACGAGTTCACGACGCTGCCGGGCGTGAAGGAGGACGTGACCGACATCATCCTGGCTCTGAAGAACATGATCTGCCGGCTCCACGGCGAGTCGCCCGAGGTCGAGGTGCGCCTCACCAAGCGGGGCCCCGGCAAGGTCACTGCAGGCGATATCGAGGCTCCTGCGGACCTCGAGATCCTCAACCCCGACCTCCAGATCGCGACGCTGTCCGACAAGGGCAAGCTCGAGCTGACGATGACGATCGGTCGCGGTCGCGGCTACGTGCCGGGCGAGATGAACCGCGGGCCCGAGCACACGATCGGCGTCATCCCGATCGACTCGATCTTCTCGCCGGTGCGGCGCGTCTCGTACGACATCGAGGCGGCTCGCGTCGGCCAGCGCACGGACTACGACAAGCTGAACATCGAGGTCACGACCGACGGCTCGATCGATCCCCGCGAGGCGATCGGCCAGGCTGCCGAGATCCTGATCACCCAGCTCATGATCTTCACCCAGCCCGACCGGATCGAGGGCATCGGGGAGGCCGCGCAGGCCGAGGCGGTCGCAGTCGATACGGCCGATTACCACGGGATGGAGAACTTCCCGATCGAGGAGCTCGAGCTCGGCGTCCGCTCGTACAACTGCCTGAAGCGCGTCGGCATCGAGACGATCGGCGACCTCGTCGTGAAGAGCGAGAACGAGCTCGCCGCGATCCCGAACTTCGGCAAGAAGTCGATCGAAGAGGTCAAGGAGACGCTGGCCACGCACGGCCTGAATCTCCGCGGCGACGAATAGCAGCCTCGATGCGCCACCACCGCAAAGGGAAGAAGCTCGGCCGCGACTCGGCGCACCGCAAGGCGCTCTACTCGAACCTCGCCGGCGCGCTGATCGAGCACGGGCGGATCAAGACGACCCTCGCCAAGGCGAAGGCCGTCAAGCCCGTCGCCGAGAAGATGATCACGCTCGGCCGGCGCGGCGATCTCGCCGCGCGGCGCCAGGCGCTCGCGTTTCTGCGCTCCAACGACATTGTCACGATGCTCTTCTCGGACGTGGCGCCGCGCTTCAGCGACCAGGCCGGCGGGTACTCGCGGATCGTGAAGCTCGGCCCGCGCTTCGGCGATTCGGCCGAGATGGTCTACCTCGAGCTGATCGACTACGTGCCGCCCGCGCCGCGGGCCAGGGTGCCCCATCGCGAGCCCGAGGAGATCGAGGCCGAGTCGGGCGCTCCGGGCATCACGAGCTAGGAGGTCCCGGGCCACGGGCCCGGGACTCGCGCAAAGTGCTTCGCACTTTCCGCGACTAAGAGCACACCTCTCCAACGAACAACACCTCGACGGGCTCGCCCTTGCCGCGGTCGTTGGCGGTGCTTACTACAGCCTTGACTCGAGCAGTACGAACGTCGGGCTCGGAATGTCGTCCGGGTTCGCTTCGATCCAGATCTCGGCGTCGTCGGGCAGCTCGCCGCGGAGCCGGCTCCCGAGCTCGTTCGCACGCTCTTCGGTGAGGACGTCGACGGTCACGTAGCGCCACCGGCGATGGGTCGGATAGCCCTCACCGCTCAGTCGGGAGGCAAGCTCCGCGGCCTCGTCTCGTGAGGGGAGCTCGAGCTTCACGAGCCAGTCGAACGAGCCCTCCTCCTCCGCCTCCTGCCACTCGCTCTCCTCTTTGCGCTCCACCTCCGCGCGCTCTTCGTCCTCGGTGCCCGGGAGCGGGATCGACGCGTCCTTCCACGCCTCCTCGACGGGATGCCAGCGAGTGACGGCGATCTCGGCAGTCACGTCGTCGGCTTTGACCAGCTCGCGGGCTACACGCTCGGCTTCCTTTGCCTCAGCCTCGCTGCCCGCGTACAGGAAGATGTGCGGCCCGTCGCGAGTGATCACCACGCGGCCGCCGAGCCGCTGGCGGGCCTCGTCGTCGAGATCGTGGGCACGCAGGCGCTCACCGAGCCCGAAGCCGTGCTCCTCGTCGTCGAGGTCGATCTCGACTCGCCATTCGTCCTGGTACACGGAACGGGATGATATGGCCATGCGCCTCAAGCTGACCCTTGAATACGACGGGACGAGGTTTCGCGGCTGGGCGACCCAGCCCAACCTGCGCACGGTGGAAGGCGTCGTTCGCGACGCTGTCGGCTGGGCCTACGACTCCTGGGAACGGCTCACAGTGGCCGGCCGAACCGACACCGGCGTCCACGCACTCGGCCAGGTGGCGAGCGTGGACGTCGAGGGTGGCCCGCCCATCGAGCGCGCGGCCGAAGCGCTCAACACGGCGCTGCCGGATGACGTGTCGATGATTGCAGCCGACGAGGTCTCTCCGGACTTCCACGCCCGCCACTCGGCCACGGCGCGCAGTTACCGGTACCGGATCTGGCGCCGCCGAACACCGTCGCCGTTTGAGCTTCACCGCAGCTACTGGTACCCGCATCCGATCGACGACGGGGCGCTGGCCGACTGCGCGGATCTCCTGATCGGCGAGCACGATTTTCGCGCGTTCACGCCGACCGTCACGCAGCACAAGAGCTTCAGGCGTGAGATCCGCGAGGTGGCCTGGTTCGAGCGCGGCGATGCTCTCGAGCTCGAGATCACGGCCAACGGCTACCTGCGCCACATGGTGCGGACGCTCGTCGGCACGATGCTGGAGCGCCCGCCCGACGACCTCGCGCGTCTGCTGAGAGGCGCTCCCCGAGAGGAAGCCGGCACCACGGCCCCCGGCCACGGCCTTTACCTGGAGCGAGTCGAGTACTAGAAGCGGCGGGAGCGATCCCTACTCAGAAAGAAGCCATGCCCGCTTCTGTTCCTGCAGGTGAGGCCGCTCTTCCGAGACGTGCAGATAAAGCCGCCCAGGCGGCGCCACGTCTGCCCGTAGTTCAGCGTGGTCTGGGGCGGGAAGTTGATCGCGCCGCTCGTGCACACGATCGTCGCGGTCCCTCGCTCTCCGATGTGGAAGCCGGCGCCCCAATCGAACTCGCAGCTCTTCGGCTTCGGCGGAAGAGGCTTGACCCCGCCGTCGACGTCACACCGGAGCCCGAGTGGGGGGAGGTACTCGTACTCACAGGCGATGTGCCCGGAAGGCGTCCGGATTCGCGTCGCGCGGGGCGACCCGTCGTAGCGGTAGGAACGCGCGCGGCTGAGCCAGAACCCGTGTGAGGTCCGGTTCCCGCAAGAGAGGCCGGTCCGGAGCGACGTGCACGAGAAGGAGCCACGCGACCACGACGTGTCGTAGCGGATGACTCGGGCTCCGGGGCTGAAGACGGTGTCTCCTGCGCAGACGGTGCGCGCGGGGCCTCGTCGACCGACCTGGTAGCCGAACGTCCAGTCGTTCTGGCAGCCCTTCGGCTTCGCCGGCGGCGGCTTCAGGCCCGTGCGGATGTCGCAGCGAAGGTTCTGCGGCGAGCCCGAATACGCGCAGCCGATGTTGTGCGAAGGCGTCTGGAAGAACTCGAACGCGGGCGTCGCCGCGCTTGCGCTCAGCGGTAGCGCGAGAGCCAGAAGGAGCGCAAACCGCGCCATTGGCCGATCGTACGCCGCCGCTAGCATCACCACAAGATGGCCGCAAAAGCCACCCAGAGCCGCGTCGAGGACCTGCGCACGCAACTCGACCACCACCTCTACCGCTACCACGTCCTCGACGAGCCGGAGATCTCCGACGCCGAGTACGACCGGCTCTACGACGAGCTCAAGGCACTAGAGGAGGAGCATCCGGAGCTGGTCGCTCCCGACTCGCCGACGCAGCGGGTCGGCGCGCCGGTGAGCGGGCGCTTCCAGAAGGTGCAGCACCTCTCACCGATGGGCTCGCTCGAGAAGGTCACCGACGACGCCGGTCTCCTGAAGTGGGCCGAGGACGTTCGCAAGCGCCTGGATTCGGACGAGCCCGTCGCCTACGTGACCGAGCCGAAGATCGACGGCCTCGCGATCAACCTCACCTACGAGGACGGGCAGCTCACGCGAGGCGCAACGCGCGGGGACGGCGTGCAGGGCGAGGACGTGACGGTCAACCTGCGCACGATCCCGTCGGTGCCGCTCAAGATGCGCGGTGAGAGCCTTCCCCCCCGTTGCCGAGGTGCGCGGCGAGGTCTACATGCCGCTTTCGGGCTTTCGCGAGCTGAACACGCGGGTCGCCGAGCTGGGGCAGAAGCTCGCGCCGAACCCGAGGAACGCCGCTGCAGGCTCACTGCGCCAGAAGGATTCGTCGATCACGGCCTCGCGGCCGCTCGCCGTCTGGATGTACGGCCTCGGCACCGCAGAGGGGCTCGACCTGAGCACGCATTGGGAGACCCTCGAATGGTTGCGGGAACACGGCTTCCGCACGAACCCCTTCGCAGAGCGGCACGACTCGGTCGAGGCGGTCGCCGAGGTCTGCCGCCTCTGGGAGACGAAGCGGCTCGAGCTCGACTACGAGATCGACGGCTTCGTGATCAAGGTCGACTCGTTCGACCAGCAGCGCCGCCTCGGCGCCCTCCATGGGCGGCCGCGCTGGTCCCGCGCCTACAAGTGGGCGCCGATGACTGCCGCAGACGCGGCTGAACAAGATCCACATCCGCGTCGGCCGGACCGGCGCGCTCAATCCCTGGGCCGCGCTCGAGCCGGTCGAGGTCGGCGGCGTCACCGTCTCGACGGCGACGCTCCACAACGAGGAGGACATCAACCGCAAGGACATTCGCGAGGGCGACGACGTGATCGTGCAGAGGGCAGGCGACGTGATCCCCCAGGTCGTCGGTCCCGTCCTGCCACACCGGCGCGGGACGAAGCCGTTCAAGATGCCCGAAAAGTGCCCCCTTTGCGGGGCAAAGATCGTCAAGCCCGAAGGCGAGGCGATGCACCGCTGCCCCAATCCGAAGTGCGAGTCGCGGGGGCTCGAGACGCTCATCAACTGGGTCTGGGACATCGACGGCGTCGGCGAGCAGGCGATCCGCAGGCTGTGGCGACGAGGGGATCGTCACGTCGTTGCCCGACCTCTACCGGCTGACGAAGGAGCAGCTGATGGAGCTCGAGGGCTACGGCGAGATCTCTGCCGGGAACGCCGTGGACGCGATCGCGCAGTCGAAGAAGAATTTCACGTTCCACCGAATCCTTGCCGGGCTGAACATCCCGCAGGTCGGCTGGGTCACGGCGCGAAACCTCGCAGCGCACTTTCGCTCGATCGAACCGCTTGCCGGGGCGAGCCAGGAGGAGATCCAGGAGGTCGAGGGCATCGGCCCGGATCGGGCCGAGGCGATCGCCGAGTGGTTCTCCGACGAGGAGAACCAGCGGCTCGTCGAGGAGCTCCGCGGGCTCGGGCTGCGCTTCGAGAGCGGAGACGAGCTGAAGCCCGCCCGAAGGCCCGCTCGTCGGGCAGACCTACGTCATCACGGGCACGCTCGAGTCGTTCACGCGCGACGAGGCCGCGAAGGCGCTCGAGGCGAAGGGCGCGAAGGTCGGGAACTCGGTGTCGAAGAAGACGGCCGGCGTCATCGTCGGCGAGGAGCCGGGCTCGAAGCTGCAGAAGGCCCAGCAGGCCGGCGTCCCGATCCTCGACGAACAGGCGCTGAAGTCTCTACTGGGCAGCTAGGACGGCCGCGAAGCGGTCCTGCGCGCGGCGTGCCCAGTACGTCGAGACCGGCGAACCGTTCTGGATGACCGAGAAGACGTAGCGGCGCTTCACGTAGCCGGAGAGGGCCGAGGCCTCGTTCAGCGTGCCCGTCTTCGCCCTGACGCGTCCCGCGGCCGCAGTTCCGCGCATGCGGCCGTCCAGCGTGCCGCTGTGCCCGGCGAGCGGCAGGGCGGCCAGCAGGATCTCGCGGAGGTCCGCGTCGAGCCAGCTTGCCTGGAGCATGGCGACGACCGAGTTCGCCGTCAGCCGGTCGTAGCGCGACAGGCCGGAGCCGTCGACGATGCGCACCCCGGCGAGCGGAATCTGCTGTTCGCCGAGGAGCTGCCGGATGACCGTTGCGCCGCTCGCGGAGCTGCCCTGGTCGGCGAAGCCCGCACCAAGCTGCTTCAGGAGGAGCTCGGCGGTGAAGTTGTCGCTCTCGTGATCCATGAAGCGGAGGATCTGCTCGAGCGGCACCGACTCGATCGACGCCAGCGGCACCGCCTCCACATCGGCCTGTCCGGTCACGGCCCGGCCGGCGACCGTGATGCCGACGCGCAGGAGGGCGGCGCGGAAGGACAACGCGGCGGCGAGGGCCGGTTCGCGGGTCGTGTGGCCCTGATAACGGGCGCGGTCGACGGTCAGAGCCGAGAGTGGCGGCGACTCGTTGATGAAGAACCAGGTCTTCCAGCCGGGACCCATCCGCTTCGCGTCGAAGTAGGACTCGTCGCCCACGATGTGGCCGCCGATTCGGCGGATGCCCTGCGCATACAGCTGCGAAGCGAGCTTGAGCAGGTCGAGCGTCGAGAGGGTCGGGTCGCCGTAGCCCTTGAGCACGATGTCCCCCCGCCAGAGCGAGCCGTCGAGCTCTCCCTCGCCGAGGACGTCGGTTCCGAACCGGTACGTGGGACCGAGCGCGAGCAGGCAGGCGTAGGTGACCGCGAGCTTCTGATTCGAGGCAGGGATGAGCGGCAGGCTGAGGTTGTGTGCGTAGAGCTTCTTGCCGGTCGTGAGGTCGACCGCGACCGCGGCCGTGCGGGACTTCGCCACGTGGGGAACCGCGAGCGCCCGTGAGAGCCGTCGGGCGAGCGGCGTCTGCCCGGCGGCGGAGGCCGGAGGAGCGAAGAACAGGGCGGCGAGGAAGACGGCGAGAACGCGACGCGGCACCCCGGGCATTGTCTGGACCCGGTGGGACAGCGTCAACTTACGACCAAGCTCCACTAGGTCCCCCGCTCGTAAAGATGGGCCGTGCGGCCCATAGCTCTCAGGCCGCCGGGCTGCTCATAATCGTTCGATCGTGGCTGACGGCCAGAATCTCCTGCTGGAGCGCATTCGTGCGCTGCTCGATGCGAGCGCCGAGGGGGCAGGCCTCCCTCGCGAAGAGGTTGAGCCGACGCTTACCGACGGCTATGCATATGCGCTCGAGCTCGATGCGGAATGCTTGCGGCTCGAGCATCGCATCGACAAGCTGACCAGAGAGGTCGCAGACGGCCACGAGGTGCCTGCCGGCAAGCTCTCGGGCCTCCTGCGCCGTCTGCACGAGACGGAGGAGCGAAGCATCGAACTGCGAGCCCTGCTCGCGCCGCTCCGCGAGCTAGTCGCAAAAGCGGCGTAACTAGACGATTCCGGATCGGACTGCGTAAACCGCGGCCTGGATGCGGTTCTCGATCTGCAGCTTCATGAGGATGTTCGAGATGTGGTTCTTGACCGTCTTCGGGCTGATGTGGAGCGCCTCTGCGATCTGCGAGTTGTCCTTCCCGTTCGCGATCAGGCGGAGCACCTCGAGCTCGCGCTCCGACAGCTCGGCGCGAATGGTCTGGGCACCCTGGTCGAGCGTCACTGCGCGCATCCGCTGCACGATCTTCGCGGCGATCGGAGGTGAGATGAGCGACTCCCCGAGGGCCGCCGACCTGATCCCGCGCAGCAGGTCCTGGATCGACGAGTCCTTGATCAGGTAGCCGCAAGCGCCGGCGACGATCGCGTCCATCACGTCCTCGTCCGTGTCCGAGATCGTCAGCACGACGACTCGTGTCAGGGGAGCGAACGATGTGATCTCCCTCGTCGCCTCGACGCCGCTCATCTCGGGCATGTTCAGGTCCATGACGACGACGTCGGGCGCGACCTCGCGGACGGAGCGGATCGCATCGTGGCCGTTCGCAGCTTCCCCGACGATCTGGACGCCCTGCTCCTCGAGGAGGTTGCGGAGACCGGTCCGGAAGAGGTCGTGATCGTCCACGAGCAGGACGCGGAGGCCCTCGCTCTCGACCTTGGCCTTCTCCTTAGGCGTTTGGCTCAACCGGCTTCTTCCGTTCGCCGCTGCCGGTCAGTGGAGCGTGATCGTGACGGTCCGCGTTCCCCAGGCGAGCGCCTCGGCCCGGGTCGGGAACCAGAGGTCGATGCGTGTGCCTCGGACAGTCCCACCGGTGTCTGCTGCGACTCCCTCGCCGTAGCCCGGCACGCTCATCCGCGTTCCGAGCGGGATTACGTTGGGGTCGACGGCCACGATCCCGTAGCCGACGGCGACGCCCGTCGCAGTCCTGCCGGCGAGCGAGTAGCCCGTTGCTGACACCGTGATGCGCCCGCCTCCGGCCGGTGGAGCCGCCGGACTCGCCGCGCCTCGCTCCTGAGCGCCGGCCAGCTCGCGCGCTTGCGACTCGAGCGTGGAGATCGTCGAAGAGTTCGATCTGCGCTGCGCGTTCAGCGACGCGAGCATGGCGGCCCGCTCGCGGCGCGCGGTCTCGAGGGCCGCGACGCTCGCTGCAGTCGCCTCTTCGGCCTGGCGCGCCTGGGCCTCCTCGGCTGCCAGCCGGTGCGTGGCTTCGATCAGCCTGGCGCGGGCCGCCTGAGCCTCGTCGATGACGCTCTTGTCCTGGCGCGCGATCCGGTGGAGGTTCTCCAATCCGTTGATCGCCTCGTCGAGGGACTTGGCGCCCACGAGTACAGCCATCGGGTCGGTGTCTCCCTGCTCGTAGAGAGCGCGGAGGCGCTCCCCCAAGCGGCGCTGCGAGACGGCGAGCGTGCGCCTGGCGAGTCGCAGGGTCTGGCTCGCTTCGGCCCGCCGGCCGGCAATCGCGCTGGTTCTCGCACGGAGGCGGACGAGGGCGGCCTGAGTCTGTTCGAGCCGGGTGCCGAGCGAAACGGAGCTCAGCCAGGCGGACTCGGCCTGCGCGCCTAGCGACCCGTTTTGGGCCCTGAGCGTCTGAGCGCGCTGGCGAAGCCTCGACGGTGAGTCGGCGCCGCTTGCAGCCGGAAGCTGCAGAGCGGCAAGAACGGCGACGCAGACAGCGGCGAGCCCAGCCCGAAGGGCGGTACCTGGCTCTCCCACGCAGCGGAACCTACCATAGTCTCGGCCGGAGATTGTGCGGCTCCGCACCAAGCTTTCGACGTAGTTTGCGGTCGTCCGCCACCGTTGTTAAGGTGCCTCCACGTGACGTACCGGCCCCCTTCCGGTGCGCCCGTCGTGGCCGGGGATCGCGCTTTGTCCGGCATTTTCAGGCGGCTGGCGCGGATGTGTTTGCTCAGTGTCGTGATAGCCCTTGCGGCTGCCTCGGCGGCGTTCGCCACCCCTGGGACGGTTTCAGGGAAGCAAGCGCAGGCTCAGGCCGTGCTCTCGCAGATCCAGGGGCTCGACGCAAACCTCGAGCGGGCTGTCGAGGCGTACAACCTCGCGAACCAGAAGCTCGACCGGATCGAAGGAGATCTCCGTGAGAACAAACTGGAGCTTCGCCTCGCGCGGTCGAACCTGAAGCACGCTCAGACGCAGCTCTCGGCGCGCCTCGTCGCGATCTACACCTCTAGCGGCCAGAACACCGGTCTCGAGGTTCTGCTCGGCGCCAGCTCGATCGACGACCTCATGACGCGGATCGACACCGTCAACCGCGTCTCTGACCAGAGCACCGACGTCGTGAGGCAGGTCAAGGTGTTCCAGAACGCGGTGCGCACTCGGCGAGAACGGCTCAAGACCGCGCACGTGCAGCAGGCCAGGCTCGTCACGGAGCGATCGGCGCAGAAGGCTTCGATCGAAGGGCAGCTCGCGCAGCGGCAGCAGCTCCTCTCGTCGATCAAGAGCGAGATCGCGAGCATCCAGGCGGCGGAACGTGCCCAGCAGGCACAGCTCGCCGCCCAGGCACGCGCCCGTCTCTCGACGAACGGCGCCGCGGTGCTCAATGCGAGCGCCGGTGCGATCACCACGCCGTCCGAGCCGATCTACGCGCCGCCGCCCGGGAAATACGGCGGTGTAGTAGGGATCGCCATGCAGTACCTCGGTATCCCGTACGTCTACGGCGGGGCGAGCCCTTCGGGGTTCGACTGCTCGGGGTTCGTCATGTACGTCTTCGGCCAGGTCGGCGTCTCCCTTCCGCACAACGCGGCCGCCCAGTACGGGTACGGCATGCCCGTCTCGCGCGATCAGCTCCAGGCGGGCGACCTCGTCTTCTTCAACGGCCTCGGACACGTCGGCATCTACATCGGCGGCGGGCAGTTCATCCATTCGCCGCACACGGGCGACGTCGTCAAGATCTCCAGCCTCAGCGGCTGGTACTCGTCGACCTGGGTCGGCGCCCGCCGCTTGTAATTGACGCGACCCTGACGCGTGGACTACCACGCTCCGTACCCGTCGCAATCCCTGAACCGCTTGGCCGCCTCGGCCACGACGCACTGTCTCACCGGCTGCGCGATCGGAGAGGTTCTCGGGCTCGCCATCGCGACCGCGCTCGGCTGGGGCAATCTCGCGAGCATCGTCCTCGCGGTTCTGCTTGCGTTTCTCTTCGGCTACTCATTCACCGCGGTGCCGCTGCTGCGCTCGGGTCTGGCACTTGCCGCCGTCGTGCCGATCGCGCTCGCCGCAGACACGTTCTCGATTGTCGTGATGGAAATCGTCGACAACGCGATCGTCCTGCTCGTGCCGGGGGCCATGGACGCGGGTCTCGCCGACCTTCTCTTCTGGGGAAGCCTCGCCTTCGCGCTTGCGGTCGCATGGGTTGCGGCGTTCCCCGTGAACCGGTGGCTGATCTCGAAAGGGCGCGGGCACGCGATTGTCCACGCGCACCACGCGCACTGACCTCGCTTCCCTGACCGAGGAAGCGTCTGAGGACGTGTCTATTCGGTGTAGAGGGCTTCGATCTGGGGGCCGAAGTGCTCCTCGACGACGCGGCGCCTCAGCTTCAGCGTCGGTGTCATCTCGTTCGCATCGGCCGAGAAGTCACGCGGAAGGATTTCGAAGCACCGCACCTGCTCGAACCGTGCGAGGCCCTCGTTGACGCGCTCGATCGCCTCTTCGAGAAGGCTGCGCACATCGTCCTGCCGTGAGAGCTCGCTCACGTCGCCGTCGAGACCTCGCTCGGCAGCCCACTTGCCGATCTCGTCCTCGTCGAGAGTGATCAGCGCAATCAGGTGTGGCCGCCGGTCGCCGATGACAAGCGCCTGCGAAACCCACGGGATGTTCTTCAATGCGTTCTCGATGTTCTGCGGCGAGACGTTCTTGCCGCCCGCAGTGACGATGATGTCCCGCTTTCGGTCGGTGACGGTCAGGAACCCGTCGTCGTCGATCTCGCCTACGTCTCCGGTGTGCAGCCAGCCGTCGCCGGGAAGAGCGTCGCGGGTCGCCTCCTCGTCGTTGTAATAGCCCGCGAAGACTGTCGGTCCCTTGATCAGGATCTCCCCGTCTTCTGCGGTCGCGACCTCGATGCCCGGGAGGGCAGGGCCGACCGTTCCGAACTTGAAGCGATTCGGGCGGTTCACGTTCGAGGCCGTCGTCTCCTCGGTCTGGCCGTAGCCCTCGAGCACGAGGATGTCGAGCACGTGGAAGAACTCGGCGATCTCTTTGGCCAGCGGCGCTCCGCCTGAGATCGCGGCGCGCAGCCGCCCCCCGAGCCGTTTCTTCACCTTCGAGTAGACGAGCCTGTCGGCCAGCCGGTGCCTGGCCGCAAGGCCACGGGGCAGCGGCTTTCCTTGCTGACGCAACTCGCTCACCTGCCGGCCCACGCCGAGCGCCCAGTCGATCAACCGCCGCTTGGCCCCCGATGCCTGCGCGAAGTTGGCCGAGACCGCGGTGTGCACCTTCTCGAGGACGCGCGGCACCGTCGGCAGCACCGTCGGCCGGACGACGGGCATGACATCGCCGATCCGCCGCGGGTCGGGCAGGAACGCGATCGTGTACCCGAGGTGCGCCGCGAGCAGGTGCATCAGCCGCCCGAAGTTGTGCGCGAGCGGCAGGTAGAGGAGCATCACGTCGGTCGGAAGGAAGAAATTCTCGATCCGATCGATCGTCCCGACCATCTCGTAGTAGTTCCGGTTCAGGATCATGCAGGCCTTCGGCGGCCCGGTCGTGCCCGACGTGTAGATGAACGTGAAGAGATCGTCGTCGCCGATCTCGGCGCGCGCGCGGTCGAGCGCCCCGGGGTCGCGCGCTGCGTGCTCACGTCCGAGAGCGCGTAGTTCGGAGAGCGTCTCGACCGTGTACACGTGCTCGGGCCGCGCAGCCGCGATTCGCTCGAGGTCGTCGTCGTTCTCGACGAGGCAGCCGACGGCGTTCGAGTGCTCGAGGATGTAACAGCACTCGGCCGCTGCGCTCGACGGATAGATCGGGGCCGCCACCGCTCCGACCTGCGCGAGCGCGAAGTCAAGGAGCGCCCATTCGAGCCTTGTGTGGGCGAGGATCCCGAAGGCGTCGCCCTTGCCGATACCAAGGGCCAGGAGCCCATGGGCGAGCTCGTCGACCGCCTGCCCGGCCTCGACCCACGAGATCTCCCGCCAACCCTCGTCTTCCTCGACGAGATACGCCGGGCGCGAGCGTTCTTCGGCGAGTGCATCCCGCCAGAGAGACCAGATTGTTCGCACGGCCGGATTATGGGAGGAAATGAGCGGTCCAAGTACAATTCGTTCTCCCCATGCGCACGATCTGGAACGGTTCAATCAGCTTCGGGCTCGTCAACATCCCGGTCGGGCTGGCGCTTGCGACGAAACCCTCGGCGCGGCAGTCCGACGTCTCTTTCCGGCAGCTGCACCGCGAGTGCATGACGCCGATCAAGCAGAAGCGCTGGTGCACCGTCCACGACCGCGAAGTCGAGCGCGACGAGATCGTGAAGGGCTGGGAGGTCTCGAAGGGCGAGTTCGTCCTCGTCGAGGACGCCGACCTCGAGGCGATCATGCAGCTCGACGACTCGAAGGCGATCGAGATCACGCGCTTCGTCGACGCGGCCGACGTCGACCCCGTCTACTTCGACCGCACCTACTACCTCGCGCCGGCGAGCGAGCCGGCTGCGCGGCGGCCTTACGTGCTGCTGCTGCGCGCCATGGAGGAGACCGGCAAGGCCGCGCTGGGCCGCTTCGTGCGCCAGGGCGCCGAGCATCTGTGTCTGATCCGCCCGAAGGGCGAGTCGCTTGCTCTCGAGACGATGTTCCTCGCCGAGGACGTCAACTCGCAGGCCGAGATCGAGGAGGCCGTCGGGGAGAGCGAGGTCAAGAAGCCGGAGCTCGAGCTCGCGCGCCAGGTGATCGACAGCCTCGTTGGCGAGTTCGACCCGAAGGAGCTGACGAGCGAGTACCGGCAGAACCTGCGCCAGATGCTCGAGTCGAAGCTCAGCGACGGTCAGATCGTCGCGAAGCCTGAGCCGGCGGTGCCCGAGACGCCGGTCGTCGACCTCATGGAGGCGCTCAAGCGGAGCGTCGAGGAGGTCAAGGACAGGCCAAAGACGACGAGAGCCGCTTCGAAGAGCGGCTCTCGGAAGCGCGTAGCAGCGCGTAAGAGCGCCTAGAACGCTAGGACGCGAGCGCCTCCGGCGGTCGCGTGCCCAACGCCTGGAGCTGAGCCTGGAAGAGAGTCTTGTCGATCTTGCCCTGGTAGATCGGCACGCCTTCCTGCATGCAGACGCGGATCACCTCTTGGCGATCGATCCCAGTCTCCTTGGACAGCTCCTCGGGCGTCAGGTGATTCGGCATGCTGTTCCTCCTTTAAGGCGCATTTGAGGCGCAAAAAAGCCCGACGGCTCGTGGGCACGATCGGGCTGGGTTACCGGCTCGTATGTCACGCGGAACTCAGACATCCCGCGCTCGGAGAAAAACCATCGCTCCGAACTTTACTCGCGCCCGAGGATGTCCGCAACGCTGTACGGGGCGCCTAGACAGGGTTCGGTAAGTCGACGAACTCCCAGTCGACGTTGAACTCCGTTGCCAGCGTGCGCGTGAGCGCCTGTATGCCGATCCGCTCGGTTGCGTAGTGGCCTCCGGCCACGAAATGGATCCCGAGCTCCCGCGCCGTCTGCAAGCTGGGCTCCTCCGGCTCGCCGGTGAGAAACAAGTCGTATCCCTCGCGGGCCGCCTCGGCCAGATAGCGCCCAGCACCGCCCGTGACGATCGCCGCCCGCTCGATCCGGTCGGGCCCGTGCCCAAAGACGAGCGGCTCGCTGCCGAGCGCCTCGCGCACACGTGCCGTGAAGTCCTCCAGGCTCGCCGGCTTCGCGAGCGGCCCTCCGTAGCCGATGGACGCGAACCGCTCGTCCGGCTTCACGCCGAGCTTGCGAGCAAGCAGGGCGTTGTTTCCGACCTCCGGGTGGGCGTCCAGGGCGAGGTGGTACGCGGCCAGCGTCATCTCGGGGTCGAGGAGCGCTTTCAGCCGCCGTCGAAAGACATCGTCGATCACCCGCGAGTCGCGGTCCCAGAGAAGCCCGTGGTGTACGAGCACCATCTGCGCGCCGGCCGCCCCTGCCCGCTCGAACAGCTCGAGCGACGCAGAGACTCCACAGACGATGCGTTTGTCACCTCATGGGCGCCGGCGACCTGCATCCCCATCGGGCCGTAGTCCGGGTAGGCGTCGAGCTCGAGGAGCTCGGCGGCGAACGCGAGGATCTCGTCACGGTCGGCCAAGGGCAGCCGATTCTAGGCTGACGCGGTTTCGAACGGGATGTCCGCGGGCTCACCATCCTTTCCTTCTGGCGGGGACAGGAACTGCACCCTGTTCGCGACGACTTCGATCGCGCTCCGCCGGTTGCCGTCCGAGTCCTCCCAGGAACTACTCCGCAGCCTGCCGTCGACCGCGACGCGCTTGCCCTTCGTCAGATAGCGGGCGCAGTCTCGGCCTGCTTGTTCCAGGTCGAGATGCGAACGAAGTCGGCTTCGTCCTTGCCGGGCCGGTCGACGGCGAGCAGGAAGTTCGCGACCTGCCGGTCCTCTCCGATGTCCTTGAGCTCCACCTCGCTCGCGAGGTTTCCGATCAGCGTGACGACGTTCACGCGTTCCTCCCTCTGTTGACTGAGGAGGCAACGCTAGTCGAGAAAAAGTGGCGGCACTGGGTCGAAATCGTGCCGCCTCTCAATCGGGGTGCCCAGATTTGAACTGGGGACCTCTCCGACCCGAACGGAGCGCGCTACCAGGCTGCGCCACACCCCGAGAACTGTCACAGGTTAGCGGCGCCTGCTCGAGAGTGGTAGTCGTCGGGCGGAGCCGGGCTCGGCCCGGCGGGAGCCCACCGGGAGATAGCGACCGAGAACTGGAAAGGAGGGGGCCAACGGGGGAACCATGGGTTCACCCGTTCTTCTCTCCGACCCGAACGGAGCGCGCTACCAGGCTGCGCCACACCCCGAGAACTGTCACAGGTTAGCTCAGAACTGCCCCGGTATCCTGACCCCATGGCAGATCGAATTCGGGTTGCCTGCGTCCAGATAACGAGCGGCCAGGAGAAGGCCGCAAATCTCGAAAACGCAGAAAGGCTCGTCGCGAAGGCGGCCGCCACCGGAGCGGACATCGTCGCCCTGCCGGAGAAGTGGAATGCGATCGGCCCGCCCGAGGTCCTGCACGACACGGCCGAGACGATCGAGGACGGCGCGTCCGTCGAGGCGATGCGCCGCTGGGCGAAGACCCACGGCGTGACACTCGTCGGCGGTTCGATCACCGAGCGCAGGGAGGGGCGCGAGAAGCTCTCCAACACCTGCCTCGTCTTCGACCCGGAAGGCGAGCTCGTCGCGACGTATCGCAAGATCCACCTCTTCGACGTCGAGGTCGGGGGCCTCACCTACCGCGAGTCCGAGGCCGAGGAGCACGGCGAGGAGCCGGTCGTCGCCGAGGTCGAGGGCTGGCCGGTCGGGCTGACCATCTGCTACGACCTCCGCTTCCCGGAGCTGTATCGCGTCCTGGCACTGCAGGGGGCGCTCCTGGCGACCGTTCCCGCCCATTTCACGCTGTACACCGGCAAAGACCACTGGAATCTCCTACTTCGGGCCCGCGCGGTCGAGAACGGCTTCTACGTGGCCGCGCCCGCCCAGGTCGGGGAGACCGGAATCGGCCGGCCGAGCTACGGGCGCTCGCTGATCGTCGACCCGTGGGGCACCGTGCTCGCGCAGGCGCCCGACGAGGAGACCGTGATCTCCGCCGAGCTCGACCGCGCCTGGCTCGACGAGGTGCGCCGCCGCCTCCCCTCGCTCTCGCAGCGCCGTCCTGAGGCGTATCGCTGGCCGACCCCGGCCTAGACCGCGCCTGGCAGGAGCAGCTTCCGCGACTCGTCGAGGAGTGCGCGGCGGAGTGGAGCCTCGAGCTGGAGGAACCGCTCGCCGGCGCGAACGTCTCGCATGTCGTCCCGGCCGGCGACGCCGTCTTGAAGATCCAGTGGCCTCATCGGGAGAGCGAGCACGAGGCTGCCGCGCTGGAGCTCTGGGGCGGAGACGGAGCAGTGCGGCTGCTCGCCCATGACGAGAGCCGTCACGCACTTCTCCTAGAGCGTTGCCGCCCGGCGACGTATCTCAGTGAGCTCGACCCGAGCGCGGCGCTGGAGATCCTGACCGGGCTTCTACCACGGCTCTGGAAGCCGGCGGGGCCGCCGTTTCGGTCGCTCGCCGAGGAAGCCGGCTGGTGGGCCGGCCAAATCCGCGACGAGTGGGAGGAGGCGGGGAGGCCGTTCGAGGAAGAGCTCGTCGTCGCCGCGGTCACAGCACTCGAGGAGCTGGCGCCGACGCAGGGCGAGCAGGTCCTCGTCCACCAGGATCTCCATGCCGACAACGTGCTCGCGGCCGAGCGCGAACCGTGGCTCGTCATCGACCCGAAGCCGCTCTCGGGCGAGCGCGAGTTCGGTCTCGCGCCGATCATCCGATCGCCTGAGCTCGGACACAGCAGAGGCGCTGTGCTCGATCGGCTCGACCGGCTGAGCCTCTGAGCTCGGCCTCGACCGCGAGCGGGCCCGCGGCTGGGCACTGGGTCAGACGATCGCGTGGAGCTCCGGCGCCGAGCTCCACCGGACACACATCGAAACGGCTCGCTGGCTGCTACAAGCTGGTTGATGCTGAAGGCGGTTCTCTTCGACGTCGACTTCACGCTCGTCAAGCCGGGCCCGGATCTCGGGCCGGAGGGCTACCAGCTGCTCGGGCGGCGCTTCGGGCTCGAGCTCGACCCGGCTCGCTATCCGGAAGCCCGGGCCGCTGCGATCGAGACCGTCGAGCGGCACCCCGAGCTCGACCACGACGAGGAGGTGTGGGTTCTCTTCACGGAGCGGATCATCCGAGGCATGGGCGGCGACTCTGACCGGGCGTACGAGTGCGCCGTCGAGATGACGCGCGCCTGGGAGCACGCGCACAACTTCGAGCTCTTCGAGGACACGCTGCCGGTCCTGGCTGAGCTGCGCGAGCACGGTCTCAAGATCGGGCTCGTCTCGAACACCGGTCGCGACCTCGATGCGTTCGTCGCCCACCATGCGCTCGACGTCGACGCAGCGGTCGGCTCTGCGTCGCACGGCAAGACGAAGCCGCATCCCGCCATCTTTCAGGCGGCGCTCGACCTGCTCGGAGTCTCGGCGGAGGAGGCGGCGATGGTCGGCGACTCGCCCGAGGACGACATCGAGGGGGCCCGGGCGCTCGGGATGCGGGCCTTTCTCGTCGACCGCGACGACCGGTTTCCGGATGCCGAAGAGCGGCTTCCCGACCTGAGAGCGCTCCCGGCGGCGCTCGGTCTCAGCGGCACGCCGTCTGCGCCCGAAGGCTGAGCCCGAAGCCCCAGACCTGCTCGTCGACGATGTAGAACGACGTCGTCGTCCGTGCGTTCCGGAGCGTCATCGCGCCGTACGTTCCGCAGTTGACCCGGAGCAGGGAGCCGTACAGCCCCGCGACCTTCGCCGCCGGGTCGCCGATCCGCAGCCCGCGGTCGGTGTGCCAGCCCGGTGGGCTCCAGAGGGTGAAGAGGGCCACGGCACGACCTCGTCGAAACGTGACGCCTACGCCCTGCGGCTCGAACGGGCGGAGGTTGAAGTACCACGTCCGGGCCCGGCAGTCGCGGCACACGCCGTGACGCGATCCCCAGGCGGCGCGAACCTGCGCAGGCGTGGCCCCGAGCGCGAGCCCGCCGAGGCTCTTCCCCGGGGACGACGAGCCCCGTACGCGGGGCGAAGCAGTTGCGCTCGCGGTGAGCAGCAGGGCCGCCGAGGCGCCGAGAACCGCTAGCCCGCGCACCATTCGGAGTCCCTGTCGCAGACGGCGAGTACGTGCCCCGGGGCGGCCGCGCTCGCCCCCCGGGCCAGGAGATGCTGATCAGGAGCGAAGCGGCGTTGTTCTCATAGCGCAGCTCGCGCAGGGCCAAGTTCCGGGAGTTCGAGCGATGCACGAGCGACGTCCTGATGTGAGCCCCGCCCGCACTCCGGGTCACGTCGAGGTTCTGGCCGTGGAAGTACGCGGGATAGCCGGTCGGTGTAGCCCACCGAGGTCGCCCTCCGAGACGGCGCTGCGCACGTGGCTCTCCCTGGACCGCAGTTCCCGACCGACAAGACGGCGTCTTCGCCGGGGCTCGCGCTCTGCCCGGGGAGTCGGGCGTCGCCTACTTCGACTGCGCCCAGTGGCTCCGGGAGTGCCCAGCACGCCGGCGAACTCGGCGGTCGCGGACGACGCAGCGAGTGGTCGTCGCGCGAGCCGACTGAGCTCGTAGCGCTGGAAGTCCGGAGCGCGGTGCCTGTGCAGTGGGGGTAGGCGATCCCGGATAGCGAACGCACGCCGATGGTCGGATGCGGCCGAGCTCGACCGCCCACGATCCGGACCTGCTGCGAGGCGCGCATCGTCGGGACGGCCACGCTCGGTCGCGTCCGAGATCGACCGCCCACGATCCCGACCGCGCTGCGAGGTACCCGAGTCGGTAGCGACCACCGGTCACGACGGAAGGTCCGAGAGCGGACGCCGGCGCCCAGGTCGGGCAGAGGAGGTAAACCCGGAGCGGTGGACGCGCCAAGCGGATTGTCACGATCTGCAGACCTGCCAGCGCAGCTAGTCCTCGTCGGCGCGCCGAGCGTCGCGAGCGCCGCGCCGCGTGACCGCCGCTCGCGCCCGCCGGTGGACCGCCCCGCGACGTAGGCTCGCCGCCCGTTGCCGGGATGCTCCACAGCGAGGGCCTCCGTCGGTCCGGTTGCTCACGCAAGAACACCTCGGTGCCGCTGAGAGACCACAACCGGAGAGCTCTCCAGCGCCGCGTCCTGCGTCAGCCGGACGGTCTCCGCGGTCTGCATCGTCGACGACGTAGAGATCTGCCGATCCCTGACGAGAGCGACCCCGAGACGAAGGCCAGGCGCCTCCCGTCGGGTGACCACGCCGGCTCGCCGTCTGATGCGTCCGAGGTCGTGATCCGGCGCAGACCGCGCCCGGTTGTGTCGACGACGTAGAGATCGTCGCTTCCGGCCCGGTCACTGACGAACGCGATGCGCCCGCCCTTGAGCGACCAGGCCGGGGCGCGGCCGGCAGCGAGGAGCCGCTCTCCAGCCGCCGTCCGCATCCATGACGAAGAGCCGCCCGGGCGTCCGCGTCGACGACGAAGAGGTCGCTCTGGCCGCCGCTAGAGAGTGCGACGTACGCCAGGCGCCGACCGTCGGGCGACCAGGCGGGCGCCTTACCGCGGGCAGCGATGAGACGAGTTCGGCTAACCGGACCGGCCGCGACACGCACGAAGACGCCGCCTCCGACCCCCTGGTAGGCGAGTGCGGGGGGAGCGAGGCCGCCCCGGCGAAAGGCGCGCTCTGAGAGCCGCTGAGGCACGGCTGGGAGCGACGAGCGGCAGCGGTCGTCGCACGACGCCCGCTGCGGGCGGCCGCGGGCAGGACGCCGCAGGCCTCGACGGCTTACTGCGCCGAGCTCCGTCGCGCATCACACTGGCGTCGCCCGCGCTGCCCGGAGTCGCGGAGGCGCCCATCGCCCTGCCCCACCTGTGACGCGATTCCCGCCAGCGAGAGCACACACGCGGTGACCGCGACAGCCGCTACGCGCTGCATCTACCCTCGCGAGGCGAGGGCGGGGGCCCAGGAAGCGATCGGAGAGACGTCTCCGTCGCGGCCGTTCAACTTGCGCCAACCGAGTGCGTGCTCGGCCTGCATCATCTTGTGGATCTGCGTCGTCCCCTCGTAGATGATCGGCGCCCGCGCGTTCCTGAAGTACCGCTCGATCCCGTACTCCGCCGAGTAGCCGTACGCGCCGTGCACCTGGATCGCGAGGTGCGCCGCGCGGAACGCGGACTCCGTCGCATGCCACTTCGCGAGCGACGTCTCGCGCGTGTTCCGCTTCCCCTCGTTCTTGAGCCAGGCGGCCTGCATCACGAGCAGCTTCGAGGTCTCGTAGCCGAGCACCATCTCCGCGATCATCTCCTGGACGAACTGGTACTTCCCGATGGGCTCGCCGAAGGTCTCGCGCTCGCGTGCGTACTCGACGGAGCGCTCGAGCATCGCGCGGACGACCCCGCACGCTCCGGCCGCGACCGTGAAGCGGCCCTGATCGAGGCTGTACATCGCGATCTCGAAGCCCTGGCCCTCCTCGCCGACGAGGTTCTTGGCCGGCACCTCGACGTTCTCGAAGAAGAGCTCGCCCGTGGAGCCGGCCCAGATGCCCAGCTTGTGCTCCGTGTCGGCGGACGTGAAGCCCGGCATGCCCTTTTCGAGCAGGAACGCCGAGATGCCCTTGTGCTTTGCCGAGGGATCGGTCTTCGCGAAGACGAGCGCGTGGTCGGCGACGGTCGCGTATGAGATCCAGTTCTTCGAGCCGTTCAGGACGTAGGTGTCGCCTTCGCGGCGCGCGGTCGACTTCATCGCCGCGACATCCGAGCCCGCGGCCGGCTCCGTCAATCCGAAGCAGGCGAGCTTCTCGCCGCGTGCCTGGGGCGCGAGCCACTGCTGCTTCTGCTCCTCGGTCCCGTAGCGCAGGAGCGAGAGGGAGTTGAGTCCGACGTGGACGGAGATCAGCGTCCGGAACGCAGCCTCGCCGCGCTCGATCTCCTCGCAGGCGAGCGCTTCTGCGACGAAGTCGAGGCCTGCACCCCCGTACTCCTCGGGGATGACGATCCCGAGCAGGCCCAGTTCGGCCATGCCCTCGATCACGCCCATGTCGAGGTGGTGGTTGATGTCGTTCTTGATCGCGTTCGGGAGGACGCGCTCGTCCACGAAGGAGCGAACGGTGTCCTGGATGAGGCGCTGCTCGTCTGTCAGCTCGAAATCCATCGCGACTGAGTCTATTGACGGAGCGTTTGACTGAGCGAGGGAGGCGGGTACGATTGACTGACTAGTCAGTCAACATTGAGTTTGCGCCCAGCGGAGCCGATGTGACAGCAGTGGAGCAGGCAGTGGCAGGCGGTGTTTCCTTTGAGCTGACGAACGAGCAGCGCGACCTGCGGGCGCTTGCGCACGAGTTCGCCGAGAAGGAGATCCGGCCGCGCGCCGCGGACTACGACGAGAACTCGACCCATCCCGAGGACGTGATCGCGAAGGCGCACGAGCTCGGGCTGATGAACATCCACATCCCGGAGGAGCTCGGCGGCCCCGGGCTTTCGATCCTCGACGGGATCCTCGCCGGCGAGGAGCTCGCCTGGGGCTGCTCGGGGATCGCGGTCTCGATCATCGTCAACACGCTCGGCGCCGCCCCGGTCGTGCTCGCGGGCAGCGACGAGCAGAAGCGCGAGTGGCTACCGCCACTCCTCGAGGAGCCGATCCTCTGCTCCTTCGCGCTGACCGAGCCCAACGCCGGCTCGGACGTCTCCGGTATCCAGACGACAGCGGTACGTGACGGCGACGACTACATCATCAACGGCTCGAAGATGTTCATCTCCAACGCGGGGCATGCGGCCTGGATGGTCGTCTTCGCAGCCACGGACAAGAGCAAGGGCCACCGTGGGCTCTCCGCTTTCATCGTCCCGGCGGACGCCGACGGCTTCACGGTCGAGAAGGACCTCGACAAGATGGGTCAGCGGGCGACGGACACCTCGGCGGTTGCCTTTCAGGACGTCAAGGTGCCTGCGGCGAACCGCCTCGGCGAGGAGGGAGAGGGCTTCAAGATTGCGATGCGAACCCTCGATCACACGCGCCCGGGCACGGCGATCGGGGCGGTCGGAGTTGCGCGCGCCGCGTACGAGTACGCCGTCGAGTACTCGCGCGAGCGCGTCCAGTTCGGCCAGCCGATCGCGATGAACCAGGGCGTCAATTTTCTGATCGCCGACATGGCGGCCGAGATCGAGGCCGCGCGCCTGCTCTCCTGGCAAGCCGCCTGGCTCCTCGACCAGGGCCGGCGGGCGACGCTCCAGTCCTCGTTCGCGAAGCGCTTCGCGTCGGACACGGCGATGAAGGTGACGACCGACGCGGTTCAGATTTTCGGCGGGTACGGGTACATGAAGGAGTACCCGGTCGAAAAGCTCATGCGCGATGCGAAGCTCTTTCAGATCTACGAAGGCACGTCTCAGATCCAGCGCCTCGTCATCGCGCGCGAGATCTTCTTCCCCCGGGACTGAGCTTCCGGCCGGTCTTGCCAAGACGGGGGTCAACGCGCGATTGAATCGGCTGGCATCGACGCTAGACTGACGGACTTGTCGGTGCGGGCCGCACATCTTCCCCGCACCCGTCGGCGTAGGCGTGCCCGGGTGCGGCTCATCTGGCAGTGGAGCCTGCTCGTCGCCGCGGTCCTGGTCCTCGTCGGAACGACGCTCGGACTGGCCTTCGCGGGCTCGCCGGAGCGACTGCCCGAGGGCTCCCAGATCGCCGGGGTCGACGTTTCCGGGCTGACCGCGGCCGATGCCCGGTCGCTGCTCGTGCGCCGCTCGCGCGACCTGAGCCGAGTGCCGGTTGTCTTCACGGCCGACGGCAAGCGCTGGCGCGTGCGGCCGAGCGCCGTCGTCGCAGACGTCGACTGGGCGGCTGCGGTCGAGGCGGCACGCCGGCAGGGCGAGGGCTTCGGGCCGTTCCGTGGCCTCAAGCGCCTCGGCGTGCGGGTCTTCGGCGGCGACGTCGCCCCGACGGCAAAGGTCTACCAGGCTGCGATCGACTCGCGGCTGGCGCGCATCGCAGCTGCAGTCGACCGGCCGCGCGTCGAGCCTTCCCTGCGGCTCCGCGGGCTCGAGCCCGCGGTCGTCCCCGGCCGCTCGGGTCGTCTGCTCGACCGGGCCGCGGCAGAACGGGTCATGATCCGCTCACTGACCGGCCTCTCGCGCGAGCCCGTTGCGCTGCCCCTCAGGGTCGATCGCCCTCACTTGACCGCGAAAGACCTCGCGGGCGCGACGGTGAAGCTGGAGGCAGCGCTCTCGGCTCCGGTCGACCTGTCCTACGGGCCCGGCGGTTGGCACTTGACGCGCCTGAAGATCTCGAGGCTGCTCGCCCTCCCGCGGAACGGCTCGACCGAGCTTCAGCTCGCCGGCCCGGGCGCGACGCGCTTCTTCGCCAATCTCCGCAAGCGGGTCGAGCACGCCCCGAAGGATGCGACCTTCGCAGTCGGCTCGGGGAACATCGTGCGAGTCGTTCCCGCGGAAGACGGCCGTAGGCTCGACCCGCAATTGACGACACGCAACCTGCTCGCGGCGATGCTTTCCCCGACGACTCGGCGCGCGGAGCTCAGCGTCACGACGGTGCCGCCCGAGCGCACGACGCAGGAGGCCAGGGCGATGGGGATCACCGGTCTCGTCGGCGCCTACGAGACGTTCTACGGCGGCGTCGCGAACCGGATCCACAACGTGCAGCTCGTCGCGCACCTGATCGACAACCACTTCATCGCGCCTGGCGAAGAGTTCTCGTTCAACGGCACGACCGGAGAGCGAACCGAGGACAAGGGCTTCCTCGAGGCGCCCGTGATCATCAACGGCGAGCTCAAGACCGGACTCGGCGGCGGCATCTGCCAGGTCTCGACGACGACGTTCAACGCGGCGTACGAGGCCGGGCTCTCGATCACCGAGCGAACGAACCACGCGCTCTACATCAGCCACTACCCGCTCGGCCGCGATGCGACGGTCAACTACCCCGACACCGACCTCAAGTTCGTCAACGACACCGATCATTGGCTCTGGCTGCGCACGTTCGTCGGCTCCTCGTCGCTGACCGTCGCGCTCTATGGGGCTCCCCAGAATCGCCGCGTCGAGAGCGAGGTGTCGCCGCTCGTCGTCACAGGTGCGCCGCCGGTGAAGCGCGTGCCCGATCCAAACCTCCTGGTCGGCGAGACGTCGCTCGAGGAGTCGGGATCGCCCTCACGCTCGACGAGCGTTCGCCGCCTCGTCTACAGCCCGGACGGTGACCTCCTCTACGACCACACCTGGTACTCGTCCTACCGGTCGGAGCCGCGCGTGATTCACGTGGGGACGAAGCCCGTGCCGAAGCCCGAGCCGCCCGCCAAGAAGAAGAAGTCCGGCCCGCCGCCACCGCCACCGCCCGAGCCGCCTCCTTCGCCTCCGACTCCCTAAGGCGACTCGGCCGCTGCGATCGCCTCGGCGAGCCAGGCAGGCACGCGAGTCGGCCGGTGGTCGCCGACCGATACGCAGGCGTGAGTCGTCCAGCCGTCTGCGATCAGCTCTCCCGTCCCGCTCGACCGCATAGTCGAAGCGGAAGCGAGCGCCGCGGACGTCACTGCAGCGCGCCCCGATCGTGAGCCGGTCGTCGAAGCCGGCCGTCGACGCGTACCGCGCATGCGCCTCGAGCGTCAGAGCGTCCACGCCTTCCTCGCGCAGGCCGAGATAGCCCCCGCGAAAGCGGCGCAGGTACTCGATCCGCGTCGTCTCGAACCAGACCAGGTAGGCAGCGTGGTGGGCGATGCCCTGGGCATCCGTCTCGGCGAAGCGGACTGTTACGGCACTTGTGAATTTGAAGTCGGTCACCTGCCGGTAAGCATCGCAGCCGCAGTCGCTTGACAGCGCCAAAACGGAGGTATAGAAGCCTCTACTCCGCGGCCTGTCTCAGGTCGAACAACGGCGCCCTCACGGACGCGGAAGGGAGAGAGGATGAGGAAGCTATGTGCGGCAGGGCTCGCCGTCTTCGCGGCCCTGCTCATCGGCACGTTCGCTGGAGCTGCGCGCGCGTCAGGAAACTTCGAGTGCGACGAAGCCTGGTCGCTCTGCGCCGAGCCGGCCGACTCGATCGGCTACGCGGGCGAGTACACGGGGCACGACGAGCCGTCGCTGCTCTTCTACTCCAACCGGCCGGGCTCGGGCAACTCCAACATCTACCGGCTGACGCATTCCAGAGGAGTCCCGGGTGATGCCGAATCAGGCACAAACCGGCGGCACCTGGAACTTCCAGCTGCGCCCGGCCTTCTGGCTCGGCATGGCTTTGTGTGACAACCAGTCGGCGCCCGAGTACACGCATGCCCCGTGCCAGCGCGACAGCGACACGAACATCAAGGACGGCGCCGATCCGGGCCAGCCCGACTACATCGGGTACCACGCCGGAACGGCGTTCCTGGAGCTGCAGTTCTATCCGCCCGGGCTGGTCGCCATGGCCGGCAGGTCTGAGCTGCGATGCCCACAAGTGGTGCGCGGCGATGGCCATCTTCAGCCTGAACAACGACTACAACAACGGCGTCGCGAACAACGACGACTGCCTCGGCACCGTCGGGATCGAGCCGGTCAACTTCGCGTTCATCACGCGCTCCGGCTTCCCGCATGCGCCGCCGAGCCCGCTCGAAGCGACCGATGACACGTTCACGCCGCACTCGTCGTCGGATCTCTTCATGAACGGCGGGGACGAGCTCGTCGTCGACATCCACGACTCGGGGGCCGGGCTGGTCACGGTCATCCACGACTTGACGACGCATCGAACCGGGTCGATGGTCGCGAGCGTCGCGAACGGGTTCGCGCAGATCAACTTCGAGCCCGATCGCGGCGACGTGCACCCAGAGCCCGTACGCGTTCCATCCGATGTATTCGACCGCGAGTGAGCACACCCGCGTTCCGTGGGCTGCCCACACGTACAACGTCGCCTTCTCGGACGAGATCGGCCACTTCGAGTACTGCGACTCGGTCCCGGTCGAGACCGGCCCTTGCGCCGACCCGGGATCGGACGAGGACGACGACTACTGCTTCAGCGCAGCGTTCTCGCTGCTGGTACCGGTCAGCGGTTGTGCCGCAACCGACAACGACTTCGACGGATCGAGCTACCAGGAGGTGTGGCCGGGCACCAACCGCAATCGCGGACAGGACCGCAGGTACCACCCGACCTCGGTTCTGTTCACGAGCCCGCTCTTCAACGGGTCGCGAGACTACAGCCGCGTCGCGTTCGAAGCCGACCTGCCGAGGATCGAGGCGGCCGACTTCGGCGGCATCTGCGATCGGATTACGGGTGAGAACTGCGTCAACCCGCCGCCGGGCGCGAACTTCTATCCGATCTACACGACGGGCTCGGCCGACGACCACGGGCACGGAGAGCACGTCGAGCACGGCGGGCACGGCGGGTGCGTCTGGCAGCTCGGCGGGACGCACATCAGGGGAACGACGAACACCTTCGGCGGCAATTCGACAGCGGAGTACGGACCGCTCCTACTGAGCACCTATCCCAACACGGGCTTCGTGCCTCGCTTCCGCTACAACAACTTCCGGCAGGTCTTGAACAGGAATCCCTGCCGGGCCAACGACTGAAGTCGATGAGACGGGGGCGTCCGCACGGGCGCCTCCGTCGCTCTTTCGGCGCTTACGCCGCTGCTCGCCGAAGCGGCCGTTCGTCGAGCACTTCCCGACAGGCCGAGCACAGCTTGCGCTCGACCTCGAAGGGAATGCCGGCCCGCTGGCGGAGGACGTGCTTGGTCACCTCGGTGTGCCGGTGCGCCTTCTTTTGGCTCATCGTCGCCATCGTCCTCAGGCTAGCTCGGGCATCGGTGGGTGCATCCCTCTATTTGGTGACGCTTTGGTGAAAACATTGGTTACTGCTCCGACGCTCCAGTTGTCGGCTTGTTAGCGGGCGAGGATTAGCGAAGAGGCGGGGCGGTAAGGTGTCCGAGTAGGACCAGCGACGAAAGGCACCACAAATGGCCCAACAGAAGAACAAGGATCTCCTGACTCGGCTCGCCGATCGCGGGGAGCAAGTCGTCGGACGCATCACCGAGCTTCCCGCCACGAAGGGCCTCGTCGACCGGACGAGCGCGCTCGCCAAGAAAATCGACGACATCCAGAGGCGCCTGCGCAGCCTCGATCCGCTCGAGAAGCGAGTCACGTCGATCGAGAAGCGACTCGACAAGCTCGAGGGCAAGGGCTCGACCAAGAAGAAGACGACTCGCCGCACGACCTCCGCGGGCACAACGACCCCGAAGCGCGCCGCGACGCGCAAGCGCCCTCCCAGCTCTAGCTCGTAACGGGCACTCGCAAGCGGAGGGCGCCCGGTACGACCTCGAAGGCCGCGGGCGTCGTTCCCGGCTGCTCGCCGTCGAGCTGGACGGGCAAGGGGATCTCCGCGTCGATCGTCACTTTCTGACCGCGAAGCAGCTCCGCCTTCGGATGCGGCAGGTGGGTTCCGCGGTAGATCTTCGGCAGCGTCAGCACGAGGTCTCTCTTGGAGATGTCGCCGATCAGAAGCACGTCGAAGAGGCCGTCGCTCGGATCGGCGTCCGGGCACATCTCCATCCCGCCTCCGAGGTAGCGGCCGCTCGCGACCATCACGTCGTACATGGGGCCGCTCCGCTCCTCGCCGTCGACGGAGACCGTGATCTGCGCGTTCCGCCAGCGCGCGAAGACCGCGAACGTGCTCCACGCATAGCTGAGCTTCCCGCCGAGCGCCTTGCCGGTCTCGTTCACGCGCTTGGCGACGGCGCCGCTCATGCCGGCGCTCGCGATGTTGGCGAACCAGATCGTCCCTTGCTTGCCCGCCCAGGTGCGGAGCGTCGCTCGGCCGAGGTCGACGTCGACGGCGTTCCCGTTGCGGGCGACGTCGAGCGCGTCCTCGAGCCGGTGGGGGATGGCGAACGTGCGGACGAAGTCGCCGCCCGTGCCGCGGTGGACGATTGCGAGCTCGACCCCCTCGATGCCTGCGATGCCGTTGACGACCTCGTTCACCGTTCCGTCTCCACCGACGACCACGAGGAGGCGCGCGCCGCCCGCTGCAGCTTCCTTCGCCAGGTCGACGAGGTGGCCGGGCCGCTCGGAGATCAGCGTGTCTCCCGTCAGCCCGCGCTCGGCTGCAAGCCGCGCGATCTCGGGCCAGCGTTTCCCGGTCGCGCCGTTGTCGGCTGCCGGGTTGACGAGAAAGACGGTGTCGCTAATGAGACTCGGACGTGACGGTTGCGAGCGCAACGCGGGTCATGCGGTCGACCGCGGCCTGCAGGTCCTCGTCCGAGATCCGCGTGAACGAGCCGCCGACCACGATGTCGCTGACCGTCAGCAGGCAGCCGGCTTGCACCTTGCGCAGCGCGCCGATCGTGAAGATGACCGCCGCCTCCATCTCGACTGCGAGCACGCCGCGCGACGACCAGCGTCCGTGGCGCGCCTCGTCCGGGTCGTAGAACGTGTCCGAGGAGGCGATCGACCCCACGCGCATCGGCTGGTCGAGCTCCTTCGCCGCGTGGACGGCGCCGTGCACGAGCTCCCAGTCGGCGGTCGGACAGTGCGGCTCTCCGCCGACGTAGTGCCGCGCCGTGCCATCCGCCGGAACCGCCGTCAAGGCGACGATGAGGTCGCCGAGCTCGAGGTCCTCCTGCAGGCCGCCGCACGTGCCGACCCGCAGGAAGCGCTTGACGCCGAGCTGCACGAGCTCCTCCATCACGATCGCCGCGGTCGGACAGCCCATCCCGGTCGCCTGTACCGAGACCGGGCGCCCTTCGTACTCGCCCGTGTATCCGAGGAGGCCGCGCTCCTCATTCCTCTGCACGGGGTTCTGGAGATAGGTCTCCGCGATGTACTTCGCCCGGACCGGATCTCCCGGGAGGAGACAGGCCTCAGCGTAGTCGCCTTGCTCGGCTCGGACGTGAATCGGCACGCCGGAACCCTATTGCCATAGGTTCCTCTCGTGCTGACCGACCCGACCCTGGATGCAATCCTGGCCTTCTGCGCGGAGGACACGATCGAGCGAGTCTTCCTCGAGGATGTCGCCCGTCGAGGTTTCACGCGCTTCCGCGCGGTCGAGGGTCAAGTGGGGCTCGAGGCGCTCTGTTACTTCGGATCGAACATCGTCCCATCCGGACAGGGGTGCGGCGCCTTCGCCGGCGAGGCCGCAGTTCGCAAGACGCGGATGATCATCGGCGAGGAAGGTGCCGTGAGCGACCTCTGGGACGCGGCGCAGTCGGTCATGCCCGAGCCGCGCGAGGATCGCCCAGGCCAGCCGGTCTACTCGATCGAGACGCCCCCGGAGGATGGTTCGAGCGGCCTGCGTGCCGCGACGATCGACGATCTCGACCTGCTCTTGCCTGCGTGCGCCGCGACGTATCAGGAGGAGCTCGGCGAAGACCCGCTGGAGCGCGACGCAGAGGGGTTTCGCCGCCGAACGGTGTCGCAGATCCAGGAAGGGCGCTCGTGGCTCTGGGCCGAGGACGGGACGATCCTCTTCAAGTCGGAGGCCTCGGCCTGGACACCGAGCGCGGTCCAGCTCCAGCAGGTGTGGGTCGACCCGCAGGTGCGCAGGCAGGGGTACGCGAAGCGGGGGATCGGCGACCTGTGCCGGCTCCTCCTGGAACGGACGCCTTCCGTATGCCTTTTCGTGCGACCGGAGAACGAGCCCGCCATCCGCCTGTACGAGGCGATCGGGATGCAGCGGAGAGGCACCTACCGGAGCGTGCTCTTCTGAGCGACACTGTCGAGATGGAACCCCGCGCATTTCGACAAGCCGTCGAGGCCGACATCCGCCGCTACGACCTGATCCCCGCGGGCGGAGAGGTGACGTGCCTCGTCTCGGGCGGCGCGGACTCGACCTGCCTCTGGCACGTCCTCCGCGCGCTGGGCTACCACGTCTCGGCGCTCCACGTCGCGCACGGCCTGCGCGGAGCCGAGTCGGACGAGGATGCGGCGTTCTGCCGCGAAGCCCTCGGAGCGGAGGTCGTCGACGGGCGCGGCGGAACGACTGAGGACGAGCTGAGGGAGATCCGCTACTCGTTCGCGACCGACCGGCTGCGGGCGACCGGCCACACGGCATCGGACCAGGTCGAGACCGTTCTCTACCGGATCGTCGCCTCGGGTGCGCCGGGCCGGATCGACCGCAAGCGCGCCGACGGAGTCGTTCGTCCGCTCCTCGACCACTGGCGTGACGAGACCGAGGCCTACTGCCGCGCCGAGGCCCTCGATTTCCGCCAGGACCTCTCCAACCCCGACACCAAGCGCGGGCTCATCCGCGATCAGATCCTTCCGCTCCTCCTCCAGCTGCACCCGGCCGCGGAGGGGAACCTGCTCCGCCTGGCCGACCGGAAGACGGCGCCGCCGGAGCTCGTGGCGCTCCTCGAGTCGATCGAAGGCTCGACGCGCCTCGACCTCGGCGGCGGGCGATCCGTCGTCCGCGAGTACGACCAGGTCTGGCTCGAGCGCTCGCCCGTCGTGCTCGACGGGGAGGTGCGCTGGGGCTCGTGGCGCATCGCATCCGACCGGAAGGGCCTTAAGGTACGCGGGTGGCGTCCCGGCGACCGCCTGGCGGGGCGCAGGAAGAAGATCCAGGACGTGTTCGTGGACGCCAAGATCCCGCGATCGGAGCGTGAGGCATGGCCGCTCGTGGTTCGCGGGGACGAGGTCGTCGCAGTGCCGGGAATCGTCGAAGGAGAGGGAGTGAAGGCAGAGCGTGTCGCAGACTGAGCTGGAGCGAGCCGTTTCGGAGATCCTCGTCGAGGAAGAGGCTCTGCGCGCGCGGGTTGCCGAGCTCGGCGAGGAGATCTCGACGGACTATCAGGGCCGCGACCTCCTGCTCGTCGGCGTCCTCAAGGGCGCCGTCTTCTTCATGGCCGACCTCATGCGCCAGCTGACGGTCCCCTGCGAGGTCGACTTCATGGCGATCTCGAGCTACGGCGCGGCGAGCGACTCCTCGGGCGTCGTGCAGGATCCTCAAGGACCTGGATATCCCGCTCGACGGACGGCATGTGCTCGTCGTCGAGGACATCATCGATTCGGGCCTCACGCTCTCCTACTTGATGCGCAATCTGCGGGCGCGCCAGCCGGCCTCGCTCGAGATCTGCGCGCTGCTGACGAAGCCCGCCAGGCGAGAGATCGACATCCCCGTCCGCTACGTCGGCTTCGAGATCCCGAACCGGTTCGTCGTCGGCTACGGCCTCGACTACGCGGAGCGCTACCGAAACCTTCCCTATGTCGGGGTTTTGCAGGAAGATGTAGGAGAGGGTGTAACGAGCAAGTAAGGAACCTCGTACGGGGGAGGTAGGAATGGTGACCGCTGCTACGCTGGGCCAGGAGGCGCCGTCTTGAACCGCTTTTTTCGCTCCGCTCTGTTTCCGCTGATCGTCATTGTGCTGCTCGTCTACCTGGCGAGCTCACAGCTGATGAGCGGAAACAAGAACGAGAAGAAGGTCACCTATTCGGAGCTTCGCCAGCGCATCGAGGCCGATCCTCAGTCCGTAACCAACGTCGTGTTCGTCCCGAACAAGAAGGAGATCACGGCCCAGGTCACGGACGCCGGCTCGAAGACGAAGTGGAAGGTCCACTACCCGAGCGACCAGTCGCAGGTCGACTTCGAGAAGGTGCTGCTACGCCAGCACGTCGTCTACGACTCGAAGGGCACGGGCTCCTCGGCCTGGTGGTCGCTCCTCACGGGCCTCCTGCCGTTCGTGCTCCTCTTCGGCTTCTGGATCTTCCTCATGAACCAGGTGCAGGGCGGCGGCTCGAAGGTGATGAGCTTCGGCAAGAGCCGCGCCAAGCGGATGACTCCCGACTCGCCCAAGATCGGCTTCAAGGACGTGGCCGGGGTCGAGGAGGCTGTCGAAGAGCTCCAGGAGATCAAGGAGTTCCTCGAGAACCCGAAGAAGTTCCAGGCGCTCGGCGCGCGGATTCCGAAGGGCGTGCTGCTCTACGGACCGCCTGGGACCGGTAAGACGCTCCTCGCGCGAGCGGTCGCAGGCGAGGCCGGCGTGCCGTTCTTCTCGATTTCCGGCTCCGACTTCGTCGAGATGTTCGTCGGCGTCGGCGCAAGCCGCGTTCGCGATCTCTTCGAGCAGGCGAAGCAGGCGTCTCCGTGCATCATCTTCATGGACGAGATCGACGCGGTCGGCCGCCACCGCGGTGCGGGCCTCGGCGGCGGGCACGACGAGCGCGAGCAGACCCTGAACCAGCTCCTCGTCGAGATGGACGGGTTCGAGCTGAAGGACAACATCATCTTGATCGCGGCCACGAACCGGCCCGACATCCTCGACCCGGCGCTGCTTCGCCCCGGGCGCTTCGACCGGCAGATCGTCGTCGACCGTCCCGACCGGGTCGGCCGCAAGAGGATCCTCGAAGTGCATGCGAAGGGCAAGCCGCTCAATCCCGAGATCGAGCTCGACACGCTTGCCGCCGGAACTCCCGGCTTCACCGGCGCCGACCTCGCCAACCTCATCAACGAGGCAGCTCTCCTGTCTGCGCGACGCGGCAGGAAGACGATCGGCCAGGAAGAGCTCGAGGAAGGGATCATGCGCGTAATCGCCGGCCCCGAGAAGAAGACGCGTCTCTTCTCGGAGCAAGAGCGGAAGATCACGGCGTACCACGAGATGGGCCACGCGCTCGTCGGTCACTACACCGACCAGGACGCCGAGGTGCACAAGATCTCGATCATCAGCCGCGGCCAGGCGCTCGGCTACACGATCTCGCTTCCGCGAGAGGACCGGTACCTGACCACGCGCACAGCCCTGATGGACCAGCTCGCTGCGATCCTCGGTGGGCGCGCTGCGGAGGAAATCGTCTTCAACGAGGTGACGACGGGCGCTGCCAACGACCTCGAGAAGGTCACCCACACCGCGAAGCAGATGATCATGCGCTACGGGATGAGCGAGAAGCTCGGCCCGCGCGTCCTCGGCCGAAACCAGGACATGCCGTTCCTCGGCCGCGAGATGGCTTCCGAGCCTGATTACTCCGAGGAGATGGCGCGCGACATCGACGACGAGATTCACCGCGTGATCGAGGAAGCCCACGTGACGGCACGGAAGGTGCTCGAGGAGCACCTCGTGGAGCTGCACCGGCTGTCCGCGATCCTCGTCGAGCGTGAGACGATCGACAAGGATCAGTTCATCAAGCTCCTGGACGGCGCCACGGACGAAGAGGTCTTCCCGGAGGAAGCCGCGGAAACCCCGGAGTCGGCCAAGCCGAAGGCGGAGCGCCGAACGCGGGTTCCGAAGCCGAAGCCGTTCCCGCTGCCGGGGCAGGCCATGCAGCCGCCGCCGCCCGAAGGCGCCAAGAGCTAGCTCTCTCGCTTCCCTGGCCGGCGTCCCGCTCCCGCCCGGCGGAGCCGGGCTCCGCGGGCCGCCTCGCGCCGCTCAGCCCCCTCCTGCGAGCGGGCCGTGTGGCCTGACACTGTCCCACTCGCATACGGGGTCTGAGCGACGCGCCAGGAAACCGAGAGCGCCGTCTTGCTTCCCTGGCTCCCGTCCGGCAGAGCCCGGCCCGAGGCGTCGCCGGGCATAGATCTCCGCCCAGGCGCGTTTCCTTGCTCGTGAGCGGATCTCCTCGCACGGCGTACCTCTTCCTGCTCGGCATGGCGATCTGCTTCGGCGGGACATGGCCCGCGGGGAAGCTAGCCGTCGAGGACCTGTCCCCATTCACGGTCGCCGCTGCTCGGTTTGCGATCGCGACCGCGCTCCTCGCCGTCTGGGCGGCAACACTCCCCGGGCCGTTTCGCCGCCCGTCTCGCTCCGACCTCGGCTTGATCCTGGCCATGGGAGCTACGGCGGTCGCAGGGTACAACGCCCTCTTCCTGTACGGGCTCGAGCTCGCTCCGGCGACGGACGGAGCGATCATCGTTCCCGGCCTCGCGCCCGTCTTCACCGTCCTCATCGGCTGGCTCGTGCTCGGCGAGCGGATCGGTCGACGCGCTGCCGCCGGTCTGGTCCTCGGCCTCGTCGGTCTCATCGTCGTCATCGGGCCGGCGGGCGGAGTGGACCGCGATCGCATGCTCGGCGCGCTGCTCTTCGTCGCCGGCGCCGCTTGTTGGGGGGTGTACTCGGTGATCGGGAAGCGCGCGACCGACAGGTTCGGGGCTGTCACGGCGACCCTGTATGCGACCGCAACAGGCACGCTGATGCTACTCCCGCTGAGCGCCGCGGAGTCCGGCTGGTCGAAGCTGGGCAATGCCGGGGCATCCGGGCTGCTCGCGATTGGGTATCTCGCGGTCTTCGGAACCGTGCTCGCGTTCGTCTTCTTCTACGAGGGCGTCAGCCGGGTAGGTGCCGCGCGGGCGACCGCGTTCGCTCTACTCGTCCCCGTCTTCGGCGTCGTCGGCTCGGTTCTGATCCTGGACGAGTCGCTCGGTTTCGGGACGCTCGTCGGAGGCGCCGTAATCGTCGCCGGGCTCTGGCTCGTCCAGGGTCGCGGCGCGAGCACGGCGGCGCAGAGGAGCGGAGCCGAGCCGGTCGCGGCTCAGGTCGAGTAGGCCCGTTTCGGGCGCTTCGGAAACCCCTCGTTTAGCAGCGCACTTTACGTTTTCATTACCGCACGCCTTTCGCATGAGGAAAGCGTAATGATGTCTTGAATTTTCAGGTCAAACCATTGCGCTGAATTAATCGCGAGCGCACGATCGTCCCGCTGTGCCCCCCGAATCGAAAGGCAGGACGATGGGCCTCTTCTCTCGCCGTACGAGCGCCGCGCTGCTCTTGGCAGCGATCGCGCTCGTCTCCACTGCTTCCGCCGGAGTCAACGCGCCGCAGTCCGGCTGGTACTCCGGCAATCCACTTCTCGGCCCGAACACGCTCCGAGACATCTCGTGTGCTGGCCCCACGTGTTATGCCGCTGGCGACTTCGGCACACTGCTGAAGAGCAAGGACAGCGGCTCGACCTGGACCGGGATCGTCACGGGCTTGACTCTCGACCTCGCCCGCGTTCGCCTCGCCGGCGGCTCCGCATCTCATGTCGTAGTCGGCGGCGGCTGCTCGGTCCGCAGATCGAACGACGGAGGTGAAACGTTCTTCCGGCTTCCCTTCACTGCGAGGGACACTGGCTGCACGGACGGCGTCGCGTCCTTCTCGTTCCCGACCATGAACACGGGCTACCTCCTGCTCGGCAGCGGCCGACTGCTGCTGACCTCGGACGGAGGACGGACGTTCACGCGTCGCACTCCGCTGCCCGCGCAGCAGGGGCTGGACATCCTCTGCACCGCAGAGCGGACCTGCGTCGCGGTCGGGACGACCGGCGGCGTGCAGCGCACCGAGGACGGCGGCGTCTCGTGGACGCAGGTCGCCAACTACGGGCGTCTCGACGCTTTGGGCCAGGCCGATGCACAGACGCTTTATGCCACTGGCACCTTCCGGATGCTCCTGAAGAGCACCGACGGAGGTGCGACCTGGACTCGGAAGGGCGACCTTCCCTTTTCGAACCCCCGCAGGATCGCCTGCGGTGATGCGCTGCATTGTCTGATCGCATCCGAGGGCAGTACGCAGCTTCTGCGGACGACCGACGGCGGTGACACGTTCACGACGGTCGTCGCATCCAGTGATGCCACATGGGCCGTCGGCTTCGCCGGGATGACGCGGGCGATCGCTGCCGGAGCGCTCGGCAGTGCAGAGGTCTCCGACGACGCCGGCGTAGCCTGGACGGCGGTCGGGACGCGGATCGCCGGCAGCTTCGGTGTGCTCACGGCCGCCTCGGACTCGGTCGCCTACGCAGGCGGCGCCCAGGGCGTTCTCGCACGAACCTCCGACGCCGGCCAGACCTGGTCGAACGTCAGCCCGCCAACCGACGCGGCGGTAACCGGCCTGGCCGCGGCCGGCCCCGACCGAGTGTTCGTGCTCGCCTCGGACGGAACCCTGCAGCGGTCCAACAACGGAGGCGGCAGCTACAGCCTGCTCAATCCCGGGCTCGTCCGGCCGATTGCGATCGCTGCGCTCGACGCCGACAGGCTGATTCTCGTCGGACAGCACGGCCTTGCCCGTTCCCTCAACGGAGGCGAGTCGTTCGAGACCGTCGGCGGTGGCGGGAACGCGCTGCTGACCTCGATCGACCTCGCTGCGGGCTCCGTCGTTGTGTACGGTCCGCGCAGCGCCCGGATCTCAGCCAACGCCGGCGCCAGCTGGCGCCGGGTCAAGCTCCCGAAGAAGCGGTCGATCGCGGATCTCGACTTCGCGACCGCTCGCATCGGGTACGCACTCGACACCCGCAGGGCGCTCTGGAAGACCGTGAACGGCGGTCGGACCTGGCGCAGGCTGCTCGCCCTCGGCACGAACCTCGGCTATGCCGTCGAGTTCTCCGGGCCCCGCACCGGCTACCTGGCGGTGAGGAGGTTCGGAAACCTCGCAGGCCGCGGCTTCCTGCTGAGGACGACTGACGGCGGATCGAGCTGGCATCCACAGCTCGTCAGCCAGTCCATCGTGCAGGCGATCGAGAGCGGCGGCGGGACGGACTACGCGCTCGCCGGCGAGAGCTCGCTCTACGCGACGCAGGTCGGCGGCGACGTGGGCGATCCTCGGCGCTTGACGCTGACAGCCCGGCCGAGGGCTCTCCACCGGCCCGGCAACGTCGTCGTCTCCGGCCGGCTCTCTCCGGCCGCGGGCGGCGAGGAGGTCGTCGTGTCGCTCCACATGCGAGACCGCTGGGTGTCCCGCGTCCTGATCGCAGCTGCGAACGGGACGTTCTCGACCCGCTGGCAAGTGAGCCGGGACGCCGTCCTCGTCGCGCAAGCGCTCGGCGATGCCGACCACCGCGGCGCAGGCACCGCGCCGCTCGCCGTCAGGGTGCGCTGAGCCATCACCCGAGCAGGGTCAGGTCTTGCGTTGCGACACTTGCGTCTCGATGCAAGACCTGGCCCCCCTCGAGGAGCGTTTCGCAAGACCCTCCGTGATGGGCGTCGTCAACGTGACGCCCGACTCCTTCTCCGACGGCGGGGTCAACTTCGACCCTGAGGATGCGGCGGCCGCCGCCCGGCGCATGGCCGACGAGGGCGCTGCGATCGTCGACATCGGGGGCGAGTCGACGAGGCCCGGCTCCGAGGGCGTCTCCCTGGACGAGGAGCTGCGCCGGGTCGTTCCGGTCCTCGAGGCCCTGCAGGACCAGGTGCCCGTTTCGATCGACACCGCGAAGGCGGAGGTCGCGCGACGCGCGCTCGAGCTCGGCGCCGAGCTCGTGAACGACGTGACGGCGCTTCGGGGCGACCCGGAGCTGGCCGAGGTCGTCGGCTCGTCCGGTGCGTATCTCTGCCTCATGCACATGCATGGCGATCCGAGGACGATGCAGGCGGATCCGCGTTACGACAACGTCGCCGGCGAGGTCAAGGCCTTCCTCGAGGAGCGCCTCCGCTTTGCCGTCGACGCAGGGATCGAGGAGGAGCGCATCTGCCTCGACCCCGGCTTCGGCTTCGGCAAGACGGTCGAGCAGAACTTCGAGCTTCTCAGGCGCCTGGGCGAGATCGCCGCGCTCGGCCGCCCCGTTCTCGTCGGCCTCTCCCGCAAGCGCTCTCTCGGCCGCATTCTCGGCGACCCGCAGGCGACCAGGGGGCCACTCTCGGCGAGCCTCGCCGCGGCGGTCGCGGCTTACGAGCGCGGTGCCGCCATCTTCCGCGTCCACGACGTCCGCGAGCACGTGGAGGCGCTCACGGTGGCAGCGGCGGTCGGATGATCGTCGAGCTCGAGAGCCTGGAGGTCTTCGGGAGCCACGGCGTCCTCGAGGAGGAGCGCCGCGACGGCCAGACGTTCCTGTACGACGTCCGGCTCGAGGTCGGTGACGGCGCCCTCTCCGACGAGATCGAGGATGCGGTCGACTACCGCGAGGTTGCCGACTGCATCCGCGAGGTCTCCGACGGGCGCCGGTTCAACCTGATCGAGGCTCTAGCCGCCGCAGTCGCCGATGCGCTCGTCGCGCGCTTCGACGTCGAGCGAGTGCGGGTCAGAGTTCGCAAGCCGCACCCCGCTGGGGTGCCCGCCGCCCACTCCGCCGCTACCGTCGAGCGTGCCCGCTAGCCCTCGGCCGGCCTCGCTCCCGCCCGGCGAAGCCGGGCTCCGCGAGGCACTGACGCCGCTGGCGGCACGATGCAGCGCGCGCGGCGCTTGTCCGTACTCGGTGTACTGTCCTGCGCGCCGCGCGCTCGCCTCCCACCGCCAGCGGCGCCCCGAGAACTAGCGGGCGCGTTTCTTCTTCTTGACGAGCGAGACCGAGATGCGGTACCCGAGCCCGGCCACCTTGCGGACGACGGCGCCGCTGCCTGCGCCGACGGACGCGTCGACGTAGTAGTAGGCGCCGAACCGCGCCGTGTTCTTCAGGCGCAGCGACTCTCGCTTCGTGCCCAGCCGCTCCGAGAGACCCTTGAAATCCCGCTTCCGCGCAGCGCCGGCTTCGAGGACGCTGACGGTGCGCGGGCCCCAGAGCGCAAGGTCGACGTCTCCGCCCGAGGGCTGGAGCGCAACGACCGCCGTGCGACGGCCCGGAACCCAGACGCGGTAGACGTCACGTGGGTCCTCGCCGAAGTCGAGCCGGGCGGTGATCGAGCCGTGCAGCCGGCCCGCAGAGGTCACTGGAACCGACGATCGGTGTAGCAGCCCGCTCTTCTTCAGGTACGTGACGTCCTCGTTCGGCTCCTGCGGGTCGCGGGCCGGAGGCGCCACGGTCAACGCCGTCGGGATGTCGAGACGGCCGAAGCCCGAGAAGGCGTCGAAGCCGGGACTGGAAATGTCCTGGGCAGACAGGCGCATGACCTCGAAGAGCTGCGTGATGTCGAGGGTCGGCCGCACGGTCCAGACCCAGGCGGTCGCACCCGCGACGATCGGAGAGGCGAAGCTCGTCCCGGAGAAAGAGGCGTATCTCTCGGGAGGTAGATAGGTCGACGGAACTGCGACCGGGATCTGGAAACCCGGCGCAGCGAGATCGACGAATGGAGATCCACTCGAGAAATACGTCGGCTGGCCCGACTGGTCGATAGCTCCGGCCGTCAGCACGTGGGGCAGGCTCGCCGGGTACTCGAGCGGGCTTCCACTCGTACGACTGTTTCCGGCCGCTGCCACGATGAGGGTCCCCGAGGCGAAGGTCACCGCGACCATCGAGTCCAGGAGCGGATTCCGCTCGTGCGAGCCAAGGCTGAGGTTGACGACTCCCTGCCCGTTCTTGATCGCCGCGTCCAGCCCCTGGATGACGTCGCCCGCGGTGATCCCGTCTCCGTAGGGGCTCGCGTCCCAGGCCTGGAGGTTCGCCTGCGGGTAGACGCCCACGACGCCAAGCCCGTTGGTGGGCGCGGCGGCAGTCGAGGCGACCGCCGTGCCGTGCTCTTCCGACTGGTCGGATGTGGTCTGCGCGTTCAGCGCCTTCGTCGCGGGTCGAGAGGCGAACTCCTCATGCGTGAAGTCGACTCCCGTGTCGATGATCGTCAGCGGCTTCCCGGGGCCTGGAGGCTCGGCTCGGTCGAGACCGACCGACGAGGGCCACCATTCCAGGCCGTTCATGAACAGCGGGTCGCTCAGGTGGTTCTCGAGGCGCATCGGTTGGTCGGGCTCGACGTCGGGGACGAGGCCGGCGCGCAGCAAGGCGGGGAGGGCGCGAACGGCCGGACCGCTGGGCAGTCGCCAGATCGGCAGCGCCGTCGCGATCTTGACTCCGCCGGCGCGCCGAAGCGCCGGGCCTGCTCCGGGCCGGGCGAGAACGAGTGTCGAGCCGTAGAGCCGTAGCTCTCGCGCCCGCTCCTTGGAGAGCGTGGCCTGCGCCCAGGCGGAGCCGTTCCCGGCGGCGAGCGCCAGGCCGGCGAGCGCGAGGATGACCCCAAGACGCCTCAAGGCAGCGAACATAGCAACAGGCATGGCCACAGCTTTCGTCGGTATCGGCTCGAACCTCGGAGATCGTGAGGATCACCTGCGCGCGGCACTCGAGCTCTTGTCCGCAGAGGAGGAGATCGAGGTCGTCGCGGTCTCCACGCTGCGGGAGACCGAGCCGGTCGGGCCGGTCGAGCAAGGGCCGTTTCTGAACGGAGCCGTCCAGGTGACGACCGAGTTGGCGCCGCGGGAGCTGCTCGGGCGCCTGCTGGACATCGAGCAGCGCCTGGGGCGCGTGCGCCGTGAGCGCTTCGGCCCGCGGACGATCGACCTCGACCTGCTCGTCTACGGCGACGAGGTCGTGGACGAGCCGGGCCTGACGCTGCCTCATCCGCGCCTCCACGAGCGCCGGTTCGCCCTCGAGCCGCTCGCCGAGCTGGCTCCAGGCCTCGTCCTGCCCGGGCGCGGCTCGGTTTCAGATTTGCTCGCGGAGCTAGAATGACGGCGCTATGTCGAACATCGACGAGCTCGACGAGTTCGAGGCGCAACTCGAGCTCCAGCTGAAGCGCGAGTACTCCGACGTCTTCGAGCTGTTCCGGTGGTGCGTCCTAACGCAGGATGCGACCTACCTCTGCAACAAGCTCGAGCTGACCTCGTCGCCGCAGCCCAGCTATCCCTTCTACCACCTGAAGATGGAGGACGTCTGGGTCTGGGACAAGAACCGGCCGACTCGGCTGATTCCGAAGGCCGAGATCTATACCTCCAGCGATGTCACGGTGGAAGAGCTCCGCGGCGAGGGCGAGGGGCCCAAGCTCACAGCCGAGGCGCTGGCCGAGCGAATCGGCGAGTCGCTCTCCTCGGACGACGAGCTCTAGCGCCCGCTAACACCGCCGCCCGTCCGGAGTCTAGGAAGGTGAGATGCCTCGACGTCTCTGGGTCTCGCTCGCCATGCTCGTGGCCGGGGCAGGTCTTCTGGTCACTGCGCAGCTTGCGGCCGCAGGGGGTAGCTCTCGGTCGTTCACGAAAGGCGGAGTCTTTCGCGTAGGGACGACCGGCGCCTCGATCCAGGTCGACCCGCAGGTCGCCTACATCACGACCGCGTGGTGGCTCGAGTACGCGACCGCCGCAAAGCTCTACAACTATCCGGACCTGAAGGGACCGAGTGGCACCGTGCTCGTGGCCCGAGGTCGCGTCGAGATTCACGGTCTCGGACCGCGGCAGGACGTACACGTTCTGGATCCGCAAAGGCTTCCGGTTCAGCGACGGCACCCCGGTGACTGCGAAGAACTTCGCCTACGCGATCAACCGCGTCGCCAATCACGATCTCGCCTCGCCGGGGGCGGAGTTCATCATCGACCAGAAGGGCACGAACATCGTCGGCGCGAAGGACCGCGAACGCCGGCGACGGCACTCGACGTCAGCGGCGTCCGGGTGCGAGGCAACAGGCTGAGCATCCACCTGACTCGCCCGGACGGCACCTTCATGTCCAAGATCACGATGCCGTTCTTCCAGGCGACCTCCACGAAGCTCGCCGCTCGACCGTGAGATCGTGCACGTCAGCGACATCACGACGATCCCGTCCGCAGGCCCTTACGCGTTCTCGCGCAACAACGTGAACCAGCTGACGTCGATCAGGCAGAACCCCTTCTGGAAGCGCGGGCCTGGCAGAAACCGGCCGCGCAACCTGGCGGGTCTCGATCTCCAGTGGGACCTCAACGAGCAGACCGCCTTCTACCAGGTGAAAAACAACGAGCTCGACGAAGGCCCGCTGCCTGCGGCAGAGGTCCAGGGGCGTCGCGAACCAGTACGGCGTCAACCAAGCCCGTTTCTGGACGAAGCCGGTCAACTGCACCGGCTATCTCCCTATGAACATGGAGAACCACCTGTTCAAGGGGAACCCCAACCTCCGAAAGGCGGTCGCCTATGCGGTCGATCGCAGGGCGTATGTAGCCCAGGCCGGCCCGTACGCCGGGGACCCGTGGAGCCACCTGTTCAACCCCGGAGTACCTGGGTGGCGAAAGGTCGATCTCTATCCCCTGGATAGGCCCGATCTGACGAAGGCCAGGCAGCTTGCAGCTGGCCACTTCAGAGACGGGAAGATCACTCTCTACTACCGGTCGTCCGGAACGACGAACCCAGCCCAGGCAGCAATCGTCCGCCAGGACCTCATCAACCTCGGCTTCGAACCAGCCAACATCACGATGAAGGGCTTTTCCGGCGGCGGCATCTATGACCCGATCGGCCGAAGAGGCAACGACGCCGACATCGGCATCTCTATGGGCTGGTGCTCGGACTACCCGGATCCATACGACTGGATCAACGTCCTGCTGTATGGCCCGTTCCTCCGGCCCGAGAACAACGTCAACCTCTCGTACATGGACAATGCCCGGTGGAACAGGAAGATGAAGGCGGCGGCCAGGCTCGTCGGGCCGAAGCGCTTCAAGGTCTATGGCCAGATGGATCTCGACCTCATGCGGGAGATCGCGCCGATGGCCGCGATGCGGACGTACAACAACCGTTACTTCTTCTCCAACCGCGTAAATCCGAAGAGCCTCGTCTACCAGGGGATCTACTCCGACTGGAGCATCCCCGCGCTCGCGCTCGAGTAGATGCGACGGTTCTGGCTCTCACCCGCGATGGTGGCGCTGGGCGCGGCGCTGATGGTCACGGCGCAGCTCGCCGGTGCGACGCCTGAGCGGAAGGGCGGAATCTTCAGGGTCGGAACGACCGGTGCGTCCGTCAAGGTCGATCCCCAGCTCGCCTACATCACGACCGCGTGGTGGCTCGAGTACGCGACTGCGGCGAAGCTCTACAACTACTCGCCGAGGGGCACGCTCGTGCCGGAGGTCGCGTCCCGAGTCGCCGTTTCGAACGGTGGAAGGCGGTACACGTTCTTCATCCGGAAAGGCTTCCGGTTCAGCGACGGAACGCGGGTGAGTGCGGCGAGCTTCAAGTACGCGATCAACCGCCTCGCGAATCACGACCTCGCCTCGCCCGGCGCGGCGTTCATCACCGACCAGAACGGCGCGAACATCGTCGGCGCTCAGGCCGTCAACGACGGCAGGGCCACGGACGTGCGCGGGGTCAGGGTCAAGGGCAACAAGCTGATCATCAACCTGACGAGTGCGGACGGCGCGTTCCTGTCGAAGCTGACGATGCCGTTCTTCCAGGCGACCTCGACAAAGCTGCCCCTCGACAGGGAGGTCGTGAACGTCAGCGACATCAGGACCATGCCGTCGGCGGGCCCTTACGCGTACTCGCGGAACGACGTGAACCAGCTGACTTCATTACGGCAGAACCCGTTCTGGAAGCGTGGCCCCGGAAGGAACGGGCCTCGCAACCTCGCGGGGCTCGACCTCCAGTGGAACCTCAACGAGCAGACGGCTTTTCGCCAGGTGCAGAACAACGAGCTGGACGAGGGGCCGGTGCCGGCGGCCGAGGTCCAGGGGATCGCTGACCAGTACGGCGTCAATAAGACCCGTTTCTGGGCGAAGCCGACCAACTGCGTCGGCTCGATTCTCTTCAACAACCGTGGAGCGTTGTTGAGAGGCAACAGTGCGATGCGCAAAGCGCTCAATTGGGCGGTAGACCGGCGCGCCTACGCGGATCAGGCCGGGCCCTACGCAGCCGACCCGTGGACCCACATCCTCCCGCCAGGCTTCCCGGGCTCAGTGTCGGCGAAGACGCGCCAGCCCTACGCGGCACGGCCCAACTACGCCAAGGCGAGACGACTTGCGGCAGGGCACTTCAGGAACGGGAGGATCACTGTCTACTACCGCTCGTCGGGCACGGTCAACCCGGCTCAGGCCGAGATAGTCCGGGGCAACTTGATCCAGCTTGGCTTCGACCCCGCCAACATCACGATGAAGGGTTTCTCCGGGGGAAACATCTACGACGCGTTCAACAGGGCCGGTTCCGATGCCGACATCGGAGTCTCGATGGGCTCGTGCGCGGACGACCCGGATCCCTACACCTTCTTCGCTCCCTTGCGACCGTTTCTGGCCGGCACCAGGTACGACGCGAAGATCGCAGCCGCGGCCAAGCTCCGTGGCAACGCACGCCTGAGAGCGTTTGGCAACCTCGATCTCGAGTTGACCAGGAACTTCGCGCCCCTCGCCGCCATGCGGACGTACAACAGCCGCTACTTCTTCTCGAACCGGGTCGACCCACGCAGTCTCAGGTACCACGGGGTCTACCAGGACTGGAGCATTCCGGCGCTCGCCCTGAAGTAGGCTCGATCCATGCTCTTGGCGATCGACGTCGGGAACACTCAGACGGTTCTCGGGCTCTTTGACGGCGACCGGCTCGCCGAGCACCGGCGGCTCGCGACGGACTCCAACCGGACCGGCGACGAGCTCGGCGCTCTGCTCGGGGAGATGCTCGACCTCGAGACCGTGGACGGCATCTGCCTCTCCTCGACCGTGCCGGCGCTCGTGCGCGAGTACGAGCTGTTCGCTGAGCGCTACGCGAAGGCGCCGGTCCTCGTCGTCGGGCCGGGCGCGAAGACCGGGATCTCGGTGCGCTACGACGACCCGCGCGAGGTCGGCCCGGACCGGGTCGTGAACGCTGTCGCGGCGAAGGAGCGCTACGGCGCGCCCTGCATCGTCGTCGACTTCGGCACCTCGACGAACTTCGATGTCGTCTCGGCCGACGGCGAATATGTGGGCGGAGTGCTCGCGCCCGGGATCGAGATCTCGATGGACGCGCTCTTCGCCCGGGCCGCCCGCCTGATGCGTGTCGACTTCACGGAACCGCCCACGGTGATCGGCAAGACGACCGTGCACAGCCTGCAGTCCGGGCTCGTCTACGGCTTCGCGGGCCAGGTCGACCGGATCGTCGAGGAGATCCGCGGCGAGCTGGGCGTCGAGGCCAGGGCGATCGCGACCGGTGGGCTGGCCGACATCGTCGCGCCGCACGCGAGGACGATCGAGCGTGTCGACGAGAACCTGACGCTCGAAGGGCTCCGGCTGGTCTGGGAGCTCAACCGGTAACCGGCCCTTCGACCGCGGTGCAGGAGCTGGATGCAGTCGCGTCTCGCTGGCGTGCGCTCGACGAGTGGGCCGCGACCCCGACGCAGCGATTCGCGTGGGTTCGGGCGTGCGTCGCAGGCTTCGGCGGCGAGCTCGAGCTCGTGCTCGCCGAACAGGGCGATGAGCTTCTGGCCGCCGCACCGATGGTCGTACGCGAGGACGGAGCGCTCGAGCTCGTGGGCGCGCGCGAGCTGCACGAGCCGGCCGACTTCGCCTACCGCGACGAGGCGGCACTCGAAAGCCTGGTCCGTGAGCTTGCGGCGCTGAAGAGGCGCATCGTCGTTCCCCGTCTCCGGGAAGCATCGCCGACGCTGAATGCGCTGCGGCGCGCCTTTCGGGGCCGCGGCGCTCTACTGGTCCGATCTGCAGGCTCGACGCCGGTGCTCGAGCTGAACGCCGACCCCGAAGCTCGGTTCAGCGGACGCCGGCGGAGCGACCTGCGGCGGGCCGCACGGCGCGCCGAGGAGCTGGGAGCCGTCTCGACGGAGATCCTCGCGCCGGCCCCGGCCGAGCTGGCCCCGCTCATGGCGGAGTTCTTCGACGTCGAGGCGGCAGGCTGGAAGGGCGCGCGCGGCACCGCGCTCGCCCATGACCAGATCCGCCGGCGGTTCTTCGAGGAGTACGCCGCGGCGACCGCAGCCGAAGGCTCCCTTCACCTCTGCTTTTTGCGCATCGGGAAGGAGGCGGCGGCGGTGCAGCTCGCCGTCGAGCATGCGGGGCGTCTCTGGCTGCTCAAGATCGGCTACGACGAGCGCTTCGCGCGCTGTTCCCCGGGGACGCTGCTGCTCCTCGAGACCGCACGCTGGGGGCTGGCAAACGGGCTCGAGGCGATCGAGCTGCTCGGGGAGCGTGACGACTGGACACGCGTCTGGACGGATCAGGAGCATGCTTGCGTCGCCGTCCACGCCTACCCGGCGACGCTTCGCGGAGCTCGCTCACTCGTCGGCGACGCAACGGGGCATGCGCGCCGTCGGGCAACCCGCCGCCTAGTTGCGAGAGCGGAGCGCGGGCACGTCGCTGGTCCCCAGCTAGACGACGCGCTGGCGGTCGCACGGAAGATCGACGGCGCCGTCGCGCTGGCGTACTGGGACGGGCCGGAGGACTCGCCCTCGAAGGTCGAGGCGAACTTGCTGGCGACGCTCGACGCGCTCGCGGAGAACGACCTCGACGGCTACCTCTCGGTCAAGCCGGCGGCGCTCGGCTTCGCCCGCGAGCGATTCGAGCGGCTACTCGCCCGCGGCGAGGAGCTCGGGCTGTCCCTGCACTTCGATTCCACAGGGCCTGAGGACGCGGAGGCCGGCTGGAAGCTGCTGGCCGAGCTCGCGCGGCCCGGCCTTGGCTGCACGCTGCCCGGCTCCTGGGAGCGGAGCCTCGCCGATGCCGAGCGCGCTGTCGAGCTTGGCCTACGCGTTCGGGTCGTGAAGGGCCAGTGGCCCGAGCCGGGCGTGGACGATCAAGCCGGGTTCCTGGCGCTGGTCGAGTCGCTCGCCGGGCGGGCCGCTCACGTCGCGGTCGCGACGCACGACCGGCGGCTCGTCGAAGAGGCGCTCGATCGGCTCGAGCGGGCCGGGACGCCGGCCGAGCACGAGCTGATGTTCGGCCTTCCGCGGAGCGGCTCGAGCCGCGCGCCGACTCGCGTCTACGTCCCCTTCGGTCACGCCTACCTCCCCTACGCACCGGGCAGGGCACGGCGCAGCGGCCGGATCGCCGGCTGGGTCGCCCGCGACCTGCTGCGCGGCTAGCGCAGCTAGCACGTTCCTGGGGCGCCGCTGGCGGTGGGAGGCACAGCGCGCGGCGCGCAGGACAGTACATCGGGTACGGACAAGCGCCGCGCGCGCAGCATCCTGCCGTCAGCGGCGTCAGGCCTCCGCGGAGCCCGGCTCCGCCGGGCGGGAGCGGAGGCCGACCAGGGACGTGCTAGCCGCCGCCGTAGATCGAGATCGGGAGATCGAGGAGGACCTCGTCGCCTTCCGGCAGCTCATCCTCGAGCCGCTCGAGCACGAACCTCGCGCCGGGGGCGGCCGCGAACAGGCGCTGCTCGACCTCGCCGAGCGTCGTCAGCTGCACGAGCTCCTGCTTGAACGGCTTCGGGAAGCGACCTCGCCCGAGGTACCAGCCGTAGAACTTCTTCAGGAATCCGGTCGCCCGCTGTTCCCCGAGCTCGCGCACGGTCTCGCGAATGAAGAGGACGAGCTCGGCGACGACCTCCTCGCGGGACGGCTCGTCGTCCCTCGCCCATGATCTCGGCCAGCACCCACGGATTCCCCTGGGCTGCGCGGCCGACCATGACCGCCTCCGCGCCGGTCGTCGCGAGCACGGTCTGCGCCTTGGCGCGGGAGGTGATGTCGCCAGAGGCGATGACGGGGACGTCGACGAGCTCGACGAGCTCGGCCGTCAGCGAGTGGTCGGCCTCGCCGGTGTACATCTGCCGCGCCGAGCGCGGGTGGAGCGTGAGGGTGGCCGCGCCCGCTTCGACGAGCTTGGGCCCGATCTCGAGGCACGTGCGCGAGCCGTTCTGGATCCCGCGGCGCATCTTCACCGAGACCGGGATCGAGATCGCCTCGGCGACCGCCTCGACGATGCGGCACGCGCGGTCGGGCTCGTCGAGGCACGTGGCGCCCGCGCCGGTCTTCGTCACCTTGCGCACCGGGCAGCCGAAGTTGATGTCGACGAGGTCGGCGCCCGCGTCCTCGACCATCCGTGCCGCTTCGGCCATGACGCCCGGCTCTCCGCCGAAGATCTGAACCGCGAGCGGATGCTCGTCGGCAGCGATGCGCAAGTAGCCGAGCGTCTTCTCGTTCTTGTGCGAAAGCCCCGCGCAGCTGACCATCTCCGAGCAGACGAGCCCGGCGCCGAAACGGCGGCCCTGGCGGCGAAACGCCTGCACGCTGACACCGGCCATCGGGGCGAGCACGAGCCGGGTCGGGATCTCCACCGGCCCAATGCGCCAGGATTCCCGGAGATCTACCTGCACAGAGGCCTAATCGTAGCCGCCGGAGCCGGAGTTTGACGTTGACGCCCGTCATAGGTACCATGCTCGCCCGCGACGGCGCCTTTGCGCCGCGCGTTTTTATTCCGAGGAGGCAGAAACGTGAAGGAAGTGATCCTCACTCCTGAGGGCTACAAGAAGCTCAAGGAGGAGATCGAGCACCTGTCGAACGACAAGCGCCGCGAGGTCGCGGAGCGCATCCGAGTCGCGCGGCAGTTCGGCGACATCACCGAGAACTCCGAGTACGACGACGCCAAGAACGACCAGGCGCTGCTCGAGCACCGCATCGCGGTTCTCGAGGAGCGGATGGCCAACGCGCGCGTGATCACGAAGAAGGACGTCGCCAAGGACGTCGTCTCCGTCGGCTCGCACGTGAAGCTCCGGGACGTGTCCGCCAAGGAGACCGTCGAGTACCACATCGTCGGCTCAGCGGAGGCGAACCCGTCCGAGCACAAGCTCTCGAACGAGTCGCCGGTCGGCAAGGCGATCATCGGCAAGAAGAAGGGCGAGACCGTCGAGGTGCACGACTCCGCGCGGCAAGGCCCTGAAGTACAAGATCCTCGACATCAAAGCCGCCTAACGCCGACGAGGCGTTCGTCGCACTTTCAGTCACGAGGGCCTGTCCCTTGTTAGGGCCTGATCCCTCGTCGACCGGCGGGCGCTTAGACTCGCGCGCATGGCCTTGCCGAAGCGATTTCCCGACCGGGACGAGATTGCGGCCGTCCGGGTCGAGGCCGAGAAGGTCGAGCCCGGGGAGGAGGGTGGCGAGCCGCGGCGTGTCGCTGGGCGGGTCATGGCTCGGCGGGACATGGGGAAGCTCGTCTTCCTCGACCTCGTCGACCGCTCCGGGAAGATCCAGCTGCTCGTCTCCGAGGATCGGGCCGGGCCCGTCGACCTCGACCTCGGCGACATCGTCGGTGTGACCGGGATCCCCGGCGCGGACGAAGCGCGGCGAGCCGTCGCTCGCGGTCACCGAGCTCGAGCTGCTCGCCAAGATCCGGCGGCCGCTGCCGGACACCTTCCACGGGCTGACCGACACCGAGGCCCGCTACCGCCGGCGCTACCTCGACCTGCTGATGAACGAGGAGTCGCGCGCCGACTTCGAGCTGCGCGCGCGCATGGTCGCCGCGATCCGCCGCTACCTCGACGGGCACGGCTTCGTCGAGGTCGAGACGCCGATCCTCCAGCCCCGCTACGGCGGCGCGCTCGCCGACCCGTTCGTCACGCACTCGAACGAGCTCGACACAGACCTCTACCTGCGCATCGCGACCGAGCTCTACCTCAAGCGCCTGATCGTCGGCGGCCTCGAGCGCGTCTACGAGCTGGGCCGCGACTTCCGCAACGAGAGCGTGTCCTACAAGCACGCGCCCGAGTTCACGATGGTCGAGTGGTACGAGGCCTACGCGGACTACACAGGACACGATGGCGCGGATCGAGGAGCTCGTCGAGACCGTCGCGACGCGAGACGATCGGGACGACGAAGGTCACGTTCCGCGGGCACGAGGTCGACCTGACGGCGCCCTGGAAGCGCGTCAAGCTCGTCGAGGCGCTCGAGGAGCGAGGGGCTCTGGACGCGCGACGAGGACGAGCTCCGCAGGCGGCTGAACGAGCGAGGCGTCGACACGAGCGCGAACGACACCTGGAGCCAGCCTCGTCGACCACGCGCTCAGCCACTTCGTCGAGCCCGAGCTGATCGAGCCGACGATCCTCCACGACTACCCGGTCGAGCTCTCGCCGTTCGCGCGGCCGACCGACGACGACCCGTCGATCGTCGAGCGCTTCGAGTTCTTCGTCGGCGGCATGGAGCTCGGGAACGCGTTCACGGAGATCAACGACCCCGACGAGCAGGCGCAGCGCTTCGCGGAGCAGGCGGCCGACGCGGGCGGCCAGCAGGGCGACCCGGACTACGTCGAGGCGCTCGCCTACGGGATGCCGCCGACCGGCGGGCTCGGCCTCGGCATCGACCGGCTGGCGATGGTGCTCACCGGCCACGAGAACATCCGCGACGCGATCCTCTTCCCGGCCCTGCGCGAGCGCGAGGGCTAACCTAGGCCGTGCCCGGGTAGTCTCAATTCAGGGGTTCCATGCGCCGTTTTGCACTCATTTCCGCCGCCGCAGGCCTGGCGCTCGCGGGCGGAGCAGCCTCGTCGCCCGCCGCACCGCGACTCGCCCCGCCGAGGGCGGCCGCAAGTGCTGACGCATACGTGACGGCAGCGGCGCGAAGCCGAAATTTCGGGCAGGCCCGCGTGCTCAGCGTCGCCGCCCGGCCCTCGACCCGTGCCTACCTTCGCTTCGACCTGAGCTCGATCCAGGGTGCAACGGTCGCTAAGGCGACGTTGCGGCTCTTTGCGGTCGCGCCTTCGCGGCGCGGCTTCACGGTGCGCTCGACGGGCAGCGGCTGGTCGGAGCGCGGGATCACGTTCCGGAACGCGCCGAGCGTCGGAGCCCGCATCGCCTCGTCCGGACGCGTGCGGCGCGGCCTCGTGACCGTCGACATCACGCGGAGCGTGCGTGGGATCTCCTCAGGCGGGCCGCTCAACCTCGCGCTGACGGCGCCGGGCGGCTTGGCTCGGCTGGCCAGCAGGGAGTCCGGCTCCAGGGCACCGCGCATCGACTTCGTGCTGGAGACGCCGCAGAAGCTGGTAGCCGCTGGGGACATCGCGGAATGCGGCATCGGCGGCGACGAGGCGACGGCGGCGCTCGTCGAAAACCTTCCGGGGACGGTGGCAGCGCTCGGCGACCTCGCGTACCCGGACGGCAAGCTCGACGAGTTCAACAATTGCTACGGGCCGAGCTGGGGCAGGTTCAAGACGAGGACTCGACCGGCGCCAGGGAACCACGAATACGAGTATGGGGGAACGAATGGCGTGGGCTACTTCGCCTACTGGGGCGCCGTCGCGGGGAATCCCGCGCAAGGGTGGTACTCGTACGACCTCGGTGCGTGGCACGTCGTCTCGCTGAACAGCAACTGCGACTTCGTCGGCGGCTGCCAGGCCGGCTCGGCGCAGGAAGCCTGGCTGCGCGCCGACCTCGCCGCACACAAGAAGAAGTGCACGCTCGCGTACTGGCACCACCCGATGTTCAGCGCGTACGTGGGAGCTCGCGAAGCCGACATGATGAGGCCCTTCTGGCAGGCTCTGTACGACGCGAACGCTGATGTCGTCCTCTCCGGACATGCCCACGACTACCAGCGCTTCGCTCCCCAGAATCCGGCGGGCTCTGCGGATTCCGCGCGAGGCATTCGCGAGTTCGTCGTCGGCACCGGAGGAAATCAAAATTTCCACGCCATCGACGATCCGTTGACGCCCAATCTGCAGAGCTCGATCAGCGGCGTGTGGGGCGTCCTCGAGCTCGACCTGTGGTCGAAGCGGTACGACTGGCAGTTCCATCCGGTCGCCGGGCAGACGTTCACCGACTCCGGGTCCACGGCCTGTCACTGAGGATGCGCGCTCCGTGCGTGCGCTGATCGTCGAGGACGGGTTCCAGCGCGGCTCGCTTGCTGCGTGCCGCGCGCTCGGCCGGGCCGGCTGGGAGGTTGGGATCGGGTCGCCCGAGAAGGGCTTCGCCTCGTCCTCGCGTTACGCCACGGCCTGGCACGAGGTGCCGCCGCCTGAAGAGGACGAGTCCGGCTTCGTCGCCGGGGTGCGCGGTGCGGTCGTGTCCGGCGGTTACGAGCTCGTGTTCGGCGCCGGGGACGGCGAGGTGCTCGCCCTGTCGGCGGCACGAGACGAGCTCCGCGCGATCGTCCCGTACGGCCCTCACGAGGACGTCGTCCGCGCATTGGACAAGGTCGCGCTCTCCGAAGCGGCCGAGCGCGTCGGTCTCGCCGTTCCTGCGGAGGCGCGCCCGGAGGAAGCACCGGTCGTCGTCAAGCCTCGCCAGACCACGGTGCACGATCCGGACGGCGGGCCTCTGCGCCTGCGCGCTGAGGTGAAGGACACGAAGGAAGAGGCCGAGGCGCGCGTCGCATACCTCGAGAACGTGGGCGCGGAACCTCTCGTTCAGCGCTACGTCGAAGGCGACCTCGTGGCCCACGTCGCGGTGACCGACCGTGAGAGCCGTGTCCTGGCTTCCGTCCAGCAGCGGGCGAGCTCCACGACACCTCGCGGCGGCACGGCCCGCGGCGAGACCGAGGCGCTCGATCCGGCGCTCGCGAAAGGTGTTGCGGACTTGCTTGCCGAACTCAACTGGTTCGGGATCGCCCAGGTGCAGTTCCAGGTGCCTCCGCTCGGCGAGTCGGTGCTGATCGACCTCAACGGGCGCTTCTACGGCTCGATGGCGCTCGGGCTGGCCGCGGGGCTCAACCTGCCGGCGATCTGGGCTGCGGTTGCGACGGGCCGACCCGTGCCGGTCATCGAGCCGCCGCGACTCGGCGTGCGCTACCACTGGCTCGAGTCGGACCTCCGCCGCGCTGTCCAGGAGCACAAGGGCCTCGCGGGATCGCTGCGCTACGCGCTCGGAGCGCGCCACGGGATCTGGGACGCCCGCGATCCCGGCCCAGGGCTGCTCCATGCCGGGCGCCTCGCGGGCCGTGCGCTACGACGAGCGTCGCCTGCGAAGCGTCCGTAGCGCGAGTGCAGCCCTTCCGAGCACTCCGCTGGGGCGGGCCAGCGTCTCGAGCCCGGGGTCGGACGTCGCGAACCGGTACTTGAAGCTCTCGTCGCCCCGAAGGAAGCGGTACTCCTCGCACCCGTCGCCGATTGCTTCCCGGACGGTGTGGATGATCGTCATCAGGCCGAGACGCTCCCGCGTGAGGGTTGGGTCACGCCCGCCCTGGTAGTAGGAGTCGATTCCGCCGAAGCGGAAGCCGTACCAGGCCGCGGCAGGTCGACCGTCCAGGTCGAGAATCCAGAGCCGCAGCCAGCCACGTTCGAGCGCGACCGCGGCGAAGTCCCGGTGAAAGGCTTCCGCGTCTGCGAACCATCCGCTCCCCGGCCATCGGGCGCGGTGCAGGGCGAACAGGGTGTCCAGATCGGCTGGGAGACGATTCGGGTCGTCGGCCAGCCTCATGCGAAGCTCATGGTCCCGGGAGAGCCTGCGCTCGCACTTGCGCATCTGCTGCCTGAAGTTCGAGCTCCGGGCGGCGAGAAACTCGTCCCAGCCCTTCTCGGGCAAGGCCAGTACAGGGCTGCTCGTCCGCTCGACGACCTTCGCGTCCAGAGATGCGCCCCAGCCGGGCGACATGTCTTCTCCGAGGAAGAGGTGATGTCCGTCCCGGTCCAGAGCCTCCCGCATAGCGGCCTCCGCGGCCCCTCGGTCTTGGGGAGCCGAGACCGGGCCGAGCTCGTCGGCATGCCCGTGACCGATGAACCGCAGCACGCGGAACGGCCCGGAGCGCCCGACGTACAAAGGGAGGACGACCTTGCCGGGAACGACCGTCGCCCGGAGCTCACCGCCCTCTCCGTAGTGGCGCCACCACGTGTCGGCCCACTCCCACGTGCCGAAGACGTTCCGGCTCTTCTCGGCGAGCGGGCGCCAGTCGCTTTCGAGAGCGGCGAGATTCACGCGGTCGCTCTCCGCCGCGGCAGGAGATCGAGCACCGCCCGCGCGTCGTCGGGGTACAAGCGGCGCTCGGCGCCATAGAGGACACTGGCGTACACGACGGCGCCGGCGACGACAGCGGCCGGGAAGGTGTCGCGCAGGATCAGCATCGCGGCAGCAGCCGCCAGTGTGGCGACCACGGGCCCTGCGCACACGCGGCTCCAGTCGACTGCCCCGGCCGTTTGCTGCGTGAAGAAGACGAGCGCCACTGCGACGAGTGTGGTCGAGATCGACGTCCCCAATGCGGCGCCGTCGAGCGAGAGCCACGGGATGAGGAGCAGGTTGGCCAGCACGTTCTCCGTCGCGGCGACCGCGTAGACGCCGAGCATGACGCGCTGCCGATTCTGGGCGACGAGCAGGGAGCCGGCCACGTAGCAAACCGGGTACAAGGCGATTGCCGGTGTGAGCAGTCGCAGCGCCGTGGCAGCCCGGTTGTAGTCGGCGCCGTACAGCGTCTCGACGAGAGGATCGGCCAGGACGAGGGCGCCGGCGGCCAGCGGAAGGGTCAGCGCGATGCCGAGCTTGACCCCGCGCTCGAAGACGAAGCCCACGGGCGGGGCGCTCGTCGGAGTGAGGCGTGAGAAGACGGGGTAGACCGCCGAGCTCACGCTCCAGGAGACGAAGAGCGTCGCCTCGAGGAGCCGATAGGCGGCTCCATAGTCACCGACGACGTCGTGGGGCTCGAACGCAGCCAGCATCGTCATGTCCACTCGGAAGAGGATGACTGCGAAGACGCTCGTCAGCCCGATCGCCGCCGCGGCGCGCATCAGCGTCACCCAGCGCCAGGTCTCGACCTCCAGCTTGGGCCGAGCGACCCGATGGAGCAGAAGCCAGAGCGCAAGCGAGAAGCCGAGCACCGACCCCACGAGGTAGATCGCCGATACCGCCACCACTCCCGCCCCGGCCAGGAGCGCTGCGATTCCCGCGACCGCGGTCAGCGTGCGCTGGGTGATCAGCGCCATGGGCGTGAACTCCATGCGCTCGTACGCCTGGAAGGTGGCGAAGCACGTCGTCATCAAGAGCTCGATCGTTGCCGCAGCGCCGAGCAGCAGGAGCACGTCCCTCGTCTGGTCGTCGATTCCGAGCGCGACCGCGGCGCCGATCGCGATCGCCAGCGAGACGACACAGAGGACCGCCTTCAGCGCGAGGGTGTTCACGAAGTAGCCGTCGAGGAGCGTCTTGTCCCGCGCCACCTCGCGGGTCAGGATGCTGTCCTGGCCGAAGCTGCCGAGGGTCGTCGCGAGGATGACGAACGCGAGCCCGAACGTGAAGACGCCGAAGCCGTCGGAGCCGAGCTGGCGCGCAGCGACGACGTAGAACGCGACGGAGGCGAGCTTCGAGCCGGCGTCGGCGAGCAGCCGGTAGCCCGTGTTGGCGAGGATTCGGCGGGCACCCGTGCTCATGCGCGCAGCGTACGATTTCGGTATGGCCAAGGGCTTGCCTCCGCCGCTTGCCCTCGTCTACCACGGGGTCGCGGACGTTCCGCTGAGCCGCGACCCGGACCGGTTGTTCGTCCGAGCGGAAGACCTGCGGCGCCAGATCGCGCGGCTGCGGGAGTGGGGATACCGGCTCGTCTCGTTCGGCGGCCTCGCCGAGGAGGTGGAGCGCACGGGCGGCGCGGGGCACGCTGCGCTCACCTTCGACGACGGCTTCGTCGACAACCTCGAGGCGCTCGCGCCGCTCCTCGCCGAGGTCGAGGCGCCGGCGACCGTGTTCGTCGTCTCGGGCTGGCTCGGCCAGGCGCACCCGGCGGCGCCCTGGACGCGGATCGTGACCGCGGACGAGCTCCGAAGCCTGGACCGGGCGGGAGTCGAGATCGGCGGCCACTCGGTCACGCACGCCGACCTCAGCAAGCTTTCGTACGAAGGGGCGCTCGACGAGCTGGCCCGCGGAAAGCGGGAGCTCGAGGAGGTGCTCGGCAAGCCGGTCGAGGTCGCGGCGTATCCGTATGGGCGAGCGAACGAGGAGACCGTTCGGGCAGGGAGAGACGCCGGCTTCCGCGCTGCCTGCGGGGCAACGGCTCGGGGCTCCTGGGGCAATCCGCACTTCCTGCCGCGCCAGGACATGGACAACGGCTGCACGCTCCTGGGCCTGCGGCTCAAGCGCGACGACCGCTACGAGCGGCTGATGCGCCTCGCGCCCGCGCGCGCGGCCAGGCGTGTGAGCCGGCGGGTGGTGACGGCGCTGCGATGATCGGCGCCCTGCTGCGGCGCCCCGCCGTCCTCGTCTACCACGGCATCGGCCCACCGGACGGAGACGACGCGCGCCTGCTCGTCACCCGCGAGCGGCTCGAGTCCCACGTCCGCTTCCTGCAACGCGCGGGCTACCGCTTCGTGACCGCCGAGGAGCTGATCGTGGAGGGCGGCCCGCACGGGAAGACCGCGGCGCTCACCTTCGACGACGGGTTCCGGAGCTGGGTGACCGACGTCCTGCCCCTTCTCCAACGTCTCGGCGTGCCCGCGACCTTCTACGTGTGCCCGGGCCTCTTCGGCAAGCAGCACTGGCACGTGGCGGGCGAGCCCGGGCGCCTGCTCGACGAGAACGACGCGCGGACGCTCGCGGTGGCGGGGATGGAGCTCGGCTCACACTCGCTCACGCACCCCGACCTTCGCCTGATCGACGGCCGCGAACGTGCAACCGAGCTCGGGGAGTCGAAGGCCGCCGTCGAGGCAATCACGGGGAGGCCCTGCCGCACGCTCGCCTACCCCTATGGGCTCTACGACGAAGACGTGACCCAGGCCGCAGCAGAAGCAGGCTACGAGCTCGCCTTCGCGTGGCTCCCGGGGCCGTGGCACCCGCTCACGGCGCCGCGGTTGCCGGCGTCCGCCTCGCCACGGGCCGCTGCGCCTGGCGCTCAAGCTCGTTGGGCTTCGAAGGCCGGGCCGCTGATGCGCTTCTCCGTCGTCATCCCGACAATGCGTCGCGAGGCGATCCTCGAGGCGACTCTCGACAGCCTGCAGCACTGCGATCCCAAGCCCGCCGAGGTGACCGTCATCGACGCCGATCCGGAAGGCTCCTCGCAGCCGGTCGTCAAAGCCTTCGCCGAGCAGGTCGAGCCCGCCGTCCGTTACGTGCAGTCGCAACCGAGCCTGACGCGGCAGCGGAACATCGGGATCGACGACGTGTCGGGCGACGTAATCGTCTTTCTAGACGACGACGTCTCGATCCAGCCGAACCTGTTCGCGCTGCTCGAGGAGGCGTATGACAACCCGGAGATCGTCGGCGTGACCGGACGCGTGATCGAGCCGGAGTCCAAGCGCCTGCTGGGACCTGCGTCGGCCTTCAGGCGGCTGCTCCCCGGGGGCGGCCGCGAAGGCACGTTCACCCGTTACGGCTACCCGCGCTACCTCCGCGACCTCGACGCCCCGCGCGACGTCGAGTTCATGCAGGGCTGCTTCATGAGCGCCCGTCGCGAGGCCGCCGCCACGGTCCGCTTCGACGAGCACATGGGCGGCTACGCCCTGGCCGAGGACGAGGACTTCTCGTATCGCCTCTCGCGCGTCGGACGAATCCGCTACGTCCCGCAGTTGGTCGTCCGCCACCGAAAGCTCGGCTTCGGCTCGGCAGACGAGAGGCGTTTCGGACGGCTCGTCGTCGTCAACCGCGCGTACCTCTTCCGCAAGAACTTTCGCCGCACACCGTTGGCCCGGACGCAGTTCGCGATGCTCATCGCGCTCCTGGTCGGGCACCGGCTCGTCAACCGCGAGTGGCGCGGCGCGCAGGGTCTTCTCGAAGGCGCCTATCAGGTGCTGCGGGGGCGTACCTGACGGGCGAGGCGCGCGGCTCGGAGCGCGAGCAGGCGCAGGTGGAGTCGGCCCCGGTTGAGCTCTGCGCGGCGAATGACCTCGCGCGGGAGGGGCTCACGCGTGCCACGGACGACGGCTCGCTCGCTCCAGGCGTCGTGCACGCCTCCGGCCCAGGATTGGAGAGCGCCGCTCTTGGTGGACTCGAGCAGGTCGAAGAGGAGGTACGCGGGGATGCGTCGCGCGGCCACGGTCACCGGGAAGTGGCGGTAGAAGTACCAGAGCTGATTGCGAACCCGGAGGCGCAACATGCTGGACTTGTCGCGGCCGATCTCGGCTTTGAGATGGACGAAGGGCGCCGACGGGAAGTAGCGGACATCCCAGCCGCTGCCGAGGAGCACGGTTGCGACGTCGAGGCCGGCACCACCGTGGAACAAGGGGTCAAAGAAGCCTCCGACCTCGAGAAACGCGTCGCGGCGCACCATCGAGGCTCCCTCGGGGAAGAAGAACGCCGGACAGGCCGATACCCGGCACGTTCTCGCCTCGCCCGCGGCCGAGCCAGTAGTCGAAGGTGTCGCTGCCCCGCTCCCTCTCGGTGCCCCGCTCGAGGTCGACATCGCGGACGAGTCCGGCTGCGACTGCGAGCCGCGGCGCGTCTCGAAACGCTCGCGTGAGCGTCTCGATCGCCCCCGGCAACGGGTACGAATCGTCGTCCAGCATGAGCAGAGGTCGTTGCGGGCCTCGCGTGCGCCCAGGTTCCGCCCTTCGATCCCGAGGTTCCGGCCCGGCCTCAGCACGCGGATCCCGTCTGCGGCGAGCTCCTTGCCATTCGGCCCGTTCTCGACGACGATCACCTCGTCGACGGGCAGTTGCTCGAGCGCGTCGAGGACGATCCCGAGCTCCTTTCGGGGCGCGAGCGTTGTCAGGATCGCCGTGACCCCGGTCACCGGACGGGAGTGTATTCCGCGATGAATGGGCACCTCGAGGGCGAACGGAGGACGAGATGAGCGACGCCGTCGACGTCACGTTCGTCTCCTCGCACGCCCGGCTCGGCGGCGAGGAGAACTACCTGGCGCGGCTGCTCGAAGAGCTGGGGCCCGACTGGATCGCGGGCGTCGTCTCGCTCGAGGACGCGCCGTTCGTCGAACGGCTCCGCGCGATGAACGTGCAGACCGAGGTGATCCCCACCTCGGCGCGTGCCCCCGGAATGCTGCGCTCGGCGCTCCGGCTCAGGCGGTCCCTTCGCCGCGCGAAGCCGCAAGTCGTGCACGCGAACGGCGTCAAAGCAGCGTCGTCTGCGCGGTCGCGACCCTGGGCACGCGCTTCCCGCTCATCTGGATGAAGCACGACTTCAGCTGGGACGGCCGGCTTGCGCGCGCGGTTGCACGGCGGTGCGACCAGGTCGTGGGCGTGAGCGAGGCAGTCACCGAGACCTTTCGCGGCAAGACCCGGCGCAAGGTGCACGTCGTGCACAACGGGCTCCCGCCGCTCGAGGTCGATCGCGACAAGGCCGGCGGCTGATGGAGTCGCTCGTCGGCTTCGCGGGCGGCGACGTCGTCTCCCTGGTCGGCAGGATCGACCCGACCAAGGGGCACAGGGAGCTGCTGGCGATCCTTCCCGACCTGCTCGCGCGCCGGCCGGGGCTGCGCGTCGCGTTCGTCGGGGCCGAGCATTTCCCGCACCTCGAGTTCGCCGAGGGGCTGAGACAGGAGCTGGCCGAGCGAGCTCTGGAGAGAGCGGTCACCTTCGCCGGGTTCCGGGAGGACGCCGTCGAGCTGATCGCCGGGGCCTGGACGTCGTGGTCGTCCCGTCGACGATCGACGAGCACCGGGATGGGCCGTGAGGGTTTCCCGTACGTCGGCCTCGAGGCGATGGCGGTCGGCACGCCGGTCGTCGGCTATGCCCACGGCGGGCTTCCGGAGATGCTCGGCGAGTGCGGCTTGCTCGTGCCTCCGGGCGATCGCACCGCGCTGAGGCACGCCATCCTCGACGTGCTCGAAAGCGACGAGGTGAGCGAGAGGCTGGCGCGCTGCGGGCGCCGACGCATGCAGGAGCGCTTCTCGCTGGCAGGAATGGTCGAGGCGATGAAGGCCCGCTACCTTGAGGCGGCCGATGAGCGTCCCTAGCCAGCTGATGAGAGCTCGCCCGCTGGTGGTCCCGGCAGGCTGGGTCGGAGCCGCCGCGCTCGCCCTCGGCGCAGGCGCGGGCGTCGTCCGCCGCCACGCACTTCGGCGACAAGGCACCGTTCATCCTCGTCGCGATGTTCATGGCGCCGCTGCTCGCGATCGGGATCATCGTCAACCCGCTGCTCGCGATCATCGTCGTGATCGCAACGTTTCCGATCGGCTCGATCGCCCAGTCGATCGGCCCGCTCCGCATCCAGGCGGTCGAGGTCGCCGTGCTCGTCGCGGCGCTCGTCGTCGTGCTCCTGGCGGCTCGCCGTCGGCCGGATCCCGCTCCCGTTCGCGGCACCGCTCGGGTGGGCGGTGGCGCTCTTCCTCTGGACGTTGATCTCGCTCTTCTCTGCGATCGACGAGACGCTCGCGATCAAGGTCCTCTTCTCGCTCCTCGGCGGAATCGTGTGCGCCACGGTCGTCCTCGCCTGTCTGCCGGGACATGCACGACCTGCGCATCCTGCTCGGCGCCTTCGTCATGTCCGGAGTCGTGATCGGGCTGATCACGTTCACCGAGGGCAGGGCGGCCGGCGGCCTCACCACCGACTTCGGCGGCTCCGAGATCGTCAGCGGCCGCCTCGAGGGCGCGTTCGACAGCCCGAATCAGCTAGGCGCGTTCTGTGCGCTGATGATCCCGGTGTGCGCCGGGCTGATCTTCGGAGCCCGGACGACGCGCTGGCGTTTCCTGGCCGGAATGGCGCTCATCATCCTGCTCGTGACGATGATGCTCTCGCTCTCACGGGTGCGTGGGTCGGTGTCGCTGTCGCTCTCCTGTTCATGCTGGTGAAGCTTCGAGAGGCGAGGCGGCTGCTTCTGATCCTGGCCGTTCCGCTCGTGATCGCAGGCTTCTTCGTCTGGTCGCTCGGCCCGACGAAGACCGATGTGAAGGTCGTCGGTGAGCGGGCGCGGGCGATCACCGTGCTCAGCCCCTACGACGATCGCCGGGTTATCTACAGGGAGGCGTATCGCGAGATCCGCGAGAACCCGGTCCTCGGAGTCGGCCCCGGAGGCCTCCCGCTCGGCGAGCACGCCGAACTTCTTCAGCTCGCGACGCTCTCGTACGCGCACGCCCACAACCTCTATCTCAACTGGGCCGCGGAGGTGGGTCTCCCTTCGATCGTCCTCATCCTCGGCTTCGCGGGCTCCCTCTTGCTCGCGGCGATGACGGCGAGCCGGGGCGCCGTGGCGCGTGGCGACATGGCCGACCGGGCGATCGTGATCGGGATCTCGGCGGCGTTACTGACCGTGCTCGCCCAGGGGTTCTTCGACTACGTGATCCCGAACCCGGTCGTCTACACGGCGTTCTGGACGCTCGTCGGCGCGCTGCTCGTCGCCCGGCGCGAGCTTCGAAGACCCTGAACGAGGCGGGCTAGCCGACGAGGTACGACTTCAGCGACCAGTAGGCAGGGCGCTCGGTGAGGTCGGAGTCGAGAAGTGCGTAGCCCTCCTGGTGCACGTCGGTGCTGCCGGGGTAGGCGCTCTTTGTACCAGAACATCGCTTCGACATAGGGCCAGTTCGTCGCGGCGTAGCGATGGGCGCGGACGAGGTAGTCGCCCTGCTGCTGCGGGGTCACGCCTCGCTCCCAGTTTGGGATCCCCGTCCAGTTGGAGTGAAGGGACGAGCCGAACTCGGTGAACCAGAGCGGCTTCGCGGCGTCGCCGTTTGCGACCATGACCTGCCTGATCGCCGGCGTGTGCGTGAACCACCAGCGGTGACCGTCGTCGGCACGCTCGGGGTGTGGCGTCCCCGATCGCCTGGTACGGGTGGGTGGCGGCGACGTCGAACGAGTCCTTCACCCCGAGCCCGTAGAGCTGGCTCAACCAGGCATCGTCGTTCGAGGAGGGGGCGCCAAGGACGACGCGCGTGTTCGGGTCGCCGGCCTTGAAGCCGGGATAGGCGGCCCGCAGCAGCGAGGCGTACTGCTGAATCGTCCCCTGGAAGAAGGACTGGTAGGGATCGGGCTCGTTCCAGACCTCCCACGCGGCCACGCGACCCTGCCAGTGACCGGCCGCCCAGCGGGCGAAGTCGGCGTAGTCCTGGGGATTCGTCGGCGGAACGCGGTTCGTTCCTCCGCTGCGCGCCCACGAGGGGGTGAGCCAGAGCGTCATGAGGACGTTCATTCCGCGCGCCCGCGCCAGGTTGACGCAGGTGTCCATCATCCCGATGTACCAGGAGTTGCGCGCGCCTTTCGCGGTGTCCTCGATCCCGTCCCAGGCGAAGTCGATCCGCACCCACTTGACGCCGGCGAGCTTGTCGAGCGTGGCTGCACGCGTGGTGTTCGTGTAGTGGTCCCAGCCGCAGTGGAACTGCGTCCCGAAGGCTGGGCCCGGGCCGAGCGGCGGCGGCGGAGGGACGGGCGGGGGCGGTGGCGGAGGAGCCGGAGGCGGCGGTGGGACCGGAGGCGGCGGCGGCGGCGGCGGCTTGCAGTTCCTTCTCCGGCTGCACGAGAGCCGCAGGCTGACGGCCC
>CAWANR010000005.1:0-146846 GCA_963783465.1 uncultured Actinomycetes bacterium | reverse complement strand
CACGCGGCTCGTCGACCGCGTGATCACACGGGACGCGAGCAAGCTCGGCGTCGGCCGCGTCTACTACACGTCCTGGTGCAACGAGGACGGCCGCGTGGTCGACGACGGAACGGTCGCCCGCCTCGAGGAGCAGAGCTACCGCTGGACGGCCGCCGACGCGTCGCTGCGCTGGCTCCGGATGAACGCTCGTGCCCTGGACGTCGAGATCGAGGACGTGAGCGAACGCATCGCCGCGCTGGCCGTGCAGGGGCCGCTCAGCCGCGACGTGCTCGAGGCGGCCACCGAGTCGTCCTGGGGCGACCTCAAGTACTTCGGCCGGCGGGCCGCGGAGGTCGGCAGCATCCCCGTCGACGTCTCCCGGACGGGCTATACGGGCGACCTCGGCTACGAGGTGTGGGTCGAGAGCGCTCAGGCGGTCGAGCTCTGGGACGCCCTCGTGCGGGCCGGAAGCGCCTACGGCATCCGGCCAGCCGGGATGCTCGCCCTCGATATCGCGCGGATCGAGGCAGGGCTGATCCTCATCGAAGCGGATTTCGACTCCGTGCGGCGCGCGCTGATTCCCGAGCAGTCGTACTCGCCCTTCGAGCTGGGCGTCCTGGGCCGCTTCGTCGACTTCGAGAAGCCGGCGGAGTTCGTCGGCCGTCGCGCGCTCGAGCGGGAACAGGGTCGCGGCGGGCCTCCGCGGAGACTCGTCGGGCTAGAGCTCGACTGGGAGCCACTCGAAGAGCTCTACCGTGCGAAGGGGCTGACGGCGGCGCTGGAGCCCGCCGCCTCTCGCGTCCCCGTTCCTCTGTACGCGCGGGGACGCCAGATCGGCAAGGCGACCAGCACGACGTGGAGCCCGACACTGAAGAAGGTGGTTGCGCTGGCGTCAGTCGCTGCCGACCAAAGCAAGCTCGGCACGAGGATCGAAGTCGAGTGGACGGTGGAGGCGCGGCGCAGCCGGACGGCGGGGACGGTTGTGGAGTTGCCGTTCTTCAACCCGATGCGCAAGACCTCGACGGTCGCTCGTTCACCCGCCCCCTAGTTCACGGTCGGCGAACTCCACCAAGTTGCGGTGATGTCCCCGAGGTCCGGCCGGGACGCGCGCTGCGCCCGCGCCTGCTGGCGGCGAGCTTGCGCTTTGTCGGGCGCGCCCCGAGGATTCGGTGATGGCCGGGATGCTGTACGACAGCGAGGCAGCCGCGCGGCTCGAGCAGGCGTACGCGACGACCGACGTGACCGTTCAGCGCGCAAGAGTTGCGACGGTCGCTTCGAGCATCAGCCGGCGAATCGATCCTGGACCTCGGTTCGGGTCCTGGGTTCCTCGCGTGTGAACTCGCACAGGACGTCGGTGCAAGCGGCCGGATCGTCGGGGTGGACATCAGCTCGGACATGAACTCGATCGCCTCAAAGCGGGTCGCGGCCTCCGGATTCGGCGACTGGGTCGAGATCTTGGAGGGCGACGCGACCGCGCTTGCGTTTGCAGACGCCACCTTCGACGCCGCTGTGTCGATGCAGGTCATTGAGTACCTCGCCGAGCCTGACGCCGCGCTCCATCAGCTTGCCCGCGTCCTGCGACCCGACGGACGACTCGTGATCATCGACACCGACTGGGACTCACTCGTCTGGGCAGCCACGGATCGCCGCCGCGCCGCTCGAATCGCGGCCGCATGGAACGAGCACCTCCCAGACCCCTACCTTCCGCGCTCGCTCGCGCCCCGCCTCCGCGCGGCCGGATTCGAGGTCAGAGAAATCCGGATCGTCCCGATTCTCAACACGGCATACGACGCGACGACCTTCAGCTACAACATCGCGGCGCTCATCGCCGCCTTCGTGCCCGGGCACGAAGGCATCTCAGAAGACGAGGCAACCGAATGGCTCAACGACCTCGAAGAGCTTCAGCACGAAGGGCGGTACTTCTTCAGCGTCAATCGATACCTCTTCGCCGCTTCGCGTCCCGGGGGCGTCGGCCCGCGCTCAGCGACTGGTCTCTGACGACCAGAGACTCCATCGCCTTGGCCAAGTGTTCAGGAATGTTCCCCGAGGGAGCCGGCTGGCTGTGGCGCCCCTCGCTGCCGCGCTGCTTCCGGGCGACCGGCCCGCGCGGGCTGGCTTAGCGGGTCAGGCTGGTGGCGCGGGAGTAAGGCCGTGACGGCGCATGACCTCGCCGATCTTTTCGATGTCCGGGGGGCCGTCGCCGGCGAGCACCTCGGCGACATCCCTGAAGTAGCGCGAGCCCATCAGACCCGGGCTGATGACGGCGAGGAAGCGGGCGTCCACGTCGCCGTCGTTGCTGAATCCGTGGATCACGCGGCGGGGTATGAAGAGCGCCTCGCCAGGGTTCAGGTCGGTGCGCTCCCCGCCGACGGTGAACGTAGTGACGCCGTCCAGCCCGAAGACGGTTTCGTCGAACTGGTCGTGACTGTGCGGCGCGGGCATGCGTGCATTCGCGGGAACGTCGCTCTCGAAGACGCTGACACTGCCCCCGGACTCGTCTGCGTCAACGTGAAAACGGACGGTGAGAGCTCCGACCTGGATCGCCTCTGCAGCGGCCTTAGGCATTGGAGAGATGACCTCCTCGTTTGACGAGCGCGCTGGACCGAACCACGGAGCGTAAACGACACCGGGTCCCTGGGGAGATGCCCGCGACTTGCCCCAGTGTTCAGGAATGTTCCCCGGAGGTCGCGCTCTAAGATTGACGGGCGTGTCGCTGCCCGTGACGCTTCCCCTCATCGACCACTTGGCCCTGCGAGTACGTGACGAGAGACGCAGCCGCACTTTCTACGAGCAGGCCCTGGAGCCGTTCGGAGTGAAGGTAGTGGAGAGCTCGCGGGGGCCTGGGTTCGCCATCGAGGGCGGTGGAGATTTCTGGATCGAGGAAGGGGAACCCCCGGCCGCTCCCGTTCATGTGGCCTTCGCCGCAGCCGACCGAGCCACCGTCGACAAGTTCCACCGCGCCGCTGTCGAAGCCGGCGGCCGCGACAACGGCGCGCCGGGTCTTCGCCCGCATTACCACGCCGGGTATTACGCAGCGTTCGTCATTGACCCGGACGGGAACAACGTTGAAGCGGTCTTCCACGGGGACCGCCAGCTGCCAGCCACGTGACGCTCGCTTGCGCCAGTGCTCCGGAATGTCCCTTGGAGAACCTAGCCCCAGGGCAGGCGTGACCAGTACGGCGGCCGTTCTCGCCGGAACCGCTCGGCCGCCGCAAAGACCTGCCCCGGATCGGATGTCTCTTTCTCGACGCTCGCGCCGTAGCGCGCGGCGAGTTCCGACACGGGGTAGCGCGCTTCCGGGCCAAAGTGTGCGCCGACCATCAGGATCACGCACGGCCTGTCGCCAGCTCCCACGAAGGCGTGCTCCGTCCAGGGAGGCGAGTGGAAGAAGTCCCAGGCCCGGAGGCGTCGCTCCTCGCCCTCGACGAGCAGCCTGCACTCGCCGGCGAGAACGAGGAACGCCTCCTGATTCGACTCGGCGTGATAGACGCTGCTCTGGCCCGGCTCGAGAACCGTGACGTTGATCCCGAGCTGCGCGAACTCGACCGGCGGATCGCCGTACTCGTTCGCGAACCAGCACGCAGCTCCCCTGCTCTCCGCGAACCACCACTGGGCATCGCGCACGTTCACGACAAACCAGCCCTCCGTGACGGGGGCAAGCCCGGAGCCAGAGTCCTCAAGCCGCGCTTCGGCCACGAACCCCAATTCTCGCAGCCCAAGCGACATCCGCCTGATGTGGGCCAGTACGCGGGAATGTCCCCTGAGCCGAGACCTCTGGACGCCCCCGCCCTACAATCCGGCGCGTGGACGTGCTCAACCTCGAGGGCGAGCAGGACTGGGACTCCGAGAACGATCGTGAGGGCTTCCGTCACCGCGCCACCCGGGTCGGCGACCGGCTCGGTGCGCGTGCGCTCGGGGCGGGCCTGTATCGAGCTCCCGCCCGGCGAGAAGACGTGGCCCTATCACTACACGTACGGCATCGAGGAATGGCTGCTCGTTGTATCGGGGACGCCGACGCTGCGCGCCCCGGAGGGCGAGCGCGAGCTCGCGCGCGGCGACGTGGTCGTCTTCCGCGAGGGGCCAGAGGGCGCCCATCAACTGATCAACAGGAGCGCCGAGCCGGCGCGCGTGCTCATCTTCTCGTCCGAGAGCTCGCTGACCGTCGTCCACTATCCCGACAGCGGCAAGGTCGGCTGGGCGAGCGACGGCCAGGGCGCGCTGCTCCCGCGCGAGCGCGAGCTCGACTACTGGGAGGGCGAGGCGTAGGTCGCCGTCGCGTGCCGACCGCGCCGCAGGTCAGAGCAACCGAGAAGGCGAGCACCGCTTCCAGTTGGGCCCCGGGCGACCGACGCTAAGGCCTGTCCGAGTGTGCGGGAATGTCCCTTGACGGTGGGTCAGGTATCAGAGGCGTTAGCGTGCCGCGGTGAGCTTCACCGTCGACCCCGGCGCGTACGACCGCTACATGGGCAGGTACTCGCTCGTGCTTGCGCCTCAGCTGGCGGAGTTCGCAATGGTCTCCGCCGGAGAACGAGTGCTCGACGTCGGATGCGGCCCGGGCGCATTGACAGCCGAGTTGGTCAGGCGACTCGGTGCCACGGCGGTTTCTGCCGTCGATCCATCCGAGCCTTTCGTGGCCGCGGTGGAGGAACGTCATCCTGGCGTCGATGTGCGGCGTGCAGCTGCCGAGCAGTTGCCGTTCGAGGACGCGGAGTTCGACGCGACCCTGGCGCAGCTAGTGGTCCTTCTCATGGATGACCCCAGAGCGGGAGTGGCCGAGATGATGCGTGTGACCCGGAAGCGCGGTGTCGTCGCTGCGTCCGTCTGGGACTACGCCGGCGGCCGGGGCCCGGTCAGCATGCTCTGGGATGCAGCGCGCGAGCTCGACCCCGACGTCGCCGACGAGTCCCATCTCGCCGGAGTTCGCGAAGGCCATCTCGCGGAGTTGTTCGACGCTGCCGGACTGGAGGAGATCGAGGAGGCGACACACTCCATCCGCGTCGAGCATTCAAGCTTCGAAGAATGGTGGGAGCCGCTCACGCTCGGCGTCGGACCTGCCGGAAGCTATGTCGCCGGGCTCGACCCCGCACTACAAGCTCAGCTCCGGGAACGCTGTCGCGAGAAGCTCCCTGCGGCACCATTTCTGCTGACAGCGCACGCCTGGGCAGCACGAGGCGTCGCATAGCCCTGCCTTACGAACGACGGCGCTCTACTCCGGGGGATACGTCGCCGTCGGCTGTACCAGTGTCTTGTCGCATGAGCGGCCGAGCGGGCAAAAGTTGGGCAAGAGTCTTGCCAGCACGAATGGTTGTCGAACGCGAAAGGCCCCGTTTCCGAGGCCTTTCCAGTAGCGGGGGCGGGATTTGAACCTGCGACCTCCGGGTTATGAGCCGCCTCTGTTGTGTAGATGCGTTCCGCCGTATTCCGCGTAAATGCAGGTTCCCAGCCGGATTCGCCCACATCCGCTGCATTTAGGCGGAACACGGTTACACCGCCACGGAAGCTCGAAGCTTGCAGAACGCTTGCAGCGGGAGCCGATTCCAACGCTTGCGGGAGACCACTCCATGGTAAGGAGGGGTCTCCGGTTCGCGTTAGGCACGCGGCCGGAACGGTGGGTGGAAGCTCAACGCTCCCAAGTTGCTGATCGCCCCCGGAAGGCCGTGCTCGAGCTCGCCAAAGATTCTTTCGTTGGATGCGCCGTCAGGGACTAAGAACTCCGTCCAAAATGACCGGTGCGCTACCCGACGGCTCGTTCTCGGGGTCGCCTCCTCCGGCAGTCCGGTCGCTGGTGTGAGTGAATGTCACCGACCCCACTACGGAAACTGGAGGGCAAGAAATGGCCGGGCTTGACATTAAGAAGATGGACACCCCCGACGAGACGCGTCAGTTCGTCGATAAGGGCCACGCAAATTTCGTCGACCTCGATGGCACGGCCGTCCTCAAGGGCACGTTCGAGCCGGGCTGGAGATGGTCTGAGCACGTGAAGCCGATAGCTCAAACCGACAGTTGCCAGGCGCCGCATCTTCTTTACGTGCTATCGGGCCGGATGAAGATTGTGATGGAGGATGGGACGGAGGGCGAGGTCGGCCCCGGAGACGCCGCTCACATCGCGCCGGGTCATGACGCGTGGACGGTGGGTGACGAGGCGTGCGTGGCTGTTGACTTCGGCGGCTCGTCGAACTACGCGAAGAGGCAGTAAGGGCCGAAAGCCTGCCGGTCGCGCTCGTTGTCCGCAGAGCATAGATCGCGACTGGCGAGCCTTCGAGGCGGGTTGGAGGCGCCCTGTCGTTCAGCAGGCTGCTGCCATCCCGGCCTCGCCTGACTTGCTAACCGGTGGGTAGAAAGTTGGGTAGAAAGTTGGCGCTGGCGTGCGCAGACAGACAAGAAAGGCCCGCGTGCGGGCCTTTCTTCAGTAGCGGGGGCAGGATTTGAACCTGCGACCTCCGGGTTATGAGCCCGGCGAGCTACCTGACTGCTCCACCCCGCGGCGTGCACCGATTATAGCCGCTGTTACCTTGACTGTCTGATGCGCGTAGCTGCCATCGATCTCGGCACGAACACGACCCGCATGCTCGTCGCGGACGTGGTCGACGGGCACGTCGAGGACGTCGCCCGTCGGACGACGATCACCCGGCTCGGCGAGGGTGTCGACGCACGGGGCAAGCTCCTCCCGCTCCCGATCGCGCGCGTCCGGAACTGCCTCTCCGACTACCGGCGCGAGCTCGAGTCGCTCGGCGCGGAGCGGGCCCTGCTCGTCGCGACGAGCGCGGTTCGCGACGCGGAGAACGGCGAGGCGTTTCTCGGCGAGATCGAGTGGAGCTACGGGTTCACGACGCGCTTGTTGACCGGCGAGGAGGAGGCCGACCTGATGCTCCGCGGCGTCGGCGGGGTCGACGACGCGACTGTTGTGGTCGACATCGGCGGCGGCTCGACCGAGCTCGTCACGAAGAACGGGCGAGTCAGCACGCAGCTCGGCTCGGTGCGCATGACCGAGCGCTTCATCCACTCCGATCCGCCCGCGCAGGAGGAGCTCGACGCGCTCGCAACCGCAATCCAAGCCGAGCTCGCGGACCATGGCCGCGTCGCCCAGCGCGGAATCGGCGTCGCCGGAACCGTCACGTCGCTGGCCGCGCTCGACCTCGGTCTCGTCGAGTACGACTCCGACCGCGTGCACGGCCACCGACTCTCCGACGGGGCTGTCCAGGCCCAGCTCGAACGCCTTGCCTCGATGCCTCTCGTAGAGCGCCGGGAGATTCCGGGCCTCGAACCCGAGCGAGCGCCGGTCATCGTCGCGGGGGCGGTCATCCTCCAGGAGGTCATGAGGCACTTCGACCTGTCGGAGATCGAGGTCAGCGAGCGCGGCATTCTCGACGGCGCGGCGCTCGAAGCGGCCGCGCTCCCGGAACCGGTCGAAGGCGATGCCCCGCCGGGCGCCTACACCTGCTGCTGACCCTCCTGGGCTTCCTCGGGCTCCTCGTCTTCGGCGAGCCTGCGCTGGAGGACGCTCCGCGAGAGCACGCCGACGAGCTTGCCGCTCTCGACGACCGGCACGCGCTCGATGTCCTGCTCCTCCAGGAACCGGAACGCCTCTTCGAGGTCCATCTCGGAGTCGATCGTGTAATGCGGTTCCTCGGCGAACTCGCCGACGGGAGTCGTCTTCGGATCGCGGCCGGTCGCGACGACCTCCCGGACGAGCGTCTTGCGCGTGACGACTCCCACGAGCCGGCCGTCGTCGCATACGAGTACTGCCCGCACCTCGGGCCGCGCGAGAAGCTCGCCGGCTTGCTGAGCCGGTGCTCCGGCTTCGAGCGTCCGCGGTTCCGGCACCATCGCCTCGCGCACCTTGCTCACGGGTAGATCCCTCTCGTCTCGAGCGCGCCCGCGACCTCCCGGATCGCGACGACGAGCGCGGCGCTCCGCAACGAGAGCTGCTGCTGGTGGGCGAGCTCCCAGACCCGGTCGAAGGCGTCGTTCAGCTTGTCGGCGAGCCGCGCGCGGATCTCGTCGCGGTTCCAGAAGAGCCGGCCGAGATCCTGCACCCACTCGAAGTAGGAGACCGTGACGCCGCCCGCGTTCGTGAGGATGTCCGGGAGAACGAAGATCCCTCGCTGGGCGAGAATCTCGTCCGCCTCGATCGTCGTCGGCCCGTTCGCGCCTTCGGCCACGAGCTTGCACGCGACGCGCGGAGCGTTCTCGGCGGTGAGCTGCTCCTCGAGCGCGGCGAGAACGAGGATGTGGCAAGGGAGCTCGAGCAGCTCCGAGTTCGAGACGTGCTCGGCGTCGGGGTAGTACGTAAGCGTGCCGTGCTCGACGATCCAGGCATTGACCTGGTCGAGGTCGAGGCCCTCAGGTGAGTAGACGCCGCCGGAGATGTCCGAGACCGCCAGCACCTTGGCGCCCCGCGCGGCGAGGTCGCGCGCCGCCACGCCGCCCACGTTCCCGAAGCCCTGCACGACGCAGCCCTGCTCGGCCAGGTCCCAGCCGAGCTTCTGGCAGGCCCGCTCGACCACCATCACCACGCCGGCGCCGGTCGCCTCGCTACGGAAGACGGAGCCGCCGATCGAGATCGGCTTCCCGGTGACGACCTCCGGTACCGCGTAGCCGACCTGCATCGAGTAGGTGTCCATCATCCAAGCCATCGTCTGCTCGTTCGTCGCCATGTCCGGTGCGGGGATGTCCTTTTCTGGCCCGATCACGGGCAGGAGCTCGATCGTGAAGCGTCGCGTCAGGCGCTGCAGCTCGTCGAGCGACATGTTGCGTGGATTGCAGCGGACGCCGCCCTTCGAGCCGCCGTAAGGGAGCCGAAGGAGCGCACACTTCCAGGTCATCCACATCGCGAGCGCCGCGCACTCCCCGAGCGACACGTGCGGGTCGTAGCGGATGCCTCCCTTCGTAGGCCCGAGCACGCTCGAGTGAAGCACGCGGTAGCCGGGGTAGACGACCCAGCTCGCGTCGTCGAGGTGCACCGGGATGCTGACCATGACCGCGCGCTCGGGGACGCGGAGACGCTCGGCGGCTGCCGCGTCCACGTCGGCGTGGGTGAGCGCCTCCTCGAATTGCGCAACGGCGGTGCGAAAGAGCGGCGTGTCCCATTCGAGAGGCTGCTCCTCGACGGAGATCTCGTCGATCCTGGCCACGATCTGAGTCTATTTCGGGCGGACTCGCAGCGTCAGACCGGAGACGCTCTCGACCACGACCGGCTCGCCCTTCGAGACGCCTTCGGAGCAGACCGCACCCCAGAGCTCTCCCTGCACCCGCACGCTGCCGTCCGGGCGGCACTCGCTCACAGCGACGCCTTCGGCGCCGACGAGGGCTTCGATTCCGACGGCGGGTCGCATCCGGCGCGAGAGCCGAATCCAGAAGGCCGCCTCGCCGACCTCGATCGTCATCCCGGCCACGATCGCCGCGATGCCAAAGGGCGCCGGCAGCACGAAGACCGCCAGGAAGATTGCGACTACGAGTGCCAAGGCGCCGCTTGCGGTGCCGGTCGAACCAACCGGATCAAGAACGACCGCCTATACGGGGACGATCAGGACGGGCGTCCCGATCCGAACGTGGTCGAAGAGCCAGGCCGCCTCGGGAATGAGCATGCGGATGCAGCCGTGCGAGGCCGAGTAGCCGATCGAGGCCGGGTCCGGCGTGCCGTGGATGCCGACACCGGGTGCAGACAGGCCCATCCAGCGCGTGCCGAGTGGGTTGCCGGGGCCCGGCGGAATCGGCTTCAGGCCCCTGGCCCAGTCGGAGTCGGGCGGCCGCCACCAGGGGTTCCGCTGCAGGTCGACGATGTGGAAGAGCCCGGTCGGGGTCGGGTACTGCGCCTGCCCGGTCGCGACGCGGAACTTCCGCACCGGACGGGCTCCCGCAAAGAGGTCGAGCCGGTTCGAGCCGCGATGGATGATCACGACGGGGCCGAACCTCGCGTGCGAGCGCGTGGGCTTCTCCGGCTTCATCACGAGCGGGAGGCGTGGCCGGATGCGGGACCTCAGCGTGCGTGCGATCGCGTCCGTCATCGTCCGCCGCCGAACCGAGCGGCCCCAGCTCGAATTGCTGATCGCCGGGCGGCCGTGGACGAGCCCGAGCAGCATCGCATTCTTCGCGGGTCGTCCGAAGCGCTCATCCAGCGCCGCGACGTAGCTCTGAATCAGCGTTCGGTCGACCTCGACGTGGACGTCCACGTCGTCGCCGGGCCGGGCGCGGAACGCCTGAGAGACCGCGTCTTCGGCCGGGACGAGCAGGCCGAAACGGCTCGTCGGAACGCTCCAGCGCTGATCGCGCATGCGAAAGCGCAACGGGGCCGCAAAGCGCGCGATGACCTGCTGCCGTGCCTGCTCGGCGTCGAGGCCGCCCATGTGAACTCCGGCGATTCTGACGCCACGCGGTACCGAGCGCGAGGGCCCGGCGGAGGGCGCGATCGCCACCGCAGCGACCAGCACGAGCACGAGCGCGAGCAACAGCGCGCTTCCACAGCGCCATCCGAGCGAAGAAGGCAGCGACTCGCTTCACGGCTTGATGTTACGGCCAAACCTCGGACGTTGCGAGAAAAATGCAACGACGGGGCACCGGCTACCTTCGGCCGACCACGAGGTTCACACCGGTGCCTCGCGCAAGCCTTCTACCAGGCCTCGGGCTCTGAGCAATGACGCGTCCCACTCGTCGGGAGCGGGCACGGCGGATCCGACCGACAGAGCAATGCCTCGCACGGATCCGCGTGCGCGCCTTGCGAAGCGTTGAGCCGATCACCCTCGGCACCACGCACCCGACGACGGGAGGCGGCGGGCCTGGAGGCGGCGGGCCTGGCGGTGGCGGGCCTGGCGGTGGAGGCGGCGGCGGAAGTGGTGGTGGCGGCGCCGGGGGCGGCGGCCCGGCGTTGTATGCGGCCAACGCATCGACGAGGCCCCAGCCGAAATGGTTGTTGGGAACGTGGTCGATGCCGCCGCACTGCGTCCCGTTGCCGACGATCACGTTCTGGTCGGCAGTGCTCTCCAGCAGTTGCTTGGTCGCCGCGATGTCCCTCGAGAGGCTCGGAAACGCCGACCAGAGCAGGGCGACGACGCCGACCACGTGCGGCCCCGCCATCGCCGTCCCGCTGAAGTAGGCGTACGCAGAGTTGCTGTCTTGCACCGAGGAGCGGACGTTCACTCCAGGCGCAACGATGTCCGGCTTGATGCGGTTCGAGCCGTCGATCGTCACCGGCCCCCGGCTGCTGAAGCCCGCCAGGGTCGTCGTGCTGCCGTTGATCGCCCCGGTAGTGAACGAGGCCGAGTAGATCGCCGGCGGATCGGAGAGCGTGCTGCACCCGGGACCGGCGCTGTCGGCAGAGGCCTCGACGAAGATGCCCGCGGCCTCGGTGTTCTCGACGATCGTCTGCAGCGTGTCGGCCGCGCAGCCTTCGCTCGGCGGACAGTGCCAGCTGTTGTTCAGCACGTGCGGTCGCCTCGTCGGGTCGGCGTTCTGCCCGTTCAGGTCGGTCGGCGCGATGAAGAACTGGAAGCACTCCGTGTAGTCGCCGGCGTTCCGTTCCCCTGGTCCATGTTCCGGCAGCCGATCCACCTGGCACCGGGCGCGACGCCGATTTGGTTGCCGGCGCCGTCGTCACCGATCGCCGTGCCGGTCGTGTGGGTGCCGTGGCCGTTGTCGTCACAAGGCTCTACGTGGTTCGGCGTGCAGGATCCGCCGCCGCTGTGAATCGCGTCCCACCAGTTGTAGTCGTGGTCTGCGCTCGTGCCGTTCCAGCCCCGGTAGTGCGTCTTGAGCGCGTTGTGCGTCCAGCGGATGCCGGTGTCCGCGTTGCCGACGACGATGTTCTGGCCGGTGTAGCCCAGCGCCCAAAGGTCGGGCGCATGCACCTGGCTTACACCGGGCTCGACCGCCTGCGGCGAACGGCCACCGCCGAGACTCCTGCGATCTATCTGACAGCCAGTTCGAGTTGTCGTTCGACTCGATCGCTGCCACGTCCGACCGCGCAGCCAGATCCTCGACGAAGGACCGGTCGCCCCTCGCAGCGATCACGTTCGCAACCCAGAAGGACCTATACGAAACGCCACGCGAAGTGAGTAGAGCGCGAATCGGGCCTCTGTGTCCGGGCCGCCGTCTCCCCTGAGCGCGCGATAGACATACCAGCCCCGCGCGTCCTGATTCCTCATGCGGTAGGCACGGGTCAGGTCTGCCTGGTCCCTCAGACGGATGAGAAACGAGGCTTCGCGCCCGCCGGCGGTGTCGAGCAGTACGCGCGCTTCGATCCTGCTCTCGTTGGAGCCTGCTGCGGTCCCACCGAGACCTGCTGCGACCGAGACACACGAAATCGCGATCCCGGCCGCGACGATGAATCCTTTTGTCACTCGCCCTCCCTAGGCAGCCGGGCCGTAGAGGCAGGTTGATAGCGATCTTCCGGAGTCAACAACCGGGCCTGCCTCTCCTCTCCCACTTAAAAGTACAACACAGCTGGGGGCTTGTTTCAAGCCGGAACCGTGGGGCAGAATGGCCGGTTCGAGGTCAGAACCTACGGAGACCGGGGGTAGCGAAATGCTGGTGTTGTTGTCGGTGTATGGATCGCGCGGAAACGCAACGAAGGACGGCGCGGGGAGTGGCCGGTGATGGACGCCGACGTGATCATCGTGGGCGCCGGCCCGACCGGCCTGATGCTCGCTGTTGAGCTGCGCCTGGCCGGAGTGCGACCGCTGGTACTGGAGCGGCAGCCGCAGATCCGAGACATCCCGAAGGCCGGCGGTCTCAGCGGGCAGATCGTGGAGCTGTTGCGCTACCGAGGCCTGCTGGAACGATTCGAAGCAGCCAGCACCGGTCCCAGCCCGGCTCTCCGATTGCCGTTCGGCGGTCTGCATGTGGACTTCACACGCCTGGCCGATCCCCCGATGCAGCTGCTGCTGCTCCCGCAACCGCGACTCGAGCGCCTGCTCGACGAACTCGCCGGCGAGCTCGGCGCCGAGATCCGCCGCGGCCACGAGGTGGTCGGGCTGAGCCAGGATGACGCCACGGTGACCGCGGACGTGCGCGGGTCGGACGGGCAGTATCGGGTGACCGCCCGATACCTCGTCGGCTGCGACGGCGCGCGCAGCCGGGTGCGCGACATGGCCGGCATCCCGTTCCCCGGCACCACGTACCCAGAGATCCAGCGGCTGGCCAGACGTCACCGTGCCCGAGTCGGTGACCGTGCTCGAGAATGGCGACCTCGAGGTCGCGGGGGTGGGCAGGATCACCTTCGGTTTCACACGCAACCGAGCGCGGTGTGTTCGCCGTCGGGTCGACCGACCCCGCGCTCCTGGGGCTCTTCACCAGCGAGGAGGAGTCCGCCGACTACGACGACGACGAGCCGATGACCTTGACCGAGCTCCGGGACAGCATCCGCCGCGTGCTCGGCGTGGATCTGCCCTTGGGAGAACCGACCCGGCTGACGCGCTTCACCTTTCACGCTCGGCACGTCGAGCGATACCGCGACGGGCGGATCCTGCTGGCCGGCGACGCCGCCCACCTGTTCCCCGCCCCAGGCGTGGCCCTCAACGCCGGCATGATCGACAGCGTCAACCTTGCCTGGAAGCTGGCCGCCGCCATCCACGGCTGGGCGCCGGCCGGCCTGCTGGACACCTACCACGACGAACGCCACCTCGCCGGCGAACGCACACTGCTCCACACCCGAGCCCAGGTGGCACTGCGGCGCGGACACGACCCAGCCGCCGACGCGCTCCGGGAGCTCTTCCTGGAACTGTCGTCGACGAGCAGCCCCTGCGCCGCATCGGAGCCCTCATCGCCGGCACCGACATCCGCTACCCGACTCCCGAACCCCGACCACCACGCCTTGACCGGCACCTTCGCACCCAACCTCACCCTGCACACCGACCAGGGCACAACCAGCGTCGCCGAGCTCATGCACGCTGCGCGACCCGTACTCCTCGACCTCGCCGACCGCTCAGACCTCCGCGAGACGGCGCGAGACTGGCAGCATCGCATCGACATCCACACGGCGAGAACCGGTGACCGGCCGGCCGACGCCCTGCTGATCCGCCCCGACGCCCACATCGCCTGGGCCGCAACCGCCGACGAACCCACCGACACCGCCGCGCTCACGCTGCGAGAAGCGCATCTCCTACTGGTTCGGCGAGCCCTCCTGATCGGTCTGCCGCAACCTCATGGTCGAGCCATTTCTCCAGGGGGTCACGCAAGACCTCAAGCAGGACTCGCGGTCTCGCTCAACCATGCGGCCAGGGAAACCTGGGAACAGCCCGCGCTTTGCGAGAACAACGCGTGATCTCGCAGAAGCCGACCTTCGGCGCGGTGCTACGAGGCGGCGCCAAGGTGGACCTCGTCGTCAGCCGGGGGCGCAAGCACTAGCCACGCAACCTGCCTTCCTCCCTAGTGCCGGGGGCGGGACTCGAACCCGCACGCCCCCGGAGGGGACACCTGATTTTAAGTCGCCCTTGCCGATCTCGGTCTATCTCGGTCGGTCTGAGGTTTTCCTGCTTACACGGCCTATTAGCCTCTCTCATCGACTGCGGCATCTCGGCCTGTCTCGGCCGGTCTCGCTGCCACCTTGCTGCCACCCTGGCGCCACCTCGCGCGGGCGCCGGCTTTCCTTGACTTCGGCGAGCAACGAGCGTAGACCTCGTCTGCGGATCGGGGCCGCGAGGAGCGTAGGAATGGATCGAGGTCTGGATGGTTGGCAAAGCCGAGGTGGCACTTGTCGTAGCGCAGTCCTTGTTGTGTGTGTCTGTGCTGCGCAGACGATTCTTCTCCTGGCGTCATCCGTCAGCTCGGGGAGGTCGTTTGCCGGCACGCCTTCGTTCGCCGGTCCCAGGAACTACACAACCGGGGACCATCCTTGGTCGGTCGCGATCGGCGATCTGAACGGCGACGAGAGGCGGGACCTCGTAACCGCGAACGGAGTCGCGAACAGCGTCTCCGTCCTCACGAATAGGGGGGACGGCACCTTCCGCGCCAAGCGCGACTATCGCACCGGACCCGTCCCTGCCTCGGTGGCGATCGGAGACCTCAACGGCGATGGTAAGACCGACCTGGCGACTTCGAACGCCCCCCGAGGTGCGAGCAGCGTTTCGGTGCTACTGAACAGAGGCGACGGGAGCTTTCAGAACAAAGTCGACTACGAGGCCGGACCTCTTTCGGTCGCGATCGGAGACCTGAACGGCGACGGCAAGCGTGACCTGGTGACCGCAAACGGCAACCTCGCCAATAGCGTCTCGTTGCTTATCAACAGGGGCGACGGCAGCTTTCGGCCCAAGCTCGACTACCGAACAGGTGGCGCACCGTTCTCGGTCGCCATCGGCGATCTGAACAGCGATGGAAAGCCAGATCTTGCGTCCGCCAACATCGACGCAAACAGCATCTCTGTGCTCGTCAACCGGGGTGACGGCAGCTTCCAGCCCAAGCGCGACTATCCAACTGGCCCTCACCCGTGGTCGGTCGCGACCGGCGACTTGAACGGGGACGGGAAGCGCGACCTCGTGACTGTGAACTACTACCCGGACAACAGCGTCTCCGTCCTCGCCAACCGGGGTGACGGCACTTTCCGGACCAAGCGCGACTACGAGACCGGCGACCTCAACCCAAAACGGATCGCTGTCGCTGACCTGAACGGCGACGGTAAGCGGGACTTGGTGACCACGGGCGCCTTCCAGGTCTCCGTACTCACCAACAGGGGCGATGGCGGCTTTCCGCAGGAATTCATGTACCCAACCGGAGACTGGAGCTCACAAGCGCTGGCAGTCGGCGATGTGAATCATGATCGGAGGCCGGACATCGTCACCACCACGACGTTTCCAGACGCGGCCGCCGTGCTCATGAACTCGACGGGCCTCTGTGGGGTGCCGAACGTCAGGGGCGTGAGGCTCGCCGCCGCACAGCGCTCGATCGCACAGGCGGATTGCCGCCTGGGAAAGATCCGTCGCGCCTACTCGAGGACAGTGAAGGCGGGCCGTGTGATCTCACAGACGCCCAGGCCGGGCGGCGTGCTGCCCAAACGCGGCAAGGTCAACCTCGTCGTCAGCCGCGGCCGCAAGTAGCCGCCTTCTCGAAATGCCGGGGGCGGGACTCGAACCCAATTCGGTGTCCGACACCGATTTGTGTCAAGGGCGATTCGTGCCGACTCTGGAACAACGTTTGCCCCTCAGTGAAGCGAGAGCTCGCCATCGAGTTAGTGCCCCCTCCCTCTCGGTTTCCTGACGCGTCGCTCCGTGCCCGTATGCGAGCGGAACAGTGCTGGGTCGCACGGGCCGCTCGCAGGAGGGTGCGGAGCGACGCGAGGCGGCGGGCGAAGCCCAACGCCGGTCAGGGAAGCGAGAGTGCCGGGGGCGGGACTCGAACCCGCACGCCCCCGGAGGGGACACCTGATTTTAAGTCAGGCGCGTATGACCAGTTTCGCCACCCCGGCGGGCGGAAGGATACTTCGGGCTACGAGCCCGGCGCCATGTCCTTGACGCTCGAGTAGCGCTCTCCCGCCTTGTTCCGGCGCGTGTCGCGGAACTTCGCAAACGCGTTCCCGTCGAACTGCGTGCACTTGAGGACGTAGCCGTTGCCGGCATCGACGTTCTTGAAATCGCCTTCCTGTCGGTAGGCAGGCTCGTTCCACGCTGTGAGCGCGATCTTGCTGCCGAGCTTCGAATACGGCGCGACGACGAGCCCGTAGGGATCGTCCCGGTAGAAGGACTGGATCTTGCCAACGTCGGCCTTGCTCACACCGGGGCCGTACTGGATGACGATCCCGCCGTGCTCGAGGTTGTGGACGAGGATCGTCTCCTTGATCGGCTCCTCGTAGATGTTCCACGGCGCAGGCGACTGGTAATGGGGGCCGCTCGAAGGAGGGAAAGAGTTGTACTCGACCTTCGCGCTGGGGTTCGAGAGGTGCTTGGGCGAAAGGCCCGGGTATGTCGTCTCAGCGCAGGCGTTGGACGAGATCGGGGCAGTGGAGGCGCTCCCACCGCTGTCGCTGCCCAACGCGAAGAACGCGATGAGGGCGCCGAGGATCACGAACCCGGCCGTCGCGAGGATCACGAGATAGAGCAGCGTTCGGCGCTCGGCAGGCGTGCGCTCGGCCGAGCGCTGTTTCGGCGCCTGTACCGGTCGACGGGGAGGCGGCGGGGTTTTTGCCTTCTTGGCCAAATCGAGCCGATGGTAGCAACGGCCTGGTTGCGCGAAGAGCCCGCAGCGGACCGGCCGAGCGCGAGAAGGGCGTCGTCCGACCCCATCTCTACCGTTCCGCGGTCCTATGTGGATCGTGGCCGTCATCCTGCTCTCATTCGGTGCGCTTGGCGCAGGCGCCGTCTGGTTCCTGCGCCATCTGCGGACCGAGCTCGGGGCCTTGCGCGCCGATGCAGGCGCGCAGCTCGCCGAGCGGACGGCGGCGGTCGACCGGCGGCTCGAGGCGATGACCTCGACCCTCGACCGGCGCCTCGAGAGCACGTCCAAGACGGCGAGCGAGATCCACCACCAGCTCGGACAGCTGGGGCGGGCAAACGAGGAGATCCTCGCCCGCGCGAACGACCTCAAGCGGCTCGAGCAGGCGCTGCGGCCGCCGAAGGCGCGCGGCGGCTTCGGCGAGCTCCTGCTCGCGAACCTGCTCAGCGACCGTCTCCCCGCCGGCGCCTACGAGCTCGAGTACGGGTTCCACGGCGGCCAGCGCGTGGATGCCGTGATCCGGGTCGACAGGCTCGTCCCGGTCGATGCCAAGTTCCCACTCGACAACTTCGAGCGGCTCGTCGAGGCAGAGGATGACGAACACCGAGCCCTCGCCGAGAAGGCCTTCGCGCGCGACCTCAAGATCCACGTCGATGCGATCGCGGAGAAGTACATCCGGCCCGACGAGGGAACGTACGACTTCGCGCTCATGTACCTCCCCTCGGAGGGCGTCTACTACGAGCTCGTGTGCGGCAAGACAGGCGCACTGCTGTCGTACGCCCACGACAAGCGTGTCTTCCCCGTCTCGCCGACGACGTTCACCTCGCAGCTGCAGGTGATCGCCCTCGGCCTGAAGGGGATGCAGATCGAGCACCGGGCGCAGGAAGTGATGGCGTACTGCGCACAGCTCCAGAACGACTTCGGCCGCTTCCGCGACGACTTCCAGGTCGTCGGCAAGCACCTCGGGAACGCGCAGTCGAAGTACGCCGAGGCCGACCGGCGCCTCGATCGCGTCGAGGGCAGGCTCGAGAAGGCCGCCGACTGGGAGGACGTCCCGGTCGAGCCGGTTCAGGCGCCGGAGCTCCCCCGGGCCGTCGACGCCGCTTAGCGGCTAGCCGGCTGGAAGCAGGTCATAGTCGTAGGTGACGGCTTGCCAGTGCCCGTCCTCGTAGGCGACCCACAGGCGGTAGCGGGCATTGAGCGGCACCACGCCCTCGGTCGGCGCGACCTGGCGGCCGGAGAGGCGATAGGCGAAGCAGTCCGTCCCGAGCCCCAGGCTGGGGTTGGCCGGGCAATCGTGCCGGAGACGTCCCGGGCCGCGGGCCTTGCGTATTCCGTCACGCCGAATCGATTCCTGAAAATGCCGCATCGAACGGATCGCAAGCGGTGCGACATCCTCGGCGACGGCGTCCCAGTTGCCCACGACGACGAGCCTGTGCACGAAGTCGTCTGCGAAGCCCTGGGCGTTATCGATCGGCGGAGTCTTGCTCCCCGAGTTCGAGCGGCCACAGCCCGCCGCAGCGAACAGGGCGAGGATCGCGAGCGCGATCGCCGAGACGAGCCGACCGCTCAGGCTGCCGCCGTCTGCTCCTGTTTCAGGTAGCGAATGAGACCGCCGGCCACGACGATTTCGCGCTCCCGGGGGAGCAGGTCGTGGGTGAGCGTGATCTCCTCGCCCACGTCCTTGATCTCGCACGGCAGGTCGTCGAGCCCGTCCGCGATCTCTCGCAGGCCAGAGATGCGCCACGTCTGTCCGAGATCGGCCTTGTCATATTCGGACTCGTCCTTGAAGAGCAGGGGGACGATCCCCTGTGCGATCAGGTTGCGCCGGTGGATCCGCGCGAAGCTCTTCGCGATCACAGCGCGGACGCCGAGCTGGAGAGGAGCGAGCGCCGCGTGCTCCCGGCTCGAGCCCTGGCCGTAGTTGTGCCCCGCCACGATGAAGCCTCCGTCCCACTCCTTCGCGCGGCGCGGGAACTCCGGGTCGCGGTGCTGGAAGGTGAACTCGGCGATCGCAGGGACGTTGGAGCGATAGGCCATCACCGTCGCGCCGTCCGGCGAGAGATCGCCGGTCGAGATGTCGTCCGGCGCGACGATCAGCACGCGCATTTCGAGCGTGTCGGGGAGCTCGTCCTGCACGGGCGGCGGCTTGATGTTCGGGCCGCGCGGGACCTCGATCGAGGCCGCCTCCTCGGCGGGGGCCGGCGCGAGGATGTGTGCCTGGACGACAGCCGGCCGTGCGGGTGGACGCTCGGGCATTTCCGGCACGGGAAGCTCGCGGGGATCGGCGATCTCGCCCTTCAGCATCGAGGCCGCGGCTACCGCGGGCGAGCACAGGTAGACCTGGTCGTCGGCCGTCCCGCTTCGGCCCGGGAAGTTCCGGTTGAACGTTCTCAGGGAGCTCGCGCCCGACGGTGGCGCCTGCCCCATCCCCACACATGGGCCGCAGGCCGGCTCCAGCATCCGCAGACCGGCCATCATCAAGTCGACGTAGGTGCCCGACTGTGTGATCTGGTCGAGGATCTGGCGAGAGCCCGGCGTCGCCGTCGCCGAAATGAGCTTGTCCGAGATCCGGCTGCCACGCAGGGTCGCGCCGCAGAGCGCGAGATCCTCGTACGACGAGTTGACCGAGGAGCCGATACAGACCTGCGCGAGCGGGGTACCCGCGACCTCCTCGACCGAGACGACGTTGCCCGGGCTCGAGGGCTTGGCGACGAGCGGGACGAGCGCCGCGAGGTCGATCGGCTCCTCCTCGTCGAAATCACCCGCGCCGCCGGTCTCCATCGCAACGAAGTCTTCGCCGCGCTCCTGCTCCTCGAGCCAGCGCTTCGTCTCGTCGTCGGACGGGAAGATCGCGCCCGTCGCGCCGAGCTCGGCGATCATGTTCGCGATCGTCCCGCGCTCGGTGTAGCTGAGCGTCGCCACGCCGGGCCCGGTGAACTCGAAGATCGCGCCGCGCCCGCCGCGAACGCCCCGCCGTCTCAGCAGCTCGAGGATGATGTCCTTCGCCTGGATCCAGGGCCGCTGAAGCTCGTTCTCGAGGAAGACGCCGACGATCTTCGGACACGGAAGCTCGAACGCGTGCCCAGCCATGCACACTGCGACGTCGAGCCCGCCCGCTCCGATCGCGATCATTCCGCACGAGCCAGACTGGGTCGTGTGGCTGTCCGCTCCGATGAGTGTCTGGCCCGGTACCGCGAACCGCTCGCAGTGGATGTAGTGGCAGATCCCGTTCCCGGGCCGCGAGAACCAGACGCCGTATTTCGCGGCCATCGCCTGCAGGAAGCGGTGGTCGTCCGGATTCTTGAAGTCGATCTGGAGGATGTTGTGATCGACGTAGACGACCGCGGTGTCGACCTGCACCCGGTCGTGTCCGAAGAGCTCGAACTGCATCATCGCCATCGTCCCCGTGGCGTCCTGCACCAGCGTCTGGTCGACGGAGATCGCGATCTCCTGACCGGGGACGAGCTCGCCCCGGGTCAGGTGCTCTTCGAGAATCGTGCGTGCGAGTGAGGCCACTGGCCTCATTAGTATCGCAACAAGGCTCCGATCCCTTCGACAGGGTCGAGATCCTGATGGGCAGTCAGGACCCAGATGATGCCGCCGTGAGCGACGACCTGGTGCACTGCGAGGTCGAGCGCGTCGTCGCGATGATCCATCTCGGTGCCGTCGAGCGGGCATTGCCCGCCGGCCGCGGACAGGCGTCCGCACTTGGGGCACTGCCAGCCGTCCCGGCCCGCGTTCTCCGTGTAGAGCAGCACCTCGATCCGTTCGTCCGATGCGGCCTCGAGCGTCTCGCTCCAGCCTGACGAGGCTCGGCCGCCCCGGCCCGCCTCCTCGCGCCAGCGCTCCACGACTTCTCCCTCGTCACGAGCGCGCGCTTCGTCGAGGATCGGGCTCGTCAGTGCGAGCAGGTCAGCCGGGGATGCGTGCGACTCGGCGCTCGTCCAGCCCGCCAGGGCATCGTGCGTCTCCTTCGACATCAGCTCCTCGAGCTCGGCGCGGGTCTCGTCCGAGCAGACGACGATCACCTTTGGCGAGGCCATCGCTCGCACGCAGCGGTCGAGCTCCTCGGCCACGACACGCAGGTGATCGACGGCGAGCTTCTCGATGTGGCGCTGGAAACGCGACTGCGACCATCCGCCCTGGTCGTGCTGCCCCGGGAGGTCGGTGGTCCGGTCTGCGATCTCCTCGAGGCGCCCCGCGCTCAGCCGGAAGAGGTCTCCTCGCTCGCGGCTGACGACAGCAACGATGGCGCCGTCGCCACGGCCGATGAGCGGCACGAGCGGGGCCAGGTGGAACTCGCGCCCGACGCGAATTCGGTCCGGCACCGATTCGATCAGGCCTCGGGGGCGCCAGACGTTGTCGAGCCCCGCCGAGAAGATCGCGAGCCCCCGTGCTCCGTCGCGGTCGAACTCGCTCTCGAAGTACTCGCGGATACGGTCGAAGTCGGCCTTCAGCGAGATTCGCTGATCGTGCGTGAGCCCCGAATTGGCGCCGGTCTGCCGCTCGCCTTCCACGAGCAGCGAGTTGACGCGAGCATCCGTGTCGCCCGCGGTGGGCGCCAGGCTCGGGTCGAGATCGACGTAGAGGCTGATCGCACACCCCTTCTGAGCCCGGAACTCCGCCAGCTCGCGAAGCCGGTCCCAGGTCACCGTTTCAGCCATTTACCCCTTCTTTCCCTGGAGAGCGGCGATTCTATGCGTGCGGCGCGCGCTAGCGCTTCCGAGTGAACGTCAGCTCCCAGCTCACGCGCTCGACGACCCGGCCGGTCTCCTGGTCGTCGAGGTCGCTGGTCACCTCAGCAGTCGCGTACGCGGTCTGGGTCGAAATACGAGGATCCGCCAGCACTGCCTCCGAGAGCTCGCCCTCGGCCTGCTGGAGACCCGGCCTGATCGCACGCACGCTCGCTGACTCTCGTAGGCACGAGTAGGGAACCTCGGGAAATCGCGTCCGGTAAAAGGAGATCTCGTTCCGCCTGCTGCGGAAGAACCCGAATCGCGCCCCGGTCAGGACGCGTCGCGTACGGCTGCAATCGACATGCTCGGAGCTCGGCTCGCAGGGGGCCAGGACCTTCGAGGTGCGATTCCCGCTCTGGGTGATCTCGAGCCGGACGAAGCGAATGGCGTTCGGCGAGTACGAGACCCGGCCGTTGCGGAATGTCACGAAGACGGTCGTGGGCCGCACGCTTCGGAGCTTGATCGTTCGGCGTCCAACGAAATGTTTGGACGTCTGACACCCGTTCTCGGACAGCTCGGCCGCGGTGTTCCAGTCTTTCGTGATCGTCGCCTTGAGCGTGACCCGGAACGCAACGCGTTTGGCTTGTGACGCCCCGAAGGCCGTGCCTGACAGAAGCGCGAGCAGGCACACGAAGACGGTGACGCCGGTAACGCACAGGTAACCCCTAACGTGCCGCAGGCTTTGAATGGTGCCTCCCCAATGGGGAAGTTTCAAGAGGTCCGATTCGTTGAATAGTCTGGTGGCCCGTAAGGGCACTCGACCTTTGGAGCGACAGTGGAAGACAAGGACGTACGAGACCTGATCATCATCGGCGGCGGCCCAGCCGGCTACACGGCCGCCCTCTATGCCGCACGCGCGAACCTGCATCCGCTCGTGATCGAGGGGATCACCTTCGGCGGCCAGCTGATGATCACGAGCGACGTCGAGAACTACCCCGGGTATCCGGAAGGCGTCCTCGGCCCCGAGATGATGAAGGACTTTCGCGGCCAGGCGGAGCGTTTCGGCGCAGAGTTCCTCACCGACAACGTGACCGCGGTCGACCTCTCGGAGCGACCGTTCAGGGTCGAGGTCGGGGACGACGAGTACCAGGCACGGGCCGTGATCGTCGCGACCGGAGCGAGCGCGCGCCAGCTCGGTCTCGACTCCGAGAAGGAGCTCCAGGGCCGGGGCGTCTCTTACTGCGCGGTCTGCGACGCCGCGTTCTTCAAGGAAAAGGACGTCGTCGTCGTCGGCGGCGGCGACTCGGCGATGGAGGAGGCGACCTTCCTCACGAAGTTCGCGAGAAAGGTGTACATCGTGCATCGCCGGGACGAGTTCCGGGCCTCTCCGATCATGCTCGACCGCGCCCGGGCGAACCCGAAGATCGAATTCATCACGAACGCCGTGGTCGAAGAGGTGCTCGGGGAGGGAAGCAAGGTGAGCGGTGTGCTCATCCGCGACTTGAACACCGGCGAGACGAGGGAGATCCCCGCGCAGGGTCTCTTCGTCGCGGTCGGCCACGACCCGAACACAAGCCTCTTCCTCGACCAGCTCGAGCACGACGTGCCGGGGTACCTCATCACGCAGCCCGGGTCGACGAAGACGAACATCCCCGGCGTCTTCGCCGCGGGTGACGTCGTCGACCACACGTACCGCCAGGCGGTGACGGCCGCGGGGACCGGCGCGATGGCCGCACTCGATGCCGAGCGCCTGCTCGCAGCCGAGGAAGGGCACGAGGCGGCGGCACTGACGGCTCCACGGGCCGAAGCGGAAACCGCAGAGGTCTAGCCGAGTCCCGGAGTACCCTCGCCGCATGGCGAGGACGGCCTGGATCGACCTGCTCGACCCCGACGAGGAAGAGCTGCGGGAGCACGTTTCGGCCGACATCCGTCCCGACGCGCTGGCGGAGCTCCTCCGCCCGGCCCGTCCCGGGGGAAACACCCGGCCTTCGATCAAGAGCCACGGCGACTACATCCTCGGCCTCCTCCTCGTGGCCGTTGCGCTGCCGGAGGAAGACCGCGTCTACTACCAGGAGGTCGACTTCGTCCTCACCCGCGACCGGATCGTCACCGTGCGAAAGACCCCGGGCGCCGAGAAGCCGTTCGACCCGGCAAGCGTCGGGGAGCTCTGCGACGTGCACAAGCACGAGGTACCGCCAGGGACGATCGCGCACTACCTCGTCGACGAGATCGCCGAAAGGTACCTCGACCTGCTCGACGAGCTCGACGACGAGATTGACGAGCTCGAGGAGCACGTCGACGAGTGGTCGGCTGAGAAGACGCGCAGACGCATCTCCGACCTCCGGCACGACCTGCTCCACATCAGGAAGACGCTCGCTCCGACGCGGGACGCGGTGCGCGAGGTCGTGGACGGCCGGGTCGACCTCGAGGGCCGGACGCGGTTCACGCGCGAGGTGTTTCCCACAGAGGTCGAGCGCGAGTTCGCGACAACCTATGACAAGCTGCTTCGCGCGACCGAGGCGGTCGAGTTTGCCCGCGACCTGCTCGCCGCCGCCCGCGACTACCAGCAGGCGCGGGTCGCGCTCGACCAGAACGAGGTCACGAAGAGGTTGACGGCGATCGCCTCGATCGTGCTCTTCCCGACGTTCGTCGTCGGCGTCTACGGCCAGAACTTCGACCACATGCCCGAGTTGCACTGGCGCTTCGGGTACGCGTTCTCCTGGGCGGTCATCATCGTCACCACGATCCTGCAGTTCGCCTATTTCCGTCGGAAAAGGTGGATCTAAGAGCGCCGGTAGACCATCCACGTGATCAGCCCGATCACGACGAGCGCAAACAACCCGAGAGCGACGTAGCCGGCCGTGTGCAACACCGCCGCCACGGCCTGACCGAGCAGGTACGCGAGAACGCCCACGGAGACCGCCCATGCGATCCCGCCCGCCGCGTTCCACGCGAGGAACTGCGGCCAGGGCATGCGGTTGGCCCCAGCGAGCCAGGCTGCGGTGACGCGGAGGAACGGCAGCCAGCGGCCAAGGAAGACCGTCTTGCCGCCATGGCGGGCGAAAAAAGCTTCGCCTCGCTCGATGAACTTCCGGCGCTTCTCTTCGAGCCGGCCGGGACGCTCGAGGAGTCGGCGCGCGCCCTTGCGGCCCAGCAGGTACCCGAAGTTGTCCCCGATGATTGCTGCGGCTGCGGCCACCGCGACGACGAGCGGGAGCGACATTCGTCCCTGCGAGGCGAGCACGCCGGCCGTGATCAGCGCGGTCTCGCCGGGCAGCGGAATCCCCGCCGATTCGCCGGCGACGAGGGCCGCGAGCACGAGGTAGCCGAGCCCCGTCGCGGGCAGCGCGACCAAGAGGAGGCCGCTCATCCTGCGAGGTTAGACCGCGCGGCTACGATCGGACGATGGCCTGGTTCATCTGCCCGAACTGTAAACACCGATCTGTCGACATCGACGGCGTCGAGGGCTTCTCCGAGCAAGCGCCTGCGTGCAGGCGCTGCGGCTTCGGCTTTCTCTTCGAGCTGCTGGACGACTACTACCCGGCGCCGACGACGGGCTTCGTCGTCTGCGACGCGGAGGCGCGCATCCTCGCGGTCGGACGCGGAGTCTTCGAGCTGACCGGATACCAGGAGAAGGACGTCCTCGGACAGGATGTGATGGAGGCGTTCGGGCTGTCGGGATACGAGGATGGGAAGAACCCGTCCGAGCTGGCGCGCGAATGGGGCGTCCGTCGCCTCGGCGAGCAGCTTCAGGTCCGAACGAGGAACGGGCGCGAGCAGACGGTCACCGCCGACTTCTTCCCGGCCTACGACGAGGATGGCGGCCTCATGGTCGCCCTCACCCGGCGCTAGGTCCCGGGCCACGGGCCCGGGACCTAGCGCAAAGTGCTTCGCACTTTCCGCGACTAAGAGCACGAGTGCCGCGGGACCACTCCACGACGGTCCCGCCTTTGCCACGGTCGATACAGGTGCGCTGTTGAGCTCAGCTACACGCGGCTCGACGGGCAGAGGTCGTTCAGGACGCACTCCTCGCAGCGCGGGCGGCGCGCGAGGCAGACTCGGCGGCCGTGCCAGATCAGCAGGTGCGGGAACACGCCCCAGTGCTCGCGCGGGACGATCTTCATCAGGTCGCGCTCGATCTTGACCGGATCGTCGTGCTTCGTCAGGCCGAGCCGCTGGGAGAGCCGCCGCACGTGCGTGTCGACAACGATCCCCTGTGTATGGCCGAGCTCGGACGCGACGACATTGGCCGTCTTCCGCGCCACCCCGGGTAGGCGCGTCAGCTCTTCGAGCGTGCGCGGCACCTGGCCGTCGAACTGCTCGACGAGCATCTTCATCGTGCCACGGAGCGCCTTCGTCTTCTGCCGGAAGAACCCGGTCGGCCGGATGTCGTTTTCGAGCTCCTCAACCGGCACGGCGAGGTAGTCCTCGGGCCGTCGGTACTTGCGGAAGAGCGCCGGCGTGACGCGGTTCACGTTCACGTCGGTCGTCTGAGCCGAGAGCATTACCGAGACGAGCAGCTCGAGCTCGTTGCCGAACGTGAGAGCGATCGTCGCATCGGCGTGCTCGGCCAGGAGCCGCTCGATGATCGGCACGATTCGCTCCTTCTTCGGCCCGACTCGCCTGCGGGCCTCCGGAACGAAGCTACGCACGGAGCCGCGGGCCGGCGCAGACGAGGTCGAGCGCTGGGCAGGTGGGGCAGGCGTAGTCACTCGGCGTCGGCCGGAACTGCCCGGCCTGGATGGTCGCGATCGCCGCCGAGAGCTCCGCCTCGAGCGTAGGGATGTCGCCCGCCGCGAATGAGCTACTGACCAGGTCGTCCGGGCGCTCGAGGAACTGGTAGACGACCTCGACCTCCGAGGCGCCGGCCCGCAGGATCGCGAGCGCGTAGACGAGCCGCTGGAGCCCGTACTCGCGGTCGACGACCTCGGCTGGCGTCGCGCCCTCGAGCATGTTCGTCTTGTAGTCGACGACCAAGGCGCGGCCGTCAGCTTCGTGAAACACGTCCAGCCGCCCGCGCAAGAGGACGCCGTCGTGCTCGAACGAGAACGAGCGCTCAACGGTGGCGCCGGGAAGCGCTGCAATTCGCTGCGCCAGAGCCGAGCGGCAGTAATCCTCGACGAGACCCCGGATCCGGGCGACTTCGTCGTCCGTCGCAGCCGAGTAGCGCGTGCGCACCGCTTCCGACAGATCTGCCGGGGGCTGCGGGGCAGCGAGGTCGAGCTGCTCGAGGAGAACATGGACCGCGTCGCCGATCTCCGTTGCGGCCAAGCCGCCCTCCCCCGAGCCACGCCCGGGCTTCGTCTCTCGAAGGCCGACGATCCGCTCCGCGTAGAAGCGATAGGAGCAGCGCTCGTACAGCGAAAGGGCGCTGTACGAAAGCGTCCGCACCCGGTTCTCGGGTGGCTCCGGCACCGGCGGGAGGTCGGGCAGTCTCGGGGCGTCGCCGATCGCGAGGGTTCCGTCCTCGATCGCGAAGAGCGCAAGCTGCGGATCCTCGTCCGCCAGGCCCGCCGGGACCGCGGCCGGCTCGTGCCCGTTGAACCGGTCGAGCCGCAGGACGAGGCGCGCGCCGTTCCGCTCGATCTCGACGGGAGTGTCGGTCGCCTGGTCGAGCTCCTTCGCGTCGAGTCTCGCGAGCACCCAGCCGATCGGCGTCGACTCGTCGCCGGCGCGCTCCGGGTCGATCGACCCCGAAACGATCAGACGGTCAATCGCACGCGTCATGGCCACGTAGTAGAGGCGCCGCCGCTCGGCCTCTGCCGCTTCGTCCTCGACCTCCTTCACCTCCTGGTAGTCGGAGGTCGGCCGCCGCTTGCCAGTCGACGGATCTGCGACCCGGAACCCGAGGCGGCCGTCGGGCAGGCACAGGATCTCGTCGGCGTCGCGCGCAGCTCCGTGCCGGCCGGCGTCTGCGACGACGACGACCTTGAACTCGAGACCCTTGGCGCCGTGGATCGTGAGCAGCCGGACCACGTCGGTGCCCTCCTCCTCGGCAACGGCTTCGAGCTCGGTGGCGCCGACCGTGCCTTGCTCGCGGACGAACCGAACAAAGCCCTCGACGTCGGGGCCGCGCAGCTCCTCGTACGAGCGCGCGAGACGCGCGAGCTTGCGCAGGTTCGCGTAGCGGCGGCGCCCGTCCCACTGCGCGAGCACGGCCAGGTCGTAGTCGTGGTCGGAGATGACGCGCTCGCAGAGCCGCTCCAGCGAGAGCCTCGGCGCGAGGCCGGCCAGCCGGTCGTACCGCTGCTTGAAGGCGCGGAAGAGCTGAGCGTCGCGATCGGAGAGGCCATCCGGCAGCGAGCGCTCGAGGCCGACGAACAAGGGGCGGCGCTCGGCGGCCCGGCGCAGGTGCATGAGCGCATCGTTCGAGACGCCGACGAACGGCGACGCGAGCACGGTGACGAGCGCCTCGTCGTCGTAGCGGTTGTGCAGCAGCCGCAGGTAGCCCAGGAGGTCGACGACCTGCTGCTGGTGGTAGTAGTCGCGCCCGGTGGCGCGGAAGGTCGGGAGGCCGCGCTCGCGGAGCGCCTCTTCGTAGAGCTTCGCGTCGGTGCCCGCGGCGAACAGGAGGACGATCTCACCTGGCGACGCCTCGCCCGAGTCGACGATGGCCTTGACGCGACCGGCCACGTGCTTCGCCTCCGCCGCACGCCAGTGCGTGCCGGTGTCCTTGTAGGCCGCCTTGTCCGTAACGAGCAGTTCGACTGCCGGCCCGAAGGCGGGATCGGGGAACCGCCCAGCGGCAGACAGGGGCTGGAACGAGTCGCCGAAGTCGGTCGAGAACAGGTGGTTGATGACGTCGAGCACCTCGGGCCGCGACCGGTAGTTCTCGGTCAGCGCGAGGACGCCACCCGACGCTTCACGCCGCTCGCGGAAGACCTCGACGTCAGCATGCCGGAAGCGGTAGATCGACTGGAACTCGTCGCCGACGAAGAAGAGATCCTCGGTTGCGAGCAGATCCACGAGCTCGCACTGGAGCCTGTTTGTGTCCTGGAACTCGTCAACGAGCACCGAGCGGAAGCGCCAGCTCTCGCGCTCGCGGATCCCTGGGTGGTCGCGCAGGAGGTTCCTCGCGTTCAACTGGAGGTCCTCGAAGTCGAGAGCCGACTCGGCGTCCTTCGCCGCTGCGTAGGCGTCGGCGAAGCGGCGCAGCAGGTCCTCGAGGAGCGCGCGGTCCCGTGCGGCCAGCTCGTCGAGGGCGGCCTGCTCGACGGCCTTCCTGGCCTCCTCGTAGCTCGCGAACTGATCGCGAGGCCCACCCCGCGCGGCGAGGTCGGAGAGATCGATTAGCCGGTCGGACGCAGGCGGGTGCTCGAGAAGATCGATCGCCCGCGCCGCGCTTTCCCGTGCCGTCTCGGCCTTCTCCATGCCGGCCGTGTCCTCGATCACACAGCGCGCCGCCTCGCGGAGCTCCTCGATCCGCCCATCGAGCCCCGGCCGTGCCGCGACCTCGAGGACGAGGTCCCGCCCTGCCGAGCGCAGCGTCTCGTAGACCCCGGTCAGCATGCGCCGGAGCCCGCGGGCGCCGTAGGTTGCGAGCAGCCGGATCCGCTCACGATCCTCGGACGCGCAGAAGGCCTCGAGCGCCGACTCGAAAGCCTCGCCGGCGATCACCCGCGCCTGGTTCTCGTCCAGTACGCGGAAGTGCGGGTCGATGCCGGCCTCGAAGGGATTCGCTTTCAGCAGCCGGTGACAGAAACCGTGAATCGTCGAGATCCAGGCTCCGTCCAGCTCACGCGCTAGATCGTGCCGGCCGAGCTCGGCGAGCCTGCGCCGGATTCGTCCGCGCAGCTCGCCCGCCGCCCGCTCGGTGTACGTGATCGCGAGCACGGAGTCGATCGCCAGGCCGCGCTCGCAGATCGCCCGCACGAAGCGCTCGACGAGCACCGTCGTCTTGCCGGTGCCGGCGCCTGCCGAGACGAAGACGAGCCCGCCCGCGTCGATCGCCGCCAGCTGTTCCTCGTTCGGCGCGCGGGTCTCCTCGACCACGGTCACGATCTTGCCACCCGGCACATCGACGACAGGTCGCACCACGTCGGGCACGGGAAACCGCCCTTCGGATCGTGCCGCACTTCGCCCGACCGAATGCGCTCGACGAAGCGCAGCGCGTGCTCCTTCGCTCGCTCCGTCTGCGCCCAGAACTCTTCCTCGTCCAGGTAGTCGCGGGGCGCGAAGCCCGGCACGTCGTCCTCGGCCTCGGCGCGCAGAAGGCCCCGCGCCTGCCGCTCGCCGGCGAGCGCGCGGTACAGGCCGCCGAGCGGCTCGATCCCGACCAGGTCTCGAAGCACGAGCATGTAGAGCGGGATCTGCAGCCGGAGCTCGGACTCGATCTTGGCGGCCGAGTGCGCGGTCTTGCCCGACTTGTAGTCCTGGACGATCCCCCGCGCGCTGAACGGGTCGAGGTCGATGCGATCGATCTTGCCGGTGAGCGCGAACCCGTCGATCTGCAGGCCGCTCTGGAGCTCCGGCGCCGAGCGGTCGGAGCCGAAGGAAACCTCGAAGCGCTGCGGGACGAGGCCGAGCGGCGATTCCGTCTCACTGCGCACGAAGTGCTCGAGGTCGCGCCACAGGCTCTCCTCGAGCTCGCGGCGCTCGAGATCGCGAAGCTCGAGCCAGACGCCGCTCTCGATTGCCTCAGCGAGGCACTCGCGCAGGAAGACGAGCCCGTCCTCGAGCCGCTGTTCGTCCAGACGCTCGATGCCGAGGCGCTTGGGCACGCCTGAGAAGAACTTGTAGAGCGTCTGGTGCGCGATCGACCCGCGAAGGCGCGCGTCGACCTCGCCGTCGATCGTGCGCGGCGAGATCACGCGCTCGATGAACCAGATCGAGGAGCAGTCGGCGAAGCCCTCCAGCTCGGTGACGCCGAACGTCCCACGTGCGCGGAGCACGTCGAGCAGGACCGGGTCGGAGATCTCCGTCCGCCGGGTGAACGCGCTACGCGCACGCTCGAGGCGGCGCTCCCAGCCGTTGGCCCGGGCAAGAGCGGATGCGTCGGCGGGATCGGACGCCGTGAGGGCGCTCAGGGACCGAAGCCGTTCGCGCTCGGTCGGCGCTTCGTCGATCGGGCGGGTGAGCGCAGCGAGGGAGCGGCGCTCCGTCGCTCGGGCGACATCGTCGTCTGCGAAGAGTGCGCGCACCTCGGCCCAGAACGGGCTCGGCTCTCGCGGCGAGCCCTCGTCGCTGGCTGCCTCACGGACGAGATAGAGCCGCTTCGACGGTCGTGTGCAGGCCGTGTAGAAGAAGAAGCGCTCGCGCGAGACCGCGTCGGGCTTGACGAGGCGCGCCTCGCGGGAGCGCTCGTCGATCGAGCGGCGTTCCTCGTCGGCGATGAAGGGCGAGCCCTGAGAGCGGCGCGGCAGGCTCCCCTCTTCGAGACCGAGGAGGAACACGATCTCGGTTCGCCGAGTCCGCGCGCGGAGCAGGTCCGTGACGGCGACGCGCCCGGGCTCGTCACCCCGCGCCAGGCGAAGCTCCGCGCGTTCGAGAGCGCCGAAGATCTCCTCGCGGGTGAGCGCGCCGCCGAGCTCGCTCCATTCCTGGAGCTCGTCGAGGAGCTCGGCAACGGCCTTCTCCGCCCGCAGATCGAGGATCGCCTCCTCGCTCACGGGTGGCGCGTCGAGCCCGTATGCGGCGCGCACCATCGAGCGGGCAAGCCCGCGGACGGCGGCCAGGAGGTCCGCCTCCTCGCGGAAGATGTCGAGCACCCTGAGCGGCTGGCCGCGGAGCTTGAGCGTCTCTTCGACCACCCTGCTGGGCTCGTTCACCGCGCGGCCGCGTAGACGTCCTTCGAGGTAGTCGACGTGCGCGCGCGTCAGCCCGGAGAACGGTGAGCGCAGAAAGCCGTAGAGGTCGTGGCGATCGCCGCCCAGCCATTCGAACCTCAGCAGCGAGAAGAGCGCCTTGCCGAACGCGGTCCGCCCGATACGGATTCGCCCTTCGATCGCGTAGGGGACGCTGAGCGCCCCGAAGGCCGTCTCGATCTGAACGCGGTGCCGGTCGACATTCGGGCAGATGAGGAGGATCTCCTCGGGCGCGGTGCCCTCCCGGATCAAGTCGAGCGCCTTCTCGGCGACGAGCTCGAGCGTGCCGCGAGCGCCCGCGCCCTCGAGAAAGCGAACCGATCCTTCGATCGCGGGGCCTGCCGGTGGCTGCTCGGAGAAGAGGTGGCGCTCGAGGTGGGCCAGCGCCGCCGGCGCGACCTCGTGGTAGCGAGGCGGCAGCTCTTCGATGCGGCCGGCAGCAAGCGCGGTCAGGTCCTCCGACGTACGGCGAAGCGAGTCGAATGCGGGACGGTTCGGCTCGTACGGAAGTGAGACCGTGACCTCGGCACGACCGGCAATTGCCTGGAGGAGCGCCCACTCTGCTCCGGTCAGATCCTCGAAGCCATACGCGAAGACCGGGCGCCCCGTCCACGACTCGAGCTCCGCGGCGACGCGCTCGGCTGCATACCGCCGCTGCAGGTCGCGGTCCCAGAGGTCGAGGCGGTCGAGCTCCGCCCTGTAGGCGGCGTACAGGCGGGCGAGGTCGCCGTCCAGGTCGGCCGGCTCGACGAGGCCGGACTCGAGCTCGGCGAGGGCGCCGGCGAGCGCGTCCGCAAAGCCGCCGAACCGGGCCGAGGTGCCGAGCCCGTTGAGGGATGCCGCCGAGACCGCGGTGCGAACGATCAGCTGGCGCTGGGCAGTGGTCGCCACCGGACGGTTTGCGCCGCCGTCGCGGGCCAGCCGCTCGAAGAGGTCGTCGAAGGTCCCGATGCGGCCCGAGAGAAGCGCTCCGTGCTTGGCGAGCAGCTCGCGCTCGATGCGTTCGACGTCCGATCCGTACGGCACGATGAGCACCGGATCTCGGTCGAGCGCATCCAGATAGCGCTCGAGGAGCAATGCAACCTTGCCGGCGTTTGCCGGCCCCGAGAGCAGCGTCAAGCCCTGCCGGGAGGCCATCGACCTATCGTAGACCTGGGGTCCAGACGTCTCCCGGACGCGGCTCAGGCCGAATGCGGAACGTGCGTCAAACGCGGGCCTGCGCCCGCGCCTCGGCTACTTCGCGCCCGCCGCGGACTTCGGCCGGCGGCCGCGCCGCGCCGCCGCATGGCCCGGCATTCCGGCTGCGCACGTGTCGCAGAGGTCCGCCTGCTTCGAGCCGCGCCTTGCGTCGGTGTAGTTCAAGCGCAATGTCGCGCCCTTGCCTTCGCCTACTTCGCGGCCGCAGCTGTCGCAAACGAGAACGGTCTTTCGAGCCATTGAAATTGCCTCCTGAAAAGAAGGAACGAAGAAAGCGGAGCGTATCGGAAAGCGTGAAGTAATCTACGCGGCACGGGGCGCGTGCCGAATTCGCGCCAACGTAACAGTGCCAATAGTTCGCGCTCCTCGCGATCGAGGCCGTTATCGCTAGCGCCCGCGACACGCAAATGGCGGGGCCGTGAATTCCTCGCCGAGATGCGTGTACCCGAGGGGCCGTAAGATCGAAGCGATGGCCGAGAAGACAATCGCAGTCCTCGAAGGCGACGAGACCGGGCAGGAGCTGCTCGAGGAGGCGGTTCGGGTCATCGATCCCGACGTGATCGGCTTCGAGGTCGGCCTGGAACGTTTCGACCTCTCGCTGGAAGCGCGGCGGAAGACGGAGAACAGGGTCGTCTACGAGGCGGCCGCGGCGATCCGCGAGCACGGGCTGGGGCTGAAAGCGGCGACCGTCACACCGGAGGGAGCCGACGACGTCGGCTCGCCAAACCGGATCCTGCGCGAGGAGATCGGAGGCCGCGTGATCGTGCGCACCGGCCGGCGGATCCCCGGAGTCATCCCGCACGGCGGCGTGCATGCGCCGATCTCCGTCGTGCGCATGGCGGTTGGGGACGCCTACGGCGCGCAAGAATGGCGCGAGGGCGAGGGCATGGACGAAACGGCCTTCCGCACGGAGCGGATCGAGCGCCGGATCTGCCACGGCGTCGCCGAGTTCGCGTTCCAGCTCGCGGAGCGAGGCGGAGCCAAGGTCTTCGGCGGGCCGAAATACACGGTCAGCCCGGTCTACGAAGGGATGCTGAAGGAGGAAATGGACGCCGCGGCCGAGCGGCACCCCGACGTTTCGTACGAGCCGCAGCTGATCGATGCGACCTTCGCCCTCCTGATCGCAACTGCGGGCGACCCGCTCGTGATTCCGTCCCTGAATCGCGATGGAGACATCCTCTCCGATCTCGTCCTCCCGCTTTTTGGGTCGATCGCCGGGGCGGAGTCGCTGCTCGTCGCGTTCGGCGACGACGATCCCGAGCAGATCAGCGCCGTCATGGCCGAGGCTGCGCACGGTACTGCTCCCGCACTCCAGGGCAAGAACGTCGCGAACCCGATGGCGATGATCCTCGCCGCTGCCGCAGTGCTCGGTTACGCCGGCGAGCAGGGCGAGCAGGCGTCGCGGGCGATCCGCGAGGCGGCCCTCGAGGCGGTCGCGGAAGGCTCGCGCACAGCCGATCTCGGCGGCCATGCCGGCACGAGCGAATTCACCGACGAGGTCATCCGGCGGACAAAGACGAAGCTCGAGGTCTGGTCGACGCTCTAACCGGGGTCAGACCCCTTCACAGATGGAGAGACACGCTCAATGGAACCTCCATGGGTTGCTGCTGCGCTATGCGCCTTTCGTCGCACCTCTGGCACGCTTCTTTAGCGGGGTCTGACCCCTATTAGGTGCCGGCTCCTGCTAGCTCGCGGCGGCTTCCCAGACGAGCAGGTCGAGCTCGCCTTCGCTCCACGCTTCCGCGAACACCCCGACGAGATTCGGGTCGAACTGCGTTCCGGCGTAGCGGCGCAGTTCTTCGAGCGCGTCAGGGGCGTGTCTCGGTGCGCGGTAGGGGCGGATCGACGTCATCGCGTCGAACGAATCCGCGACGGTCAGGATCCGCGCCTCGATCGGGATCCGCTCGCCGGCTCGTCCGCGCGGGTACCCGGCCCCGTCCCAGCGCTCGTGGTGGTGGAGCACGGTCGGCAGGATCTCGCGGGGCGCGCCGAGGGAACGGAGCATGCGCACACCGGCCGCGGGATGTCGCCGAACCTGGACGATCTCGATTTCGGTCAGCGGCCCGGACTTCAGCAGCACCGCCGGCGGGACGGTGAGCTTCCCGACGTCGTGCAGGAGCGCGCCAAGCCGGAGCACCGAGAGCCGCTCCTTGTCGAGACCGACCCGCCGCGCCATCGCCTGCGAGAAGACGGTCACGCGCGAGGCGTGCCCCCGCGCGTACGGGTCACGCGCCTCGATCGCGGCCGAGAGTTGCGCCAGACTCCCCACAGACCTCGACTGTTCAAGATTTGCGGTCCGATCCCTCCATCTAGAGTTGCGCCGGCATGAGGGTGGGCGTCCCGAGGGAGACTGCGGTCGGCGAGCGGCGCGTTGCGCTCGTGCCCGACATCGTGGCCAAGCTGGTCGCCGCCGGAATCGACGGTCGTGGTCGAGCCCGGGGCCGGCGAAGCCGCGTCCTTCACCGACGAGGCCTTCCGGGAAGCAGGCGCCGACGCTCGGCGACCCCTGGGGCGCCGAGGTCGTCGCGAAGGTCCGCATGCCGAGCGACGAGGAGCTCGGCCGCCTGCGCGAGGGGCAGCTGCTGATCGGCTTCCTGCAGCCGCTGAGCAACCCGGAGGGGATCAACCGCCTCGCCGGGCGGGGCGTGACCGCGTTCGCGATGGAGTCGATACCCGCGCATCACCCGAGCCCAGCCGATGGACGCTCTCTCGTCTCAGGCGACGGTCTCCGGCTACAAGTCCGTCGCTCCTCGCCGCCGACCGGCTGCCGAAGTTCCTGCCGATGCTGATGACCGCCGCCGGGACCGTTGCGCCCGCGAAGATCCTCGTCATCGGCGCGGGCGTCGCCGGGCTGCAGGCGATCGCCACGGCGCGACGCCTGGGCGCGGTCGTCTCCGGGCTTCGACGTGCGGCCTGTCGTCAAGGAGCAGGTCGAGAGCCTCGGTGCCACGTTCCTCGAGCTCGGCGTCGTCGGCGAGGAGACCGAGGGCGGCTACGCCCGCGAGCTCTCCGAGGAGGAGCAGCGCCGCCAGCAGGAAGAGCTCGAGAAGCGGATCGGCGAGTTCGACGTCGTCATCACGACGGCGCTCATCCCCGGCCGGCCGGCGCCGAAGCTGATTCCGCAGTCGGCGATCGAGTCGATGCGCCCGGGCTCGGTGATCGTCGATCTCGCCGCCGAGGCGGGCGGCAACGCCGACGCTGACCCAGGCCGACCAGGAGGTGACCCACCAGGGCGTGACGATCCTCGGCCCGACCAACCTCCCGAGCTCGATGCCCTACCACGCGAGCCAGCTCTACGCGCGCAACGTCTCCTCACTGCTCCTGCACCTCGCGCCGGAGGGCGAGTTGAAGCTGGACTTCGAGGACGAGATCACGGCCGGAGCCTGCGTTACGCGCAAGGACGAGGTGTCCGCTTGAGCTATCAGCTGGTCACTGAAATCACGATTCTCGTGCTCGCCGCGTTCGTCGGTTTCGAGGTCATCTCGAAGGTGCCGACCCTGCTGCACACGCCGCTCATGTCCGGCACGAACGCGATTCACGGGATCGTGATCGTCGGCGCGATCATCGTCATGGGAACCCCCCACCCCGGGCTCTTCATGCGAATCGTCTCGTTCGTCGCCGTCGTGCTCGCGACCGCGAACGTCGTCGGCGGCTTCGTCGTCACCGACCGCATGCTCGAGATGTTCAAGAAGCGCGACGACACGTGAGCCAAACGACCGCGAACCTCCTCTACCTGGTCACGATCGTGGCGTTCATCCTCGCGCTGCGCTTCCTCTCCTCTCCGCGTCACGCGCGCCTCGGCGTCCAGATCGGCGCGGCGGGGATGGTCTGGGCGATCATCGTCACGCTCGGCCTGGAAGAGGGTCGTCACCGGCTGGTGGTGGATGGCGGCCGGGATGCTGATCGGCTCGGTGATCGGCGTCGTCGGCGCGAAGAAGGTGAAGATGACCGCGATGCCGCAGATGGTGGCGCTGTTCAACGGCGTCGGCGGCGGTGCGGCGGCACTCGTCTCGCTGGTCGAGTTCCACACCGTCTGGGCGCTCGGGCTCGATGTCGGGGTCGAGCGCGGGGTCGCGACGGTCATCTCGGCGCTCGTCGGGTCGATCTCCTTCTCGGGCTCGCTCGTCGCCTTCGGGAAGCTGCAGGAGCTGATCAGCGGACGTCCGATCACGTATCCGGCGCAGCAGGTCGGAAACGCGCTCCTGTTCGTCGGGTCGATCGCGCTCGCCGCCGTCGCGATGACCACGGTGAGCTTCTGGCTGCTCGCCGCGGCGATCGGGGTGGCCGCGCTCTTCGGGATCGTCTTCGTGCTCCCGATCGGCGGCGCCGACATGCCGGTCGTGATCTCGCTGCTGAACGCATTCACAGGCCTCGCCGCTGCGGCGACCGGCTTCGTGCTGCACTCGAACGTCCTGATCGTGAGCGGAATGCTCGTCGGCGCCTCCGGAACGCTGCTGACGACGCTGATGGCGCGCGCGATGAACCGCTCGCTCGGAAACGTCCTCTTCGGCGCGTTCGGCAAGGTCGTGGCGACTCCGGGAGGCGGCGGCAGCGGGAGGCGACGGTGGGCAGCGGTGCGCTCGGCGACCGCCGACGACGTTGCGGTCATGCTCGCCTTCGCTCGGCGCGTCGTCTTCGTCCCGGGCTACGGCCTCGCGGTCGCCCAGGCCCAGCACGACGTGCGCAACCTCGCGGAGCTGCTCGAGGAAAGGGGCGTGGACGTTCGCTACGCGATCCACCCCGTCGCCGGCCGGATGCCGGGGCACATGAACGTCCTGCTCGCCGAGGCCAACGTCCCCTACGACGAGCTGTACGAGATGGACACGATCAACCCGGAGTTTCCGCAGACGGACGTCGTGGTCGTCGTCGGCGCGAACGACGTCGTGAACCCGGCTGCGCGCAACGAGCCGGGGAGCCCGATCTACGGGATGCCGATCCTCGACGTGGACAAGGCGCGGAACGTCGTCGTCATCAAGCGCAGCATGTCGCCGGGGTTCGCAGGCATCGACAACCCGCTCTTCTACGACCCGAAGACCGTGATGCTCTTCGACGACGCGAAGGCGGCGATGGAGAAGCTGATCGCGGCCGTCAAAGCTGTTTGAGCTCCGTTCCTTTCCTTTCGGGCCGGAACGTCGAGGCCGCGGTCTCGCCGGAGCGCGCGCTCGAGGCGGTGCGCGACGCGTTCGTCGCCTACTCGCGCGGCGAGTGGTCGATGCCGCCGAAGGTCTACGTGCCCGCGTATCCGGCGGGCGACTTTCGCGCGATGCCCGCGCTCGGAGCCGGTCACGCCTCCCTGAAATGGGTCACGTCCTTTCCGGGCAACCCGGAGCAGGGCCTGCCGACGGTCACCGGGCTCGTGCTGCTGTCGGACGCCTCGAACGGGATGCTGCGCGCGGTGCTCGACGGGGCGGCCGTCACCGCGCTCCGCACGGGAGCAGCCGCGGTGTTGGCCGCCGAGACGCTTGGCCGATCCGATGCGCAAACCGCAGCGGTCGTGGGAGCGGGAGTGAACGGGAAGGCCGCCGCGCGCACGTTCCTGGCGCGCGGCCGCCCCGTTGAGCTCTATGACGTCGACGAGGAGCGTGCCGCAAACGTAGTGGCCGACCTCAATACCTTGCAACAGTCTGTTGCAAAGTCGGTTGGGCTCGAGGAGGCGCTGGCAGCGGATCTGCTCGTGACGATGACGCCCGGCCACGAGATCCTGCTCCCCGAGGGCTCGCTCCGCCCGCGGCCAGCACGTGAGCCTCATGGGCGCGGACGGCCCCGGCAAGGCCGAGATCGCCGTCCAGGAGCTCCTTCGCACTCACATCTTCTCGGACGACTGGGAGCAGGCGAGCCACAACGGAGAGCTCGTCCACGCGGTCGAAGCGGGAGTGCTGCAGCGGGAGCAGGTGACCGAGCTCGGCGCCGTCCTCGCCGGCGATGCGCCGGGGCGCGAGAGTGACGAGGAGATCACGGCCTTCGACTCGACAGGCTTGGCGATCCAAGACCTCGCAATAGCGCTGGCCGCGATGGAACGTGCCGACGAGCTAGATCTGCCGACGATCGACCTCTAGTTCGCCGCATTTCTGCGAGCGCTCGACGGCTACGAAACGGCGGCGCGTTCTTTCGCGTATTCGGCAAAGGCCGTCGTCGCCTCCACGCTTCCTGCTCGCGGAGGGTCGTCAGGATCCCACCCGAGCGCCCGGTCATCGACCGCTTGCTGGATCAGGTCGTGCCACGCCGGGGTCAGTGCGTGCTTCGCCCACTCGAGCGAAGCCGGCTTCGACGCCACTTGGCCGGTATCGAGCGTGTAGAGCATTCGGCACAGGGTCGTAACGGCGTAGCGCTGCGCCCACGCGACGTCGAAGCTGATCCAGCTGAACAGATCTGGCAGGAAGCTCTCGATCTGTTCTCGCATCCTGCTGCGAAGCGCCTCGGCGGAGACCTCGCGGACGAGCTCACGTGGGTCAGGACCGGCGAGAACGACCGCGCGCTCGCGAAGCGTCCATCTCACGTCTTCGGTGTTGCAGTGGGTCGACCACTGCATCTGCCGCCAGCCCCGGTCGACGTACAGCCACTCCTTGTCCAGAGTCGCGAGTGTCTCGAGCTCCGCCCGCGGAGCGTAGGACCCTTCCAGGTCGTGCGTCCAGTGCCCAGAACGCGCCGGGATCTCATCGTGAAGGTCGCGGAGCGCCCGTTCTTGCCCTGCCGTGACCCGATCCTCAGTGACGACCAGGAAGTCGCAATCGCTGTGGAGATCAGCACCTCCGAGCGCGAACGAGCCGGTCAGATAGGCGCCGACAAAGTTGTCCCCGAGGATCGACTCGACGCGGGCCACAAGCTCCGCCAAGAGCTCGTTCAGCTCCGGAAAGACCGTCGGCGGTGACGCTGCTCCCTGCGCGGCAGGCACGACTTCATTCAACATCAGCCCACAACTACGACGACTGGAAGCCGGCGAGTCTGCCGAGTGGCGCTCCGGCCGGCGCGCGATTCTCCAAGTCTTCACCCTCCAACTCGATCTACTTCGGTAGCTTCTCGATAACGAGTAGCCGAAGCGAGGAAGGGAGAGGGATGAAGGGCAAGATCGTCCACATCGAGATTCCGGCGGACGACACCCAGCGCGCGATGAAGTTCTGGGGAGAGCTCGCCGGCTGGAAGTTCCAGTCCTACGGCGACGGTGCCGAAGGCGCGCCCGAGTACAACATGTTCGAGGGCGAGCCCGGCGGCGCGATCTATCCGTCGCGTGAGGGCGAGAAGGGGATCACGGTCTACTTCGAGGTCGAAGACATCGATGCGGAGCTCGAGCGCATCGGCGAGCTCGGAGGCAGCACCGAGGACAAGATGCCCGTGCCGAGCATGGGCTGGTTCGCGGCTGCGAAGGACCCGGAGGGGAACCCGTTCTCCGTCTGGCAGTCCGACGAGAGCGCACCGATGCCCGAGGGCATGGGCGCGCAGTCCGCCTCCTCGAACTAGGAGGGTTTGGCGGAATGTTGCTCGTCGTCGGGGCGCGATGGTCGTTCCGAGGGCGCGGACGCAGGGAGCACCCAGGCTAGTTGCCTGGGTGCTCCTGAGGACTCGCCCTCGGGGCGAGCAGCGCGTCCCGGCGGCTCAGCCATATTTCGTCAAACCCTCCCGAGCAAGCGGGCGGGGTCGAACAGCTGGAGCTCTGGCGCGGGGCGACCGAGGATCGCCCCCGCCACGAGCTCGCCGCACGCGAGGCCGAGGACGTTGCCATGGCCTGAGTAGCCCGCGGCGACCCACACGCCGTCGTTGCTCGGCAGCTTCCCGGCCAGCGGCAGGCGGTCATCGATCGCTCCGAAGATCCCCGACCAGCGGTGGATCACCCGTGGCGGCTCGCCGATCAGCTCTTCGGCGAAGGACTCGAGCGCCTGCTGGATCGTGTCGGTGATCGTCTCCTCGTTCGTGTACTCGGTCTCGAGGGTCACGTCACGTCGCCCGCCGAGGACGAGGTTGCCGTCCAGCGTCTGCTGCCAGTAATCGAAGCCGTGGCGTGCGAAGTGGGGGCACTTGTAGAGCTGCCGGCCAAGGGGCTCGGTGACGATCACCTGGCCGCGGACGGGACGGATGACCGTGTCGAGAGCGGGGACGAGCCCGCGCGTGTAGCCGTCGGTGGCGATCACGACGGTCTCGGCGTCGAGCTCGTCCAGCGATTCGACCCGGCTCTCCTCGACGATCTCGGCGCCCGCTACAACTGCGCGCGCAGCCAGCCTCCGCACCCACCGAGCCGGCTGGAGCGCGCCGCCCTTGGGATGACGAATCGCACCGCGATAGAGGTCGTCGAGCGGCGACTCGAACCGCTCGACCCACTCCGCATCGAAACCGTCTTCCCGAAGGGCCTCGAACTCGCTGCGCACCTTCTCCAGCTCCTCCTCGTCGGCGAGGCGGAGACTGCCGACACGGCGCAGCGCGTCGCCGGCGAGCTCCTCCATCCGGTCGAGATAACGATCGCTGAGCCGCCAGAGTTGCGCAGCCCTCTCGGGACCGAGCTCGCTTCGCGCCTCGCGGTAGGGAAGGGCACCGCCGCGGAGCGCGAGTCCGCCGTTGCGGCCGGTCGCTCCCCAGCCAACGCGCCGGGCCTCGTGAACGCGCACGCGTAGCCCGCCCTCCGCGAGTACCAGCGCGCAGGCACAGCCGGTGACGCCCGCGCCGACGACCGCAACGTCCGGGCGCCCGTCGCCGCGCGGTGCGGGGAACGGCTCGAAGGGCTCCGCAAGCCAGTAGGACTCGGTCATGTCGCGATGCTAGTGGGCCGGGCTCGGACGTCCCACGTCACAGCTCGCCGTCCGGCACGATGCCGCGGCGAAAGCTCGCGACCTGCTCCGGCGTGAAGGGCGCGCGAGCAAGCTCCTGGCGCAGGTGGAACGCGCAGAAGAGGTGCACGATGTAGTGCATCCGCTGGTGGAGGTCCGACCAGTCCCGCGCACCGCACAGATCAGGCGCCGGCGGGAGCGGCTCGAACCGCGCCAGCAGCTCGATCAGCTCCGTGTTCGCGGGCTCTCGCAGCGCCTCCGGGTAGGCATCGCTCAGGTGCGTGCTCAGTGCCAGCACTCGTCCCGGGAACGAAAGCACCATGAGCGACTCGGTGATCACCTCGCGCGCGAGCCTGCTTGCGGAACGCTGGGCTCCTGCGGCAAAGACGCCCACGAAAGCGGCGGCCGTACGTCGGAGGACCGGCCCCAAGCGCGATGCCGACGGGAAGACCGCCTCGAGCGCTCGTCGACCGAGATCCTCCTGTGTGGCGAACGGGGCGTCGAGCGCCTCGCGGATCTCCGGCTGCAGGCGCGTCTGCTCGTGGAAGCCGATCGCGAGGTTCGCGAGCACGGCGAGCTCCATCCGCGCCTTCGGATCGTGCTCGACCAGCCGGCGCTCGTACCGCTGCGAACGCCTCGCGCAGGTAGCGCTGCCCATCGGGCGGGTCGCCCGGACGAAGTTGATCGAGGAAGCGCAGAAACGGAGGTGACTCGACCCCGTCCGGTGGGCACTCCTCCAGATAGCGCGCGAACTCGAGCCCGATCTCCTCGAACACCTTCAGGTTCCCGCGCGCCACCGAGCCGCTGGCACGCTCGAACGCGTCGAACGGCGTGTGCAGCTCAGCTGTCAGGCGCCCGATCCGCGTCTCGCGCTGGAAGAGCCCGCGGCGCAGCAGCCCCCGCCACAGCGTCATAATCGGATGCAGGACCCGGCCGCCCTCGCCGAGCTTGCGCCCGAACCGCTCGAGGAAGTCCTCGCCGCGAATCGTTCGCCCCGCCTGCCGTGAGGCCCACGTCGCGAATGTGCACCAGTTCGCGCCCTCACCGGTCCGCGCCGCGAACGCCGCGGCCAGACGCGAATAGCAGTCGGTGATCTCGAGGTTGCGGACCACCGGATTCGTGATCGCGACAATCCGCCGGACCTCCTCGACACTCGGCGCGACCGGCTCTGTCATGTGGCGATGCTAGTTGGCCCGGAACACACCTCCCGCCGCGACCGCGACACCGGCGAGCTCGAGCTCGGTCAGCGCCGAAGCGAGAGCAGCCGCCTCGAGCCCAGTTGCCCGGGCAAGCTCGTCTGCGCTCGCCGGGCCGTCGCGGAGGCGACCGAAGACGGTGTCCGCAGCCTCGCTGAGCTCGACCGCAGGCGCGGTGGCCGGAGCTAGACCGAACAGCTCGAGTACGTCCGCCGAGCAGGTCAGCGGCGTCGCGCCGAGGCGGAGCAGATCGTTCGCGCCACGCGAAAGCGCGGACGTGATTTCCCCCGGAACCGCAAGGACTTCACGCCCTTCCTCGAGCGCAAGATCCGCCGTGATCAGCGCTCCACTTCGCTCGCGCGCCTCGACGACCGCCGTCGCGGCGCAGAGCCCGGCGATGATCCTGTTCCGGGCCGGGAAACGCCACGGTGCGGGCTCGACCCCCGGCGCATACTCCGAGACCGTCAGCCCTGTTGCTCGAATCCGGGCCGCAAGCTCGGCGTGCGACGCCGGGTAGTCGCGGTCGATCCCGCAGCCGAGAACGGCCACGGTCTTCCCGCCGGCGTCGAGCGCGCCGCGATGCGCCTCGCCGTCGATTCCGCGAGCGAGGCCGCTGACGACCACGAGCCCGGCAGCGGCGAGCTCCCGGCCGAGCATGCGGGACACCTGCGCACCGTACGGGGAGCACGAACGGGCGCCGACGACGCCGACTAAAGCCTGCGCGAGGAGCTCGGCATCCCCAGCTCCCCGCATGAAGAGACCCGGGGGCGGGTCGTGGATCGCCCGCAGAAGCGGCGGAAAGGCCCCGTCGGACCGGGCGAGCCATCGAACCCCAGCCGCTAGCAATGTCGCGAGGTAGCCGGCCTCGTCGAAGCGTCGCGCGAAGGTTGCATACGCCCGGTCGCGCGGCTCGCGGATCAGGTGCGCGCCACGCTCGGCGGCGAATGCGGCGAGAGCGAGCTCGCTCACGGCGGCCCGAGCTCGGTCGGCGAGCGGTAGGCGAGGGCCTCCGCCAGGTGCGCGGCGGCTACGCCCGGCTCGGCGGCGAGCGCGGCGATCGTTTCCGCGACCCGTCGTGACCTCGCCCGGCCTCGCCCCGACAGAGGCAGGCGCTCGACCGCCCGGTCCAGCAACTCGGTCGCCTCCTTCGACCACTGCGGCCGCCCGGCTTCGATCCGCTCGCGCGCAGCCTCGACACGCTCGCGAACCGGCGCGGACGCCTCGCTCGGAGCCGCGGCGAGCTCGACGGCGCGTGGCCGCGGCATCGCGACGACGAGGTCGAACCGGTCGAGCAGAGCGCGCGAGAGCTTGTCCCGAAACGCCGCGAGCCGCTGTGGCGAGCACTTGCACTCGGCCGCGGGATCGCCGCGCGCACCGCAGGGACAGAGGTTCATCGCGGCGACGAGCTGGAAGCGAGCCGGAAACACCGCTCTGCCCTCGACGCGAGCGATGCTGACGACACCGTCCTCGAGCGGCTGGCGCAGCGCCTCGAGCGCCGGCCGCTGGAACTCGGCGAACTCATCCAGGACGAGCACACCCCGGTGCGCCAGGCTGACCTCGCCCGGCCGGGGACCGGAACCGCCTCCGACGAGTGCTGCAACCGAGGCGCTGTAGTGCGGCGAGCGCAGGGGCCTCGTCGTCACGAGCGGCCGGTCGGCGGCGAGCATCCCCGCCACCGAGTGAATTCGGGTCACCTCGAGCGCCTCCGCGGTCGAGAGCGGCGGCAGGATCCCGGGCAACCGCCGCGCGAGCATCGTCTTCCCGGTTCCGGGCGGGCCGGCGAGCAGAAGGTTGTGGCCACCGGCCGCCGCGATCTCGATCGCACGACGGGCCCGCTCCTGGCCGCGGACGTCTGCAAGATCGGGCAGCGACTCCTCGAGAGGAGCGTGCCCGTTCCCTTGGACGAACGGTTCGGGCTCGCCCTCGCCGCGCAGGTACGCAGCCGCCTCGGCGAGGTGATGGAGCGGAACGGGCTCGATGTCCGCGAGCGCCGCCTCGGGCGCAGAGCGCGCCGCACAGAGAATCCGCGAGAGCCCGGCCCGTCGCGCCGCCTCCGCCAGAGCAAGCACGCCCCCGACCGGCCGCAGCCGTCCGTCGAGGGCGAGCTCACCGACGGCAGCGTGCTCGGCGAGCCGGTCGCGCGGAATCTGCCCGGAGGCGGCTAGGATCGAGAGGGCGATCGGCAGGTCGAAGCCCGAGCCCTCCTTCCGCAGCCCGGCCGGCGCAAGGTTGACGGTGATCCGCCGGAGCGGCCACTCGAGCTCCGCGGAGGCGATCCCGCTGCGCACGCGCTCCTTTGCCTCCTGGCAGGCGCGGTCGGCCAGGCCCACGATCGCGAAGGCGGGCACACCGCTCTGGAGGTGCGCCTCGACCTCGACGCGACGCGCGTCGAGCCCCACGAGCGCATGCGTGACGGTCCGCGCCAGCATGTCCCCAGGCTAGGCTGGAGAGACGCACATGACTGTGTCAGAACGGGGTCTGAAGCTTGCACTGCTGAGCGCGCTCGCCGTCGGCCTGGTCGCCGCGTCCCTCGCTGTCGCCGCCTCGGCACCAATTCCCGTCAAGAAGACTCGTCACAACGAGGTCGGCCCCTCCGCCGGCGCCGACTGGCTCGCCTGGTCGAGAAGCCGCGAACGCGGAACGAGCCCGTTCGACCTCTTCGCCCAGCACGGAACGGCGCGCGCATTCCGGGTCAACAAGAAGGGGACCCAGGCCTATGGAGGCGGGATCGACGGCGCGAGGCTCCTCTATCAGCTGATCCGCGGGCAGTTCGCCACCGAGTCCGACCTCAGGCTCTTCGACCTCCAGGCGAGGCGACGGCTCCCGCTCCCAGCCGGGATCAACACGAGGACTTGGGAGTGCTGCGGGACGATCTCGGGGGACTGGATCCTCTTCAGCCGGGGCCGCGCGTACGGCACCGCAAGGCAGCTCATCCTGCTTCGCAACCTCGTCACCGGCGAGCAGCGCGTGCTCGACAGCCTGCGCAACGCGAACGGCCTCTTGACCGCCGGCCAGATCAACGGGAGCTTCGCCGTCTGGGCCAAGTGCAACCCCTATCCGCAGTGCGTGATCTTCCGCTATGACCTGGCGACAGCCTCGGCGACGGCAATGCCGACCGTGCCGAACAAGGTTGCCTACAGCCCCTCGGTCAATCCCAACGGGACGGTCTACTACCTGCAGAGCACCAGGGGCTGCGGGAAGTCGGTGCAGCTCGTCAAGCAGAGCCTGATCGGCCTGCCGGAAGTACTGGCCTCGTTGCCCCAAGGGCGCGACGGGGACGTGACCTACGCGTACACGGTGCCGCCGGATCCACCTTCCGAGACCGCGACGACGCATGTCTACTTCGACCGCGTCGTGTGCCGAAAGCAATCCTGGGACATCTACCGCGTCGACGACCTCGAGCGGCTCCCGCCGCCGAATCCTTAGGGTTCGCGCACAGAAGGCCATAGGTCCGCGTTTTGCCTGCAAGTAGACGTCCAGTCGATGAAGCAAAGGGTCCCGAGGCCGAATGACCGTTCGCTGGGGCATTCTCTCGACAGCCGGGATCAACGACGAGATCATCGGCGGCGCTGCGGAGTCGGATCGCGTCGAGATCCTCGCGGTTGCCAGCCGCGACGCCGGTCGCGCGGAGGCCTACGCGCGAGACAAGGGCATCGAGCGCTCCTACGGAACCTACGAGGAACTGCTCGAGGACCCGGACGTCGAAGCCGTCTACATCCCGCTTCCGAACGGGATGCACATCCCCTGGACGATGCGCGCGCTGCAGGCCGGTAAGCACGTCCTCTGCGAGAAGCCCCTTTCGCGGCGCGCCGACGACGTCGTTTCCGCGTTTGATCTCGCCGAATCGGCGGGGCTCGTCCTCTCGGAGGCGTTCATGTGGCGACATCACCCGCAGACGAAGCGCCTTGGCGAGCTGATGCAGGACGGAACGATCGGTCGGCTACGTATCATTCGCGCCTCGTTCAGCTTCGACCTCGCAGGCAGGCACGGCCCCGAAGACACTCGCTTCGACCCAGAGCTAGACGGAGGAGCGCTGATGGACGTCGGCTGCTACTGCCTCAACGCGATCCGCTTCGCCGGGGGCGAGCCGGAGCGAGTGCGGGCCGAGCAGGTCCTTGGCGAGAGCGGGGTCGATGTCGTCTTCACGGCCACACTGCGACTGCCTGACGACGTGCTTGCGCACTTCGACTGCGGTTTCGTCCTGCCGTACCGCCACGAGCTCGAGATCGTCGGCGAGAAGGCGAGCATCTTCCTGGACGACCCTTGGCATCCTCGGTCCCTGGTCATCGAGCTGAGACGCAACGGGGAGGTCGAGAGGGTCGAGGTCGAACAGGCCAACTCGTACCGGCTCGAGCTCGAGAACGTCTCCGACACCATCCGCGGGGAAGGGCAGCTCCTGCTCGGCCGGGACGATGCCGTAGGGCAGGCGCGCGCGATCGAAGCCCTGTACGAGGCGGCGGCATGAGCTACGCACCCGCAGAAGACCGCTACGAGCGGATGACGTATCGGCGCTCCGGGCGAAGCGGTCTCCTACTGCCTGCGATCTCGCTCGGGCTCTGGCACAACTTCGGCGACGAAGACAACCCGCTCAGGACCGGCCGCGCGATCATCCGCCGCGCGTTCGACCTCGGGATCACCCATTTCGACCTCGCCAACAACTACGGGCCGCCCTACGGCTCGGCCGAGCGGAACTTCGGAGTGATCTTTCAGCAGGACCTCGCGCTCTACCGCGACGAGCTGATCATCTCGACCAAGGCGGGGTACGACATGTGGCCGGGCCCGTATGGCGAGTGGGGCTCACGGAAGTACCTGCTCGCGAGCTTGGATCAAAGCCTTGGCCGGATGGGGCTCGAGTACGTCGACATCTTCTACTCGCACCGCTTCGACCCGGAGACGCCGCTCGAGGAGACGATGGGTGCGCTCGACGCCGCGGTGAAGCAGGGCAAAGCCCTGTATGCCGGCGTCTCTTCCTACTCCGCGGAGGCCGCGCGCGAGGCCCACGCGATCCTCCATGAGCTGAGGACGCCCTTCGTCATTCACCAACCCTCGTACTCGATGCTGAACCGCTGGATCGAGGACGAGCTGCTCGACACCCTCGGTGCGCTCGGGCTCGGCTGTATCGTCTTTTCTCCGCTTGCCCAAGGGATGCTCACCGACAAGTACCTGAACGGGATTCCGGAGGGCTCGCGGGCGACTCGCGAGAGCTCGCTTTCACCGAGTCTCATCACGGACGAGGCGCTCGCGAAGATCCGGGCGCTGAACGAGATCGCTCAGCTGAGGGGGCAGACGCTCGCGCAGCTGGCGGTCGCCTGGGCGCTCCGCGACCCGCGGGTCACCTCGGCGCTCGTTGGTGCGAGCAGCGTCCAGCAACTCGAAGCCAACGTGGGAGCGCTGGACAACCTCGACTTCACGGACGAGGAACTGGCCGAGTTGGATCGCTACGCGACAGAGAGCGGCATCAACATCTGGGCCAAGTCCAGCGAGGAGTAGCTCCGGCGGTCAGGAGGTTGGACATCCAGCCACTGCGGAGGCCCCTGAACGCGGCCTCCGCAGTGGCGTCACCGCAAGTCAGGTCAGTGACGTTCCCGGTCGAAGTTGTGGTGGAGGCGCTTCTCGGCTCACCACTCGTGAGTCCGAGATGGTCGATCTGCTGGCAGAGGGAAAGACGAACGCCGAGATCGCCGATCCTTCCATCGCGCCGCACCTTCGCGGCACCTCGAGACCGTCTACGACGCTGGGCGTTCTAGCTGCACTCCCGCGTTGCTGGTCGCTCCGATCGAACGTTCGCAGCCGGCTAGAAGGCGCGCGCACTGGCGCAACGTCGGCCAGCGGCAGGACTACGATCTTCTCAATGGCCGGAGCAACGCGCCGGACCGGATCCTTTAGCACGACCTTCGAGGAGTACCTGAAGGTCAGGAACGCGGCAGACTACGCCGATTTTCTGCTTCCGCACTTGGGCGACGATTTCCGCGTTCTCGATGTCGGCTGCGGAGAAGGCGCGATCACGCTCGGTCTCGCGGACAGGGTCAATCACGTCATCGGTGTCGATCGGCACGAGGAGGATTTCGCGGAGGTACGGCGCTACGCCGCCGAGCACCAGATCGAGAATGTCGAGTTCCGCGTCGGCAGTACGTACGCCCTCGACTTTCCGGTCGATCACTTCGACGCCTGTCTTAGCCACTCGATGCTCGAGATGCTCGACCGCCCGCTCGACGGCCTCATCGAGATCAAGCGAATCCTCAAGCCAGGTGGCGTCCTAGGCGTCGCCTGCGTCGAGTACGGTGGCCTGATCCTCGCAGGGCCGGGCGACGAGCTCCTGCGACGGTTCTACGCTATCCGCGAACAGGTGTGGTTGCTCGAGAACGCCGCCGACCCCTATCGGGGCCGACAGCTCCGCGGCCTACTCGAGCGCGCCGGCTTCGACCGCGTCGTCGCGACGACCAAGTACTTCTGCTCCGGCACCGCCGAGGACGTGCTGTCGTTCGGCCAGGCGCGGGCGGAAGATTGCCGGGACGACTGGTACGGGCGCTCGGCGAAGAAGCACGGGCTCGCAACCGCGAGCGACCTCGACGCAATGAGCCTGGCCTGGCTCGAGTGGTCGAAGTCGCCGGACGCATATGCGGCCTTCGCCTGGTGCCGAGCCGTTGGGTGGAAACCGAGCTAGGAGTTAGAGCGCACGGGAGACGATGACATCCTCGAAGAACTCGCCCGCGCGTCGGCCGGTTCGCCGGTTGACGTGCCGCCGGTAGCGGGCCTGAATCTCGAGGTCCGCCCGCTCGAGGATCTCCGGGTACAGGTCGCGTCGGTCGTTGATCACGATCACGACCGGCGCACGCGGGCGTAGCGCGCCACGCACGTTGGTGAGCGCCTCCGCGATGCCGTCGACGTAGTCGCGGATCGCCTGGGCACCTACACCCTGCTCTGCCGCCCCGAGCTCGAGATCGCGCTTGTCGTCGAGGCCCAGCAGCTCATACGCGTAGCGGTGCTGCTCGTGGTAGTCGATCAGGCCCGGATAGGGGGGCGACGTGACGACACCGTCGAACGGGCCGGGAAGGTCGAGGTCGCGGGCGTCGCCGTGCAGCACTCGGGCCTCGCGCCCGCGCGCCCGCACGCGTGAGAACTCGTGGATGCGCGCGAGCGTGTCGAGCGCATAGCGCCGAAGGAAGTGCTCGGCGCGATCGACAGGTCGGCACATCTTCTTGTGCTTGTGGCACCAGTACTCGCCGACCTGCGGCTCGCGAGGGAAGATCGAGGTCGAAGTGCGTCGTCTGACGCGCCGAGCGCGCCGCGCGGGCCAGCACGACGCGGAACACGTCGGCGTGCTCGTACTCATCGACGAAGGAGCGGAAGAAGGCGAGCTCGGCTGCGGCACGCGGCGCGAACCACTGGCCGACGTAGCCGGACGGCCGCGGAGGCCGGTCCGCCTCGAAGGTCTTCAGGCGGCGCAGCGAGTCGCGCAGCTCGCGCTCGAGCGTGAAGAGGTTGTACTCCCCCGTCTTGACCTGCATGAGCAGGCAGTTGAAGGCGGCGACGTCGACTCCCACGGCGTCGCGCCCGCTCTCGAGCGACTGAACCAGCGTCGTCCCCGAGCCGGCGAACGGATCGAGGACGGTCTTCGCCCGCGGCAGGTGGCGCGCGAGCAGCGCCTCGACGAGTTGCGGCACGTACTTGCCGAGGTACGGATGGAGCCGGTGGACGTGCTTCGTGCGCTCGCGCTCGGGCAGATCGCGCTCCGACCAGGAGAGCGCCGGGTCGACGTCGAGCTCACGGTAGAGGGCGTCCTGCGTCGGTGCCATCGCCCTGATCGAGTTCTACGGGGCGTGGACGACTCCTAGGAGATCGGGATGCGTTCAACCCGGCCTTGACGAAGAGCCAGCACTTCTAGGCCGACGGTCAGGCCTCGATGTGCCGGGTTTGCAAGGAGCCAGACCTCCGCCGCGCGCCGCAGCCGACGCTGCTTCTCCAGGCCCACCATCTCCACGGGGTGGCCGAAGCGGTCGTCACTTTTTGCCTTCACCTCGCAGAAGACGATTATTCGACCGCGACGGACGACGAGGTCGAGCTCGTAGCCTCCGGCCCAGGCATTCGTGGCCAGGATCCGGTAGCCGCGCAGCCGGTAGTGCCATAGCGCGCGACGCTCGGCACGGTTCCCGACCGCGCGGGTGGAGAGTTTGGCGGAATGTTGCTCGTCGCCGGGGCGAGCAGTGCGGCCCGGCGGCTCAGCCATATTTCGCCAAACGCTCTTTAGGCCGCGCTGAGCCGGGCTCGGGCTTCTTCTTCGCTGAGATAGCAGAGCGCCTGGAAGGAACGGCGGTGGATCTTGCATGGGCCGCGCTCGCGGACGAGGCGCGAGTGAGTCGGCGTGATGTACCCGACATGCGAGGAGAAGCCGTACCCGGGATAGAGCGAGTCCATCCGGCGCATCGTCCGGTCGCGGACGACCTTGGCCACAATCGAAGCGGCTGCGATCGCCGCACTCCGTTCGTCGCCGTCGACGACTGCCATGTGCTCGGGCGCGCTCGGCCCGAGGCGGAAGCCGTCGACGAGACACGCTTCAGCCGGCGGAGCGAGCGCATGAAGCGCCCGCCGCAGCCCCGCGAGATTCGAGCGGTGCAGGCCCTCGCGGTCGATCTCTCCGGGCGAGATGGTCTGCACCGAGATCTGCGTCGCGCAGCCAAGCACTGCGCGGAAGAGCTCCTCCCGCTGCTCCGGGCTCACCTGCTTCGAGTCGTTCAGGAAGATGAGCGGGCGGACGCGATGATCGTGGAGAAGCTCGTAGTCCAGGAGAACTCCGGCGACTACGAGAGGACCGGCGAGCGAGCCGCGTCCGGCCTCGTCAGCGCCGGCGACGAAGCGAGCGCCGAGCTTTCGGTCGAACCTCAGCAGCCTCTGCGCCGTCTTCGCCGGCTGCCACCGGCTCTTCTGCTGCTGGCTCATCCCCGACAGCTTCTTCGGCAACGGGCTCTTCAATGGTGGGCTCGTCGACTGCGGCCTCGTCGAGTCCAGGCTCGTCTGGGACGGGCTCTTCGGGTGCAGCCTCATCGGCAATGGGCTCGTCGGGTTGCTCTGCGACCTCGTCTGGGGCACGGCGCGAGGATACCGCCGGTCCCTGCTGGACTTCGCGGACGCGCGCCTTCTTCCCCACTTTCGCGCGCAAGTAGTAGAGCTTCGCGCGGTTCACGTCGCCGATCGCCTGCACCTCGATCTTCTCGATCTTGGGCGAGTGAACGGGGAACGTCCGCTCGACACCGACGCCGAAGGACTGCTTGCGGACCGTGAACGTCTCGCGCACGCCGGCTCCCTGGCGCTTGATGACGATGCCCTCGAAGACCTGAACGCGCCGGCGCTGTCCCTCGATGACCTGGAAGTGGACGCGCACGGTGTCGCCCGCCTTGAACTGCGGCAGGTCCGATCGCAGCTGTCGCTGCTCGAGTAGTTCGATCGGGTTCGTCATGAGATGGGCCTGGGCGGGCCTTGCAGGATGCTAGCGGATGCCGCGCAGGGCTACCGGAAGCCGATGCGCCTGGGCGGCCAGTAGACCGCGAACACCGGCCCCACGAGGTTTCCGCGCGGAACCGGGCCCCAGCGACGCGAGTCGCACGAGGACGAACGGTTGTCGCCGAGCATGATGTATTGACCCGCGGGCACGGTCTTCTCCGGAACCGTGTCGCCGTCCCGGCGGGCCGGCTCGATGTACGGCTCGTTCAACTTCTTGCCGTTGATGTAGATGAAGCCGTCCTGCTCCCGCCAGCGGTCTCCCGGGAGACCGATCAGCCGCTTGACGAAAGTGCCCCCTTCGCCGCCGCACGCAAGCGCGGCCGCAGGCGGGGTCTTGAAGACGACGATCTCGCCGCGCTTCGGGTCGCGGAAGTGGTAGATGAACCGGTCCGCGAGCACGCGGTCGGAGAAGCGCGCCATGCAGCCCGACAGGGGTCGCGCACAGTGCAGAGTCGGCTCCATCGACGACGACGGGATCCGGTACGGATTGACGACGTAGGCCTTGATCGCGAGCACGATCGCGACCGCGCCCAGGATCGTCACCGCCCAGTCGATGGCGATACGCCACTGGCGCGGCAGGCCGTGCGTAAGAGCGTCGATCGGATTTCTCAGCTGACTGGTCCTCGCGCGGCTCTGCTCTCGTCGCCACTCGGCGATCCGGCCATGGTCGCCCGAGAGCAGCACCTCGGGCACGCTCCAACCCCGGAACTCCGCGGGGCGCGTGTAGTGCGGGTACTCGAGGCCACCCTCGAGCTCGGTGGAGAAGCTCTCCTCGAAGCCTGACTCCTCGCTGCCCAGCGCTCCCGGAAGGCGGCGCGCGATCGCGTCGAGGAGCACCATCGCGGGCAGCTCGCCGCCGGACAGCACGTACGGACCGATCGAGACCGCGTCCGTCGCCAGGTGCTCGACGATTCGCTCGTCGAAGCCCTCGAAGCGGGCCGAGAGAAGCGTCAGCTCCTTCTCGTCCGCGAGCTCTTCGACCAGCTGCTGGTCCAGCTGGCGTCCTTGGGGCGTCAGTGCGACCACCCGGTGGTCGGGTCGCCCGCCATAGGCCGCGTCGAGCGCGGCTGCGGCGACGTCGACGCGCAGAACCATGCCCGCACCGCCGCCGTAGGGCTCGTCGTCAACCTGACCGGCCCTGAGCGGCGTCGTGTCGCGGTAGTTGAGCAGGCGGAGGTCGAGCTCAGTGCCGAGCACGGACGCAAGCGGACGCTGCTCGGTGAGCCAGGCAAATGCATGTGGGATGAGCGTGAAGACATCGATGCGCAGGGTGACTGAGGTTAGCTATCGGGCGCGAAGCCAGGCTGCACAAGGATTCGACCCGCGGCAAGATCGACCTCCTGCACGCACGCGTCGACGAGCGGGAGCGCGAGGCCGGTGTCGAGCTCGAGGACGTCGTTCGCGGGATTCGTCGAGATCTCGACGACCCGCCCGAGTGGGCGGCCTCCCTCTTCCTGCACCTCGAGCCCGACGAGCTGGAACGCGTAGTACTCGCCTTCCTGAGGGGGTGGCAGTGCCGAGAGCTCGACCTCGATCTCGGCGCCGCGCTCCACCTCGCGGTCGAGCCGGATCACCGGCCGTCCACCCGCGCGCTTCGACTCGATGACCTCGGCGGGCCGCCCTCCAACGAGCAGTGTCTTGCCCACGGAGTAGCGCTCAGGGTCCTCGCTCGCGTGCTCGACGAAGAAGGCCCCCTTGATGCCGTGAGGCCGACCGACCTTCCCGACCTGGACTCTCACGCGCGGGACTCGAAGAAAGCGGTCGCTTCCGCGCGCGACGGAGCCGTTCGGATGTTCTCCGTGACGAACGACTCCGCCTCGGGCCAGCCCGTGGCAAGAATCTCGCTCGCCGCACGCTCGACGTCGAACGCCGTGCGGCGGAACTCGACGTCGTCGGACACGATTGCCCAGAACGCGGCGACGTCGTCCTCGTGCGGCCACCCGACCGCACCCGCGTTGACCCACCGGTCGCGCTTGAACTGCATGTGGGTGTGGCCGACGACGACGAGGCGGGCATCGACGCCTTCGAGGGCGGCACGGAATCGCTCCGGCGGCGATGCGTCCGTGAGGATCGTCCGGTCGTCCTGCGGTGTGGCGTGGCAGTACAGGACGCCATCGAGCTCGAGGGTCAGCGGCCAGCCCTGCGACCAGGCGAACGTCTCCTCGTCGAGCCTGGACCGCGTCCAATCGTCGGGCTCCCGGTCGCAGTTCCCTCGGACGAAGCTCGCCTCGACCGAGCGGACGAGTGCCGCGGTCTCGGCCGGCTGCGGGCCGAGGAAGAGGTCGCCGCCAAAGACGATCGCGTCCACGTTCTCCCGCTCGACGTCGGCGAGGACCGCCTCGAGCGCGACGCGAACGCCGTGGACGTCGTAGAGCGCCGCGACGCGCATTAGTGCCCCTGCCGGCGATGCTGTCGAGCTTCTGGGTCGCGAGCACCAAGCCAGAGGCCGCACTCGTCCGCGGCCAAGGCTGGCAGCCTTGGCAAGGGCGAGGGTGGACTCTGGCGCCGCGTGATCGCGGGCCAGAAGCCGGCAAGTATTGCCGGCAGGGCACGACTACTCGAGGATCTCGAGCACGACGCGGTTGTGCGAGCGCGCGCCGCTCGCACGAACGATCGCCCGCAGCGCGCGCGCGATCCGGCCCTGGCGGCCGATCACCTTGCCCACGTCGTCCTTCGCCACGCGGAGCTGAAGCACAGTCGTGCCCTCGCCGATGCACCTCCTCCACCTCGACCGCATCCGGGTCGTCGACCAGGTGCCGCGCCAGGTGCGCGAGGAGCTCAGCCAACGACGTTCGCCTTCTTCAGCAGCCGCGAGACCGTGTTCGAGGGGGTCGCGCCCTTGGCGATCCACTCCTTCACCTTCTCTTCGTCGAACTCGATCAACGAGGGATCCATCTGCGGGTTGTAGCGCCCGACGATCTCGATGAACTTGCCGTCGCGCGGGGAGCGCGAGTCGGCGACCACGACTCTGTAGATCGGATTCTTTTTCGACCCGACACGGGTCAAACGCATACGAACTGCCATCTCACCTCCAAGGGACGACGAAGACTTTGCAACAGACTGTTGCAAAGTTAGCGACGACCCTGTTGTTGAGCCTGGTTCAGAAGCTCCGGTGGGAGCCCCGGCATCTTGCCCTTTTTCATCTGCTTCATCATCTTTTGCATCTGCTTGCGGGCCGAAAGCAGCTGGTTGACCTGCTGGATCGTCGTCCCGCTGCCCGCCGCGATGCGTTTCCGCCGCGAGCCGTCGATCAGGTGCGGCATCCGCCGTTCCTTCGGCGTCATCGAGAGCACGATCGCCTCCACACGGGACATGTCCCTTTCGTTCACGTCCAGCCCCTGGAGCTGCTGGCCCATGCCCGGGATCATCGAAAGCACGCCCTTCAGGGGGCCCATCCGCCGAAGCATCTTGTAGCTCGAGAGAAAGTCGTCGAACGTGAACTCCCCGGCGAGCATTTGCTGCTCCAGCCGCGCGTGTTCGTCCACCTCGACCGCCTCCTCGGCTTTCTCGATCAGAGTCAGGACGTCGCCCATGCCGAGGATGCGCGAGGCCATGCGGTCGGGATGGAAGTACTCGAGCTGGTCGAGCTTTTCGCCGACCGAGGCGAACTTGACCGGCTTGCCGGTGACCGCGCGCACCGACAGCGCCGCGCCGCCGCGAGCATCGCCGTCGAGCTTCGTCAGGACGACGCCGTCGAACGCGACTCGCTCCTGGAAGGCCTCGGCGACCGACACCGCCTCCTGCCCCGTCATCGCGTCCAGCACGAGCAGGACGTTCGTCGGCTTCGCGGCCTTGCGGACCGCCGCCAGCTCCTCCATCAGGGCCTCGTCGATGTGAAGACGCCCGGCAGTGTCGAGGATGACGACGTCGCGTCCCTGGGTGCGGGCCTGCTCGATGCCCTGGCTCGTCGCAGCGACGGGGTCCCCGGCGGTGTAGACGGGGATCTGGAGCTCTCGCCCAAGCTGCTCGAGCTGCTCGACGGCCGCCGGGCGCTCGAGGTCGGCGGCGACGAGCGCAGGCTTGTGCCCCTCCTTGCGCAGGAGCAGCGCGAGCTTCGCCGCCGCGGTCGTCTTGCCGGACCCCTGAAGCCCGGCGAGGAGAATCACCGTCGGCGGTTTGCCGGCAAAAGCGAGCTTGGAGTCGCCGCTGCCCATCAACGTCGTCAGCTCGTCGTGGACGATCCGAACGACCTCTTGGCCGGGCGTGAGGCTCTTCGTCACGTCGGCCCCGAGCGCCCGCGCGCGCACCCGAGCGACGAAGTCCTTCACGACCTTGAAGTTGACGTCCGCCTCGAGCAGCGCGAGCCGAATCTCGCGCATGGCCCGCGAGACCGCGTCCTCGTCGAGCTTGCCCCGGCCGCGGACGTCGTGCAGAGCGGCCTGGAGCCTGTCAGAAAGCGTGTCGAACACCGCCGCAGTGTACTCAGCACCCCCGGGTCCCTCGGAGAGCGGGAACGACAGTCGTACACTCGTCACATGGCCGTTTTGCGCAAGACGGTGACGGTCCTCTTCTGCGACGTGACCGACTCGACGCCGCTCGGCGAACGGCTCGACCCGGAAGTCCTGCAGCGGGTGATGGCCCGTTACTTCGAGGAGACGAGCGCCGCGCTCGAGCGCCACGGCGGAACGGTCGAGAAGTTCATCGGTGACGCCGTGATGGCCGTCTTCGGGATTCCGACGGTGCACGACGACGACGCGCTCCGGGCGATTCGCGCCGCCGTCGAGATGCGCACCAGGCTCGGCGAGCTGAACGAGGAGCTACGCCGCGACTTCGACGTCGAGCTGTCGATCCGCACTGGGATCAACACCGGCGAGGTCGTCGCCGGCGATCCAGGCGGCGGCCAGGCATTCGCCACTGGGCACGCGGTCGTCGTTGCGGAGCGATTGGAGAAAGCGGCTCGCGGCGGAGAGATCCTGATCGGCGAGACGACGAGGCAGCTCGTCGAGAACGCAGCGCTCGTCGAGCCTCTCGCGCCGTTGAAGCTGAAAGGCAAGACAGATTTCGTCGAGGCCTGGCAGCTGATCGGCGTCCTCGAGGGCGCGCCGTCTTTTGCGCGTCGGCTCGACGCGCCGATGGTCGGCCGCGGACGGGAGCTCGCGGAGCTGCGCGCGGCGTTCGACGACGTCGTGGAGGAGCGCGCCTGCCGACTGATCACCGTCGTCGGCCCGGCAGGAATCGGCAAATCGAGGCTCGCCAACGAGCTCCTCGCCGATGTCCGCGACGAGGCGTCCATGCTGTTGGGTCGTTGCCTTCCGTACGGCGAGGGGATCACGTACTGGCCCCTGCGCGACGTCGTCCGCGATGCGACCGGCGAGCTGACGGTGGCCCAGATCGAGGCGTTGCTCGAGGGCGAGGAAGATGCGAGCCGAATCGCGGCGCGCGTGGCCGGGGCGATCGGAATCACCGAGGCGGCAGGCGCTGCCGACGAGACCCTCTGGGCGGTCCGCCGGCTGTTCGAGCACATGTCCCGCGAGCGACCGCTGATCGTCGGCTTCGACGACCTCCAGTGGGCCGAGCCGACCTTCCTCGACCTGATCGACTACCTCGTGGGCTGGAGCCGGGACGCGCCGATCCTCGTCGTCTGCCTCGCGCGGCCCGATCTGCTCGAGAAGCATCCGACCTGGCTCACGGTGAGGCCGAACGCGACCTCGATCACGCTCGATCCTCTCTCCGGGCAGGAGGCGGAGTCCATGCTCGAGACCCTGCGCGGGGAGGCCGAGGTCGACGCCGACCTGCTGGCGAAGATCACCGAGGCTGCGGAGGGCAACCCGCTCTTCGTCGAGCAGATGCTCGCCATGGTCACGAAGGACGGCGCCCCGGACGGAGAGCCGGAGATGCCACCCTCCATTCACGCACTCCTCGCGGCGCGCCTCGACCGTCTCGAGCCCGACGAGCGCGCCGCGATTGAGCGGGCTTCCGTGATCGGAAGGGACTTCTGGCGCGGAGCCGTCGCCGACCTCTCGCCCGAGGAAGACCGTCCCACGGTCACCGCCCGGCTGATGACGCTCATCCGTAAGGACCTGATCGAGCCCTCCCGCTCGATCTTCCCCTGGGAGGACGGATTCCGGTTCCGGCACGCGCTGATCCGCGACGCCGCGTACCTCGCGATCCCGAAGGAGACCCGCGCCGAGCTGCACGAGCAATTCGCGAGCTGGCTCGAGCGCACGGCCGGCAAACGAGCGAGCGAGCTGGACGAGATTCTCGGCTACCACCTCGAGCAGGCCTTCCACTACGGCGAGGAGCTCGGGCCCGTCGGTGAGGAAGGGAGGGAGCTCGCGATCCGCGCAGGCGAGCGACTCGCGGCCGCAGGCCGTCGCGCGATCGTGGCACGCAGCGACCAGGCGGCGGCGGTCAGCCTGCTCAGTCGGTCGGTCGCGCTCCTTCCGGGTGATCACCCACTACGGCGGGAGCTCCTGCCCGAGCTCGGCAGCGCGCTCATGCGCACGGGCGACTTCGGCCGGGCGGAGGGTGTCCTGGACGAGGCGCTCGAGTCGGCCGCTGCAGCGGGAGATCGCCGGCTCGAGCTCCGCACGATCATCGAGCGTGAGTTCTTTCGGACGTTCACGCAGCCCGAGGGCTCCGCGCTCGACGATTCCGCGGTCGCCGAGCGGACGATCCCGCTGCTCGAAGAGCTGGGGGACGACCTCGGGCTGGCGAAGGCCTGGTGGCTGAAGAGCGAGCCCGACGTCAACGCCTGCCGGTGGGGAGCTCGAGCCGAAGCGCTCGAGCATGCTCTCGAGCATGCACGGCGGTCCGGGGACGCCGCCGAGGTCGCAACGATCACGTCCCTGCATGCGCAAGCGCTGTACTACGGCCCGACGCCGGTCTCCGACGCGATCGAGCAGTGTGAGCGATACCTCGCGGAGCATCCGGAGAACCGCTCGCTGGAAGCGTCGGTCGGCGGGGTCCTCGCGGGCCTGCGAGCGATGCAGGGTGACTTCGACCGAGCGCGGAGCTTGCGAGCCCGCTCGCGCGAGCTGCACGAAGAGCTCGGTCAGCGGCTCCGAATCGTCACCACATTCACGATCCTGGCAGCCGAGATCGAGGAGCTGGCGGGACGTCCCGACGAGGCCGCCTCCATGCTTCGCTGGGCCTACGACACCGTGTACGAGATGGGAGCGCCGAGCGCCACCGCGACCATCGCGGCGTTTCTCGCGCAGGCCCTCTGCCTCGAAGGACGCTACGACGAGGCCGAGGAGTTCTCGCGCATCAGCGAGGACGCGCCGGAGAGCGACGTCGTTACGCAGGTGCTCTGGCGCACGGCACGCGCGCGCGCCGTCGCCGATCGCGATCCGAAGACCGCCGAGGCGCTCGCGCGAGAGGCGCTTGCAACGGCGCAGGCGACCGACTACCCCGATCTCGAAGCGCAGGCGCTGGTGTCAGTGGCGGAGGTCGTCGGTCCCGGCGAGGAGGCGTCGCGTCTGCTGGAGGACGCCAGGCGCCTCTACGAGAAGAAGGGCAATCTCGCGGCTATTGCCCGTCTGAGTGCTGCATCTTCCCCGCGGTCGTAGGATGCGCGGACACGACGACGCAGGAGGAGGATCACATGGAGCAGAGGGAGGGCACATACTGGGGCTTCAGCGAGCACGGCTTCAAGGACGCCGCGAAGGCCGCGGTCGAAGAGTACGAGCGGGTAAACGGACCTCCCCCGGAAGGCGAGCCGGTGACGCTGCGCGTCGTCGAGATGGTCGTGAGGGTCGAAAACCCGATTCGCGACTACGGAGTGTTGCTGGGGTAGAGCTGAGCCCCGTCAACGAGCAGCCGATTCCTCCACCCCAGCCCGAGCCGCCGACCGGCCCCGAAACGCTGCCGGCGGGGCCTGACCTTTCCGGTTAATCTCCGCCGCCAAGTAAGCGACAAAGGAGGGGAGACATGGCAGAAATCGCAAAGGTCGTAACGATCATCGGGTCGTCGCCGGAGAGTTTCGCGAAGGCGGCCGACGTGGCGGTTCAGGAGGCGTCGAAGACGTTGCGCGGGATCAGCGGGGCACACGTCGTCTCGATGAGCGCCGAGGTCACGGACGGCAAGATCAGCCAGTACCGGACGACGGTCGACATCGCGTTCGGGCTCGAGCGCTAACCCTCCTTACGACAGCAGGGCGCGCGCGAAGTCGCGAGGGTTGAAGGGCCGCAGGTCCTCGACCCCCTCCCCCACGCCCACGAGCTTCACCGGCCAGGCCGAGCTCGTGGGCGATGGCGAGGGCAACCCCGCCCTTGGCCGATCCGTCGAGCTTGGTGAGGGCGACCCCGGTCACCTGGACGGCTTCGCCGAACTGCTGTGCCTGGCGCACGCCGTTCTGCCCAGTCGTCGCGTCGACGACGAGGAGCGTCTCGTGCGGGGCGCCTTCGAGCCTGCTTTCGATGACGCGTCGAATCTTCGCGAGCTCCTCCATGAGATTCGTCTGCGTGTGCAGACGACCGGCCGTGTCGACGACGACCACGTCGCGCCCCCGCGCAGAGGCTGCCTCGATCGCGTCATAGGCGACCGCCGCGGGATCGCCTCCCCGCTCGGAGCCGACGAAGTCCGCCTCCGCGCGCTGGGCCCAGATCTCGAGCTGCTCCTCGGCGGCGGCGCGGAACGTGTCGGCCGCAGCGACGATTACGGAGCGCCCGTGCTCGTGCAGGTGGTAGGCGAGCTTGCCGATCGTCGTCGTCTTGCCAGTGCCGTTTACGCCGACGACGAGAATGACGGTCGGTTTCTCACCAACGCTCAGCGTTCCGGGATCGCCGAGCATCGCCGAAGCCTCGTCGACGAGCGCCTCGGTCAAATCGCCTGCGACACCGCGCGCTTCGAGCCGCCGCACGAGCTCCGCGGTCGCGGGCACGCCGACGTCGGCGGCGATGAGCGCCTCCTCGAGCCGCTCCCATGCCTCCTCGTCGTCGGGGTCGAACGCCGCGACTGCAAGCTGCTCGGTCAGCGCGCGCCGGCTCTTGCCGAGCGAGTCCCGCAATCGCCCGAAGAAGCCTTGCTCCTCATCTGCGCTGGACGGCGACGCACCGTCGTCACCCAGTAGCTCGGCCCAGGACGTCATCGCCGCGCCACGATAGCCTGCACCCATGCCCACCTGGGACGACGTGCGAAAGCTCGCGCTGGGCTTGCCCGAGGCCGAGGAGAGCACGAACTACAGAAAGCTCGCGTTCAAGGTTGCCGGCAAGACTTTCGCCTGGGAGAGCCCACACGTGAACGGCGCACTCGTGCTGCACTGCGACCCCGGAGAGCTTCCGCTCATGATCGAGACGAGGCCGCAGATGTTCTTCTCGACGCCTCATTACGACGGATACCCGATGGTGCTCGTCCACCTCGAGGCCGCAGACGACACGGAGCTCGCCGAGCGGATCGAGGAGTCGTGGCTCATCGCCGCGCCGAAGAAGCTCTCCGACGCCTACGTTCCGGAATAGCTACGCAGCGACGGCTTCGCGCGGCAGCCGGCGCGACACGATCTGCGAGACGCCGTCGGCGCCCATGGTCACGCCGTAGAGGACGTCCGCGGCCTCCATCGTCTTCTTCTGGTGGGTGATGACGATGAACTGCGCCCGCTCCGAGTAGCGGCGGAGCAGCTGGACGAAGCGGCCGATGTTCGCATCGTCGAGGGCGGCCTCGACCTCGTCGAGCAGGTAGAAGGGATGCGGCCGCGCGAGGAAGAGCGCGAACAGGAACGAGATCGCCCCGAGCGCCTTCTCGCCGCCGGAGAGCAATGAGAGGCGGGTCACCTTCTTGCCGGCGGGCCTGAGCTCGATCTCGATGCCCGGCTCGACGTCCTCGTCCTCGCCCTCGAGCTCCGGCTCGGTCAGGCGCAGGCGGCCCTCGCCTCCCGGGAAGAGCGTGGACGCGACCTCCTGGAAGTGGTCGCGGACGGAGCTGAACGTCTCTTCGAAGCGGCGCTCGACGGTCTCGACGAGCTCGTCCCTCAGGTGCTGCAGCTCCGTCAGGCTCTTCTCGAGGTCGGCGCGCTGGTCGCGGAGCTCGGTGAGGCGCTCCTTTTCGCGGTCGTACTCCTCTTTGGCGAGCGGGTTGACGCTTCCCAGAGCCTCGCGCCGCCGCTCCAGGCGCTCGAGCTTCGTGCGCAACTCCTCGGGGTCATCTCCTTCCGTCGGCTCGGCTGCGGCCTCTTCGATCCGCCGGTTGAGCTCCTTCGCCTCGGCGGCAAGGGTCGCCAGCTCGACATCGATCGCAGACGCGCGCTCTCCGGCCTCGGACGCCGTTCGCCGGACCTCGGCTTCCTTCGCCCCGAGCTCGCGAAGCTCCTCGCCCAGCTCACGGGCGCGCTCCGAGCGGGCATCGGCCCGGGCGCCGAGGCTGGGCTCGAAGCGAGATGCGAGCTTTGCGGCCTCGGCCAGGATCGACGCGAGCCGTTCAGCCGCCTCGGCGAGGCTCGAGTCGGGTGCGACGGGAACCGTGGAAGCAAGCTCGGCCGCCTCGTCGAGCTCCTGGATCTCGATCTCGAGTGCGCGGCGGCGGGCTTCGAGCTCGAGGAGCACCGCCTCGGCGGCCTCTCCCGCGTACCAGAGCTCTCCGCGCTCGGGGTCGTAGGCGAAGCCTTCGCGTGTCACCGAGAGCTCCTTCGCCTCGAGGAGGCGTTCCTTGGGGACGATCGGAGCGTCCGGCTCAGCTCCGCCGACGACGACGCCGAGATTTCCGAGGCCCGCCGCTCGGGCCTGCTCGAGGAGCTTGAGGCCGGTTGCGGCATCGGGCGCGAGCACAGCCGCGGCGCGCCAGGCGAGCGCAGCGGCGACCGCCCGCTCGTCTCCCTCGGCAACCTCGAGCGACGCCAGCACGAGCCGCTCACCTCGTTCCGCGAGGGCGCGGGCCGCAGGCGGAAGTCCTTCGAGCTCGACGAGCGTTCTCTCGAGCGCGCCGAGGCGCTCGCGGCCGAGGCGAGCTTCCTCGAGCAGCCGCTCGCGCTCGGGCGAGCGAACGGGGGGCGGGTCGGCACGCAGCCGCTCGGCGAGCGCCTGCGCGCTCTCGCGGCGCAGCTCGAGGCGTTCGGCCGCGCTCTTGAGCCGGTAGAGGCCTGCGGCCGCCTCCTCGCGGCTACCCGCCGCGCCGACGAGCTCGCCTTCGACCCGGTCTCGCTCGACGAGCAGTGCCTCGAGCTCCTTCGCGGTTCGGTTGCGGGCGAGGCTTGCCGCCTCGCGCCGCTCATCGGCGGTCGCGCGACGCTCGTCGACCGCGGCCAGCTCGAGCTGGGCAATCCGCGCCTTGACCGAGCCGATCTCGCCGCGCAGCTTCTCGGCCCGCTCCGCGGCCGTTGCCTGCAGCGCGAGCGGCCGAAGGCGCTTCTTGACCTCAGTCTCGAGATCGCGGGCGCGCTCGACGTCGACCGCGACGCGTGCCAACTTGAGCTCGGCCCGGTGCCGGCGGCGCTTGAAACGGCCGAGGCCGGCGGCCTCCTCGACCAGCTGGCGCCGCTCCTCGGGCTTGCTGCCGAGGATCTCTTCGACGCGGCCCTGGCTGATGATCGAGCCCATCGCGCCGCCGAGACCGACGTCGGCGAGCAGCTCGACGAGATCCGTGCGGCGCACCGGCGCCCTGTTGACGAGGTACTGGCCCTCGCCGCCGCGGTGCAGCCGGCGCACGAACGAGACCTCTGCGTAGGGAAGCTCGGCCAGGGCGCCGTCCTCGTTGTCGAAGAGGAGCTCGACCTCGCAGAAATCGGCCGCGGGCCGGTCCTTGCCGCCCGCGAAGAGGACGTCGTCCGGCTTCTCAGCGCGGAGCTCGCTGGGAGCAAGACTGCCGGCGGCCCAGAGGAGCGCGTCGGAGACGTTCGACTTGCCGGAGCCGTTCGGCCCGACGACGACCGCGACTCCTTGCTCGAGCCGAACCTCGACAGGGTCCGGAAACGACTTGAAGCCGCGCAGCTTGATCGCTCGCAGGTGCACGCGAGCCGAAGTTTGACGAGGCGCTAGGACGTCAGCGGCGGCGGAAGTACGGGATGCAGAACACGTTCGAGCAGTGCGCAACCCTCAGGTCGTCGTTCGTGTCGTCCTGGTATGTGATCAGGGGAAGTCCATCCGCCCCGATCGTGATCGCCGTGTAGGCACCGGTGTCCCCGGCACTGTCGACGGTTGTCCGCGTCACCGAGGAGCATGCGACGTCGATACAGCGAGCGACCTTGAGGTCTCCGTTGCCTGAGTCGTAATAGCTTGCGAGCGCGAGCCCGTCGGCGCCGATCGTCACCGAGTTGAACCTCCCGACGCTCCCTGTGGTGTCCACTGGGCCAATCGTCGCCGTTGAGCAAGAGACATCAACGCAGTGTGCGACTCTCAATACGTCGGAAGGGTCATCCCGGAACGTAACGAGACCCAACCCGTCCGCACCGGTCGCAATCGATGTGTCGGTCACTCCGTTGCCGCCACCCAGGACAGCAGTCGTCGCACTTGAGCAAGCAAAGTTCGAGCAGTGGGCTGATCTGAGTCCCCCGCCGCCGCCGTAGGCGATCAACCCAAGTCCGTCACTGCCGATCGTGAGCGAACTTGGAGAGAAGATGAATCCGCTGTCGATGGTTGCCGTCGTCGCAGACGCGCAAGCCACGTTCGTGCAGTGTGCAACTCTGAGCTCTTCGTCGTCGAAGTCCAGATAGCTGATCAGCCCGAGACCATCTGATCCGATGGTGATCGAGGTGTCATGGCCAACGTCGCCGCCGCTATCGAGGGTCGCGGCCGTCGACGCCGAGCATGTGACGTTCGTGCAGTGCGTGGTCTTCAGATCGCCGTTGGCGGAGTCGTAGTAGCTGATCAGACCCAGCCCGTCGGATCCGATCGTAATCGAGCTGAACTGCCCTGCTCCCGGCGCGACCGTCGAAGTCGTCGAGGTAGTGCAGGCGAGATCGTCACAGTGGGCAACTTTGAGCGTGGCGCTCGACGCGTCGCGGTAGCTGATCAAGCCGAGCCCATCGGCCCCGACCGCGACAGACGTGTCCTGGCCCACCAGGCCCGTGGTGTCGAGGGCACTCAGGACGAACCCGCGCCGTTCGATTCCCGATGCGCCCTGCGGCCCGAGCGGGCCTTGGGCGCCCGGCGTACCCGGTGCACCGAGGAATCCTCGGTAGCCCCTGGGGCCGCGGAAGCCACGCTTTCCTCTCGGCCCCCGGGGACCGCGCGCGGCTTCTGCCTTGCCCGCTTTCGCCGTCACGCGCTTGGACGTCGCGCCGGTCCCGATGGGCGTGGTTACGAGCGCAACCGCGAGCGCCGTGAGGCCTGCGAGCGCAATCGACTGACCAACCCCTTTCCTCATGCAAGGAAAACGGTAGCGCGAGCCGGGCGCAGAACCTAACGCTCCTACGACGCCGCGAGCTTGGCGAGCGCCTCACGGGCCGCTTCCTGCTCCGCGGCCTTCTTCGACGGGCCCTTCCCCACGCCCGCTTCTTCTCCGTCGATCACGGCGGCGCACGTGAAGGTCCGGTCGTGCGGCGGTCCGTCGACGTCGAGCACCGAGTAGGTCACCGAGCGCCCGAGACGGGCGATCGCTTCCTGGAGCTCGGTCTTGTGGTCGACGTACGTGGTGCGCGCGTAGTCGATCCGGCCCCGAAAGGCGGCGACGATCGCCTCCTCGATGCTTTCGAAGCCCGACTCGAGAAAGAGGGCGCCGAGCGCCGCCTCGAGCAGCGCAGCGAGAACGTTCTGGTTCTCCGAGAGGCGCTCCAGCTCGTCCCTGGGAACGTCGACCGCCTGCTTGGCCATCTGCGCTCCGAGCCCGAGCTCGCGCGCCACGACTGAGCAGCTTGCCCGGGAAACGACGTGCGACCGGATCTTCGCGAGCTCGCCTTCTGAATAGTCGGGAAACTGCACGTACAGCTCACGCGCGATCGCGAGCTCGAGCACGCTGTCGCCGAGGAACTCGAGCCGTTCGTACGAGGAGCCGCGGTCGGGCGCCCACGACGTATGCGTGAAGACGTTCTCCAGTCGCTCGGCCGGGAGCTCGGCGATCAGGCTCCCGAGGGTGGCGTTACTGGTGCGAGGTGACGTAGTCGACGGCCTGACCGACGGTCTGGATCTTCTGGGCGTCCTCGTCGGAGATCTTGATCCCGAACTGGTCCTCGAGCTCCATGATCAACTCGACAAGGTCGAGCGAGTCCGCCTCGAGGTCTTCCTGGAACGACGCTTCCTCGTTGATGGCGTCGTCGTCTACGCCGAGCTGCTCGGTCAAAACCTCTTTCACACGCTCGTACACTTCTTCGCGCGTCGCGGCCATTTCACCTCGCTTGGGGACTAGTGGTCTCGGGGCGCGCCGATGCTAACACGGTCGTGCCGAGTCGCTCGGCCAGGCGCTCCACCAGCCGGTGCTCGACGCCGCGCGCGCCGAGACGAATCGCATTCGCAATAGCGGTGCGAGACGAGTTCCCGTGGGCGATCACGGCCAGTCCGCGGAGGCCCAGGAGATAGGCACCGCCGTACGTGTCGGGGTCGAGCCGGGTGCGGAGGCGACGCGCGGCGGGCCGGATCAGGAGACCTCCGATCTTTCCGCGGGTCGTCGAGGTGATCTCCTCGCGAAGGCCCTCCAGGAGCGTCTTGATCGTTCCCTCGAGGAGCTTGAGACAGACGTTTCCGGTGAAGCCATCGCAGACGACGACGTCTGCGGCATGGCTCAGGAGATGACGTGGCTCGACGTTTCCTCCAAACCGGAGATCGCTTGCAGCGAGCAGCGCGTGGGCCTCGAGGGTGAGCTGGTTTCCCTTCTCCGGCTCTTCGCCGATCGAGAGCAGCCGCACCTCTGGGCTCGGGATCTCCAGCAGCTCCTCGGCGAAGATGGAGCCCATCTGGGCGAACTGAAAGAGATGCTCGGGGCGCGCATCCGCGTTCGCGCCGGAGTCGAGGAGGACGGACGGCCCGTCTCGAGCCGGCAGGACGACTGCGATCGCAGGCCGGTCGACCTCGGCGAGGCGGCGGATGTGGAAGAGCGAGGCCGCGAGCATGGCTCCGGTGTTTCCGGCGGAGACGACTGCGTCCGCGTCACCGTCGCCGACTGCGCGGCAAGCGGCGACGAGGGAGCTGTCCGGCTTCGCACGTACCGCCTCGACAGGCTTCTCGTGCATGGCGATCGTGTCGGCGGCCTCGACGAGAGGGAGCCCTTTCGTGTCCAGGCCGGGAGGTCCGTACAGGATCGGTTGGATCGAGCTCGACGCTGCTTCGAGCGCCCCCTCGACGATCTCGTCCGAGCCTCGGTCGCCGCCCATCGCGTCTACCGCCACACGAACGGGATGGGTCACCGTGTCCCTACGGGGCCGGCGCTCGTAGCGGCTCGACCTCGCGGCCCCGGTACGTCTTGCAGGTGGGGCAGACGCGGTGCGGCTGCTTCGGCTGGTGGCAGACCGGGCACTCGTTGACTCGAGGCGCTTTCAGGCGATGCGTGGCCCTCCGCTTGTCGCGACGAGCGCTCGTCTGTCTTCGCTTCGGGACTGCCATGACCGGTCGCGCAGTATAGCCACAGGCCTCTTTCCGCCCGCTCAGGCTTTACCAAGGGTTTCCCTGCGCATAGCCCGTGCCTGGGCGGCCGTCGGCAACTCTTGAGGGGAAGCATTCAACGCACCTCGGAAGGAAGTGAGCACATGACCAAAGCAGCGATTCTCATCAGCGCGATTCTGCTCCTCGCAGGCGTCGTGGCCGCGGGCGCCCTGACCAGCACCGGCGGGGCCAGCACGCCGACGATCGACACTCCGACGCTGTCGACGCCTACGGGCGCGGCACCACAGGGGAACCGGCAGGCCGAGGACATCAGCGGCCCTTGCGACGAGGCCGAGCACGCAAACGATCCCCGGTGCACCGGCGCGACCGGCGCACAGCCTCGCGACGACGCCATCGACGACAACGACCACCGCAACTCCGGGCCGGGCAACGTCGACGACAACTCGGGCCATCAGCACGGCAACTCGGTCGACGACAACTCGGGCCACCAGGGCAGTAACTCCGGCCCCGGCGGTGGAGGCGACGACGATTAGAGGTTTCTCTTCTCCCCTCCCAGACTCGTCGCCCGGTCGACGAGCACCAGAAGCGGCCCCGCCCCATCGGGGCCGCTTCGCCGTCGAAAGGCACAACGGGCAGAATCCCGGCATGCAGCGCAAGCGCACGATCTTGCTCGTCGAAGACGAGACCTCGATCACCGAGCCGCTCGCCGAGGCGCTCGAGCGCGAAGGATTCGAGACGAAGGTCGCGCCGACCGCCGCCGAGGCGCTCGAGCTCGCCGGCCGCATCGAGCCTGACCTCGTCCTTCTAGACGTCATGCTCCCCGACGGGTCAGGCTTCGACGTCTGCCGCGAGCTGCGGCTCCGCTCGAGGGTTCCGATCATCATGCTCACGGCCAGGGGCGAAGAGGCGGACCGCGTCGTGGGCCTCGAGCTCGGAGCGGACGACTACATCGTCAAGCCTTTCAGCGCCCGGGAAGTCGCCGCGCGAATCCGCGCCGTCCTCCGACGGTCAGAGCATCCGGCCCAGCCCGCCGACAAGCCGATCGAGGTCGGCGAGCTCCGACTCGATCCGTCCAGGCGCGAGGTCACGAAGGACGGTGAGGTACTCGATCTGAGCCGCAAGGAGTTCGAGCTCCTCCAGCTCCTGATGAGCAACGCGGGCTCCGTCGTCACGCGCGAACGGGCGATCGACGAGGTCTGGGACACGAACTGGTTCGGCTCGACGAAGACCCTCGACGTCCACGTCAGCGGCCTGCGCCGCAAGCTGGGCGACGACTCGAGCGAGCCGCGATTCCTGCACACGATCCGCGGCGTCGGCTTCCGCTTCTCGTCGTCCGACGAGCTGTGAGCCTCAGACTCAGGCTGCTCGCCGGCTTCGCGTACGGCTTCATTCTCATTCTCATCGCGCTCGAAGTGCCGCTCGCGCTGAACCTCAAGCGCCGCGTCGACGCCGAGGTGCGGAACGACGCAGCCGGCCAGGCGCACATCGTCGCGGCCCAGGCATCCGGCTCGATGGGCGATCGGCCGCAGCTCCGCCGTCTCTCCCAGCAGGCCGCAGCCGAGCTCGGAGCGCGCGTGATCATCGTCGACGCGACCGGCCTCCTCCGCGCCGATTCCTCGAACAGCGCGGTTCGCTCGTACGCGAGCAGGCCCGAGATCAAGACGGCGCTCGCCGGCAGAACCGCTCAAGGGCAGCGTCACAGCGCGACGCTCGGCGCGGACCTGCTCTTCACGACGGTGCCCGTGACGAGCGGCGGGAGGACAGTCGGCGCCGTCCGCGTAACGCAGAGCGTCGCCGCAGTCAGCGACCGCGTGCGGAGAAGCGTGCTGGCGCTGGCTGCGATCGGCGGCGCGGCTCTCGTCCTCGGCCTCGTGCTGGCGTGGTTCCTCGCCGACTCGCTGTCGCGCCCCTTGCGCAAGCTTGCTCAGACCGCGCGGCGCGTCGAGGAGGGCGACCTCGAGGCCCGGGCCGAGATGACCGGCCCCACCGAGCAGCGCGAGGTCGCGCTCGCCTTCAACGACATGACCGAGCGTCTCGGTGTCGTGCTCGCCGCGCAGCGTGAGTTCGTGGCCAACGCCTCCCACCAGCTGCGGACGCCGCTGACCGGGCTCAGGCTGAGGCTCGAGTCCGCGGTGGCAAAGGCGGACAGCCCCGAGCTCGAGCGCGAGCTGTCCGCTGCCGAACGGGAGGTGGAGCGCCTTGCGCGCCTCCTGAACACGCTCCTCATGCTGGCTCGTGAAGGACAGGCTCCGGCAACCGGGCGACTCGTCTCGCTCGGCCTTGCCTCAAAGCACGCCCACGAGCGCTGGGAGGCGCGCGCCGAGCAGCGGGGCCAGCGCCTGACGCTCGCACGCGGCGAGGACGTCGTCGCGAATTCATCGGAAGAGGACTTGGCGATCGTCCTCGACAACCTGATCGAGAACGCGCTCCATTATTCGCCGGAAGGCGCGGAGGTCGTGATCCAGTTCGGGCGCGACGGCAACGAGTCGTACCTCGCAGTCCTGGACGAGGGGCCCGGCATCGCCGAGGGTGAGCAGAAAGCGCTGTTCGAGCGCTTCGCACGCGGCAGCGCCGGCCGAGGAGCGGCTGGAACCGGCCTCGGCCTCGCGATCGTGCAGACGCTCGCAGAGCGCTGGGGCGGACGCGCGTCGCTCGAGAACCGCACCGAGGGCGGCGCCCGCGCCGAGATCCGGCTGCCCGCGACCGGCCCTTTACCAACGCTTAACCCTGAGCTGGACGAGGCGTTACAGGCCGGCTCGTAGACTGAAACCGATGCGATCCGTTCTCACACTCGTCGCAGTGGTTGTCGTCGGGCTCTTCGGCGCCACGTCGATCGGCTACGCCTCCTACCTCGTGTCACGAGACTCCGTGGGCCTGCCCGTGACCAAGCTCAAGCTTTCGCAGACCCAGCTCGCGCCGACGACGACCGAGCGCAAGGTAGCCAAGAAGAAGCGCAAGGCGACGACTGTCCCCAGAACAGGCATGCCTTCGCAAGTGACGACGCGCGACGACCACGGGGGCCGCCCGTCTGGCTCGGGCAAGGGCTCGGACGACTCCGGCCACGGCGGCAGCGACGACTAGAGCTTGTCGCGCAGCTCGCTGAGAGCTGCCCAGCGCGAATCGGGCTCCTCATCCTCGTGCACGTGCGGCTCGAGATTCAAGTCCTGCCCACACACCGGGCACAGCCCCGCGCAGTCGGGCCGGCAGAGGATCTTGTCCGGCAGCTCGAGGACGAGCGCATCGCGCGCCCAGGCCGAGAGATCGAGCTGGTCGTTCTCGAGGTACGGGGTCCGCAGCTCGTCCGAGTCCGGGCTCGTCGCCTGGTACTCGCGCGCCGGCGATCGTCCACGTCGACGACGGCGTCGGCCAGGCACCGGTAGCACGGTCCGTGGAGGCGCGTCTGGAAGCGCAACTCGAAGACCGTGCCGCTCGTGGCTTTGCTGACGCGAGCTCGGCCTGCACCTTCTCGGGGACCGGCAGGTAGCGCTGGCCGCCGAGCCACAGCGGCTCGAGAGCGACCTCCTGCTCGTCCCGGTGCTCCTCGCCGGGCCTCAGCCGGATTGATCGCAGGCTGAAGCTGGTCATACCGGCCAGACGTAGCGCGGGGCCCTTAGTAGGGAGGCTCTTCGTTGTCGGAGCCGGGAGCGCCGACGCCGGCGACCACCGTCTCCTGCGAGCGCTCGTGCAGCCGCTCGCGGCCTCGCTTGACCGCGCCGAGGAACTTCTCGAGGTTGACCTCGAGAGTCGACAAGATCGAGTCGGCCCAGTCCTCCATCTCGAGCCGCGTCTCCCGCGCCTGACGCCGAGCATCCTCGAGGATGTCCTGCGCCTGACGCTCGGCGAGCTTGACGATCTCGGTCTGCGAGGCCTCGCGGGTCGCCTGCTCGCGAGCCTCGCCGAGCAGTCGGTCGCACTCGCGCTTCGCCTCGGCGAGCATCTCCTGGCGCTCCTTGACGATCCAGCGCGCCTGCTTGATCTCTTCGGGGATCGTGGCACGCATCTGGTCGAGGATCTCGTAGATCTCCTCGCGGTCGATCCGGACCTGATCGGTCAGCGGAACGGCCTTCGCGTTGTGGACGAGGTCGTCGAGCTTGTCGATGAGAACGAGGACATCCATGGCTCTCAGTCTAATGGCTGGGTTCGGAGGAACCCCTACTCGAAGGGGTCTGGAAGCCAAACGACCTGGCGCTCGCGGGCCGGGTACGCTGGGCCCGACACCGGATGCGGGTCCCCTCCGTTCGCGACGACGAGGAACAGCGCGCTCCGGGCAGACGGCTTTCCGCACGGAACTGCTCGTGCGCATGAACGCGATCATCTTGCCGTCGCGCGACCAGGCGGGCGAACGTGGCCGTTTCGGACGATCAGCTGTGCGCATCGGACCCGTCCGCGTCGATCGTCCAGATCGCGTCCGATGTGGACGTAGACGCAGCTGCTTGCCGTCGGGCGACCAGTCCGGCGCATCGCCCGGGACGAGCTTGTGCGCGTCGTCGCCGTTGGGGTGGACGAGCGAGATGCTGGCCCTTCGAGCGTGTCCTCCGACCAGTCCTGGACGTACGCGAGCCAGTCGCCGGTCGGGCGACCAGGCGACGTCGGAGACGTTCGCGTGTTCGTCTGCTGCTCCGCGTTGTCGAGGCGACGTCGAGCCCGACCCAGATGTCGTACTGTGCCGTCGTTCTCGCGGCGAATGGAGGAACGCGATCCTCGTGCCGTCGGGCGAGAGGCTCGGGTCGACGCTTGCGACCCGGGCGGAACCGGGACCGTTGACCGGGTTCGTGCCGTCCGACGTCGGAGACCAGATGCCGTGCCGCTCGGTGTCCCAGGCGAGCTTGCTCGCCGTTCCGGGAGACGCTGCACCGTGTCGAGACGTCCTGGAGGCACAGCTCCTTCTGGTCGCTGGCGTCGAAGAACATGTGCCGAGGCCGCAGCCGCCCCGGACCGCGATCCGGCCCGGGTAGCGCGGCTTGTGCGACTCGTCGTCGCGCGTGAACGCAAGCCGAGCGCCGCGGCAGCGACGGCCGCCAGGACGACGAGCCCCGCGACGATGACGAGGATGCGCGGCGCCGGCCGGCTTCATTCCTGAGGCGACACGGGCGCTCCGGGCTTGCCCGCGGGGAACATCTCCTTGAAGCGGCGCGCGACGGCTCGGGCACGAGCTCGTCGACGTTGCCGCCGAACGACGCGACCTCCTTGACGCCGCTCGAGGAGACGAAGCTGTACTGCGGATTCGACATCAGGTACACGGTCTCCACGTCCGGAGCGAGCGTGCGGTTCAGATGGTTCATCTGGAACTCCCACTCGAAGTCCGAGATCACGCGCAGGCCCTTCACCATCGTCCGCGCGCCCCAGCGCTTCGCGAACTCGACGACGAGCTCGGAGAAGACGTCGACCTCGACGTTGTCCTGATCGCGCAGGGCCTCCTCGAGGAAGGCGACGCGCTCCTCGACCGAGAACATCGTCTCCTTGTGGCTCGGCTCGCGGACGACGCCGACGACGACCCGGTCGAAGATCGCCGCGGCGCGGCGGATGATGTCGAGGTGGCCGAGCGTGACCGGGTCGTAGCTGCCCGGGCAGATCGCAGTGCGCAGGTCGTTGCTCATTCGAACAGTGTGAGCCGCGCCGAGCCGTACGTGCGGCTCGTCCGCTGGCGTGAGCGGCAGCTCGGGCTCCGTGCGCTTGTCGGTCTCGACCACGACGAGGCCGTCCTCGGCGAGGAGCGCCGGCACGTACGTGGCGAGTGTCGGCTGGAGAGAGTCGAACATCCGGTAGGGCGGGTCGACGAGGACGAGATCGTAGCGACTGCCCGCAGCCGCTTCGGCCGCGAGTGCGCGCCGCGCGTCGGACTTGACGATCCGCGCGCCCTTCAGGTCGAGCTTCTCCAGGTTGCGCTCGATCGTGCGCTGAGCCTCGCGGTCGGACTCGACGAAGACCGCGGTCGCGGCTCCGCGCGAGAGCGCCTCGAGCCCCATCGCGCCCGGAGCCGGCGAAGAGGTCGAGGACGGCCATGTCGTCGACGGGCCCGATCAGGTTGAACGCCGCCTCGCGCACGCGGTCGCCGGTCGGCCGCGTCGTCGCCCTTGGGCGCGAAGATCCGCGCGCCCTTCCGGCTACCGGCGATGATCCGCATGGATGAGGCGGCCCGCAATCGACCAGGCCGACCACGCGAACGCGCACATCGTGAACGTCACGCGAGATGGAAGCCGACGTGCTCCCGCTTGACGACGAAGTCGGTCGGACCGCGCCGATCCCGGCCACTGCGGAACGGTGACGGCCAGAGCCAGCCCATCCGCGGACGTCCGCGAGCCCGCCCCAGGCGAGCGGACGGCCAGCCGATCGGGAAGTAGATCCGATGAAGACGCTGACCATCAGGCCGAGCCCGATCGCGGTCAGCCACTCCCGCGAGTCATCAGGCCTGCACGTCCTGGTCGGCGAAGACGCGCTCGACCTCGTCGTTCAGCGGCCCCTCGTAGTCGACGAGCGTCGTCGGCGACCGCCCGGGCCGCTCGAGGAGCTTCCGGTCCGAGCGCAGGCGCGTGAACCGGAGATCCGAGAGGCCCGGCCTGCCGCGTGCCCAGCAGCTGGCCCTCGCCGCGGATCTCGAGGTCCTTCTCCGCGAGCTCGAAGCCGTCGGTCGAAGCGACCAGCGCCTCGAGCCGCGCCAGCGCCGAGTCTGTCAGCTCCTCCTTCGCGCGTGAGACGAGCAGGCAGTACGACTGCTCGGCGCCGCGACCGACTCGCCCGCGCAGCTGGTGCAGCTGCGCGAGCCCGAAGCGGTCGGCCTCCTGGATGATCATGATCGTCGCGTTCGGGACGTCGACGCCGACCTCGATCACGGTCGTCGCGACGAGCACGTCGAGCTCACGCGCCTTGAACTGGGCCATCAGCTCGCGTCGCTCCGCCGGCCGCAGCCGCCCGTGCAGCAGCCCGACGCGGTAGCCCTTCAGCTCGCCCTTGCGCAGCCGTTCGGCCTCGCGCTCGGCGGCCGTCGCGACGCTCGTCTCCGACTCCTCGATCAGCGGGCAGACGACGTAGGCCTGGCGGCCGTCGTCGAGGTGCTTGCGCAGGCGCTCTGTACGCCTCGCTCGAGCGGTCCTCGGTGACCCACGCCGTCTTGACGGGCTTGCGGTTCGCGGGCGGCTTCGCGATCTCGCTCACCGGAGGTCGCCGTAGACGGTGAGGGCGAGCGTGCGCGGGATCGGCGTCGCGGTCATGTGCAGGACGTGCGGCGTGCGGCCCCCCGTGATCGCGCGGCGCTGCTCGACGCCGAAGCGGTGCTGCTCGTCGACGACCGCGACGGCGACCTCGCTCAGGTCGACGCCCTCCTGGATCAGCGCGTGCGTGCCGACGAGGATCTGCGCGGCGCCGGGTCGTCCTTCACCGAGCGCGTGAGGAGCGCGACCTCGACGCCGAGCTCGCGGCACGGCTCCTCGAGCGTGAGGAAGTGCTGCTCGGCGAGCGTCTCGGTCGGCGCCATGAGCGCGCCTTTGCGGCCCGACTCGACCGCGCGCAGGAGCGCGTAGAGCGCGACGACGGTCTTGCCCGAGCCGACCTCGCCCTGGAGCAGGCGCTCCATCGGCGTCGGCGCGCGAGATCGGCGTCGATCTCGTCGATCGCGCGCTCCTGGTGCAGCGGTCAGCTCGAACGGGAGCAGCTCGCGGTAGCGCGCGGTCAGCTCGCCCGGCTCGCCAAGCGCCGGGCGCCTCGTCGCGCTCGCGCCCCCGGCGCCTGCGTGCGAGCCCGACCTGGAGCACGAGCAGCTCGTCGAACGCGAGCCTCCTGCGCCCGACGCTCGGCGTCCTCCGGGGTGCGCGGTACGTGAAGCGCCGTCAGCGCGTCGGCGCGGAGCGGCATGTCGTCGGCAGACGCCGGCCGGCACGGGATCCGGGAAGTCGCGCGCCTGGGGCAGCGCGCGCCCGATCACGCTCGCGCAGCTTCTTGACGGTCAGATCTCCTCGGTCGCGGGATAGACGGGCGCGAAGTCGGCGGTCGCCGAGGCGCCGTTCAGGTCGTACGAGCGCACGTTGAACTCGTTCCGCCGCAGGTGGCCGCGCAGCCGGACGTGCGTGCCGGGCTTGAGCTTGTCCGCGAGCCACGCCTGGTTGAACCAGACCGCCGTGATCTGCGCCGCTGTCGTCGGCGATGCGCGCCTGGACGATCGCGAGCCGCCGCCGCGGGCGCCGGATCGATCGTCCGGACGACCTCGCCCGAGATCGCGACCTCCTCCTCGCCGGCGAGCAGGTCGGCGATCCGCACCTCCTCGGCGGCGGCCTCGTAGCGGTGCGGGCGGTGCTCGAGCAGATCGGCGATCGTCCGCAGGCCGAGCTTGCCGAGCCGCTTCGTGACGGCCGGTCCGACTCCGGGGAGCGACGTCGACGCTGCGCGACAGCCGCTCGGGCCGTGGAAACGTCCGCGGCGCGGCCGCGGGCCACGCGTGCGGCTCGGAGATGCTCGGAGAACGTCGTCGGTGCGATGCGGCCGAGTATAGGACCGGCGGGCGCTAGCCTCGGCTCAGCCGCCTCGGCCTCGGCCGGGAACTTCCTTCGGCGATCCCGGCGCTCGACGAACGTGACCGCGAGCCGATGGATGCGCTGGCCCTCGACCTCGAGCACGTCGAAGCGCAGGCCGTCGTAGTCGACGGAGTCGCCGGGCTCCGGCGCGCGCCCGAGGAGACCGAAGACGAAGCCGCCCATCGAGTGGTAGTCCTCGATCGGGATCCGCGTTCGCGAACTGCTCGTTGAAGTCGTCGATCGGGAACGTGCCGTCGATCCGGATCGTGTCGTCGTCGATGCGCTCGACCGACTCGTCCGGCAGGTCGAACTCGTCCTCGATCTCGCCGACGATCTCCTCGAGCAGGTCCTCGAGCGTGACGATCCCCTCCATCGCGCCGTACTCGTCGACGACGATCGCCATGTGCTGGTTCGTGCGCCGGAACTCGGTCAGCATCGCGGCGAGGTCCTTCGTCTCCGGGACGAAGTGCGCCGGTCGGACGAGATCCGCGACCTCGACGTTTGCGATCCCGCGGTCGACGAGCGCCGAGAAGAGATCGCGCACGTGGAGGATGCCGAGGACGGTGTCGGGCGACTCGCGGTAGACCGGGTAGCGCGTGTACGGCGAGTCGATCACGGCCGCCAGGCACTCCTCGGGCGGCAGGTCGACGGACAGCGCGACGACCTCGGGCCGCGGGCACCATCACGGCCGAGACCTCCTTGTCCGCGAAGTCGAAGACCTTGTAGAGCATCTCCTGCTCCTGCTGCTCGATCTCGCCCTCCTGGGTCGAGCGCGAGAGGAGCATCTTCAGCTCGGCCTCCGAGTGGACGCCGCGTTCGTCGCCCGGCGGCTCGAGCCCTAGCAGGCGGAGCGCGCCGTCGGAGGACGTCTGGAGCACCCAGATCAGCGGCTTGAAGACGAAGAAGAAGGCGCGGACGGGGCTCGAGACCGTGAGCGCGGTCGTCTCCGGATGGCCGAGCGCGATGCCCTTCGGGATCAGCTCGCCGACGACCACGTGGAGGTACGTGATCAGCAGGAACGCGAGGAGGACGGAGACGATCGTCGCCGGGATCGGGTCGAGGATGTGCGCGAAGACGGGCTCGCCCAGGGCACCGATGGCCAGGCTCGTGAGCGTGACGCCGAGCTGCATGGCGGCGATGAAGTGGTTCGGGTTGGACGTGATGCGCAGGACCGCGCGAGCGCGCCGGTTGCCCTGGTCGCGCAGCTCGGTGATGCGCGTGCGGCGTGCGGTGACGAGCCCGTATTCGGCCGCCACGAAGAACGCGTTCAGCAGCAGCAGCGCGACGACGGCGAGTAGCTCGAGGAGGAACCGTCACGCCCCGCTCACCGGGGCGCCGGTACTAGGCGGATGGTCGTCGTCGTCCAACGGCGATCGATCTGAGTGTAGCCGAGGAATCGGCGCCCACACCCCCACCCTGGGTGGGGATGAGGTTCCACCCGCCACCCGCGGTGAGCGTATCCGCGAAGTGGTGGCGCGTCCGGGCCAAAGGCGTGACGATTCACGCACGACGAACGTATGTTCGTATAATAGCGGCATGGCTCCCGAGTACCGCGAAGAGCCGTGCCGCAGCGCACTGAACCGCGTCAAGGGGATGATGTTCGACTGGTCGCTCAACCCGTACATGGGCTGCGTCCACCGCTGCACCTTCTGCTACGTCCGCGCCTTCGAGCGCCGCGCCGACCGGCCCTCGGACGACCGCTACGGCACGTCGATCCGCGTCAAGGTCAACGTCGCCGACGTCCTCCGTCGCGAGCTCGCCCGGCCCTCCTGGGCGCGCGAGTGCGTCGCGATCGGCGCCGCCACCGACCCGTACCAGCCGGCCGAGGGCCGTTACCGCCTGACCCGCGCCTGCATCGAGGCCCTCGCCGAGGCGCGCACTCCGTTCAGCATCATCACGCGCGGCCCGATGATCGTCCGCGACATCGACGTGCTCGTGCGAAGGCGGCGCGCCGCGCGAGCGTCTCGGTCACCTTCTCGATCCCGACCCTCGACGAGGACGTCTGGCGCAGGACCGAGCCGTCGACCGCCCATCCGCGCCAGCGCCTCCGCGCAGTCGCACGCTCGTCGAGGCGGGAATCAAGACCGGGGTCGGCATGGCTCCCGTCCTGCCCGGGATCTCCGACCGCCCCGAGCAGCTGCGCGAGGTCGTGAAGGCAGCGCGCGAGGCCGGCGCAACCGGCGTCTGGGCGAACCTGCTCTTCCTGCGCCCGGGCACGCGCGAGCACTTCCTCGAGCACCTCGCACAGGACTGGCCCGAGCTCGCTGCCCCGCTACGCTCGCTGTACGCGAAACCGGCCTATCTCCCGGCCGAGGAAGACGAAGCCCGTTCGCCGACAAGTCTCGCGCTCTGGCCCGCGAGCTCGGCGTCGCCGACCGCCGGATCCACCCGGCTCGAGCCGGCCCACGAGCCGGAGCAGCTTGCGCTTGCGAGTCTGACCGCCCGAATACAATCCTCTGGGCCGTGCCCGAAACCGCCAAGCGCCGACGGAAAGACCGAGATCACCTGCCTGATCGTCGACGACCACGAGGTCGTCCGTGAAGGCCTGCGTCTATCGCTCTCGCGCGCGCCGCACATCCGCGTGATCGGCGAGGCGTCCGACGGCGCGAGCGCGGTCGCACTGGCGGAGCGGCGCAAGCCAGACGTCGTGATCATGGACGTCCGCATGCCCGGCATGGACGGGCTCGAGGCGACGAAGCTGCTCAGCGAGAAGGTCCCGGACACGGCCGTGCTCATCTTCACCGCGTTCAGCGAGCGCAGCCTCCTCGGCCGCGGCCTCGAGTCGGGCGCGAAGGGCTACATCCTCAAGGAGGCGCCGCACCAGACGCTGCTGCGCGCGATCGAGAAGGTCGTCGCCGGCGAGGGGTACGTCGACCCGGCGCTGATGCCCGCGTTCCTGCCCGGCAAGGGCGAGGACATGCTCACGACGCGCGAGCGCGAGATCCTTCAACTGCTCGCCGACGGCATGTCGAACGCCGACGTCGCGGCGAAGCTCTTCATCAGCCAGGAGACCGTCAAGAGCCACGTGCGGCACATCCTCACGAAGCTCGAGGCCGATACACGGACGCACGCGGTGGCGATTGCGCTTCGCGAAGCGATCATCGACTAAGGCGCCGCTTGCGGTGCCGCTCTCAGGACGCCTGGGCTTTGCCCAGGCGTCCGTCTGAAATGACCGGTCGACCCATCCGAGCCAACATCGCAACCGCAACTCGGGCCGGCCTGCTCCTCGTCGCGGTGGTCGTCACCGGGGCGGTGATCGGCGTGATCGGGATCGCGTTCGACGCGCACGGCTATCGCGCTCGGGCTCGTTGTGGCCGTCACGGCGGGTGGAGCCTGGCTGCGTCGCTCCTCGTCAGCGAGCGTCAGCACGACGAACGGGTCGAAGAGGAGGTCGACCGCCTCTCCGCGGAGCACGCGCGGCTGTCCGACCAGCTGATCACAGCCGAGCAGGATGAGCGCCGCCGACTCGCGCTGTTCCTGCATGACGGGCCTGTCCAGTCGATGTCCGGGCATCGCACTGATGCTGGACGCGGTGATCGCCGCGGTCGAAGGAGGCCGCGTCGAGGAGGCGGAACGCATACTCGGCCTCGGCGCTCGAGAAGCAGCGCGCAGACGATCCGGTCACTGCGGGACCTCTCCTTCGAGCTCGAGCCGGTGGTGCTCAGCGATCAGGGCTTCGGGCCGGCCGTCAGCGCACTCGCCGACCAGCTCGGAATGTCCAACCGCATCCAGATCGAGCTCGACGTCGAGGAGGCCGAGGCGCCTCCGAGCATGCCCAGGTAGCGATCTTCCAGATCATCCGCGAGTCGCTCCACCAAGCGATCCGCCGCGGCCCGCCCACCGGGTCACCGTCTCGGTCGCACGGGCCGCCACCGGTGGCATCGAGGCCGTGATCTCGGACGACGCGCCGGGCGAGCGCAGGCGCGCGGGGTTCGACGCGATTGCAGAACGGGCGCGCTCACTCAGCGGACGCATGACCGTCGATCCTGGGCACGACGGCGGGACGATCGTGCGCATCGTCTTTCCGTCGTATAGAGTCCAGCGCTAGGAGGGTTGACGGAGCACTAGACTCGGTTTCATGGCCGCCAGACCACGCACTGCCTTTTCGTCTCGAAGCCGACGGGCTACGAGCTCCTCGACCGCGAGGGCGAGCCGCCGCCGGTCGGGAGTCATCGTCGAGCTCGAGGGCCAGGGGCGCTGGGTCGTGAACAGGGTCAGCCCGTCGCCGTTGCCTCAGGATCGGCGGCCGTGCGCCTATCTGCTGCCGACGCCTAGCTGAGCGTCTTCTTCGGCGGCGATCCGGCCGAAGACGAGCGCAGCCGCGAGCCCGCTCGAGTACCCGCCGGTCGAGATACCCGCCGACGTCCGCGCCGGCGGCGTGCAGATCCTGCGCGCCGACGACTCGCGCTCGCTCGTCGATTCGTAGTCCGCCGAGCGTCTGCGTGACGCTCGCCTGGACGAGCACCGACGTGAACGGCGGCTCAGCCTGACGACTGCGCCGGCCGCTCTTGCCGCTTCGATCATCTCGCCGACGGTTCGATCGCGAACGCGCTCGCCGAGGTGGTCCTCGTGAACGCGGTACCACGCGCGACCGCCGGGCCAGCCTGCGATCACCTGCACGAGATGGGTCTCCGACCAGCCGGGGTCGCCCTCGAATCGCTCCGAATCGTCTTCGGAGACGACCTCCGCGAAGCGCCCGTAGAGCTGCGAGAGACGCACGAAATCCTCTTCCGCGACCGTCCACGCCCGCCGGCAGCGCCCGTCCGTAGAACTCATCGAGGTTTCCAGCGGTCGCCGCGCCCTGCCGGCGCGCCGCGTCGAGCCCGTCCCCCTCGCTCCAGGGATTCGCGCGGAGCGGTAGGCCCCGCTCACGGGCGAGCCTTCCCGTAAACCCACCTGTGGACAAAATGTCCGCCTCTTTTAGCGGGGTCTGACCCCGCTCCAGAAGGCGCACGGAACTGTCACCGATGACGCGCACGAGCGTTTCCGTGAGGCGACGGGTGTCGAAGCGCATGCCGATCGTGCGCGGATTGCCCGTTTCGCGCTCGATGACGGTCGCGCCGAGCGACTCGAGCCACTCGAGCGCGTCGTCCAGCTGCTCGATGATCGTCCGCTGCAGCTCCGGGTCGCCGGCAGGGCACTCGGCCCGGAACTCTTCGAGCGTCCGGTAGCGCCAGATGACCCCGCTCGACAGGAGCATGGAGCCGCCGGGACGATCGCCCTTCTCCAGGACGACCGGCTCGGCGCCCAGCTCACGCGCCCGCGCCGCCGCGGCCAGGCCGGCCATGCCCGCACCGGCAATCGTCAGGCCGGCTATTTGAGCGCGAACGTCGGCTTCTGCTCGACGTATTCGATCTTCACGCGCTCGGGGCCCCAGACGAAGATCGCGTAGGTGTTCGGCGCGTCGACGACGTCGGCCACTTCGAGACCGGCCTGCTCGGCGTCGTGGAGCGTCTCCTCCGCCGAGTCGACGAGCACTGCAAGATGGTTGAGCGAGCGGTCGCTCCGGAGCGCCTGGCGTCACCGTCGTGGAACTCGACGAACGCGCCGCCGACCTCAACCCGCGCCTCACCGCCGGGTGCGAATCCAAACTGCTCGTACTCCCGCGCGGTCTCCTGGGGGCTCGCGGAGAAGAGCGCCACGTGGTCGAGGTCGTACTCGACATCGGTCTCCGCCTCGACGAGCCCGAGCCTAAGGCCCTCCTGCACGTCGAAGTACGCGGCGCCGTTGACGCGGTCGACCTCGATGCCCTCGAGCCCGCCCAGCGCGTCCTCCAGGTCGTTGACCCGCAACGCCACGTGCTTGAGAGCGCCCCGCTCCCGCGGCCCTTCTTCGGCGAACAGCGTCAGCTTCCCACGTCTCGCGTCGGTGCCAACGAGCGTGAAGCGCTCCGTCCGCTCGATGACGTGCATCGAAAGCCGCTCGGTCAGGAAGTCGGTGATCGCGTCGCGGTCGGCGACCCAGAGCGCGACGTGGTCCAAGGTCTTTGGCCTCATCCCGCCCTCAATCTACCTAGCGAGATCAGGCCGACGTAGGGCTACTTCTTGCGGTCGACAGCGGCGAGCCCGAACCCGGCCTCATTCCAGCGGAGGGTTCTGGACGTTGTGCTCGGTGGCGTACTCGTCCGTGAGCTTGTTCACGACGTCCGCGCCCTCACCGTAGGCGTAGTTGATTTTCACGAACGGCTCCCATTTCTCGGGCAGCGCATCCTCGGGGAAGATCGCCTCAACAGGGCATTCCGGCTCGCATGCACCGCAGTTGCCAGTTGAGACACCACCGGCGAGAGTAAACGCATGCTTGCCGGGCACTACAGCACAGAACGTGTCACCAGGCTCGACCTCTTCCTCCTCGACGCTCATGACCCGCCAGTACGTGTCGCGCGTCGCCAGGTAGAGCCAGCGGATCGGGCGACTCCTCACGCCGAAGTTCGTCTCGCGGTTTCCCTCTTCGCCCGAGCCGACCGCCACGAACCCCGCGTAGGGCGCGACAGCCTCGAGCCAGGCCAAGGCCTCGTGGTCGGTCGAGCGGAGACGCCATGAGCCCGCCCTCGTCGGGTCGCCGTCCGCGGCGAGCCAGCCGTCAACGAAGCCGGCGATGTACTCCGTATCGGCGGTGTCCGGTAGTGAGCGCTTCAGGTTTACCCCCGCCTGCACTACGCCGGTTCCCGCATAACCAGGATGGACATCGAGTGACGGGGTGAAATTGATCTGATCGAAGAAGTCTCGGTACTTCGCAACTCTGTCACCGAAGAGAGCGACGTAGTGAAGATGATCGCCCGAGCGTACGGCCTGTCTCGACCAGTTGCCGTCGCCGTAAACGAGCCCGTGCAGAACGCCCAGCCGGTAGCTCTCGTTCTCGCGCTTCGGCGCGTGTCGGACCGCAGGCACGAAGTCACCCGGCGCCAGCGAGTCCGTCCGGTCGCCATCGGCGAGAAACCAGGAGTGCGTCGGCGTTGCCCAGATCGTCCTCCTGTAGCGCGAGATGTTTCTCGTCGTCAGGCGCGTGCCGCCGTGATGATCGCGCTCCTCGAAGGCAGGGGCAAGCTGGAGCTTTACGAGCGACTTGCGGCGGAAGCGTCTGACGAGCGCAGGCTTGAAGCCGTCGTCAGTCAGGACGCGACACATCTGGCCCTCGAGTTCCTCGAACGTGCGCAGGCCATATGTCGTGAGCAGCTGCTCGCTTCCCGCGAAGCAGTCGATGCACTCCTCCGGGTCGATGATGAGGATGCGCTCGAACTCATGGATGCAGTCCACCGGACAGACGTCCACGCAGGACAGGTCTTTGATGTCGATGCAGGGCTCGGCGATGATGTAGGTCACGGGGAGCGGGTCAGTCTATCGAGGTGAGGAGACCGTCGATCAGCTCCTGAGCCCGGTCGTCGAGCGCCGATTTCGCGACGACCTGGTCGAACCCCGCCTCGTTCGCGCGGCGCAGCCCGGCCGTGTCCTTGTGGTTCGTGAAGCCGAGGAGCGGGGCGTCCGGATAGGCCTCGGCCACGTCGTAGGGATCGACCCTGGCCACGTCCGCGATGACGAGATCCGGGGGGTCAACGCTATCCGTCGTCACGAGGTGATGACCGGGAAGCCAGGCCTCCAGCTTGCCCCGGATGAAGAGATCCACCCCGGCAAGGAGGATCGTGGCCACGACGGCTTGAGGGTAGCACTCTGTTAGCGTCGGAACCACATGGCGCCGGCGAAAATCGGGCTCGGCCACGCTGGAAGCTGACCTCGACCGCGGGCTCGAGCTCGCCCGCGCCGGCGAGTACTTCGCCGCGCACGAGGCGCTCGAGGACGCCTGGCGCGCAGCCGATCCGGCCGAGAAGGATTTCTTCCAGGGGCTCGTGCACGTGGTCGTCGCGTGGTACCAGGCCGGCCGCGGCAACCGGACCGGCTGTGAGCGGCAGCTCGAGAAAGCCACCCGCCGGCTCGCGCCCTTCGCGCCGGCACACCGGGACGTCGACGTTGCGGCTCTCCTCGCGCAGGTCGAAGCCGCCCAAGCGCTCGGCACGCTCGAGCTCCCTCGGCTACACGTCCCCTAGCCCGATGTCGTTCAGCAGCCGGTTCATGAAGACGCGCAGCCACCAATCCCGGTGGAAAAAGAGGAGCAGCCCGAGGACGACGAGCGTCAGCCCGCCGGCGACCCGGATCACGACGTAGTGGTCGCGGAGCCAGCGAAACGCGCCCATCGCCTGGGTGAACGCGACCGCTGCGAGCAGGAAAGCGAACCCGAGGCCGGCCGAGTACGCCGCCAGCAGGACACCCCCTCGAAAGGCGGTGCCGGCATCCCCCGCGACGACGAGGATCGAAGCGAGCAGCGTCCCGATGCAGGGCGCGGCGCATACGGCGAAGGCGGCGCCGAGGAGCGCGCTCGAGCCTCGCCTCCGGGCCCCGGTTAGCAGGCCTGGCGCGAGCACCCGCTCAGGCCAGGGCAAAAGGCCGATGAACGTCAACCCGAGGACGACGAGGATGAGGCCGGCGAGCTCGGTCTGCCGGTCGGCGGGGAGCACGCCGCCGATCGCCGCGGCGCCCGCTCCGAGCACGACGAAGACGACCGTGAAGCCGATGATGAAGGGCAGGCTGGCGAGCGCGACGCGGCGAGCGGATCCGGGCCGGCCCAGGCTGTCGGCCTCGACCGCGGAGATCGCGGAGAGGTATCCGGGAACGAGTGGCAGGACGCACGGCGTGATGACCGAGACGAGCCCCGCGAGGAACGCCAGGGGTATGCGCTCCAGCAACTAGCCCTCGTCGAACGAGGCGAGCTCCTGGTCGATGCGCCGCTCGAGAGCGGGATCGAGGCCGGCCACTGCCGGTGTGGGCTCGCGCACCCGGCTCCAGCGCCAGGCGAGCGCGGCCAGGACGAGCGCACCGGCGACGACGCCGATGATCGGGAGCAGCCAGGCGAGAAGGTTGAACCCCTTCGTGGGCGGAGCCGCGAGGATCTGCGGCCCGTACTCGGCGACGAGCCTGTCCTTGATCTCGTTCTTCGAGTCTCCGAGGGCGATCCGCTGCGAGATGAACGACTTGATCTGCCTTGCAGCAGGCGAGCTCGACTGGTCGAGGGTCGTGTTGCAGACGGGGCACATGACCTCGCCTTCGAGGTCGGAGAGCGTCGGACGCTCGCCTTCCGGCTTCGCGGGGAGAGCCGACACGTGGTAGCGAAACTTCGCGACGGCCGCCTGCTTGATCTCGCTCTTCGTCTTCCCGGCGGCGATCCCGTCGTTGATCAGACTGATCACCGCGGGCGTGTACGAAACCGAGCTCGCCTCGTCGAGCGTGGTCTGGCAATCGTCGCACCACAGCTCGCGCTGAACCTCGAGGGAGCTCGGGTGCTCCTCGCTCGCGACTGCAGCAGGCGCCGCGCAAAGGGCGAGCAGGGCCAGTGCGACCACGAGGAGCCTCATGCTGCGAGAGCCTCCTGGATTGCGCTCTCGAGCTCTTCGGCTCGGGCCTCGCCGAAGATGTAGCCGGTCACTCGCCCGGAGCGGCCGACGACGAACGTGCGCGGAATCGGGAGCCCCCCGTAGTCGTGGAGCACGTGGCCGTTCGGATCGCGCACGTTCGGGTACGTGACGCCGTACCGAGCGAGGAAAGCGCCCGCATCGCCGGAGTAATCGGTCGTGTCGACGCCGACGAAGGCGACGCGGTTTCGATAGCGCTCGAATGCCGACTGGAAGCGTGGCGCCTCGCTCTTGCACGGATCGCACCACGAGGCCCAGAAATTGATGACGACGACCTTTCCGCGCAGCGACGAGAGCCTCACCGACCCGTCGTCCTGGAGGCGCTTCAGCGTGAAGTCGACCGCCATCGGCCGCTTCCCGCTCGCGAAATCCTGCGCGACATTTGATCGGTCGTTCTGGACCACCTTCCAGACGAGGAGGCCGAGCAGCGCCGCGACGAGCCCGAGCGCGCCGACCTGTCCTGCGAGCTTCAGCCGGGACATCAGGCCGCGACGATGAACACCGTCGTCCCGATGTCGACGGTGTTGAACAGCCATTCGACCTCCGGGATGTACATCCGAATGCATCCGTGCGAGACCGAGTAGCCGATCGAGGCGGGATTCGGAGTGCCGTGGATTCCAACCCCGGGTGCGGAGAGACCGAGCCAGCGGGTGCCGAGCGGATTGTTCGGCCCGGGCGGAATCGGCTTCTGGCCCCTCGCCCAGCGCGAGTTCGGCGGGTACCACCACGGGTTCCGCCACTTGACCTGGATGTCGAAGCGCCCGAGCGGGGTCGGGTAGACAGACTGGCCCGTGGCAACGCGGAAGGAGCGCCGCAGCCGGTCGTAGCGGTAGAGGAAGAGGCGGTTCGAGCCGCGGCGGATCACGATCACCGAGCGGAATGCGGTACGGAGAATGGTCGCCCGCGGCGAGCGGTGCTTGATCCGGACGGCTACCCGGCTCGTCTTCCGGAGGCGCGCGACGATCGTCTGCGTGAGCAGCGCCCGCTCGACGGTCAAGCCTGGGCGGTCGGGGACCACGACCGGCTTCAGGCGGCGCAGGAAGACCTGGGCATCGACGGGACCCCGGTTGAAGCGGCGCGACACCGCGAGAACGTAGGCGCGGACGACGTCGCCGTCGATGAGCACGGGCAGCGTGATCGCCGCCCCGGGCTCAGAGCTCCTCGCGCGCGCGATCGCTTCGTCGATGTGGGCGCTCGCCCCGAGTGCTTCTGGTGTCGGCGCGAGCCGGTGGCGGCGGTCGAGGATGACGGGCAGCGCCAGCCCGAACCGTTCGCGGACGACGGTCGTCGCCTCTTCGGGCGTCAAGCCGCCGACCGCGATACCCGAGATCGTCACACCCGGAGGAATCAGCGCCGGCGGCGGAGTTGTGGTCGTTCCCCCTGTCGTCGTGGTGGCGGTCGAGCCGGTGGTGAGGAAGCCCGCCGCATCGACTCCACCGGCCAGCACGACAGCCGCGAACGCACCCGCGGCAGCGCAGGCAAGGCCCAAAACGGCATAGCCGAAACGTTTTCGCACGACTGGAGTGTAGCCCTCTAAACCCCGAAGATCCGCGGATCGTCGGTGATCACGCCGTCGACCCGGAGAGCGTCGAGCCTTTGCAGGGTTGTGCGGTCGTTGACCGTCCACGCGAAGACCGCAACGCCCAGCGAATGGCAGCGTTCGACCACAGCGCGTGTGATCAGCCGGTGGTCGAGAGTCGTCGCCGCAGCGACCGCCTCGCCGACGATCTGCTCGATGCGGAACGGAAGCGCAACACGCATTGCCAGGCGCACGGGACCGACGATCGGCACGAACGTCCGGCGCCCGCGAAGGTAGACGCGGCCCGGCGGGTAGGTTCGGCTGCGGGTGAGGCCGGGCTCGAGCCGTCGAAGGGCATGCAGCGTTCCGAGGCGGTAGGTGCACGCCACCGTCCTCCCGACGAGATCGTGCCGCCGCAGGACATCCACGAGCTCACGCTCGAACCCACCGCCCTTGACGTCGGCGAGGAGCCCTGTCTCCGGGCTGTGCTCGGCCAGAAAGGCGAAGACCTCTTCAAGGGTCGCCGGCTCGGCTTCGAGCTCCCCGTGCGAATGCCCGAGCACGAGCGTTCGGTCGGGGCGGCCGAGGACGTCGATCTCCACCATGTCGACACCGATCGCGAGCGCGGCCTCCACCGCGGCGATCGTGTTTGGCGGAGCGAGCGCCCCAGCCCCGCGATGCCCGATCCGACGTAACGGGCCGTCGCCCCGCAAGAGCTTCATGGCCCGGTCGGCAGCTCGTCGTCCCGGAAGCGGCCGCCGCGTGCGGCGAACTCGAGGATCATCCGGTCGGTGATCCACTCGACCGGCGCGCGGTCGTCCGTCCACGGATTGGAGGCCGGCGATGCGATCTTCATGTCGCGCGCCAGCAGGGCGCCCAGCGGCCGAAGCTGAACAGGGCCGCCCGCGAGCCGGCGCACGAGGACCTCTCTCGGCTGGTGGCGGTCGAGACCGATCACGAACTGGTTGAAGCGGAGCGCCTGCCAGGTCAGGACGAGCGGAAACTCGGCCGCGAGCGTTCCGGAAACACCCTTGGCGAGCCTCTGGTCATCGGGCGTGGCCGCGACGTTGAGCACGATCGCACCGCCCGGAGCGAGCCGTGAGCGCGCGAGCCGGAAGAACTCACGAGTCGCGAGATAGAAGGGAACGTACGGAGGCCGGTAGGCGTCGACGATGATCAGGTCGTACCGCGCGTGCGTCCGACGCAGGAAGGGCCGCGCGTCCGCGGTGATCACGCGGAGGCGCGGATTGTCGCCCAGGCCGAAGAAACGACGGCCGACTGCGGTCACGGCCGGGTCGAGCTCGACCCCGTCGACGCGCGCCCGGGGATAGAAGACGCCGAGCGCGCGGGCGGTCGTGCCGCCTGCGTTGCCGAGGATCGCGACCCGGGTCACTGGACGACCGAGCAGGGGCGGAACGGCGAGGTACGTGTCCCACTCCCCGCCGGTCAGCACCGAGTCACGCCGCCAGATCGAGTGCACGGCAAGCCCCTCGTTCAGGTAGAGCCGGCGCACCCCGTGCTCCTCGGTCACGTGGATGAACTGGTACCGGGACTCCTTCTCGTAGACGAGCCCCGGCTCCGCGCGGACGGCGCCGGTCGGAATTGCGAGCAGGGCGCCGATCGCAGCCGCGACGACGAGCCAGCGGCGCCCGAGCAATGCCGCGCCTGGAAGCGACACGAGCACCGCCGCGATGAGCATGGTGCGCTGCGTCCCGATCGTGGGGATGAGGACGAGCGCGGACATGAACGTGCCGAACAGGCTGCCGACGGTGGAGAGCGCGTAGAGCCGGCCCGCAACCGAGCCAGCATCGCGCACGTCGTCGATCGCGAGCCGCAGGGCGAACGGCGCGACCATGCCCAGGAGCGTCACAGGCGGTGCAAAAAGCGCCAGGACTGCGAAGAACGAGCCGATGGCCGCTCCAACCGACACCTGGTCGAGGCCCTTCACCGAGACGTCCAGGAACGGCCCCGCCGCAAAGGGCACCGCCGCGATCAGGACCGCGGCGGCAACCACGATCCGGCCGAGCAGGCGCGGCTCGGGCCTTCGATCGGCGACCCGGCCTCCGAGCCAGTACCCGAGCGAGAGTGACGCAAGCACGAGCCCGATCACGTTGGCCCAGACGATCGTGGAGCTTCCGTAATAGGGCGCGAGCAAGCGCGCTGCGCAGATCTCGGTCGCAAGCGAGCCCGCCCCGGCGCAGAAGACGACGGCGTTCAGCCAGAAGGAGAGGCCGCGGCCCTCCGAAGCCTCGGCTACGCGAAGAGCTTCAGCCACCTGAACTGCTCGGAAATGCCCTCCATTCCCGGCGAAAAGTATCCCTCATCGGCCGTGAAGGGGCTGCCGCCCGTTCAGTGCTCCTTCCGGCGACACATGCAGAGCCCTCTGGCTTGGTGCTCACGAGCCAGTGGCGCAGCGGCGTCACCGAAGGGAGCACTAGACTCTCCATATGGCCCAGCCGGCCCGCCAGCCAGAGGTGGTCGACGAGGCCCTCCAACTCGATCCAGTCGCCGTCCAACGGGCGTACCAGCTGCATCGAGCGAGGCGTCGCGCCCATCGAAACCGTAGACAGGAGACGAAGCGCGCGCACCTTCGCTTCTGGATCGTCCTCCTCGGCCTCGTCGCCGTCAGCGTCTACCTCAGCATCATCATCTGGCACCAGATCGAGCACACGTTCGGTTTGTAGATAATTCGACCACCGTGGAGCCTTCCGAGCCCTATCCGCCTGAGCGTCCGCCGCCTCCCGCCGCGATAGAGCGCGACCGCGACATGCTCCTGCGCCTTCCCGGCGGAGTCTGGGCGGCAGGCGAGCGGGTCACCGCCCTGTCGGGGTTCGTGCTGATGCTCTCGGCGTTCATGGGCTGGTACGCAGGCTCGGAGGAGGGCCCGACGATCGCCGTCATCGGATGGCACACGGGCGCGATCGGAAAGCTCGTCTTTCTACTGGGGCTCGCGGTCGTCGTGCTCGTCATCCTGCGGGAGTTCGGGATCGAGCTGCCCGCCACGATTCCCGAGAGCCTCGTAATCATCGTCATCGGCTCGCTGGCGACGATTCTCGTCCTCATCCGCATGATCTCCGTGCCCGATCGGTTCTTCCCGAACGACGGCCGCGGCATCGGGATCTGGATCGCGCTCATCTCGGCGCTGGGGCTGATCGTCGGCGGGCTCCTGCGAGCAGGCGAAGAGCTGTAGCGACCGCAAGCCCAAGCGCGGCTCCCGCAATCACGTCCAGGGGGTAGTGGACGCCGTTGTAGACGCGCGAGAACGCGATCAGCGTCGCGAGGGCAAACAGAGGCACCTTGGGAAGCGGCGTCAGCCAGGCAACCACGGCGGCGCAGGCGAAGCTCGTGGCCGAGTGTGGCCAGACGGGAGGCTCGGGTTGTTCGGCACGTGCAGAGCGCGTGCGGGTCGGGAAAGCGGACCGCAGGCCGGTCCCGGCCGGGCTCAGCCCGGCATCCGTCTGAAAAGACCGGTCGACCCGTGCGAACTCAACGTTCCGGCTCTGCGTCAGGCCGGGACGAGTTGCTTCGTCGAGTCGATCAGATCCTGGGGATTGAAGGGCTTGCCGATGAAGCCCTGGGCGCCCCGAGAGGTCGCGGTCTTCAGCGACTGCTCGTCGACCTTGCCGCTGAACATGATCACCGGGATCGTGCCGACGCCGTGGCGCTCCTGCACGCGGCGCAGCATCTCCCAGCCGTCGACCTGCGGCATCATCACGTCGAGGAGAATCAGGTCGGGCACCTCGTCGTCGAGCGCCTTCAGACCTTCCTCCGCGTTCGCGGCCTCCCGGACCGCATACCCCTCCATCTCGAGGTTGACGCGCACGAACTCGCGGAGGCGGTCGTCGTCGTCGACGATCAGGATCAGCCGCCGCCCCTCGCTCCTACGCGGTGCCGCCGAGCCCCCACGTTCGAGGAAGTGGTCGAGGTCGCTGCGCCGGTAGCGGCGATGGCCGCCCGGGGTGTAGAAGGCGGACAGACGGCCGGTGTCGGACCACTTCCGGATCGTGCTCTGAGCCATCCCGAGGTACTTCGCCGCCTGGCCGAGCGTGAGCCAGTCCGGCTCGTTCGCCGGCACAGGCATCCTCGTCGTCGTGCCTTTCTCGTCCGCCATCCAGGGAACCTAACTAAAAGTGCCTCTTCCCACGGAGGGCCGTCCGAAACTACGGAGTCGCCACGACCGTGACGGTGACCGTCTCCGGGCTCAGCGTTCCGGGCACGAGGGTGCGGACCGACGTCCGGGTTCCTGGCGGCGGAGACGAATCGTCGAACGCCTGACCGAGCGCGACGCCCACGCCGAACACGACGACCAGCACGGCGCAGCGAAGCGCCCAGATGCCGAGCCGGCGGCGATCGTTCCGCGGTCGCGGTCTCATGGGGCGTAGTCGACCGCGCCGCGGGCGTAGAGGTGAAACGCGGCATCCTGAACGAGCGCGAGGTGTCTCGCAGCTCCGAGGACCTCGTAGAGCCAGCGATCGGACTGCTGGTAGGCGTCGGTGAGCTCGGCGAGCGTGAACGTCTGACCGACCCGGCGATTCAGCTCGTCGACGACGACTCCGACCTGGGCTTGGAGCTGGAGGAAGAGCGCACGGTCGGACGAGTAGGACTGGAGCCTGCGGTGCCCCTCGTCCCACTGCTGGCGCGCGTGCTCGACGGCGACTGCGCTCATGTCGGAGCGCCCGATGATACGGCCACGCCGCGCCCGTTCATGCAACAGGTCTCGGGCCAGAGTGGGTCGATCTCCGCAAGGATCCGGTCACCGAGCTCGTAGCCCGGGCGCGCAAGCGCAAAGGCGGCGTGGGCGTGCAGGCACTTGAGCTGCTCGGGATTCCGCGAGCCGCCGATCCCCAGCTCGAGCGACGCGCCCCCGTCGGGCCCCGACTCGCCGGCTGCAACCTCGATTCGGACTCGGCGCTGCTCGGCGGTTGCGCGGTTCAGGCTCTCGGCCAGGGCGGGCTCGCGCTGTGCGGCCTCGCTCCAGCGCTCGACTCCTCCCGCTGCTTCCAATCGGGAAACGGCGGCAACGAGGTGCGGGCACGTGACGTAGTACATCGTCGGGAACGGATCGCCGGACTCGTCGTAGGGCGCCTGCTCGGTGACTGCCGGCGTACCGAACGGACAGCGCACGACGACGCGTCGGAATGCCCGTGGGCGGCGGCCGAGCTGCCGTTCGACGAGGTCGCGGTCGTCCATCTCCTCGATGGTAGACGGGCCGTGGCGTAGGGCTAGCGCAGGCTTTGCTCGTGCTGACGGCGCCAGGCGGCGATGCCCTTGACGATGTAGAGGCGCTCTCCCGGCTTCACATAGCCGAGGCGACGCGCCTCCCGCGTGACCGCCTCGGGCGTGTCGGACTCCGCGAGGCGGCGCTGGAGACGCGCCTTCTGTGTGCGCAGGAGACGCACCTCCTGCGTGCGCTCGGTCAGGGCGTCGCGGGTCGACAGGTAGCTGCGCAGCGGCTGCCAGTAGAGAAAGGCGACGAACCCGACCACGGCGACGCCGAGCCAGCGCAGGAGGAAGCGCCCGCGCGGTATGCGTCGCCGAAATCGGCGCTTTGGAGCACGACCGGCCATCTCCTGCGAGTGGTTCGCCACTACGCGTGAGCATCCTTGTTGAACGTCGGACAGCGAGTGTCGATTGGCGGCGCCCACGGGGAAACATGGTTTCACCCGTGAAGCGAGGGAAGCGACGCGCTACGCGACGTCGACTTTGATGACGTTCGTCGTGCCGGGGAGGTTGACGGCCGTTCCCGCGGTGATCACGACGAGGTCGCCTTCCGCCACGAGCCCGGTCGCGCGCGCGGCTTCGAGCGAACGCGACCACAAGTCCTCCACGTCGGTCGCCTTCTGGATCGGCATCGGTGTCACACCCCACTCGATCGCCATCTGCCGCAGGGCATAGTCGTGGTGTGACATGCCGATGATCGGCCTGCGCGGGCGGAGCCGGGCGACCGCGGAAGCAGTGCTGCCGGTGAACGTGGGGACGAGCAGCGCCTCGGCGCCGAGCGATTCAGCGAGATCGCAGGCCGCGTTCGACATCGCCTGGCCGACAGTCGGCTCCTCGCTCGCACCGGGCAGCTGGTGCCGGTATCCGAGGCTCGGCTCGACGGCGCGGGCGATCCGGTCCATGTACGCGACCGCCTCCACCGGGAACTCCCCGCGGGCAGTCTCGCCGGAGAGCATCAGAGCCGAGCTTCCGTCGAGAATCGCGTTGGCTACATCGCTCGCTTCGGCCCGGGTCGGCTCGAGCTGGTGGATCATCGACTCGAGCATCTGCGTCGCCGTGATCACCGGCTTCGCGCGCTCGAGCGAGGCGAGGATGATGCGCTTCTGGACGAGCGGCACGAGCGCGGCGCCGATCTCGACGCCGAGGTCGCCGCGGGCGACCATGATCGCGTCGGCCTCGACGAGGATCGCGTCGAGCGCGTCGACGGCCTCGGACTTCTCGATCTTCGCGATCACGTGCGCCGGCGCACCGGCCGCCGTGATCAGCTCGCGCAGGTCACGGACGTCCGCGGCCGACCGGACGAAGGAGAGGGCGACGAAGTCGACGCCCAGGTCGAGTGCGAAGTCGAGGTCGTCCATGTCCTTCCGAGTCAGCGACGGGATCGGCACCGGGACGCCTGGGACGTTCACGCCCTTGTGGGTCTCGACGACCCCGCCGGCAAGCACGAGACAGCGTGCACGCCCACGGTTGACGCTCTCCACGCGCAGCCGGACGAGCCCGTCGTCGATCAGGATTTCGTGCCCGACGTGAAGCACCTCGCAGACGGCGGTCGGGCTGACCGGCAGCTCGTCGTCGCGAGCATGCTCCTGCGCCGCGACCACGACCTCGCCGCCCCGCTCGAGCGTGACCGGTGCGGGAAGCTCGCCGATCCGGACCTTCGGCCCCTGGAGGTCGGCGACGACTGCGATCGGGCGGCCGATCTCCTCCTCGATCCCGCGGACGAGTCTCGTCCGCTCCGCGTGCTCCTCATGAGTCCCGTGCGAGAAATTGAGGCGCGCGGCATTCATCCCGGCTTCCGCGAGTGCGAGCAGGGTCTCGTGCGACGAGGACGCGGGGCCGATCGTCGCGACGATCTTCGTCCGGCGAGGCTTCTCGGCGGCGATGACGTCAGCGTATCGCGCGGCTCGGGGGTCGAACCTCCGCCGATGAGCGGGCGGGCGGCTCCTAAGGTTGTCCTTCCGGCAGTCCGCGCTTTCGCAGCGCTTGCTTTCCCGCCAGGAACTCCTGCTGGAGATCGCTCAGGTCGCTTGGATCGGCCGGTCTCGGTGAGCGGCTCCATGAGCATCCTGCTCCGGAACACGTCCGTGCGCCACGCGCTGATGCGATCGAGGGCGTCCCGGAATGCCTGCTCCGGCGTCGGAGGCCTGGCGCTCGGAAGCGTCAGCGTGCCGCCCAGGTGGTTCGCGTGGGTCACCCGAGCGCCCATGTCGGGGATCTGGCCGTTCTTCGCACAGAAGCGCAGGAGGATCGTCTTGATGATCGAGGTGTGGTCGTAGAGGACGTTCGAGACGCTCGCGCGCGGCGTGAACGGCGAGACGACGAGCGCCGGGACCCGTACGCCGTAGGTGCGGAAGGAGGGCTTGTCGTCCTCCGCGGCGGGCGGCGTGCACGTGGTCGAAGAACCCGCCATGCTCGTCGTACGTGACGACGAGCATCGTCTTCTTCCAGTTCGGGCTCTTGACGAGCGCGCTGTACACCTTGAGGACGAGCTCCTGGCCCGCCTTGATGTCGGAGGGCGGGTGGTCGTCGTTCGATCCCGACGGCCCGATGAACGAGACGTCGACGAAATTCGGGTCGATCCACGAGACCGCCGGCAGCTTCCCGTCCTTCGCGTCGTCGAGGAAGTTCCGCGGCGCGAGGAAGCTGCGGCGGTCGAAGTACGCGAACTTGTCCAGGAAGCCGAGGCGGAACTTGCTGTCGCTGAAGCGGAGCGTGCCGACGTCGTGCGAGTACCAACGCCACGAGACCTTGTTGCGTCTCGAGGTGCCGGACGAACGAGGGCACGTCGTAGATCGGGACCTTCTTCGGGTCCTTGCTCCCGGCGGCCTGGCCTGCGACCGCGTACAGCCGGTTCGGCCAGGTCGCACCAGGCACGGACGAGAACCAGCGATCGCAGACGCAGAACTCGCGCGCCAGGTGGTCGTAGACGGGGAGGTCGCTGCCGTTGTAATACGCCATCACGACGTCGACGAGCTTGGCCTTCGGACGACTCTTCGCGAAGTTGGCGACGAAGCCGCCCATGCTGTTCGAGATCTGCTCGGCGATGCAGGCGCCGCCGTGGCATGGGTCCTCGTCCTTCGTCAGCGCCGTCCGCTGGAGGTGCCGGACCTTGTAGCGCTTGCCCTTGTAGCTGTTCGCCATGCTCGCCTTCAGGCCGTCGACGTCCGGTCCGAGCGCCCTCGAGGGTGAGGTAGCCGAGCATGTGGTCGAACGACCGGTTCTCGAGCATCAGGACGACGACGTGGTCGATCTTCCGGAGATTGGCCACCGTGTCGTCGGCGGCCGCCTCTACGAAGGTCGTCCGCGCGGGAGGCCTCTTGGAGGAGGAACGCTTCTGCGGGGCTCGTCGACTTCTCGCCATCGCTAGTGCCCCTTCCAGTGATGCCGCCGAGTCTCTGGGTCGCGAGCCTGAGGCGCCGACTCGGCGGCGCCGACCAGAAGAGGTCGTGGCGGCTTTGCCGCCGCGACCGTCTTCATCCAGAGGCCGCACTCGACCGCGGCCAAGGCTTTCAGCCTTGGCAAGGGCGAGGGTGGGCTCTGGCGCCGCGTGATCGCGGGCCAGAGGCCGGCATGTATTGCTGGGAGGGGCACTACCTTAGTAGAGGTCGGGTACATGGTCGGCTATCTCCTTCGGCAGGTTCATCTCCTTGGCGAGCGTCATCGACGAAGCGGGCGTCGTCGACGACCGTCAGCGGATCGAGGGTCAACGGAACGAGCAGGTCGGCGAGCGGCGTTGCCCGCTCCGCGCCGTTCAGCATCGCGGTGAAGTCGCCGTTCCGTCGGTAGGTGCGGACGCTGGTCGGTGCCGTCGGGCTCGTCGTGGTCGAGAACGAGCAGCAATGCATCGGGGTCGAGCGCGGGCCGTGCGACCAGGTCCTTGGCGAGCTCGGGCAGGCGCTTCAAACCGTCCGACAGCAGGTCGGTCGCTTCCTTGAGCGTCAGGCCGCCGACGACGGCGTCGCCGCTCGGCTGGACGAGATAGAGGAGGCGGGCCCGCCCTCCGACCGAGCCCGTCTCCGCCGCGGCCGCAGACTCCCCCAGGAGCCGTCGCATGACCTGGCTCGCGCCGTAGCGCGGGACGCCGTTGACGACCACGAGCTCGACGTCGTGCTCGCTGCGCGTGAAGAGGTGCGCGTGCCCGTCTCCGCCTGCCCCCGCAACGACCAGCAGGTCGGCGCGCTTGCCGCCCTCGAGCGTGCCGAGCTGCTCGTCCCAGCCGAGGATCTCGGCCGCGTTGCGCGTCGCCATCGAGAGCAGCTCGAAGTCGGAGAGGCCATCGCCGTCCAGATTGCTCGACGAGGCGCGCCACCTTCAGCTCGCCGAGCAGGTTCTTGCTGCCGCTCGGCGACCAGTCCGGTCCGAGCGCCATGAGCACGCCCGCCTTGCGCGCACTCTCCACGTCGGCGGTCTGCCCGTAGAGGAGCAGGTTGCTGAGCGGCGACCAGACCATCGCAGCCTCGGCCTTCGCGAGCACCTCGAAGTCCTGTCTTCTGGAGCGCGACGCAGTGGATCCCGGCCAGCGAGCCGGTGACCGCCCACTCTCCCGACGGCGCCTGGAGCGCCAGGAAGTGCTCGCGGGCAGACTCGTCCGTGCCTTCGCTCAGGTGCAGGAGCAGGCAGTCGGCGCTGTTCAGGCGCTTGAGGAACTTCGTCATGGTCCTTCGCCTCGACGTCTGCGATGTGCGTGCTGGCCTCGGGCAGGTCCGGTCTCGTCGGTCTGCTCGACGTTCCTCGCGATGCCCTTGTAGAAGCGCTGGATGCCGGCGAAGCTCGAAAGGGTCGATGCCCTGCGTGGTCGTCGTCCCGCCCACCAGGCACTTGCATTCGACGTAGCGGACGATCGCAGGGACGTACTTCGGAGTGTGGGCCAGAGCCTTCATCGGCCCGGTCACCAGCTTGCGATACGTGTCGCCCTGGGCCCACTGGTCGCGATTGGTGAAGAGCTTCGGTACGTCCCAGAGTTGGATGGCGTTGTAGCTCAGGTGGTCGTGAAGGTCGATCAGCCCGGGGTAGATCGTCCCCTTCGTCGCCAGCACTTTGACGCCGTCGAAGCCCTCGGGCGCAGGCGCGCCGGCCTTCTGGACCGCCGCGATCGAGCCCTTGTCGACGTAGACGACGCCGTCGTCCAGGACCTCCTTCTTCTCGTTCATCGTCACGACTCGTCCGCCGAGCGCGAACGTCGGCCCGTCGAGCGGATCGACAGGGACAGAGCGTACTCGCTCAAGAGGAGCCGCCCTTCGGAGCCTTCCAGATCAGTGTGAGCCCGTCGTCCGGGCTCGGCCTGTCGACGCCGTTGTTATGACGGGGATGCCCCTGCCGGCCCGCGGCATCGTCGCCGAGAAAGTCCGGGACCCCGAAAGGCAGGTCGCGTCTCGGAATCGGGGCGTAGTCGGTCTCCTTGAAGGACGAGCCGTAGTTCGGGCCGCTTGCGTCCCCGTCCGGGTCGGGCGTGACGCGCTGGCGAAGCCTGCCGATCGCGTCGTGCCACTCGCGAAGCAATTTCGCGCTGTCTCTGCTGCTCGGATGCGGAATCCGCTCGGCCGGGACATCCGGCCGATGGGGCCACAGGTCCAGGGCCTTCTGCGCGTTCGAGCCGAAGGCGATCACCGCATCGACCGCTCCCGGCCGCACGGCGTCGTAGAACTGATTCCGCCAGGCGAGCTGGTCGGCCTCGGCCAGCAACTGGTCGGCTTCCGGCCCGTAACTGGGGTGCAGCGCGTAGGGGAAGGCGTTGACGCAGAGGTACGAGCGAGTCAGCCCGAGCTTCGCGAGGAAGCCCTGCACGCGTTGCCCCGCGTCCCCGACGAGCGTTCGGTGCGCGACGCGCTCGGTCGGCCCCGGATCGGAGGCGATGCAGAGAATGCGCGCCGTCCCATCCAGGCGACCCCTGTAGAAGACAGGCCCCCAGGCGGTCCAGAACGCCTTCGGCTTGCCCGGCCGGGGGCAGCGCAGGCAGATCGAGGCGATCGCCTGCGGTGGCCCCCGGTCGAACTCCGCGGTCATGCTCAGCGCTTGGCGGCGGTTGACCGCTTTCGCGTGGTCGTTCGCTTCTTCCTGGTCGTCGCGCCCTTTGCGTCCGGTTCGACCGTGTAGATCGCCCAGAAATCCCGGGCTAGCTGCGGATTGGTGAGGTAGCCGTACGGCATCGTGCAATGGCCCTTGATGCCCCAGCCCTCGCCCCAGGAGTTGCGCACGATGAAGGACTGGATCGAGTCGTCGTAGCCCACTGCGAGTACTGCGTGACCACCGATCAGCTGCTCCCCGCGCGGCGGCAGCGGCACCTTGCCGGTGCGAGCGACGTCCGGGCTCATGAAGCTCTCGTAGACCGAGAAGCCGAACACGAACGGGTACCCCTGGGCGAGGCAGCCCTGCATCTGGTGCAGATTCCCGAGCACCCGGCGGTAGATGAGCGCCTGGTGCTTCTTCGCCTCGGTGTACGCGGTCTTCGGCGGCTTCTCCGTGAACCGCGGGATGTCGTACGGCCATGTCGTCTCCGTGCAGACGCCGACCTTCGCGACGCTCTTGATCCCGTCACGGATCATGGCACCGCTGTCGGTGTCGATCGTTCCCTCCATGGCGCGCTCGTTGTAGTAGATGAAGAGCCGCGAGGGCATGAAGTCCTTCAGCCCTTCCTTGATCTGCTCGAACTCGAACGCCCCGCCGATCGCGTTGGCGGTGCAGCTTCCGAGCTCACCCTGGTCGTAGATCTTCGGCATCTTCGGCCTGAGGTCTGCTTTCGTCGGAAGCTTCGTCAAGACGGCTTCTGGTGCGGAGTACATGAAGTCCCGTGCATCCGGAAGATCGGGGACCCATCCGAACCGCTGCACCGCTCGCGGGCGAAGGCCTCCATTGACGGCATTGCTCACTGCGTACCTCCCTGCTCGGTCGCCTCCGCAGGTTCGGCGACGTTGACCGTTAAGACGTGAGCTCCGATCGGCTCGACGTCCTTTTCCCACGCCCGTCGTTGGACTAGGCGGACACGAGTCGTGCCCGCGCTCCGACCCCGAAGGGTCAGGAGCTCGTTCCGACTGAACGTCCTTTGGCCGACTGCCGCATCGTCAGCACGTTCGAATTGCGTCGAGGCTTTCGCGACGGCCTCATCCTCGACAGTCGCCTCCCAGACGTAGCCTGCGCCGGCTCGGCTGGGCAGGAGGACTGTCGTCTCTTCTCCCGGGCGGAGCGAAATGTGTTCGGGAAGCTCGGTCAACTCCGGCAACTCGTCTCCGAGCGTCGCACGTTCCAGCACCGCCCTCAACCCGTGCTCCGAGCCTCGGCCTGAGATCCGGCCCGCTTCGCCCCGTTCGGAGCCTCATTCGGCTCGCCCTTCGCAGACTCACCTTCGCCGAGGAACCGTGCCGCACCTCCGGTGATGATCGACGCGCGCCGCTCGCTGAAGCCCGCGCCGAAGGCGAGCGCCCCGTAGAAGAACCCCGTGTGCTCGCCGTCGCCGGCCTGAATTTGAATGAGGCCGCCGCGGAGCGAGAAGTAGAGGACGATGGCGAAGATCGCGCCGATGATCGGCCGGAAGCTCCCGACACGTCGAAGCGCAGGTCGGCCCACCTCGTAGTCGATGCTGAAGTTGCCTCCCGCCGCCATCCTGTTCATCACGCTCACGAGCGCGCCGACGGCCCCCATCGTGTAGCAGACGAAGAAGAGCTGCGTATCCGGGTCCTTGACGTGAAACGTCCCGAAGATCGAGTAGACGGCGCTGCCGACCACCGCGAGAACGGCAAGCGCGACGAGGCCAAGCATCATGCCCCAGAAGTAGATGAGCCGACCCGTCTTCTCCCCCGCGCGGTCGTAGTAGTGCTCCACCTGGACGAGCTCGGTTCGCGCCCGATTGACCGCCTTCGTCGCGACTGCTTGACCAGGTTTCCCATTGCCCTGGTCGACGACTCCGAGAAGATAGCCCGCAACCGACAGGATCCACTGCATGGCGATCCGCTCGCCCGTTCCGCTCAGGACCTCGGTGACCCGGATCGCGAGCGTCTCGCAGGTGTGCAGCCCGTGCCCGATATCGGGCCTGCCGGTGGTCACCCAGTCGGTCGCGGAGTGGAGGCGGATGTTGGGCTGCCTGCGCCACAGGAAGCCCCCGAGGCGCGCGCCCTGTTTCTCGGTCAAAGCGACGCCCGAGGCTTCGCTCGTGCACCAGTACGCGTTCAGGATCTTGCCGTGCTCCTTGGTGAACCGTTCCAGCTTCTCGCGGTACTCGGCCTCGGCGGGGCCGTGCAGCACGCCGGCCTGGTGCACCTCCCGCACGTGGAGATAGTGGGCCCAGACGAGCTCCGGAAACGAGACCGACTCCGCCGCCGAGATCTCCCGCTCGCGGGCCCGATGCCCGAGACGGCGAAGCGAGACAGCATGTGTTGCGGGTGTGGCCGGGCTAGACAACGGCGGCTCCCTTCTCTCGGTAGAGCGCAGCCACGTCCTCGCGGCGCGACTGTTTCTTCCCGCTCCGGAACTCGGTTTTGTACGCGTCGAAGTCCCAGTTCGCCAGGAACCTCTCGGCGGCGGTGCGACCCGAGTCGTACAGCTCCTGCGCCCGGCTGCGCGGAAGGTCGAACTCCGTGGTTCGAACGCCGAGCGTCGGGATCGGGATCGTGCGCGCGAACTGCGCCTTCTCGATGTAGAGGCGATCGTGCGCCTCCATCATCGTGTGGAAGAGGCCCGAGACGAGCTGTGTCAGCCCACGCGCTCCGAGAGGGGCGTGCTCGGGCTTCGGAATCCGCATGCCGATCGGCGTCTTCGGGCTCGGCTCGACGAGCAGAAGCCCGAACGTCGGCCAGCGCGGAACCTCGTCGTCAGCGCGGTCGAACAACCAGACCGGGAAGTTCGAAAGAATCCCGCCGTCGACGATCACGTGATCCTGGCCCGCCGCGTCGGTGATGCGGACGGGCCGGAAAAAGAGAGGGATCGACATGCTCATCCGAATCGCCAGCGCGACCTCGAGCTCGTCCGGGTCCTGGCCGAGGATGTGCGCGTCGCGAGGCAGGACGAGCAACCTCCGGCTCGTGAGGTCGGAGGCGACCACCTGCAGGCGCGAGCTGAACTTCGCGTCATCCGAGTCGCTGCGAAGGTCGGCGAACGTCCGGACGCCCTTGGCCTCGAGGAGACCCCTCATCCAGCGGATGAACTCGTCGCCCTTGTAGATCCCGTTCTTGACCACGATGCTGAGCGGCTTTCCGATGAAGGGAACCCGGTCTTGCCAGGAGCTGTCCTCGAAGCGGCGATAGTCGATGCCGAAGGTGATCTCGCGCAGCTCGGACGAGGTGTAGCCGGCGGCGATCAGCGCGGCGCTGATCGCGCCGGCCGAGGTTCCGGCGACGTTCTCGCGCTGCCACCCCTGCTCCTCGAGCACGGAGTAAGCCCCCGCAAGACCGATCCCCTTGACACCGCCGCCCTCGCAGACGAGGTCGACCCGATGATCCTCTCCCTTCGTGGCGGCCACGTACGAATGCCTCCCCCCAGATGGGAGCCGAAGGGCCGCAGACAACGGCTCACGTGCGTTCGTTGTCTACGCCAAAGCTTGCGCTTGTTGGAAGAAAATTTCAAGCGACAAAGCGCAAGCCGCCTGCCCGCCCGTTACTTCCTCCTCGGAAAGGCGTCCCAGCCCGGATACGACGCCTCGGACCCCAGCTCTTCCTCGATCCGCAATAGCTGGTTCAACGTGGGGGAACCCATGGTTCCCCCACGAGCCCCCTCCTTTGCAGAACCCGCGTCCGTGCGGAGTGGTGGCTGCGCCGGGATGAACCCGGCTCCGCCCAATGTCGACTAAGCGCGTCCCGACTTGCGTCGTGGGAACGCATCCCAGCCCGGATACGACGCCTCTGACCCCAGCTCTTCCTCGATCCGCAATAGCTGGTTGTACTTCGCGACGCGGTCGGTGCGCGACGGCGCGCCCGTCTTTATCTGGCCGGCGTTTGTCGCCACCGCGAGGTCGGCGATCGTCGTGTCCTCCGTCTCGCCGGAGCGGTGCGACATGACGACGCCGTAGTCGTTGGCCCGGGCGAGCGCGATCGTGTCGAGCGTCTCCGTGAGCGTCCCGATCTGGTTGACCTTGATCAGTATCGCGTTCGCAACCTTCTCCTCGATCCCGCGCTCGAACCGCTCGACGTTCGTCACGAAGAGGTCGTCGCCGACGAGCTGCGTCCGGTCGCCGAGCCGCTCGGTGAGCTCCTTCCAGGCGCCCCAGTCATCCTCGCCCGCGCCGTCCTCGATGGACACGATCGGGTAGCGCTCGGCGAGGCCGGCCCAGTAGTCGGCGAGCCCGTCCGACGACTCGTCTCTACCCTCGAAGCGATACCGCCCGTCGTCGAGCAACTCGCTCATCGCAGGATCGAGGGCGATCGCGATCCGGTCGGCGTGCCCCGCGCGACCGGCCGCCTCGAGGATCGCTTCGATCGCCTCCTCGCTCGATCCGAAGTCCGGCGCAAAGCCTCCTTCGTCTCCGACGGCGGTCGCGAGTCCCCGCTCCTCGAGGAGCGCCTTCAGCGTGTGGAAGACCTCGACCGCGATGCGTAGCCCTTCGGCGAACGTCTCCGCGCCGCCCGGGACGATCATGAACTCCTGGAGGTCGAGCGAGTTGGCCGCATGCGCGCCCCCGTTGACGACGTTCAGCATCGGCACCGGCAAGACATGGGCCTCGGCACCGCCCACCCAGCGGTAGAGAGGGACGCCGGCATCCGCAGCGGCCGCCTTGGCGGTCGCGAGCGAGGCTCCCAGGATCGCGTTGGCCCCGAGGCGAGCCTTGTTCTTGGTGCCGTCGAGCGCGACGAGCGCGGCGTCGATCGCGCTCTGGTCGGCGGCGTCGAGGCCGAGAAGGGCTGGCCCGATCTCCTCACGCACGTTTCGCACTGCCTTCCCGACACCCTTGCCGAGGTAGTCCTGTGGATCGCCGTCGCGAAGCTCGACAGCCTCGAAACGGCCCGTCGAGGCGCCGGAGGGAACGGCGGCGCGCCCGACAGCGCCCGAGCCGAGCTCGACGTCGACCTCGACGGTGGGATTCCCCCGCGAGTCGAGGATCTGACGCGCCCGCACGGCTGCGATCTCGCTGCTCATAGCTCCTCCTTCGCGCGATCGAAGTAGCGATCCTGCTCGTCCAGGCCGAGCTCCGCGAACCGCTCACCGGAGTCTGACGCAAGCTGCTCGGCGCGTTCGACGCGAGCGACGAAGCGCTCGCTCGCACGCCGCAGCTCGAGCTCCGGATCCACGTTCAGCCGGCGGGCGACGTTGACCGCGGCGAAGAGCAGATCGCCGAGCTCCTGCGCGACCCGTTCGTCCGGCGGCGCTTCGGGAGCAGGCTCCTCGCGGCCGGCGAGCTCGGCCTCGACCTCCGCCAGCTCGCCGCGCAGATCCTCGAGTGCTCCGGCGACGTCGGGGTACTCGAACCCGACGGCCACAGCGCGACGCTGGACCTTGCGCGCCTGCAAGAGCGCCGGCAGCGTGTCCGGGATGTCGTGGAAGATCCCCTCGCGCCCCTCCTGCTCGGTCTTCAGCTGCTCCCAGCGTTCTCGGACACGGCCCGCCGTCTTCGCCTCGGCGTCACCGAAGACATGCGGATGCCGCGCGACGAGCTTGTGGTGGATCCCGCGCGCAGCCCGCTCCAGGTCGCCGACCCCCTGCTCGTCGAGCAGCAAGGCGAGGAAGTAGACCTGGAAGAGGAGATCGCCGAGCTCGTCGAGGAGCTTCTCCGGCTGATCGGCGAGCGCTGCGTCCGCGACCTCGTATGCCTCTTCAACCGTGTGCGGCACGACGGTGCGCACCGTCTGCTCCCGGTCCCAGGGGCATTCCCGACGGAGGCGCTCGGTCAGCTCTTGGAGCTCGAGGAGCGCGTCCGCGAGCGACAAGGCGCCGTTACTTCGTGGTCGAGGTGGCGCCGGTCGTCGTCGCGGCGGCCGGGGCGTAGCCGACCTGGTAGGTCGTCTTCTTCTCGAAGTCCTTCGAGGTGTCGTCGACCCACTTCTTCATCGCATCCTGCTTCTTTTGCTGGAGGAGCTGCTGACGGATCTGCGGGCGGACCTCCGAGAGCGGCGTCGTGCTGGCCTTCTTGATCGCCGTCAGCGCCTCGATGATGTGCCACCCGTACTGGGTCTTGATCGGTTTCGAGAGCTCCTTCACCTTCAGGGCGAAGGCAGCCTTGTCGAACTCGGGCACCTGACGGCCCTTCGAGATCGTCAGCTTGCCGCCCGTCGCCTTCGAGCCCGGGTCCTGCGAGTACTTCTTCGCGAGCGCCGCGAAGTTGCCGCCGCTCAGCAGCTGCTGGTAGAGCTGGTCGGCAAGCGCCTTCTTCTTGACGAGGATGTGCCGCACGTCACGACTCTCGGGTAGCACGTACTGCTGCTTGTTCTTCTTGTAATACGCGTCGATGTCCGAGTCCGAGACGGCGACGCTGTCGGTGATCTTGGTGTAGAGCTTGTTCTGGACGACGCTGGCGCGCACGTCTTCGCGCACCTGCTCCTCGGAGAGCCCCTGCTTCTTGATCTGGGCCTGGTACTTCTTCTCGCAGGTCGCGTCGCACTTCCCGCCCTTGCCGAAGTACTGCGCCTTGATCGTCGCGAGCTGCTTGTCGACGTCCCCGTTGCTGATCTTCACCCCGAGGTCGCTAGCCTTCTGGTCGAACTCGCAGCGCTGGACGAGGAACTGCATCGCCTGCTTCCGGAGAGCTGTGTACTGCTCGGTGCCGGGCTCCGGGAAGGGCTGCTTGTTGGTCTTGTAGCTCTTCCGCGCCTGATCGAGGAGGCGGTTGAACTGCTCCTTCGAGATCACGCAATCACCGACTACCGCGACGTCGTTGGCGCTCACGCTCTTCTTGGAGGTGCCGCAGCCTGCAGCGAATACGGCCGCGGTGACGGCGATGGCGGACAGCGCTAGAAAACGAGGCTTTGTCATGAAAAAAGCGCCAATTGCAGCGACTTTACTTACGCTGCTCGGCGCGTTTCGAGTATAGCATCGACCAACTGCAGGGCTTCCGGGAATTCCCCGTGCTTAACCGAAACTTCATTTCGGCCCGTTGCATAGACCGCGGTGTCGACACGCTCACGCAACGCGCGTAGCTCCTCGGAGCCGAGGACGAGGGGCCCGACGGTCGAGCGGCCGCCCTTGAAGACGAGGTAGTCGGCGCCGATCAGCGCGAGTTTCAGCTTCGCAGCCTGAATCGCGAACAGGTTTCCGACCGGCTCGGGCAGCGGCCCATAGCGGTCGACCGTCGCAGCTTCGAGCTCGGCCAACTCGTCCTCGGACTCGGTCAGCACGAGCCGCCGGTGAAGGTCGATCTTCTGGGCCTCGGCCGGGATGTACTCGGCCGGAACGTACGCGTCGACCCTCGCGTCGACCCGGACCGGCCGCGGGGCGATTCTCCGCTCGCCCGCCAGCTCCGCGACCGCCTCGCCGAGCAGCTCGACATAGAGCTCGAAGCCGAGCGCCGCCAGGTGGCCGTGCTGCTCCGCGCCGAGCAGCTCCCCCGCGCCGCGGATCTCGAGGTCGCGCATCGCGATCGCGAAGCCCGCACCGAGCTCCGTGTGGTCGGCGAGAGTCGCAAGCCGCGCGCGAGCCTCGGGCGTCAGCTCGGAGGCGTCGGGATAGAAGAGATAGGAGTGGGCGAGGAGATCCGAACGTCCGACCCGCCCGCGGATCTGGTAGAGCTGGGCAAGCCCGAGCGCATCCGCCCGTTCGACGATGAGCGTGTTCGCCTGGGGGATGTCGAGGCCCGACTCGATGATCGTCGTCGAGACGAGCACGTCTGCGTCGCCGCGCAGGAATGACAGCATGCGCTCCTCGAGCTCGCCCTCCCGCATCTGCCCGTGCGCGACGGTGTACCTGAGCCCCGGCGCGAGCTGGCGGAGGCGTTCGGCCGCCTCGTCGATCGTCTCGACGCGGTTGTGGAGGTAGAACGCCTGGCCCCCGCGAGCCACTTCGCGCTCGAGGGCGGTCTTCACGAGCTGCTCGTCGTACTCGCCGACGTGCGTCCTGATCGGACGCCGTCCCTCGGGCGGAGTCTCGATCACAGAGATGTCGCGGAGCCCGGAGAGCGACATGTGCAGGGTGCGCGGGATCGGCGTGGCCGTCAGCGCGAGCACGTCGACCTCGAGCCGCAGCGAACGGAGGAGCTCCTTCTGCGCGACTCCGAAGCGCTGCTCCTCGTCGACGATGACGAGGCCGAGCTCCTGCGGGATCACGTCTCGGGAGAGGACGCGATGCGTCCCGATCAGCACCTCGACCTTGCCCGCCGCAAACTCGGCGAGCACCTTCTTCACGTCGGCCGGCTTCCGGAAGCGGGAGACCATCTCGACGCGAACCGGGAAGTCCCGATAGCGCTCGCGGAACGTGTTCCAGTGCTGCTGCGCGAGCACCGTCGTCGGGACGAGCATCAGCGTCTGCTTGCCGTTGAGGGCAGCGGCGAAGGCAGCGCGAACCGCGACCTCCGTCTTGCCGAACCCGACGTCACCGCAGACGAGGCGGTCCATCGGACGCGGCGCCTCGAGGTCTTCCTTCACCGCTTCGATCGCCGTTGCCTGGTCGGGCGTCTCCTGGTACGGGAACGACGCCTCGAGGCGCTCGAGCCAGTCCTGCGACAGGTCGTAAGCGACGCCCGGTGCGTTCTGCCGACGGGCGTACAGCTGGAGCAGCTCGCCGGCGAGCTCGCGGATGGCGGCGCGGGCCCGGCTCTTGAGCAGGTGCCAGGCCTTGCCTCCGAGCTTGGAGAGCGCGGGCGCGGTTGCGTCGGCGCCGATGTAGCGCGAGACCTTGCCGACCTGCTCGTGCGGGACGTACAGACGATCCTCGCCGCGAAATGCGACCTGCAGGTAGTCGCGGGTGATACCGGCGATCTCCCGAGTCTCGAACCCGAGGAGCTTGCCGACGCCGTGATCCTCGTGGACGACGTAGTCGCCCGTCCGAAGCTCGGCGAACGACTGAAGGGCTCGGCCGGCCGGCCCCGCGCGCCCTCGCGCTCGGCGGCGGAAGACCTGAGTGTCGGGGAGCAAGGCGATCCCGAGCTCCCGCCAGACGAAGCCTCGCCGCGCCGGACTGACGGCGAAGAGGAGCTCGGCCTCGTCGGGCAGCTCTTCGCCGGGCTCGAACACACGTGCTTCGACCCTGCGCAGGAGATTCTGGGTGCGCAGCGCCTCGCCCGTGTGCGGGAAGGCGACGGCCGTACGCAGCCCGCCGCGCACGAGCGCCCGGAGCTCGTTCTCGGCCTCCGCGAGCCCGCGTGCTGCGATTGCGGGCCGCTGAGCCTCGAAGGCGAAGGGCTGGCCCGCGGGTAGCGGGTCGAGCTCGACAGCGCGCTCGAGCGGCACGGCGTCGAGGCTCTCCTCCTCCCAGACCTTGCGCACCTCGTCTGGCTGCCAGACGAAGTCCGGTCCGGTGAAGATGGGCACGACGAGGTCCGTGGGGGCGGATGGGACTTCTTCTTCGTCTGCGAGGCGGGGCTCGACGAGATCGAGCCGCCGCTCGGCTGCGGGATAGATCGTCGCGCTCTTCATCGGGTGCAGCGTGCGCTGCGTGAAGGGCGAGAACGCGCGGATGCTCTCGATCTCGTCTCCGAAGAGCTCGATCCGGAACGGCTCGCGCCCGGTGGTCGGATAGACGTCGACGATGCCGCCCCGCAGAGCGAACTGGCCGCGCTCCTGTGCTTGCTCCACGCGCTCGTACCCGGCATGCGCGAGCTCTTCCGCGAGCAAGTCGATCCCGGGCTCGTCGCCGGGTGCAATGCGGATCGGCGCGGGTCGCGCCTCGGGCGGCGGCATTCCTTCGGCGAGCGCCGTGGCCGAGGCGCTGACGAGCCCGCCGGCCGCGAGCACATCGAGTGCGCGGGCGCGCTCGCCGACGAGGTGCGGCGGCGGCTCGAGGCCCGAGCCCCAGCTCACGCCACGGCTCGGCAGGAGCGCGACGTGCTCGTCGCCGAGGAACCAGCCGGCGGCCTCGGCAGCGTCGCGGGCGTCAGCGTCCTCCGGGGCAAGCACGACGAGCGGGCGCGCAAGCTCCTCGTAGAGCGCGGCCAGCAGAAGTGGGAGAGCGGGCTCGGAGACGCGCGCGCGTGTGTCGGGCAGCTCCTCGAGGAACGCGCGGAAGCGCTCGCTCTCGGCGAGCTCGCGGACGAATGGGTGGAGGACAGGCCGGTCCATGACGACTGGCGGAAACGGCGTTCCGCGGGGTCAATCGTAACCGCGAGACCTGGGGCTCCGAGGGCCCGGCGCCTCCTCGCCCATCCCAAGCCCCCACCCACCCTCAGGGGGGTTCAGGGTAGCTCGGCCCGTGTGACTCGTTCGTGCCGGGTTCGGGTCAGTTGAAACGTTGCTGGGCCGGCTCGGGGCCCTCGCGGACGATCGACTCGACTGCGTCGGCCGCCCTCGCGACGAGCGCCTCCACGTCGATCTCGGGCTCGAACTCGGACAGGACGTAGTCGGCCACAGGGCGGCGGTCGCCTCGGCCCGGCCTCCCTACTCCGATTCGGAGGCGTAGAAAGTCCTGCGTGCCGAGCGTCGACGCGATCGAGCGCAGCCCGTTGTGACCCGCGAGCCCGCCGCCGAGCCGAATCTGGAAGCGCCCCGGCTCGAGATCGACGTCGTCGTGGACGACGAGCAAGGCGTCAGGTCGAACCTTGAAGAAGCGCGCCGCGGCTCCGACCGACTGGCCGGACACGTTCATGTAGGTCTCCGGCTTGAGCAATGCGAGCCGCCGCTCGCCGTCGCGCACCTCGGCGAGCTGGCCCGAGAACTTCGACCGAAACGAGCCCCCGTGCCGATGGGCGAGCTCGTCGGCCACGAGCCAGCCGATGTTGTGGCGCGTGCGCTCGTACTCCCTCCCCGGATTGCCCAGTCCGGCGACGAGAAGATCGAGTGTCGAGGCCCGATCGCCCCGACGAAAGAGGCGCACTACTGGTCGGACTGCTGCTGCTCGCCGCCGCCCTCTGCGGACTCGCCCTCGGCAGGCGCTTCGCCACCCTCGGCGGCTTCGCCCTCCGGAGCCTCCTCGCCCTCGGGCAGCTCGCCTTCCTCGAGCTCCTCGCCCTCGACCTCTTCGGGCTCGGGCTCGACGATCCGCGTCGGCATCGTCACGGTCGCGAGCACGGTCTCCTCCGGGTCGTCCAGATAGGTGACGCCCTCGGATGCGGGCAGGTCGACGAGGCGCAGCGTGTCGCCGATCGCCATCCCGGTCACGTCGAGCTCGAGGTGGTCCGGAATCTCGAGCGGCAGCGCCTCGACGTTCACCTCGCGATTCACCTGCGAGAGGACGCCACCCTCCTTGACGCCGGCGGGCTCGCCGATCAGCTCGATCGAGACCTGTGCCTGAATCGGCTGGTCGAGGCGCACCTCATGCAGGTCGATGTGCGCCAGCCGGCCGCTCGGAACTTCCTGCTGGTAATCCTTCAGCACCGCGGGATGCGCGCTTCCCTGGCCGTCCAGGACGACATCGAGGATCGCGTGCAGCCCCGAATCGCCGGAGAGCGCGCGGCGAAGGTCTCGCTCGGGCACGCAGAACGGATGGGGCGGCTTGCCCCGCCCGTAGAGCACGCCGGGCACGAGACCCTCGTTCCGGAGACGCCGGGAATCGGCGGAGCCGCGCCCTTCGCGCTGCTTGACTTCCAGCTTGACTCGTTCTCCGGCCATTGCGGCGGAGAAGTGTAGCTAGAGCCCGGTTTCTACTTCCGGATGTGGAGGTCGATGCCCAGGAAGAGCAGCGGCCACAGCACCACGGCAAGGGCAGCCGAGGCGATCAACCGGATCGTGTCGAGGTGCTCGAAGTAGTGCCTCTGCGCGGCGACCACGAAACCGACGACGATGTAGACGAGCCCCACGAAACGCGGCCTGAGCATAGAGGCATCATCCCCGATTCCGCGCAGGGAAACTCGAGCTGACGGCCTCGGGATCGTGCTCAGACCGAAACGCTGACCGGCGAGGTCGCGATCCAGAGGGCGGTGCAGAGGAAGACGACGCAGCCGATGGAGAGGATCGCGACACGCAGCCCTGGAGTCCGTAGCTTGGTGCTGATGCCCGCGAAGAACAACGCCGATGCAAACAGGACGACAGCCAGCACGTAGTCCGACGATCGCTGAATGTCCCGACGCGCATCGGCGGCAAAGACCTCCGCTTGCGCATTGAGCCGCTCGGCCTCCGCACGCGCAGCGAGCCGGTACTGGGGCATCGCGAACGGTGTCAGCGGCGCGTTCGGGTTCTTGAGCGGCCTCGTCCCGACCCATGCGACGACGGCAGGCTTGAACTCCTTGCGGAAACGCTTGAAGTAGAACTTCGTCAGCTTCGCCTGTTTCTGAGCGTAGGCATCGACCCACTGCGTGAAGGTCGCCACGTCGATCTCCGTCTGGGTGTTCGCTAGACCCGACGCCCTCGTCGACTCGATCCGCGCCGCGTTCGCGAAGGCCCCTGCCTTGGCCTGCTCTCCGTTCCACCGGGTCGACTGGTAGCCGCTCCACGCCGTTGCGACAGTGGCTAGGGCGAGGAGAACTGTCGCTATGAGCTCCACGCTGTCATGGCCTGTACCACCAGTGGTCAAGAGCCCACCGGGTTTCCGAGCGCGTCGCACGGGAGCTGCCCGCTGGTGCCGATTGCACTCTTGGCCTCGTCCACGATCCGCAACGTCCGCTCCATGGCGACCGGTTGCAGGCCGCCCACACCACTATGGAATGGATTGTCGAGCGTGTTGAGCAAGAGCAGCATCACGACCAGCACCGAGACGACCGACCCCATCAACATGCCCTGCACGACCGCAGGCTCGCCGCTGTCCGCAAAGAAGAGCATGAAGACGAAGATCACACTTGCAATGAAGAACAGCACGATCCAGAGGGTGGTGGGAATGACACCCGAGGCGCCGTGGATGCGATCACGACGCGCTTCCTCCCGCGTCGATGTCTGGTCGAGCCACTTGTCGTAGGCGGACTGCTGGGTCGCGGTCCGCGGTTCCACCGTCTTGAGCGTCCTGAACAGCGCCACACCCCATGGATTGAGCGCATCTCCCTGGGTGCCCGCGCGCATCCTGGCCCATTCGTCGTTGACGACCGACCGCGCGTAGCACTCGAGCTGCCCGGTCAGCTCGCCCACCACCGGCCGCGGGAAGAACTGCGCGTTTTCGAACTGCTGTCCGACCACGAGAGCCTCCGCCTCGGCTCCGCTGCGCGACTGGTCATAGCTCGTGAAGGCCAGGAAGATGATGAATCCGAGGAGCACCGAGAAACCGGTCGCGAGCACGCCGAAGACGCCGGCGGCGCGATCGCCGTCCGCCAACCAGCTGCCCTCGGGGGCGCGACGGCGGACGAGCAACATCGCCGCGACCGACACCGCGGTCACGGCCCCGGTGATGAGGATCGCCCAAACGATGTTCATCGCGGAGCGACCCTAACGATGGCGTCTGCCGGGGCGTCGTCCGCACTGGATGACCCGAAGGCCGCGTGGTCGGAGCCGATTCTCTTTACCAGACGGCCGCCGACGCCGATACGAGTTCCAATGAGACAGGTACACGTCATCGCCACTTGGCAATCCGAGCATCTGGTCGAGATCGAGGACGAGGACGGCCTCGACACCCTCGTGCAGGTGCTCCAGGCGCAGTCGAATGTGAAGCTCGTCCGCTACACGGCTCGCCCTCTCGATGAGGCAGTGGACGCGGAGCTCGACGAGTTTCTCGATCGCTAGCGCTCATCCACATCGGATGAGGCGTCAGCGTCAGCGGGCGCGTAGGTTTGCCTCGTAGTTCAGGGAACCGCGCGACCGGTCTGTGCCGGTCGCCCAAAAGGAGGAGCGTGGACGATGGCATCTGACACCTCAACCGACGCGCCGGTCGATCTCTACATCGCGGCCTATCCTGATCCGGACGCCGCCCGAGTCGACTGGGACGCACTCAAGCAACTCGCAGACGACGACGTGATCGAGCTCGACGGGCTCGTCCTCGTCAGCCGCCGCTCCGACGGAAAGATCCACGTCGACGACGACTTCCACACGACCCGCAAGGGCGCCACGTGGGGCGCGGTCGGCGGCGCGGTCGTCGGCCTCATCTTTCCGCCCGCCCTGCTTGCCAGCGCGGCAGTGGGCGCCGGCATCGGAGCGGGCGCAGGCGCGCTCGTGTCGGCCGGTGAGAAGGCCGAGATCAAGGCCGACGTCGAGGAGACGCTGCCCCTCAACAGCTCCGGCATCGTCGCGATCTTCGAGGAACGATGGGAAGACGACATGGACAAGACGCTCTCGAACGCCGGCACCGTCACGAAGGAGAAGGTCGACAGGACCAGCGCAGAGCAGGTCAAGGCGGCGGCAACCAAGGACTAGCCCTACCGCTTAGCAGGCGTTTAAAAGAGCTGGTTCTCGCCGGCGAAGATCGCCGAGACCGACTCGTCCCCGAAGACGTTCATGATCGTCTCCGCCAGGAGGCGCGAGACGGGCAGGACGTCGATGCTCGCGGGCCGGTTGACCGGGTCGAGCGGCACCGTGTTGGTCACGGTCACCGTCCTCAGGCTGCTGGCCGCGATCTTCTCGAAGGCGTCGCCCGGGAAGAGCCCGTGCGTGGCGCATGCGTAGACCTCGGTCGCGCCGGCTTCGAGGAGAGCCGTGGCGCCGGCGATCAGCGTCCCACCGGTCACGATCATGTCGTCGCTCATGATCGCGATCTTGCCGCGCACCCGGCCGATCACCTCGGTCACCGAGGCGGTGTCGTGCTCGGGCCGGACCTTGTTCATGATCGCCAGGTCGGCATCGAGCATCTGCCCGAAGCGCCTGGCCATCTTCGCGCGCCCGGGATCCGGCGAGACGGCGACGACCTTGTCGCCGTGGAGGCCCTTGTCCCGGTAGTACTGGGCAAAGAGCGGAAGCGCGGTCATGTGGTCGACCGGCACCGAGAAGAAGCCCTGGATCTGGCCCGCATGGAGGTCCATCGTCAGGACCCGGTCGACGCCCGCGACCTCGAGGCAATCGGCGACGAGCTTCGCGGTGATCGGCTCGCGCGGCCGGGACTTCTTGTCCTGCCGGGAGTACGGGAACCAGGGGACGACGGCGGTGATGCGCTTCGCTGAGGCGAGCTTCGCGGCCTGGATCATGACCAGCAACTCGACGAGGTGATCGTTCACCGGCGGGCTGCCCGACTGGACGATGAAGACGTCGGCGCCGCGAATCGAATCGCCGTAGCGGCCGTACAGCTCGCCGTTTGCGAAAGTCTTCAGCTTCACCTCGCCCAGCTCGATGCCGAGCTCCGAAGCGATGTCCTCGGCGAGCGGGCGGTTCGAGCTGCCCGAGAACAGCATCAGCCGCTTCATGGGCCCGCGCTCGATGAACCGGTCCGGATTCGGTTGCGTGCTCACGGCCGGCGCTTCGAGGCCCGGCAACTGAGTCAATTCAGTCGTGCCGGTTTCGATCATCGAATCCTTCCTTGTTGACCTGCTTGCTTCGGGCGATCGCGAGGGCCCCGGGCGGGACGTTCTTCGTGACGACCGAGCCCGCGGCAACCCAAGCATTGTCGCCAACCGTGACCGGAGCAACGAACACATTGTCGCTGCCGGTGTGGACGTTGCGGCCGATCTCCGTCCGGAACTTGCCCGGGCCGAGCTCCGGCCGGTAGTTGGCCGTGATCGCGCCCGCGGCGATGTTCGCCCCATCCCCCACGTCGGCGTCGCCGATGTACGACAGGTGCGGCACTTTCGCACCTTCGCCGATGTGCGAGTTCTTGATCTCCACGAATGTCCCGGCCTTCGCGCGCGCTTCGAGAACCGTTCCGGGGCGAAGGTAACAGAATGGGCCGACCGTCGCCTCGGCGCCGATGACCGCGTCCACGACGACGGCATGCGGGCCTACGACGGCGCCCGACCCGACGCGGGTCTTGCCGGTGAGAACGGTGAACGGATGGATCGTCGCGTCGGCCTCGATCTCGACGTCGGGCTCGATCCAAGTCGTCTGCGGATCGACGATCGTCACGCCCGCGACCATGTGCGCCTCGTTGATCCGGTCGCGGAGCGCGCCCGCGGCTTCGGCGAGCTCTGCCCGCGTGTTCACGCCCTCGGCCTCGAGGGGGTCGGGAGCGAGATACGCGGCGACACGCTCACCATTCTCAACTAGATGGCGCACCGCGTCGGTCAGGTACAGCTCACCCTGGCTGTTGCTTGTGTCGAGCGCGTCGAGCGCGGGCCAGACGCGAGCCGCCGCGAAGACGTAGATCGACGAGTTGACCTCGCCCACGGCGAGCTCGTCCGGGGTCGCGTCGGCGGCCTCGACGATCGCTCGCACTGCGTCTTCCCCGTCGCGGATGACGCGGCCGTACTCCCGCGGATCGGCGGGCCGGAACGAGAGGATCGTCGCGGTAGCGTCCGCATGGCGATGCGTGCCAAGTAGGTCACGAAGGGTCGCCGGGCTGATCGCCGGCGCGTCGCCCGTGAGGACGAGCAGGTCGCCGTCGAAGCCCGCGAGCGCCTGCCTGGCCGCGGCCAGGGCGTCGCCGGTGCCGCGCGGCTTCGGCTGGATGGCGACCTCGATTCCCTCGAACGCACCTGCACCATCCGGCGAGGTGACGACGACGAGCGGATCTGCCTCGACCGCGCGCGCAGCCTCGACCACCCAGTCGACCATGCGCCTTCCGAGGAGTGCGTGGAAGTGCTTCGGCGTTGCCGAGCGCATGCGCGTGCCGAGGCCGCCGGCGAGGACGACAGCTGCGGGATTGGGCGGGCTCATTCCGCGAATCTTGCTGGGGCGCCAGGATTCGAACCTGGGATCACGGGACCAAAACCCGTTGCCTTACCGCTTGGCTACGCCCCAACGTAGGGAAGTCTGTCGTATCAGCGTACACCCGCTGATTGTCTCGATTTCCAGGTCTTACTACACGCAGCGTGCGGCCAGACGACGCAACCATACGGGGTCTATGTCGCCAAAAACTCGCCATCAGATCACCAAATCAAATCTCAGAGACGAGGTTAGTCATGAAATCCAACAGCACAGCAATGCCTTTCGGTCCGACCCTGCGAGACCTCCTTCTGGCGCAGGAGGTGACTACTCCGATGGGTAACCCGGACTGGGCTGGCTTCGCCCAGCTTCTTCCCGACGTCCACTACGAGACTCTCCGAAAGGCTGTAACTGGCGAGCGGTATCCGGCTCCTAAGGTAGTTGAAGCTGTCAGCGACGCACTAGGCGTGCCTCCGACCACGTTCGCGGAGTACCGCCTGTGGAATGTCCAGCGCCTGTTCGATCCGCGCGAAGTGGGGTTCGACACGGCAATCGCCAACCTGGCGGCTTGGGAGCATCACATCACCCAGCCAGAGGAGACCCAGCGACCTCTCTTGGTCGGCGACGCTGAGTGAAAGAGACGGTTACAGCAGAAGCGGCGTTGGCCTAGGAAGAGGACACTCCTCTGGGCCAGTGTTCGGGAATGTCCCCTGAAAGGATTACGGCGTGAGCCGAGAAAAGCGCAGGCGTATCGAGTCGATCCGGGGCTGGATCGTCCCGTTCGCGATCGGTGCCGGGATACCGCTGCTGGCGTCGGCTACGGGATGGTTCTGGCTGTGGTACGTGTGGATTGCGATAGGTCTAGTCGGTCTCGTTTACGTGAGCTGGGTCACACTGAATAAGAACCGGGCCGGGTGGTAGTGGTGAGGTTCGCCTGGGCCAGCGTTCGGGAATGTCCCCCGAGCAGCTAGGGTCGCTCCCGCAAGTACCCAGGCAAGGAGGAGATCCAATGCCCTCGACGATCGCCCCTGGCAAGGTCTGCTACATGCAGATCCCGGCCCTCGACGTCGATCGCTCCGCGGCCTTCTACGAGACGGTCTTCGGCTGGAATATTCGGCGGCGCAGCGACGGTGAGGTCGCATTCGACGACGCTGTAGGCGAGGTCAGCGGCACCTGGGTCACCGGGCGGCCACCCTCGTCGGAGCCGGGCCTTCTCGTCTATGTGCTGGCTGAGAGCGTGGAGGAGACGCTTAAGAAGATCTCCGCGGTGGGCGGTGAGGTGGTGACGCCGCTTACCCCGCAGGGCGAAGGTGAAGCGTTCGCGACCTTCCGCGATCCCGCCGGGAACGTCTTGGGCGTTTTTGAGCAACCGTAGTTCCCGACACTTGCTTGCCAGACGCCAGCGAAACGGCGGCTTATAGTCCCGCAATGACGAGCGAAGAGGCCCTCGAAAAGGCCGCCCTCATCTACGAGGCGGCCGCAGAAGAGCTTGAGCAGGCAGCACGACATTGCCGGACAGCGGCGCATCACTTCCGGGATTGCGAGATCCCACGGGCAGCCGCGCACGCTTGGGCGGCGTTCGGACACGTGCGGGTCGCTGAGGACTCGCTGGAAGATCAGGCGCGTACGCACGCCCGTAAGTCGAACCCGCTCTAGGTTTCCAATCGATGCGACGCTCGGTTGGGCCAGTGTTCTGACGCCCGATTGAACGCGCTCTTGGAAGCAAACGGGTTCTAGCTCGCCAAGAACTCGCCATAGGCGCGTAGCTGAGCGCCGGAAAGCCCTGCAAATGGGCGATTCCGTCCCTTGGCTACGCCCCACAGAGAACTCAGTGTGCCACGCCGAGAAAGCAACAGTCTGTTGCAAAGTCGGAAGGGCCTCAGCGGCGCTGGGAGAAGAGCACGACGAGCGCAGCGACGGCGAGCGCCCCGATGAGGATCAACGTGAGCGTCCCGACGAGGATCAGGAGCACGGGGACGAGCATGACGAGCGCCTGCGAGACCGCCGCGATCCAGGCGACGTGGCCGGCCGTGTCGGACGTGAGGCGGTTCGCCACCGAGAAGTAAAGGACGACGACGGCGATTGCCACGACGAGCGCGACCGGCCACGAGATCGCGTGGAGCACGATGAGGATCCCCTCGATGACCGCGATCCACAACGCAAGCCGCACGCGGCGCTCGCGCAGCCAGCGTCCCGTCCGGCTGCTTCCGTGCTCAATAACAGCTCCGCGCTCGAGCATCGCTCAACCGTACCAACGCGGCGCCGTCAGCCAGGTCGCGTTGCCGGCGGAGAGTGCCCGTCGCGCGGCTTCGGCCTGCGCCCTCGCGTGGAACAGCCCGTACACCGCAGGGCCCGCCCCGGTGACGTCGGCTCTGAAGGCGCCGCGCTCTCGTAGCTCGTCGGCCAGTGGAGACGAGGCGAGATCGTTCGGCGGGAGTCCCCCTAGATCGCCAGCGGCGAGGGCGTCTCGAAGCGCGGCCTGCCGCCGGTCGAATCCGTCGTCGCGATCGAACGCCTCGTAGACGGCCGCCGTCGAGGTCTTCCCGGCCTCGGCCGGAAGGACGAGAAGAACCACGTACTCGCCCGGGATCTCGACGGGCTCGAGCTCGCTCCCGTCGCCGGTGCCGAGCTGAGCCCCCTCTGCGAGGAAGAACGGGACGTCGGCCCCGATCCGCGCCGCGATCTCGTGCAGCTGATCCTTTGCGAGCGGCTCGGACAGGGTCGCGTTCGCGAGCGTGAGCGCCGCCGCGGCGTCGGAGCTCCCGCCGCCGAGCCCGGCCGCCACCGGAATCCGCTTCTCGATCTCGACTGCCCACCGCGGCTCGGCTCCAGCAGCGCTTGCCAGAGCAGCGAGCGCGTCATGGACGAGCGTGTCCTCGGCGAACCCTGAGATCTCGAGCTCGCGGCCGGGCTGCAGCGTGATCCGATCCGCGAGCTCGAGCTGCTGGAGCACGGTGGCCACCTCGTGCTTCCCGTCCGGCCGGCGGGGGCCGACGACGAGGGCCAGGTTGATCTTCGCCGGTGCCTCGGCCTCGCTCACCGCAGTGCCTCGGCAAGGGCGACGAACTCGCGCGGCTCGAGCGCCTCGGCACGGATCTCCGCCGGACGGCCGATTGCCCCCAGCGCCTCCGCCGTTCGTGGTCGAGGGGCGAGGCCCGAGAGCTCGAGCGAGTTCGGGAGGGTCTTGCGACGGTGCGCGAAGGCTGCTTCGACGACCCGCTTGACCTCGGGGTACGCCTCCGGCAGCCCTGTCCGTCGGAACGCGACGAGCGCCGAGTCGACGTTCGGCTGCGGGCGGAAGACGGTGCGTGCGACCGGATGGAAGCCGGTTCGCTCGGTGACGAGCTGGATCAGCACCGAGACGGCGCCGTAGGCCTTCGTGCTCGGCTCGGCGAAGAACCTGTCGGCGACCTCACGTTGGACCATGACCGTCCAGTGCACGACGCTCGGCAGCCCGTCGAGGCTCTCGACGACGAGCGGCGTCGCGATGCTGTACGGGCAGGTTCGCGACGAGTTTCGCCGGGGGCGGTACGAGCGTCCCGAGGTCGAGGCGAAGCGCGTCGCCGAACTGGACGTCGACGTTTTCGTGACCCGCCAGCCGCTCGGCGAGATGCGGCTCGAGCGCGCGGTCGAGCTCGACGGCATGAACGCGCGCGACTCGCTCGGCGAGGTACGCAGTCAGGACGCCCAGCCCGGGGCCGACCTCGAGCACCACGTCGTCGTCGTCGAGCATGGCGAGGCGGTCGATCACGCCGAGGATGTTCTCGTCGACGAGGAAGTGCTGGCCGAGATCGCGATTGGGAGTGACCGGAAAGCTCACGGGAGCGAGAAGGCGGCGGTCGCGTTCGTTTCGATCCGGGTTCCGAGCTCGTCCGCGTCTTCGCCGCGCGCCTCCGCGAGTGCGGCGACGGTCAGCAGGACGTTCGCGGGCTCGTTGGGCCGGCCGCGACGAGCCTGAGGGGCAAGATAGGGGCTGTCGGTCTCGGCGAGGATCCGCTCGGCCGGGACCTGCGCGGCCGCCGAGCGCAGGTCGTTCGCTTTCGGGTAGGTGACGTTTCCCGCGAACGAGACGTAGTAACCGCGCTCGACCGCGGTCGTGAGCAGGCCGGGCGAGGAGAAGCAGTGCATGACGACGGTGCCCGCGAAGCCCGCCAGGGCGTCGGCCGTATCAGCCTCGGCCTCGCGCGTATGGATCACGACCGGCTTGGCGAGCTCGGAAGCGAGCTCGAGCTGGGCCTCGAAGAGCTTCCGCTGGCGATCGCGGGAGGCGTGGTCGCGGTAGTAGTCGAGGCCCGTCTCGCCCACCGCGACGACGCGATCGTGGTCGAGCAGGTCGCGGAGCTCACCGATGCGCGAGGCCTCGTGGTCGCCGGCCTGATGCGGGTCGATGCCCAGAGCGGCAAACACCTCCTCATGCCGCTCGGCGAGATCGAGCGCGGCCCGGCACGAGTCGATTCCCGTGCCGACAGTGATGATTCGCTCGACGCCGGCGGCACGTGCCCGGCGGATGAGGGCTGAGGGACGGTCCGCGCACACGTCGAGGTGCGCGTGGGTGTCGATCAAGCCGCGGCCCGCTGCTCCATTCGGGCGAGCTCCTCGGCAACCACCTTTTCTGGATCGAGCTTCTTGAACAGGGGCTTCGGCTTTGGCAGTTCGCGGCCCGGTGGCAGTTCGCTCGGAACCCAGCTTCCTTCCCAGCTTTCGTAGTCGCCGATCAGCACTTCGTGCACGTCTCCTTCCTCACCGACCTCGCGCAGCTCGAGCGGCCCTGCGAGCGTCCCGTCGTACCCGAGCAGCTCGTGGAGCGTCTGGGACGAGAACGGGAGGAACGGGGTGAACATCGTTTTTAGGCTGTCGATCGCCCGGAGGCTCACGAAGAGGACGGTGGCCGCCCGCTCGCGGTCCGATTCGATCAGCACCCAGGGCGCCTGCTCGCTCGTGTACTGGTTGACCAGAGACGCGAGCCGCATCGCTTCTGCGAGGGCGGCCTTGAAACGTGCGGACTCGATCGACTCGCCGACGGTGTCGAACCCCGATTCGATCTCTTCGAGCAAGCGGCGGTCGGCGTCCTCGAGCTCTCCGGGCTCAGGCACTGCCCCGAAGCCCCGATGGACCGACGTCAGCGTCCTGTTCACGAGGTTGCCCCAGTTTGCGACGAGCTCGTCGTTGTTTCGGCGCACGAACTCTGCCCACGTGAAGTCCGTGTCGTGCGTCTCCGGCCCTGCCGCGGTGAGGAAGTACCTCAGCGGATCGGGGTCGTAGCGGCTGAGGAAGTCCCCGATCTCTATCGAAACGCCCCTGCTGACGCTGAACTGCTTTCCCTCCATCGTCAGGAACTCGCTCGCCACGACGTCGGTCGGCAGGTTGAGCGGCCCATTGCCTCCGCCGACCTCCCCGCCTTCTCCGTAGCCGAGGAGGATGCTCGGCCAGATGACCGTGTGGAAGACGATGTTGTCCTTGCCCATGAAGTACGAGTGGAACGCCTCCGGGTTCTGCCACCACTCGCGCCAGGCGTCCGGTGTACCGCGGTTTGCCGCCCATTCGACTGCCGCCGACAGGTAGCCGATGACGGCGTCGAACCAGACGTAGATCCGCTTGTCGTCCCGCTCCGCGTACTCGGGAGGAACGGGGATCGGCACGCCCCAGTCGAGATCACGCGTGATCGGGCGGGGCTTCACCTCCTTGAGGAGGCCGAGCGAGAAGTTTCGAACGTTCGGCCGCCACTGTTGGTGGCCCTTGATCCATTCCGTCAGCCGCCCGGCAAACGCCGGCAGGTCGAGGAAGAGGTGCTGCGTCTCCTTGAAGATGGGCGTCGTGCCGTCGATCTTCGAGCGCGGGTTCTTCAGGTCGACCGGGTCGAGCTGGTTGCCGCAGTTGTCGCACTGATCGCCCCGCGCAGATTCGTACCCGCAGATCGGGCACGTGCCCTCGATGTACCGGTCCGGCAGCGTGTGACCGGTCGTGGCGGAGAACGCTCCCAGCGTCGTCTTCTCGACGATGTAGCCGTTCTCATAGACGGTCCGGAAGAGGTCTTGCACGACTCGGTAGTGGTTGCGCGTCGTCGTCCGCGTGAACAGGTCGTACGAAAGACCGAGGTTCCGCAGGTCTTCTCTGATGAGCTTGCTGTACCGGTCAGCAGCCTCACGCGGCGACACCCCGTCGCGGTCGGCGGCGACCATGACCGGCGTTCCGTGCTCGTCGGTGCCGCTGACCATCAGCACCTGATCGCCGCGTAGCCGGTGATAGCGGGCCGTGATGTCCGAGGGCACGCCGAAGCCGGCGACATGGCCGAGATGTCGCGGGCCGGCCGCGTAGGGCCACGCGACCGCGATCAGGATTCGCTTCTGTGGGCGCTTCGGCGAGGCTCTCCTCCAGAACTGTCCGAGTTTGGGACATCTTACGGAGGGTCTGCCGGACAACCTCGGGGCGCGCCTGCGCTCGTGCCGCGGACCGGGACCACGCAGCGCCGATCACGATCAAGACGAGCCCGAGAGTGCCCAAGCCGGCGAGCATGGCGCGCCTGACAAGTCGGCCACTTCCCTCGGCAGGCCGGCCGCTGCGACGAGAGTCGCCCCGCCTGGCGATGTCGGTGCCACGCGCGAAGGAAGACCGCTGGCTGTGCGCGACAGGCTGTGTCCGCGTCGCCGTCCGTGCAGAAGCCTGCGCGCGAACCGACGGGACAAGTGCTTTGACCGACGTCCTCGGGGTCGCCCCGCGGCGCGGCGCCGGTGCATGCGGCGCGTGAACAGAAGTACGCGAAGGCGTGCCGCTACGGGTCGCGCGCACACGCGCCTGCGACGCTGTAGCGCGAACCGAGCGCGCACGCGACGCGGACCGCTTCGGTCGGCCCCGTACCGGCGCAGACACGGGCGCCGTCGGGAGATTCTGAGGCTGGCTCGACGGCGGCGGCTCGGGCGCAGGCGGACGCGCGGGCAGCAGCGAGAGGGGATCGACGTATCCGTTCGGATCGGCTGTCAGCCGGACGCCGAGCTGCACATACGGCTCGGGCCCTTCCGGCTCACCGCTGGGGCCAATCGTCCCGACGACCTCGGTCTCGGCCACGGCGGTGCCGACAGGGAGCGCAGCCGTTCCCAGGTGGACGAGCGTCACCGAATAGCCGTCCTCGGTACGAATTGTCAGGCAGAGCCCTTCGCGCGGGAGGTGGCCCGTGAAGGACACGATCCCCGTCACCGGAGCGCGAACGTCGGCCCCGGTCGGCGCCCCGATGTCGATGCCGCGGTGCTGACCGCCCCCATATGGATCCCCCTCGAACACGAACGGCCTGAGCACCGGCCCATCGACCGGCCACGCCCAGGCTTCCGCGAGCGAGACGTGGGCGAGCGCGACGAGCAGCGCTGCTACGAGAACGATCATCTTGTTGCCGCATTTGACAACCACGTGGGCAAGAGTATCGAGCCGCTCGGCTGTTGTCAAATCTGATTACAGCGACGCTCGGTAGAGGCGGTTTCGCGAGAGCCCGGTCAATCTCGCCACGACGTCGGCGGCCTGCCTCCGCCCCGCTCCCGCCTCGACCAGCTCCGAAACCGCGGCGAGCGCGGCGTCCTCGTCTCCCGTCGCCGGCTCGAGCTCGCCGAGGACGAGCGTGATCTCTCCCTTGGGCGGCTCCGTGACTTGAGCGGCGACCTCGACGGCGCTCCCGCGGATCACCTCCTCGAAACGCTTGGTCAGCTCCCGGCACACGGCGACCGGCCGCTCCGGCATAGCCTCGGCAAGGGACGCGAGAGTCACCGGCAATCGACGCGGAGACTCGAAGGCGACGACGGGGTGCGGCCAGTGCGCGAGCTCTTCCCAGAGTGCGACCCGCGCCTTCTCGCCTCGCGGCAGATACCCCACGAATTGGAACCGCTCGCCGATGAGCCCACTGGCGACAAGTGCCGTCTCGACCGCCGAGGGCCCTGGCAGGACGGTCACCGACGCGCCCACCTCGAGCGCCGCCGAGATCAGGCGCGCGCCGGGATCGCTGATGCCCGGCAGGCCCGCGTCGCTCGTCAGGGCGATCCGCTCCCCCGCCTCGAGCCTGGGCAGCACCTGCGCGGACCGCTCGGCCTCGTTGTGCGCGTGATAGCTGAGCATCCGCGCCTCGATCCCGTGCCGATCGAGCAGGATTCGCGTTCGCCGCGTGTCCTCGCAGAGAACCAGATCGGCCTCGGCGAGCTCACGCAGAACGCGGAGCGTTACGTCCTCGAGGTTCCCGATCGGGGTAGCGCAGACCGAGAGCGGCAACTAGCCGTCCAACGCCTCGAAGCCTACGAGCCCGGCTCCGATCAGCCCTGCATCGGGACCGAGCTCCGCGGGAACGATCCTCACGACGTCCCGCCCCGGCGCCAGCGCTTCCTGCGCGACGACCTCGCGAGCCGGGTCGAGCAGCAGGTCGAGTGCGTCCGAGAATCCGCCGCCCAGGACGACCAACTCGGGATCGAAGACGTTCACGAGGCTCCCGATGCCCGCGCCGAGCCGTCGGCCGATCTCGTGCATGGCCTGGAGAGCCGCGTCGTTCCCCTCGCGAGCAGCCGCAACGAGGTCGCGCGCGGTCGAGCCCTCTCCGAGCACCTCCTTGGCCGCGCGATCGGCCGCACGCCCGGACGTGAGCTGTTCGAAGTGGCCGTGGCCGCTGCACGTGCCGCCGCACGGCTCCCCGCCGTAGAGGAGCACGATGTGACCCAGCTCTGCAGCCGCGCCGACGGCGCCGCGATACACCTTGCCGTCGAGGATGAGCCCGCCGCCGATCCCGGTGCCGAGCGTGAGTAGCACCATGTGCCGCGTACCGCGCCCGGCGCCGATCTGCCACTCGGCGAGCGACGCTGCGTTTCCGTCGTTGTCGATCCCGACCGGCAGCGAGAAGCGCTCGTGCATCCGATCGCGAAAATCGAGGTCGGCGAGCGGAATGTGCACGGACGAGATCGCGCGGCCCGAGCGCTGGTCGATCGTCGACGGGAGGCCGAAGCCGAGCGCAACGACCTCGTCTCCGAGCAGCTCCTCGACCGCCTCGTCCAGCCCCGCGAGCAGATCCTGCTGGGACTCCGTGGGCGTCGGCCGCTCGAGCCGCCGCCCGATGTTGCCCTCGCGATCGACGACGCCGGCCGCGATCTTCGTCCCGCCCACGTCGACACCGATCGTCCGCTCGACCGCCACGTGGCTACGATACGCCGCCGAATGGCCCAGGGAGAAAAGCCCTACCGCGTCTACCGTGGCGGACGCACGAAGGGCCGTGTGCCGACGCTGCCGAAACCGGAGCGCGCGCCGGCCCGAACCGACAGAAAGCCCTTCCGCTTCAAGGGCCCGGGACCGAGGCCGGACAAAGCGAAGGGAGAGGCCAACTGGCGTCGGCGAGTGCTCATCGGCGTGATCGTGCTCTTCGTCCTCCTGTTCGTATGGGCCGTCGCCAGCTACCTCGCGCTCCGCAGCGGGGCCAATGCCGCGAACAAGCGGCTCCCGTCCTCGGCGAAGGCGGCCCTCGTGCCGCAGAGCGGCCTCATGATCTCCCACCCCTCGGTGATCCTGCTCCTCGGCACCGACCACTCGTCGCGGATCCGGGAGCGCTCGGGCTTTCAGCGGTCGGACTCGATCATGCTGCTACGCACCGACCCCGGGAAGGGGCGTCTGAACTACCTGTCGGTCCCGCGTGACCTCCGCGTGGAGATCCCGGGCCACGGTTTCGACAAGGTGAACGCCGCGTCCCAGATCGGCGGTCCCTCCCTCGCAATTCGCACCGTGCGCCAGTTCACAGAGGTGAACCACGTCGTGATCGTTGACTTCGACGCCTTTACGAAGGTGATCGACAAGGTCGGCGGCGTGGACATCAACGTGCCCGGCCCCATCCTGTCGAACAAGTTCGACTGCCCGTACAAGACCCAGGCCCGCTGCGACCGCTGGCAGGGCTGGCGCTTCGGCAAGGGGAAGCAGCATATGGACGGTCAGCGCGCCCGGGTCTACTCGCGCATCCGGGAGAACAAGCTGAACCCCGCCGAGAGCGACGTCACGCGCACCGAGCGCCAGCAGGCTGTGATCCAGGCTCTGCTCTCGAAGCTCACGAGCCCGGGCGTCCTCGTCAAGCTGCCGTTCATCGGCGACGACGTCATGAGCCCGCTGACCACGGATCTGACCGCCGGACAGCTGATGCAGGTAGCGCTCGTCAAGAAGCGGAGCGGGAGCGAGCTGCACTGCCGGCTCGGCGGGACGCCTTCGGGCTTCGGAGGCGGTTACCTCACGCTCGACGAGGAGGCCAGGCGAACGGTCGCCGCGTTCCTCGGCCGCTCTGCGCCGCAGCCGCCCTTGCCCGGGTCGACGTACGGCTCGGGTTGTCGTTAGGAGGGTTCGGGGGAACGTTGCTCGTCGCTGGGGTGCGATGGTCGTTCCGAGGCAAGGACGCAGGGAGTCCCAATGCTCGTCAGCATTGGGGCGACTGAGGACGCGGCCTCGGGGCGAGCAGCGCGGCCCAGCGGCTCAGCAATGTTTCGCCGAACCCTCCTATTTCTCGCTGTCGGTGACCTTCTTGACGGTCTTCTCCTTCTTGTCGCCCTTGTCCGAGCTCGAATCGCCCGACTTCTCGGACTTTTCACCGTCGCGGGACGGCTTGCGCACGCCGCCCTTGCCGTAGTCCGTCGAGTAGAACCCCGAGCCCTTGAAGTGCACCGCGACCGGGTAGAGAACGCGTTGGAGTGGCCCCTCCCCGCAGATCTCGCAGACCTTGGGCTGCGGGTCCGACATCTTCTGGAACAGCTCGAAAACGTGCCCTTTCGGACACTTGTACTCGTAGATGGGCACTCGACCGAAGGCTAGCAACGCCCCAGGAGGTGTTAGGTTCCCGGACCCCGCTCCCAGTGCGGGATTCCCGCCCATTTTGGCGACCACGACAGCGACTCGTCCGCGATGGTTCACGCTCGGAGTTGCGGCGTGCGCCGTCGGCCTCGCGGCGTTCTTCGTCACGTTCCTGCGCACGTGGCCGCCTCACGAGGACGAGACGCTCGCGCTCTTCCTCGGTCGGGACTCGCTCGGCGGGCTGCTCCAGACCGTCCATTCCGAGCGGGGCGGAGCGCCACTCCATTTCCTCGTCGCGTGGGTCGTCGTCCACCTCGGCGGCGGCCTGACGGCGCTCCGGCTCGTCTCGGCGCTCTTCGCCGTAGCGAGCGTCCCGGTCATCGCTGCCCTTTCGGCGCGGCTCGCTGGCCACCGGATCGCACTCGTGGCGACGGTACTCGCCTCGGCCAGCTGGCTCATGCTCTTCCACGGCGTCTACGGGCGCATGTACAGCCTGTTCCTGCTCACGAGCTCGCTGTCCTACCTCGCGCTGCTCGTCGCGATCGAGCACGGCGGCCGCCGTCGCTGGGTGCTGTGGGCGATCGCGATGCTCGCGACAATCGCGAGTCATCCATACGGAGCCCTCGTCTTTGCGTCGCAGGGAGTATTCGTTCTCGCGCGCGCGAGAACCAAAAGCGCATTGACGGCCCTGGCCCTGGTCGCGGTCACGGCGACGCCGTTCTGGCTCACCGACCGCGTGCTCGCGGGACGGCTCGACTCGGGCGTCGGCGAGGCAGGCGGTCGCCTGCCCGTGTTCGGCTACCTGACCGATACCGCGGGAGACGCATCCTCAGGGTTCCTCGTGGTCGTCGTGCTCGTGCTGGCGCTCTTCGTGCTCGGCCTGTGGCGGCTACCGCCTCAGGCCGGGCTCCTGGTCGGCTGCGTCATCGGGGTGCCGGCGCTCCTCCTCGGTCTTGCCCGCGTCGGCCAGGCCGCCTCACCGGAGTCGCGGCACCTCATCTTCGCCCTGCCCTTCTTCAGCACCGCGCTCGCGGCCGGGCTCGTCACCGTCTTTCGCCGGCGGATCCTGCTGGTCGGCGCAGTCGCCCTCCTGCTCGCCGCCGAGGTCGGCTGGGCCTGGCACCGAACACCGGAGCTCTTCGAAGGAGAGTCGAAAGCCCGGATCGAAGCGCGCCGGGACGCTTCCGAGTGGCTCGCCGCGACGGCTCGGCCCGATGATGTGCTCTTCGGCTACGACCCGCTCTTCGTCGGGGCCTGGGAGCGGAACCGGGACTTCCCGGAGACAGTCGTCCCGCGCGCGGACGCGAAGCTCGCCCTGTCCGCGCTCCGCTCGGCGGGCTCGCTGGGCCGGGGCGTCTGGGTGCTCGACGCGGGCGACCTGAACAACGTCCCACCGCGACCGACGATCGACCTTCGCCTGCCGAAGCCCACGGGTGCCTTCGAGGGTCGGGTCTTCGGCCCCTACCTCGTCCTGCGCACGAGGGAGCCGACTCGCTCGCCGAATCGGTACCTCACGCGGGCGGCGGCTGCGATGCGCCTGGGGGGCGAACTCGGGGTCGTGGACGACCTCGGCAACCTGTACACCGTCCTGGCCGCCGAGAAACGCCTCCGCTAGAGCTCGCGCCTCTCCTTGGCCGCGGTTTCTCGATAGCAGGGCGCGTCCTCGAAAGCCGCGAGACCGGCCGGTGTGCTGGGCCGCTGCGTCGCTGCCCGCCGCCGCCGCGCGGTTGCGATCACCGCCGAGGCGCCGACGAGCCCGCCGAGCACGAAGGATCGCATCCGGCTCCGCCTCTGCCCGTCACCCTGCACGCTTCAAGGGTAGTTGCCCTTCGCCGCGCAGTTCACCCTCGGCGCCACCGGCGACGTAGATCCCGAGCTCGTAGTAGCGGCGGAGAGCCGGCTGGTACGGGTTAGAGGTCGCGGACTGGGCTTTGCGAAGAAGAAGCGCGATAGCGTCGGCGATCGACACGCGGTCGGAGAGCGGCCCTTTGCGCTCGAGGATGAGCCAGCCGCCGAGGCGCTCCGCCGTGAAGCCGGGCCCGAGGTGAGCCCGGAGCACAGCGAGCCGGATCCTGGTCTTCGCGACCGGCACTGCAACGTAGACCGACCCGGCCGGAAGGTCGACGCGATGCAGCGCGCGGACGAGGAGCTTCACCTGCGCCCTGGGGAGGCCCGTCGCGCGCCCCGCCTCGGGCAGAGGCGCCAGATACACCGCCGAGAAGGGGTACAGGAGATCCCCTGGCTTGATCTTCGTTCGGAGACGGGCGGCAGGCACGGCTAGCTCCCGCTCGGATGCCATCCCGACCGGGAACTTGAGCTCGCGCGGGTCGTGGACGCCGGTCGAGCCGAACGCGGCAGCAAGGGTGAGCAGCCCGAGAGCGGCGGCCTGCATGGGACGGCTTCTACCCGCCAGGAGGCGAGCCGCGCCCACTCCCGCCACCGCGGCCCACAGGGGCATGACATAGATCAGGTGCCGCGGGGACAGATCCAGGGACGAACCCGTCTTGACCGTCAGGAAGAGAACCGGTGGCCCGAGCAGCCAGAGCGCCGTCAGAGCGGCGACCGGCGGGTTCTCCCTGACGAGCGTCGCGAGCCCCACGGCCGCCAACACGAGGAAGAGGACGAGCGCGACCCCGGACCCGCCCGCCAATCCGCGCACGGCGAGCTCGAGCTGGTGCCAGGTCTCGCCAGGCCCGGCTAGTGATCGGCCGGTCGATCCGACTTCGAATCGATCCGCGAGCCGTAAGTCGAAGAAGGCGAACGGAAGCATCGCGGCGCCGACCGCGAGCGTCGGCAGCGCAGGTCTCAGGGGCCGCCCGCGCCAGAGAACGAGTGCGATCGCCGCTTCGGCCGCGACCGCGATTCCCCCGTACGGATGCGCGGCCGGAAGGAGCCACGCCGCGAGCGCCGCCGTGAACGCGGCCTCTCCGGTCCTCCGCTCCAGCGCCCGTACGAAGAGGAGGGCCGCGAGCCCGCCGGCGAAGGCCAGTAGGGCGTACATCCGGGCCACGGTGCCGTAGATCGTCAGCAGTCCCGAGGTCGCGCCTGCGATCGCGGCTGCGGCGCCTGCAACCGGCCCGCGCAGGCGTCGGCCGAGCTCGAAGCACGTCGCAACGGCGCCCACGGCGAGCGCCACCGAGAGCCAGCGCAGTGCCACAGCGGAGGAGTCGAGTGCGAGCACGACATGGACGAGCACGAAGTGCAGAGGCGCGCCTCCGCGGTCCCAGAGCACGGTCGCGAGCAGCTCCCCCAGCGGGCGGGCGCCGATCAGCCCTGCGACGGCCTCGTCTTCCATGTACGGCTTCCCGTGCACGTCGCGCGTGAGGCGAAAGACGAGGAGCCCGAAAGCCACCGCAGCGGGCAGGAGGACGAGCGCATGGTCGATGTGGCGGCGTGACATGAAACGATCCTAGGCATGAAGATCTGCACGCTCGGCGACCTACTGCTCGACGTGATCGTCCGTACAGACGGCTCAGGCAGGCCCGAGGAGGAAGGCAGCGCCGAGACGCGGGTCGGCGCCGGCGGGCAGGCGGCGAACGTTGCCGCGTGGGCCGCCGAGCTCGGAGCCGAGTCGCATTTCGTCGGTAAGCGGGGTCCGACGGCGCCGGCGAGCTCGTCGCCCAGGAGCTCGCGGGCCGCGGCGTCGAAGTGCACGGGCCCGTCGAGGAGGGCTCGAACGGGGTTGTCGTCTCTCTCGTCGCACCGGACGGAGCGCGGACGATGCTCTCCGACCGAGGCGTTGCGCCGGGGTTACGGGCAGAGGAGCTCGACGTCCGCTGGTTCGGCGGCTGCGAGTGGCTCCATCTCTCCGGCTACTCGCTCCTGAGGCGCCCAATCGATGAGGCTGCGGCGAAGGCAGCCGGGGCGATCCAGGCTCAGGGTGGACTGATAAGCGTCGACCTTGCGACGGCATCGGGCATCGCCGAGTACGGAGCCGAGCGCCTCCTCGGGCGGCTAGAGCTCCTCGAGCCCGCCATCGTGTTCGCGAACGAGGGCGAGTTGGCGGCGATCGGAGGCACCGTCCCCGGAACGCTCGTCCTCAAGCGGGGCGCCGACGGGTTCACGGTCGACGGCACCGACTACCCAGCCCTCCCGGCCGAGGTGGTGGACACGACAGGTGCAGGAGACGCCCTGGCCGCGGGCTACCTCGTCGGCGGGCCGGAGGTCGCGGCCGAGGCGGCCGCGAGGTGCGTAGCGCAGATCGGCGCGATGCCCTCCAGGGACGCCTGACCCAACAGGTCGAAGTTGTTAAGAGAACGAGGTCCGTACTTCGTCACTCACGGCTCAGTAGCAGTCCCGACGCGGCGCGGCGACCGCTCGGCGACGATTCATGCAAAGAGAGGTGATGGTCATGACGAAGCAGCCTTTCAGCCGCGTAAGCCGTTCGTACGCGATGCTGGTCGCGCTCGTCTGCCTGCTGATCGCAGCTTCGGCCGGTGCGGCGCCGACTCGGGCGACGGGCCGTCTCGTAACGCCCCGCACGCTCGTCATCGAGCACGGCAGGATCTACAAGTTCGCCCAGGACGGCAACTTCATCTCCTGGATCGGAGGACGCCACTACGTCGTGCACGTGCGCGGCGTCTCGGAACGAAGCGGTTTGGTGCTCGGCAATGCAGGCCCCGGAGCGGCGGTCGGCTCTCAAGGCGCGCCCGCGCTCGTCCTCGGCGGCAAGCGGGCTGTCTGGGTCAAGTACGCGGGCGTGATGACCCGAGAAGCCAGGATCTACACCGCCAAGACCGGAAAGAAGAAGCCGAGGCTCATCGACGCACTGGGTGTCAGCGAGTCCGCCGGCGATTACCTCGCCGGCCTCGCTGCCGACGGCGAGGGGACGATCGTTTACGGACATGCGTACCTGAGATGCACTGACGTGACGAACTGCAGTGACAGCGAGTGGTCACTCGAGGGCGGCGGAGTCCACCGCATCGTCGGATCGAAGTCGTTCACACACCCGATCCGTGGCATTCCGCCGGCCTTCGCGATCTCGGCCTCGCGGCCGCTCGGCCGGGTCGCGGTGGTGCCGGCAGTGGTCTCGAAGGACCATCCAGCGGCGGAGGAGAACGGGCCTGTCGACGTCTACAACCTCTCCGGACGCCGGCTCGCCGGCGTAGTTCCCCGAGGGACCGTTCGTGACGTCGCGCTGTCGTGGCCGTACCTGGCGGTTATCGTGTCCAGGAACGACGGAACGACCGTGATCGAACGCTATGACGCCGCGAGAGACAAGCTCATCGGCAAGACGACGATGGCCGGCGCCTCGGACCTCGCGATCGGCACGGGCGGGATCGTCTTCCGCGTCGGCAAGGCGATCTACACGATTCGTGCCGGAAAGACTGCAGTTCTGTGGCGAACGACGACCACGCCGATCGGACTCTCGATCGAGGGCAAGCGGGTCGCCTGGGCCGCGAGTGGGCGGATCCGGGCGTTGAACCTTCCGCGATAACCGAACGACCCTTCGGGCGCGGCGGGCGCCCGGAGGGTCCTTTCCAGGAAGATACGCCGGATGATCGAGCTCTCGCGCGAGGTAGAGCACGCGCTCCGGCGGCGCGAGCCCGTCGTCGCGCTGGAGACGACGCTCGTCGCGCACGGCTTTCCCGCGGGCGAAGGGGTGGCGGTCGGGATCGCATCCGCGCAGGAGGTCCGGGATGCGGGCGCGGTCCCTGCGACGGTCGGAGTCCTCGACGGAGCGCTTCGGGTCGGCCTCTCGGACGCGGAGCTCGAGCGCTTCACCCCGCAGGCGCGCAAGGTCGGCCCGCGCGACCTCGCCGCAGCGGTCGCCCAGAGCGCAGTTGGTGCGACCACGGTCGGCGGGACGCTCGCCGCCTGCCGTGCAGCCGGTATCGGGTTCATGGGCACGGGCGGGATCGGCGGTGTTCACCGCGGTCACCGGATGGACGTCTCTGCGGACCTGCACGAGCTCGCGCAGACGGAGGCCCTCGTCGTCTCTTCCGGGATCAAGTCCCTCCTCGACGTGCCCGCGACCATGGAGCTCCTCGAGACGCTCGGCATCCCCGTGCTCGGATTCCGAACCGACGAGCTCCCGCTCTTCTACACGGCCGGCGGTGGGCCGCCCGTCCCCGCGCGGGTCGAGGGGGCTGACGAAGCGGCCCAGGTCGCTCGAGCGCACTGGGGGCTGAAACGACGCTCCGGCCTGCTCCTCGCGCAAGCGCCTCCTGACAGCATCCACGACGTTGAGCCGTTGATCGAGCAGGCGCTCGCGGCCGCCGAGGAGCAATCGGTAACAGGCCAGGCCGTGACGCCGTTTGTCCTCTCGTTCCTCCACGAGCGGAGCGGCGGCAGGACGCTCGAGGTCAACCGCGAGCTCGTGCTCGCGAACGCCCGGCTCGCCGCCGAGGTGGCCGTCGCCTACACCGGTGCTGGCTAGCCGATTGCGGTCAGCAGCTCCTCGATCTCGAGCGCGGTCATCGTCTGGAGCTTCGCGCTCCCGCGAGCACTCAAGGCCATCGACACCTTGACGATCGTCGCCGCATCGGGTGCCTCGACGACGTTGACGAAGTCGAACGGCCCGAGTGTCGCCCACTGGTGGAGCACTTTCGCGCCAAGCTCTTCGACGTCACGATTCACCTCCCGCAGCCGATCCGGGTTCGACTTGAGTGTCTGGACGCCCTGCGCGGTCAGACTCGTCAGCATGATGTAGACGGGCATCGCGCCTCCTTCGTCGTGGGGAGCCCGACTCTAACCGGGCCTTCTGGTCGAAATACAGGACAGCCGAGCCCAGGAAGAGCAGCGGCGAGAGCACGAGGTCGGCGAGAAACGCCGCCGTGCGCAGAGCGGCGCCCGCCTGCCCGTGCAGGAGGAGCAGCAGCGCGCTGCGGCTGACGAAGTAGACGATGACGAGCGTCGCCAGCGCGCCGAGCGCGTGCACATAGTCCGCGCCCGCCAGGAGGCCGGCACGTCGGATCGCATCCCGGATACCCAGCACGCTCGAGAAGCGCCGCCGGGACCGAGAGCCCTGCGAAAGCGAGCCAGGCAAGCGCGGGCAGGATGAAGATCCAGACGAGCAGGCCGACAGGCAGGAAGACGACGACGCCGACTACGAGGGCCGAGAAGAACGCCCGGCGCGGTGGACGCTCTCCGGCGACGAGCGCACAGGCCGCGATGTAGGCGAGAGCGAAGAGAGGAGCTGCCAGCGCGAGCAGCATCGCCTGGACTTCCCTCGCCTGGCCGATCGCGAGCTGGTTGAAGGTCGCCACGACGACCCCGAGCGCGAGCGACGGAAAGAAACGACCGCGGTAAAGCCGGATCGTCTCGGCCACGAGCTGGCCGACGGTCCGCTCGGCCGCCGGCGGGCCCTCTGCATTGCGGAAAGCCGAGTCCATGCCGCATCATCGCTCGTGCAGGCACAACGATGATCGCCCTCCTCAACGAGCCGGGCTTCTACCTGACCTTCGCGGTCGTCCAGGCCGTGCTCCTGCTGCTCCTCATCTGGTCGCTCGACCTCTACGAGCGCCAGCCGCTCCTGCTCGTGATGCTGATGGCGTTCTGGGGCGGCACGGGGGCAGCTGTGATCGCGCTGGCCGGAAACCGAACGGTGAAAGGGCTCCTCTCCGGCGAGGAGCAGACCGTCTTCGGCGACGCGATCTCGGCGCCGGTCGTCGAGGAATGCGCGAAGGGACTCGCGTTGCTCGTCGCGATCGGCCCGATCCGCTGGCTGGCGAAGCGCTTCGGGGTCACGATCTTCGAGGGCCTGACGGCGGGAATCGTCTATGGCGCGGCCGTCGGCATCGGCTTTGCCTTCACCGAGGATTTCTTCTTCCTCCTCAACAGAGCCCAGACCGAGGGGGTGCAGGCCGGCCTCCACCTCTTCGTCTACCGGCGTGATTTCTTCGGCCCCGCAGTCCTCCACCACTCGCTCTTCACTGCAGCCTTCGGGGCGGGGCTCGGCCTTGCCGCCTGGACGACGCGGAGGTCGCTGAAGGTCCTCTTCCCACTGGCCGGGCTGGCCGTCGCAATCGCGATGCACGCCGCGAACAACGGCCTCGTGGAGGCCGTCCTCACGCTCAATTACGGGATCAACGAGGCGTACCTCTGGACAACCGGCGCCGCCGTGCCGGCATCCGTCGAGAGCACGGGCGTGGCGATGGAGAATGTCCTGCGGGCCCTCGATTACGTCTACATCGCTGTCTTCCTCGCGGCGGCGGCGTTGTGGCTGCGTTACCAGCGAGGAGTCATCCGAACTGAGCTCGCCGAGGAGACCGGGACCGGTCTCTTCGGCGCCGACGAGCTCGATTCGATCACTGTCTTTGGCCGGCGTACAGCCCGCTACTGGCAGCTCATCAAGAGCGGCCAGTTCGAGCAGTGGCGCCATCTGCGCCGCCTCAATTCGGCGCTCGTCAGGCTGGCGCTCCTCAAGTGGCGAGTGAAGCGCTTCGGCGGCGACGCGCAGGCGGTTCAGCGCGCCCGCCGCGAGATCGCGACGCTCGCCACCTACGAGCCGCACGTCAGCAAGCTGCCCGAGCCACCGACGCCGATCGTCGGCCGAGAGCGGGAGCTTGCCGGCGCCACGGAGCTTCTCAGGCAGGCCGATGTGCGCGTCGTGACCCTGCTCGGCCCCGGCGGAACGGGCAAGACACGGCTCTCGATCGAGCTCGCCACGCGATTGTCCGAGCTCTACGCAGGCGGCGCCTACTTCTGCCCTGTGGCCACGATCACGGAGCGTGACGCCGCCGTTTCGGCAATCGCCCAGACGCTGGAGGTGCGCGAGCAGCCGGGCGAGCCGATGCTCGAGACACTGAAGGACCACCTCCGCGACAAGCACCTGCTGCTCGTGCTCGACAACGCGGAGCAGGTGATCGAGGTCGGCCCCGCCCTCGCGGAGCTCCTCGCGGAGGCGCCGAGGCTGAAACTCATCGTCACGAGCCGAGAAGCGCTGCACATCCGCGGCGAGCGCGCCTTTCCCGTGCCTCCGCTCGACCAGAGCGACGCGGTCGACCTCTTCGTCGCGCGGGCTCAGGCCGTCGATCCCGGGTTCGAGCTGACGGAGACCACCGCGCCGACAATCGAGTGGATCTGCCGGCGGATGGACGGGTTGCCCCTCGCCATCGAGCTCGCCGCAGCCCGCGCCAAGCTCTTCGCGCCCGCAGAGATCCGCGAACGGCTCGAAATCTCGCTGCTCGAGGCGACCGGCGAGGGGGCGCGCGACCTCCCCGACCGCCACCAGACGCTACGGGCGACCGTCGAGTGGAGCCACAGCATGCTGGGCTCCGCGGAGGCATCGCTTTTCGCCCGGCTCGGAGTCTTCGCCGGCGGCTTCGAGCTCGAGGCGGTCGAGGCAGTCTGCGAGGACGGTGGCGAGGCGATCAGCGCGCTCGAGTCGCTCGTCGACAAGAGCCTCGTTCGCAGGGACCGGCACGTCGAGGAGCGAGCGCGCTTCGTGATGCTGGAGACGATTCGCGAGTTCGCCCTCGAGCGGCTCGCCGAAAGCCCTGACCCCGAGACCGTGAGGCGCGCGCATGCGGAGTTCTTCCTCAGTGTCGCCGAAGCCGGAGCGTCTGAGCTTCGCGGGCCGGACCAGGTGAGCTGGGTCCAGCGGCTGGGACGCGAGACGGAAAACTTCCGCGCCGCGCTCCAGTGGTCGCGCGGGCATGCCGGTGAGCTCGGCCTGCGCCTTGCCTTCGCGCTCGCCCGCTTCTGGGAGCAGCGCGGGACGCTCGGCGAGGCGCGCACCTGGCTCGCGGCCGCGCTCGACTCTGAGGATCACGTCGATCCGGCGGTGCGAGCACGCGGGCTCTCGTATCTCGGACGGCTCGCGCTCCTGCAAGGCGACTACGCGACCGCACGGTCCTCGCTCGAGCAGGCACTGGAGAAAGGCCGCGCCATCGACGACCGCGACGAGATCGCGGCCTGCCTGCTGGAGCTCGGCTGGGTCGAGCTCGTCACCGGCAACTACGAGCGCTCCCGCAAGTTGCTCGAGGAGGGGCTCGACCTCTCGCGGGGGCTCGGCGACGAGCAGATGGTCTCCCGAGCGCTGCGCAGCCTCGGCCGCGTGCTCACCGAGGAGGGCGACACCGCGGCTGCCCGGCCCCTGCTCGACGAGAGCCTGGCCATTCGCCGCCGCCTCGAGGACCGCCGCAGCGTCTCGAACACCCTCAGCGCGATCGGTCGCGCAGGGCTGATCGCCGGCGATCTGGAGGGCGCCCGAACGGCCCTCGTAGAGAGCATTGCGCTGGCCCGCGAGCTCGAGGACAAGCTGCGCCTTGCCGAGCCGCTCTACTTCCTGGCGCTCGTGGCGGCCGAGGAGGCCGACGAGGACGCGGGGGCGCTCATCGACGAGCGGCTCGCGCTCTGCCGCGAGCTCGGCGACCGGCTCGGGATCGCAGAGTGCTTCGACGCGATCGGGCGGGCGGGCGGCGATCCTCGCCTCCTCGGGGCCGCCGAGGCGATCCGGCACTCGCTCGGAGCCAGGATCTGGTCGTACGAGCTGGAGCGGCGGAACGAGATCGAGGCGCAGCTGCGGTCGCGGCTCGGCGACGCGGCCTACGAGAAGGCCTTTGCCGACGGTGGAGCCTCGTCCGTCGACCAGGTGGTCGAATCGATCGCCAAACGAGAGGAGCGCCTCGTGGGCGCTCCCTCGTAGCCGATCCAACTGGCTTTGGCTCAGCAGGTCCGCTGGCGCGCGTTGTCCCAGCCGAACCGCGTTCCGCCCGTCGGCGTGAACGCGACGCAGGTGCCCTGAAGGGCGACCTGCTCGTCACCGTTGCCGGCACCGTGGTCCACCTGCTGGACCACCGCGTTCGTGAGGTCATAGGTCGCATACGGCCTCCCGCCCACTGGGAGGAGCCGGATCGTCACACTTGGAAAAACCTGAGCGATGAGAGCGTGGTGAAGCAGGGTGGTCGAGACTGGGTCGATCTTCTTCGTGATGGCAAATTGATTCGTGTGCTGACCGCCACTGTTGGACTCCGCGCCCCAGCTGAACGAGTACAGATCGATTCCGGAGGCCACCCCTGAAATGTCCATGGAGCCGATCACCTCGCCCGAGGTCGTGCTCCCAAGCGCTGCCTTCCGTGCGCTGCGATCGCTCTTGTTGCCGCTCATACAGCCGGCAGCGAGCAGCACGATCGCCACCCCCGAGGTCGCGAGTACGAGTCGATGCATGTTGCCGCCTTTCGTTCGGGTCATGGCATCCATCAGACAGCCGCGCAGATCGCGTAGACGGAGAGGCTCATGTTCACGGTGGGATGCTTGTTGAAGAGCCGGACTCGCCAGTACCTTCCGTCCGGGTACGAGGCATAGAGGTTGGGCTCGATGTTTGGGCTCATGTTGAAGCCCCCGCCGATCGGCAACTCGCCCGGCGCGCAGTCAGCGAAGGTCGTGCCGAGTGTGTCGGCGTTCACGACCCACGAATCGGTGCGCACCACACGCCCGGCAAGGTCGTCCGGCGCGCAGATCGCGTAGACGGAGAGGTTCATGTTCACGGTGGGATGCGTGTTGAAGAGCCGGACTCGCCAGTACCTTCCGTCCGGGTACGAGGCATAGAGGTTGGGCTCGATGTTGGGGCTCATGTTGAAGCCTCCGCCGATCGGCACCTTGCCCACCGGGCACAGTGCAGCGACAGAGCCCAGCGTGTCGGCGTGGACGACCGCTGGGTTCGTAGCGATCTGGTATTCAGGCACCTGGCCGCAGACCGCATAGTCCACGAGGTTCATGTTCACGCTCGGATGCGTGTCGAACAGCCGGACTCTCCAGTACTGACCGGAGGGATAGATCCCGAACGTGTGCGCCTCGAGATTCGGGCTCATGTTGAATCCCCCGGCGAGCGTCTGTTCCCCTGACGCGCAGTCTGCGGTGGTCGCGCCGAGCGTCTCGGCGTTCACGACCCATGAGTCGGTGCGGACGACGCGCCCGGTGATCGAAGAGCCCGACGTCAATGCGGCCCGCCGTTCGCCCTTCCCGCCGCCCATGCAGCCGGCTGCGACGAGAGCGAACACCACCGCCAGGGTCAACGCCGCAAGTCGACTCATGTGCCCACCTTTCATCGCGCTTGTCTCAGAGACGGGAAGCCGGGCCATCTTCTTCCGTCCAACGCCGCAGGGCGATGCACCTGAACGGTACTCCGAACGTGCCGCGTCGCACAAGTCCTCGTCCGCGCGGCAGCTCCCCGCCGGCAGGCCTAGGCCGCGGCCGGCTCGGCTTCAGGTGCCGTCTGAAACGCGAGCTCGCCGTCCTTTACGTCGACTCGGACGGTGTCGCCTTCGGCGAACTCGCCCTCGAGGAGCCGTAACGCGAGCGGGTTCTCGATCATGCGCTGGATGGCCCGCTTGAGCGGCCTCGCGCCGTAGGTCGGGTCCCAGCCTGCCTCGGCGAGATGCTCCTTCGCGGCGTCCGTCAGCTCGAGGGACAGTCCCCGCTCGGCGAGCCTCGCTCGCAGGCGCTCGAGCTGCAGCTCGACGATCTCACCGATCTGCTCCCGGCTCAGCGGGTCGAACTCGACGATCTCGTCGATGCGGTTCAGGAACTCGGGGCGGAACGTCTCGCGCATCGCCTCTTCGGAGCGCACGTTCGAGGTCATGATCAGGACCGTGTTCCGGAAGTCGACCGTGCGGCCCTGCCCGTCGGTGAGGCGCCCGTCGTCGAGCACCTGGAGCAGGATGTTGAAGACTTCGGGATGCGCCTTCTCGATCTCGTCGAGCAGGACGACCGAGTACGGGCGACGGCGCACGGCCTCGGTCAGCTGGCCGCCCTCGTCGTAGCCGACGTATCCGGGCGGCGCGCCGACGAGGCGCGAGACGGTGTGCTTCTCCTGGTACTCGGACATGTCGAGCCGGACCATGGCCCGCTCGTCGTCGAACATGAACTCGGCGAGCGCCCGGGCGAGCTCGGTCTTCCCCACCCCGGTCGGGCCGAGGAAGACGAACGAGCCGATCGGCCGGTTCGGGTCCTGCAGGCCCGGAGCGCGCCCGTCGGAGCGCGTTGGCCACGGCCTCGACGGCCTTGTCCTGGCCGACGACGCGCTGGTGGAGCCGCTCCTCCATGTGGATCAGCTTCTCGGTCTCGCCCTCGAGGAGGCGAGAGACTGGAACCCCCGTCCAGCGGGCGACGACCTCGGCGACGTCGTCCTCGTCGACCTCTTCCTTGACCATCGGCTCGACCTCGGGCTCCGCGCGCTCCTCGAGCTCGCGCTCGAGCTCGGGAAGCTCGCCGTAGCGGATCTCGGCGACGCGCTCCAGGTCTCCGTGCCGCTCGGCGCGCTCGGCCTCCATGCGCAGCTCGTCGATCTTGCGCTTGATCTCGCTGACCCGGTCGAGCGCCTCCTTCTCGCGGGCCCACCGCGCGGCGAGCCCGTCGCGCCGCTCCTTTGCCCCGGCCAGCTCGCGCTCGACCGGCTCACGGCGCTCCTTCGACTCCTTGCCCATTGCGGCGAGCTCGATCTCGAGCTGGCGCACGCGCCGCTCGGCCTCGTCGAGCTCGAGCGGGCTGGAGTCGATCTCCATGCGCAGACGTGAGCCCGCCTCGTCGACGAGGTCGATCGCCTTGTCCGGGAGCTGGCGGTCCGAGATGTAGCGGTCTGAGAGAACCGCGGCGGCAACCAGTGCCGCGTCACGGATGCGCACGCCGTGGTGCGCTTCGTAGCGCTCCTTGAGCCCGCGCAGGATCGCGATCGTGTCCGTGACGGACGGCTCGCCGACGAAGATGGGTTGGAAGCGCCGCTCGAGTGCCGCGTCCTTCTCGATGTGCTTGCGATACTCGTCGAGGGTCGTTGCTCCGATCGCGCGCAACTCGCCTCGCGAGAGCATCGGCTTCAGCAGGTTCGCCGCGTCGACCGCGCCCTCGGCCGCGCCCGCGCCGACAATCGTGTGCAGCTCGTCGATGAAGAGCACGATCTCGCCCTCCGAGTTCTTGATCTCGCCGAGCACGGCCTTGATCCGCTCCTCGAACTCGCCGCGATATTTCGAGCCGGCGAGGAGCGCGCCGATGTCGAGCGCCCACACCCGCTTGCCCTTCAGGCCCTCGGGCACGTCGCCGGCGACGATCCGCTGGGCGAGGCCCTCGACGATCGCGGTCTTCCCCACTCCCGGCTCGCCGATCAGCACCGGGTTGTTCTTCGTGCGCCGCGAGAGCACCTGGATCACGCGGCGGACTTCCTCGTCGCGGCCGATGACCGGGTCGAGCTTGCCCTGCTCGGCGAGCTCGGTCAGGTCGCGCCCGAACTTCTCCAGCGCCTGGTAGGTGCCTTCGGGATTCTGGGAGGTGACGCGCTGGCCGCCGCGGACTTCCTTGAGCCGCGCGAGCAGCTCGTCGCGTGGGACGGCGTCGAGCGCGAGCAGCAGGTGCTCGGTCGAGATGAACTCGTCCTCGAGCTTGCGCATCTCCTCCTCGGCGCGGTCGAGGACGCGCGAGAACGCGGTCGAGGCGGTCGGCTGCTGGGCCGCGCCCTGGAGCGACGGCTTGTCGCCGAGCTTCGCCTCCGCTTTCGGCGCGCAGCTCCTCTGCGTCCGGAACGAGTTCTCGGGGGAGGTCCTGGTCGAGGAGCGCCAGCAGCAGGTGCTCGGGATAGATCTCGGGGTTCCCGCGACGGCGCGCGTCCTCCTGCGCGGCCGCGATCGCCTCCTGTGATTTCACGGTCAGCTTGTTGAAGTCCATCGAGTCCTCATCAGTCGCGTGTTCTCAGGGTCATAAGGAACGAGGTCGCGGCGGTACTGGCGGTGGACCTCCTGGATCTGCTCGCGCATCTCGCGCTCGAGCCGCTCCATCGCGCGCTGCATGCGGCGCATCTGCTCCTCGAGCCGGATCACGTGCTCGACTCCTGCGAGGTTGAGCCCGACCTCGGTCGTCAGCTGCTGGATCAGACGCAGCCGCTCGAGGTCGGCCTCGGAGTAGAGGCGCGTGTTCCCGGCGGTCCGCTGCGGCGTGACGAGCCCTTTGGCTTCGTAGATCCGCAGCGTCTGCGGGTGCATTCCGACGAGCTCAGCGGCGACGGAGATCATGTAGCGAGGTCGGTCGTCCATCAACGCACCTTCTGCACTTTCTGGAGCTGCTCGAGGAGCTCGCGTTCCTTCTTGTTCGGCTTCTTGGGGACGGAAATCTTCAGGCGCGCGAGGACGTCGCCCTTGCCGGCGCCGTTCAGCTTCGGCGCGCCGCGGCCGCGGATGCGCAGGAGCTTGCCGCTCTCCGAGCCTGCCGGAATCTTGAGTGAGACCGGGCCCTCCGGAGTCTGGACATCGACGCTCGCGCCGAGCGCCGCGTCCGCGAAGGTGACGGGCACCTCGACCTCGAGGTCGGCGCCCCGGCGCTTGTAGATCGGCGACTCGGTGACGCGCGTGACGACGATCAGGTCGCCGGGCGGTCCGCCGCCGTAGCCCGGCTCGCCCTTGCCCTTGAGGCGAATCTGCGTCCCGTCCTTGACCCCGGCCGGGATCTTGACCTTGTAGCGCTTCGTCCGCCGCTCGCGGCCGCTGCCGTGGCAGCGCGGGCACGGCTTCTCGATGATCGTGCCGTTCCCGTGGCAGCGCGGACACGGGTGCGAGAGCCCGAACATGCCCTGGCTCTCGACGGTGACGCCCCGCCCCTTGCACTCCGGGCAGATCTTCGGCGAGGTCCCCGGCTCCGCGCCGGAGCCACCGCATTCGCGGCACGCGGCCTCGGCTTCGACCGGGATCTGGGTCTCGACTCCGCGGAGCGCGTCCTCGAACGAGAGGCTGACCTGGGCCTGGAGATCGGCGCCCCGCCCGGCTCGCTGGCGCGGCTGGCCACGACCGAAGATGTCGCCGAAGCCCCCGAAGAGGTCGGAGATGTCTCCGAAGTCGAAGTTGAAATTGCCACCGCCGCCCGCCCCGCCGGGGAAGCCGGCGCGCCCGTCCGCCGAGCCGAACGTGTCGTACTGCTTGCGCTTCTCTGGGTCCGAGAGGACGTCGTAGGCGCCCTGGACCTCCTTGAAGCGCTCCTCGGCGTCCTTGTCGCCCGCGTTCGTGTCCGGGTGGTACTGGCGAGCGAGCTTGCGGTAGGCCTTCTTGATCTCGTCCTGAGACGCGGTCTTGGAGACTCCAAGCGCGTCGTACAGAGACTTAGGCCGAGTCGCCACTGGGGTCCTCCTTCGGACCCGCGACCACCACCCTGGCCGGCCGCAGGACGCGGTCGCCCAGGCGATAGCCCTTCTGGAGCACTTCGATCACGGCTCCCTCCTCGGCCGCGGACGGCTGCGTCAGCAGCGCCTCGTGCACGTGGGGGTCGAACTTGCCGTCAGTTGCGACCGGCGAGAGGCCCTCACGCTCGAGGATCTGCTCGAGCTGGCGGTGGACGAGCTCGACGCCCTCCTCGAGCTTCGCCTCCTCGTGCGCGTGCGCGGCCTCGAGCGCGCGCTCGAGATCGTCGAGCACGGGCAGGAGCTCCTTCACGATCCGCTCGCCGGCCCGCGCGACCAGCGATTCCTGGTCGCGCGCGGCCCGCTTGCGGTAGTTGTCGAACTCGGCCTTGACGCGCTGGAGCGTGTCGATCAGCTCCTCGTTCTCGGCGCGGAGCGCCTCGAGCTCGACCAACTCGGCCCCATCAGACTTTGCAACAGACTGTTGCAAAGTCTCTTCGGGGTTGTTCTTTGGCTCCTCGACGGTCATTACGACTTCTTCGCTTCCTCTTCGTCGATGACCTCGTAGTCGGCCTCTTCGACGACCTCGTCGTCTGAGCCGGAGTCACCGTTGCCGCCCGTGGCGGAGCCCGCCTGCGCGGCGGTCGCCTGGGCATAGACGGCCTCGGCCAGCTTCTGCGAGGCCTGCTGGAGCTCCTCGGTCTTGGCCTTGATCTCGTTCACGTCCGAGCTCTCGAGCACGGCCTTCAGCTCCATGATCCGGCCCTCGATGGTCGAGGCCTCGGCCTCGTCGAGCTTGTCGCGGTGCTCCTTGAGCGTGCGCTCGGTCTGGTAGGCGAGCTGCTCGGCGTGGTTGCGTGCGTCCGCGAGCTCGCGCAGCTTGTGCGCCTCGTCGCGCGTGCGACTCGGCCTCGTTGACCATGCGCTGGACCTCATCCTCGTTCAGGCCGGAGCCGCCCTCGATCTGGATCTGCTGCTCGTTGCCCGTGCCGAGGTCCTTGGCGGAGACGTTGATGATCCCGTTCGCGTCGATGTCGAACGTGACCTCGATCTGCGGCATGCCCCGCGGCGCCGGCGGGATGCCGACGAGCTGGAACTTGCCGAGCGTCTTGTTGAAGGCGACCATCTCCGACTCGCCCTGGGCGACGTGGATCTCGACCGAGGGCTGGTTGTCCTCTGCGGTCGAGAACGTCTCGGACTTCTTCGTCGGGATCGTCGTGTTGCGGTCGATCAGCTTCGTGAAGACGCCGCCCTTCGTCTCGATGCCGAGCGAGAGCGGAGTCACGTCGAGCAGGAGGACGTCCTTGACCTCGCCCTTCAGGACGCCGCCCTGGATGGCCGCGCCGACGGCGACGACCTCGTCCGGGTTGACGCCCTTGTGCGGCTCCTTGCCGATCAGCTTCTTGACCTCGTCGACGACGGCCGGCATGCGCGTCATGCCGCCGACCAGGACGACGTGGTCGATGTCTGCCGGCTTCAGGCCCGCGTCGGCGAGCGCCTGCTTCGTCGGCTCCACCGTCCGAGCGAGCAGATCTGCGCTCAGCTCATTCAGCTTCGCGCGCGTCAGCTGCAGGTCGAGATGCTTCGGGCCGTCCTGCGTCGCGGTGATGAACGGCAGGTTGACCTGCGTCGTCATCGTCGAGGACAGCTCGATCTTGGCCTTCTCGCCAGCCTCGTAGAGCCGCTGGAGCGCCATCTTGTCCGCGGCCAGGTCGATGCCCTGGTCCTTCTTGAACTCGGAGACCATCCAGTCGACGATCGCCTTGTCGAAGTTGTCCCCGCCGAGGTGGTTGTCGCCGTTTGTGGCCTTCACCTCGAAGACGCCTTCGCCGAGCTCGAGGATCGAGACGTCGAAGGTGCCGCCGCCGAGGTCCCACACGAGGATCGTGTGGTCGTGCTCCTTTTCGAGCCCGTATGCGAGCGCGGCCGCGGTCGGCTCGTTGATGATCCGGACGACGTTGAGCCCGGCGACCTTGCCGGCGTCCTTCGTCGCCTCGCGCTGGGCGTTGTTGAAGTACGCCGGGACGGTGACGACCGCATCGGTGACCGGCTCGCCGAGATAGGCCTCAGCGTCCGTCTTCAGCTTCTGCAGGATCATCGCCGAGATCTCCGGCGGCGCGTACTCCTTGCCCTCGGCCTTCACGCGCACGTCGCCGTTCGGGCCCTTGACGACCTCGTAGGGGACGATCTTCATCTCCTCGGAGACCTCCTCGAACTTGCGGCCCATGAACCGCTTGATCGAGAAGATCGTGTTGTGGGGGTTCGTCACCTGCTGGCGCTTCGCGGGAGGCCCGACGAGGCGCTGGCCGTCTTTCGTCAACGCGACAACGGACGGCGTCGTGCGGCCGCCCTCGGCGTTCGGAATGACGGTAGGCTCACCGCCCTCGAGCACGGCCATGCAAGAGTTGGTCGTGCCGAGGTCGATTCCAATGGTCTTTGCCATGCGATTTTGCTCCTTGAGTCAGTGTTTGTAAGAAATCTAAGTCTGAGTATAGCAAGGGAGGCTCACAATCGATCCTCGAGTTGAGCAGTACGCGAAGCTACTCGTAGAACGGTGCGTCGACGTCCAGCCGGGCTGGGAGGTCGTCGTGGCGGGAAGCGCCCTCGGAAGGCCGCTCGTCGAGGAGGTAGTGCGGGCAATCGGGAGGCGCCAGGCGTACCCGCTCGTCCAGATCAGCTTCGGGGGCATGGACTACTGGCCCTTCGAGACGATCTGGGCCGAGACCGCGTCGGCCGAGGTCATGGCCGAGCGCCCACCGCTGCGCGTCGCGATCGAAGACGAGTGCGACGCCTGGATCCGGATCGGCGCGCCCGAGAACACGCGGGACGGCGCCGACCTCGACACCGCCCATCACAACGCAATCGCCGAGGCGGCGCACCCGCTCATCTCGCGCCGGCTTGCGCTCGACATCCCGTGGGTCACGTGCCGCTACCCCACGCCGGCGATGGCCCAGGACGCCGGGATGGGCCTGAGGGCCTTCGAGGACTTCCTCTACGGCGCCGTGCTGCTCGATTGGGACGAAGAGGGCCGGAAGATGGAGCGGATCAAGGAACGCTTCGACCCGGCGGAAGAGGTGCACATCGTCGGACACGAGACCGATCTCCGGTTCAGCATCGCGGGCCGCGAGGGCGTCGTCGACGACGGGCACCTGAACATGCCGGGAGGCGAGGTCTTCTACTGCCCGGTCGAGGACTCGACGGAGGGCGTCGTCTCGTTCTCCGAGTTCCCGGCCGTGCAGGAGCCGGACGTCGTGGACGGCGTGCGCATGCGCTACGAGAACGGGCGGGTCGTCGAGGCCTCGGCGACGACGAACGAGGAGGCGCTCTTCACCGCGCTCGACCGAGACGAGGGAGCGCGGGTGCTGGGCGAGTTCGGGATCGGCTGCAACCCGGGCATCCAGCGGCACATGAAGAACACGCTCTTCGACGAGAAGATGTACGGGACGATCCACCTCGCAGTGGGTGCCGGAATCCCGATCGCGGGCGGCAAGAACAAGAGCGCGACCCACTGGGACATGGTCAAGGACCTGCGGAACGGCGGCCGGATCGAGCTCGACGGCAAGGTCGTTCAGGAGAACGGCGAGTGGAGCTTCTGAGCTAGCAGCGGTTATCTGCCGAGGCAGAGGAATCGCGCGCGTCGCGCGGGGTGAGCTCGTCGGCCCCTCGCTCGGGGGCGAGATTGGCCCGTTGTGCCCAACGGCTCGCCTGCGTGCGGTTCGACACGTTGAGCTTGCGGTAGACGTTCGAGAGGTGGAACTTGACTGTCTGCGGCGTCACCCAGAGCAATTCTGCGAGCTCGGCGTTCGAACGCCCTTCGGCGGCGAGCGCGAGTATCTCGGTTTCGCGAGGGGTGAGACCGGCCTCGTCTGCAATCTCGCTCGTCGCCGGCTTCGTTCTACCGTCGACTGCAAGATGGATCGAGTGCTCGAACATCTGCCTGATCGCAACCACGATGTCCTCTGGAGACGCGCTGTTCGTGACATATGCAGACGCCCCGGCCGAGAAGGCAGCGTCGACCTGGTCGACGCCACCTCCGCTGGCGAGCGCTATCACCTTCAACTGTGGATAACTGGTCGCAGCGGACCTCACGAGCTCGATTCCATCCGCCGACCCAGTCTCGGTATCGAGACCGGCCACGAATAGATCGGCCGAATGCTCTCCGAGCAGCTCGAGCGCCCGGCGGGGGTTTGTCGTCGACCCCAGGACTTCGAAGCCGCGAGCCGCGAGGAAATGCGCCACGACGTCTAGAAATAGCGGGTGGCGATCGAAAACGATCGCCCCACGTGCACTCTTCTCAGCCGAGTCTGGAATGCCGCCGCCTTCCCATTCGGCAACTCGGGCGATCGCTCACCCATAGCCGCAGTGTCTTGCCTTACGACAGTTACTTAGCACAGTTCTGAAACTATGTAAACCTCGTTTAAACGTACGTTTCTGAATCGACACCGACTCTTAACATGGTGTGCACAACGCTCGGCCGGCCTGTGGACGGCTCGAGCCACTACGCGGTGAGCGCCCCGCCTACCTCCGTGCGTGCTCCGCTGCTGTCGAGAGAGGCGTCCACGGCCTCGATCATCCGCACCACTTCGAGCCCGAGCTCCGCGGTCGAGCGCGGAGCCTCCCCGGTGCGAGCTGCCTTGCAGAAATCTGCGAGCTCGAGGTAGAGCGGCTCCGAGGCCGCAACGCGAGGCGAGACGATATCGCCGGTGCGGTACGTGAGCCGGTACTCGCCGAATGTCTCCGGGTTGGGAAGGTTGACGCCGGAGTCGAATACGCGCACCGGCTCGTTGCTCGTGTCGTCGTAGACGACCATCTTCTCCGAGCCGACGATCGTCGTCCGGCGGAGCTTGGACGGCGCGAGCCACGAGAGCTCGACGTGGGCGATAGTGCCGGACGGGAACTCGAGGTTGATGAACGCAACGTCCGGAATGTGCGGGATCACACACCCGCGGCTGAGCGCGGTCACGTGCTCGGGAGTCTCGTCGAGCCAGTAGCGGAGAATCGAGAAATCATGCGGCCCTAGATCCCAGGCCACGCTCACGTCGGCCT